>JACQBC010000027.1 GCA_016194635.1 Gammaproteobacteria bacterium | reverse complement strand
GCGGAAGGCGCGGCAAAGACCGGTGAAGTGATTGAAGAGGTATGTATGCCTGCCTGCGGGGCGGGTGTGGGTAAAATGGCCGCCGGGGCGATTATTGCCAAAGGCAGTGTGAAGCTGGCCGAGCATGAGATTGAGAAGCAGGCGATTAAGGAAGGTGTCAGGGAGGTTGCTGAGAACCCGGGTGTCTTTAAGTCTGTAACTACATGGAAGGCTACCGGAAAAGGAACGGGGAATACTTATAAGGTTTACCAACAGGAAATAGATTGGAAGTTAGTGGTTAGAGGCGAGACAAATCTGGAACGGGCTAAACGAGGTGTTGCGCCATATGTGATGAAGGATGGGAAGGCAGTAGAAATACATCTACATCATTCTCGGCAGAATGCTCAAGGGCCTTTGTATGAGTTATCGAAAACAACACATCAGGCAAAGAAAGAGGAAGGTCGAGAAGCGCTCCATCCATATGGTAGTGAACCGCATCCAGATTTTCCTGTTGATCGAGATCTTTTCAAGAAAGAGCCCGGTCAATATTGGATTGATAGAGCTAAAGGAGTTAAACCATGATTCCTGATGAACTTAGTAAACTGATGGGACAATTTAAAATCAATGTAAAACGTATTGATCGTAAGGCAGCAGAAAATGCACTTGCAGATCTAAATATCCCAATAGATAGCGAATTTGCCGAGTTTTTTCTAACTTATTTAACACCACCATGTCGGAGCAAGCTTTCAGACGAAGTTATATATGATATTGCTGACCCTACCCCAGAAATTGTAGCAGAGACAAGGTTTGTTCATGACGTATGGGATATCCCAGATAACTATATTTGTTTCACAAGTACTGAAGGTGAGGGTGCCTACTTATACGATATAAAAACAGGAAAAATATGGGACTTCGCATTAGTGAATAGAACTGATTTTTTGGCAGGTAAGATAAAGCCAAGATGGAATGGGTTCTTCGAGTTTTTGATTTGGTATTTGAGGGATATAGAAAAATAGAAGTAGATTTGTTTCATATGGCTCTATGAAGAACAAACAAAGTGAATATCGATAGAAATGAGTATCTGAAAGTTAGCAAGTTAACGAGGTAAGCAACGATGAAAACCGAATTCAAGAACACGCTCCGCGCCATCGGTCTGTTGTGCCTGTGCGTTGCGCCATTGGCGCACGCCGACACCAAGCTGGAGAGCCTCGCCGTATGAATAACGTCATCCACGCGACTGACATGAACACCGCTGCCGCCTACACCGTTGATCGCGTCACCTCGTTGCTTCCCGCAGCGGGATTGCGCGTGATCGCGTGTGGGCAGCGTGCGGCGAATGACGAGGGTCTTACCCCCCACACTCCGTTCAACTACGACGCGCTTAATCGCCGCACCCGCAAAACCGATGCGCTGCTGGGCGTCACGCACTATCAATACGACCCCAACGGCAACCGCACCGCCGAGATCGACGCGCTCAATCACACGCGCCGCCTGGCCTACGACGCCCTAAACCGCCTCACCCAGCGCACCGACGCCAACGGGTTTGACACGAATTTAGTCTACGACGCGGTGGGCAACCTCCTCACCGAGGTCAATACCACCGATCCGGCCACCGCGGTCACCGACAACCTCAACACCGCCAACAACGTCGTGTACGCCTTCGACGCCAACGGCAATCAAATCAGCAAGACCCAAGGCACGACCGTTACCAATTTTGGAGAAAATGGGACGGATTTATTTAACTGGTGTTTGTATCGTTGCGATCAACGCTATATGACACAAACTATCGGCATGTTAATGACTTATATTACGAATACGAGGTACTTACGATGAAAACCGAATTGAAGAATACCCTCCGCGCCATTGGCCTGTTGTGCCTGTGGGTTGCGCCGTTTGCGCAGGCCGACACCAAGCTGGAGGATTTCAGCATCATGGCGGTGGGGCCGTTGGATGGACGGGCGGTGGTGAAGAGCCCGGATGGAAAATTGCAGGTGATGAAACTCGGCGACACCTTGCCGGGCACGCAGGCGAAGTTGCTGCAGGTGTTACCGGATAAACTGGTGGTGGAAGACACCGTCGGCAAGGAAGGCCAGCCGGCGGTGAAACAAACCGCGTGGATCATCAAGTCGAATAAGCCCGGGGAGAAAACGCAAGTGCAGCGTTTTGACAGTCAGGGACCGCCGCCGGTGGTGCGCGAAGTCACGGTGGGTCAACCGGCCACCCCAGGCAAAGCCAAGGCCAAGACAAAATAATCATGAATCTGCACAAATCACGTGTGCCACTGCGGTCCGGAAATGAATTCCGGCCGGTGCGCGCGCTGGCAAAAGGAGTTGCGATGGAAGGCAGTATGCAGCGGAAGAATAAAGAACTCGCGTTGTTACAAAAACCGATGCAGCCCCTGGTGCCGGGGCAGGGCAAATGCCTGGCGTCGGATCGGGTGATCGTTGATGGCTGTCCGGTCGGCTTTATGTATCGCGAACCGCCGCTCGATGCGCAAGACAGCGGCTGGCGATTTTTGGCCGGGGATGAAGACGCGGACTACATGGCCGATCTGAGTCGCCATGGCGTGTATGAGGTGAACATGATCGCCAATTTTGACGCGGCGATCATTGAGCACTTACAGGCCCCGGTGGGTAGCCGTGTGTTACGCGATCCCAGCGGCGCGTTGGTGCCGGCGATGGTACCGTGTGCGGTGGCAACGGTTTGAGGCAAGGGCAACACAATAATGACGTGCGGGTGGAAGACCACCGCGCACGAAGCGTGGCGTCCGAACCAGGGCGTAACAATATAAAAGCAGACAGGGTGGGGAATATGCAAACCAAGTGGATCAACAAACTCATTGTGATGTTCGCGGTGTTGGTGACGATACTGACGAGCGGATCGCCGGCGTATGCCGACGGTTCCGGACCGATGTCGCCGTTCCCCATCACCGGCGCCTATACCGCCTTGGCCCGGCCGGATCGCGATCACATCTCCGTCATCGAGTTCGGTGGCAACTACGACAAGTCGCTGGCCACCAATGTCGCCAACGTCGAGCCGCGCGCGGTGATCGCCCGCGAATTTTTCCGCACCCATCCGGATAATTACGACTTCCTGGTGGTGTTTTCCAGTTTTGAATTCAATACCGGCGATGCGCTGGCATTCGAGTGGATGGTGCAGAACAAGGTGCAGGGCATCGGCCTGACGCAATTCGACAACAGCGCCTTGTTCGGCAGCCAGGGCAAGTTGCAGGGTTTCATCGATATGGCGGCGTTGACGCGCTACCAGACCGATCCGATCAATCCCAATTTCGATGACACCTTGGGTGTGCTGGCGCACGAAATGCTGCATCAATGGGGTTCGTATGTGCATTTCAAACAGGCGGACGGCAGTATCAGTTCGGCGTTGCTCGGCCGGCAGGATGCGCACTGGAGTTTCCTGCTCAATAGCAATGCCTCGGTGGAATACGGTGCGCAGTGGCGCGATAACGGCAACGGTACGTTCAGCGCCGTGGGCACGCGCACCTTCTTCAGCCCGTTGGATCTGTATTTGATGGGTTTTTATAAGGCCGCCGAAGTGCCGCCGTTCACGCTGATCGATAATCCCACGATCGACAAAACCCAGTTACCGCAACTCAACGTCACCGTCAGCGGTACACCGCGTACCATCAGCATCAACGACATCATCGGCGCCGAAGGCGCACGCGTGCCCGATGCCACGACGGCGCAAAAAGAATTCCGCCTGGGTTTTGTGTTCTTGGTGGGCCCCAATGATCAAGTCAGCGACGCGCAGATCCTCGCACTGAATAATATCCGCAATGCGTTCATGACGCGTTTTGCGATCCTCACTGCCGGTCGCGCGGTGGCGCAGGTATATCCGCAAGCCTTATCGACCGAAACCACCGGCACCCCCGGTACCGTGATCGGCAGCGGCGCACGCACCACCCCGGCCAATCTGGATGAAGGCCTCGCCTGGTTGCGCAGCCATCAAACCGCGCAAGGTTACTGGAACGATAAAGACACCACACGGCAACGCGACACTACCATCGCACTGGCGACCTTGAGCAAACTCGATGGCAGTTTCAGCGGTAGCGGCAGCGCCTTGAGCTGGTTGAACCAGAATCCCTCGCCCAATACCGATTACTTGGCGCGGCAGGCGAGCCTGCTGGCGGACATCGGACAAAACGGCAGCGTGCAGCGAGATCAATTAGTCACGCTGCAAAATAGCGATGGCGGTTGGGGACTGGGCGCGGGATATCAAAGCAATGCCTTGGATAGCGCCTTGGCGGTATTGGCGTTAGCCGGTCATGGCGTGACGCCCGCCGTGCTTGATAAAGCCGGTCAATATTTGCTTGCCGCGCAAAACAGCGATGGCGGTTGGGGTAGCGTGGTGGGCGGTCCCAGTCGCAGCAGTGTCACCGCAACCGTGTTGCGCGCACTCAAGGCGATTAATCTACCAAGCGGCGCGGCTACCACCGCGCTGGCGTTTTTAAAGAGCAAACAAAATCCCGACGGTGGTTTCGGGGATAGTCCCAGTACCGTACACGATACCGCTAATGTTTTGCAGGCTGCGATTGCCATCGATGGCACCGCGCAGATCTTGCCGGATGCGGCCGCCGCGTATTTAATGTCACGCCAGGGCGCCGATGGCAGTTGGGATGGCAGCGTCTACGCCACTGCGGTGGCGGTCTCCACCTTAAAGCAATTTAATTACCCGAACTGGAATCTCACCGGCATCACCGCCACCCCCACCAGCGTCAATGACGGTGACCGGGTCAAACTCTCCATATATATAAAGAATGATTCCAACCTGGCGACCCCGGCCGGGGTGTTGCGCGTGTATGATGGTGACCCCGCCAGCGGCGGCACGGCCATCGGGCCGGACATCGTGGTACCGGTCATTGCACCGGGCGTGTCGTTCGCGTTTAGCCCGCTATGGGACAGTTTGAATAAAGCCGGTAAGCACACGCTGTTTGCCGTGGTGGATCCGAACAATACCCAAACCGAAATGAGCGAGTTGGATAACAAGGCCAGCGTTAACGTTACCGTACTCAGCGCAGCGGCGGGGATCGATCTGGCGATCGCCACACCGGACATCACGCTGATTCCGGCACAACCGGCGCGCTTGCCTAGCACCTTGGGCATCGCCGCCACGGTACGCAACATCGGTATGAGCGATGCGCTCGGCGTGCACGTGCTGTTGTTGACCGGTCCGGCCGGCAATCAAACCATCGGGGCGGACACGGTGGTGGATATTCTCAATCGTTCCAGCGTTGCGGTGAATTTCAGTTACTTGCTGACAACTGCAGGCACCACGAATTTTACCGTGCAGGTGGACCCCAATAATCTGATCACCGAAACCAACAAGGCCAACAATACTGCAACCGCCAGTGTATCGACCGCGCCGAGCGTGGATCTGGCGGTGAGCAATGCCGATATCAGCGTCGATAAAAATCCAGCATTGGTCGGTGATGATGTCACTTTCAAAATAACGCTGCACAATAACGGCACCGTCGATGCGCCGGCGGCCGCGGTGGTCTATACCGTGACCGACGGCAACACCACGCAAACATTATGGACCAACACCGTGCAACTCCCCGCCGGGCAGAGCACGGTGCAGACTGTGACCTGGCGGGTGAATTTAACCGGCACGGTGAACTTCAGCGCGCAACTCGATCCGGCCGCGTTGATCCCCGAAGCAGATAAAACCAATAACACCGGCACATTGAGTATCAGCACCGGTGTCGCCAATGGCCCGAATCTAGTCGTGACCTACAAAGATTTAAGCTTCGCACCGGTACTCGGTTTGGAAGGGCATGATGTCGTGCTCAGCGCCATAATTCGCAATACCGGTTCGACCAGCGCCAGCAATATTCCCGTGTCGTTCTATCTGGGCGATCCCAGCACCGGTACGTTGCTCGGCAGCGCAACCATTGTGACGCTTGCCCCCAATACATCGAGCACCGTCACGACAACCTGGACGGCCGTGCCCAACCCCGGTGACAAATTATTATTTGTCGTGGTCGATCCGGCCAACACCATTACCGAATTCAGCAAGACCGACAACAGCGCCTTCAATGTGTTGACCGTACTGAGCCTGCCGGATCTGGCCGTTACCACCGGCGACATCACCTTCACACCCGGTTTCCCACGTGCCGGTGATACGCTGACGATCACCGCGCAGGTGAACAACTTAGGCGATCAAGCCGCCGCCAATGTGGTGGTGCGCGCGTTTGATGGCGACCCCGCCGCCGGGGGCGCGCAAATCGGTGCCGATCAAATTATTCCGAATATTGCCGGCCACAGTACCAGCGCGGTGAATTTCAATCTGACTCTCGTTGCGGCCAGCGCCACCCGGCCCATCGTGATCCAGGTGGATCCGGCCAATCTGATTCTGGAACGTAACAAAACCAATAACACCACGCAACGCGACCTCGCGGTGCAAGACGGCAATTTCTACGTCAGCAATCTGTACTTCTCGCCCAATGGCGACGGCGTCAAAGACACCACCGAATTTTTCTTTCGTCTCGGTGGCGCATCGAATCTGCACGTGGATGCCGTCGACAAACGTAATGCGGTCGTACGCCGCTTCAGCGGCGGCGCATTGAATAATACTGCCGCCAACAGCGTGGTGTGGGATGGTTTGGACGATCTCGGCCGCCTGGTGCAAGACGGTCCGTACAAATTACGCGTCAGCGACAGCAGCGGCGCGGTCGCCGGTGAAGTCAAAGTGATCCTCGATACCAATCGCTCGTCGTTGCTGGATGCGGCGGAAACGAAATACGGTAGTTTTCGCAATTTAACGTGTGATATACCAATCTACGAAAATTTCTTGATTACGCAGGATGATGAAAAGATATTTTTAACAACATCGATGTCTAACAACAGAACAACTATCCCGTATTTCAATGGCGTGTTCAGCATAAACGGTGCGGGTGGAGATATTCGATCGTTAGCTGACAATTTATTACCATTCGTAAATAGCCCTACTAATCCTCAATATACAATTGCTAATGATCTGGTTATTGCACCAGATGGCTCACACATTGGATTCAAACGATTTAACGGTGCCGATGCCACGCTGAATTCAGAGTGGATTATGGATGGGAATGGGAAGAATCCGTATCAAATAACCGGAGCCCCTTCTACCTTGTGGAATAATGCCGATCGAAAAATGTCCAATGACGGCAAGGTTGTGTATGAAATATATCGCGATGCGGCCGATAATTATAATTTTAAAATCATATCTACATCTACTGTTGCCGGTTCAGTGGGGCAGATAATATATAACGGCGCAAGTCTGGCGGCTAATGGCTATGATTACTACTTCTCACCAGATGTAACCAAAGTTATTCTGGTATTTTATGGTGATCATTCAATTCATTTAATTGATTTAAAAACTGGCCAAGATACATTACTCCCTGCCAGCATAACCGCTCCATTTTATTACTATAATTATATATCGAATGTAATTGCATGGTCGCCAGATAGTCAGCGATTTGTTCTGCTGGACAATGCGGCTCACAAGATATTAGTGCTCAATCAAAATGGCATTACGTTGCAAACATACGATGCCCCAATCACTGCGGATATTTCTTGGACTGCAATTTCTCTGAAATCGCCAACATGGAGTAGTAGTAATCATGAATTCGCCGTCGGCGCGAATCGGATAATTGATGAATGTGCCAATGGATTGGATGGTAGGCTAATCGAAGGTGGTGGAATCTATACGATTGATCTTGATACCAGGAAATTGACTAAGGTCGCGAATTTTGCATCCTATGTGGCCCGAAATTATGGATGTTATTCTTATCATATATCGACCTGGGATGGTGCGCAGTGGCAGGAACGTGGTGTCTTACATTATGGAATGTACTATCAGGAAAAACGTGTCGATTTGAGCAAGTACTTGCAAGCATCAGGAGGTAAATATCGCGTACGTTTACATCAGGTTGGTCAAGAAGCCGCCCATGTCGATGATGTATCACTGGTGGTTGACGGCAGGCGGCTAGCGCCTGTGAGTGCACTACATCTGGGGACTCAACAAGATATCCTGAATAAAGTCGTGGCACGTGACAACGAAGTAGCAGCATTACATGAAGCCGAAATGGAAGTGGCGTGGGATGTGCAACCTGGCGCAAGAATTGAACTGGCGCTAGGTGCAAATGAAGAATCATTTAGCAAACGCACTGACCTTATCCCATTTAGCTATCCTGCCGAAGCTGGTCGTGTCTATAACTATGTGGTTTCAGGTGATCGCCCGATGGTAGTGGATGGTAAACAGACTGCGCAAGACAACCTGATTGATCCGCTATTCAAGGTTTACTCGCGTCCAAATACGGGGCATCCGGCAAGCAATGTTTATGGCTATGTGCAGAGTGATGCTCAGTACCTATATGCCGCGCTGGATTTTACCGTTGATAATGATGAAGACGACAGCGACTGGGCAGATCTGCGTATCAATACGAAAAATGGCTGGAAAACCTATCGTGTCACAGCAAAAGATTCGACCAATGGTATGGTTGCCTTTGTCCAGACCGGCAAGGTGAGCTACACGCATAAATATTATGAGTTTAAAGTTGCGTTAACAGATATTGGTGCATCTATAGGCGATACGTTGGAAATCGCATTCCATGCCTATGGCTCAGCCGCGATGATCAATTCGTCATCACAAATAGATTTAATAAATAATAATGACATCTATTGGATACCGGGGGAGCGATCACTCCTCTATCGTAATTATTCATACTACTATAACAACATAAATAATTTTAGTTACGCTCAGGATCTAATCGGTATCCGTCTGGACGAACAAAATCGAATGTCGCCGATTTTTACTGGGATGTATGATAGTTTTGCGACACAGGTTAATAATTTCAGATTTTCTCCTACAGGTCGTCAAATGTTGTTTACGTCCAGCAAGGATGCTTATGACCCCTCCAGCCGTTGTTATAATCAAGGAAGTCAGGATACCTTCTCGTTCAAATCGTTATTAAATCTTACCGCCGATTTACGTGCGATTCGCTCCACTTCCGGCGGAATCCGTCTAGAAGGTACCGCGTCGGATCTGAATTTCAGCAGTTATCAATTGGAATATGCCAATGCCGATACACCGGCTCAGTGGCAGCCGGTGGTGCCGGCATCCAATACCCCCATACTCGATGATCTGTTCACAACGTGGGTGCCACCGGCGGCTGGCAGTTACTTTATACGCTTAACCGTACAGGATTTAGCCGGGAATACACGCCAAACTATCCAGCGTGTCTCCTGGTCCGATACGCCCGGCATTACCGATCTGTATCGCACCCCGGCGATCATCTCGCCCAATGGTGACGGCATTCAGGATACCGCTACGATCCATTACCGCGTGCTCGATCCGGTGCATCTGGAATTCAATTTCTATAATAAAACCGGCGATCGTGTGCGCACCATCGTGCGCGACCATTCGGTAACCGGTGTGGAAGCCAATGTGATCTGGGATGGCCGCGATGACAAGGGCCTGCCTGTGGCCGATGGCGTGTATCGCATGACGGTGCAGAACTATGAGTTCTATATTACGGTCGACACCACGTTGCCAGTGACCAAGCTGACGCTCAGCGATGCTTATCAACCACTGGTTGTTACCAGCATCGACCCCGGCACGGGACAACAAACCACAAGATCACTTGTCAATGTGGTGCCGTCATTGAGTTGGAACGTGACCGACATCAACTACGCCTCCTCGCTGGTGGAAACCGGTAGTGGCGCGAATCCGCTGACCTGGACTGAATTTTATAATCCCGATCCGGTGGAAACCGGCAAGGGTGGCTTGCAGCCCAAAGGTTGTCTGAACTGTCCGCCATTGGCGCTGGACCTGGATAAATTCGTCAATCAATCCTTCAAGTTGACCGCCCATGATGCGGCCGGTAACCAGACTATTATTACCGTCGGCCCGGGGAAAGAGGAATTGATCGTTGCCAGGATCGGAAATTTTGAAATTAATCCGGTCATTTCAAAGTGGATTAAGGACCAACAAACAAAAGGCAAGGCCTACGATCCGGTCGCATTCCAGGCGCTCGTTGCCTATAACGGGTTATTCAAACTGATCGATAACGTATTGTATGTGCCCATGGCACAACAGGACGGTGGCACGGGATTGTCTACGACACTGGCCCCGACCCAGGCCAGATTGGCCGTGGTCGAAACCATCACTAGTCCGTTGGCGCAGATCTTTGTGCAATACCGTAAACCGGCGACATCGGTCTGGTCGGAGAAGGCCATTACCGGCACGGCCATAAGCAAAGTCGATGTGCCACAGTTATTAACGACACCGAGCATACCCAATCATACGATGGATGCCGTGTGGGATTTAGCCGGGCTGGAAGGTGGTCAACGCTACGTAGTGCGTTTGCGCGCGCTCGATGCGTCAGGCGTTGAACATATATCCAATAGTTTCCAGGTTGCCATTGGTGGCTATAGCTTTAAAGGCTGGATCACCAGCGCCAATGATCCCGTGGCCTGGGGTCAGTTCATCGCGCCGTTGTTGAAGACACCACTTGGATCTGACGAATACGTGTTATGGGGCGATGAAAAACTGTCAACACCGATTAGTGAAGTACAGCTGTATGCACACAGTAGCGACGATGCCCGTTACGCTGCCGATCGGTTAGTCGATACCTTCGCGTATCCTGATGGCACCTTTATTTTCCGCACCAAAGAATTGCAATCTTGCATGCACTACACCGGCTATATCGTGTTGTACGGTGAGCCGGATGTGTATGGCGTGAAACCAGAGCTCGGTCGTACCGGTTCCGTTCCATTTACCGTACCGTGTCTGAAGTTGTCGACTGATGTACAAGTGCAATTCGCCAGCAACTGTGGCGATTCCTCGCCCAATCAGGTGAAGATCCGCCTTGCACCAACCACGCTCGCCAGCGATGCGCCATTAAAATTGTTGACGCTCTCGCACCAGATTCCCGTGGTGGGTAAAGATATTGTATTTAACGTGAATCAGCCTACGTCGGTGCCTAAGCCGGCCGATGAAAATGGCTACTATCCATATGAATACACGCTGGATACCTCGGCATTGCCCGATGGTGCGCTGCAATATCAAGCCGAGCTAACCAATATTAATGACGAAGTCGTGACACGGGATATCACCGTGATCGTCGATCACACACCGCCGGTTGTGGATATCACTTATCCGCATGAAGCGCAGGGTGTGTGTGGCGTGCCTGTCGTCGGCAAAGACGGCAAGACGCGTAATGTTGTGACGTTAGAAGGCACGATCAGCGATGCCAACGGCTTACACTATGAAATGGATAGCAGCACGACCGGTGAAACCACCTTGTCGCTGTTCCATAAGTCACGCAGTTATTACGCCTATAATTCGATCGCCAAGGCCAACGGCGAAGCCGATCCGAAGCTGGCCGATAGATCCAAGTTCCATCTTGCGATGCCCTTCAGTGGACCGCTGTCCGCCGTATTCGATCAGACCGGCACGTTGACGACGCGTCTCCGTGTGTATGACTGGGGCGGTCACCAACAGTGTGTTACTCGGACATTCCAGTTCGATGGCGCGGTCGTTGGCACCAGTGAAACCTTGGATCGCGCGATCATGTCACCCAATGGCGATGGGGTTGCCGACAGTGTTGTTATCACCTATGCGGTGGATGAGCCCGCCAAAGTGGATATCGATGTGTATCAGGCTACCGGTCCAGATGCCAACGGCCAGATGCAACTCATCGGCAGCAGTCTGCGCAGTATCGGCAAACAGCTGACGACCTTGGCCGGCACCTCCAATAGCGAGTGGGATGGCCGCGATGATGCGGGCAGTGTGGTGCTTGATGGCAAATACGGTATTCAGATAACCTTCACCGATAATTGTGGCAACGTCGCCAAGCTAGTGCGTTATGTTGAAGTCGATAACACGCCACCGGCGATCAGTGTGGCCTATCCGACGAGTACCTCGCAATTGCCATTGATTGTCGAAGTGCAGGGTGCAATCGATGATCTGCATCTGCAAGGGTATACGATTGACTATGGTGTGGGTGCTGCACCCGATGCTTGGATACGCTTAAAGAGCGGTGCCAGCAATGTCTCCAGCGGTGTCATCGTACCTTGGAATACGTATGGTTTAACCGGCGCGTATACACTACGTGTGATTGGTATTGATGCGGCCGGCAATCAACGCACCGTGTTGATTCCGGTGAATCTGCAAACCCGCTTGAATATTATCTCGGCGCTGGAAGCCACACCGACGCCGTTCTCGCCCAATGGCGATGGCCGACGCGAATCCACCGCGATCCGTGTGAGTCTGGATCAAGATGCTGCGATTACCCTGGCAGTGCAGGATGCGCAAGGCGCGATTCGTCGCACCTTAGCAACGACACAGAGCACACTCAAAGGTAGCAGCACCTTTAATTGGGATGGCAAGGATGGCGCCGCTCAGTTATTGCCAGATGGCGTGTATACCATTGGTCTGCTCGCCACGTTAACGAGCGATCCTTTAGTCAAACAAGACGAGAAGATCACCGTCGTGCTGGATGCCACCATGCCGTTGGTGGATATCACCCGGCCGGTGAATGGCTTTGTCACCGCCACCGGCGGTGTGATGGGTAGCATAACCGATCTGCATTTGACCAGTTACACCGTGTCGTTGACCAATTCACCGGCCGCACCGGTCTGGAATGTGCTCGATAGCGGTACGTTGGTACGCAGCAACGCCGTGCTCGGTAGTCTGGCCGGCTTGCCGGAAGGCAGTTACGCGATCCGTGTCGAGGCGCAGGACGACGCCGAAAATAAAGTGGATCGCGTGATCCCATTCAGCGTCGACAACACGCCACCCAAAGTAGACATCAGCGCACCTGCCGATGGCAGTATGCTCGGCATCAAGAAGGTAGCGGTAAATATCCTTGGTACGCTTGATGAGAAAAATCTAAAAAGTTACACGCTGGACTACGGCAGTGGCACGGCACCAACGACCTGGACCACACTGGCAGGCGGCACGAGTTTGCCGTTACCGGCGGTCTTAAAAGTTTGGGATGTCACGACGGTACCCGATGGCGTATACACGCTGCGATTCCGCGCGATTGATCAGGCCGGTTTAATCGGTGAAAAGCGTATTTCGATTACCGTGGATAATACTGCGCCTACTGTTGCTGTCACTGCGCCAGTTGATGGCAGTTATGTGCGGCAGCCGCTGGATGTCAGTGGCAGTGTGGTGGACACCAATCTGGCGAGTTACCTGCTCGAGATTGCCCCGGGTGCCAAGGGCACCTCCACGCGTTGGTCCGATATTGGTGCCGGCACAGCACCAGTGACGAGTGGTAAATTAATTAGTTGGCAAGCATTGCCACCCGATGGTGTGTATACCGTGCGCCTCGCGGCGAAAGATAAAGCGGATAATTATAGCGAGACTCTGGTGCAGCTCACCGTGGATACGCAACCACCGGCCAAACCCACGGGGTTAAAGGCCGTGATACAAAACCGTCAGGATGTTCAATTAACCTGGACTGCCAACACCGAACCGGATCTCGCCGGTTATGCGGTGTATCGCGACGGTACGCGCATCACAACGGCCACTGTATTGGTGGCAAACTATATTGATCTCACGGTTGCTGAAGGCCAGCACGTCTATACCATTACAGCGCTGGATAAAGCCGGCTGGGAAAGTACGCAATCTGATCCCGCCAATGTGACAGTGGATATCACCCCGCCGACCACGCGAATTCAGTCACCGGCGTCGGCGACAACGGCCAGCGGGCTGGTTGATATTAAAGGCACTGCCTATAGCGTGAGTGATTTCAAAGAATATCGCTTGTATAGCGCGCCCAGCAGCGCACCAGCAAACCGTTTGCTACTGCGGCGTTCGCCGGTACCGATCCAGTCGGATGTGTTATTCCAATGGAACACACTGGGCTTGGTCGAAGGTGCGGGCTACATCATCACGCTCGAGACCGAAGACATTAATGGTAACGTCGGCACGGATCAGGCGTCTGTTGTTATAGATAACCTGCCGCCGGCGGCACCGACTGGGTTGGTAGCAACACCAACCGCCGCAAATGTGCAGTTGAACTGGAACCCAAACAGCGAAACCGATCTGCTTGGCTATTTAGTGTTCCGTAACGGTCGCCTCGCCAATGTGGTAGGAACCCTGGTTGGCGATCTGCGTCCGTACGCCGTTGCTGCTGCACAATACCCTGATGCGAATCTGGCCGATGGACCGTATACATATTTGGTGTATGCGATCGACAAGGCCGGCAATCTGAGTGCGCCATCGAATGGCGCACAAGTGACGATTGATACCCATCCACCGCATACAATCATCACGCAACCGGCCGTGAACGCGAAGTTCGATACACCGCAATATGTATTGGCCACGAGTCCGGATATCGATATTGCCGCAGTGCAATTCCAGTATCGTCTCGCGGCCAGTACAACCTGGATTAATCTGGGTACACCGGTAACCACGTTACCGTATGCCACCAATTTTGATCCAGTAAAACTGGGTTTAGTCTATGGCGCATACCAACTCCAATCTGTCGCCACCGATCTGGCTGCCCATATCGATCCGGCACCCGCGTCCATTACGGTGAATTATATTGATGTGACGCGTCCGTCAATGACGCTGGGTCTGAAGAGCAAGGTGAATGGCGGTGATGTGAGTCTGACCTGGACAGCCAATACCGAAACCGATCTGGCTGGCTATTACATCGATCGTCGCAGTGATACCGGCACCACGGTACGCATAACCGCAACGCCGGTGGCTACGGTAAATTATGTGGATGCAAGTGTTGCCGATGGCAATTATCACTATACCGTCACGGCAGTCGATCAGACCGGTAACCTGGCTGATCCGTCAGCAGAAACCGTTGCTAAGGTTTATACGCCGGTCGTCGTACAGCCCTATACACCGACCAAGAATGCAGTGGTAAACGTGCAGGGTAAAGGTGATCCGGCCTCGATCGTCAATGCCACGGTGCTGACCTCTGCCGGTACAGCATCATTGCCTTCGTTAAATTCTGATGCGACGGGAAACTTTAACTGGAGTGGTTTACCACTGGTTGCCGGCGATAACGTCTTTAGCGTGAACCTGACCGATGCGGTCGGTAATATCAGTAAGACCACGACAACGACCGTGATATTTGGTACAGCTCCGAGTCAGCCAACTGGGTTAACTGCGAGTGCAACAGGTTATAACGTAACCTTGAATTGGACTGCTAATCCGGAAACCAATATCCTTGGGTACCGCGTATTTCGCAATACTCTGTCTTTATTACCACTAACTACCGTCACAGGATTGAGCGCCTCTGCATCCAGTGCGAGATCCTATGCGCCTCCTACAAATACCGTCGATGGGGTCAATGATCCTGCTTATCCTTATTGGGCGCCAAATGTATTACCACAGAGTCTTGATGGAGAATGGTTAGCAGTATCATCAGTAATGTCACGATTAATTACCAGAATAAATTTGGCTTGGGGTGGTTATTATGGCGTGTGTTACTACTGTGCAACAGATTACGACTTGCAAGCTTGGTCGGGTCAAGGGTGGGTAACGATTAAAGAAGTCCGCAATAACAAAGATTTTATCAATAGCATTGACTTACCCGAAGCATATTTGACGAATCAACTTCGTATATTGCTCCATTCGGCTCTGTATCCTAGCCAAGGAGATCCAGTTCGGCTTGTAGAAGTTTCTGTGTTGTATGAACCATTACAGACAACAACAATATTTAACGAAACCGCACCGGACGGTAATCACGACTATACCGTCACAGCGGTGAACAATTATGGGTTTGAAAGTATTCCTTCTGCCCAGGCTAAACTAGCTGTCGGCGATGTCACTGCTCCCGATCCGGTCACGCTCAGTGCATCCGTGTTTGGCTCGGACGTTACATTGATCTGGACTGCCAGTGCATCAACCGATACAACACACTATGCGCTGTATCGTGATGGAACATTGATTAGTACTATCACCGATCTGACTAACTTGAAATATGTTGATACTGGCCGCCCAAATGGTATCTACCATTATACGGTGACCGCGCTTGATGCAGCCAATAACCAAAGTGTTGCGTCAAATATCGTTACGGCAACCGTCGCCGTTGCGCTACTTCCAGCACCGGTCAATCTGGTGGTGTCGGCGGTACCCGCCGGCGGCGCACTGGATCTTGCCTGGACCCCAAGTGCAGGACAAATTCCAGCAGGTTATCGTGTCCTACGCACGACGGTTGCTGGCGGACCTTATCAGCCGGTGACGGATACCGTGTCGACACAACAGCGTGATACCGGCCTCACCAATGGCACGACGTATTTCTACGTTGTCGCGGCACTGGATGCATTCGGTAACGCGGGTGTACTCTCTAATGAAGCCAGCGGTCTACCGCAGGATAAGACTGCGCCAGTGGTGACAATGCACTATCCGACGCTGGCAGGTAAGATCTATAAAACCGCCGATGCCTTTACCAATGTGGTAGGTCGTACTGAACCCGGCGCAATGGTGAAGCTTTATCAAAATGGCTATCTGGCGGGTCAAGCGCAGGCGCGTGTGACGGATGAAGTGTTGGCCATTAGTAGTGGTCTTCTCTCCCCCGATGGACAATATACGGTAACATCGACGAACAATACGCTCGTCTTGCATTCCATTGCGACACAGACCGATACGCGTATTTTTTCTAATTCAGGAAACGTGTATGGGTATGATTGGACGGCGGATAGCAGCCAGATCATTTATGATTATTGGGATTCAACAACAAATACCAATGTCATTAGTGCGTATCATATTGCGGATCAAACAAATCGAAAGCTTTTATCGCCAGGGTATAGTAATAATATTAACCGTTTTGCACTCGCGCCAAATCAAACCCAATTAGCGATTGTGGGGACGAATCAGACTGGCACCTATGGGTTTTGGGTGATCGATTTGTCAAACGGTACATGGAGAGCCATTCCTACATCGATGGTGAATATTGCCGGGATACAGTGGTCGCCTGACAGCACGCGGATTGCGATTAACTATTCTTACCCGACGTATCAGGATGCGGTGATTCACGTTGCTACCGGTATTGAAACAATCATTGATACCCAGGCAGGCTATGCGACTCCACAATGGTCACCGGATGGCAGCGTCGTGCTCTTTACCTCGTTACGCGATGGCACAGAGCAAGTGTGGAAGTGGGCGGTGGCGGATGGCACTTCTGTGGCGATCACAAAAGGCACAATGAAAAATTCTGACCCATCTTGGTCACCCGATGGTCAGTCGATTATTTATTATAAATCGGTAGCAAATACCTATGTTTATACACCGGTAATACTCGATATGGTGTCTGGGGTTGCCCACGAGATAACCGGCTATACGAGCATTACCTGGGTAAATTCGGGATATCTCTATGCCCAAAATACTAATGGCTATTATCGCGTTAATCCCGCTGGCCGAATTGAATTCAAAGGTCTACCTCTAACGCCGGGCGATAACATCTTTAATGCATCTGCAACAGATGTTAGTGGCAACATCGGCGCGTCATCGGCATCGATGGTGGTCAACTATAACGTCAATGATCGCCCCGATCTGGTGGTTACCGATAGTGACATCACGATCCTGCCGGCGGTACCGCTGGCGAATGAAACCACGCGCATCACAATGGTGGTGAAGAACCAGGGCAGTGTGGCATCACCATTCGCCGCCGTGTCATTAATCATGGTTGATCCGGCTGGCGCAATGACAACATTGCTGGATGGCAATTTGTTGAGTCCGATCACTGCCGGTGGTAGTCAAGTACTGGTAGCGGATTGGACGGCGCCAACGCTGGCAGGGGATTACTCGATCGTTGCGGTGGTTGATCCACAGGATCAGGTACCGGAAGTCAGTGAAGCCAACAATCTGGCGATCCGCACGGTGCACATTGCTGGCGCCGCCAAACCGGAGGCGCGGATTGTGACGGACAAACAGGCTTATCTGCCCGCGGAAACCGTGCAGGTCACCGCCGCCGTGATCAACAGTGGCGATACCTTCACGGGTCGCGTTGAGGTGGCGATTGAGGATACCGCCGGTTATCTGGTACAGAAGTTGGCGACGCAGGATGTGGTGGCGTTGCCCTATGCACAATCGGTGAATCTAGCCAACAACTGGAATACGGGTAAAACCTTTGCCGGTGACTATCAGGCGCATGTCTCGGTGTTTGATACAGCGAATCAACCTGTCTCCGACGCGCGTACGGCATTTAGCATCGGCTCGGCCAGTACGCTCACCAGTACACTGACGACCGATCGAGCTGTGTATGCAGCGAACAGCAACGTGCATGTGGCTGCCACCTTTAGTTATGGCGGCAATGCGGTCATCACGGGCGCACAACGCGTACTGCGGATCCAAAATGCCAGTGGTGTGGTACAGACTCAGGATCAACAAGTCATGGGTGATTTGTTACCAGGTGCCACGGGTACAGCCGCGCTGGATTGGAAGAATGGCGCTGCTGCACCAGGTTCCTATCAGGCAATACTGGAGATCAGCAATAACGGTGTGTTACTCAGCACCGCTAGTACCGCGTTCTCTATCCAAGCCTCGACCAATCTGGTAAGTGGCAAGTTGACGCTGACGGAGCAGGCGCCCGCTGCCGGTACGGCACAGACCGTCAATTTCACCGTGAGCAACCTGGGTAACACGCCCTTAACGCAAGTGCCGTTACACATTACCTTGGTGGATCCGGATCTGCAAAGCACGTTGCAGATGCAACAGGCTGTGCAGGATATTGCGGTAGGCGCACAAGCGACCGGCAATGTGGTGTTGACAACCGCGGGTCTGCAGTTAAAGACCTATACTGTGGTGCTGAGCGCGGATGTGCCGGACGCCAATGGGGCAACCGTCACGGCGACGCTGGCGAGCGTTAGCTTCCCTGTGGTCGATCGGACGCCGCCGAATGTTGTGCTACGGCAGCCGACCGTCAATGGCTTCAGTCGCGGTGATGCCACCGAGACTATTTTCGCGAAAGACGATTTATCCTTGGTGAAAACGGTGGAAGTCAGTGTGGATGGTGCCGCCTGGGTGGCGGTACCGGTGAGCAATGCCGCACAGAATTTATTCGGTGGTGTGTTGCAAGGCCTGGCAGAAGGCGTGCATACCATTGCAGCGCGCGCCACCGATGCCTGGAACAACACCGGTAGTACGTCGGTCAGTTCGTTTACGGTGGATAACACACCGCCCGTTATTGCAATAACGGGGATTGCGGATGCGCAATATTACAAGACGGATGTCATTCCAAATGTGATTGTTACCGATGCCAATCTGGATAAAGCCATCCTAACACTGAATAATGTGGCGTACATTTCTGCAACACCGGTACAGACAGAGGGCATCTATAATCTGGCTGTGTTGGCCACCGATAAGGCGGGCAACAGCGCACAGCAAACGTTGCATTTTGTTGTCGACAAGACAGCACCGGCCGTTGTGATTAGCGGCGTGCAGGATAACGGCTTCTACAATGTCGATGTGGTGCCGGTCATTCAGATCACGGACACAAATCTGACAGCGTCAACTATCACGTTGAACGGTCAGCCGTTTGTTTCTGGTACAACTGTGATCGCTGAGGGTGTCTATCAGCTCACGGTGACAGCAGCCGATGCCGCTGGCAACGTGACCTCGACGCTGACGAAATTCACCATCGATAAAACACCACCGATAATTACGATTACTTCGCCGCTGGATGGGGCCACAGTGACCGTAAATGCCATCGATGTGAAGGGTTCTACGGAGGCGGGTGCAAGTGTTTCACTGAGTGTGGGTACGTATAAAAATACACTTGTCGCCGATAGCCAGGGGCTCTTTACCTTTGTGCAAATACCATTAGTTGCTGGTACAAACGCGATAAGTGTCAATGCGCGTGATCAGGCAGGTAACACGGGGTCGACAGTAATTGTGACACTACAGGTGGTGACTGGTGAAGTGCATGAGGAGCTGATGAATAACGGTCGCGTGCTGGTATGGTTACCTGCGAAGCTGAATCAGGATTGTGTTGCGCGTATGAGCGGTAATCCGCAAGCAACCGGATCAGGTTTCCGAATGGTAGGTTATGACACCGATTGCACTGGACCGGGTAGTGGCGCGAACAGTGGTGATCCGTATGCGCAGTTCATCGCACTGATCGACAGCACCTTCCGTTCGGCTGAGGCGGATTATCTCGTCGTCCGTACTAAGGATGACTTTATTAATGCCATACGCAGCCGCCGTTATACAACCATTCTGCTGGGTGAGTTACAGACAGCAACGGGTGCCGAGAGTTTGAGCATCGATGACGCTATGGCGGAGGAAATCCAGGCGACTGTTGCCTCGGGTGTTGGCCTGGCCTGGATCAAGACCCATCCGGATAACATAACGAATCCGGGGAATGATAAGCCAGATTGGGACCGGTTCTTTGGGGTCACGACCACGGGTGTCATCCTCAATCTCACCCAAGTGGTGTTGACGGGTAGTGTGGCCAGCCAGGCAGGCACATGGGCAACCAGTGGCTTTGGTTTGCAGGTACAGGCTCAGGGTGGTAGCGCGGTTGGTAGTCTAATTCCGGATAACGCACACCCGGCGATGGTTCTGAATCGGCACGGTAATGGTAATGTTGCGCTTGTCACGTTTGACCCTTCCGCATTCGTGGATCCGCAGGGGGCGATCGATACGCTGCATAATATCGTGATGTATGCGGTGCCGGTTACGACCACGCCGCTGCCATCGGCGCTCACGGAAATTCGTTGGGATACCTCCAAGCTCAACCCGCCAATCGACGTGCGTTTTGAGGCTCACCTGCCAATAGGAATGTCCTTCCTGGAGCTGGACGGTGGGCAGATCCTCAGTGCACAGGAAGCCATCTGGGATCGGCATCTGGATGTCGACCACACTAGCTTCTCGGCATTGCTACGCCTGCCGTCTGCCATAGGAGCTTACGATGTGAATGCTACGCTCTCACAACAGCAGGGCGTCGATTACAGTCCATTGGTGAGCAAAACCTTGACGGTGAACGTCACAACGAATCGGGAGCAATTGGGTATAGCAGTCATGGATACCTTGAATAGTCTGGTTGTTGCTCCAGGCGAGCAAAAGACATTGGATAACGCGATCGTCAATGTGCAACAGGCTTTGATTAGACAACAAATTATCACGGACGACATTAAATTCTCAATTGAAGAATTGATGCATGCCGAGATATTGATAGCATCACTGGCTGGTGATCACACCGAACTGTTAAGTAAGATAGGATTGCTGATGACAACGTATCAGCTAGCGTGGGTAGAGAGTATTAACTAGAAAGTCAGTAAATTATATCTGCGTGTATTTAGTGATTAGCCGCATCGGGTCGGTATTGACCTGATGCGGCCATACGAAGAATTTCCCTATTATTTAGCCTATCTCCTGATAGTTAAAAATTAGGAAAATACTATGTTATAAAGTAACCGATCAATGAAGGACGTTCTTCCGCCGCGGAATGGCAGGGCCCCGGTATCGGCACGACCTATGTAACCGGCCTGCGCATAGACGAAGTGCTGGCCCGCTACGGCGGCCAGGGCAACCGCACCTACCTCAGCGATGCATTGGGCAGCGTGCTGGCATTGACCGATGACACTCAGGTCACGCAGACCACGTATAGCTACAGCCCGTACGGGGAAACCGCCCAAACCGGCCCCCAGGATGCGAACGCCCTCCAATACACCGGTCGCGAAACCGACACCACCGGGCTAGACTATTACCGGGCCCGGTATTACGACCCGCAGTTGAAGCGGTTTATTAGCAGTGATCCGATGGGGCTTGAGGGTGGGCTGAATACGTATGGGTATGTGGGTGGGAATCCGATTGGCGCGGTTGATCCATATGGTCTTGCACGTGCAAGTAATAATGGGCACTACTACACGAAATATCCAAAAAAATTCATTATACCTGACCCAAGTAAACTACCCACGACGAAACCTGATGTTGAAAATATAGAAAGTATACCTGATATTATTAAGGGCCCCACTTCATCCATCGATGAAGGTACTGCGTGTGTTAAGGCATTCTGTGATAACGGTTGTGATAAACCATTTACAATTACTTACCCATCGGATGGCCCACGTTATTGGGATCCGGATTTGCCATATCCACCATCTCCCAGCGAATTGCCTGACGGCTGCCTCTGTAAAAAAGTTATGATTCGTGGGAATTTCAAAGGAACTCTACCAGGGTTGTAACTATGAAAATCAATAAAAGTAAAGTTGTATGGCTAGTAATTATTCTAGTGAGTAATGGGTTATTTTTTCTTGGTGGTTTGGTGACGGGGCGATTATCAAGTAAAGATTTTTATACCCAGGTACTTGAGTACGCCGAGGCTAATGTAGCATTAGCTGATTATGTTTCATTTAGAAATATCATGTTAAACATTAAAGTGGGAAAGTACGAAAGTGCCACATGTCGATCAGAGTTATCCGCTACAAGTAGTTTTGATATAGCGAAAAATTGTTTAGCAAACCCTGTCTGCAAATTAGCTTTTGAGAAAAAGGCACGCGAAGGAGCACCAGAACTATTTGGAGAGGCACCTAAGCCTTTTACGCCACGAGACCAATGCCCGTAAAATGACGTCACAGCTTACACGGCGGCCTACAGTCTTTTATTAATGCATTGTATGTCAGATGCGATTCGTTTAGATGGGTACTCGGCTATTCGAATAATAGACATCAGTGACATAAACCTAAAAACGGATACAAGCAGTTTTTATTCAAAGATATTAAAACATTTTAGGGATAAGCCTAGATACCCGCGCCAGAAGACTCTAGTGGAAAATATGTATGCATTGCTTAGTTCGTTGAATGCAAGAGGTGAAATTATTTCCAACGCCACGGTGCTGGACGCGGTTAGTTACACTTACGATGCCAACAACCGGCTGTTGACCTACAACGGCTATCCCTTGACGTATGACGCCAACGGCAATTTGCTGAGCCGGCAAACCGCACAGGGCCCCGTTAATTACACCTGGAACGCCCAAAACCAATTGACCGGTATCCGCGGCCCCAACGGCACGGCGAGTTTTATCTACGATGCGTTTGGCCGACGCATCGGTAAAACGGTTAACGGGCTGACCACGGCCTTCCTGTACGACGGCGACCAAGCCATCGCGGAATGGCAGGGCCCCGGTATCGGCACGACCTATGTAACCGGCCTGCGCATAGACGAAGTGCTGGCCCGCTACGGCGGCCAGGGCAACCGCACCTACCTCAGCGATGCGCTGGGCAGCGTGCTGGCAACGCTCTTGACCCACGGCGGGTTAAGGAAATTAGTCTTGGTTCATCGTGCATCTCTGGCGAGGGGAGCAAGCGGGGAAGGTAAGTGTATACAAATGACCCACTCGATCTGGGGGTGCCCCGTTTATTTAGCTTTACGCGGCCTGTGACTCAGGCATATTTCTGGTGTCGTCCTGTGTTTGCTGGAAAAATCGATTTACAATTTTTAGATATTCTAGTTAGCTAAGCGCCGCCTCTGGTGGAATTTAATGATGGGCCTGCGATTGGGTAAAGTGTGATACTGTACGATCGGTTTTAGCGGGGATTCAAACGTTGGAAAATATTATAAAAACATCGCTATTAAATCTGGCGATCGCGATCGGCGCAGAAGGTTGTAGCTGTCATACAGAAGAGTTTGAACAAGTGTATGTGTCTGAAAGTATGGACGGATATGCCATACGGGTAAAGAAAATTAACTCAGATACGATTTATAAAGGTCTGATCAGCGGTATTAAATACGGTACGTCACATTCCTATCATTACAGCTTTACACTTTCACCTGGGCGAATTTACTGGGAGCATGAGAATGGTGTGCCAAAAGAGTTGAAGATTTGCAGCAAGGATTTGTATATTTATTATCTACAAAGAATATTCCAGGAACAATCAGGTGTTTTGAAAACCATAGTGCAGCCACACTATGCCAAACATGTTGACAAGCGCTATTTCTTTAAATTTTTGGGAGAACAATATTGGGTTACAGCCACGAAAGCGGATTATGACTCAGTCGGTGATTGTAAAAGTTTGGCTATCCCAAACGATAACGAACTCGAAATTAACCCGTAACCGGCGGGGTCTTTTGTAGGCGCTTCAAAAACACCTTCATCTCTTTCGCCGCTTGTACATCTCCTTTGGCTTCAGCAATTTCTATCCCTTGTTGATACGTTTTCAGCGCTTCGGTGATTTGATTCGCCGCCGCCAGCGCCTTACCCAGCAACTTCCACGCGGCGGAATAATTTATGTCGTGTTGCGTGGCCCGACGCAGGTGTTCAATCGCTTTGTCATACTGATTCTTATTAAGATAAGCCTGGCCTAGACTAAAACGTAGCAAGGCACTGTCTTGGCCTGCCGCCAGCAATTTTTCAAAGTTCTCGATAATTGGCATAGTGCGCTCCTCAGGTCAATTCCGGTTCTCGCTGTCAAATTCAAAATCAAGATTATCGTTCGTGGTGATGTTGGCTGCTGTTGGTTGTTGTCAGGTTGTTCCGTGCAGGTGACTCGCTGTAAATACTTCCCTGTACGCTCGACGGCGACATCCCTGTCGCCGACGGTCACCTGCACGGAACAACCTGACAACAACCAACGTCTATCCTGCACCAGGCTAGTTTAGAAAATTGTTCGATAGGATTATTCATCGTCATCAATATTCTTAGGGTCTAGACCTAAGGCGCGTAATTTGCGATATAAATGGGTACGTTCCAAGCCAACAATCGTGGCGATCTTGCCGACCTTGCCACCGTGGAGCCGTAACTGGTGTTCTAAATAAGCGCGTTCGTACTGCTCACGCGCCTCGCGCAGCGGTAGTTCAAACCCCGGCAACATACCGGGTGTTATAAAAGGGACTTCACTGCGCTGACCCAACGCCTGTTCCACCTCTTCCAAGCTAATTTCCGGTCCGCTGCCGACGATCAACAACCGTTGTACCAGATTGCTCAATTCGCGGATATTTCCCGGCCAGCTATGATTGCGCAATCGATTCTGCGCGGCCAGTGAGAACCTGCGATAGGGTAATTCACCCTGATCGACGAACACACTGATGTAATATTGCAATAATTCGGGCACGTCTTCGCGGTGATCGCGCAGCGGTGGGACTTGGATCGGCACGATGTTTAATTGATAATACAGATCGCTGCGAAACCGCCCGGCGCTAATGGCTTGCTCTAGATTATAGTGGGTGGCGGCGATTACCCGCACTTGCAGCGGGACCTGGGTATCGCCGCCGATCCGTTGAAAACGGCGGGTTTCCAGCGCCGAATTCAGTTTCGCCTGGGTGGTCATATCCATATCACCGATGTCGCTTAAAAATAGCGTGCCACCGTTGGCCTGTTCCAATAAACCATAGTGTACTTTATCGGGAGCCTCGATGCCGAATAGATCTTGTAACACGGTATCGCTGCGCAGCGATGCGACATTGATCTCGACGAACGGACGCTGCCGTTGTGGGCTGCATTGATGTAGATAATGCGCACATATATTCAAACCGCTGCCTGATTCGCCGCTTAACCACACCCAGGTATCGTGCTGCGCGATGCGCCGGATCTGTTCGCGCAGGCGTTGCATGACGGGGCTTCTACCAATCGGCTCGTTGGGCAAATGACTTAGGCGACGTAGCTGTAGGTTCTCGCGGCGCAACTGCTCGTTTTTAATCGCGTGTTCCACCGTCAACAATAATTTGGCCAGTGACAGGGGTTTTTCGATAAAATCATAGGCGCCTAAACGGGTTGCCTCGACGGCGGTTTCCACCGTGCCGTGGCCAGACATCATGATCACCGGCATGGGCAGGCCACGATCGCTGTCCGACCATTCTTTTAATAACGTGATACCGTCGATATCCGGCATCCAGATATCCAGCAACACCAGATCAGGCCGACGTTGACGGTGGGCCTCGCGCGCGGCCTGCGCGTGTTCGGCAACATTAACCACGTAGCCTTCGTCTTCCAAAATTTCTTTGAGAAGTCGGCGTATTTCCGGCTCGTCGTCCACTACCAATATATGCGGCGGCGTGACGGAGGAGGGTTGCTCGGAATTTAAAAGCGTGTCATGTTTATGCGGCTGCATTGGATTTTCCCGTGGACAGCGGTTCGTGTGATGATCCGGCGTGTTGTTTATTGACCGGCAAACGAATGATCATGCAGGCGCCACCACCCTCGGTGTTTTCCGCCCAAATCATCCCGCCGTGTTCTTCAACGATTTTTTTGACAATCGCCAAACCCAAACCTGTGCCCTTGGGTTTGGTGGTGATGTAGGGTTCAAAGATTTGTCCGACTAAATCATCGGGAATACCAGGACCGTTGTCCCGTACCCGCAATTCGATAAACCGGCAGGCCTCTTTTTCCAGGCATAACGTCGATATGGATAATTGCGCCTGGGGTTGTGCCACCATCGCTTCCAAGGCGTTTTTTACCAGGTTGTGGATCAATTGGCGCAGACGGCCATCGTCCGCCTCGATCAACGGTGTGCTGGGGTCGAGGTGTAATTGAATTTGGCAATGCTGGGGGTCATGACGGTAAAGCTCTAATACTTCTCGGATCAGGGTGTTGATATTGAGTGGTTGGAGTTGCAGATGCGGCATCCGCGCATAATCGGAAAACGCCTTGATCATCTCTTTTAAGGTTTCCACTTGCTGCACAATGGTGTGGGTGGCGCGGTCCAATACCTCGCGATCCACCGCGTCCATTTTATTTAAATATTTATGCCGCAGACGTTCGGCGGACAGTTGGATCGGCGTTAGGGGATTTTTAATTTCGTGCGCCAGACGGCGCGCGACCTCACCCCAGGCCGCATTGCGCTGCGCCTGAATTAAATTGGTGATATCGTCAAACACAATCACAAAGCCACCCAGTTTTTCACCCGTGCCGGGTAAGACACTGCCGCGGCATAATAACACCTGGCGTCCGCCGGGATTAAATAAGGTTAATTCTTCGCGCCATTCGGCTTCGTGATTGTCCAAGTGGGCGTAAATTGTATCAACGAATAACAAGCTCTGGGGGTGTTCGTGGATCAATTTATCCAACGAATGGCCGACATAAGGTTGCAGGCTTAGCCCCAGGATTTGACTGGCGGCGGCGTTACCGGTGTAAAGTCGGCGGTCCTGATGTAAGGTGATTACTCCGGAAGACAAATGGGTCAACACCACGTCCAGGTAGGCGTGTTGTTCGGCCAGTTGCAGTTGACCGCGTTTGGCCTCGTCGGTGACCAGGGCGATCTTTTGGGTCATGTCGTTAAAGGATCGTACCAATATTCCCAATTCGTCCTTACCCGGCAGGGGTAATTGCGTGGTGTAATTGCCGTCGGCCACCGCGCGGGTGCCATCGACCAGGTCGGCGATCGGTTGTACCAGGCGGCGGGCGAAATAAAACGCCATCCAGATCGAGATCAACAAGGCTAATAATAAGATTAATGACAGGGTCAAGATAAAAGTTGTCTTCAAGGGGATGCGCAGATAGCCGAGTTCACGGTAGCGGGAATAGGCTTCTTCCACGCTTTTTGCCAGGGTATTAATCCGCTTTGTCACCGGGAACATGCCGTGTAAAATCCGCGACTCCCCGACCGGGTCGCTGCTGGGAATTAAAATAACAATGCGGATGAAGAATCCACTGTCGGCGATCGGCGCCAGCTCGGTGTATTCCTGCTCTTGGCGTAGGCGGGTATAAACCGATTCTTCCAAGCGCGTGGGTAATAAGCGGCTGGCTTCGTCGGTGCTGACCGCGAGGATCTGGCCATTTTGTCCAAACAAGGTCAGTTCGCTGGCGTCCAAGCGAATCCGCAAATCGTGTAACAACAGGGCCGCCATTTCATTGTTGGCCATGGATAATTCATAACTCTGGGCCTTGGTTTGTTTGAGTAACTCACGCATTCGTACCGATAAGGAGGATTGGCTCAATTCCAAGGCGTCTTTTAAGGCGCGTTCCACCTGCACATCGAACCAACTGTCGATCCCGCGTTTTAGAAAATCCAGCGAAAAATAGTACACCACCGATACCGGCGTGACCGATAAGGCCGCGAGTAATACTATTAATCGCGCGGTCAGGCGCGAGCCGGTGACTTGCTGGCGCCATTGACGTTGCAACTCGTAGAGGTTGCGGACAATCAATCCAATCAGGATCACGATGGCGACAATATTGATAATCAGTAATGCCGTGTAGAGCTGCCCGAACTGGGTGGAGCTGTGCATCGCGTCGCCCATGATCCCCAACGACGCCAGCAACAGCACCAGCAAGGTGATGATCGGCAGGGGGCCGCCCTGAAACTTTTTTAATTTTGCAGTGGCCATTGGTACCAGTCGCTTTCCAGGCGCCAGTTGGGGGATAAATACGCCAGCGGACGTACCGGTGCGGGTAAGGAATCCAGATCCAAATAAGTACGTATTTTTACCGCATAATGCGCCTTGGCGTCGACCAGCTTAGCATCAATGATGGGCAGGTTGTCGACATGTTCCAGGTTATCAATCGCATCCTCGATGTGACTGAAATCTTGTTGCACGCCGCTGTTAAGATTATTAAGGATGTATTTCGCGCTTAAGGCGTGGTACAGCAACATATAGCCTTGTTTGAGTTCGGCGACGGTTTTATTGAGCCACCACGAACGGTGTTTTTCGACTTTAATATCCAGCATGATCACAATGGGCACGCCATTTTGTAGAGCCTCGATGACCCGTCCCGATAGCTGGTAATTGATCTCGGCATTGAGTTGATACACCTTGTCGGCCAGGCGAGTGTCGACCGATCGGATGGTAAAACCATTGGCCCAGGTGGCTGGGCAGGACAGCAACAACAACACTACCCAGGTCAGTCGCCAGGGCGACTTAGGCCAATTTTTGTAAACGCGCATAATAAAAGCCATCCATATCGTCTTCACCGGGCAGCAACTGACGACCCACGCGGGTGGGGTGACCCCACTCAGCACGAATCGGATCCAACGTCGCATCCGCGTGTGTGGCCAGGAACTTCTCCAGCGGCGCGTCGTTTTCCTGCGTCAGAACCGAACAGGTGCTGTAAACAAGCATACCGCCGGGGCTGAGTAAGGGCCAGAGCGCTTGCAAGATTTGTTGCTGCTGCTCGGCTAACTTCGCGAGGTCACTGGCGCGGCGCAAGACTTTTATATCGGGATGGCGCCGGATGACCCCCGTGGCGCTGCAAGGGGCGTCGATCAAGATCCGATCAAACGGACGCCGATCCCACCATAGAGTGGGATCGGCCGCGTCCCCCTGCACCAGGGTTGCGGACAGTCCGGCGCGGCGCAGGTTGGCCTCGACGCGTTGCAGCCGTGCGGCGTCGTTATCGAGCGCGACCAGCTGGTGCAACCGCGGCTGCAGTTCTAACAGGTGTAGGGTTTTACCCCCCGGTGCGGCACAGGCATCCAGAATGCGCTCGCCGGGTTGGGGGTGTAGCAACGGCGCGACCAATTGCGCGGCCGTGTCCTGAACACTGACCTCGCCCTGATTAAAACCAGGCAGTTCATTGACGTCACAGGCGTGTAGCAAGCGGATACCAGTGGCGCTGTGGGGTGTAACCTGTGCCGGGCGCTGTTGTTGGACAAGTTTGGTGAGATAGGCCGCGCGTGATTGCTGGAGTTGATTCACGCGTAACACCATTGGCGCCTGGGTATTATTGGCGGCCACGATAGCGTGCCAATGTGCGGGCCAATCACGCTGCAGTGGTTCAAGTAGCCAACTTGGATGGGCGTAGCGGGCCTCGCTGGATTGATTCAAGTGCGATTCGAGTTGTGGCCCTTGGCGTTGCAGGTTGCGTAATACGGCATTGACTAAACCGCGTGCCCAGCGAAACTGTAAGGCACTGCTGGCCTCGACGGTTTGGGATACCGCGGCATAGGCCGCGGTGTCCATCTGGCGCAGTTCGTAAATACCGCCGAGCAATAAACACTCTAACAGCCCGGCATCGCGGCGCAACGGTTTTTCTAATAACTGATCCAAGATCACTTGCGGACGCGGCCAGTCGCGCAATACGCCATAACACAGGGCTTGGATAAAAGCGTGTTCGCGGGCGGGTTGCGCGGCGAGATGGGTTGTCAAGCTGTCATTCAGCGCAATGCCGTGGTGTAACACCGCGTCCAGCACCTGGCTACTGATAACGCGCGGATTCATTGCAAGCGCTGTCCGGCGGCGAACAAGGCGCCATGGCCGTTCAATAGTTCGGGCACCGCCAGGGGTTTGGCGCCGGGCAATTGACAACGCAGTAAACGTAGTATGCCTGACCCACAGGCTACGTCGATGCCGTGTTTGTCACTGTGGACGATGGTCCCCGGCGTTGCCGTGGCTGTAGTTGCTTGCACGGTGGCTTGCCAGATACGTAAGACCTGATCTGAAAGCCGGGTTTGCGCCACCGGCCAGGGATTAAAGGCCCGCACGGCGCGGTCGATTTGTAGCGCGGATTGTGTCCAGTCAATCGTGGCTTCAGTCTTGGCAAGTTTTTTGGCATAACAGACCTGTTGCTGATCCTGGGGTTGTGGAACCCATTGGCTATGCTGCAGTTGGGTTAAGGTTTCGAGTAAACACTGTGCTCCCAAACGGGCTAGGCGATCGTGCAATTCTCCGGCAGTTTCGTGCTGGCCAATGGGTAATTCCCGCTTCAGGAGCATCGCACCGGTATCCAAACCTTCGTCCATCTGCATGATCGTAATACCTGTAACGTCATCTCCGGCGAGGATCGCGCGTTGAATTGGCGCCGCACCACGCCAGCGGGGCAGCAAGGAGGCGTGGATATTGAGGCAGCCGTATTTTGGTAGCGCCAATACCGCGCGGGGTAAGATCAACCCGTAGGCCGCGACGATCAGGACATCGGCGTGGTAACCGGCCAGTTGGGTGTGGGCCGTGGCGGAGGTAAGCGTGGGGGGTTGTTCCACGGCAATCCGGTGTTGCTGGGCTAATTGTTTTACCGGGCTGGGGGTGAGTTGACGGCCACGCCCGGCCGGCCGATCGGGTTGGGTGTATACCGCCACGATCGGTTGGGCAGTATCGATCAAGGCTTGCAGCGCCACTGCGGCGAATTCGGGCGTGCCGGCAAAGATAATTTTCAGGGGAGCGGGGGTGTGATTCATGGGGGGTTGCCGCGTGGTTGCCCTGTGCACGGAAGGGTTGGGGGGATCAACAGCCGGTTACAATGCGATGTGTTTTTGCTGTTTCTCGAGTTTTTTGCGGATCCGCGTGCGTTTGAGTTGCGAGATATAATCCACGAACAATTTGCCTTCCAGGTGATCCATTTCGTGCTGGATACACACGGCGAGAAGCTCCGCGCCGTCCAGCTCAAAGGGGGTTCCTTCGCGATCCAATGCCCGCACCCGGATCTGCGCGGCCCGGGCAACGGGCTCATAAAAACCCGGCACGGAGAGGCAGCCTTCTTCGTATTCCTGCTCCCCATCGTGGTGGACGATTTCCGGGTTAATAAAAGTAAGTGGTTGATTTCGTTGTTCAGAAACGTCCATCACGATCACCTGTTGGTGCACGTCCACCTGGGTTGCCGCCAGACCTATGCCCGGGGCGGCGTACATGGTCTCGAACATATCGTCCACCAATTGGCGGATGCGGGCGTCCACTGCGACCACGGGTTGCGCGCGGGTTCGCAGTCGCTCATCGGGATAATGCAATATAGTTAATACCGCCATAGGGCTTGCTTCGACATTTATAGTACAAGAATAGAAAAAGCTGCTAACATTATGATACTACACGATATAGGGACGTTGTAATTCAATATCTTTTCCTGGTGAAGGTCGACACATGATAGCGAAAATCGTATTCCATTGGCAGCTTGTATTCATCATGGCTGTGGTACTGAGCGTGGCATCTGGGCCGGGGATAGCCACGGCCGCCGATGCGCCGACAGACAGCCCGGTGACTACCCCGACCGCGGCGGCGGCAACACCGGCAAGCAATGAGCCCAGCACGGTATTCCCCGAACCTGAGTTGGCAGCACCTACCCCCGCCTCCACCCCCGCGGCGGAGACTCCTAGCCCCCTTCCTACGTCAACGACTCCCGACAATAGCGCAAAACCGCCGGAAAGCGCGGTGCAAGTTCGGGACGGGGTGGCCAACCGCTATGTGGTCAAAAAAGGCGATACCCTCTGGGGAATCGCGGCCCATTTTCTCAAAGATCCCTGGTTATGGCCCGAGGTCTGGCAGGTTAATCCCAAGATCCGCAATCCACACCTAATATATCCGGGCGATGTGATTGCCCTGCACTACGTTGACGGTAAACCGGTATTAGTGCTGGAAGGCACGGAATTACCCAAGGGGAAATCCGTCCCTCCACCGGCAGCAGGCCGATCTGAACTGCCCCTGGTCAAGCTCACACCGCACGCACGGGTTGAAAAATTAAGCAAAGCCATTAATAGTTTGCCCAAGGACGCGATTGCCGCGTTTTTAAGCCGCCCTTATTTGCTCGGCGAAGATACTTTGGATCAAGCCCCCTACATTGTCTCCAGCATGGAAGAGCACCTGGCGACATCGAACGGCGCGCGGGTCTACGCCACCGGGCTGGAACACACCACCGTAGGATCATTTGCCGTGGTCCGCGCCGGCCAGCGTTACGAAGATCCGGAAACCGGTGAGTTCCTGGGACAAGAAGGGGTTTATCTTTCCGAGGCAACCTTGGTCAAGATTGGTTCTCCCTCCACGCTGGTGATCAACAAGGGGCGTCAAGAAGTGATCGACGGGGACTACCTGGTGCCCATCGAAAAAACCGAGTTGGATGTGAATTTTTTTCCGCGCCTGCCGCGCCAGAAAATCAGCGGACAAATCATTTCGGTATACCAAGGGGTGAGCCGGATCGGTCAATATAATATGGTGGTGATCAACCGCGGCGAGGAACAGGGCCTGGAGGCCGGCCATATTTTAGAAGTGTACCAGTCAGGGATCCAGGTGCGCGATCCCCATGGCGCGTTTTTTAGTGGCAAGATCACCCTGCCCGATGAACGTGCCGGGGTTTTAATGGTGATCCGTGCCTACCGTAAGCTGAGTTTTGCCTTGGTGATGGAAGCCGAGCGTGAAATGCGCGTATTCGACCGGGTTGCAAACCCGTAGGCATTTTCTGATTTTGCACGGTACTGTTGCGATGCCTTAGTCCTGGTAGCATGATGGATGCCGTCCAAATAGGAAGTGGACTTTCAAGGAGCAAGGCATGGACCGCCACAATCTATCCGCATGGCTCGCATTGAGCCTCGCTGAGGGCATCGGGCCCGCGACGGTACTGCGCTTATTAGAGATTTTCCCGCATCCCCGCGCGATTGCGACCGCTTCCGCCACACAGCTGCGTGCGCTGGGGTTGTCCGCCAGTTCGATTCAAAACCTACATCACCCAGACGCAGCTCGGCTGGAGACGGTATTGGTGTGGTTGCAGCAACCTTTAACCCATGTTATTACCCTGCAGGATCCCGAGTATCCTTATTTACTACGGCAGATCAGCGATCCACCCCCGCTGCTGTATGTGCGCGGCGATCCCAAAGTTTTGAATCAAACCCAGCTGGCCGTGGTAGGTAGCCGCCATCCCACGCCTATCGGTGCCGAAAACGCCCAGGCCTTTGCAGAGGAGCTGGCGCGTACCGGTATCACGATCACCAGTGGATTGGCGTACGGCATCGACGCGGCCGCGCACCAAGGGGCGTTACACGCAGGGGGTACTACGATCGCGGTGTGCGGCACAGGCGCGGATCGGGTGTACCCCGCCTACCATCGTGGTTTGCTGGAAAAAATACTCGCCCAGGGCGGCGCGGTGGTATCGGAGTTTCCGCTGGGAACTCCTCCCTTGGCGGGTAACTTCCCGCGCCGTAACCGGCTTATCAGTGGATTAAGTCGCGGGGTATTGGTTGTCGAGGCGACACGTCAAAGCGGCTCGCTGATCACCGCACGCCATGCCTTGGATCAGGGTCGGGAGGTGTATGCCATCCCCGGATCGATCCACAATCCCCAGGCCAAGGGTTGTCATGAGCTACTTCGCCAGGGGGCTAAATTGGTCGAGTCCCGCGCGGATATACTCGAAGATTTCCCCGCGACTTTTGCTGACAATTCCGGGGGTTACGCGGCGGCTGCACCGTCGCCGGCGGTGGCTGATGCAACCACTCCCAGCGCCGTGGTGCTGGCCGGTGTGGATGCCGCCCCCACCGCTGTTGATCACATCATTGCACGCAGTGGATTGACGCCGGACGCGGTTTGTTCCATTCTGTTGCAACTGGAGTTACAGGGCAAGGTTGTGATGACCGCAGCGGGTAGTTACTGCCGGGTGCATTTAAAGGGTGGGTAATGAAAGAAAATATTCTCGATGTGTTGATGTATTTGTTTGAGAATTACATGACTGAAGATCTCGATACCGCTAAGGACGAGGCCTCGCTGCGCACGGAGTTGCAAAAGGCCGGGTTTGCGCAGCTGCAGATCAGCAAGGCGTTTACCTGGCTGGAAGGGTTGGCCGCCTTGCAGGGCGAGCCGCACACACCGCCACCGGGTAAACGTATTCCGATGCGTATCTATACCCAAGCGGAGATCGATAAATTGGATGTCGAGTCGCGCGGTTTTCTGACGTTCTTGGAAAACACCGGGGTGCTGGATCTGACCAGCCGCGAAGTGGTGATCGATCGCGTCATGGCGCTGGATAGCGAGGATGTGGATCTGGACCACCTCAAGTGGGTGGTGTTGATGGTGTTATTCAATCAACCCGGCCGTGAAGAGGCGTACGCTTGGATGGAAGATTATGTTTTCGAACACAGCGCGGGTAGCATTCATTGAAGTGATCCGCTACCATGAATGCATCCATGCCCGCTATCGCGGGCATTTTCCGTTTTAGGTAACAGCATTAATTTCAGGAATGACATGGGAAAAAATCTGGTCATCGTTGAATCGCCTGCCAAGGCCAAAACCATCAAGAAATATCTCGGTAAAGATTTTGAGGTGCTGGCCTCGTACGGCCACGTGCGGGATTTGTTGCCCAAGGAAGGCGCGGTTGATCCCGAACAAGATTTTGCGATGAAATACCAACTGATCGAAAAAAATGAGAAACACGTCGATGCGATTGCCAAAGCGCTAAAAAAGGCTGACGCGCTGTTTCTGGCGACTGACCCGGATCGCGAAGGTGAAGCCATCTCTTGGCATTTGTATGAAATCTTGCAAGATCGTGGCGCACTCAAGGACAAAACCGTTGGGCGTGTTACCTTCAATGAGATCACCAAACGTGCGGTGCAAGAGGCGATCCAACAGCCACGGGAATTATCACACGATCTCATCCATGCGCAACTGGCGCGTCGTGCCTTGGATTATCTGGTGGGATTCAATCTCTCACCGTTGTTATGGAAAAAAATCCGCCGTGGCTTATCCGCTGGGCGGGTACAAAGTCCGGCGCTGCGTTTGATCGTCGAGCGCGAGTTGGAGATCGAAGCCTTCAAACCGCAAGAATATTGGACCATCCAAGCCGAAGCCGATCAGCAAGGCACCGCGTTTATTGCCAAGCTCAACCAGCTCGATGGGGTCAAGGTAGAACAGTTCACCCTCACCAACCAGCAACAGGCCGATCAAGCGCAAAGCTCGATCTTGCAGGCGGCCAACGGTAAATTGCGGGTCAGCCATGTCGAGAAAAAGCAACGCAAACGTAATCCGTCCGCGCCGTTTACCACCTCGACCATGCAACAGGAGGCCGCGCGTAAACTGGGATTTTCCGCCAAGAAAACCATGACCGTGGCCCAGCAATTATATGAAGGTATTGATATCGGGGGCGAGACCGTCGGCTTGATCTCCTATATGCGTACCGATTCGGTGAACCTGGCGAACGAGGCGATTGAGGAAATCCGCGGTTATATTTCCGAGCGCTTCGGTAATGAAAATCTGCCCGAGGCCGCGCGGGTGTATAAAACCAAGGCCAAGAATGCCCAAGAAGCCCACGAGGCGATCCGACCCACGTCGGTGCGTCACGAGCCGGAGCCGATCAAGGACCACCTCAGCAAAGACCAGTACCGGTTATACGATCTCATCTGGAAACGGACCGTGGCCTGTCAGATGGTCCACGCCACCCTCGATACCGTCTCGGTGGATTTGCATGCCGGGGATAAACACGTGTTTCGCGCCAACGGGTCCACTATCGTCAGCCCCGGGTTTATGAGCGTCTACCAAGAAAGCGCGGATGAGGGTAAGGCGGCGGCCGAGGATGAAGAGCAACGTATCTTGCCGCCGATGGAAAAAGGCGATGTGGTGACGTTGGTCGCGGTCAAGCCCGAACAACATTTTACCGAGCCGCCGCCGCGTTATTCCGAGGCGTCCTTGGTCAAGTCGCTGGAAGAACACGGTATCGGCCGACCGTCGACCTATGCGACCATTATTTCCACCTTACAGCAACGTGAATACGTGACCTTGGATAAAAAACGGTTTATTCCCACTGACGTGGGGCGGATCGTCAATAAATTTCTCACCAATCATTTCACCACTTATGTCGATTATGATTTTACCGCGCGGATGGAAGACGAACTCGACGCGATTTCCCGTGGTGATGAAGATTGGCAACCGGTGATGGCCAAATTCTGGAAGCCGTTTAAAGAGCTGGTCGAGGATAAAGAAAAAAACGTCGACCGCAAAGACGTTACCCACGAGGCGATGGACGAACCCTGTCCCAAATGTGGCAAGCCACTGTCCATCCGCCTGGGGCGGCGCGGCCGTTTCATCGGCTGTACCGCCTATCCGGACTGCGATTACACGCGTAATTTAAAAGAGACCCCGGAACACACCCAACAGATCGTCGAAGGCCGTAAGTGCCCGCAATGCCAATCCGATTTAGTCGTGCGTTACGGTAAATACGGGCAATTTATCGGCTGCAGCGGTTATCCCAACTGCACCTTTATTGAACCGATTGAGAAACCCGCCAACACCGGCATCGATTGCCCGGTGTGCAAACAAGGCAAGATGCTGCAACGTAAATCGCGGCGCGGCAAAATATTTTATTCCTGCGAACGGTATCCGGATTGCACCTACGCGGTGTGGAATGAACCGCTTAACGAACCCTGCCCGCAGTGTCAGTGGCCGATGTTAACCTTAAAGGTGACCAAACGCAGCGGCGCCAGTAAAGCCTGTCCGCAAGAAGAATGCGGCTACAGTGAACCGGTGGAGATCGATACCTCCACCGCCGCCGACGCGGCCGAGTAAAAATCTTCGCGCCCACACGCCGCGGCGGGTTGTCGAAGTAAAACGCCACGGCGGCACGCAAGGCCGCTGCGAGTGATGCTACTGAATATTGAACAACACGCGCGTTATAGTTTAAGTTCCGCGGACATACCGCAAAGACTACCCGCAAACAATTTTTCTGATGCTTGAAGATACACTACAACCGGCCATCGAGGTGCTCAGGGACGGTGGGATCATTGCCTATCCCACCGAGGCGGTGTACGGCTTGGGCTGTGATCCACGCAATGAAGCCGCCGTGCGGCGCTTAGTAGTCCTCAAGCAGCGACCGCTGCATAAAGGGTTGATTCTGATTGCCGCCACGCTCGAACAGCTGCGGCCCTATACGGCAGCGGTGACCGACGCCCAATGGCAGCGGGTATTACCGACCTGGCCCGGCCCCGTGACCTGGGTGTTTCCTGCCAAGCCTACGGTTTCTACTGCGCTGCGCGGTGATCATTCCACCATTGCAGTACGCGTCACCGCGCATCCCGTGGCGCGGGCCTTGTGTGATGGGTTTGCCGCGGCGATCGTCTCCAGCAGCGCTAATATCGCCGCACAGCCGCCGGCACGAACCGTGGACGAGGTGCGGGCGCAATTCCCCAGTGGAATAGACTGGATTGTGTCGGGTGACGTTGATCGCAACGCGCGGCCCAGCGAAATCCGCGATGTTCTGACCAACAGTGTGCTGCGTTGCGGCTAGAAAAGCCTTATAATAAATCCCTCAACGATTTCATCTGCCTATGTTGTCATAGGCATAGGTAAACATGTATAACAATTTAGCGGTGACCAATGGACGTTAATGTTGAAGCGGTAAAAATCTATTTATTGAATCTGCAGGATCGGATTTGCGAGACCTTGGCCCAGGAAGACGGCCAAAAAACCTTTCTCGAAGACAGTTGGCAGCGGCCCGGCGGCGGTGGCGGCCGTTCGCGGGTGTTGGAAGAAGGCGCTGTATTTGAAAAAGCCGGGGTAAATTTTTCCCACGTGTACGGTGCAGACATGCCGGCCTCGGCGACGGCGCACCGGCCTGAGTTGGCGGGGCGCGCGTTCAGCGCGCTGGGGGTATCGTTGGTGATCCATCCACGCAACCCGTATGTTCCCACCTCGCACGCCAACGTGCGGTTTTTTATCGCCGAGAAACCCGCGGCCGATCCGATCTGGTGGTTCGGCGGCGGATTTGATCTCACGCCGTATTACGGATTTGACGAGGACTGTGTGCATTGGCACCGCACCGCCAAACACGCCTGTGATCCGTTTGGCGCGGAGGTTTATCCGCGGTTTAAACAATGGTGTGACGACTATTTCCATATCAAACACCGCAACGAGCCGCGCGGTATCGGCGGATTGTTTTTTGATGATCTCAATCACTGGGGGTTTGACCAGTCGTTCGCGTTCTTCCGCAGCGTCGGTGATCATTATATTCCGGCGTATCAACCCCTGGTTGCGCGCCGCAAGCAGCTGGCGTACGGCGTGCGCGAACGCGAATTTCAGCTCTACCGCCGCGGCCGCTACGTGGAATTTAATCTGGTGTACGATCGTGGCACCCTGTTCGGTTTACAAACCGGCGGTCGCACCGAATCGATTCTGATGTCCTTACCCCCGATTGTCACCTGGCGCTATGACTGGCGGCCCGAAGCCGGTAGCAAAGAAGCCGAGTTGTATGAGAAATATTTAAAACCACACCCCTGGGTTTAATATTACTCGTTATCAGGTTTTCAGCCATCGGAATACTTCTTTAAGATCACCGTCAGCCACTTCGTAACGGTTGTCGCGGGCATTTTTATCGCTTGGGCGGTAAGGTTGTTACTGTCCAGGCTGTCTAGTGTGTACATCCCCCCACCGTCTTCTGTCATGGATCGGTAATACCCGTTACAGAAGATGGGTTTTTGTCTGCAGTATTAAAGTAGTGAGCGATTGGCGGTGGTACACTGTACCACTGCCTTTTTTAATGGCGACTCGCGCATGCCTACCCCTCCCCGGATTCCAATATTCCAACGTATTCCTGTGGGCATCAGCCAGTGTTTGCTGGGGGATAAAGTGCGCTTCGACGCCGGCCACAAACACGATCCTTACATCACCGGTACCCTGAGCCGGTATTTTGATTTTGTTGCCGTGTGTCCTGAGGTGGCCATCGGTTTAGGCGTGCCGCGCGAGCCCATCCGCTTAGTCGGCGGTACAACCGCGCCGCGCGCGGTCGGAGTACATACGGTAACGCTGGACGTCACCGATCAACTGCATGCCTACGGCCAGCAACAAGCGCGTGAATTAAGGTATTTATGCGGTTATATCTTCAAACATGCCTCGCCCAGCTGCGGTATGGGACGTGTCAAGATTTATAATCGTCAGGGTATCGCGCGCAAAGCCGGGCAGGGGATTTATGCCCGGGCCTTCATGGCGCAACAACCGCTGATCCCCTGTGAACAAGAAGACCGGCTCGGTGATCCGGAGTTGCGGGAGAATTTTATTCAGCGAGTATGGGTATTACATCGCTGGCGGAATATGCGGGCGAGTCGGATATCCGCCGCTAAGCTGCTGGATTTCCATCACCGGCACACGTGTATCGTACTGGCCCACCACCCGCGCGCCTATAAGAAACTCAGCCGGTTGGCGGCGGGGATGACTAAAACCAAACTAGACGAACAAGCCGATGCCTATATTCTCGAGCTCATGACCGCGCTCAAGCGTATCGCCACGCCAAAACAACATGCCCATGTGTTGCAACAGCTGTTAGGTTACTTAAAGTCTTACCTGGATGACACCGATAAACAGGAAATGCTGGAGACGATCCGCCGTTATCAATGCGGTGAGGTGCCGTTGATCGTACCCATCACCTTGCTCAAACATCATTTTCGACGTCACCCCGATCCGTATATTGAACAACAATATTATCTAACTCCAGGTATGGAAGAGTAACCATTTTTATACCACCTATGCTTTATTCTAAAGTCACCAGCACCAGCCGGGTTTGCAATCACCAACAGCACCGGCGGAGAGGTTTTGGATTGGGGTGTATTTTTGTTAAATAAATTAGGCCGGGGTCGCATAAACCGATTCCGCCAGCAGTTCTATCCAATGATTGACCGGAGTATCCGTTCCGGCGGCTAAATGACTCAAGCAGCCGATATTGGCTGTAACGATACGGGCCGGATGATCAGTCAATAAATGGTGTAACTTACGCGCACGTAATTGCCGCGCCAAGCGGGGTTGTAACAGCGAATAGGTGCCGGCCGATCCGCAACACTGGTGCGATTCTTCGCACCGCGTCAGGCTGTAACCGCAACGCCGCAGGATGGATTCGATGTTGTCCGGCAAGCCTTGTCCGTGTTGCAAAGTACAGGGCGTGTGCACCGCGATGGTTTGCGTAACACGGGGTTTGAATAATGGCCGCAGTACCTCCGCGGATTGCGTGGCGAGGATTTCACTGATATCGCGGGTTAATTGCGCGATACGTGTGGCCTTGTCAGCGTACGCCGGATCAGCCGCCAACAAGCGGCCGTAGTCTTTAACATGCACGCCGCAACCGCTGGCGGTGATAACAATGGCTTCGGCACCGGCCTCAACCTGCGGCCACCAGGCGTCGATATTGCGTCGCGCCAGGGCCTTGCCTGATTCGGTCGCCGAGGTATGGTGACTGGCCGCGCCACAACAACCGGTGGTTGTAACCCGTAGCAATTGGATGTCGAGACGATTAAGTACCGTGGCGGCGGCGGCGTTGATCGACGGGGCCAACAGCGGTTGCACACATCCTTCGAGCAGTAACATTTTGCGCGCGTGTTGGCGGGTTGGCCACGCCCGCCACGGTTGGGGCACAGGGATCGCGCGGCGCCAGGACTGTGGTAGCAATGCACGCAAGCGTTGCGCTATAAATAAGACGCTGCCAAACAGCCTACTGTTTAAAATAAACATCAGTACCAAGCGGCGCTGGATGCGTTGCCAGAGGGGGCGTGGCCGGTGAACTTCAAGATAATGACGGCCGATATCCAACAAATTCCCGTAGCGCACACCGGAGGGGCAGGTGGTTTCACAATTGCGGCAGGTCAGGCAGCGGTCCAAATGTAATTGGGTTTGCTCTGTCGCGGGCTGGCCTTCCAGGATTTGTTTAATCTGATAGATGCGGCCGCGCGGGCCGTCCAGTTCATCGCCCAATAGCTGGTAGGTGGGACAGGTGGCATTACAAAACCCGCAATGCACGCAGCTACGTATGATGTGCTCGGCGTCCCGGCCGGGCTGTGTATGACGCAATGACGCTATGATAGTGGTTTGCATGGCGGTATTCTAACTCATTCTTACTCCTTCCCAAGGCAGAAGGGACAATGCAAACCGTGCTTCACCTACGTTACGATTCTGTTGGTTGGCATCGGGTTGTATTAGTCAATGATTAGGCTACAATCGCGCATCGCATTAACAACCCTAACCCGGAGCCTGTCATGAGCCAAACGGATATCGCCACCCTAAACCAACAGTTCGGATTGGGTTCGCAGTTACAATTTGTGATGGGGGCGGGGGCGATGCCGATCATTATAATTTCCAATCCACTGGCCAGTGCCAGTATCGCCATGCAAGGGGCGCACCTGATGACCTGGGCACCGCGTAAACACCGTCCGGTGGTGTGGTTGTCACCGGCGGCTAAATATGCGCAGGGTAAATCGATCCGCGGTGGCATACCGATTTGCTGGCCGTGGTTCGGTCCGCACGCGACTGATGGTAAATTACCAGGACACGGTTACGCGCGTACCGTACCCTGGGAAGTGATCGCCACGCGTGCCTTGCCCGAGGGTTCAACCCACTTGGCAATGCGGCTGATCGAGTCAGACGCTTCTCGCCAGCAGTGGCCGCATACCACACCCGTGGAAATGCATTTTAGCGTGGGGACACGCCTGAGCTGTGACTTGGTAACCCACAATACGAGCAGTGCAGCGCTAACCATCGGGGCGGCCTTGCATACGTATTTTGCCGTGAGCGATGTCGGTCAGGTGCGGATCCATGGCTTGGGAAATTGTACCTACATCGACAAGGTCGACGCAGGTAAACGTAAGACCCAATCCGGCGCCATACAATTCAGCCAAGAAACCGATCGGATTTATTTAGGGTCAGTGGCCGATTGTCTTATTGATGATCTGGGTTGGCAACGGCGGATTCGTGTACATAAACGCGGCAGCGCCTCGACGGTGGTATGGAACCCTTGGGTTGATAAAGCCGCCAGCATGGGGGATTTTGGCCCCGATGGTTATCGTCGCATGGTGTGCGTGGAAAGCGCCAACGCCGCGGACGATGTCGTCGTACTTAAAGCAGGCGGCAGGCACCGTTTGCGGGTGGAATATAACGTCGAATCCCTTTAAGGATAAATACCATGGCAGTATTCACCGATCCTCACGCCTGGATTGCCTTTTTCACCTTAACCGGGCTGGAACTGGTGCTGGGTATCGATAACATCATTTTTATTTCCATCCTGGTCGATCGGTTACCGTCCGCATCGCGTGGTTTCGCGCGACGGCTGGGCCTGTTCCTGGCCATGTTCATGCGGATTGGATTATTGTTGATCCTGGCGTGGATCGTGGGGTTAACGGCGCCATTATTCAGTGTATTCACGCACGCGATTTCCGGGCGGGATCTGATCTTGATCGGTGGCGGGTTGTTCTTGTTATGGAAGAGCACCAAGGAGATCCATCAATTACTCGAAGGCGAGGCGGGGGAGGAATCCCGCCAAGTAAAACCTAATCTGACCGGCATTATTTTGCAAATAATTATTATCGATATCGTGTTTTCATTTGATTCGATCATCACCGCGGTGGGCATGGTTGAAGACGTCAAGGTAATGATCGCCGCGGTGATCGCTTCGGTGGGGTTAATGATGTGGTTCGCGGCCAGGATCGGCCAGTTTGTGTCGAAACATCCGACCGTGAAAATGCTGGCCTTGACCTTCTTGGAGCTTGTGGGCGTGGTACTGATCGCCGATGGCCTTGGCCATCACATGCCCAAGGGTTACGTGTATTTTGCCATGGCGTTTTCGGTTATTGTCGAAATGCTCAACATCCGTATGCGCAAACGCGCGTCTCAACCGGTGCGGTTGCACGAATCCTATGTGCGTGATGACTCGTCGCCCTGACGGGTTATCGGCAGGATCGAACAAAAGAATATTCCCTAATTCTTGTGGTGCGTAGGCATTTGTTGCATCGATTTTTTAAGGTAAAAGTTCCGGTTGCCTGCCCGAGTGCGCAGGTTTAAGGTGGCGACAGTAGTGGACGTGTGCCTTAGTCTCTGCGCTAAAATTGCTTTCTATCACAGCCGGTCCAAAGCATAATTGTTTCTTAATTGTTAAATCTTGGTTGAAAACATATTTTGCATTTGAATTCCCCTAATTTACTTGCTAACTTGCCTTTACCCAGCACGAATCGTAGTTGAATCGGGGTTGAGCTGAACATTTTATCCCCACAATCGTTGTTTAATGATAAGAACCTAGAGGGAGATAGTGGTGTTAATACATCGTGGTGTAGTAGGGTGTGTATTGTTGATAACAATAATATCGCAAGCCGGTGCAGGCGAACTAATATTCACTTCTCCCCCCCGTGAAAATTCTACCGAAGCGGAACAGTACTACGAACCTGTCGCTCAATACCTTACCGAATTGCTCGGTAAAAAAGTGGTCTACCACAATTCGCGGAATTGGCTGGCCTATCAGAAGGAAATGCGCGAAGGTAAATACGACATCGTATTTGACGGGCCGCATTTTATTTCTTGGCGGATTGAACACCTGGGGCACGAGGTGGTGGCGCGCCTTCCGGGTGATATGGAATATTTTGTAATAGCCCCGGCCAGCGATAAAAATATTAACAAGCTTGATGATCTGATTGGCAGAACCGTGTGTGGCCTGGGTCCGCCTAACTACGGTACCCTGGCGGTGATGGATAAATTCCGTAATCCGGTGCGTCTGCCGGTTATTAAGGCTATCCAGGGGGAATCGCCCGAGGTTTATGCAGCGTACAAGGCTGGCGCGTGCCAGAGTGCATTGTTACGCAGTATCTATTACGACAAGAAAATGACCGACGATGAGCGTAAGCGCAATAAAATTATCGCCCAATTCAGAACGCCTAATCAAGGGATCAGTTTGAGTAATCGGCTAGACGCGAATGACAAGCGGTTAATCGCGCAAAAAATAACACAGGATACTCCGGTGGGGCCAATACGGAATTTGATTGAACGTTACGGCCAGAAGGGCGATAAGCACTTTATTCCCACAAGTAATGACGAATATAAAAGTCAGTACCAGATATTAGAGGGCGTGGCCTACGGTTGGTGAGTTTATCGTGTGGGTTTACGCGCGGCGCTGCGGGAGCGTGACTGGCCGCGTTGTGGGCGGCGCTGGGGGTGGTGTTGGACGCGCTCCTGTGGGTCATGTTTGGGGGGCTTGGGTTGTAGAAGCTGGGCAGGATCCAGGTTAAGTTTAGGCAGACGGTGTCCGATGTACTGCTCGATCTCGGGCAAGGAAAACACATACTCATCACAGGCAAAGCTGATCGCTTCGCCCGAGGCTCCGGCGCGGGCAGTACGGCCGATGCGGTGTACATAATCCTCCGCGTCTTGCGGCAGGTCGTAATTAAACACATGACTCACCGCGGGGATGTGCAGTCCGCGGGCTGCCACATCGGTGGCCACCATAATACTGACGTTACCGGCGGCGAAATCGGTTAATAGTTGCAAACGTTTTTTCTGTGGCACATCACCGGAAAGTAAATCGGCCTGAAAATCATTACCGCGCAAATAGGCGGTGATACGCTCGGCCACACGTTTGGTATTCGCGAATACCAAGGTGCGTTGCGGTGACTTGGCGTGCAGCAGTCCGAGTAACAGGGGGATTTTCTCCTCTTTAGAAGGATAATACACCGCTTCGGTGACATGTTTTGCGGTGATCTGTTCGGGTTCGATCGCCACCCGTTCGGGATTGTTCATATGTTCGTACGCCAACTCTTGGACGCGCCAGGAGAGGGTGGCGGAAAACAACATTGAGAGGCGTTGTTGGGGCTTGGGCATGCGTTGCAACAAAAAGCGTATGTCTTTAATGAAGCCTAGATCGAACATGCGATCCGCTTCGTCTAACACGCAGACTTGCACGGCCCGCATATCGAAGACATGTTGTTTAAAATAATCGATGATCCGCCCGGGGGTACCGATAAGAATATCGATCCCTTCCTCAATGGTTTGGCGTTGTTGCGCGTAGCCGGTGCCACCAAACACCAACCCCAATTTGAATCCCAGCGATCCCGCCAAGGCGCGCGCGTCGCTGTCAATTTGCACCGCCAGTTCGCGGGTAGGGGCCACTATCACAGCCCGGGGTTGGTTTTGTTTTCGGTGTGCGGGGGTGGGTTTGGTTAATAAATAAGCAAACGTGGCCACTAAAAAGGCAATGGTTTTACCCGTGCCCGTCTGGGCCTGGCCTGCGACATCATGCCCTGCCAAGCTCTTGGGCAGGGTCTGGGCTTGGATAGGGGTACAGTATAAATAACCCATGGATTCAATGGCTTGAAGTAATACTGGGGGGAGGGGTAGGTCGGCAAAACGGACCGTGCTTAAATGAGTATGGGCTGTCATGGGGCACAGGATACCAGATAATGCGTGTATACCGGGCTTGAAATCTACATCGGCTTGCGAGCACAATGGCGATCTATAAGTCTAAATACCCCACCGATAACGATCACACACAGTCTGAATGACACAGGAGCGTTACTTTGAGCGAGAAGATTATTTACGTCACTGACGCCAGTTTCGATAAAGAAATTTTGCAATCCAACGGGCCCGTATTGGTCGATTACTGGGCCGAATGGTGTGGTCCCTGCAAGATGATTGCCCCGATATTGGATGAAATTGCCAGTGAATACGATGGTCGTCTGCGTGTCGCCAAGCTGAATATCGATGAAAACCCGGTGACGCCGCCGAAGTTTGGGATCCGTGGCATACCCACCTTGATGATCTTCAAGGGCGGTAATGTGGAAGCCACTAAAGTCGGTGCGGTTTCCAAGTCGCAATTAACCGCGTTTATTGATAGCAATTTATGATATTGAAACCCTGGACCAGTGCCGCGGTTAGGCACTGGACGAACAAAAAAATTAGTGATATTTTTAAAGTGCGGTGAAGTGATACCGATAATCAATTACCAAGACGAAATCCTGCCGAACAGGCAACCCCCTTAAGGTACTACAACTACACACTCAACACGTTTCGCCGTGTTTTTGCGGCCTTCCCGAATTCACAACGACAAGAGACTATAAACGCACTATGAATCTGTCCGAACTCAAAATCACTCCCGTCGCGGAGTTGGTGGATTTAGCCACCTCCATGGGCATCGAGGGCATGGCCCGCGCCCGTAAACAAGACATCATCTTTTCCATCTTAAAGGCCCACGCCAAGAACGGTGAGGACATCCATGGCGATGGAGTATTGGAAATTCTCCAAGACGGGTTTGGATTTTTACGCTCCGCGAACGGATCGTACCTGGCCGGCCCCGACGACATCTACGTCTCGCCCAGTCAAATCCGCCGGTTTAACCTGCGAACCGGGGATTCGGTCTCGGGCACGATACGCCCCCCTAAGGAAGGGGAACGCTATTTTGCCTTGTTGAAAGTGGATCTGATCAACTTTGAACCCCCCGAAAACGCCAAGAATAAAGTCTTATTTGAGAATTTAACTCCACTGCATCCCAATAAACGTATGTCCCTGGAAATGGGTAATGGCAGTACCGAAGACATGATCGCCCGGGTGATCGACATGGTGGCGCCTATCGGTAAGGGGCAGCGCGGTTTAATCGTTTCTCCGCCCAAGGCGGGCAAGACCATCATGCTGCAGAACATCGCCCGTTCAATTACCAATAAACACCCCGAGTGTTACCTCATCGTGCTGCTTATCGATGAACGCCCCGAGGAAGTCACCGAAATGGAACGTTCGGTGCGCGGTGAGGTGATCTCCAGTACCTTCGATGAACCCGCTACTCGGCATGTGCAAGTCGCGGAGATGGTGATTGAAAAGGCCAAGCGTTTGGTAGAACACAAGCTCGATGTGGTGATTCTGCTGGATTCGATTACCCGTCTGGCGCGCGCCTACAACACCGTAATTCCATCCTCCGGTAAGGTACTCACCGGCGGTGTGGATGCCAACGCCTTGCAAAAACCCAAACGGTTTTTCGGTGCGGCCCGCAATATTGAAGAAGGCGGTTCGCTCACCATCATTGCCACCGCCTTGATCGATACAGGTTCGCGCATGGACGATGTGATCTACGAAGAATTCAAAGGCACCGGCAACATGGAAATCCATTTGGATCGGCGTATTGCGGAAAAACGTATCTACCCGGCAATCACCATCAATCGTTCGGGCACGCGCCGCGAGGAACTGCTTACTACACCGGATGAGCTGCAAAAGATGTGGATTATTCGCAAGGTCGTGCACGACATGGATGAACTGGCGGCGATGGAATTTCTCGCCGACAAGATGCGGGCTACCAAGACCAACGCGGTATTTTTCGATTCGATGAAACGGTAGCGATCCGCATAGATTGTGTCTTTTTATAAATTATCTTTTAAATCAATATACTATAAGCTTATATTCGCGTTATTGTTTAACTGCGAATGTTTTTGACATTCCCCCTAAAAAAAACGATGATAATTTAACCATCTTTCTCCAGGGCGCTTTGATACCCTGTAGACAGTAAGGGAAAACCGGCAGGTTTATAGTGCCGCTAGTCGCTAGCATGGGATAGCTAAATGGCGTTACCCTGATAGGACAAAAAAATCTCGTGTGTGGGGAGTTTAACAATGCTGCAATCATCACGGACTACGTTGCCGGATTTTGAGACCTGGATGACCCTGGCCAAGGAAGATCCGGTGCGGTTCGAGGCCCTGCGCCTGGAAACCATCGATGAGTTCATCGCCCAAGTACCAGAAGATAAGCGTCTGCAATTACGCCGCTTACAATGGCGAATCGACCGGGTGCGAGAACGCGCCGGTACCCCCTTGGCGGCCTGTGTGGCCCTATCGCGCATGATGTGGGATTCCTTCACCGAATTACGCGAGTGTTATCAAGAGATGCTGAAAGACGAACCTAGCCTGTTGCGCAAGCGTACGCCCTCGCGTAACGCGACGGTGTTAACCTTTGTTCGCCCTCAAACGGTGGATGTATAGCACGACGGCTTGCTCCCAACCGGGCTTTACCGTACTATCGCACCCCCTTGGGGTACGTACCCGCCACTGGGCGCGGGCGGCGTTCCCACGACACACGTGAGGTTGTTATGAAAGCCGAAATCCATCCTGAATACAAAGAAATCAACGTGGTTTGCAGTTGCGGCAATAGTTTTAAAACCCGCTCCACGGTAGGCCGTGACCTTAACATCGAGGTCTGTTCCAACTGCCATCCGTTTTACACCGGTAAACAGAAGATTGTCGATACCGCCGGCCGGGTGGATAAGTTCCGGCAGAAATACGCTAAAAAAGCCAAATAATCCAGCGTTTATAGCCACGTTTCAACCGCCAGGGGAGGTTGGATCTACCCGCTTTGCAGATCCAACCGAGCCGCGTCTGAGTTTACCGATCATTCACCAGTGCTTGTACCGCCGCAAGGTTCGCGCGTTGCATGGGTTTACCGTCGATTGGGCTTAGGGGGATGGGCACCCGGCGGCTGATGGGAAAAATGATCACCTCAATGGGCGCCCCGTCGGCGATAAACCGATAGCCAGGAAAGGATTCGTGCGCCTCCAAGCTCAGGCGCAGGTGTTTATCTAAGGGCTCATAAGGTATGTGCTGTTCCATCAGGGCAAAGCCGATGTCTTCGGGTGTATCGCTCGACAGATGCAGGGTGATCGGGGTGTGGATATCGGCCGTGCCGCTGAGTACCGGTCCCACTAAACGGGGTTCGTAGCCGTTAAAAAATTCCATCGCGCGCAGCGCCGCCTGGCGCAATTCGCGCAAGGCCTGGGGCTGGGTGGTGCTACGGAATAAGCGTTGATATTCGATCAAGGCCTGTTCAATTTCTTGATTGCTGGGGAGTTGGCGGGTGTCCTGGGCGCCTAAGTGGGCCGCCGCTTTGCGCTTGGCCAGTAGAAAATCGTGGCTGCCAGACTCCACCATAATACGCGCCGCTTCTTGTGCGAGGCGTTGTCGCATATGACGGTCTCGGGAGGACGAATGCGGGGACATGGCGGGCCCAACGGTTAAAATAATTGGTCCGTGACATCGGACGAGGGCGCCTGTTGATTGTGTGGATCGGGATTATCCCGCCCACGGTGTGGCTCCGTGGGCACCCGCCCCGCCACAAAATATTCAAACATCGCATCGGGATCATCGGCCGTTGTGGGCTGGCCGCTGTTGCTGTTAATCCGTACCGAAACGATCTTCGGGGGTACCGGTAAGAGGGCCTCCGGTTTGCCTTGCAAGGCGACCCGCATGAAATCCATCCACATCGGCAAGGCCGCCTTCGCCCCGGTTTCTTGATTACCCAAGGGGCGCGGGTCATCAAAACCTACCCAGGTCACGGCCACAATATCGCGGTTAAACCCCGCGAACCAGGCATCCCGTTGATCGTTGGTGGTGCCGGTTTTACCCGCCAGATCGTTGCGGTTTAATGCCCGCGCCGCCTGGCCGGTTCCCATCCGAATCACATCGCGCATCATCGACGATATCAAAAAAGTGGTCTGGGGTGAGAGGGCGCGGGGCGCGGGGCGCAACACGGGCGGGCCTTGGGCGGTGGTCAATTGTTTTTTAAGCAAGGCGTCTAAATTCGCTTCAGTATCGCTGCTGGGTAGGAGCGGCAGAACCTCGGGTTCATCCGCATTTGCGATGGCATTGGAGGCGAGCGGGGGGTCTGTGACCGCGAGTGCCGGACTGGGGGTTAGCGTAGGTGTTGGGGAGGCGGTGGCGGCCACAGGGGCTGGGATTGCGTCCGCCAGAGCGGGCGGGTGTTGCTCCACGCCGGGGGTGTTCGTCACGTCCGGCACGTCGTCGGGAACACAGCTGGCGCAGGCCACCAAGGGATTGGTAATGTCAATCACGGTTTTATCTGGGCCAACGATGTAGTCAATATAATAGGGCTCGATACGTAACCCGCCGTTGGCGAACACAGCATAGCCGCGGGCCAATTCCAATGGCGTGAGGGTCCCGCTGCCCAGAGCCAGGGATAAATCGCGCGGCAGAATAGCCTTTTCAAAACCAAAACGTTGCACGAATTGCAAGGCGTAGCCGATGCCGATATCGCGTAACACACGGATCGAAACCAGGTTGCGTGATTTGGCCAGACCCATGCGCAAACGGGTGGGGCCGTAAAACTCCCCGGAATAATTCTCCGGTCGCCAGGTATCCTCCAATCCTGGCGCATCAAACACAACGGGAGCATCGTTGACGATGGTGGCGGGGGTAAAGCCTTTATCCAGGGCGGCGGAATAGATAAACGGCTTAAAGGCCGACCCCGGCTGGCGCTGCGCCTGGGTGACCCGGTTGAATTTACTCTGTGAATATTCAAATCCACCCACCAGGGCCAGGGTTGCACCATCGGTGGGGTTCAGCGCCACGATCGATCCCTCAACCTTCGGTGCTTGCGCCAGCCAGGAACAGCCGGGCTGATCCTTGGCCACGTAAATCACATCACCGGGTTTGAGTACATCGCTGGCTTTTTTGATCTCCGGACCGATGTGGTTGTCGTCGATATAACGCCGCGCCCAATCCAGGTGATCCCAGGGCAAATAGGCCACCTCGTTATTTTGGGTATAGGCGTAGGCGTCCTCATCGTCGACTTCAAACACCAAGGCCGGGATCAAACCGCCCACCGTAGGGACATCCGCCAAGGTTTCATGCCAAGTGCCTAGGTCCTGCATGTCATCGCTCTTCATCAGATCAATGTGCTGGATTCGGCCGCGGTAACCGTGCCGCCGGTCATAAGTGAGCAGGGCGCCGCGTAACGCCGTGTTGGCGGTGTTTTGCAATTGCTTGTCGAGGGTGGTGTAAACCTCCAGGCCCGCGGTGTAGGTTTCATTGCCGTAACGCGCCAACATCTCGGCGCGCACCATTTCCGCCACATACGGGGCCTCGATCTCCAGTGCCACCCCGTGCATGCTGGCCGGATCTTTTTCCGCGACGGCCTGCTCGTATTGGGCGGGGGTGATGATCTCCAGCTTTTGCATCCGTTTTAAAACATAGTTGCGCCGCTGGATCGCACGGCTCGGGCTGGTAATCGGGTTCGAGCGCGACGGGGCTTGTGGTAATCCGGCCAACATGGCGGTTTGCCCTATGGTGAGTTCATTGAGATTTTTACCATAGTAGACTTGGGCCGCGGCGGAGAACCCATAGGCGCGTTTACCCAAATAAATTTTATTCAAGTACAGTTCGAGGATTTCATTTTTAGTCAACTGGTTCTCAATTTTCATCGCCAGGAAGATCTCATTGAGTTTGCGCATGTAGGTTTTTTCGCGGCTCAAGAAAAAGTTGCGCGCCACTTGCATGGTAATCGTGCTACCGCCTTGCGATTTATCGGCTTCGGTAAGCTGGTTTAAGGTGGCGCGCAGGATGCCTTTGTAATCCACCCCGTGGTGCTCAAAAAAGCGATCATCTTCCGCGGCGGTCACGGCTTGTATCAATAATGGCGGATATTCTTTGTATTTTATGGGGTTACGCTTCATTTCCCCAAACTCCGCAATCAGATCGCCGCTGCGGGTGTAGACCCGTAACGGTACTTGTAGACGAACTTCGCTTAAGGATTCAATGTCGGGCAGTTTGGGTGCGATGTACAGATACAGTCCACCCACAGTCAGCAGTCCCAGCAGAAAAAGGCCGAGAAATACCCCAGCGGCGTAACGTAGCAGTTTTTTTATGACGGGTTTCACGGTTGGAGAGACGGGATCAGACACTACAATTTACCTTGCCGGGGGAGATGCGCAAACCTGTTACAGAGTAGGCGGGAAGTATATCCGGCCTGTTTTACAATGACTACGTACCATTTGTATTTATCTTTTTAATGACCTATAGTTGACTCTGGTAGTTAATGTAGTTAAACATATATGTGATCTAACCCCCAGGGATATATAAGAAAATTATGGCGTTTGCCAATCTGTTCAAGCCTACTAACCCGGCGGTGGTTGGTCTTGATATCAGCTCTACCGCCGTGAAGTTGTTGGAACTCGGCCGCAGCGGTGATCGTCTGCGGGTGGAATCCTATGCGGTTGAACCGTTGCCACCCAATTCGGTTATTGAAAAAAATATTTCCGATGTGGATGCGGTCGGTGAAGCCATCAAGCGTGCCATCAAACGTTCCGGTACCCGCACGCGCTTTGCGTGTGCGGCGGTGTCCGGTTCGGCGGTGATCACTAAAGTGATTTCCATGCCTGCGACCCTCTCGGAAGATGAAATGGATCAACAGATCCAGCTTGAGGCCGACCAGTATATTCCTTATCCGTTGGAAGAAGTAAACCTGGATTTTGAAGTAATCGGGCCGTCGAAAAACGATCCTGAACGGGTCGAAGTATTGCTGGCGGCGTCGCGCAGTGAAAATGTGGAAGTGCGGGTGGCGGCGATCGAACTGGCGGGCCTCAAAGCGCGGGTGATCGACGTGGAAGCCTATGCGATGGAGAACGCCTGTAATTTGCTGGCCGCCTTGTTACCGGAGCAAGGTATCGACCAAACCGTTGCGGTGGTGGACATTGGAGCCACCATGACCACCCTAAACGTGTTGCATGATCTAAAAACGATTTATACCCGCGAACAGGTATTCGGGGGCAAACAACTGACCGAAGAAATTCAACGCCGTTACGGTCTGTCCTATGAAGAAGCGGGGATGGCCAAACGTCAAGGCGGCTTGCCGGATAATTACGAACCCGAGGTGTTGGAACCGTTTAAAGACGCGATGGCGCAGCAGGTGAGCCGTTCATTGCAGTTTTTCTTTTCTTCCAGCCAGTATACCCAAGTGGACCACATCGTACTGGCCGGGGGCAGTTCCATGATCCCCGGCGTGGATGAATTGATCGCCAGCAAGATCGGCGTACACACCTCGATTGCCAATCCCTTTACTAATATGGTGATCGCCTCGCGGGTCAAGGCCCAGAGCTTGAGCAACGACGCCCCGGCGTTGATGATCGCCACCGGGCTGGCCATGAGGAGTTTCGACTAATGGCCAAGATCAACCTATTACCGTGGCGACAGGAGCGCCGCCGAGAACAACAACGCCAATTCCTTACCTTAATTGGTTTATCAGGGTTGTTGGTCGCTTTACTGGTGTTTTTTATCTATTTGCAATACAACCTACAGATTGGCCGGCAACAATCGCGGAATAAATATTTAACCGATTACGTTACCAAGCTCAAAGACCAGATCAAGGAAGTCGATGGGCTGGAAGAAAAAAAGGAGCTGATGGTCAAACGGATCGATGCGATTCAAGATTTGCAACGCAGTCGTCCTGACATGGTGCATTTGTTCGACGAGTTGGTGCGTATCATTCCCGAGGGAGTCTACCTGATTAGCCTCAAACAAAACGGCAACAATCTGGATTTTGTTGGCATGGCGCAATCCAATTCGCGGGTATCATCGTTTATGCGCAATATCGACCAGTCCATGTGGTTCCAGGACCCACAACTGATCAGCATCGAAGAAGATTCCAAAGGCAAGGAGGCTTCGATCAAATTTACCTTAACGGCGAAACACGTTAATAAAGCCGAGCTGGCGTCCAAGGACCCGAAGACTGCAGGCAACAAACCGGTGGCCAAGCCGACCCCAGCGGAGAAGAAGCCATGAAGGGTAATATTGATTTTGGCAATATTGATTTTAACAATGTAGGTTCCTGGCCGACACCGCTTAAAATCGTGGTGATTTTGGTGGCCTGTGTGTTGGTCGGGATTATCGGATTTTTTGCATTTATCCAGGGCAAGCGCGTGGAGTTGCAAGCTGCCGAAACCACCGAAGTCCAGCTCAAAAAAGACATCACGGACATGCAAGCCAAGGCCAATAATCTCGACGAGTTGCGTAAACAAATTGATACCATCGAAGAGACCTTAAAGACCATTCTGGACCGCGCCTTGCCGAAGAAAACCGAGGTTGATGCCTTATTGGATAGCATCTCGGAAAAAGGTATGGCCAATGGGGTCAAGTTTCTATTGTTCAAACCTCAGGGTGAACGTTTTAACGGGCCGATTGCCGAGTATCCGGTGCAGATGCGGGTAACAGGGGGTTATCACGAATTCGGTGGTTTTGTGAGTGATGTCGCCGCCTTGCCGCGTATTGTGACCCTGCATGACATTTCCATTACCGATGACAAAAGATCCAAGAAACTCACCATGGACTTGATCGCCAAGACTTACCGCTATCTGGAGCAAGAAGAATTGCAATCCCAGAAGAATCCCAAAGATAAAACCAAGCTTAAGAAATAAGCCGCAATGAGCCGATACCTACACAACATGACAACCCTATTCCCATCTGGTGTATCCCGGTCGCGACGGCGGGGCCTCATCCTCGTACTGAGTGTCATGGCGGTGCTGAACGGCTGTTCCTCCAGCTATGGGGATTTGGACGATTGGATCAAAGAGACCAAGGAACGTACCAAGGGACAGATCGGCGCACTGCCGGTGGTGAAGACCTATGATGCCTTCACATACGCGGCCAAGGACCTGCGGGATCCCTTTACTCCCTATCAAGAAGAACCGGTGGAAACCAAGCAGTCCGAAGGCGGCCCGCGCCCAGGCTGGGTACGCGAGGCGCTAGAACAGTTTCCGTTGGATTCACTGTCGTTCGTTGGCACCTTGGAGAAAAACGGTGTGCAATGGGGGCTCATCCAGGGTCCGGATCAAACGATCTACCGGGTTCAGGTGGGCAACCACTTGGGTAAAAATTTCGGTGAAATCGTTTCAATTAATGAACGTGCTGTCCTATTGAAAGAACTTATTCCCAATGGTTCGGGTGGTTGGGTCGCACGCGAGGCCTCGTTGGCCTTACCAGAGTAGTATTGAGGAGCGTAAAGATGAAGAATACAACAGCAACTATATCCAAGGGGATCCTTTGGTTAAGCGCGACAACACTCGCCTTGTGCCTGGGGATTTCAACCGCCAGGGCGGCCAGCACCCTAGAAGATATCACCTACAGCGCCCTGCCCGGCGATAAAGTGGAAATCACCTTGCACTTTAGCGGCGCGGTGCCCGAACCCGGCAGCTTTACCATCGACGATCCCGCGCGGATTGCCTTGGACCTGCCCGACACCACACTCAACCTCAAGGAAAAATTGATCAACGTGGGGATTGGCGCGGCGCGTAACATTAATGCGGTGGATGCTGGTGGCCGCGCGCGCGTGGTGATTAATTTAACCAAGTTGCAGCCTTACGAGACGCAACGCAAGGACAACGCTATTGTTGTGGTTTTAGGCAGCACCGCAAGCACCAATGCTGCTGCCGGTGCCGCCAAATCCACCAAGTCGTCAAACACAGCCCCGGCCCTGGGTGGCCCGGCTAACAAGGTCGAAGCGGTGGACTTTCGCCGTGGCGAAAAAGGCGAGGGCCGGGTGATCGTTACCGTGTCTGATCCCAATACCGCGTTGGATTTAACCCGGCGTGGTGATCAAGTGATTGTTACCCTGAAAAATATTTCGTTACCCGATGAACTCGAGCGCCGTTTGGACGTAAGCGATTTTGCCACCCCGGTGCGCACCGTCGATACCATGACCAGTGGCGGAGATGTAAGGCTGGTGTTGACCGGTACCGGCCAGTTTGATCACCTGGCCTATCAAGCCGATAATCATATCACCATCGATGTGAAACGTTTAGAAAAGGTCAAAGAGGAAGAGGAAAAGAAAAAGAAGAAACGTCCGGATTACACCGGTGAACGTTTGTCGTTGAATTTCCAAAATATCGAAGTGCGGGCGGTGTTGCAATTGATCGCGGATTTCACCGGCGTCAACATGGTGACCTCGGATGCCGTCAAGGGTAACGTCACCTTACGCCTGAAAAACGTCCCGTGGGATCAGGCCCTGGATATTATTCTCAAGAGCAAGGGGCTGGATAAACGTCAGAAAGGCAATGTGATCTTGGTCGGTCCGGCGGCGGAGATCGCCGCGCAAGAAAAACTGGAACTGGAAGCCCAGAAACAAGTGAAGGAGCTGGCGCCCATCATCAGCGAAAGTATTCAAGTGAATTATGCCAAGGCCACGGACATGGCGACCTTATTAAAAAGCAAGGGCAATTCGTTGATATCCGATCGCGGCAATATCACGGTGGACCAACGTACCAATAAACTGCTGGTGCAGGACACAGCGCAAAACATCGCTCAGATCGCCGCCTTGGTGGAAGAATTGGACGTCCCGGTACGCCAAGTATTGATCGAATCACGGATCGTGACGGTACGCACCAACTTCAGCCAAGATTTGGGCGTGGCTTGGGGTTTCGCCAAGACCCCCACCGGGACCAATGGCACTACGCTGTCGACCTTGGGCAGTATAAGTGTCGCTCACGATTGCGCCGATGCGGTCTGTAATCCGATCACCTGGCCGGATACTTACAACGTCAATCTCGGTGTCTCCAGCCCCAACGGTCGTATCGGCTTGGCCATTGCACGTTTGGCATCGAATACCTTATTGGATTTGGAATTGTCCGCCTCGGAAGCAGAGGGCAAATCGGAATTGATCTCCAGCCCCAAGGTGATCACCTCGGATCAACACAAGGCGCGTATCCTGCAGGGCCAGGAAATTCCTTATCTGTCCTCGGCCTCCAGTGGGGCGGCGACCATCTCCTTTAAAGAAGCGGTGTTGAGTCTGGAGGTGACCCCGCAAATCACCCCGGATAGCCGTATCAATATGGATTTATTGGTAACCAAGGACGCCCCGGACTTCAGTCGTTTGATCTTCACCGGTTCGGGTCTAGGCGCGCCGCCGATCAATAAACAGCAGGTGACCACCCAAGTGTTGGTGGATAACGGCGAAACCATTGTGTTGGGCGGCGTGTTTGAACAGACCAAGAGCAACGCGGTGAATCGCGTACCGTTTTTCGCGGACATTCCCCTGTTAGGGGCCTTTTTCCGCAATACCCACGAACAGGATGACAAGACCGAGCTGTTGATCTTTGTCACCCCGAAGATCCTCAAAGAGAATATTCAACTCTAATCCTTGCTTCGGGCCAGGCATGCAGCCCGGACAAAGTGTATTTCTGGTGGGGCCGATGGGGGTGGGTAAAACCTCCATCGGCCGCCACCTGGCCGAGTTATTAGACTACCAGTTCCTCGACTCAGACCACGAGATCGAGCTGCGTTCGGGGGTAACGATTCCGTGGATCTTCGATGTCGAGGGCGAGACCGGGTTTCGTAAACGCGAGCAGGCGGTGATCGATGAATTGACCCAATTAACCGGTATCGTCCTTGCCACCGGTGGCGGGGCGGTGATCCGTGCCGACAATCGACAGGCGTTGCGGGCGCGGGGGCTGGTGATTTATCTTAAGGCCGATGTTGATAGTTTAGTGGCGCGTATTCGCCATGATAAGAACCGACCATTGCTGCAAATAGCTGATCCCCGCCAGCGGCTTGAGGAATTAATCCAGCAACGCGAACCCTGGTACCAGGAGATTGCCGATGGTGTGTTTAATACCAATGAACAGGATGTCAAAACGGCGGCGCGCGAGCTGTTCACGCAACTCCAAACCCTGGGTAAATAGGGACGCGCGCGCCCTCCATCCTTTATAATCCACCGTAGGCTTGATCACCTGTACCCCAGTCCATGCACACATTTCGTGTTGAATTAGGCGCGCGCAGTTACCCTATTTATATAGGTCCCGGACTCTTGGGGCAGCCGGATGTGGTTGCCCCCCATGTGGGGGGACGGCAGGTAATGATCGTGACCAACACCACGGTTGCTCCCTTGTATCTAACCCAGACGAAGGCAGCTTTCGCTGCTTACGATACCCACGTCGTCATACTCCCCGACGGCGAACAATATAAAACCCTCGGTACCCTGCAGCAGATTTTTGACCAGCTGGTGGACAAACGTTACGAACGGGACTGTACCCTGGTGGCCTTGGGAGGAGGGGTTATCGGTGATCTCACCGGCTTCGCTGCGGCCTGTTACCAACGCGGTGTGCCGTTTATACAAATCCCCACCACCCTGCTGGCACAGGTGGATTCCTCGGTCGGCGGCAAAACCGGGGTTAACCATCCGCACGCTAAAAATATGATCGGCGCGTTTCATCAACCGCGTTGTGTGCTGGCCGCGACCGACACACTCGATAGTTTGGATGACCGGCAGTTAAGCGCCGGGATTGCCGAGATCATCAAATACGGTCTGATCCGCGACACCGAATTTTTGATTTGGCTCGAAGCCAATATGGAAAAATTGCTCGCCCGTGACAGCGGCGCGCTGAGCTTCGCGATTGAGCGGTCATGCCACAATAAAGCCCAGGTGGTTGCGGCGGATGAAACCGAGAGCGGGTTACGGGCAACCTTGAATTTGGGTCATACCTTCGGTCATGCCATTGAGGCCGCCAGTGGCTATGGCGCGTGGTTGCACGGTGAGGCGGTTGCCACCGGCATGTTGATGGCGGCGGATCTGTCCGCCCGCTTAGGCTGGTTATCCACGGCGGAGGTGCATCGGATCGAATCCCTCTTGGTGTTGGCGCGCCTGCCTACCCGTGCCCCGGCGCAGATGGACTACCCGACCTTTATGAAATACATGAGTATGGATAAAAAAATTCAGGCCGGAAGGTTGCGGCTGGTGTTACTCAAACAACTGGGTGAGGCGGTGGTAACCGCTGATTACGAGGCCGCACTGCTCAAAGCCTGTATCGATGAACACCACGCCCTCAGTAACGCGTGATAACGCCGATTCAACTTGCCCCCTACGCCGCGCGTGAAGCCAATTCACGCGGCCGGCGTTATCCCGAACCCTCCCCGCACTACCGCGGGGAATACCAGCGCGATCGCGATCGGATTGTACACTCGGCGGCGTTCCGGCGTTTGGAATATAAAACCCAGGTCTTCGTAAACCACGAAGGTGATATGTTTCGCACCCGCCTCACCCATTCTTTAGAGGTGGCGCAAATTGCCCGTTCGATCGCACGGGTGCTGCACGTTAATGAAGATCTGGCGGAGACGATCGCCCTGGCGCACGATCTGGGTCATACGCCCTTCGGCCATGCCGGCCAAGACGCCCTCAATGAATGTATGCGCGAACACGGCGGGTTTGAGCACAATCTGCAGTCTCTGCGGGTGGTGGATGAACTGGAAGAACGTTACGCGGAATTTCCCGGTCTGAATCTCACCTATGAGGCGCGCGAAGGAATTTTGAAACATTGCTCGCCGCTCAAGGCGCGCGAACTTGGCGAGGTTGCCGAGCGGTTCCTGAACCAGCGTCAGCCGAGCTTGGAAGCCCAGTTGGTTAATCTTGCCGATGAGATTGCCTATAACAATCACGACGTCGATGACGGGTTGCGCGCCGGATTGCTCAGCCTGGAACAGCTTGAGGCCGTGGAGTTAATCCACAGCCATTTACGCGAAGTGAAAGTTAAATACCCTGGCCTGGCGGGGCGCAAATTAATTTACGAAACCATTCGGCGTATGATCAATACCCTGATCGTCGACCTAGTGGATACCAGCGTGGCGCGTATCCAGGCGCTGGCCCCCGGATCATTGGAGGTCATTCGCGCGCACAACGAACCCTTGATAGCGTTTAGCGCGGTGCTGCAGGACCATAACCTGGAATTAAAACGTTTCTTGCGCACCCATTTATACAAGCACTATCGTGTACACCGCATGACAGCCAAGGCCGACCGGGTCCTTAAGGATTTATTCAGTGCCTTTATGCAGGATATACGCTTATTGCCGCCCGAACACCAAGCCCATGCGCAACGCCAAGAGGCTACCCACGGCAACAGCGGCCGAGCCAGGGTGGTGGCGGATTATATCGCGGGCATGACCGATCGTTATGCCATCGCCGAGCACAAGCGCATTTTTGATCCACGTGAGCTGACCTAGCGTTCCACGCCATGCGTATCTATCTGCAGGCTAATTTTGATATTGATAAACCACCACGCTATTATCAGTTGATGTTGCAGGAAGACTTACTGGAAGGGTGGACGTTGATACGCGAATGGGGAATACTGGGTTCGCCGGGGAGGATAAAACGCGATCACTTCGCCAACCGCGAACAGGCGCAACAGGCCATGTTATTGGTGCGCGATGCACAACTCAAACGCGGTTTTAGCGTGGTATTTATGCAAGGAATCGAATCGATATGACCGAGTACAGCCCGGAGACCCTGCACCGCTTAGAACCGTTATACCTTCCCAAATATCAATTGCACAGTGCGCCATTTTCGGCGGTGCATGAAGACCGTTTCTTATACCTTGATAACGCCCGCGCTGAACGACTGAACCTTCTAACCCATATGACACAGTTCAGTAACTTGTTACTGATCCTAATGGGGGAGTCCGGGGTGGGAAAAACCAGTTTGTTACAACGTTTTCTCAACACCGCGCAACCCGACTGGCGTATCTGTCAATTCACCGCCAATACCATGATGGACGCCGAGCAATTATTATTTGCCGCGGCACAGGGGTTTGGCCTGCAACAATTGCCGCATGACGCTACCCAGCTGCAAGAAATGTTGTATTCACGTCTGGCCACTTTGCACCGGCAAGAACATATTCCGATCCTGATCATCGATGAGGCCCATAGCCTACCAAAAGACGCCTTATTGGCCGTGTTTCACTTAGCGGATGCGCAGGTCGACCAAGGCAACTTGATCCGCATCATCTTGGGCTGTGAGCCGTTGATCGAGAAAATTCTGCAATCCAAGGAAATACGCGTACTGCGCGAGCGCGTCACCCATACCATGGAGCTGACAGCCTTTGATGAAAACACCACCGCCGAATATCTTAAACACCGTATGGCGGTCGCTGGGTTTACCGGTGTTACGCCGTTCACGCCCAAGTTAGTCAAGAAAATCTATAAAGCCTCGGAGGGCAATCCCGCGCGCATCAACACCCAGGCACACCAATTATTAACCCAGGGGGAGGTCACGCCACTTGAACAAACCGAACCCGAGATCATCCTATCCACCACAAAACGCAATTATAAATCCATGCTGTTGATCACCCTGGCCGCAGGGCTGGCGGTGGTGGGATTTATGTTTCAGAAGCAGATTAATTCCTTGTTTAACGAACCTGGCGCGAAGATTCCCGCTCCTACGGTCACGACCGCAACCCCCGCCCCCGTACCTATTATCAAAGAAAAAACCATTACGCTGAATTCTACCGAGGGAGCGTTAACACTCAGCATACCCGTGGTATCGGTGACGCCCGCGGCTACCACACCCGCCACGGGTACGACAACGTTACAGACCAATACCACACCTGCGGTGGCCATAACCCCGCCAGCGGCGAGTATTACCGTAGAGAACCCAACCCCCACCGCGGTGACGGGTTTGATTGACATCCGCTCGCTAGAACCCGCCAACCTGTCACCGAGCAGCAAACCACAGACCTTAACCATTAACGGTCAGGATTTTACCCAAGACAGCCAAGTCGTAGTGGGCTGGGGCGGGCACGAAAAGACCCTGGGCAAGAACCAGGTTAAATTCATAAATAGCAATGAATTGCAAATCACCATCACCACGGGAATGAAGGCCGATGCCTGGTCGGTGCAGGTGCTAGATCCGCTGCGGGGAAAAACCGCGCGTAAATCGTTCGCGGTGGGAAAACCCGCGGCACGTTTAAATAATCGAACCACACCACCGCTCCCGGTGGTGTCGTACCCGACAGCTAAATCCGTCACGGGGATCCAGGATGAATCCTGGATCCGCGCGCAGTCGCCGCAACATTTTACGTTGCAATTATTTGGTACCTCGACACGCGATAACGCCGCGCAGTTTATCAAGCACCATCACCTCACCAAGGAGGTCGCTATATTTAAAACCCGTAACAAAGGTAAACCGTGGTATAGCGTGATCAGCGGCGCCTATCCCAGCGAAGCCGCCGCCCACCAGGCCAGTACGAGATTACCCGTCGCCTTGCAACAAGCTAAACCGTGGATCCGGCGGTTTGATAGTGTGCAAGCCAGCTTAGCCGCTGCACCGACACAACCCAGTATGGCTACGACAACACCCGTGCGCAAACCTCTAGGCCCTACACCAACGAGTGTCGCCAGAAATAACTCCACGGCCCTAACCCAAAACGAGGCGTATTTATGGAGCCAAGATCCCCGCCATTTCACCTTGCAATTGTTTGTGACGCAACAAGTCGAACATGCGCAAAAGTTGATTACCAGCCACCCTGTGCTGAGTACGAAAGCGGTATATTTTCGCAGCCGCCACAGTAATCAGGACACATTTACCGTGGTATTCGGCGATTACACCACCCATGATCAAGCGCAGGCGGCGATTGCACAATTGCCCACCGAGCTACGCGTCCTACGGCCCGAGGTGCGAACCATGGCAAGTGTGCATGCGGAAATGCAAGATGACACACTTTCTCATTAATGCAAATGATATGACAATTCCGAGCCACGTGCAGATGGCTACTGGTCCTTCACTAAACGGGCGAATGGCATGGGACGGACTTTAAAATCGGAAAATGGCGGATAAGTCGATAGTGTTCAAGAGTCAGCTTCAGTCCTGCCGGGAATTTTCATTCACCGGAAAATCCACGGACACACAAAATTCACCGCTGTCGGGGTTGTCGTGAAAATAGATCCGTGCTTGATGGATCAGCGCGATGCGTTGGGCGATTGACAGGCCCAATCCGGAGCCGGTGATGTGTTGGGTATTGTCACCGCGATAAAACCGCTCGAATACTTGTTCGCGCTCCTCGGGTGCAATCCCCGGTCCGTTGTCACAAACATGTAGCACCACATTGGCTTGTTCAACTTGGATGGTCACCGTGATATTTCCGTGCAGCGGCGTATAGCGGATGGCATTGTCCACCAGGTTGCGTATTAAAATAGACAAGCCGGCGTTGTGACCGCGGATCAAGTGTTCTCCCTGGCTGATGAGGCTGATATTAATCTGCTTTAAATGCGCGCTGGGGAACAAATCGGCGATGACCTCGGCACTGATTTTTTCAAGCGATAGCAGTTGATGGTCGCGCGCCAAGATGCCAGGGTCGTAACGCGCCAATGTTAGCAACTGCTGTACCAAGTGCGAGGTACGGTTAACACCCTCTTCGATCTTAAGTAGCGCGTGCGTGCGCACCTGCGGATCCTCGGTGCGTAGCGCGACCTGGGCCTGGGTTTTGATACTGGCCAGCGGAGTTTGCAGTTCGTGGGCCGCGTCGGAGGTGAAACGGCGTTCACGATCAAACGCGGTTTTGAGTTTGGCGAACAGGCTGTTCAATGCGGTTATTAGCGGGTTAATTTCCCGCGGGACGGTGTGGGTGGTGATCACGGGATCGAGGTTTTGCGGCGAGAGGGTGGCGACCTCGCGGGCGATTCGATTCACCCGTGCCAGACCACGGCCGATCGTGAGCCAAATCATCAATAAGGTAACGGGCAGGGCAAAACTCAACGGAGTTACTGAATCGAAGATCGCGTCTTCGATCAGTTCATTGCGTACGTCATAACGCTCGGCGGTATAGATTAGACGGCCGGTGCTTTCATCGGTTAAGGAAAACACCCGCCAATGGTAACCCGAAAAATTCTGATCACTGTACCCCGGTAGGGAAGACATGCGTTCGATCGGCGCGGTAAAGGAACGGAGTATTAATTTGTTGCCATCCCAAATCTGAAAGGCGATCTTCTTCTCGTATTGTCGGCCAAAGATTTTGCTTTTCAGGATTTGTTCATCGGAGGGTGGACGGTAGGAGTTCAAATTCTGGATTTGTGATAATACCGCCGCGGCTTGACCCAGTTGCGCGTCAAACAAATCCGCGACCTCGCGCTGTGCGGTCCAATAACTCAGGGCGGTGAAGCCCACCCAAATCAAGCTGAAAAACAACGACAACCACAGGATTAAGGTATTACGGATCGAGCCCATGATTACAGTTTATCGATGATATAACCTACACCACGGATATTGCGTATCAAGGCATTACCGACTTTGCGTCGCAGGTGGTGGATATGGACCTCGATGGTATTGCTATCGATGTCCTTGGTCCAGCCGTATAAACCGTCTTCGAGGTGCTGACGGGATAATACCCGTCCGGAGGATTCCAACAACATTTGCAATATCTGGAATTCACCCGGGGATAGCTCGATGAGTTTACCCTCTAAGGTAACGCAGTGCGCGGCCGGATCGAGCACGAGGCTGCCGTGGGTAATCGTGGGTTGCGAACGCCCTAAGCTGCGGCGCAACAAGGCGCGGATCCGCGCCAGCAACTCGTCGAGGTCAAAGGGTTTCACCAGATAATCGTCGGCGCCGCTATCCAAGCCGCGCACCCGATCATCGACGGTGTCCTTGGCGGTGAGGATGAGTACCGGCATTTTATTATCATTGCCGCGCAATTCACGCAATATTTCGATGCCCGGCCGGCCGGGTAAATTCAGGTCTAACACCAGCAAATCAAACAGCGCGGTCTTTAGCGCGGTGGTGGCCTGCACACCGTCGGTGACCCAGTCTACCGTATAGCCGTCATGGCGTAGACCGGCGGCAATCCCGTCGCCTAAAATCGGATCATCTTCTACCAATAAAATACGCATGTATTATCCTCATCGAATACACCAATAGGGTGTGTGTTGCGTTTGTAAAAATTGTTCCGCCTGTTTACCGTGTAACATCGCCAGGGTCGCCAGAATGCCGGCGTCGGTGCAGGTGGCCGCGGTTACCGTCACCGCGCGGGGAGCATCAGGTATTGGCCAACCGGTGCGGGGATTTAGGATATGACTATAACGCACCCCGCGTTTGAGTAAAAATCGTTTGCTGTCACCGCTGGTGGCCACTCCTCCCTGGTTTAGTTCAAATTCACAGTGACTCTGTAACGGGGGGTTGTCGACCACGGTTGTAGGGTTTTCCACCCCAACGATCCAGCCCTGGCCGTGACGGCGCGGCCCCGAGGTTACCAAATCGCCACCAAAATTCACCAGCACACTCGCCGTGGTGCGCGCGCGCAATAACTGCAGGGTTTTATCCACAGCATATTCTTTACCAATGCCGCCGAAGTCGATTTCCATGCCCGCGGGTAAGCACAGCCGTGGGCGTTGCCAGCGGATTTTCTCCCAGCCAATACGCGGTAAGATTTTTTTAACCGCCGCCGTCGTAGGCAGCCGGTCACTGCCGTCAAAACGCCACACTTGCCGGAGCACCCCCGAGGTGATGTCAAACAGGCCCTCACTTAGGGTATAACATTGCCCCGCAAAATCCAGCAAGGCCGCGGTTTCTGGATCGACCTCCACGGCTTCACCCTGGGCGCGATGGATGCGATGTACGATATTATCCTGACGATAACGGCTGAATTTGTGCTCAATGCGCAGCGCTTCGGCGTGGGCGATCTGCGTCAGCTCGCGTGCTTGCGCCTCCTGCTCCACGTCCATAAGTACTTCACAGGGGCTGGCCATGGCCTGAAACCGCCCAACCCAATGGTCGGCGCGAAACTCCAGTGTGTAATCCGCATCACCCATGCCGGTGGGCAGCTCATGTGGTTAGAAGACCGTACTGTAATTCAATTGAATGATGGAAGCCTTAATATCGGGTAATAAAATCTGCTGGTTCTGCACGCCAATAACCTCTGAAGGCCGCGCGTGTTGCGTGATGGTTTCCACGCGGATCGCCACTTCACTGCGTTTACCCACCAATAAGCCATATTTAAGACCCAGGGTTTTACTGCTCATGTCCGCCAGCCGATAATCGGCGCTGGCGTAGTTTAATCCCGCCAGATCGGAACTACGCAAGCTGGTATGGTAGAAATCCGCCGCGGTTTGTTTGTAGTACCGGTAATGGGGTTCCAGGTATTGGCGTTGGCCTAACTCCAGGCGATAGTGTGCATCCAAGGTATTGGAGCTTATGCCCCACGTATCACTGTAGTGGCGTACCGCCAGGCGCAGTACATCGGAGGTAAATTGATGCGACCACTGGCTGTAAAATGCCATACGACCGCGGTTATCCGGGCGTTTTTCGTGGACGTAGGGATCGGGGAAAATTAAGGCCCCGTTGGTGTCGACCACACTGAGGATTTTATACGGATCGGTGAGGTATCCACTTTCCTTGCCGGCGTTAATATTGAATTGAACCAAATCCTGGCGGCTCATGACTTGGGTGATGCCGAGCAACAGATCATAGACATGTTTGTTGATATTAAACTTCGCTTCACCGCCTCCGCCCTCACCTTCATTTTTGCCCCCTCCCGCGGGCGTGGCAACCACAGTACTTAGCCCCAACGGGGTACCGCCAATTGGTTGCACACTGTCCGCGTTGGCCGCGATACCGGTGGTGAGCGTGGTGTCGTGTTGATTAAAATCAAAGTTATAAGTGGCTGACAGACCGATCGATTGATAATCGGTTTCGGTAGAGAAATTGACCCCATAGATACTTTTACTCGCGCTGCCTGCGGGTTGTTCCCATTCGGCATTAAAGGCGTAACGGGCATCGTGAAAGGTGGGGTCGAGCGGGACCGAATTGGCCGGGGTAGTGTAGCCGGCGGTTCCTGAGGGACCGGAAAATGTCTGGGCACTGCTGGTGGGGATGGCGCCGTTAGGGGAGGCCCCGGTGAGGGTATCGGCAACAAACTTCAACGTCAGAAAATGATCATCACCCCTGTCCATCCGCAAACGCAGTATCGGCTCAGTGGCACTCACCCGGCCGGTTTCTTGGTAGAACATGATCGCACTATCGACCTCCCAATCACGGTTGTCAGCGGCGTGGGCGGGAGGGGACGCGTGACCGAGCAGGGCCGCGGTTGAAAAGGCCAGTGCCTGGCGGATCGCGAGCGGATTTTTCTTGGTTAATTGCATCCACAACCCCCACCGCCTGCACCGGCACCGCCGCGTGAAGCTTCTTTACTAAAATAGGTATGTTCATCCAAGGCGGCGTCTACCGCGGAGGGCTGTAACTGCATTTTTTTTTGCGCCAGCAGATCATGTTCCCAGGGTTGTACCGGTTGGAAGGAACACGCCGATAGCGTGCCGAGTAAAATAGAAATACCCAGTACTCTGGGTACGCGTGACGACATATGGAAGGTTCCCTTGAAGGTTATGGAGTGGCTAGCAATTGCTTGATTTCGGTTTCGTAGACGCTGTCATCGGCTTCTTTAAAACCAATATGTCGAGCGTGAATTTTGCCTTGGCGATCGATCAAATACGAACTGGGCATGCCTTGGACTTTAAAATGTTGCGCGCTCAACCCATCGGGGTCGAAGGCCACGGTAAAATTAGCAGGATAATCCGCCAAGAATTTGCGCGCCAGATTCGTGTCCTTGTCCAAATTGATGGCTACGATCTTCAAGCCGTCCTTGTTATAGCGGTTGTGGATCTGGTTCATCCACGGGAAAGATTTCCGGCAAGGTACACACCACGAGGCCCAAAAATCCACGTACACCACCTGGCCGCGCAATTCATTTAAACGTAGGCCGCCCTGGGGGGTTTGCAGTGAGAGTTTGGGCAGGTCGTCTGCGCTGGCAGAGGTAGACAGTAGTCCACCCAGGCACGCTACGAAAATCAACCGGTATAGCCAAGTACGGTAAGTCATAGTAGATAGAACTCCTGCGTAAACCCGTTTAAACAGTCACACGTATAAACCCCGGCAGCCGTTCCATTTTTAATTCGTTTCCGGGACAAACCCCGCCAGTCTACGCTGAAGAACTTATCCCGGAATTACCATAACGGCGACCATTGGGTGATTACCATACTACTTCAATCTATAGGTTATTCTACCGTAATTTTCTCGACTCTACTCTCTGGGGTCATTGAGCCCCACGGATACTGCCTGTATACTGCTCGACCCCTTTACGTACCATGAGGAGGGACGGTCCCCCGTGGACCCCCGATGCTGTATGGGTCATATCACTGACACACTAGAACAACACGGCCTCTACCGGCCCGAATTTGAACGTGATAACTGCGGCTTTGGCTTGATTGCTCACATGGACGGTAAACCCAGTCATTGGCTGGTGAGTACCGCCATCCGTTCCTTGACCTGCTTAACCCACCGTGGCGCCGTCGCCGCCGACGGTAAGACCGGCGATGGCTGCGGCCTGTTAATGAAAACCCCAGACGGGTTTTTTCGCGAACTTTCCAAGCAATTAGGTTTTACACTGGCGGATCGTTATGCGGTTGGCATGGTGTTTTTACACCAGGATTCCAATCTGGCGCAACAAGCCCGCGCTATCCTGGCCGAGGAAGTTCAACGCGAAGGGTTGAGCGTCGCGGGTTGGCGCGAGGTGCCCACTGATCCCAGTGCCTGCGGTTCCGAAGCTTTAAAGAGCTTACCGCAAATAACACAGTTATTCGTCAATGCACCGCTCGGGATGGATCAGCCCAATTTTGATCGGCACCTTTATATTGCGCGCCGCCGTGCCGAGAAACGCATCGAACCCAGCGATGAAATGTTCTACATTTCCAGTTTTAGTTCCGGGGTGGTGTGTTACAAAGGCTTGGTGATGCCGGCGAATCTGCCGGTTTTTTACCTGGATTTAAAGGACCCCAATTTAGAGTCGGCGTTGTGCGTGTTTCATCAACGCTTTTCCACCAACACCTGGCCGCAATGGCGCTTGGCCCAGCCGTTTCGGTACCTGGCGCACAATGGCGAGATCAATACCATCCAAGGCAATCGCAATTGGTCGGTGGCGCGCGGGCATAAATTTGAAACCCCGCAACTTCCCATGGCCGATGTACGGCCCCTGGTATCGATGCGCGGTTCGGATTCCTTGTCGCTTGACAATATGCTCGAAGCCCTGCTCGCCGGGGGCATGGACATCTTCCGCGCGATGCGCTTGTTGATTCCCCCCGCCTGGCAGAACGTTGGCACCATGGACGCCGACCTGAAGGCGTTTTATGAATATAACTCCATGCACATGGAGCCGTGGGACGGCCCGGCCGGGATTGTGTTGACCGATGGCCGTTATGCCGCTTGCAGCATGGATCGCAACGGCCTGCGCCCGGCGCGGTATGTGATTACCCGCGATCGCCACATTACCCTGGCCTCGGAGATCGGTGTCTACGATTACAAACCCGAAGACGTAGTGATGAAGGGCCGCTTAAAGCCCGGCCAGATGATCGCCGCGGACACCCAAACCGGCGAGTTGTTATTACCCGAGGATATCGATAACCGTTTGAAGGTGCGTCATCCCTATAAAAAATGGCTGGTAAAGAACACCGTAAAAATCGAATCGCGCATGCAAGAAGAGATCGATACGCCGATGGACGCCGGGCAGATGGCGGTGTATCAAAAACTCTACCAAGTCACCTACGAAGAGCGCGATCAAATCATCCGCGTGCTCGCCGAGGGCGGTGAAGAGGCGGTGGGTTCGATGGGCGACGACACGCCGTTTCCGGTGTTGTCGCGGCAGATCCGTTCACCGTTTGATAATTTCCGTCAGCAGTTCGCCCAGGTCACCAATCCGCCGATCGATCCAATCCGCGAAAAGATTGTCATGTCGTTGGAGACCTGTTTGGGCCGCGAGCGCAATATGTTCGAGGAAAACGCCGATCACGCGCGGCGTTTGACCATCGATTCACCGGTATTGTCTTCCAGCAAATTTAAGCAACTACTGGCGCGTCGCGAAGCCGACTATCGCCACCAGGTGATCGAATTACAGTTCCATGAAACCGGTAATTTACACGCGGCGCTTGAAGCGATCACTGATCAGGCGGTAAACGCCCTCCGGCAAGGCGCGGTGATCTTGGTATTGAGCGACCGCAACATTAAGAAGGATCACATCCCGGTACACGCGCTGTTTGCCACCGGTGCCGTGCACCAGCGGCTGATCCGTGAGGGCCTGCGTTGCGACGCCAATATCGTGGTTGAAACCGCCACGGCGCGTGACTCGCATCATTTCGCGGTGTTGGTCGGCTACGGCGCCACCGCGGTCTACCCTTACCTGGCGTTTCAGGTGATTGCCGATTTACAACGCAGCGGCGAGATCACCGAAGCGGATACCGGTAAACTCTATAAGAATTATATCAATGGAATAAACAAGGGATTGTTCAAGATTATTTCCAAGATGGGGATTTCCACCGTCTCGTCGTACCGTGGGGCGCAACTATTTGAATCGGTTGGGCTCGACCAAGCCGTCGTAGACCTATGTTTTACCGCCACCACCAACCGTGTGGGTGGGATCGCCTTTGAGGATTTTGAAATCGATCAACGCCAACTCGCGCGCCTGGCCTGGAATACCCGCAAAACCATTGCCCAGGGGGGCTTGCTCAAATATATCCACGGCGGTGAAGACCATGCCTATAACCCCGATGTGGTACGCAGTTTACAGGCGGCGGTACGCTCCGGTGAGTACGCAAAATTTAAAGAATATTCCAGCTTGGTTGACCAACGCCATCCCTTAACCTTGCGTGATTTATTGCAGCTGCGCGGCACTGCCAAACCCATCCCGTTGGACGAGGTGGAGTCGATCGAGGCCATTACCCTGCGGTTTGATTCCGCCGCCATGTCCTTAGGCGCGTTATCGCCGAATGCCCACGAAACCCTGGCCGAGGCCATGAACCGTTTGGGCGGGCGTTCCAATTCTGGCGAGGGGGGCGAAGACCCCGCGCGTTACCATGCCATCACCCGTTCCAAGATCAAACAAGTGGCGTCGGGCCGCTTTGGCGTAACACCGGCCTATCTGCGCAGTGCCGAGGTGATGCAGATCAAAATCGCGCAAGGCGCCAAGCCCGGTGAAGGCGGGCAATTGCCCGGCCACAAGGTCAACGCGATGATTGCCCGGTTGCGCTATTGCAAACCCGGTGTCGGGTTGATCTCACCCCCACCCCACCACGATATTTATTCCATCGAAGACCTGGCCCAGTTGATCTTCGATCTCAAACAAGTCAACCCTCAGGCCCTGGTGTCGGTCAAATTGGTGGCCGAGGCCGGTGTGGGCACCGTGGCGGCCGGGGTTGCCAAGGCCTACGCGGATTTAATTACCATCGCCGGCTACGACGGTGGCACCGGCGCTTCGCCCTTGACCTCGGTGAAATACGCCGGCAGTCCCTGGGAATTAGGTTTAACCGAAACCCATCAGATCCTGCGCGCCAACGATTTACGCGGCAAGGTACGTCTACAAACCGACGGTGGTTTAAAAACCGGGCTGGATGTGATTAAAGCCGCGATTTTGGGTGCCGAGAGCTTCGGCTTTGGTACCGCGCCGCTGATTGCTATGGGGTGTAAATACCTGCGCATCTGCCATTTGAACAACTGCGCCACCGGCGTTGCCACGCAAGATGAGAAGCTGCGCCGTGATCATTTTCATGGCGAAGTACAAGCGGTAATGAATTATTTTCGTTTTGTCGCGCAAGAAGTGCGCGAATTACTTGCACAACTGGGCTCCCGCAAACTCACCGATATCATCGGCCGCACCGAGCTACTGCAAACCGCGCCGGGTGTCACCAAGAAACAACAACGTCTAAACCTCGCACCGATCCTGTCCAACGGCGGCGTGCCCGCCGACAAACCGCAGTATTGCGTGGTTCCCAAGAATACGCCGTTTGATACCGGTGAATTGGCCGAACAAATGTTACGCGATTGTTTGACCGCGATTGAACACAAAACCGGGGGTGAGTTTAGTTATCAGGTGCGCAATGTTAACCGCTCCATCGGTGCGCGTCTGTCGGGGGAAATCGCGGTACGCCACGATAACCTGGGGATGGAAGATACCCCGATTGTGTTACGGCTTCGCGGTACCGCCGGACAAAGTTTTGGTGTGTGGAACGCCGGTGGTTTGCACATGTACCTCGAAGGGGATGCCAATGACTACGTCGGCAAGGGCATGGCCGGAGGCAAATTGGTGTTGTTCCCGCCGAACAACAGCCGTTTCGCCTCGTATGAAACCACCATCATCGGTAACACCTGTTTGTACGGCGCCACCGGCGGTAAATTATTCGCTGCGGGCTTGGCCGGCGAACGCTTCGGAGTACGCAACTCCGGCGCGATTGCCGTGGTGGAAGGCGCCGGTGACCACGCGTGTGAATACATGACCGGTGGGGTGATTACGATCCTAGGCCCCACCGGGGTTAACTTCGGTGCCGGCATGACCGGGGGGTTTGCCTATGTGTACGATGAGGTCAACCGGTTCACGGATAATTACAATAATGTCGATGTTGATATCAACCGGATTGCCTCCGAGCAGATGGAAGAGCATCGGGTATATCTGCGTGAACTGATCCAGGAATTTGTGCGTGAAACGGCAAGTGTGCGCGGGCGATTTATCCTGGATAATTTTGCCGATGAGATCGGCAAGTTCTGGTTGATTAAACCCAAAGCAGCTTCGATGGAGTCGATCCTCGAAGACATGCGGCGTGCCGCAGCGTAGCTGGCGTCGCGCGGTGGATTAGAAACCAGTGAATAACTTCCTCCAGTGAAGGGTTGCACTCTCCTGCCGGATTTCTACCATAAATTTAAATATAGACAATGTAGTTAGTGAAACCCATGGCAAAAAAGAGCAATTTTGAGTTTGTGCAGTTTGGTCGGATCGATCCAGTGAAGAAACCGGTGGACGTGCGGATCAAGGAATACCGTGAAATTTACGCGCAATACGACGCCCACGGCGCGGCGCAACAGGCCAGCCGTTGTATTGAGTGCGGCAATCCCTACTGCGAATGGAAATGTCCGGTACACAATTACATTCCCAACTGGCTCAAATTAGTCACCGAAGGTAATTTATTCGAGGCCGCCGAATTATCCCACCGTACCAATTCCTTGCCTGAGATCTGCGGCCGGGTGTGTCCGCAGGATCGTTTATGCGAAGGGGCCTGTACCCTGAATGACGACTTCGGCGCAGTGACCATTGGTGCGGTGGAGCGGTATATTTCCGATACCGCGTTTGCCCAGGGTTGGAAACCGGATATGAGCAAGGTGACCGCCACCGGCAAAAAAGTGGCGGTGATCGGCGCCGGCCCCGCGGGTTTGGGTTGCGCGGATGTGTTAGCGCGTAACGGGGTTAAACCCGTGGTCTTCGACCGCTATGAAGAGATCGGCGGCTTGTTGACCTTTGGTATTCCAGAATTCAAACTTGAAAAAGAAATCGTTAAACGCCGCCGCCAGATCTTAGAGGGGATGGGCGTGCAATTTGTGTTGAATACCGATATCGGCAAAGATATTGCCTTCGATAGCGTGCTGCACCAGTACGACGCGGTGTTTTTGGGCATGGGTACCTATACCTATATGCGGGGTGAATTCCCCGGTGAGGATCTACCCGGGGTCCACGAAGCACTGCCATTTTTAATTTCCAACGTGCGCAATTGTTATCAGTTGCTTACAGATAAAAACCACTTCATCAGCATGCGGGGACAACGGGTGGTGGTGCTCGGTGGCGGGGATACCGCCATGGATTGTAACCGCACCGCGATTCGCCAACAGGCCACGTCGGTGACTTGTGCTTATCGGCGCGATGAGGCCAATATGCCGGGGTCTAAACGCGAAGTGCGTAACTCCAAGGAGGAGGGCGTGCAATTTTTGTGGAACCGTCAACCGATCGAGATCATTGGAAAGGATACAGTGAAAGGCGTGAAGATGGTCACTACGCATTTGGGCGCGGCGGATGCGCGCGGTCGACGTAAGCCCGAGGTTATCCCCGGTTCAGAGGAAATTGTCCCAGCCGATCGGGTGATTATTGCTTTTGGTTTCCGCCCGAGCCCCGCCCAGTGGTTTGAGAGCGCCAATATACAGGTCGATGACAAGGGCCGGGTTAAAACCGCCGGCCAACATACCATGCAAACCAATAACCCAAAAATATTCGCCGGGGGTGATATGGTGCGCGGCTCGGACTTGGTCGTCACGGCGGTGTATGAAGGCCGGCAGGCGGCGGAAGGCATTTTGGATTACCTCAAGGTTTAATAACGACACATGGATGCTCTGAAAAACGATCGTTTTTTACGCGCGCTGTTGCGCCAACCCGTCGATGCCACTCCTGTCTGGATGATGCGCCAGGCCGGACGGTATTTACCCGAATACCGCGCCACCCGCAGCAAGGCCGGTAATTTTCTAAATCTATGCAAGACACCGGAATTGGCCTGTGAGGTAACCCTGCAACCGTTAATACGGTTTGATCTGGACGCGGCGATTTTATTTTCCGATATTCTCACCATCCCCGATGCCATGGGGCTGGGATTGCATTTCGCCGAAGGTGAAGGCCCGCACTTCCACCATCCGGTAAAAACCGCGGCCGATGTGAAAAAACTCGCCGTCCCCGACATCCATGCCACGCTGCAATACGTGATGGATGCGGTGAGCTTGATCCGGCGTGAATTGCACGGTCGCGTCCCCTTGATTGGATTCTCCGGCAGTCCCTGGACGCTGGCCACCTATATGGTTGAAGGCGGCGGCAGCAAAGAATTCTCCAAAGTAAAAGGCATGTTATACGAAGATCCCAACAGCATGCACCAGTTGTTGGACGTGGTGGCGCGCAGCGTCAGCGCCTATCTCAATGCACAGATCGAAGCCGGCGCGCAAGCGGTGATGATCTTCGACACCTGGGGCGGCGCCTTAACCACGCGTGATTATCAGACGTTTTCGCTGAATTATATGCAGCAGATCATCGCCGAGCTAAAACGGGAACAGGCCGGCAGACCTATTCCCGTGGTTATCTTTAGCAAAGGCGGCTGCCAGTGGCTGGAAATGCAGGCGCAGATCGGCGCGGATTGTTTAGGGTTGGATTGGACCATGGACATCGGTTTGGCGCGCAGCCGTGTCGGCAATCATGTGGCCTTGCAGGGTAACATGGACCCAACGGTATTGTACGCCTCACCACAACGTATCCGTGACGAAGTGGGGTTTATCTTAAAAAGTTACGGCGCGGGCAGCGGCCATGTGTTTAATCTCGGTCACGGCATACAGCAAAATGTCAACCCTGAGCATGCCAAGGTGTTTATCGACGCGGTGCATGAATTGAGTGGTATCTATCACAAATAATGCAACGCGCTTTCTTCCCAAAGTGATTCGTGCGCATAGGGCAGAAAGTAAGATGAGGGATTACGTGCTTATCGGTTGGGTGTTGTCGGGTGAATCGAGGTGGATGACTGTCGGCGACGGGGATGCCGCCGTCGAGCGTACAGGGACGTATTTACAGCGAGTCATCCACCTCTATTCACCCGGCAACACCCAATATATAACATAAATGGCAAGCGACCTATCTGACGACAAACCATCTTTGACCAGGACTGCCCGTATGCAACTTATCATCGCCAATAAAAACTACTCTTCCTGGTCAATGCGTCCGTGGTTGTTCCTGACCCAGCACGGCATTCCCTTTGAAGAAATACGTATCCCTTTATACACCCCGGAGTCCGAGGCGCGACTACGCCAGTATTCCCCCTCGGGTTTGGTGCCGGCCTTGCTTGATGCACATCTGGCGGTATGGGATTCATTGGCGATTTGCGAGTATCTTGCCGAGATATACCCGCACAGCCACGGCTGGCCGGCGGATCGCGCGGCGCGGGCGGTGGCGCGAGCGGTGAGTGCCGAGATACACTCGGGTTTCACAGCGCTGCGCAGCAGCCTAACAATGAATCTCAAGGCGCGTTACCGCTGGCAGCAATGCGACGCGGCTGTTATGCAAGACATCGCGCGGATCGAAGCCATCTGGGCGTTGTGCCGGAATAACTACGGCCAACAGGGGCCGTGGTTATTCGGTGAATTTTCCATTGCCGATGCGATGTTCGCGCCGGTGGCGACACGATTTGTTACCTATAGTGTGCCTGTGTCGGCACAAAGCCGGACCTATGTTGATACGGTGTATGCCTTACCGGCCTTCCAACACTGGTACGACGCGGCGCTGCGGGAAACCGAGGTCATTTCGCGCTACGAATTGAGCGATCGTGAACGCCTCGCATGACATCATCCAGCGCGCCTTCGAGGTTTTTAAAACCAGCGCGGGGTTTATACCAACCCTGTCACTGCGCGGGGCGAATGCCGCTGATAGGTGCCGCAGCGCGCCGCAAGCCGATCCACAGCAGGATCGTATTTGTGATGAATACTTGGAAACCTACTGTTACGGGGTCTTGTATCTAGACGTGGCGGCGTGGCAGTATTATTTGCCGTATTTGATCGATTATGCGTTGCGGTATTTACTGGGCAGCCGATCCCAGGTGGTGGATATATTATTGGCCTCGTTGCGACTCTCGGATCGCGACTCTCCGCGTTTGGGTTCGCTCACCGCGCGACAAACCGAGGTGGTCGTGGCGTTTCTTGAGGTATTGGCGTTTCATCCCGAATCGGCGTGGCAGGCCGGGGCCATGCAAGTGTTGGAAGAATACCGGGGACCTCCCTGCCCGAAGGGTGCAAGGCCGGGATGAGGGTTAGCATAAACATATATTTATGGGTGCCAGCATGAACGTATTAACCCTCGCCGGGCGACAGCTACGCCGTTATCCAGATCTCGCGATACTAAGCCACGCCGCCGCGGATAGTGTGCAGAAAATTATTAACGACTGCGTGATCGAGTCGGGCCAATGTCAACTGGCCTTGGCGGGAGGTAAAACACCGGCGTTGTTATACCAACAGTTGGCGGGGCCGCCTTTTCTGCAACACATCCCGTGGGGGAAGATTAGTTGTTATTTTGGGGACGAGCGCTGCGTCGCGCTTGATCACCCTGAGAGTAATTATCGCATGGCCATGGAGAAGTTATTATCTACCGCGCCGATTCACTGCGATAAAATCTATCCGATGGTGGCTGATCCCCAGCAACCACAACAACAAGCCATTGCATATGAAAAGTTGTTGAACTTGCAGTTACCCAAACACCATGGAGTACCCTGTTTTGATTTGATTATCTTGGGTATGGGCGTGGATGGTCATACGGCGTCGTTATTCCCCCATTCACTGTTGTTGTTAGAACGGCAACGCAGTGTCGCGGCAAGTTACGTGGATAGTTTAGCGACGTGGCGGATCAGCTTAACCCTGCCGGTATTAAACGCGGCGCGCCAGGTGCTGATTTTGGTCAGCGGTAGTGATAAGGCGGACACCCTGGCGCGTGTGTTTCATGAACCCGCTGCACAGTTGCCGATACAACAATTGACGGTGCGTGACAACGTGGTCTGGTTTGTTGATGCTGCCGCGGCGAGTTTATTGTAGAGTGTAAAGAGTGTGGAATGTATTCCGCGCCCTTTAACTTTCATCGATGGAATTACGCCAGCGTTGATCCTCACGGTCGAATAATTTACTGTCGTCCGGTCCCCAACTGCCGGCGGGGTAGGTGACGATATATTCACGTTCGGATTCCCAGGTTTTTAGGATCGGGTCAACCACCTCCCACGCCCAGTGGATCTCGTCGTAACGCAAGAACAACGAAGCATCGTTTTCGATCACATCCAACAGCAAGGCTTCATAGGCATCCAGTTGCAAAGTGACATCGGAGCTATAACCGGCATCCAGCCGGGTGGTTCGGGTCAGGAACTCCAAACCGGTTTGCTTAGTTTGCAATTCGATCCGCACGCATTCCTGGGGCTGGATACCCAGTACGATCCAGTTGGGTTTAATGTCGTCGATCGGCGTTTTGCGAAAAATTTGTTGCGGCGGATGTTTAAAGCGGATACTGATGACCGAACTGTTGCGCGCCAGGCGTTTACCGGTGCGCAAATAAAATGGCACGTTGCGCCAACGCCAGTTGTCGATCAATAAACGCATCGAGGCATAGGTTTCGGTGACGCTGGAGGCGGCGACACCGCTTTCATCCAGGTAACCGGTAAGATTTTGGTCCTTGACTCGTCCCGCGGTGTATTGGGCGCGAAAGGCGTGGGCGGGGACGGCGCGTTTGTGGATCGGGCGGATGGATTTAAGCACCTTGACCTTTTCATCACGCAAGGATTCGGCGTCGAAATTCGCCGGTGGTTCCATCGCCACCAGGGTGAGCATTTGTAATAAGTGGCTTTGTAACATATCGCGCAACGCTCCGGTATCGTCGTAGTAAGCCGCGCGGCCTCCGATGCCTTGGGTTTCAGCATGGGTGATTTGGATATGGTCGATGTAGTTACGGTTCCATAACGGTTCCAGCATTAAGTTGGCAAAACGAAACACCAATACATTTTGTACCATCGACTTACCCAGATAATGATCGATCCGGAATATCTGCTCCTCACGAAAATCCCGGTGTAGGCTGGCATCGAGTTGCCGCGCCGATTCCACATCATAGCCGAAGGGTTTTTCGATGACGATGCGGCGGAATCCTTGTTCTTCTTTGTTGAGTCCCGCGGCCGCGACCGCGCGCGCAACCGTCGCGTATTGCGAGGGTGGAATCGCCATGTAAAAAATCATATTGCGCGGGATGGCCGGGTTAGCTTCCATGTGGCCACTCAATTTCTGCATAAAACCCGGATCCATGATATCGCCGGTTAATAGATGAAAACGGTTTAATAACCGGTCTAAAACGGCGGGCTTTAAGCCGCCGCGTGCCTTGTCTTTGAGGAGTTCCTCAATATCGGCTTGAAAACTCGCCTTGTTCCAATCTTGGCGGCTGATGCCGATGATCGCCATTTGTGCCGGCAAGCGGCCGGCTTCTTCCAAGTGATAAATCGCCGGTAATAATTTACTGCGGGATAAATTACCGGTGGCGCCGAACACTACGAAGGTACATGCGTCTGTCATACTTATTTTCCTTTAAGCGCGTGCCCGCCAAAGGCGTTACGCATCATTGCCAACAACTTATGGGCATAGTTATCTTTGGCCTGCGAACTAAAACGCATTTGCAAGGCCAGGCTGATCACCGGCGCCGCCACCCCCTGGTCGATGCTTTCCATCACCGTCCAACGGCCTTCGCCGGAATCGGGGACGATCGGTGTTATAGTGTGTAATTGTTGATCATGGGCGAGAAAATCGGCGGTGAGATCCAATAACCAACTGCGCACCACCGATCCGTGCCGCCATAATTCGGTGATCTGCGCCAGGTCCAAGTCAAACGCGGTTTTGCCCTGCAATAGTGCTAAACCCTCGGCGTAGGCTTGCATCATGCCGTATTCGATGCCGTTATGGATCATTTTGGTAAAGTGGCCTGCACCCACCGGTCCAACATGTCCCCAGCCAATGGTCGGATCCGGTGCAAGTGATTGCAGTAGCGGCGTGATGATCTGTACATCACGCGGTTCACCACCCACCATCAGGCAGTAGCCGTTCTCCAATCCCCACACCCCGCCGGAGGTGCCGGCATCGATAAAGCCGATACCCTGCTGCGCTAACCCTTGGCCACGACGTTGGCTGTCGTGATAATTGGCATTGCCCCCGTCCACCACGATATCACCGCGCGCCAGCTGGGTGCGGAGTTGTTGCAGCATGGTTTCGGTGGCATCACCGGCGGGTAACATCAGCCATACCACCCGCGGCGGAGTAAGCAATCGAATCACATCGGCCAACTGTGGCGCGGCGATCATGCCCTCGGTTTCCGCCAATTCCCGCACAATGTCAGTGCTACGGTTATGACCGATAACCTGATGTCCGGTGCGACACAGACGGCGTGCCATGTTCGCGCCCATTTTACCTAAACCGACAATGGCGACCTGCATGCTGTTCATCCTTACTCAACTGAGTGTTTTAAACCTGTCGTTAAGTGTAACACCGGATCGGCGAAACGAAAGGGACGCGGTATGTAAGGTTAAAACAGCTTAGCAATTGGTTAACACGGGTTCAAGTACACCGCTTTTAGCGAACAATGCCAGTAAACGATCGCAATTGCGTTCAATGCCTTCCTGGGTGATATGCGGATTGTTGGGCAACATTACAGAATATAGCTTGGATACAAGTTGTGGTTTGCTGTGGTGGCCGTCGAGTAGTTCAATCAGGCGCATGCCAAATTCATCGAGCGATAAGGTTTCAGACCAGAGAGTGCTGATAAACCCATTGGGATGTTGCGCTTGCAGGTGTGCATAGCGGGTCGCTTTGAGGCTGTTCTGGGTCGAGGGGAATGGGTGTGCTTGGGTGCTCAGCCCAATCAGCCCGTTGGCGAACAAGTTAAATAATTCACTGCGCAGCGGATTTAATTGTTCGGCGTATGCCGCCGCGTTTAGCTGCGTGAGCTGGTGTTGCGCGTGGCGAATCAGCTCAGGCAGAGCGATGGCGTTGGGGTATAGTGCTGCTAAATGCACGAGAATTGCTTTACACAACGGCTGAGAAATCGGAATGGCCTTGCCTAAATTGGTGTGAAAGTTGTCCGCGCGTTCGGTACGCCAGTGGAGAGTGAGCGGAGGTGTAAGATTCGCATAGAGCGCGAACTGATCGATCACGCCGACGTCGATATCATAGGTCGGCGTTTGCGCGGCGTGGCACAGCACCGATTGGCGGAAGGTGCGCATCCGTAAAAAATCCGCGTATTGCTCGCTGCTGAGGATGTCCGGAAATTGATCCAACAGCGTTTCGGCGTCGGCGCCAAAACTGGAGGCAAACATGGTGTAGAATTCAGTATCGCAGAGGTAGTGTAATTGATGCTGTCGCGCACGGGCGACAAATTCGGAAAACAACAACGGCTGGTTAACCTCCTCCAGGTATTCATGGTACACATAGGCGCGGCGTGCTTTACGCAAATGGCTGATCTCTTCGCGCAGGTAGGTGGCCATCAGGGTTGAAGAATTACCCAAGCCCCGTTCCAGTTGATCGCAGAAGGCGTAGGCCAGTTCTAACTTGCGCAACGGCGAGGTTTCCGCGCGCAGGTGAAACGCGAACATATCGCGCAACGCACCGCGTAAACGCCAGCCGGGATTGACGTTGTAACTGATGTAGGCGAGGCCGTGCGTTGTGAGTAATTGCCGGCATAACCGCAAGATTTTTTCTTGTACCGCAACGGGTACCCACGAAAACACCCCATGTACGATAATATAATCAAACTGACCCAGGGTCTCATCCATCTCAAGAATATTCGCCTGTTGAATACGAATATTTTTCAGTCCCAATGTGTTGATCGTATTATTTCCGATGTTGACTTGCAGCGAGGATAATTCCAAACCCAGCAAGGTGGCTTGCGGCCACAGACGCGCCAGAGGTATGAGGCTACCACCCTCGGCGCAACCTAATTCTAATATACGCGCGGTGGACGGTTCAGGCGGTGTGAGTCCTAGGAAACGCGCCAGCGCGGCAAGTTTATACGGATGCGCATCGGCGATGGGGGTGCTTTCGTAGGGAATGGTGTCATAATCTTGCATACTACATTCTTACATAGATTATATTTCTTTGCCCATCCCGTTTAGGGTTGACGCACAACGGCGTGATCAAGTAAAAAGGAAATCCCTATGAAACCCCTGGTCAGCGACGCCATTGAACGATACGCCTTGCATGCGACCAAGGCCGAGCCGGAATTGTTGCAACGCCTCGATGCCGCGACCCAAGCCCACATGGCGTACCCACAAATGCTGACCGGACGGGTTGAGGGGCGATTTCTAAAGTTGATTGTGCAATTATTACAGCCGAAGTTTATTCTCGAGGTAGGCATGTTTACCGGCTATTCGGCCCTATCGATGGCCGAGGGATTGGCGGCGGACGGTAAATTAGTGACCTGTGATATCGACCCCAAGGCTCAAGCCATGGCGCAGGCGGCATTTGACGCCAGTGTCCACGGTAAAAAAATCGAGATCCGCATGGGGCCGGCGTTGGAAACCATTCGACAGCTGGATCGTGCTATCGACCTGGCTTTTATTGATGCGGACAAGGAAACCTATCCTGTTTATTACGAAGAGATACTACGTCGTACCCGTAGCGGGGGCGTGCTGGTATTGGATAATATGTTGATGTCCGGGGGTGTGCTCGATCCACAAGACACCGGCACCAGGGCGATCGCCGAACTCAACGACATCATCGTCCACGATACGCGGGTCGAAAATGTATTGCTAACCGTTCGTGACGGGGTACAGTTGGTCCGAAAGAAATAAATGACGAGATCCTCTCTATTTTGGAATGGTTAGTTAGAGCATGCGGCGCCGGAGTTTACATGCGCAAAATAATTTTTCATCTTATCGGTTGCGACCGCACTAGCAAATATAAAAATCATTTGAATTAGGTATTTCATAAGGTTTCCAACAACACGGCTTAGTGACGCAGGCATTATTTCTGATGTTTTTTCTTGGCCCGAGGATGCGCCGCGTCGTAGACCTTGGCAAGGTGTTGAAAATCCAAATGGGTATAGATCTGCGTTGTGGCGATATCGCTGTGGCCGAGGAGTTCTTGCACGGCGCGTAGATCGCCGCTGGATTCTAATAGATGGCTGGCGAAGGAATGGCGCAACATATGCGGATGGACATGCACTTCTATGCCTTGTTGTTTTGCCCAGTGGCGCATGCGTTGTTGCACACCGCGGGCGGAGAGTCGTTGGCCGCGTTGATTTAAAAACAAGGCGTGGGTATCCGCGCCTTCGACTGTGGGGCGCGCCTGCAGATAGGTTTGTAACGCCGCGCGCGCGAAACGCCCTACCGGGACGCGACGCGTTTTGCGGCCCTTGCCGACGACTTGTACCATGGCCTCGTGTAGATCAATGTCAGTGATATCCAGCGCAACCAATTCCGCCAAGCGCAGTCCGCTGGAATAAAATAATTCCAGAATGGCCTTATCGCGCAGCGCCAACGGCGCATCCGAGGTAATTTGCAGAAATCGCTGCATTTGATCGACGTCCAAGGTGTTGGGCAGTTTGTGCTCGGAGCGGGGGGCCTGCACTTGTCGCGCGGGATTGTGTTGGCACCGGCCTTGGGGGATCAAGTAATTAAAAAAACTGCGCAGGCTAGAGAGCTCGCGTTGTAAGCTGCGTGGGTGCATGCCCTGGCGATGGCGTTGACTGATATAAGTACGCACCAGGCTGTCATCCACAGCCTCCCAGCCGTGAATACCGGCGGCTTCGAGGTAGTCGTAAAATTGCGCCAGGTCGCGGGCGTAACTCGCCACGGTGTGGGGCGAATAGTGTTTCTGAGTTTTTAGTTTTAATAAAAACGCATCGATCGCGGTAGAGTCCGCCGGTGACATATTATCAAGGACGAAGGTATTTTTTTAACACACGGGTGAGGACTTTGCTTAATTGCGATAAAAACAAGGTCCCCATGTCGGCGCGAAACCGCTCCCGGTCCCGGCTGCCGATGGCCAACATGCCGAGGCAGGATCGGCTATTTTCGTTTTCTATCAGCGGCAGCAATGCCGCCGACATGATCAACCCGGCCTCATCATTGAACAGTGATTCAAGTTGCCCGGGTGCGAGTCGGCCACACACCGGGCGGCGTTCACGGATCACCTTTTCAAAGGCCCCCAGGAAGGGTTCGCTCCAATCCACCAGCTCGGGCCGGGCCACCAGGGTGGGGTGCCCGGTATTAAACAAGCGAATCACCACGGCATCGGCGTTAAAATCCTTGGTTAAGCGCGCCAGGACTAAGTCAACCAAGGCATCCAGGGAATGACTGTCGAGTAAGGCCAGCGTCAGGTTATTGAGCCGTTCATTCAGTTGTTCGTTGGTTTGGGCGTTGTGGATCAGGGTTTGCAATTTTTTACGAATGGTTTCTTTTTGTTCGCGTAATACCGCCACTTGTTTTTCGATCAGGGAAACAGGCCCTCCGGTGCGGTGCGGTAGGTTTAATTCGGCCAGCAATTCGGGGTGTTGCACAAAAAATTCGGGGTGCTCGCGCAAAAATTTCACTACTTGGCGTTCAAATTCTTCAGCGTCGAGGCTGGGTTTGTATTGTTGGGTGCTCATAGTTCTAGGCTACCTTCAAACACGGTTTGGGCTGGGCCGGTCATCACTACTTCCGTGTCTGGTCCGGACCAACGGATAATAAGTGTACCACCTCGCAGCTGGGCGTGAACGCAGGGATCGAATAATTTCCAGCGGTGTCCGATCACCATGGCGGCGCAAGCCCCCGAGCCACAGGCCAAGGTTTCACCCACGCCGCGTTCAAATACCCGTAGTTTGAATGTCTGTGGTGTAAGCACCTGCATAAAACCCACATTGACCCGTTTGGGAAAACGCGGATGTCGTTCTAAAGCCGCGCCCAAGCTTTGCACGGGCGCGGTGTCGATATTCTCCACCCGCAACAGCAGGTGCGGATTACCCAGAGATACCACTCCCACGCGGTAGGTTTGGCCCTCCCATTCCAGAGGATAGTCAATCGCTGCTTGCTCCGCGGTAAACGGGATCTTGGCAGGAGTGAATTCCGGTATTCCCATGTTCACGCTGACTTGCCCGTCGGGTTGTAGCTGCAGTTGAATCAAACCGCTATTGGTTTGTACCGTGAGCAGGTCTTTGGTGGAGAGGCCGTGGTCGCGCACAAAACGCGCGAAGCAACGCGCGCCGTTGCCGCATTGTTCCACCTCGCCACCGTCGGCGTTGAAAATGCGGTAACGAAAATCCACGTTGGGTTGCACGCTGGGCTCGATCAACAAGATTTGATCACAGCCTATTCCAAAATGCCGATCCGCCAAGAAGCGCAATTGTGGCGCGGAAAGTTCTACCCGCTGCCGCACGCCGTCGAAAACCACGAAATCATTTCCCAGGCCGTGCATTTTGGTAAAGGCGAGACGCATACCTATTTATATCTCGGATAAGATGCGAATACCACAAAAAATTTTTCCCTTGCAGGGAATAATTCACGTTGGTCGCTGTTTATGCCCGACAAACGCACTATTTACCCTTCACAGGAGAAAGTTCATGAATACATTTTTAACCAGCGATCGATCTTTGTTGGTCGCAATGCTGGCCGCGGTGTTGATTCTGCCGCTGTCGCAATCTGCCGTGGCTGCTACCCCGGACGACGACGGTAAACTCGCGAATATCAAAATTTTTGCACCGGGCAAGGGTGATGTCGCGGGGATAAAAAGCCGCGCATTTTTAGTCGATATGGCGATCCAGTTCGAATCGCCGCTGGCGGATACCGGGGTCACGCCCGAACTGACCGGGCCGGGTCCCTTGCAGAACGCCGGTCCGTTTCCCGGTAGCTTCAGCCTAGGAACGAACAAGGATCATTTTCCTGGGTTAGTGGTATTGCTGAGTTCCACGCAGGTCGGCGCGGGGCCGGGTCAGAACCTCTCGAACCTGTTTAATATCAATACGGTTACCAACCAAGACAGCAATGGCACCGAAGTCTGGTCTACTTGGATCATCGGCGCCCCCAACAGTTTTGGCAAGGTTGGCGAAAACACCCCGTCACAGCTATTCGTAGCGGTGGTGGAAGGTGTGGCACCGGATGTGGTGGTGGATATGGATGGTAATGGCGTGTTGGATAAACGCGATCTGAAGTTAATGGGTTATACCGTGATCTCGAATACCCCGCACGTTGATTTTACCGTGAATGGCTTCTAACGAGCGAGGAAACATTAATGATAGGGCTACAGCGTATTACGGCATTGATGGTCTTAGGCACCGCTATCCATGTGATGGCGGCCGGTGGGGCGGTACCCGCCGCTCCCAACGGTATTGAACTGCCTAAGGGGTATAAAGATTGGCGCGTGATTGGGTCGTCGTACCGTAGCGATAAAAAACAACTGCGGGTGATCGTCGGTAACGACACGGCGGTGCAGGCGGCGCGTGCGGGTAACACCCATCCCTGGCCGGACGGCGCGATTCTGGCTAAGTTGGCCTGGAAGGAAAAGGTCGACGAGCATTGGCCCACCGCGTTAGTGCCTGGGGATTTTGCGCAGGCGGAATTCATGGTCAAGGACGCCAAGAAATACGCCGCCACCGGCGGCTGGGGATACGCGCGCTGGGTGGGCATGGATCAAAAGCCCTACGGCAAGGACGCGAATTTTGTGCAGGAATGTCTGGCCTGCCATACCGCCGTGAAGAACAATGACTGGATGTTTACCCATCCGGCACCCTTTCCCTAACCTTAATATAGAGTGAGTGTTTGCGTCGCCATCTCAGGGCACTGGATGGCGACGCATTTTTTTAAGCGATGCGGAATAATTTTAATCCTGGTGTGTTTATAGCCTTGAAACATCCCGCGGGGATGTACCTTACCTGGAGAACACACGATGTTACGTACTGCTTTAGTCGCGAGCGCTTTATCGTTATTGTCAGTAACCGCCTTCGCCACGGCAAGTGATGATGCCAACAGCCATTTTAAAGCCATCGCGAGCGGACAGATGCAGGGCATCATGGCCGGTTACAGCACCGACGCGGAATTGCAATGGGTGGGCGGACCGCTCGATGGAAGTTACAAGGGAATGGAGTCCATTCAAGACGTGTGGGCTAAATTTACCAAGTCAAACAGCGTGCTGCAAGTCAGCGTGGATAAGCTGGCTGAAAGCGCCAATCCCAAAGGCGCTACGGTAACTGCCAACGTGACATTCACCGGGAAAAATACCATCAAGGTACGGTATGTGCTAACTTACCGTGAAGGTAAACTGGTGAATGAGGTGTGGCAGATTGATCCTAAGTTAGGGATGAGTTACTAACCAGGTGTTGGTGTGATCTACCCGTTTACCGAACATATTGCTAATTTGCGCCGTTACGCCATCGCCTTGCTGCGCGATCGTAGTTTGGCGGATGACCTGGTGCAGGATACCTTGGAACGGGCGATCAACAAATATTCACTGTTTCGTCAGGGCAGTGACGTGCGCGCCTGGTTATTCACGATCATGCACAATATCTTTGTGAATCAGTTATCGCGCTCGCGCGCGTGGTTGAGCAACATACCCCCGCCTGAAACGTCCGCGGCGGACGGGATGGCCGAAGAAATGCTGGTGGCGCGCGATTTTATGCAGGCATTGCATAACTTAACCGCCGAACAACGCGCGGTAATATTATTAGTCGGTCTGGAGCAGCTGTCGTATGAACAGACCGCACAAGTCTTGGCCTTACCCGTCGGCACGGTGATGTCGCGCTTGGGGCGTGCCCGCGAACGCCTACGGCAATTGATGGAAGGTGACACCGGTCCATCTTTGAGGAGGGTAAAATGAGTACTACACCACCACTGAGCGACCAAGAATTGCAGGCCTATGTCGATGATCGTCTCAGCCCGCAGCGGCGCGCGGAAATAGAACATTACCTGACGGTTCATCCCGACCTGGCGGACAAGGCGCGTATCTATCAAATGCAAAATCAGTTGCTGCACGGCTTGTTTGATCGTATCCGCGAAGAGCCGATCCCCGAACGGTTAACCCACATTGTCAAGGCCCAGTCGCAATGGCGTTATTACCGGGCCGCGGCGGCCATGGTATGGTTGGTGGTAGGCGGCCTGGGCGGTTATCTGCTGCGCGGCGAGGTCGTGACCACCGTGACGGTTGCCGAGCCGTTTACCGAACGCGCCGCCGTAGCGCATGTGGTCTACAGTGCGGAAGTATTGCACCCGGTGGAGGTGGGTGCGGACCAAGAAGCGCATTTGGTGCAGTGGTTATCCAAACGCCTGGGTCATCCCCTGCGTACACCGGATCTGACCCGCTTTGGTTATCAACTGGTGGGCGGACGCTTATTACCCGGCGACAAAGGCGCGGCGGCGCAGTTCATGTACCAGAATTCGATCGGCGCGCGGTTAACCTTGTACGTGACGGTGAAAGATGTTGGCACGGAACAAACCGGATTTCGCATGGACCAGGAAGACGGTCAGCAGGTGATGTACTGGGTGGATAATACCCTAGGCTTCGCGCTGGTGGGCGAGAAGGACCGCAAGCAATTATTAGAGATCGCGCGCGCCACCTACCAGGCGATGAGTTTTTAGCTTGTCACCAACAGCACGTGTGGTTAGTTCAGGTGTTGTTTGAGGAAGTCGATCATGACGCGCACTTTGTTCGGTAGGTGCGCACGACTCGGGTATAAAAGCCAAGCGGCGGTATCGAAATCGGCGACCGAGACGCGGTACTCCGGGAAGAGATCGACTAACCGCCCTTCGGCGATGTCCGCATCGATGAGCCAGTTGGCCAGTAGCACCGGTCCCATGCCCGCCAGCGCGCAGGCACGCAGGGCCAGTGCGTTTAGAATAGTTATATCGCCGTGCACCGGAATTTCCGTTACCGTTCCTCGCGGATCGCGAAACAGCCAGCGCGAGCGGAATTCCGGTAAGGCAATCAGCAGGCATCGATGCTGTTGTAGATCCGCGGGTGCTTGTGGCGCCTGCTTGTCCTTGAGGTAGGCGGGACTGGCGCACACCCGGTAGCGGGTATCAAATAGTTTAACCGCGATAAAATTCGCGTCGACCTGACGTCCAAGCCGCAGCGCAAGATCGATACGCTCGGCCACCAAATCCAGAATCGTGTCGGTCAACTGTAACTCCAATTTCACGTCGGGATACTGCTGACGAAATGCCGGCAGCAGCGGTATCAAACACGTCGTGCCGAAGGCGACCGAGGCGGTCATACGCAAGCTACCGCTGGGTCCGGTGCTGACACCACGTGCGGCGTCGCGCGCGCGATCCAGATCATCCAGCAAGGGTACTATCCGGCTAAGATAAATTTCCCCGGCTTCGGTGAGCGCGACACGACGGGTCGAACGTTGCAGGAGACGGACCCCGAGCGTGTCTTCTAATAGGACGATTGCCCGTGATACGGAGGAGGGATCGATATCTCGGTCACGCGCTACCGTCGCAAAATTGCCTCGGCGTGCGACCTCGACAAATAAACGCATGTTTTCGATATCCATTCGTGCAGTATATGCACGAATGCAATGCGCGACAAACGGTTTATCCGCTAGGGTATGCGTTCTATTATCGCTTTCGTTAAACAGATACAGGTATAGGTTGATGGCAACCACAAACCCACTCCCCTTGCCATGAACGGTAATCCATTCTGAAGCGAGTCAATGATGGGGTTATCGAGTACGATTTTTTGCAACCCAATTTGGAAAGGAGAATGCTCTTGCAAATCAAAAACGCTAAGGTATTGGTTACCGGAGCGAACCGGGGTATCGGCAACGTTTTTGTCGAAGCGCTGCTCAAAAACGGCGCGGCCCGTGTTTACGCGGCCGCGCGCCGACCCGAGGCATTGACGGCGCTGGTGGCGCTCGATCCCAAACGGGTTGAAGCGCTGCCGCTGGATGTCACGCAGCCGGAGGCGATTGCCGCCGCCGTCACGCGGGCAAAGGATGTTAATCTACTCATTAACAATGCCGGGGTACTGGATTTTGGAAGTTTGCTGGAGATTTCCACCGCCGCCGTGCGCCGCAATATGGACACGAACTACTACGGGATGTTGTCTATGACGCGCGCGTTCGCGCCGGTCATCGAAGCCAGTGGCGGCGGGGCGGTGATCAACATCCTCACTTTGGTGGCGCTGGCCAGTATGCCTGGACTTGCCGCTTACAACGCCTCGAAGGCTGCGGCCTGGTCGATGACCCAATCGTTACGCGCGGATCTGGCTAAACGAAAAATCCAGGTCTTCGGGGTCTTTCCAGGCGCGGTGGACACGGACATGATCCGGTCGATCGATATGCCAAAGACCCCCGCGTCCGCGGTGGTACAAGCGGTGTTGGAAGGCGTCGTGGCGGGCACGGAGGATATTTTTCCAGACCCCATGTCAAAGCAACTCTACTCGGCATGGAAGGCGGACCATAAGGCGGTGGAACACCAGTTCGCGTCCATGTAGGCGACGGACGATTCAACTAAGCATTCATCTCAACAGGAGTTCTTTATGAAAACGTTTTATTCTCTAACGATGTTCGGGATTGTCTTGATCGCCAGCGCTCTTAGTGCGTCCAGGGTACAAGCCTCCGAAACGGCCGCTGCGCTGCCGAGTTATACCGAAAGTGTCAAACAGGTAGAGAAGCAACTGTATACCGGTAAAGATGCCATCAAAGTGGAGCCACAGGACATGGCGGTCATGACCAAGGCTGCCGAAGATCTAGCGGCGCAAATGCCGGACGCCGGTCTTAAGCTAGGTGCCCAGGCTGCGGATTTTTCCTTGAAGAATCCCTTGGGGAAAACTGTAAGACTCAGTGCGCTGTTGAAACAAGGCCCGGTGGTGTTGACATTCTATCGGGGCGCATGGTGTCCGTACTGCAATCTGCAAATGCACCAGTTAAAGGAATCCCTGCCGCAATTTAAGCACTACGGCGCGTCGATCATCGCGATTACCCCACAGACACCGGACAAAACCGTGGCGCAATTCAACAAGCAGGGTTATCCCTTCGAGGTGTTGAGCGATCTGGATTATGCGGTTATCAAGTCGTACCACCTGTATTGGGAAATCCCAGCGGAACTGGACGCGGCCTACAAACATGCGTTTGGTCTGGATGTAGCCTCCTTTAACGGCAAGGGACGACTGGGTTTGCCGATACCGGGTACCTTTGTGATTGATCAAACCGGGGTGGTGCGCGCGGCTTTTGTTAACACGGACTACAAAAAACGCATGGAACCCGCCGATATCCTGACCGCGCTACAGCAGTTGCCCAAGGAATCGTCAAAAAAATAAATGATCGTCAAGGGAGCACCGGTGGAGCTGTGGTGGTATTTTTAACGCGCTCAGCGTAAACCGGTGGGGCCGTACAGTTGTTCACCACGCATGGAAGACTTTGAGTGATGATAAGAGGCGCGCAATTGCGCGTCTTTTTATTCCGCATAGCGCTACGGTCCACATATACTTGTCATACTCCCGCTTCATTATATGTACCCGTTATGACATCAGCGCCGATAATTCCCATCCCCGGATTCAGTGAGCCCTTCAGCTCGCTCAGCCATCTCGTGGGCGCGGGGGTTTTCTGTGCGCTGGGGATCTGGCTGATTATCCGTGGACGCGGTCACGCCGGTCGCGTGTTGGCATTGGTGATCTTCAGTGTTTCGGTGGTGTTTCTGCTGGCCATGAGCGGTGTGTTTCATTTACTGCAGCCTGGAGGAGCGGCGCGTAATGTCCTGCAACGGCTGGATCACGCGGGGATATTTTTCCTGATCGCCGGTACCTTTACGCCCATCCATGGAATATTGTTCCAACGTGGTTGGCGCTGGGGTATTTTAGTGCTGGTCTGGACCATCGCCATTACCGGTATCACGCTGAAAACGATTTTTTTCCACGACATCGCCGAATGGCTCGGGCTCGGGTTGTACCTCGGGCTCGGCTGGTTGGGCGCGGTGACCGGCATCCTGCTGTACCGCCGTCATTCGTTTGGATGTATTAAACCGCTGCTCTACGGCGCGCTCGCTTACACCGCCGGGGCGATCATGGAATTCATCCAGATGCCTACGCTGGTGCGCGGCGTGATTGGCCCGCACGAGGTTTTTCATATCGCCGTGCTGGTGGGGATCAGTTTTCACTTTGCGCTGGTGGTGCGTATTACCCAGCGGGATCGCCGTCCACGGTTGCAATGAATATAGGGATGGTTAGTTTTAGTTTAAATTATCCAGCAGCGTAGGGATGACTAATTTTCTGAAATGCGTATTGATTTCTTTAGGCGGTATGGGATTTTTGGCGTTAAACCACCAGGTCATTACTGCAATAAACGTCGAGGCTAAAAAGTGTATAAAAAGCTCAAACGGCAGTTCACTGGGACCCCTCTTTTTAAAAAGCGGCCGGGCCTCTTCTTTCATCAACTGGAAAAGTATTTCCTCGATATGTTGTCGAATACTACTCCAGCATTGTCCGTGCACCAAGGTCCAATAAAGTTTTTTGAAGTCGTAGGCGTGTTCAAACATCGCCAGACTAAAGCCGATCACTTTTTCGTGGCGATTGGCGGACGAAACCACGGTTGCCATTTGTGCTTCACGCAAAAGTTTCTTGAGCCCCTGCAGGCCATCCACTAGCAATTCATCTTTATCACGAAAGTGTGTGTAAAAAGTTGAACGCCCGATATTAGCGCGATCCAGGATCTCTTGAACGACAATGCTGTCGTAACTTTTCTCGAACATCAGCGCAATCAGTGCCTCGTTCAGCGCCTGGCGGGTTTTTTGCGGGCGTCGGTCTTCGGTTTTTTTACGCATTGGCAACACCTCTTGTATCGCATTTATAAACAAAACCAGCGTGTTTGTTCATTAACAAACAGCGGGGGCAGTGCTGTTCTGGTACGGCCGGCCCTTATGAACTACAGTCCAAAAATGAACACATGTCCATTTTCGTATTTATGTTAGACGGAGGTAAGCCATGTTACTACATAGTTCGGTTGGGATGAGAAAAGTAGTTCAATCCTGGTTACTGGGGGTTGGTTTATGGGGGCTGGTGGTGTCGGCCTGGCCGCAACCCACGGAGGCGGACCTGCAAATTCATGTTACTGGGTTTGCGCATGATCGTGGACAGGTGATCGCGAGCCTGTTCAGTGATGGGCACGACGTGTTCGGCAAACCCGACCGGCGCGTGGTGGGAACGATCCAGCAGAACCAAGCGACCTTGATTTTTCCGCATTTACCCTACGGCAGTTATGCCATGACTGTGTTTCACGACGAAAACAGCAACAACGATCTGGATCACAATTTTTTGCATCTGCCGGCCGAGCCGTTGGGATTTTCCAACGGTTTTAAGCTGTCACTTTTTTCCGGTATGCCGAGTTTTGAAAAGCTGAGTTTCGTTTTTGCCGCCGACACTAAACCAGTTGAAATTACGGTCAAATAATCCCGGAGCATAACACATGTTTTTTCTGACAATGGCCTGGCACAATCTGCGTCGCAACCGGCGGCGCAGTATATCCACCCTGGTGGTGATCGGGGTGGGGGTGAGCATGGTGATCTTTACCAACGGCGTCACCGGCGGTATTGCCACGAATATGTCGGATGCGCTGGTCAATCAGATCGATGGCCATTTGCGTATCCAGCACCGCGATTATAAAAAATACTTTATGACCGATCAGGAAAAAATCCTGATCCGTGACCCTCGCGCACTAACCGCCGCGGTAATGAAAAACCCACATGTGCGCGTAGTCATGCCACGCGTCATGATGGGGGGGTTGATCGGCAAGGGCGACAAGAGCACCACGTTTTTTGGTTTTGGTTCGGATCTATCGACATTGATGGCAGTGTTACCGGACTACGGTAAAAACCTTGTGGCCGGGAAATTATTATCCGTGGACGACCCCGACGGTGTATTGGTAGGTCGTGCATTGGCGAAAAGCCTCGGTCTAAAACCGGGCGACGAGTTAGTGATGTTATCAAAAACAATCCATGGCGAGGACAGTAACGCGCTTGTGCACGTGCGTGGTATCGTGACTTTTCCACCCGACAATATCCTTGAACAAAGCCTGGTGTTTACCGGACTGGAAAAAACCCTCAGGGAAAATCTGCTGGATCTCGGTGAGAGCGCAACGCAACTGGTGATACGTCTCGACGCTACGAAAAATGTTCCCGCAGTGGAGTCCGCGCTCAATCGTCAGTTTGAAGTCCAAGGCCTGCCTTGGCGTGTCACGCCTTGGTACGACAATGCGGTTTACAGCCGCGTGGTGGGTATGTTCAGTGGTATCGGCCGATTAATCTCAATCATTCTGGTCTTGATGGTGGGGGTGATCACCAGTAACTCTTTACTGATGGCGTTTTTTGAGCGCATTCGTGAAATCGGCACCCTGCGCGCCCTCGGCATGCACAAGTGGAATGTGTACCGTTTACTTTATACCGAGTCGGTACTCGTTGGTAGTGCGGGGGCGTTACTGGGACTGGTGTTTGGTGTAACACTGGTAATGCTCGGCCGACACATCGGTATTCCGTTAGGTGGCATCGTCAATCAAGAGGTGCATCCGGTGTTGAATCCCATGAGCCTGGTGTTGTCGGTACTCGTACCCCTGCTGTGTATTATCATCGCGGCGGCGATACCGGTAGGTGCGGTGAGTCGAATCAACGTGATCGAATCATTGAATTATCACTGAAGGGGAAAACTCATATGCTTTTTCAGCTCGCTTACAAAAACCTGTGGCGCAATCGACGCCGAACTTTATTGACGGAAATTTCTATCGTGTTCGGTGTGTTGGTGATTATCGGCTCTGGAAATTTTATTTATGGAATGCAACGCGACTGGGCCAGGTATGAAATTAACGCCAACACCGGCGCATTTCAGATCGAACATCGTGACTATCAGGATCTGAGAAAATCCGAACCCTTACAGGTGACCTTGGAAAATGGCGCTGAATTGGTGGAGCGTATTAATACACTGCCGGGAGTGAGCGCGGCCTTCGGCAAGTTGAATTTCTCCGGTATGGTCAGCAGTGGACTCAAGAGTACCTTCTTCGACGGACAGGCGGTGGAGGTTGCGCGGCAACGAAAAACCCTGACGCGTCAGGAAGATTTAATTATGGCGGGAAAACCGCTGAGTGACGCGCCGGGCGAGGTGATCCTCGGGGCCGATCTCGCCGACAGCCTGGGTATCAAGATCGGTGATCCGGTTTCGATGGTGGTGCGGACTTTTTACGGCGGATTGAATTTAACCCATGGCAGGCTGGTGGGAACCAAAAACGGACGGCATTTTCCATCATCGACCTATTTGGAAATTCGCCTGGATGACGGCCAGAAATTATTGCGCGTGCCAAATCGTGTATCGCAGGTGGTGGTGGCTGCGCAGGATTTCGATTTTATCCCGGCTTTAATGCAACGTGTAATCGCCGCCTTACGCCATGAGAAAATTAACTATGTTACCCGTGGCTACCCGGAATTAATTCCTATCTACGCCCAAGCGATTGCATCCTTCAAGGTGATCTCCATCGTGGTTGGTGTGGTTTTATTTGTATTGGTCGGGGCCGGTATAGGCAATGTCATGGCGATGGCGGTGATGGAGCGCAGGCGCGAGATCGGCACGCTGCGCGCACTGGGGATGGAAAAAAATCAGGTCCGACGATTGTTTCTGACCGAGGGCCTGATCATTGGCGGTATCGGTGCCATCGCCGGAGTGGTTTTTACGAGCGGATTAACCTGGGTGATCGCGGTCCACGGCGGTATTCACCTACCACCGGCGCCGGGAACCCGCCAAGAACTCACCATCCTGCCACGGCTGGACGTGATGATGAGCGTCTTTGGCGTCGTGATGCCGTTGCTGGTGGGTGTGCTCGCCAGCGCGTGGCCCGCGTCGATCTCGGCGAGCCTCAGTCCGGTTGAAGCATTAACGGAGGCATGACATGCAAGGTATCCGATCCCATAAAAAAGCCATCAGCGGTCTTCACGCCAACGGGTTTGCCGGCATGGTGTTAGCGGTATGTGTTACGTCAAGCGGTTTTGCACAACAACCCTCGGCATTGCAGATACTCGATCAAGCTGACGACAAGTGGGATCTTAATCTCAAGAATACCCAGGTGGAACTGGAATTGCTGGTGTATCGTGAGAATGAATTGCGCAAGACCTATCGGATGGTGCTTAAATATCAGGATACCGATCATGTGCTGGCCGAAACAATTTTTCCTCCACGCAACAAGGGTGAGAAGATGTTGCAGGCCGGACGGCGTAACTATTGGATCTTCCTGCCGAACATTAACCGGTCGATGCGGATATCAGAATCGAACAGTCTATCCAACAGCGACTTTTCCAATACCGATCTGCTATCACCGCGCCTCAGCAAGGAATACACGCCGCGCATCCTGGGCACGGAAAAGTTGGCTGAGATCGAAACCTATAAACTGGAGTTACTGGCCAAGGACGAGAGTACGCCCTACGCCAAGATCATTTACTGGATACGCAAGGCGGATAACTTTCCGTTGCGGCGTGACTACTACACGTTTTCCCAGCAGCTATTAAAGCGCCTGGACATGAAGTCTTCATCACCGGGTGTGAATGGCATCCCCGCCGACATGCCCGACACCTTCGTGATGAGCAGTGTGCTGGAGCGCGATAAAAAAACCGTGATCCGTTATTTCAAGCACGGTACCGTACCGGGCTTTCCCGCGGAAACCTTTCTGCCCAGCGCGCTGATGAAACGCTGATGCCACGGGTCGATGAAGAAAGAGCTGTGCATATTACCGTCCTGGCGGTTGTCGTAGGTGTATTGTGTGCCGGGTTTGTTAGCCGCGGGCATGCGCAACCGACAGCGGGAACAGCCGATCCGTTTGGCGGCGAAGACCCCTTTGCCGTGCTCAAAGAGGTTGGCCCTGCCTCCGAGCCGCCTTCCGGTGATACACGCGGTACCGCGAATGCCCCATCACAGCCTATCAAAGTGGACGGTTCAGTGTTTCTCAAGAACACACGTAACGATCTTAATCTTGGTTCGCGAATTAATCCTGATAATCGCATCCAGTTAGTAATGGCGGATCTCACCCAGTTAGAAACGCGGCTGACCACCACGGATTATCTAAACGAATCCAAGTCGTGGCGCTGGTTATTCAAGGGATATTCTGCCGCATCCAGTTATCGGGAACCGGATGCGACGCTGCGCGAAGAGTCGCGCATTGATGAACTGTTCGCGGACTGGAAAGGCGAGTACAGCTTTGTGAATCTCGGCAAGCGGCGTATCACCTGGGGGCACGCGCAGGGTTTCAACCCGGTCAACGTGGTGGTGCCGTTGCGCGATCCCCTCGACCCGAGCCGTGAGACCGAAGGGCAGCCGATGTTGTGGGTGAATCGTTTACTCGGCGCACAGTCACTGGACGTAATCATCACCCGCAATTACGACCGCTGGTATCACAGTGATAGCCATCGTTGGGGGCTCAAGTGGGGCCTCTCGGTGCCACAGCGCGATTTCGCGCTGTATTATTTTGACGGCGAACGTTACCCGGATGGACGTCCGTACGAACGGATGCTGGGTGGTTCATTCTCAGCGGATGTATTTCCTGGTGTGACGTTTTATATGGAGGCGGCACGCTTTGCGGAAAATTACCGTAACTACTATAACACTTCTGCTATACCTGTGACTCAGGATAGCCCCTATTGGCAGGCGGTTGCGGGTTCCTCGCTCGACCTCGGCAGCAAGACACGCGTGTTTGTCGAATATTACCGCAATCAACAGGGCTACTCGTCGAACCAACGGCAGAACTATTTTCGCAGCGCGGATGCACAGCTTGCCGTTGGTAGCAATACCTCAATCACACGTGATTATCGCGTGATGGCAATGAATCGGGATTATTTACTGCTAAGTTATCAGGACGAGTTTCGCGAACATTATACGCTGGACAGCAGTGCGCTCATGGCCAGTGATCGATCCTATTCGTTACGCCTGCAAGGCAAATACGCGATCTCCGATTATTACGAGCTGCGGCTGGTGCTGTCACACAATAACGGCGCGCGCGATTCAGAATTTGGCAACAACCCGGTGTCCAATGCACTTGAGCTTTGGCTGGGCGCGAATTTCTAACCTGGAGAAATGACTATGAGTATCACGCTTAAATCCGTCAGTAAAGAATACCGTCTCGGCCAGACCACCGTGCATGCGTTACGCAACGTCTCGCTCGAAATCACACAAGGTGAATTCGTCGCGCTGGTGGGGCCGTCCGGCAGCGGCAAGTCAACGGCACTGCAATTGATGGGGGCGCTCGACCACCCCAGTTCCGGCGAGGTGTGGGTGGACGATCAGGCGGTCAACCAATTGAATGATCGTGAGTTGGCACGGCTGCGACGTGATCGGATCGGCTTTATTTTCCAGTCGTTCAATCTCATTCCGGTGCTCAGTGTGTTCGGCAACGTGGAACTGCCCTTGGTATTAAAGAAACTGCCAAAGCAGGAGCGCCAGGAAAAAGTGCAGGCGATGTTGGAGCGTGTCGGGCTCGCCGATCGTGCGCAACATAAAACGGAGGAATTGAGCGGCGGTCAGCGTCAGCGCGTGGCCATCGCACGCGCCTTGATCACCACCCCCAGTATCGTGCTGTCGGATGAGCCAACCGCGAACCTCGATTCCAAAACCGGCGAGGAAATTCTCGATCTGATGCAACGCCTGAATCAACAGGATCGGGTCACGCTGTTATTCGCAACGCACGACCCCAATATTGTTGCCCGTGCCAAACGCGTCGTTAGCATTCTTGATGGACAGATCCGTGACGGCTAGCCTGCGGCGGGCTCAGGAATTTAAGAATAGAATAGGGCTCGGCTGTCGGCACATGTATCCGAAGCGGCGCCGAATTCATAGGGTTACTTTTCATGGAGAATTAACATAACCGCATATTTATAGAAATCAATTGATGGCCCTCTTCGGCGGCTCGGTTTTTCCACCTGCACTTAAATCACCAGAATTTCACGTAAATATTTGGTAATATCCTGCCAGGGGTTTCTAGGGAAAGGACACAGAACATGGCAACACCGGAACCAGAATCGGAAATAGTGTTTCTCAGCAAGGAACAACTGCTCGATGGTTTGCTCGAGATAACCAACAACAACATGGCGCTTGCCCGCGACCTGATGACCCAGGTCATCCATTAGACCCGCGAGGAATTGCAGGGGGCCTTGAAGGACATACGCGAGAACGTGGATGTTTATAAAGAGCGCGCCCGCAACCAGGCATCGCGGCAGCTCAACAAAAACATGCGTGCAAACGTGGCATGGCAAAAAACCCAACAACACGGCTGCACACCACATTCCGGGATGGGGTGATCCGCGCGCACAAGATACATTGAGGATTCTTGTCCGGTATGAAATTCCGTTCGATCACGAAGCCTTGGGGGTTTACCTCCCGATTCGAGTGGCGGATACGCCACACCCGAAGATGCCCAATGCGTACTCTCACCAGCGAACTCATACTGGGCATTATTATCGAAATGTATTCCTTTTGGTGGATGCGGCAGACGTGCCCGGCGCGACACAGGACGATATCTTGAAAGTCTTCCGGGAAATTGGTAAACAGCTTCAGACAGGCACCTTTCCCATCAAAAAATCAATAAAGAAGGAGGTATGACATGATTGTGTATGCCCTGTTTCCCGATGACACGAACAAAAAACACTTTGTCTACCAAGAGAGTGTGTGGGATTTAGCGATGACGGGTAAACGCAACACCACCCCCGAAGGTATTTTCAATTGTCAACCAGATAAGAAAGTGGCAAATTGGCATCCACCAGGTATTCGCTGGTTCGATGACGATGGCCGTAATATCAATAAATATAAAGACCCGGACATTACTGAACTCACTCCGGGCAGTTATTTTCTCGGGCCTCGGGCCGCTGAATTGCTGCGGCCGGTGATCAATGACGTGGCGGAATTACTTCCAGTCCCGTTCCAAGGGGAGACCTGGTATTTTATGAATGTGTTCCATTGGATCGATGCGATAGATAAGGCGAATTCTCGGTATGCAATTTACAGCACCGGTAAACAGGGGTGGTTGGAAAAGCCGGCATTTTTAGCCGATAAAGTACCGCACGCCAAGTTATTCATGATACCGGAAGCCCGCGGCCGAATTTACTACGCCGAACACCATCCCGACGACAATCCCAACACCTTCAAAAACGTGGTGGAAAAGAACAAACTATTCGGTATTGAAATCGATAAGGTCTGGGAAAATTAAATCAATGAAATTATAGGAAACACTATGCCCATCTATATGCAGTACGAAGGTGTTAAAGGCGATGCCACGGCGACCGGTTACCGGGGGATGATCCAACTGGATTTGTTTGTGTTCCGTTCGCGGCGTGATATTCGTAGTCGGCCCGGCTCTCTGGTGGATCGGGAATGCGGCCTACCCCGCGTCGAGGCCGTTGAAACCGGTAAAAAACTTGACGGTTTCACGGCGGGAATAGTGCAGGAAACCTTTTCATCCCACGCTAAGAAAGTCATTTTCCATTTTGTCCGCACCGGTCAAGGCCAGTCGCAGGAATACCTGACCTTCACCTTGTACAACAGTATGCCGGTATATTACCGGTTTCTAGCCGTTAACCACCCCAACGGTGAACCGGTGGAACGGCTCTACCTCAACGCTACGGCTTTTGAGGTGAGTTATTACTGAGTCACATGGAAAGGATACCCTCCCACCAAGACACGCCGTCAATACCTCCCTGTAGACTCGACAGCAGCATCCCTGCTGCTGACGGTCTTGGTTGGAGGGTATCCTTTCCATGTGACTCATTAGTATACCGGCGCCGGGATCGATGACAAACTGGCCAGCCCGAAACGCTACGGGTATGACGTGGCGCTGAGTAGCCTGTGTTGAGGAGCCAGACCCGAACGCCTAACGGAAACCGCCAAATACAAGAATAAACGCAGGGTTATCGGCTATTCCAAGATAATATTCTTGCTGTCCTCCGACATCCATTCATTGCTGCAGGTGTTTAACCCCGTCACCGTGACGCGATAATTTTGTTGCTTGGCCTGCAGCAGCGCTATATACGCCGCCATGCCGCCGGGTTTCATTAAATTTATCGAGAAGCGGTTGGTCTCGTTGCAACGCGGCGTGTCGGTGATGGGTGCATCGAGTTTGAATAAAATCGACGCCGAGTTGTCCGCCACCGTGATTGAGGTGATTTTGCCAACGGCATTACCGGCCAGGGCGTCGCTAGTTAAAATAGACAGTAGAAAATAAAGCGATCGCCTGCGCATAAAATTCTCCCGAATGTGGGTGGCTAAATAGTCGTTCCGAAATAACCGGCGCTGTAATGTGTATCTTACCAGGGGAGCGTAAAATCCACGCGCGGTGCATAGGTTCTGTTGATTATAGATCGTCGGCGCGTGCGTGTTAAATTAGTCCGGCGGACGACATGAGGTATACGGGGCTCGGCTTATGATAATATGCCATCCGTGTTGCTTGTTGCAGAGGTTACGAGCTTACCATGCCCACCCCTAGCCGGGATTACATAAAGCGCTATTTGATTGCCCGCGATAAAAAACTAACGCCGTTAATTGAGTCCATCGCGTTTCCAACGGCGCGGCGTAACCGGGATATTTACGCGGTGCTGCTGCGCTCGATCATCTCGCAACAGTTATCCGGTAAGGCCGCGGATACCATTCATGCACGCTTCCTGCAGTTATTCCCGGCGCAGTACCCGCATCCGGAGTTGCTGCGTAAGATCCCGCTAACACGCTTACGCCGCGCCGGGTTGTCGCGCCAAAAAGCCGGTTACCTTAAAAATATCGCTAAATTTTCCCAGGATGACGATCTGTCCTACGCGGTGTTAACCCGACAATCGGATGCCGCGTTGATCGAACACCTCACGCAAATTAAAGGGGTGGGCACATGGACGGTGGAAATGTTATTAATGTTCAGCCTTAACCGACGCGATGTGTTCGCGGTGGACGACCTTGGTATCCAAAATGCGATGCGACGTTTGTACCGTATCGATAAACAAGGCAAAGCGCTGCGCCTGACCATGCAATCCATCGCCGAGCGCTGGCGGCCTTACCGCACGGTGGTTTGTAAGTACTTATGGCAGTGGCGATGATCGGGTGGCTAAATATATTACTGAGTCACGTGGAAAGGATACCCCCCACCCAAGACACGCCGTCAATACATCCCTCTAGGCTCGGCAGCAATATCCCTGCGGCGGACGGTCTTGGGGGGTATTCTTTCCATACGCCTCATTGGTAAGTACGGGCATAGGTTAGGGGCCGGTCGTTGTGAAACGATGATCAATTACCGGTTTACTCCCGGCGACAGTATGGTATGGTGTGAGGCATGCATCGCTATTTAAAATTAGGAGGGTTAGCACTGATGTTAGGCGGTTTATTTTCAGTGACGGGACACGCGGCCGATCTAGAAGTCGGCCAGGCCGCCCCCGATTTTAGTTTGCAAGATCAGTCTGGTAAGACCCATAGCTTGGCGATGTACCGTGGTAAATGGGTAGTTTTATATTTTTATCCCAAGGACGATACCCCTGGATGTACCGAGGAAGCCTGTCACTTCCGTGATGATACCAGCCAACTGCAAAAGTTAGGGGTGCAGGTATTGGGGGTGAGTCTGGATTCGATTAGCAGCCATGTGAAGTTCGCCGAGAAACACCGGCTGCCCTTTCCATTATTGGCGGATGACACCGGCCGGGTGTGCGGTGATTACCAAGCGTTGTTTTCGCTGGGGCCGATCAAGTACGCCAAGCGGCACACTTTTATTATCAACCCCGAAGGTAAAATCGCCCGCATCTACACCAAGGTCAACACCACCACGCATAGCATGGACGTGATCAACGCCATCAAACAACTTCAATCTGCGGGACCGCACTAAGCGGCTTTTATCAAGGATAGCGCCGAGGATTGCGGCCGCGGTTGCAGCGACTGCTGGCGCGGTGGGGCAATGGGAGCACTCGCCTCGAAATTCTGGACACACAACAAACGATAAAAATCACTGGGACTGCCCACGTGGTTGGCAAACGCCATGGCGCGAAGTAGTTTGCGACAGATCGGGGTCAAGCTCGACATAGACACTCCTTTTTATAGTATCCATACTTTTAGAGCAGCTCCTATGCCAATGTTGTAACATATTGATTTATAAATAAAAAATGCCCATTGCGTGGCTAAGACCGTGGTCGGGGTGTTGCGAAATACAACACACATAAATTAACATATTGATATATTTGGTAATTTATTCCACATATAATGGTTATGTTTCCGGCTGTAATGTTTAATTATGCAACCTTCGCTGCGCAAAAAAATTACCTACGGTTATATTCTGGTCGCCTTGTTGATACTCACCCTCTCGCTGCTCACCTACGCGGAGTTGCGTTTGGTCGAGGCCAAGCTGCATTTGGGGGAGCGGGTCGCGGCGTTGTTGGATACCACCTTGGAAATCCGCCGCTTTGAACGCAATTACTTCCTGCACCAGCAGTGGCCCGACTATCAAGAAAACCAAGGTTCTATTCAGCAATTACGCGGGTTGCTGGTGAAGGACCGCGCCGATTTGGATTCCTTGGGCTTGCTAGGTCAAGCGGCCGGATTGGCGGACGATTTAGATCGTTATAGCGACTTAATGCAACGTTATGCACAGGATACCGCGAACCGGATCCCGGCCAGTGAAGCGCGCGAAACGCCGATCCGTGTGGTCGGTAAACGTTTAGTGGTCAGTGCTACCGAGATGGTCAATCACGAGCGGCAACTGGTGGGACATTCTTTGGCCAAGTTTCGCAATCTATTAATGCTTGCCATAGTGGTGGTGATCGCCTTGGTGATTAGCCTGGGCCAGGTGTTGTCGCAACGGATAGTTAAACCGTTGAAAATCATGGAACAGAATGTAGCCGCGGTGTTGCACGGAAACCGTGACCATTTATCGCTACCCTCGCGGGACCGGGAGATCGTTTCGATCACCGACACCTTTAATCACATGCTGCGGGAATTGGAGTTGCGTCAGAAACACCTGCTGCGTTCGGAAAAACTGGCCGCGTTAGGCACGATGTTATCCGGGGTGGCGCATGAATTGAACAACCCGCTATCCAATATTTGGTCCTCGTGTCAGATTATGTTGGAAGAACTCGAAGTATTAGAGATTGGGTACCAACGGGAATTGCTTAAACAGATCGATGAGCAGAGTCAACGGGCGCGTGATATCGTGCGTTCCTTGTTAGATTTTGCGCGTGATCGGCAATTTAAAACCGAACGCGTATTACTGCAACCGCTCATGGCCCAAACCGTGCGGTTTATTCGCAGTGAAATACCCAGCGGGATTACCCTGACACTCGATATCCCCGCGGATATCGAAATCGATGCAGACAAACAACGCCTCCAGCAAGTATTTCTTAATTTATTGAAGAATGCCCTGCAGGCGGTAAACCTCGGCGGCCAAGTTGTTGTTTCCGCCAACCGGCTTACCTCCACCTCCTCGATCCCCAACGCTGTGCTGGCGGATTGCACGGTGTCTTTCCCCGCCATCGATATCGTGATTAAAGACAATGGACACGGTATTGATCCCGAAATCCTGCCGAGAATTTTCGATCCGTTTTTTACCACCAAGGACGTCGGTAAGGGCATGGGGCTGGGTTTATTCATTGTGTATGAAATTATCGAGCAGCACGCGGGTTGTATCGCCGTCAGCAGCGAACTTGGCAAGGGCACGGCCTTTCATGTCTGTCTACCTGAGGCGCGAGCGTCGTAGAGGCCGGGTATGCAATACACGGGAACGATTCTGGTTGTGGATGATGAACAGGTGGCGCTGCATAATCTGCAACACACCCTGCTCAAGTTGGGGCATGACGTGGTGACTGCACACAGCGGTAATGATGCCTTAACCTTGCTGAAGAAATCCCGTTTTGATGTGGTGCTGACCGATCTGCGTATGGAAAAAGTAGACGGCATGCAGGTATTACAAACCTGTCGCGCACTCCATCCGGACGCCGAGGTTATCATGATCACCGGTTACGCCAGTACCGATTCGGTGGTCGAGGCAATGCGCCATGGGGCCTTTTATTACATCGCCAAACCCTTTCGGTTGGAGGACGTACGCAAGGTGGTGGGTGAGGCGATGGAAAAAGTGAAATTGCGTCACGAGAATATGCAATTGCGCCAGCAAGTGGAGGCGTTTCAGGACCAACCGCGGATCATCACCCACAATCCACAGATGCAACAAATATTGGCGTTGAGTCAACAGATCGCCCCGACCGATTGTAATGTGCTGATTACCGGCGCCAGTGGTACCGGTAAGGAATTGTTTGCCCGTTATGTGCATCAACACAGTCGCCGTCGTGACGGACCTTATATCGCGGTGAATTGCGGAGCGTTTAGCAAAGAGTTACTGGTCAATGAATTATTCGGCCACGTTAAAGAAGCCTTCACCGGCGCGCTGTCGACTAAAAAGGGCCTGATTGAGGCGGCAAGCGACGGCACCTTGTTTTTGGATGAAATCACCGAGATGTCCAGCGAGATGCAGGTGAAATTGTTGCGCGTGTTGCAGGAAAAAGAAGTGCTGCGTTTGGGTGCCACCGAACCCGTTAAAACCAACATACGCGTCATTGCCGCGACCAATCGCGATCTCAATGCCGCCCTGGCCGAAGGCCAATTGCGCCAAGATTTATATTACCGGCTCAACGTGGTTACCCTGCGGATCCCACCCCTAGCGCAACGCCGGGACGACATCCCGCTATTGGTCAATTATTTTTTACGCAAATATTCCCACGAGATGGGCAAAACCGTGGATCATATCAGTCCGCAAGCCATGCTGAGGTTGCAGCAGTATGCTTTTCCGGGTAATGTCCGTGAGCTGGAAAATATCGTTGCCCGTGGCACGGCCTTGAGCGGATCGCGTTGTATTGAGGTAACACACTTGCCTGAGGAATTGCAGGCGCAGGGGAACACGGTGGAAGATTTATCCCCCAAGGTATTATCGACGTTAGAGCAGCATGAAAAGGCGTATATATTATGGATACTCGAACAGGTTAATGGTAACCAATCGCTTGCGGCGCAGACCTTAGGGATCAACCGCAGTTCGCTGTGGCGCAAACTTAAGTCCTACCAGCAAGATAAATCTTCCTAGTCGACCACCTCGTGTGGTCGGGGGATCATTTTCTACACTAACAATCGATGTTCGCCCGCAAACAACTGTTCGATCTTTTCACGTTCGCGTACCAAATACGCGTGGCTACCGTCGACCATCACCTCGGCGGCGCGCGGGCGGGTATTATAGTTGGAGCTCATGCACGAACCGTAAGCGCCGGCGGAATACACCGCGAGAAGATCGCCGGGGAGCAAGGCCAGTTGGCGATCTTTCCCGAGGAAATCGCCGGTTTCACACACCGGGCCGACGATGTCATAGAGTTTTGGGGTATCACCCTGCCGTGGCGCTACGGCTACGATATCATGATACGCCTGGTATAAGGCCGGGCGCATCAGGTCGTTCATCGCGGCGTCAATAATCGCAAAGTTTTTGTGGGCGCTGTGTTTGAGAAATTCCACCTTGGTGAGCAGCACGCCGGCGTTGCCAACGATCGCGCGGCCGGGTTCGAGCAGTAGTTTTAATCGCCGCCCTGCGAGTAGCGGTAATAAAGCGTTAATGTACTCATCAGGGGCCGGGGGGGTTTCATTATTGTAACGGATACCCAGCCCACCGCCGAGGTTCACGTGTGAAATCGTGATACCACGGGCTGTTAAACGATCTAACAGCTGCAACACACGTTGCAAGGCGTCGATGAACGGGGTTATCTCGGTGAGTTGCGAGCCAATGTGGCAATCAATGCCGATAATGTTCAAATGCGACAGGCTTGCCGCCAGTTGGTAGGCGCCTTCGGCATCCTCAATCGCAATACCGAATTTATTTTCTTTTAAACCGGTGGAGATGTAGGGGTGGGTCTTGGCGTCGACATCGGGGTTGACCCGCAACGAGACCGGCGCGCGGCAGTGCTCACTGTCGGCCACGTCGTTGATACGCTGCAGCTCTGCCTCGGACTCGACGTTAAAACAGTGGATGCCGGCCTGCAAGGCCCGGCGGATTTCATCGCTGCGTTTACCAACGCCGGAGAATACTACTTTATGCGGATCACCACCGGCGGCGATCACCCGTTCCAGCTCGCCCGCCGAGACGATGTCAAAGCCCGAGCCTAAACGCGCTAATACGTCTAACACCCCCAGGTTGCTATTGGCCTTTACCGAATAACAGATCAAGTGGTCCGTCTTGCTCAAGGCGTTATCAAAGCCATGCCAGGCGGACTGTAACGCGGCACGCGAATATATATAGGTGGGTGTGCCAAAACGCCGCGCCAGATCAGCCAGCGGAGTTTCCTCGGCGTACAATTGATTCTTGCGATAGCTAAAATAATCCAACATTGAACCTCCAACAGGTTAAGGCGCGTAGGGTTGTTGGGTTTTGTCCGGCAGGTAGAGTGGACCTTTTTTGCCGCAGCCTGTTACTACCCCGGCCATGGCGATCACCGCCAACAGAATCAGGAACAGACGCTGTGTTTTGATTTGCCGCATGCTAAGCTTTCGCAGATGTTAATAATGCGCGGAATTATACGCGGCTGACGAATAAAACCCTAGTAAGGAATTCACCCATGACCCTCGCCTACGTAGTAACCTTTGTTCTGGCCTTGTTGGGGCTGCTGCTGTTTTTCGCTGGGGTGCGCAGGTTATGGGGGCGGCGGTTTTTAATGGGCAGTGCGCAGGGGCTATTGGGACTGTTGTTGCTGAGCGTCGGTATTTTGGTCTTGCTGGTCGGCATGAATTTATACACCTACCAGCGGTTTACGCTAGAAAAACCCGTTGCCACAGTATCCTTTGAGCAGATCAGCCCGCAACACTATCGCGTTAATCTGGCGCCGGTGGGCGAGACGCCGCGCTTGCTGCGGCTCAATGGCGATGAATGGCAACTGGATGTGCGTCTGATTAAATGGCAGGGGCTAGCTACGTTGATCGGGGTCGATCCCGTCTACCGCCTGGATCGTTTCAGCGGCCGCTACCGCAGCACGGATCAAGAGCTGCATGAGGTGCGTACTATATATGATCTAGGCGTGGATCACGGCATGGATCTCTGGGCCATCGCCAGCCGTCATAAATCCTGGTTACCCTGGGTCGATGCGCTCTACGGCAGCGCGGTCTACATGCCGATGGCGGATCAGGCCAGTTATCAGGTCAGTATCGCCGCAAGCGGATTGGTGGTGCGCCCCGACAACACGCCTGCGCTACAAGCGGTGAAGGCTTGGCAGTAATAGGCCGGCAGCGGTGCGCATACGCACACACATTCTAAGTTGGTTGCTACTGGCAACCATCATTCCACTCACCGCCATGGCGTTGGCCGCGATTTATTTTCTTGAACGTGAATACCGGGCCACGGCGTACAACGAGATTAGTACCAATCTCAATACCATTACGGCGGATCTCAAACGGCACCTGGAGGTACAACACAATCTGGCGCTGGGTCTGGCCAATGCCAATGCGGTGCAAGAATATTTAGCTGCTTTAAATATGACACGCCTAGAGCGTATCGATTCGCGTTATAACATCGCTTGGGGGCGCGTTAATCACTACTTTGAGGGATTCCAGACCATCGTGCAGGGCATCTACCGGATGCGATTGTTAGACGCCCAGGGTAACACCTTGGTGAAGGTGAGTGAGAAGCGGCGCAGCGCGCCGGAATACGCCAGCTTTAACGGCATGTATTACGTCGAGCCGGAACTCAATGATCCGCGTTTTGCCAAACTATTGGCGCGTCTACCGGCGGGTGAGGTAAGTAACGTGATCATACCGCACAATCAACAACAGTCTGAAACTCTGGCCCTCTTGCCAGAATATGATTATGTGGTGCCGTTGCGCGTCGGTAAACGCCTGGTCGGCGTGTTTGCCCTGACATTATTTGGAGAAGAATTGGATCGTGTATTACGCTATGCTTCACGCTTATACAATGCCGAAGTGTTTGTGGTGGAATTTAACCCGGATCGGCCGCAGCGCCATGGACTGGTGTTATACGATGATCAGCATGCAATTCAACTGAGTCAGGAACGTGATCCCCCGCGTTATGCAACCGCCCTATACGGTACTACGGTGATGGCACATTTGGCCTCCGCGCCTTATGGGATCTTTACCGACACGCACACCCGGCGTACCATATTTTATCAAGAGCTGTTTCCTTACGATAACCAGCTCGTCAGCTGGGTGGTTGGAATGCGAATCGCCGCTACCATCGTAGAACAACCGTTTGAGCGTGCCCGTTTGATCGTATTGATCGTTGGTGGGGTGGCGGCGTTTATCAACCTGATCGTGGCCAGTATCGGTATACACCGTTATGTCGGGCCGCTATACCACTTGTCGCAACGCTTGCTGGCGTTCGCGCGTGGCGAACATAGCCGCCGCGATAATACCCAGTCCAGCATCAAGGAAATTCAAGATCTTGAATTGGCGTTTAACACCATGGCGGATTCGCTGGACCGCGCCGCCGCTGATCGCGACAAGGCGCAGCGCATGCTGGTGCAAAACGCCAAATTGGCGAGTATCGGCCAATTGGCCGCCGGGATTGGCCACGAGTTGAATAATCCATTGAATAATATTTTATCCTACGCCAAATTAATTGAGCGTAGCCTGCCACCCCAGAGTGATGACCTGCGTAACGATGTGCGGTCGTTACGCGACGAGGCCCAACGCGCCAGTGAAATTGTGCAAGCGATCTTGAACTTTGCCCGTCAGGTACCCCCGCGCATGGTAACTTTTTCGGCACTTCCCTGGCTGCAAGAATCTGTAAGCTTGGTGCGCGAGAGCGCCAGAGCGGTAGGGGTGACCCTCGCCTATGAATGCAGCGAGGACTTTGAGATTTACGGCGACCGCAGTCAATTGCAACAGGTATTGATTAATTTATTACTCAATGCGATCCAAGCCAGCAGCCGTTACGACCAAGTGTTGCTAAAGGCCCAGACCGATGCCAGCGAGGTGCGTATCAGTGTTATCGATCAAGGCACGGGAATAAATAAAGAAATAATCGATAAAGTGTTCGATCCATTTTTTACCACCAAACGCGAGGGTTCGGGCACTGGATTGGGATTGTCGATCAGTCACGGTATTATTGAGCGTCACGGCGGTGAATTGCTTATCACCAATAATGCAGATCAAGGCGTGAGCGTGGTACTTCGCCTGCCACGGGAACCGCGCCATGACTAACGCCACAGCACGGCCTTCGATCGTATTTATTGATGACGAACCGAAGGCCGGTGAATTGATGCGCCGTTTTAGCCAGGGGGCAGCCTACGACTGCTCCGTGTTTCAAGACCCGCGCCTGGCCTTGGCGCATATCAAACACCACGGCTCGCAGTTGATCATCAGCGATTTGCGCATGCCGCAATTAACCGGCCTTGAGTTGTTACAGGCGGTGCGTGAATTTGACGCCGAGGTGCCGTTTATCATAATTACCGGTTACGCCGAGGTGGAAAGCGCGATTGAGGCCATGCGTCTGGGGGCGACCGATTTTATTAAAAAACCGTTTGATATGGACGAGTTGCGGCTGCAGATTGAAAAAACCCTGCGCCTTGAAGCCCTCACCCAGGAAAACCGTTTACTCAAACGCCAACTACACAACGAGCAACAGCGTTATGGCATGGTCGGGCAGGCCAAGGCGCTGCACCCTATCTATAACCTGATCGCCAAGCTGGCGGATATACGTTGCAATGTTATTATTCAAGGCGAGTCCGGCACGGGTAAGGAATTGGTGGCGCGGGCGATTCATACCCAAGGGCAATACGCCGACCATCCCTTTGTGGTCATCGATTGCGGGGCCTTGAGCGATACTTTATTAGAAAGCGAATTGTTTGGGCATGAAAAGGGCGCGTTTACCGGGGCGGTCAAACGCAAGTCGGGATTATTAGAGTCGGCTGCCGGGGGCACGGTGTTCCTCGATGAAATCGGCAATATTTCCGATGCATTGCAGGTAAAGTTATTACGCGTTGTACAAGAACAACAGATTACCCATGTCGGCGGGGTGCGGCCAATCAAAATCGACGTGCGTTTTATTGTCGCCACCCATCAGGACCTGGAGGCGCGGGTCGCCGCGGGCACCTTTCGCCATGATTTATACCACCGCTTAAACGTCGTGAAATTACACTTGCCCTCGTTGCGTGAACGGCGCGAAGATTTGCCCCTGCTCATCGATTACTTTATGCAACGTTTTGCGGCGCAGTACCATCGGTCCATCAGCGGGTTTGATCCAAGCTCGATGCAGCAACTCCTGCAACACTCCTGGCCGGGGAATGTGCGCGAATTGCAAAACCTTATTGAGCGGCACGTGGCCCTGGCGGATGGCCCGGTATTGCATTTGGATGGCTTGAGTCAGCTCAAAACACCTCAATCAAGCGCCAACCCATTCGCCGGGACTGGCATCGATGCCGACAACCCCAGCCTCGAAGAACTCGAACGGCGCTATATAATAAAAGTGTTAACCCTACACCACCACAACCGCGAGTTAACCGCCGCCCAACTGGGAATTAATAAATCCACCTTATGGCGTAAGCTCCAACAATATAAAGCCTTGCCCGAAGGTGAAACCGGCGATGAGGGTTAACCAACCCCCTAACCCTTCGCCCAAGGCTGCCCAGTGCTACGCTTACGGCCAAACGCATTTTGCAATTTTGTACGTGCAATTTGCACGCTATGGTGCTGCGGACTGCCTCTAAGTTTCTGATTTCGATAGTCAGTATACTTGGCCCGGCAATTGCCTTACTAAAAGTAAATAACTGTATTAACGGAGGAATCCTTTCATGCAACGACGTAATTTTCTAAAGAGCGGCCTGGCCGGTGGAACGGTAGCGGTAGCGGTAGGGGCGGGGTTATTGAGCCCGCGCGGTGTGCTGGGGGCGTGGCCCAGCGCGGCGTTTGACGCCAAGAA
>JACQBC010000026.1 GCA_016194635.1 Gammaproteobacteria bacterium | reverse complement strand
ATCACGACAGACTACATAGACCGGTATTACAATGTGAAACGTCGACATTCCACCCTTGGCCTGCGATCACCGCAAGACTATGAATTGACCAATGTGGCATGAGCACTCTTTTCTGGGTGTCTATGAAATCGGGGGAAGATCATTTATTCTCTATATCCTTTATTCTCTTTTCACTGACGCTTCTGGCAACAAATTGCCATCAAGTAATGTGCCATCGGATAAAATCCAGTATGAATAACCTCATCATTCATTGAGAAAATAAAAACATTCTCGAAGAATTGAGAAAGAAATTTTCTGAAGTCATTTCCCGATTTACAATTGACATGTCCTGCCTTGCTCTGTGGTGATGCATAACTTTGAGACTCTAGGGATGGTATACCGATAATTGTAACTCCGGTAGGATGCAACGACGTAAGCATATTACGCATGAAGCAGTCTTCATTGTGTGGTGGAATATGCTCAAGCACATCTAAACTGTAAACACCGTCATATCTGCCAGGAACAGGCCCACTAAGCATATCATGAACAAAACATTCAAAAGGCCAATTTTGGTTCATTCTGTCCTGTACATCTTTTATAAATACTGCATCAAAATCCACAGCAGTCACATGCTTAACCTCCTGCTGTACGAGCCTTGTGCCAAACGCATCGGCGCAACCGACCTCGAGTACCTTTTCTCTCCCACTCAGCATTTTGGCCACAAATTTATAGCGTGCTAGTGTAAATAGTGTGCGTTTTGGATCTTGATTCCAGGATTCGTTAACCATAAGGCCAAGCTGAGTCCTGCCATGCTTTTTGATAACATCAAACACGATGCCGTATTGCGGCTCTTTGGTTTCCAGTTTCTCAGTCATAGCATATGCCTCCCTGTTAAATGCAGTTGTTTACCTCATATTGATCATACATCGTCCCGATATTTGGCCACTTCGCATTCCTGCGATTGCATCATTAATTTGGTCCAACGTAAAATAATCGGTGATCAGTTCACGTAATTTGATCCGCCCAATACGGTAGAGTTGCTGATAACGCGGTATGTCAACTTGCGGAACCGCTTCGCCACCATGAGAACCGCTCAGACCTTTGCCAAAGTGCAATGGCAGCGAGTGAACATTGATATTATTGCCCTTGCGCGGCACCCCCACCAGAGTCACGCGCCCCTGGGGTTTGGTGATCTGGTAGCCCAGTTCGATAATCGCGGGCTGTCCGGTATTATCGATGAAGACATCAACCCCCGCACTACCGACAATCTCAAGAATCGCCTTACGAGTGTCACCCTGGCTACTGTTAATAACATGGGTCGCCCCCATTTTCTTTGCTAACTCGAGTTTGTTATCGTATAAGTCGATGGCAATAATTGGGTACGCAGAAACGAGTGCTGCTGCCTGTACAATATTGAGACCGATACCGCCAGCACCAAAAACAACGACCGATTCGCCGATGCGAACTTTGGCATTATTTTCTACTACGCCAAACCCGGTTGTCACAGCACAACCAAACAACGCGGCAACTTCTAAATCGCTATCCACAGGAATGGCTGTAACGCGATTTTCTGAAACGATGGCATATTCATTGAAGGTGGTAATCCAGCCGGCATTAACCTTGCGTCCGTTCCACGTGAAGTGCGGCGTTTCTGATTCTATACCCAGCCCCTTGCGCCAATGTAGCACGACTTTATCACCGTTCTTGGCATACTTAACGCCGGGGCCTATAGCGAGTACGGTACCAGAGGCTTCGTGGCCCAGTAAATGCGGCAGATATTTATCTTCTCCCTTGGCACCGTCGATCTCGCCAAGTTGCGAACCACAAATGCCGCTGAAATGGATTTTCACCAACACTTGGCCGATGGCCAACGTTTCCGGTAGTGTAAGTTCGGCAATGACGAGGGGAGCCTTATGTTCGATAAGTACAGCTGCTTTCATTGTTTTAGGTATGACGGACATGGTTGTTTGCCTTATTCAAAATAGATCAAAGAGTGATCGCCCGTGTAACCGGTTTGCTTAAACCACCAGTCCCATTCTTCGGGTGTGTTAAATGCTTCGCAGGTTACCTGCCAATAGAGTAAATTGGCTTTTTCTTCTTCGTTGCGGTAGGATTCCACACACAAATATTTGTTATTCTTACCAACACGCTGCATTTCACGTAATGCCTTATCGAGGTCGTAGCAATGAAGATTATGTAACGTTGTTATTGAATAAACAAAATCAAAGTGATTATCTGGAAACGGTAATGCTGTTGCATTACCTACTCGTAGCCGGTCTTTGATTTCATCCTTAGCGTTATCTATCGCATACTCGGATATATCAATCCCATAGAGTTCTAAGCCAGGAACAACCTTGGTAAAATCATACAGTAAAAACCCTTTGCCGCAGCCAATATCGAGAATCTTGTCGCCTGGTTTAATTCCGTAGTGCTCTACCATAGCGCGGGCCACTTTTTCCCAACGTCCTTCCATGTAACGGTAGCCTCCATAGCAAATCTTGCGGTCACCGTCCCAGTAATCAAAGCCCCATTCCTTGGCAAGTGCGGCTGCTTTGGCTTTAGGAAAATCGGGGTCATTGACACGTGCGAGATAATCTCGTTTTGTACTTTTATGTACTGCAGACATTAAATCAATGTAGGCCATGGGTGTTCCTGAATAGATTGAAAAATTCGTTTTGCTTTTACGAGTTGGTTTATTTTTAATGTAAATTCATCAAGACTTGGATTAGCGAATTTTCGGCGTGCTAAATGCACAGCAAGAAATACATTGAGTGCAATGCAACACCATTTCACTTTAAAAACGGGGCATAACAGATTTGCTCTATAAATTAGCGATTCTGGTTCGGGAAATATCGCCATGCATTCTGCAACGAATTGATTAAAGTATTCATGCGGCACAGGCACCGCGAGTTGTGCAAAGAAATCACCCATCGTTTTGGCGGGGTCATCCCAACCGGCATATTCAAAATCAAGAAAGCGGATATTGCCACTAGGCTCAACCAAGGCATTATGAAAACCAAAATCAGACGGCGAAATGCAACGCTGTGCCAGATCGAGCTCTTTGTTGGGATCGAGTTGAATATCTTTTGCGGTTTCATATATTTCTTCTGTGAGATGCCGCCAATACTTTTCCAATTCTTGAAAGAACCCTAGGGCTTCGGAGTCTATATCTGACGAGGGGACTAAACCCTTCAATCGTTCAATACGTCCTGTAATAACTCCCAAATGTTCTCGAAGAGAAAAACATGCTTCCGATGCGACCGGAAGTTGGGCAATCACACGAAAAGACGGCGCATTCAACGCACAGAAAAACCGAATAGCTGCATTAACCTGTGGCACACTAATATCCCCAGGATGAAACGGCTGTCCTTCAATAAATTCGTAAAGCGCCAGACCTGACCTGGTATCGCATGCGAAGGACTTCGGTGTAGATTTTGGTACCACAGTGTTGGCATAAGTCAAGAATGCATACTCGGCAGCGAGTCGATCACGGCTATCGCCTTCATGACGAAAATATTGCTTTACCGCAAAAATCCCCGCGGCGGTATCCACCCGATAAATACGATTATTACCACTCCGCGCGCTTGGAGTAATCATTTCTGGAGAGACGTGAAAATCGGCATGCCCTAACAAGTCAATAATCAGATCGTGAAGTTCAATAAATGAATTCATCGTTCACTAAACTGTTCACTCAGTTGCTGCCAATTGCGAAAAACTTGTAAGCCCTTGGCAATGGCCATCTCATGATGTGCCTCTGGATCGAAAAGCAAGCGATGGGTGCTCTGTGGAAATTCTGCGGCAAGTAATATTTCAGGCAGATCGTCGATAAAAGTGTCACAACCGCATGCTTCAATGCGATTTAATTTTTCCTGCTTAGTTAATTCGAAAAATATATTTTCGGCCGGTAACAGTGCTTTCCCCTCCCATAAAATATGTCGCTCAATCCATGCACGTGCGGCGGCATGCAAATCGTATTCAGGGCCGAGAAAAGGTTTACGCGTTTTGTGACTAACAATAAATAGTTGATGCCCTGCCGATGCAGCATGATGCATAAACTCGATAACACCGTCATAGGCCAAGGCTTCGTCCATTCGTGCACCATAAACATAACCTTGCATGGCCGTCCAGTGATCCTCTTGACCAATTCGACGTAGGTGATCGCGCACCGCAAGCTTATTCACCGGTATCTGTGGCGGAACAAGATTTCGTTCTCTCGCTACTTTATGAAACAGGGTATCGTAACTGACAATCGTATTGTCGAAGTCGATGCCTATACGCATAGACGAACTACATTAAAGTTTATTCAAGGCAGTAAGTACCTTGTTAGCAATGTTACTGGCAGTCAGTCCATATTTCTGCCGTGCATAGTCCTGACTGCCCACCTCGTACATAAATTCATCGTCAGTTCCAAACGAAATCTGCATGGGTGTCGTTTGTCGCGCGGTGCGCCATTCTGATATGGCGCTACCCAGGCCACCAATGCGTCCATGCTCTTCTACTGTAGCGAGTAATTGAAACCGCGCACAGGCCTGTTCGAGATATTCTTGATCGAGTGGTTTGACACTGTGAAAACTGATCACTTCGGCGGAAATCCCCCGCTCAGCCAGTAACTCGGCTGCGCGAAGCGCTTCCGGCATGATCGTACCCGTAGAGATCAGAGCCACGTCCGTGCCGGTTCGAACTACAATCGCCTTGCCAATTTTGAAATTGGGTGTCTTAGCATGAATGGGTGGTTCACCCTTCTTCCCAATGCGAATATAAACCGGTCCATCCTCATGCAACGCAGCCCTAAGCGCCAGACGTAATTCAGTGGCATCACAAGGTGCCAAAACACGCATTCTAGGCAACGTGCGCAGGATCGCAATATCTTCAAGAGAATGGTGAGTAGGCCCTAATTCAGCGTAAGAAAGACCGGCACCGGTACCCACGATAATGACCGGGGCTTTATGATAACAAGCATCCACACGGATCTGTTCAAAACAACGTGTGGTAGTAAAGGGGGTAATGGTGTAGACCACCGGACGTAAACCGGATAAAGCCATGCCTGCGGCAACGCCCATCATGTTTGCCTCAGCCACACCGCAATTGTAAAAACGGGTCTCATCGACATTCTTAAATTTATCGAATAGCTTGTTGCCAATGTCGCCGGAAAGCAGGACAACCTTATTATTTTGTTTGGCGAGCTGGGTAAGTTCGTCAGCGAATGCGTTTCTCATACGGTTACTCCAAGCTCCTTTTTGGATAGCACAACTTCTTCGGCAGTCGGTATTCGATAGTGCCAATTGTTGTCGTCTTCCATAAATGAAACGCCCTTACCTTTCACCGTATGAGCAATGATCGCCGTTGGCTTTCCATCTTCGCGTGGGAAACGAGCCACACTATCGAGTATGGCTTGGATATCATGGCCATCGATTTCACACGCATGCCAACCAAAGGCACGCCATTTTTCAGCTAATGGATTTAGCGCTAGTATTTCTTCACTACGACCTGTGGCTTGCCATTTGTTGAAATCGATAATGACGCAGAGGTTACCGACACGCTGGGAAGCAGCCAGCATTGCGGCTTCCCACACCGAACCTTCGTTACATTCGCCGTCACTGAGCAAGACGTAAACATGGTAGCGATGCCCCTGAATACGCCCTGCCAGCGCCATTCCCAAACCCATCGGTAATCCATGCCCCAGCGAGCCTGTCGCTGCTTCAATGCCAGGTAAGTGATCAGGTGTCGGGGGATGTTCGGCAAACACACCGCCATCCTTGCCATACTCGTCTAACATCGCTTCGGGATAAAATCCACGCATTGCCAACACTTGAAAAAGCGCTGGCGCGCCGTGTCCTTTGCTGAGGATAAAGCGATCGCGCGTAACTGCACGCGGATTAGTTGCATCGATACGCAACACTGAGTGATAGAGGGTGGCAAGGATATCCGTGCATGAAAGACACGAGCCTAAATGCGGCATTTCAGCTTTATGGGACGTTTCTATGATTCGAGAACGCAGGATCCTCGCCCATTCTTGTATTTCAAAAAGTTGACTCACTGTTTTAGGCCTTATGTTGGTAGTCATACGGTTGTGCTTTGAGTGCATCAAAATTCTTACGCACCCAGGAGATACATTCGTCGAGCCCTTGGTCGAGGCTGATGCGATCCTTCCAACCGAGTTCGGTACGCAGTTTAGTGCTATCCAGGTGATAGGCAGAATCCTTGCCCATACGCTCACCCACGACCTCGACATGGTTTTCGAAACGAACATTCAACTTAGTACAAATACGCTCGACGAGTTCGCGTATAGAAACCACTTCATTGGTCGAAATATGGTAGGTATCGCCATCGCAACCCTGCTGCATGATCTTCCAGGTGGCATCGCAAACATCACGCATATGGATGAAAGAGCGTGTTGAGACGCCTCCACCGTGCAATTGCATTTTTCTACCCAATAGGATAAAAAAAATGGTGCGTGAAATAACGCGATAGAGTTGTTGACCGGGACCATAAACATTTGCCGCACGAGTCGCGACAACCGGAAATTTATAGGCCGAGTAAAAAGTCCGCAGGCTCATATCGGCTGCTGCACGCGATACGGCGTAGGGAGTACTCGGATTAAAAGGAAAATCCTCTTTCACAAAACCCGAACAACTCCCATACACTTCGGGTGTCGTGATGTGTACATAACGTTTGAGGAAATTGCATTTTCGAACCTCATCATGAAACTTAATAGTCGATACAACATTGGTCATGAACCAATCACTGGGGTTTTGCCAGCTCTCACCCACCATGCTTTGGGCGGCAAAATTAACAATGTACTCAGGCTTGATGTCACGAATCAAATCCATGAGCTTCGCTAAGTCCGTGTTGAGATCAAGGTGGTGAAAACTAAAGTTGGAATGATCGTGCCACTGGTAAGGTAAAAAAGCATCAATAGGTTCCACGGATCGGCTGGTGCCAAGCACGCGAACCCCCTGTTGCAATGCAAAATCGACGAAGGTTGAACCTGAAAAAGAGTTACTACCTACAACCAAAACAGTATTCATATTTTTTTCCATTTCCATTATATAGTATGACTGAACCTATGTTCAGTCGTTAGTCATTCTATCATGACCTAATAGCTAGTTTCAGTCATGCAGAGAGTGCACCGTCAATGATATCGCTCTCCACGGTATCCGTTGAGTACAGTGTTCGATTTTTATATAACCACTGCATTAGCATGTGACCAACCACCAGTTGTAAATCTTCTGCGACTTGCATGTCATCAACTGCAAAGTGGATAGCTACATCCGCAAGACTCTTGCAGCGCCCACCATTGTAACCGACGATGGCATAGGACTTTACCCCCATAATTTTCGCCTGTTCAACGGCACACACGATATTGGGCGAATTGCCACTTCCTGATAACGCTATCAATAAATCCCCCGCCTGCCCATGCACCGCAAGTTGCTCTGAAAAAATATACTCATAACCAACATCGTTTCCCAAACACGTCATCACCGCCGAATTAGCGGAGAGTGATTGCGCCCTAATACCCCCACCACGTTGCTTGGCTACGCCATAAAGAAAGTCATTGGCGAGGTGAATTGCATTACCAGCGCTTCCACCATTGCCACACAAGAACACTTGTTGCTTTTTCTTCCAACACTTTAATATATCTTCCGCAAGACAGTTAACACCCAACCAGTCTGCAGTTGCTAACACACGTTGTAACCGGTAAGCATAGCCCGTAAAAAAAGCCTCGTCAGGTTGGATATTTTCCATAACTTTCTCCTACTTTGCTAAGACAGTTTTTTGCATCCACTTAAGGTTGGAAAAATGTTCTTCGTCTTTCAGCACACCCACGCGAAATTTCTCGATAATCTCTCGAATAGCATGTTCAACCGTTTTCTTCGGTTTAAAGCCGGTGGCGAGGAGTTTGTCGGAATTGACACGATAGGAACGCGGATCATTGGAGGGACTGACCACAATCTCGACCGGAACGTGCTTCGTAACCAACTGCGCAATATCCATAATTGAAATATTCTCGAAACCCGCATTATAAATACCTGTCACATCGGGGTGATCAATCAGATGCAGATAGATATCGGTGATATCATCGATATGAATATTGGGTCGTGTCTGGTTACCACCAAACACCGTAATTTTGCCCTTGGACAGCGCCTGCATGGTCAGCATATTGACTGAAACATCTAATCGCATGCGCGGTGAATAACCACAGACGGTCGCCGGTCGTATAATCTGTACCGCCATGTCATCCTGATAGCTTAACAAGACACGTTCAGCAACCATTTTAGTTTTGTTGTATTCGGACAATGGTTTGAGTTCTAGATTTTCCGTAACCTGAGGCTCATCTTTAAGACCATAGACACTGCCAGAAGAAGCATAAATAAAACGCTTGATACCATACCGTTGGGCTTTATCAGCCAATTGCATGGTGGCAAGGGCACTCACTTCCCACGTCAGTTTGGGATCAAGGTCACCGCAAGGATCGTTCGCAATTGACGATAAGTGAATAATACAGTCAACACCCTCCAATGGAACGGTCTCCACATTGCGGACATCACCCTTGATTACGCGAAGTTTGGGGTCTGGCTTAAGAAAGTTGCCGAACCACTGAGTATCGAATGCAACAACTTCATATCCGCGAGCGAGTAACTTAGGGATCAAAACGTGGCCTTTGTAACCACAGCCACCGGTGACTAGGACTTTCATAGCTGACTACTCCTAAAATGGATTAAAGAAATTGATTATCGTTTGAGATAACTTTCCGCTTCTAAACCTGTGCCGGATGTGTAGCTATATTCACACTCTCGACAAGCTACTTAAAGTACATATACTACGTTTTGCGCAATCGTACGTATTCTTTCTGTCGGTTAATCTATATCTTTCGTATGCGGCACAATCGGTTGAATGCACGCCCAGGTTCATAATCAACCTAGACCGAATTAATACGCTCAATCTCATCAAACAAGTACTCGGCGAATGGGAGCGCGCAGGTAAACGCGGGCGAGACTGCATTGAGAACATGAAAGGATAAGCGATCCCCTTCGTAGCGAAAGTCTGATTCTAGCTTACGTTTCTTGATATTCACTAACTGTGCACGTATACCCGGACGACCCCACTTTCGATAATCTTTCTTAATTACATTATGAGCCAGATCAGATGCGAGTGTGATCATCTTTGACTTTGCATATTTCGTCAACTCGCTCACTGCGAGCCTACGGAACCCACAATCATTCCGGAAAAACATCGCAGATTCCCGGGCCAAGATTTCGGTGCACTCACTGAAGCTAAAACCCGTAAACCCATGATAGTGCTCACGCCAGAAAGCTGGTATAGCGGTTGGGCCAATCTTTACTTTATTGTCAACACCAAGGGTGAAATGCACACCAAGAAATGGATTGCGCAGATCGGGAATCGGATAGATATGTGTCTTTAAAGTACCTGGTGGTTCATCAGAATAGAGGTAAAGTCCCTTAAACGGTAGGATCCGGTAATCGCGAGAGAATCCAAACGCCTGCGCGATCTTGTCTGCGTACAACCCCGCTGCATTAATGACATAACCTGCCATAATCCGGCCACGGGTGGTCAACACTGTATTCACACCGCGCCCACAAAAAGCAGTTTCAGTCAGAAATTCGATGCCCGCCACGCGAGCGTCCTCCACGAGACTCGCCATCACTTCATTCGGATCAACGGACGAGGTCGTTGGAGAAAAAATTGCTTTGGAATATGTCTTGGCCCGCGGTTCAATTGCCTGCGCTTCTTTCGCGGAAATTTCGTGTAATAACACACCATTCCGTTTGCCACGCCACAGCAGTTCTTCCAACCCCGCAAGATCATTTTCGTCCTTCGACACCACAAGCTTGCCACAGTTGTTGATTCGTAGCCCACGCTCCTGACAGTATCTCGTTAGACGACAATTGCCATCGCGCGTAAAACGCGCCTTTAGGCTATCCGCAGAATAATAGAAACCCGCATGAAGCACGCCACTGTTACGACCGCTTGCGTGAAGCCCGCAGCTCTTTTCTTTTTCAATAAGAATAACCTTCGCATGCGAATGTCGACGTTTTGCCTCTAGTGCAAGGCACAATCCCATAACGCCGCCACCGATCACAAGAAAATCTGTTGTAATCGTAGTCATATTACGAAGCGATATGGCATGAACACTTTTATTCTAGCCTAGAAAAGCACAGTTCGTAACTTCCTGGCTGAGTCATCCTTACGTATGTGATTTTCGCCACACCACACGGTTAACATAGTCCACATAGCTAATAACGAGCCGCAATACCTTCTCCGACACATTCGGTACATCGTAGTCACTCACAACTCGCAGCAATCGATCTTCATTCCGAGGTTGATCTTCTAGCATTGCTAAACCCTGAAAAACCCGATCGACATTCAAACCAACCAGCATTACTGAACCTTCTTCCATGCCTTCGGGACGTTCATGTGCTTCACGGAGATTGAGCGCAGGAAAGTTCAGAATTGAAGACTCCTCGGTAATAGTACCGCTGTCCGAAAGGACGGCGTGGGCATGTCGCTCCAATTTAACAAAATCAAGAAATCCAAACGGCATATGAAACTCAACAGTTTTTTCAAACTCAACACCGAGTGCTTCAACACGTTTTCGCGTGCGTGGATGGGTAGACACAATGACTCGTCGCTTGGTCTCGCGGACAAGACGATTGAGGATCTGTACAAGGTTATTGACCTGTTGATCACTATCAATATTCTCTTCGCGATGAACACTCACCACGTAATATTCGTCAGTTGTCAACTCAAGGCGAGTAATAATTTCAGACTGATCGATGCCGGGGCGGTAGTGGTTTAATACCTCATACATCGGACTTCCCGTTTTGACAATCCGGTCGGGCGGTAAACCCTCTCGCAGCAGATATTCACGTGCAAGATCCGAGTAAGTAAGATTAATATCAGAAGTATGGTCTACTATACGTCGGTTGATTTCCTCCGGCACCCGATCATCGAAGCAGCGATTACCGGCTTCCATGTGAAATATAGGGATCTTACGCCGCTTGGCGGCGATCACGGCAAGACAACTGTTCGTGTCACCTAGGATTAATAAAGCATCTGGCCGCTCCCGTTCAAGCACTGGGTCAATTCGCGTCAGGATCGTGCCGATAGTCTCCATTGGAGTTGAGCCCGCCGCTTCCAAGAAATACGTTGGTTGACGCAATTTAAGTTGCTCGAAGAATATCTGGTTCAATTCGTAATCATAGTTTTGCCCGGTATGGACCAGCACATGGTCGGTTTTACTGTCCAATAAAGCAAGCACGCGCGACAATCGAATGATCTCTGGACGAGTTCCGACCACGGTAAGCACTTTAATACGTTGCGTCGTCACACTGTTTCTGGATACGTGTCTGGTCTATTTGGATCAAAAATCTCATGCGCCCAGAACAGGGTCAGTAATTCGTTCGATCCGACGTTGGTGATGTTATGGGTGTGGAATGTCGGCATGTCAACATAGACCGGCGTATCGCCAGTAACGTGAAAATCGACAATTTCGCGTGAAAAAAGCCGACGTATACGGATTAATGCATCACCCTGCGCCACCAGAAATCGTTCGATCTTCGCGGCGTGATAATGGTTACCACGTGTAATACCCGGTTTGGTTGTCGAAAAAAAACACTGGCCTCCATGAACTGTCCGAACCGCTTCGAACAATGCACCACGTGCATCTTCGCGTCGTTCAAGAGATACCGGATAGTATCGTGGAAATAGGTATGACCGGTAAGTATTAAAGAGCGCAAGATTAAATGGAATATTAAAAGATGGGAGCAAATCCTGTCGATATTCTCCAGCCATTCCGACCAATCGTTCTAATAAACTACCGATCGTTAGCGTCTGTCCTTTGAGCACAATATTCCCCGTGCGTCCATCACGTATACAAGCCAAAATTTCTGCTGCCAGATCTTGTGCGTGCATGAGTTCAATTTCACGATCATCTAGTATCCGGGCTGGTTCGCCATTGGCAAGTTGATAACAAAACGTGGAAACCACCGAGTTATAGAATGGGCGACCTCCCTCGCCAAAAACACCCGGTATCACCAGATTTGTAAACCGTGCTCCCGTACGAAATGCCCAGGCTGATAGTAATTCCGCCGAATGGCGTTTGGACCGCCCATAGGCGGTGTCACGGTCAGAATGCGTGGAGTTGGCGAATAGAATATGTGGCCGGTGTTGTTCTCGCTCACACGCATCGATTAAAGCTTGGGTAAGTGCCACGTTGGTGTTCTCAACGTCGAAATCATCACCACGATTCATCCCGGCGAGATGCACAATGGCTTCTTTGTCACGAATGAAAATCGCAAGCGCTTCGGGGTTAGATAAGAGCTCCCGTCCCGCGGGTATCGCTTCAATACTCCGGTTCGCATAGACATGGACTCGGATGTGCCACCCAAGAAAACCAAGTCCACCGGTTATACCAAGACGTAACATATCCCCTATGGGCGCATTAGCGCAGATCGTTTCAAATCGGCGTGGATCTCCGGGAGAGCCAGCAACAGTGTTTCAATTTCAGGAATGGACAGCCGCTGCGTGTTGTGTGACGTATAATCATCAAACTCCGCTTCGCGGGTATCACCCTCAGTAAAATATTTACCATAGTTTAAATCACGATCATCCATACGAATACGGTAATAGTCACCCAGGTCTTCGGCGCGGCGCAATTCCTCGCGACTGGCTAACGTTTCAAAAATCTTTTCACCGTGCCGCATACCAATACGTTGAACTGCTGCTTGTGAATGGAATAGATTTTTGATGGCGACAACCAAATCGGCGACTGTGCAGGCCGGTGCCTTGCGAACAAAGACGTCACCTTGTCCGCCATGTTCGAGTGCAAATAACACCAACTCAATCGCTGTCGGCAAGGGTAGGAGAAAACGCGTCATTGACGGTTCGGTTATCGTGAGCGATTTATCAGAAAGAATCTGCTCAACAAATAGTGGAATTACCGAGCCCCGCGAGTACATCACGTTACCGTAGCGGACCGCACAAATTGTCGTGTCACGATCAGACAGAAGACGCGCGGCGGCCTGCGCCATTTTTTCCATAAGTGCCTTCGTAATCCCCATCGCATTGATTGGGTACACCGCTTTATCCGTGGATAAACATACTACCCGTTTAACTCCATGACGTGCCGCCGCTTCAATGACATTATGACTACCAACAACATTCGTAAGTGTCGCTTGCATAGGGAAAAATTCGCACGATGGAACCTGTTTGAGGGCCGCCGCATGAAAAACGTAATCGACATCTCGCATGACCGCATCAATGCTTTCAGTATTGCGCACGTCACCGATATAAAATTTAATTCTTGGATTCATCAATCGTAGGCGCATCTCCTCTTGCTTGAGTTCATCACGGCTAAAAATGCGAATCTCGCGAAAATTACTGTCTAATACCGCTCGTAGCATAGCATTGCCAAACGAGCCCGTACCACCGGTAATTAATAGTGTTTTATTCTTGAACAGAGTTTGTTTCACAAATTATCCCGGATTAGGACGTTACAGCGTTTTGATCCAATGACGATGACATCCATGTTTCAAGCTGGCGAAATAGTTTCTCACGCCCGAAATATACTTGTGAGTAATCGAGTCCACGTTGCCCCATTGTTTCACGCTCTGTACGATCCATCCTCGCCATACACCGCACGGCCGCCATTAAAGCGTTGACATCTCCTGTTGGGCACACAAGACCGGCGCGGGCATCGTCAATAATCCGTGCACCTTCACCATCGAGCATCGCCACAATTGGCCGTCCGCACGCCATATAGGCCTGCACTTTTGCGGGCACTGTGAGCGTAAATACCGGGTTGGATTTTAGACTTACCAACATCGCGTCTGCCTGAGCGAAAAGTTCCGGCATATATTCTGGTGAATAACTGCCCAATAGGTGCACGGTATCCCCAAGCCCACGACACATTATTTCCTTCTGTACCCATGAGGCTTCGCGCCCGTCTCCGACGATCAACCAATGGATATTTTCACCTTTGAGTTGCTCTGCGGCAGTGAGCAGGGTTGCAAAATCCTGTGCTACACCAATATTACCTGCATACATCAACCGGAATCCGGCTGGCAGCGTTACCGAAGAATTTTTTACGCTACTCGGTTGATACCATTCTTCTGCCCAGTTGGGCAGATAACCGATACGCTCCTCGGGCACACCCATGCTTCGGATATTTGGGATAAATGCCTGTGATTGCACTAATACCTTCTCACAGTGGCCATAAATCCAACGCGTGAGTTTAACCAGTGCGCTCACGAGCCAGCGTGCGCGTAATCCACCAGCAGCGATGACGCTTTCGGGCCAAAGATCCAGTACCCAGAAATATATTGACGCACCCGAGTACTTGCGCATCACGATGGCCGGTATACCAACCGTGATAGGAGACGGTTCATGCACAAAGATCGCGTCGAATTTATCGCCCAGCCGCCAAGGACCTAGTAGACTTGCCATTAGCGCAAACGAAATGTAGTTGAGTGCAAGACGTAACCCACCACCACCACCGCGCGGTACTAACGGCACACGCACCACTTCGACTCCCTTCCATATCTCATGATGGTGGCGGAACAAACCATAACCGGGAAAAAATCGTCCAGCGGGATAATTCGGTATACTGGTTAACACTTTCACTTCATGACCGCGAGCTACCAGCCATACGGCAAGATCATTGACGCGGAAATTTTCGGGATAGAAATATTGCGAAACGATCAATAGCCGCATTCAACCCTGGCCATTGCGGCGATGAACGTCAGGGTCTCGTGCGCGCATCGTGTCCAGGTGTAACCGCGCGCCCGTTCCTGCCCTTTCTCAGCAAGTAATGTCGACAGGGTTGGATTAGTGTATAAACACTCGATTGCATGTGCGATCTCGATAGGTTGCTCCGGATCGAAATACACACCCGCATCACCAAGGATCTCAGGCATCGGCCCACGGTTGGATGACGCTATGGGCAAACGGGCAGCCATCGCTTCGAGCAGAATATTCGGCAGATTCTCACAGCTCGATGCAAAGACGAACGCGTCGGCTTCGGCATAGGCGGTATGCAGGTGTTCAAAAGCAATAGCACCCCGGTACTTCATATATTTTTCAGATCCGTCGAGCTGTAGGATTTGAGCTCGCAACCGCTTCAACGCTGGTCCATAACCTGGACCGATAAAGTCCACAACTACGGGTAATCCGCGTGCTCGAAGCTGAGCAACCGCTTGCGCAACATTGTCTTGATGCTTGTACACATCAATAATAGACACATACAGGATCCGGAATGGGTTTGCCTCAGTGCACTCTTCGGGCGTACGCTGCTTACGTTTGTTGCGAAAGAAGCGCGGTTCAACACCATGCGCAACGACTGCGTCACGATGCACCGCGACTTGGATATGAACTGTATCGCGCGCGTAGCGTGTAAGAAAAATGACGCCGGAAGCACGTCGGAAGGAACGACCCTGTACCCAGCGCAGCGCCAGCAGTTTCCAGTACATCCAGCTGCACCATCCAAAACGCCTTCTCTCGTTCGACTCGAACGGTAGCATGTTCTGCGACATGGTCACGCAAGGGATACGTCCAGTCAATGGCGCACTTCCGCCTGGCGAAAACAATACACTGCAACCGGCCCGCGCTGCAGCACGCGGAAGCCCAAATTGCTGCCAAAGGATTCGATAGGGCAGATTCCGATCCAACCAACCAACATGAATTTTAGTCAACCACTCCTGTTCTGGAAGCCGTGCCAACGTTACTTGCCCTCCCCACACGATGATCCGCCGGATTCCCGCTACGGGCAGTAACGCTGACGCCAACATCTGCGCGAGGTGTGTCACACCGCCACCGGCCCGGATATTCGAGGCATCAAGCCCAACCACAAGATGGGCACCGATGTCAGTCGACGAACTCATCGTATGACAAGCTCAACGAAGCTGCGGATACATTACTGGGATCCCCCCGCGTAGTAGATACAAACTCTGACAGTTGTTGCATCGGATATTTCCCGCAAGCTTTGACAGGGGGGTCGCACCACAGCTTGGGCAGGCGAGTAGATCTAAAAGATCGATTTTCCTGTTTCTGTGATTCTGTGAGAATACATAACGGAAAAAATCTAAGACAATGCCATGAATACGCGCTTTGATACTCAGTACAGGCATTCCGGTTGCGTTTTTATCCTTCTCGGTCTCCCAAGATGCGTCGACTTCAGGATTCATTACTGAGAAATCAATGGACTCATTCCAGTAATACCTTACATGGAATGCAAATGGACGCCTGGGGATAAACTCGCGTGTCAGAAAGGGCTTTACCCTATGCTCATAAAGCTCCACCGTATCATGCTCGACGACAGAGGCAGGCTTCTTTCTGATAATTAGTCTGTTGTCACGGCAAGTTATTTCCAGCCTGTGGTCTGTATAGGGATTAATGCGTTCCATGAAGGCATCGGGCACTTCGATATATCCTGCCTTTGAAACACGTTGCAGTTCCTTCAGAAATTTTTCAGGCTGTGCGGAATGCTCAAGCACATGTGAAGCAATCACAAAATCAAAGGCGCGGTTCTTAAATGGAAGTCTTTCAGCAAACCCCAGCACCAAAGGCCTGTCCACTTTGAGCGGTACCCAGTGCCTTTCACCAGTTTCCTCATAAGCATCCACTAGAACATTCGCTCGTGCGTATGGGTTACCGCCTGAGCCCACTTCCAGAACTAATGCAGCGTTATCAACCGGGCAATGTAACCGTCGCAACGACCACGCAACACTCTCCAAACCGAGGGATCTGAAGACTTTCATCGACCACGATTCTATTCTGGCCTCAGCCGCCATTACATGCCTTGCATATCACGTTTAACTGACTAACCCATTCGAGCACTTGTTTCATGCGTGAGATCACATCATGCCCATCGGAAACCACGCGGTTGTAGCCCGCCTGCGCAACAGACTGACGAAGATCATCATTCCCGACGTAACGGCGCAGTTGTGTAATTAATTCTTCCTTGGAGGTAAAAAATTCGGCCTCAATACCCGCACGAAACAGGGTCGACAGCTCATCGGAATACTCCGAGAGTAAAACCGTCCTGGTTGCTGGAATCTCGAAACATCGCCTCGTATAGGTATCACGGTTCAGTTTCGACAGAAAGCACAAGGCGATTTTTGCCCCGCACAGAGCCTTATTGTAATTTTCTCCCCAAGCCATCTGTATTGGCGCTAAATGGCACAAAGAGGAAGAGCGCTGTATAACGGGATCCCAATATTTTCCGGGTCCAAATAGACGAAGCTTGAATCCATTTCTAACGATTTCCTCCAAACACTCAAGTCTCCCATCCTGTTCATAATGTCCGGCAAACACCACGTCGCACTCAAAATGCTGTTTATCTTCCTCCGTTAACATAACAGAATGGGTGCGTTCTGGTGCATACCACGAACGCAGAAATTGCACGTTTCTCGCCCCAGCCTGTTTGTATTGCTCGACATTGCGTAGTCGGTGTGCCAATACCAGATCATACCCGGGTATAGAAGCTAGGAAATGCCGCCAGAGCCAATAAGGATGACCGGCAGTGAAAGGGTCATCTTCATTATGGCTGACCAAACAAGTTGCAGGATGATTCTTCTTGATTTCCTGCAATGTCTTCTTGGTAATATGTGTTCCGCGATACAAGGAAATCAGATCGGGCTTGCACGCGTTAACCGTCTTAATGAAGTCGCGGTTGATTACACTGATTATTGGACCGACAATAAACTTGTCCTGAAATTTTTGGCTAAACCTATTAAGCTTGGAAACCAACGAGAACAAGGAGTCGGCCGGTTTAAAATACTGATGCCAAGAATATCGAAATACAGTATGACCCAGTTCCTCATAGGCCCGATATACGCCTTCTTCATGGACCTCGGAATACCAATCGCCTGCCACCAGGATTCGCATTACGCCCCGCCACGATAAACCTTCCCAAGCACCGGCGTATGACCAACACGGCGTTTTATATATTGGATAATCCTATCCACACGGGCAGGTCCAAGAAAAAGAAGTGACAGTAGATATAAGTAGAAGAGTTTATTTTTCCAGAAGCCCATGACGGCCAGCCGGTACGCATACTTAAGAAACACTGACACTGGCTGTTTCGCTTGAATCGCTAAAATCGGGTAAGAATAGTTGCCGATATCCTTGAGAATAGGCCTATAAATTCTTACACCGCGGGCACTCTCTGTCCATCGCGCGATCTCAAGCATACCCTGCATAAAATGCAAGGATGACTCCGGTGTTTGAATCTTGGGTGTAAATTTGCCTTTTTCTTTCTCGCTATTTCCAAAATCCGGTATGCCACCGTTGCGATAAAGCGCTAGAATCTGAGGGACAAACACACCATTCATGCGTGTCAGCACATTGGCAACGAGATATAGCTGGTACAGCAAGGTCCCATCAAACTGTGGAGTACTGTATTTCAAAGCTTCTTTCCTTTGAATAACCATGCCTGAGATCACCACTGACCTCCTATAGAAAGTGGTAATAGTCTCAGACCCGGCAGGAAAAAATATTTCACTCTGGAAGTATCTAAAGACTTGATCGATGTTCTCGGGCGACTCATTAAACGACGCATAGGTTCTTAACAAAACACCAACGTTCTCATAACGGGCAATCGTTGAAGCTACTGTTGCTAGTGCCCCAGGATACATCAGATCATCGTTACCCATGAAAAGGCAATAGTCGCCACTTGCTTTTTCAATAAGGTTTCTTATATTTCCGTCATACCCAAGATTGTGTTCGTTTTCGAAATAACGAAAAAGCCCAGGCCGTTTCTGACTATAGGTTGATACGATGTCTCGAATTTGTTCTCGCGCTGGCGATTTATCTTCACAAATTACAATCTCAAAATCAGCATAATTCTGAATCAATATAGAGTCGAGCAAAGATACCAAGACCTCAGGCCGATTATAGGCGGGAATACATACCGATATCACAGTATTCATCTATCGGATATCTCGAAGAGATAGTGATAAGTAGGATTTAAACCGTACTCCTGTAAAATGGGGGCTCTATACTTCGGCTCTTTTGCAACTAGTTTATAACCATGGCCTTCAACAACCTTCTGGATATCATGCCCATCGTTTGTTAGTAGAAGTTTACCGCCATGATTTCCAGCGTTGGGCACGATCATAAGATACCGGACCCGATTCTTTGCTAAGAGCGACACCCACCATTCAATGGATGGTATTCTGCATTCTGAAAAACTATGAATATTTACTGCAATATCAATTGCATGGTTTTGCAACACAGTCTCGATTTCATCCAGGGGAATGACCCTTGCTTTTTTATCAATGTTCCGAAAGCGTAGATAATATTCCGAAATGAAGGTCGAATATGCCACTGCGTCCGTGCAAAGGTAGGTATTGATATTCGGTAAGGCACTTATCATGCGATGCGCCAATCGCCCGTAGCCCGCGCCAATATCCAAGATATTTGGGTTATTCCAGGATGACAGATTCAGGTGTTTCTCCAGGAAATTGATTTCAATTATTGAATCTAATAAATCTCTCGATACGATTTTATCATCTATGGAAAATGTGAAAACTCCGAATAGACCGTCTTCTACCAATTTTTCTAATAAACGCTTGTCGATTGATTTAACATAGTACGTTGTAAGGGCATAATTAATAGCGCTCATGTTTTGGCCCCTTAGCTGCCAAACATAAGCATTATCCCCGCGGAAATACTTTATGTCATCATGCGTAAGTTGATCGTCAGTCCATTCCAATGGCGCCATGATAGATGAAGTAAATACTGTATATCGTTCCTGTAAGCTCATTAACCATGGATGATCTCTTCTAAGATAGCTCGCCGCTCCTTCAGGGAAAGGTGAATCGATATACCTTGGAAGTATTTGCAAAGACTTTTGCCAATCGTACAACAAATTACTTTCAACAATTTCATGGCCATAGGCCCTTAAAATAAAATTGCAGAATTGCTTAATACTATGTCTCACTGTCATCGCTTCTATTTCCGTCTGTTGAACGCAGCGACGTCCCTAGTGATGGCTAGATACCTGGGTAATTAAACTATCGGACTCTGATCCGAATAAACCAAGCAGATCTCCAAATCGCTTATTCCAGGCATGGTCATTCATTGCCCTCTTACGTCCGGCGTGTGCGATTTCTTCTCGTGCCGCTTCTTCCTTTAAATAAAAACAGATTTTTTCTACACATTCATCAATCGTATGATAGGTTACAATTTCCTTACCGACGTCATATATTTTTCTCAAATCGGGATTATCGTGAGTGACGTAACAAGACCCCGACATCGGTCCGTCGAAATCGCGCATCTTTAGCGCATAAAAATCGGAGCTATGCCCAATCGTGCCTATCCCAAGAATTATCTTTGATTGCGCGAATAACGCCGGGACATCTTCAATCTCAATATAACCATGCTCCCACCCATCCCCGTAGGCGGTAACCTTAATTCCAGCTCTACGCAGAGCAAGTACAGTCTTTTCACGAATGCCATACCGTCTTCCAACAAAACTAACTTCATGAATCTTCGGCAGGCCTGGCATTGGGTGAAACACGTTTGGGTCACTGGCTTCAGGAAAAAAGATTGCTGGGCATCCCTCTTTAAGGTACCAATCCACGCATTCCGGCGCAGCAGTCAACGCCAGGTCGATATGCGGCAATAAACCATAGGTTCCGCCCCACACTCCATCCATTTTCTGACCCCAGTATTGGTGCCTGTCGTCCATGGCGATGTTAATAATCAACGTACCATAACTATTCCCAATCTGGCTGAATACCTGAGGATCAATAATACATGCAAATGTCTGTGCAATTAACAAGTCGGGTGTTTTCCCATTTTGATGCGATATCTTAAAGAGTTCTAGAAGACGATTGGCGTTGGCGGATTTTCTCTGTTCTACAGTACCAACAATAATCTGACCGTAGCTACCATCGGCCTTGGTGAAATAGGTAAGCTCGCCAATACGTCCTAGCGATTGCAATATTCCACTCTTGTCCTGAAGTTCATCTGTTCCAAGATAAAACAGGTTAAGTTTCTTACACCTGTCCCTGAAAATAGAGCGGCGGCTCCCCACACGTTTAGCAAGCAGGGATTGAAAAGGAGCTACCAGAGGCTTTTCAGCATAATGACGCACGGTGTTGAAATAATTTACCTTTGTTCGTCGAGTTTTCAACCATGCGTTGATCGCATAGACCCACTCAATTTTTCTCAGAATTGCAGTGATTAGTCTATATCTCATTCATATATGCTCGTATTATATATACTCCTAAGATTCCTACTCATTCTGGTTCTGACCATTAAATTATATTCAATAGCTTTTTTCTAAAAAAATTTTGATTATGCAAAAAAATTACAACTTAGACATCTCAAATATTCCGCATCCATACATACAACCGAAATTTACCCCGATATCTTTTTCCAACAATGGTACATCTTGAAACAGATCACCAGCGTCGTCTACATATGAAAATGAATTAAGAGTAAACTTCAGAGAAACTAGATCAAGAATATAACGTATGGAGAATACCCGATGAGCATCATACTCCACCCTCTGTGGTCCAATCGGAATAGAAAGATACATTTTTCCTGCGGGTCGCAACATCTTGTGCAGATTATTAAAACCAATTACGTGACCGTCATATTTAACAGGGTCGCCATATCTGCCAAGTCCGAAATGTTCTAGTGCATGAAGACAGGACAATGAATCGTAAGAACCGATTAGTGATTCTGGTAGATCAGCCATGATATTGCATTGAATAAACGAAATATTGGGTATCGTCGTATTCATTTTTCGTATATCCATAACCACAATCTCCCGGAAAGCCGCAACATGCGCAACGAAACCGTCTATTCTTGAACCAACATCTACATGTAATTTTGGTTTGTTTTCGTATATTTTTCTCGCCACTAACAAATCTTGATGAAAGTAATGGCCACTCGCACCTCCGCTTTCTGAATATCTATCATCAAGACATGGAAAAATCTTGAGACTACCAAAAATTGAATTACAATTTTTGCGTTGCTGTATAAATCTCAAAAAATTGACGGAATAGACTGGTAACCCTTTTAATGCCCTTAAAAACTTGAGCGGATCAAGGCCAAATGTCAGCAAAATACTATATACAGAGTTTAAATAGCTCCTCATGACAATACTTTAATTATTTTCCATAGCCAACAGATTCGAGGTTTAATGGTGAAAACGGTATTTTTGTAGAGCCAAGTGCCTGTTGGCAAATACAACTGAAGATAGATAGAGAACCGAAGAAACGCACAGCGCAACTGCAACGCCCATAAGACGAAACTCTTTCGCTAAATAATATGCTAGTAGCACAAACGAGCATGCCTGCAGAATTTTAGGAAAAATATATATCTCAGGGCGATTGTGATTTAGACCTTTTACAACGAGCAATTGCCCGACATTAAAAATCGCAATGCCACATACTATAATCCACAAGACTTCTGCGGATTTGCTAAATGCCACGTTCGTAAGAATGCGCACTAAGGGTTCTGCAAAGAAGAATGCTGCCATAACAATCGGTATAAGAAACATTATGGAAATAACGACCATCTGATAAAGCAACTTACTACTATTCTCTACCTGGGCCTTGTTTTTCATAGCACCCGCTCGCTCAAAAATAATTGGTATGACAAATTGGCTTATTAAACCCATCAGGAGCGCAACCGGAGCATTACCAATCTGATAAAGCGCGGTGTAAATACCGACTTCGCTCTCACCAAACAAACCTTGAAGTACCCACCGATCGGCATACATGCTTATTGCAGCGAAACCAGAAAACAATATGAAAGGTGAAGCATACGAGAAGTATTCTCGCGATACGGGTTGCCATTGGATATGTTTATTAATGTCCACATGCCAATGCTGTTGGATTTGTGGGCATTTCAATGCAAAAATACCTTGTGACAGTGTAACCAACAAGGTTCCCGCAATGAATCCAACAAACGCTGACGGCGCATTGGTGCCAAGAAACCAAAGCCCGAAAATGGCTAATATCGGCCTGGCCCAGGTGTCGGCGGCCTGATGCAATGCCACGATCTTCCGCTGCCTGATCGCACTTTGAAGCGCAAGAAACGAAGTGTTGATGCCCGCGATAATACCGAAAAGCAAGGCTGTGACAACCAACAAAGCCCAATCCATTCCAAACCACCATCGAACCACGACACCGGCGACAAGCGTACCTATCACTAACAGTGCTCCAACGGTAATATGCGCCTTCTTCAAGACCAAGAAGTAAATATCCAGCTCACCGCGTTCTTTGTATACCGAAAAGTAACGTGAGATAACCTGACCAATCGGACCGTAGACAAACATATTTAGAAATCCCGCCACGGTCATACCAATAGCGAGGCGACCATACTCCGCCGTCCCCATTGCATTCGTCAAAAGCTTGATACCCGCAAAGCCACCGAGAAAAGCCAATATCTGGCCAACCACTACCCATGCGAGTTCATGCCGTAGCAGAAAAACTTTATCAATGATCGATTTCAACAAAGATCAATCAACCACCCAGACCATCACTGTTTCTATTCACTGCTATGAACACGGACCAACCGGCTGATGATAGCTTGGGTTCGACGCGGAGGTTGCACCGCAGTGTGCAAAAATATTTAATTTGCAAATTCAACGTGGTCTATCTCGTTGTAAGGTATCACTTCAACTTTTTAGAGTTGATTTTTGCATCTGGCCATTAACGATTTAAGCAACATCACCGCTCTTTAATAATTCGTCAAAATACTGAATCGTTTTCGGTAAGCCTTTTTCTAGGGTAATCTTCGGTTCCCATCCCAACCTACTGCGCGCCAGGGTAATATCCGGCTGCCGTTGTCTGGGATCGTCGCTCGGTAACGGTTTATTGATAACTTTCGATTTTGAACCGGTGAGCACAATAACCTTTTCCGCCAATTCCCGAATCGTAAACTCCCCTGGGTTTCCCACATTCACCGGCCCGGTGAAATCATCCGGTGAATTCATCAGCCGTACAAAGGCCTCGATCATGTCATCGACATAACAAAACGACCGTGACTGTTGGCCGTCGCCATAGACCGTAATCGATTGGTTGTTTAACGCCTGCACGATAAAATTCGATACCACCCGGCCATCGTTGGGGTGCATATGCGGGCCGTAGGTATTAAATATCCTCGCCACTTTAATCCGCAATTGATGCTGGCGGTGGTAATCGAAAAATAAGGTTTCCGCGCAACGTTTGCCTTCATCGTAGCAACTGCGCACCCCGATCGGATTCACATTACCCCAGTATTCCTCGCGTTGCGGGTGCATGCTGGGATCCCCATAGACCTCGCTGGTCGATGCCTGCATGATCTTGGCCTTGACCCGTTTTGCCAGACCCAGCATATTAATCGCTCCATGTACGCTGGTTTTAGTGGTCTGCACCGGATCGTGCTGATAATGAATCGGTGACGCCGGGCAAGCCAGGTTGTAAATTTCGTCCACCTCTACATATAAGGGGAAGGTTACATCGTGCCGCATTAACTCAAAATGTGGATTCGAGAGTAGATGTAAAATATTGTCTTTACTGCCGGTAAAAAAATTATCCACACACAACACATCGTGTCCGTCATTGAGCAGGCGCGCGCACAGGTGCGAACCTAAGAATCCCGCGCCGCCGGTCACCAAGATACGTTTAGTGTCAAAGCGTGTTTTAGTTTCGGTCATATTTTTCCAATCAATTTAAAATCAAGGGTTTCAGGCACGCTACCGCCCTGCCGCGTACATCGACATAAAAAAATAATCTATGGTTACTGCTTAAATCGCGAGCTGAATATTATTTCGGTCAATATTCACTCGGGTGTAATTGCCCACAATCTTTAACAAAATCCGCACCCGTTCGGTACTGCTCGCGTGTTCAAACGTACCAATATAACCGGCCATTGGGCCTTCCAATATTTCCACCCTGTCGCCAGCGATCATTTCGCGCGTGGGAAGGATATTGATACCACACCCGTCTTGGTTACCGATTAATTGTTCCACCAGTTGATCGGGCACCTGGGCGGGCGTTCCACCAAACCGTACCATGTGGGATACACCCAACGTTGATCGGATTGGCATCCAATTGTCCAGAATCGTATCAAGATGAATAAACAAGTAACGCGGAAACATGGCTTCTACCCGGCAGGCATACCGCCCGCGTATACGCTTCGTAACCTTGACGCGCGGTAAAAAGGTTTGATAACGTTGTCGGCTGAGATTGTCCTTGGCCAAGCCTTCCATTCTTGGCTTGGTAAAAATCAGATACCACGACTTCACCGCCAATGAGTCATTTATCATCGCTATTACTTGCATGTTGATGTGATTGTTCAGTGGCCAGACCCCGCACAAATTCCGCACGCAAGGTTTCTATTTCCACGCGTAGGGTTTCGTATTCATCAATTTTGCGTTGTAAAAATCGGTAGGTAACGTGGGCTTTCTCTTGTAACCCTTTGGGCGTTAGAAAATAGGCATAGGCCAATTTGTTCTGGTTATGATAAAAATTTTTGGCTTTAATAATTCCCGTATCTACCAAAGCGCGCAAGCAATAATTTACCTTTCCCAGGCTCACGCCGGTTTGTTTAGCAAGCGCACGTTGGCTTAAATGCGGGTCTTTTTCGAGCAGCTTCAGCAGCCGGTACTCGATTTCATCATTTATCATAGGGCAATGCGTTCATACCGTGAACGCAACGAAGTGTAGCAAGCTACGGTATTGAATTCCAATGAAAAAAAGTGCCGCGGGTGGACATAAGAGAGTATCGAAAACTTGACAATTACCGTAGTTTGTTAGGTGAACTATAACCGGCGATGGGGCTGATGTTATCGGTAACACTCAAACTATTTTTATTGGCTTGGATTATTTTTTGACCAATTCCTTTGACTTTAGTGAGATCGTCCAACGTTTTAAATGGACCGTGGTATTTACGATATAAAACAATCGCTTCAGCTCTTTTAGGGCCAACCCCCGTCAGGTAGTGCGCCAGCACATCGGCATCGGCGGTATTAATGTTGATGATCGGTTGGGCCAAGGCCCAGGACATGGCTACCCCCAACACAGCTACCATTACTACCTTCCTTAGCAGGATAGGCATACATCCTCCAGCACAAAAATTCCACCTTCAATACTAAGTATTTCTAACTGGCAGGACTAAATCCATCAGAGAATGCTGATTGCCCCGTAGGCCAACACCTACATATTTACTAAGGTAATATCGTGTTCGATCGCCTCGATAACCACCATCGGATCAGGCGCCTGGGTGATGGGCCGGCCGATTACAAGATAATTCGCTCCGTTGCTCAGCGCCGCGAAGGGGGTTGCAATACGCTTTTGATCATCACCTGCAGCGTCGGGCAGTCGGATACCCGGGGTTACTAAAGTAAACTGTGGTGAAGTGAGTTGACGCAATTGATGGGCTTCCTGGGCTGAACATACCACGCCATTCAAACCACAGTGCAGTGCCAGTTTGGCCAAATGTTGCGTCGTTTGTGCGATGTTCATCTGAAACCCCAGCCCTGCCAGATCAGCATCCGACAAGCTGGTTAACACGGTCACCGCGATTAATAACGGCGGGTGGGATGTTTTATCAATCGCCTCGCGCGCGGCCACCAGCATGGCACGTCCCCCCAAGGCATGAACATTCAGCATCCAAACGCCCAGGCGCGCCGCCGCCTCACACGCACGGGCTACCGTGGTGGGGATGTCGTGAAATTTTAAATCAAGAAAAACATCAAACCCCTTATCCACCAGGGTGGTAACCAAGGCAGGACCTGCACGGGTAAACAATTCCTTGCCAACTTTCAATTTACAACGACCTGGAATCAGCCGTTTTACCAAGGCCAGTGCGGCATGCTGATCTGCATAATCCAATGCCACGATAATTTTTGCGCTATTATTCATAACAATTCTTCAACACCGGTGAGTGGTTTATTGGTCCCCCAGGTTCGACAGCTGGGACAGTGCCAGTACAATATCCGACTTTCAAAACCACAGTGCTGGCATTGATAATTGGGTTTATTCTTGAGGAGTTGAGCAACAACCGATTTGAGGGTGCGTAATTTCTGCTGCGCAGTCGCATTTACATCGGCCAATTGTAATTCGATGAGCATTTCCATACCCCGCAGCGACGGATAGCGATTGATTTCCGACTCAACCAAGGCCACCGCGGACGCCGCACCCTCTATTTGCCGTAATTGTTCCGCCAGTTTAAGCATAATACTCACATTACCGTGTCGGGCCAGAACACCCCGCAAATACGCCAACATTTTCTCCGTCTGGTGCAGGTGTAAAAAACATTGCACGATTTTATCCACCACCTCACCCAAAAAATCCGCGTCCTGCGACTCCACCTGCTGAAATATCCGCAAGGCATGTTCATAATCGCCGGCTAACAACGCAGCATTACCTTGCAAAACACTCGCTCTTACGCAGTTTTTATCCAACTCTAGCGCCTTGTTCAAGAACTTATTCGCCTGCGGCAGTTGAATTTTTTTAATGGCGATGTCCGCCAATTCACAATAAAAATGCGCGACATGCGTTGCTAGCTGTTTATCGTCTTTTGTTATCGCCCCTGACGCAACTTCAATGGCTTTGTCCCATTCTTGCTCTTGCTGATAAACCTCGATCAATTGTTGGGTGCCCAATCCTTTTTTTGGAAAGGCGGATAATAATTCCTTATAAACAGACTCGGCGCGGTCCAATAATCCGGCGCGCATATAATCCTGACCCAGCTCAAACATCGCCTGCGCGCGCAAATTTGAATTTAATCCCGGCCGGGCCACCAGGTTCTGGTGAATGCGGATTGCCCTATCGACCTCGCCTCTACGCCGGAATAAATTTCCCAGCGCCAAATGCGTTTCCACCGTTTCGGTGTTAACATCCAGCATCTGAATAAATGAATCGATGGCTTTATCAGGTTGTTCATTAAGAAAAAAATTTAAGCCCTGCAGATATTCCACCGGGAAAATAGCTTTGGCGTTTTTATCGTAACCCGGAGGTTGCCGCCGCCCTATTACCCACCCGGAGAACGCCGCCACCGGTAATAATAAAAATAATAAAAGCGTTGGGTCAAAGAACCACATTAGTAGATGTTTTTACTTGGAACTTGCGCAGCTCGCTGATTTCCCTTTCAGCCAGTTGAATCGCCTTACGTAAGCGGGCAACTTCACGGTGGGATTTCAACACCACCATGAGACTAACGATCACCCCCAACACCGCACCCGACAACACCGCTAACAATAACAACAACGAGAGATGCGCATCGATACTATCGAAGTAATAATTTAAGGTCACGGATTGCGAATTTAGTAGCGCAAAGGCTACACCAATAATAAATAAGCAGCCGAATACGATTAAATAAATAACCTTGGTCAACATATCATGTAACGTTGCGTAACAGAAACAAAAACACCGGCCTGGTTATATCCAAACGCCGGTGTGTGATACATAAGGTGGTAATACTGCTTAACCGGTAATTTCAACCTTACCCATGCTCTCATTAACACGTTCACGCAATTCCTTGCCGGGCTTAAAGTGTGGGACATATTTTGAGATCAGCTCAACCGAATCACCGGTTTTAGGATTCCGGCCAACCCGGGGGGGACGAAAGTGCAATGAAAAACTGCCAAAACCGCGGATCTCGATACGTTCCCCCGTGGACAGACTTTGCGCCATATGTTCCAGCATGGTTTTAACCGCGAGCTCCACGTCTTTGTACGCGAGCTGGCGTTGCTTCTGGGAGAGGATTTCGATCAATTCTGATTTTGTCATTATTGTCGCTCCATCCGCATCGCGGGGGAAAACCTCCCCCGCACCGGAGTCGTTGTTATTCAACGTTGTCCATTTTCCCCTTGAGTAAATCACCCAAGGTTGTCGTGGCTTGGCCTGCACTACGATTGTAGTCGTCAATCGCTGCCTTTTCCGCTTCGCTGTCCTTGGCCTTTATCGAAAGGTTGATGTTGCGGTTCTTTTTGTCAACCCCCATAAACTTGGCCTCCACCTCATCACCGACATTCAACAGGCTACGCGCATCTTCAACGCGATCACGGGAGACTTCTGAGGCACGTAGATAGCCTTCGACCCCCTCACCCAAATCGATCACCGCGCCCTTCGCGTCGATGGCGGACACTTTACCTTTAACAATGCTACCCTTGGGGTTGGCGGCAACAAAATTATTGAACGGATCTTGTTCAAGCTGCTTGATACCCAGGGAAATGCGCTCACGTTCGGGGTCCACCGCTAATACCACGGCGTCCACGTCCTGGCCCTTCTTATAGTTACGCACCGCCTCTTCTCCGGGCATGTTCCAGGAAATATCGGAAAGATGCACCAAACCGTCGATCCCGCCGTCCAAGCCGATAAAAATGCCAAAATCGGTGATGGATTTAATTTGCCCGCTGACTTTATCACCCTTGTTACGGGTAGTGGCGAAGGCTTCCCAGGGATTGGCCTGGCATTGCTTAATCCCCAGGGAAATACGCCGCCGTTCTTCGTCGATGTCGAGCACCATGACTTCAACTTCATCGCCTAATTGCACTACTTTGCTGGGATGAATATTCTTATTGGTCCAATCCATTTCTGACACGTGGACTAAACCTTCAACGCCAGGTTCGATCTCAACGAAACAACCGTAGTCGGCAATATTGGTTACCTTGCCAAATAGGCGTTTACCCTCGGGATAACGGCGTGCGATATCCACCCAGGGATCGTCACCCATTTGTTTCAAACCAAGCGACACACGCATGCGTTCTTTATCAAACTTAAGTACCTTGACGGAGATCTCATCACCGACTTTAACAACTTCGCTGGGGTGTTTGACCCGTTTCCAGGACATATCGGTGATATGTAACAAGCCATCGATGCCCCCCAAGTCGATGAAGGCGCCGTAATCGGTCAAATTCTTCACCACACCCTTGGCAACCGCGCCTTCTTGCATATTCGACATCAGGGCTTGACGTTCTTCGCTGCTTTCCTGTTCCACCACCGCACGCCGTGATACGACGACGTTGTTGCGGCGGCGATCTAATTTGATAACTTTGAATTCGAGGGCCTTGCCTTCGAGGTAACTGGTATCACGGATCGGACGCACATCCACCAAGGAACCGGGTAAGAACGCACGGATGTCACCGAGGTCGACAGTGAATCCTCCCTTGACCTTATCGGTGATCACACCAATGACGGTTTCGGTCGCCGCGTGAGCGGCTTCTAAACGTTTCCAGGCTTCGGCGCGCTTGGCCTTCTCACGTGATAAACGGGTTTCGCCATGGCCGTCTTCGACGGTATCCAGCGCGACATCGATAACATCACCAATTTGGATGCTGACATTACCTTCTTCATCTTTGAATTGTTCAATGGGAATAACGCCTTCGGACTTGAGTCCGGCGTTTACAACGACCATGTCGCCATTCACAGCAATGATGGTGCCGGTGATAATGGCGCCGGGAACCATTTTGGTTTTAACCAGACTTTGTTCAAATAACTCAGCGAAACTTTCTGACATTGATCTAACCTTACCGGCCGACGCCGGTAGTGATGTTGTGGCCCGCAGACCACGGATGGTGGATGATACGACCCGTCCTTAAAAGAAGGGTCACCTTATACTCGTTGGAAGTTATCGGCCAATCGCTGCTGACAAATAGAACGAACCGTTGCCATTACCGCCTCGATATCCTGCGCCGAGGTATCGATGCTAACCGCATCGGCCGCCGCGACGAGGGGTGACGCTTGCCGCTGACTATCGCGCGCATCGCGTTCCGTTATCTCTTCAACAAGGGCGGCTAGGCTACCATTAAACCCTTTTGCTTTCAACTGGTTATATCTCCTCTGGGCACGTTCTTGGACGCTGGCGGTAAGATAAATTTTTACCTTGGCAGCGGGAAACACCGTTGTCCCCATATCGCGCCCGTCAGCAACCAGGCCCGGAGGCTGGGCAAACCCCCGTTGTCGCTCCAATAAAGCGTCGCGAACCCCCTGGATAGCCGCCACCCGGGAAGCCCGGTTGCCACAGGTTTCAGTGCGTAACTCTTGGCTAACTATAGCCCCTTCTAGGTGGATTTCCGGTTCTTCCGCCGTGTCGGTTGGCATGAAGCGCGCCTCCAATTGGCGCGCATACTCAACCAGCCGGGGCAGATCGTTTAGGTCAATGCCATGTTGCGCGGAACCCAAGGCCACCAGCCGGTACAAGGCACCGCTGTCAAGAAAATGCCAGCCCAGCTCCTTGGCCAAACGTCGACTGATCGTACCCTTACCAGAACCACTGGGGCCATCAATGGTAATGACTGGAACAGGCCTAAGCACTATACAGTACGTCCGTATTTATCATCAAACCGCACAATATCGTCTTCCCCCAGATACCCGCCGGATTGGATTTCAATCATTTCCAGGGGGATCGTGCCCGGATTCTCCAAGCGATGTTTGACGCCAATCGGAATATAGGTCGATTGGTTCTCGGCGACGAGAAATATTTCATTGTCACGCGTTACCTTGGCCGTGCCCTTTACCACCACCCAATGTTCTGCGCGGTGATGGTGCATTTGCAGGGACAACGCCGCACCGGGACTCACCGTAATCCGTTTGACTTGGTAACGCTCACCCCAATCTATCCCTTCGTAGCTACCCCACGGTCGATACACACGCCGATGCACCACGTGTTCTTCGCGTTGTTGTTGCTTAAGGGTATCCACAATGGTTTTAACCGCTTGGGCCTGAGCGCGGTGCGCGACCAAGACCGCATCGACCGTTTCCACCACCATAATGTCATCAAGCCCTACCCCGGCGAGCAGCCGATGTTGGCTGTGCAACAGGGTATTTTTATTATCGATACTGATCACATCCCCATGGGTAACATTACCGGCCGGATCTTTATCGCTGATCTCCCAGACCACCCCCCACGCCCCCACGTCCGACCAACCCGCCTGGAGCGGAATTAAGGCCAGTTTGTATAGCGTGGAACCACCGGTGAGTTTTTCCATGACTGCATAATCAATCGAATCCGACGGACAATCCGCAAACGTTGGCTTATCCACACGGTAAAAATCCTGATCGGCCTTGCCGGAGTGATAGGCTGAACGGCAACAGGCTAGCATCTGGGGCTGGAATTGTCCTAAATAGGTCAACCATACCGATACCCGCAGCATAAAAATACCGCTATTCCATAAATACTTTCCCGAATCTACATAAGCTTGTGCGCTGACCGGGTCGGGTTTTTCAACGAAGCGTTGTACTACGTACGCAGGGGGGGTCTCGCTAATGACCGCACCTCGTTGTAAATAGCCAAAACCGGTTTCCGCTCCGCTGGGCACTATCCCAAACGTTACCACATACCCCTGCGCCGCCAGCGGCACGGCATGTTCAACCGCGCGGCTAAACGCCGTCGTGTCTTTAATGACATGATCGGCGGGCATCACCAACATCACCTGGTGGGGATCAAGCGCTTCTAAGGCCAATGCCGCCAGGGTCAACGCCGGTGCTGTATTACGGCCTTGGGGTTCCAAAACCAAGGGGTCGGTCTTGGCGTTGATTTCACGCAGTTGTTCAGCAATTAGAAAGCGGTGTTCCTCATTACATACCACTAACACTGAATCACTGCTATTGGGCACGGCGCGCGCGCGCATCACCGTATCTTGCAACAAGGTATGTTCACCCACTAACGGTAGTAGTTGCTTGGGATACAACTGACGCGACAACGGCCAGAGGCGTGTCCCCGAACCACCCGATAAAATAACCGGTTTAATCTTAGTCATAGGCAGCTATCCTTCAGCGCGCAGGTTAATACCGGTATGTTGTGCCAAGCTGACGAACCCGGGAAATGAGGTGTTCACATTGGCGCAATCGTTGATCCGGATCGTTGCCTGCGCCCGCAAGGCCGCCATGGTAAAACTCATGGCGATACGATGATCACCGCGGCTATGCACCACACCGCTGCCGATACGCCCGCCACGGATCACCATGCCCTCATCGGTGGGTCGCGCGTCTATGCCCAATGTATGTAAACCCTCCGCCATCACCTGAATACGATCACTCTCTTTTACCCGCAACTCGTGCGCACCGGTGAGGGTAGTCTCGCCGTCGGCACAGGCCGCGGCGATAAAGATCGCCGGGAATTCGTCGATCGCCAGCGGTACCTGATCTTCGGGAATACGGATACCGTGCAGCGGAGCATAACGTACACGGACATCGGCCACCGGTTCACCCCCGACCACACGCTCGTTCCGCAAGCTCAGATCCGCCCCCATTAGCCGTAAGATGTTGATCACACCGATACGGGTAGGATTAATCCCCACGTGCTGCAATAGCAGATCGGAACCCGGTGCAATACTGGCGCCCACCATAAAAAACGCTGCGGAGGAAATATCCGCGGGCACATCAATGCCACACGCCCGTAGACGACCGCCGCCGTTCAAACACACTTGGTTGCCGGTAACATCCACTGCATAACCAAAACCCCGCAACATCCGTTCGGTATGATCACGGGTGGGCGCGGGCTCGGTGACACAGGTGCGACCCTGGGCAAATAATCCGGCGAGTAACAAACATGATTTTACTTGAGCACTGGCGACCGGCATGAGGTAATCGATACCGCGCAGCGGCGTGCCCCCATGGATAAGCACCGGCGGTGTACCCGCCGCGGTGGTTTCGATCCGCGCCCCCATACTCGCTAGGGGTACGGTGACACGTTTCATCGGCCGTTTACTCAGCGATTCATCCCCCATCAAACTACAATCAAACGATTGCGCGGCGAGAATGCCCGTCATTAAGCGCATTGACGTGCCGGAATTTCCTAAATTCAACATTGCGGTAGGCTTGCGTAATCCCGCCATGCCCACGCCATGAATTGTCACCCGGCCGTGATTCGGCCCGTCGATCTTAACGCCCATGGCACGAAACGCTTCAAGCGTCGCCAAATTATCCTCACCTTCAAGAAAACCACTCACCTGGGTTACTCCTTCAGCCAAGGCACCCAGCATGATGCTGCGGTGGGATATCGACTTATCACCGGGCACCCGCACTGTGCCTTGCAATCGACCTCCAGCTGGCACACAAAATTGCAGATTCGAGCCACTCATGAGTTATTCACCATATTGATCACGCGCTGCCTTGGCGCGGTTAAAGGTGGCCTTTAGATATTCACCGTCATTGCGTTCAATGGCCGCGCGCAGTTGTTGTAGATCCGTAATATAAATATTTAAGATTTGGGTCAGCGCCTCGCGGTTAGTCAAACAGATATCGTGCCACATTTGGGGATCGCTGGATGCAATCCGGGTGAAATCGCGAAAACCACCGGCCGCGTAGGCAAAGATCTCACGCCGATCGTTCATCCGCGCCAGGGTGTCCACCAGAGCATAGGCCAGCATATGCGGTAAATGGCTGGTGGCGGCCAACACTTCGTCGTGATGCTTGGCATCCATGGTGGTCACCTTGGCGCCGCAGTGCTGCCACATGTTGGTAATGATTGCTGACGCACGCGGATCGGTATGCGCATGCGGCGTAATGATCACACGGCGTTGCTCAAACAATTCCGCGAACGAAGCCTCGACCCCGGATTTTTCAGTACCGGCGATGGGATGAGCAGGAACAAAGCCCGCAGGTAAAGTTTCCATCACGGTCAACATCTGGGTAATCACACCTTGTTTGGCGCTGCCCACATCGGTAATAACCGTGGTGGCGGTGATGGCGGGTTTTATCGCCGCCATGACCTTGCCCATCGCGCCCATTGGAACCGCCAGCACAATCACATCGGCGTGGGTTGCGGCCTGCCGCATGTCGGTATGGTAGTCGTCGATCACCCCGAGAGCTTGCGCGCGCTGCAAATGCTGGTGATCGCGACTACTGCCAATAATCGTATCAACACAACCGGCCTTGCGTAAGGCGCGCGCTAACGAACCGCCGATCAATCCCACGCCGATGATACACAGGCGTCGGATATGAAAATCTGCACTCACTGGCCAAGTACCTGCGTCAACGCGCGAAAAAATACCTGGTTCTCATGATCAGTACCGAGGGTGACCCGCAAGTGGTTGGGCATCGCATAACTCGCCACCGGACGCACAATCACGCCCAGGCGTAACAACGCGTCATACAGCGGCGCGGCCATCCTGCCCATATCGATCGCAATAAAATTTCCGACCGAAGGGATAAATTTTAATTGCAACGCAGCCAGAGTTTGTTCATACAGGCGCATCGCACGCGCGTTGTGGGACACGCTTTTATCGATATGTTCCTGATCCGACAACGCCGCCGTCGCCGCATACAAGGCCAGCGAGTTCAGATTGAACGGTTGGCGTACACGATTTAATAGATCCGCGATTCCAGGGTGCGAGAGGGCAAATCCAACCCGTAACCCCGCCAGTCCATACACCTTGGAAAAGGTTCGACTCACCACCAGGTTGGGAAATCGCGGCAAATACCCCATCCCATCGGGAAAGTTATCCGCCTGCATGGCAGGGTAACTGGCATATTCAAAATAGGCCTCGTCCAACACCACGATTACCCGGCTGGGGATCGATTGCATGAATTGCTCTAGGGCGTCACGATCAAACCACGTACCCGTCGGGTTATTCGGGTTCGCGATAAAAATGACCCGTGTGCGCACCGTTACCGCCTTAGCCATAGCGGGTAAATCATGGGCGTAGTCGCGCGCCGCCACCACCACGGCCTTGCCACCGACGGCTTGGGTGACAATGGGATACACCGCAAAGGCGTGTTGTGAAAAAACCACTTCATCCCCCGGCTGTACAAAAGTACGGGCGACAAATTCCAAAATATCGTTGGAACCGTTACCCAATGTAATTTGATGAGTGTGCACGGCAAATTTCTGCGCCAACGCCGATTTCAGAATAAATCCATTCCCATCCGGATAACGTGACAACTGCTGCAACTGTGTTTGTAATGCGGCAATCGCCTTGGGACTGGGGCCAAAGGGATTTTCATTCGAGGCGAGTTTAATCACCTCGCGGATACCCAGCTCGCGTTGTAATTCTTCAATCGGCTTGCCCGGTTGATAGGGTTGCAGTTGCCGCACACCGGGCACGGCCAGTTCGCAAAAATCGATAAGTGATGTATTCATAGCGCGTTACAACACCGCTTTAGGATAAGAACCCAGCACTTTAACCACACTGGCGGCTTTGCCGAGCTCGGCCAACGCCTGGGTAATATTTGGATCATCCACATGCCCCTCGATATCAATAAAAAATACATAATCCCACATCGCGCGCCGCGATGGACGCGACTCGATACGCGTCATTGAAATCGCATTACGCGACAAGGGTTCAAGAATGCCGTATAACGCACCGGGTTTATTGTGGGTGGAAACCAATAGGGAGGTTTTATCAACTCCGCTGCGCGGGGTGGCGCGTTTGCCAATCACCAGAAAACGCGTGGTATTATCCGGTTCGTCTTCGATATTAGTTTCGAGGATATTCAGGCCGTACAAATCAGCCGCCGCCTCACCCGCGATCGCCGCGGCATGTGAATCCTTTGTCACCATTTTAGCCGCCTCGGCGTTACTGCTGACTTCCAGTTGCTCAATATCACGCAAGTGGGTTTCCAACCACTCACGGCACTGCGCCAAGGATTGACGATGGGAGAATACCCGGCGGATATCTTTAAGTGATGTGGATTTGCTCATTAAGTAATGATGAATTCTCAACTCCACTTCGCCGCAAATCTTCAACGGTGAGTTCATGAATTGATCCAAGGTGTGATTGATTACCCCTTCGGTTGAATTCTCTACAGGTACGACACCATAGGACGCGCCACCCGACTCGACCTCGCGAAATACATCTTTTATCGCCGCCAATGGCAGGGTTTTAACCGAATGACCAAAATGTTTTAATGCGGCGGCTTGGGTAAACGTGCCCTCAGGCCCCAGGAAGGCTATTGTCATACGTTGTTCAAGCGCCAGGCAGACCGACATGACCTCGCGGAACAGACGCGTAATCTCTTCATCACTTAAGGGTCCCTGATTGCGCGCCTTGACCTTGCGTAATACCTCCGCCTCGCGTTCGGCACGATAAAAAGTCACATCGTTGGAATTTTGTTTGGCCTGAGCGATTTGTTGCGCCAGACGCGCACGCTCGCTAATCAATGCCTGGATCTGCTCATCCAGGGCATCAATGCGCTCACGCATTTTTTTTAATTCATCGCTCATGAGGTAGATTAAATAACCCGTACCGCCAATACACCCGCAATTTGATGAATTTTCTTTAACAAGCTTTCATCCGGTGACTTGTTAACATCAATCAAAGTATACGCCATCTCGCCGCGGGATTTATTCAGCATATCGACGATATTCAACCCCGCCTGCGCAATCGCCGTGGAGATCTGCCCCACCATGTTCGGCACATTGGCGTTGACCACGCTGAGCCGAAATCCTTCGGAGCGGTCCATGCGCACCTCGGGAAAATTCACCGAATTCTTAATATTACCATTTTCAAGATAATCACGTACCTGTTCCGCCACCATGATAGCGCAATTATCCTCGGCCTCTTGGGTAGAGGCACCCAAATGCGGCAGGGTCACGACCTTGGGATGATTTTTTAATAAATTACTGGGAAAATCGCACACGTAACCGTAAACCTTACCCGCCGTGATAGCCGCGCTCACTGCTTGATCGTCGACAATGCCTTCGCGGGCAAAATTCAACAACACCACCCCGGGTTTCATCATCTTGAGACGCTCAGCGTTAACCATCTTACGCGTGGAATCGATCAACGGCACATGAAAGCTAATAAAATCCGACTTGGCGAACGCCGCGTCAACACTATGCGCCTTCTCCACACTGGAAGATAATTGCCACGCACCTTCCACGGTGATACCGGGATCAAAACCGATCACACGCATGCCCAACTGCACCGCCATATTCGCCACATTACGACCGATGGCGCCCAACCCGATCACACCCAAGGTCCGGCCCGGTAACTCAAACCCGGCATAATTCTTTTTACCCGCTTCGACCTGTTTATGAATCGACGCGTCATCCCCTTGCAGCTGTCGCGAAAAATCCCAAGCCGCGCAGATATTCCGGCAACCGATCAACATTCCCGCCAACACCAATTCCTTCACCGCGTTGGCATTAGCACCTGGGGTGTTAAACACGGCAATACCAAGGTTGGATAAAGTTGGAATGGGAATATTATTGGTTCCCGCACCCGCGCGCCCGACGGCTTTTAACGTAGGGGGCGGTTGCAGGTTATGCATATCAAACGAACGCAGTAAAATCGCATCGGGATGAGTAATCTCGGAGGCCACCTCGTATTTATCGCGCGGCAAACGCTCCAGACCGGAAACGGAAATATTATTTAAGGTTAAAATTTTGTACATTGGTTTACCCTGTAATTCATGCCTCGGGTTTGACCAGCTAGGCACGCGGCAGCCGGCCGAACACCGCCTGTCGTGACTCGCTGTGAATACATCCCTCGGCAATTGCTCCGTGCATTGCTCTACCTCGGGCATCCTTGCCCTCGTGTAGGCTCGGCGGCGGCATCCCTGCCGCCGACGATCACCTGTGGAGGCAGCTCGACCGATGGCCGCACTTCAACTATCCGTTGCGTTTGGCGAAATCCTGCATAAACGCAATCAACGCATCCACACCCGCTTCCGGCATCGCATTATAAATGCTCGCCCGCATCCCACCGACCGAACGGTGACCCTTCAACGTCGTCAAACCCAATTTAGCCGCTTCACTCAAAAAAGCTTTATCCAATTCCTCACGCGGTAACACAAACGGCACATTCATCCACGACCGGCAAGCGGGATCAACCGGATTACGATAAAATCCTGAACCATCAATCGCCTTATAAAGCTTTTGTGCCTTACGTTCATTCAGCTTCGCCATCCCTGCTAAACCACCCTGTTGTTTGATCCATTCAAAAATCAAACCCGCCAGATACCAACCAAAGGTCGGTGGCGTATTGATCATCGAACCACCCTCGGCTTGTTTTTGATAATCCAACAAGGCCGGAGTATTCGGCAAGGTGTGGCCAAGCAGATCCTTACGCACGATCACCACCGTTAACCCGGCGGGACCAATATTTTTTTGTGCCCCGGCATAGATCATTCCGAACTTACTCACATCCACCGGGCGGGACAAAATCGTCGACGACATATCCGCCACCAGCGGCACATCCCCGGTATTTGGAACGGTATGAAACTCCACCCCATGAATGGTTTCATTTGGTGTATAGTGCACATAGGCCGCCTGTGGATCGAGTTTCCACTCCACGCGCGGTGGAATCGTCGTGAACTTACTCGCCTCGGTATTCACCGCCAAATTCACCTGGCAATAACGCTTGGCTTCTTTCACCGCGCCTACCGACCACGAACCGGTTTGTAAATAGTCGGCCTTGGTTTTACCGCGCAGCAAATTCATTGGGATCATCGAAAACTGCAGCGTCGCACCGCCTTGTAAAAACAACACCGCGTAATCATTGGAAATATTCATTAACTCGCGCAGATCCGCCTCGGCCTTTGTCGCGATACTGATAAAATCCTTGTCGCGGTGACTCATCTCCATCACCGACATACCGCTACCCTGCCAATCCAGCATTTCATCACGGGCACGTTCAAGCACCGACTGCGGCAACACCGCCGGACCCGCACTGAAATTAAATACACGTGTCATTACTATATCTCCTTAAATTTCATTAAACCTATCGGGTCATTTTTCTGGATTGCTTTACCTGCAAACCCAATTACAATCTAGGTTGAACTAAAGCATCTTATTACTGAGTCACATGGAAAGGATACCCCCCCACCAAGACACGCCGTCAATCCCTCCCTGTAGACTCGACAGCAGCATCCCTGCGGCGGACGGTCTTGGTGGGAGGTATCCTTTCCATACGCCTCATGAGTAACGGGTATAAATCTGACCTACCACTACGACGCTAGCCTTAGCCTTCACCAACGGTCTGGTCCCCCTGCCGTGACCGTCGGCCGCAGGGATGCGGCGGCCGCGCGTACAGAGAGGTATTTACAGCGAGTCACGGCAGGGGAACCAGACCGATGGTGAATTCAACGATCAACCTTAATCCGCTTCCGCCGCAATCCGTTCCACCCCGGTTAACTTCTCATTTTCCGACAGCGTAATCAACCGCACACCTTGGGTATTACGCCCCATCGACGAAATCTCATCCACCCGTGTACGCACCAAGGTACCACCGTTGGTGATTAACATAATCTCATCGTCCGGTTTCACCAGCTCGGCGGCGGTCACTTCGCCATTGCGCGCCGAGGTTTGAATCGAAATCACCCCTACCCCGCCACGACCATGCACCGGGTATTCGGCGATCGGGGTGCGCTTGCCGTAGCCGTTTTCGGTTACGGTCAATACATCGCCTTCACTGGCCAGTAACACCGAGATTACTTTCTGATTCTCGTTGAGCTTTATGCCACGTACACCTACGGCATTGCGTCCCATGGGACGGACATCCTGCTCGTTGAAACGCACCGCCTTGCCGCCGCTACTGAAAATTAAAATATCTTGGTTACCTTCGGTCAATTCCACACCGACCAAGGCATCCCCAGCGCGCATTTCCACCGCGATAATACCCGAAGAGCGTGGCCGCGAAAAATCAGTCAAGGGGGTTTTCTTCACAGTACCGTCCGAGGTGCAGAAGAACACGAATTTATCCTCGGAATATTCCCGGATCGGCAATAACGCATTGATACGTTCACCTTCGGACAAGGGCAGCAGATTGACGATCGGTTTGCCGCGCGCGGTGCGGCCGGCTTGCGGTAATTCATAGACTTTCAACCAATACACTTTGCCGATGTTGGAAAAACACAAAATCGTGTCGTGGGTATTCACCACGAACATTTTGTCGATAAAATCCTCTTCTTTCACGGTGGTGGCGGTTTTACCCTTGCCGCCGCGGCGTTGCGCTGAATACGCCGATACCGGCTGTGACTTGGCGTAACCTTCGTGCGACAGGGTCACCACCACATCTTCCTCGGTAATCAGGTCTTCGATGCTGAGGTCTTCTTGACTGGCGATAATCTCAGTACGGCGTTTGTCGCCGTATTGGGTTTTAATCTCAACCAATTCATCGCGGATCACTTCCATCAAGCGATCGCCAGAATTTAATATACGCAATAACTCTTGAATCTTCACCAGGAATTCTTCGTATTCCTTGTAAATCTTGTCTTGCTCAAGGCCGGTGAGACGATGCAAGCGCATATCCAGGATCGCCTGCGCCTGGGCATCGGAAAGCCGGTATTTACCGCTGACCAAACCAAATTCCGGGAGCAGCCCTTCAGGACGAGAAGCCTCGGCCCCTGAACGCTCCAACATTTTCATCACAATGCCCGGCGCCCAGGCGGTCGACATGATTTTTTCTTTGGCCGCGGCGGGATTATCCGCCGCCTTGATCATGGCGATAATTGGATCGATATTGGTAAGCGCCACCGCCAAACCTTCCAAGATATGAGCGCGTTCACGGGCCTTGCGTAAATCAAAAATGGTACGGCGGGTGACGACCTCACGACGGTGCCGAATAAAAGCTTCGAGGATCTGTTTGATATTGAGCAATTGCGGTTGACCGTCAACCAAGGCCACCATGTTGATACCAAACACACTTTGCAATTGGGTTTGTTGGTAGAGATTATTGAGGACTACCTCAGCAACCTCACCACGGCGCAGTTCAATAACCATGCGCATCCCGTCTTTGTCCGACTCGTCGCGTAATTCGGTAATACCGTCCAGTTTCTTGTCTTTAACCAACTCGGCGATCCGCTCCAGCAACCGCGCCTTATTCACTTGATACGGTAATTCGGTAACGATGATGGTATGTTTGCCGTTCTTGGCATCGGTTTCAACGTGGGTACGGGCGCGTACCAAGATGCGTCCGCGACCGGTGGCATAAGCCTCGGCGATGCCGCGCGCGCCGTTGATAATACCGGCGGTGGGGAAATCCGGCCCCGGCACTAATTGCATGATTTCGATGATGCTCGTCGTCGGTTTATCGATCAAAGCCAAACAGGCATTGATGATCTCGGAGATATTATGGGGTGGAATATTGGTGGCCATGCCCACGGCGATACCGGCCGAACCGTTGATCAATAAGTTCGGCAGCCGCGAGGGTAAGATGGTGGGTTCGCGTTCCGATTCGTCATAGTTGGGAACAAAATCGACAGTTTCGCGATCGATATCAGCCAGCAACTCATGGGCAATACGCGACATACGCACTTCGGTATAACGCATTGCCGCCGGCGCATCACCGTCGATTGAACCAAAGTTGCCTTGGCCATCGACCAGCATGTAGCGCAGTGAAAAAGGTTGCGCCATGCGTACGATAGTATCGTACACCGCCACGTCACCGTGCGGATGGTATTTACCGATCACATCACCGACCACGCGGGCGGATTTTTTATAGGCGCGGTTCCAGTCGTTACCCAACTCACGCATGGCGAACAACACCCGCCGGTGGACCGGTTTTAAGCCGTCGCGCACGTCCGGCAGGGCGCGACCCACGATCACGCTCATGGCGTAGTCGAGGTAGGACTTCCGCATCTCCTCTTCGAGATTAATGGAAAGGACTTCTTTGGCAAAATCGACCATGCTGGGTCCGCTAACCGTGAGTTATATATAATGTTAAGTTATCTATCCCGTCAGTTGGCTTTATCCACGGAGTCGAATCCTGACTAGGATTAGGCGGCAGTATACCATAAGCCTCCCCCCACGACATTGCCACAATCCAATCCCAGAGTTGAAATAAAGCGCTTAATCCACGATAGGTAAATTAATTTACACTGTTTTGCATCATGGCCAATAGCTTCTGCCGATCCGGCTGAGTGACTACCCCACGTTCCGTGACAATGGCATCGATTAATCCGGCCGGGGTGACATCAAATACGGGATTCCAAGCCGCCACCCCTGCAGGAGCCAAGCGTTGCGGCCCCAACTGTAATAGCTCGCTCTCCCCGCGGGTTTCGATGGGAATCGCCGCACCCTCGGGTAAGCTCATATCCAGTGTCGACGTGGGCGCGACCACCATGAATTTAACCCCATGCTGACGGGCCAACACCGCCAAACCGTAGGTGCCGATTTTATTCGCCACATCCCCGTTGGCGGTAATGCGATCCGCGCCGACGATGACCCACTGCACTTGCTGTTGTTGCATCAAAAAGGCCGCCGCGCCTTCGGCGATCAAGGTCACGGGGATATTATCTTGGACTAATTCCCAGGCCGTGAGCCGGGAACCCTGTAGCCAGGGCCGGGTTTCATCCGCAAATAGCTTTGCAATTTTGTGATCTGCATATGCCTGGCGGATCACCCCCAGGGCGGTACCAAAACCACCGGTGGCCAACGAGCCGGTATTGCAATGGGTTAGAATTATAGCGCCCGCCGTGATCAACTCCGCTCCTAACCGACCCATATGCTGATTGGCGGTAATATCGTCGCTATGGAGTTGGCGTGCCAAATGCAGCAAAGCAGCCACGGGATCTTGATCTTCAGGTAAGTGCGCGATTAATTCGCGCATGTGTTCGAGTGCCCAGAATAAATTCACCGCGGTGGGACGGGTCCTGGCCAGTAAATCGATATCCTGGGCAATCGCGGTTTTCCAGGGTTTGCCCGCTTGAGCGTAGCGCATCCTTGCGGCGATCACCACGCCGTAAGCCGCAGTGATACCAATCGCGGGGGCACCGCGCACCACCATCTGGGTAATGGCCTCCGCCACCTGCGTCACCTGTGTACATTCCAGCGTATGACGCTCCTGGGGTAGGCGCCGTTGATCCAGCAAGTACAAGTGATCATTTTCCCAACGAATGGCGCGAATCGTATCGAATAACATGCTCTTACTCGCAAGTGACTTGAAACCACGGCTAGGATACTGGAAACTTGCCGACATGAACATTGATACCTTGTTGCTCGCCCGGTGGGTCATCCCGATTGAACCCGCCCACACGGTCTATGAAAACTACGCCATTGCGATTCACAATGGACGGATCCTGGCATTGTTACCCCAATCACAGCTCGACAACTATCACGCCCAAACCCAGGTTAGCCTGCAACACCACGTACTCATGCCCGGATTAATCAATGCCCACACCCACGCGGCGATGAATCCACTGCGCGGTTATGCGGATGATTTACCCCTGATGACCTGGTTACAAGAACATATTTGGCCCGCCGAGCGTAAATTGGTAAGCCCCAACTTTGTCTATGACGGCAGCCTGCATGCGTGCGCGGAAATGATCCGCGGGGGTATTACCTGTTTTAATGATATGTATTTCTTCCCAGAGCAAACCGCGCGCGCGGTGGAATTGGCGGGAATGCGCGCGGTGATCGGCCTGATCATGATCGACTTCCCCTCGGCCTACGCACAAAATGCCAAGGAATACTTACATAAAGGCTTGCAATTACACGATCAATTACGCAGCCGGCAGTTACTCACCACCGCCTTTGCCCCCCACGCACCCTACACCGTCAGTGACGCCCCGCTGCAAGAAATTGCCACCTATGCCGAAGAACTGGACATTCCGATCCACATGCACGTACACGAAACCGCTGCCGAGGTTGAGCAGGCGGTAGCACAGCAGGGCATCCGGCCGCTGCAGCGTTTACATCAATTGGGGTTATTAAGCCCGCGCTTATTAGCGGTACACATGACCCAGTTGCTGGATGACGAAATAGCGCTACTGGTGCGTCAAGGCGTGCAGGTGTTGCACTGCCCCGAATCCAACCTCAAACTCGCCAGCGGGTTTTGCCCATTACATAAATTGATGAGGGCGGGGGTTAACGTCGGTTTGGGAACCGACGGCGCCGCCAGCAATAATGACCTCGACATGTTCGGCGAAATGCGTAGCGCAGCGTTACTGGCCAAAGCTGTCGCCCACGATGCCCGCGCTGCGGACGCCGAATCGGTATTACGCATGGCCACAATCAACTCCGCCCGCGCCCTGGGTCTGGAGGATCATATCGGCAGTCTTGAGGCGAATAAGGCCGCGGATATTATTGCGATTAAATTAGATAGCGTCGAAACATTGCCCGTTTTTAATCCGGTGTCACAATTGGTTTATGCCACTGGCCGCCAGCACGTGACGGATCTGTGGGTGGCCGGTAAACAACTCATGAAGGATCGTCAGTTAATCACCTTGGACAGCCATGAAATTCTCAGCAAGGTCAACGAATGGCAACATATTTTGGTCACTACATGAATCCAGAACCCTTAAACGTCGATCCAAGTGAAATCAATAAATTCGCCGCCCTCGCGGAACGCTGGTGGGATCCGCACGGCGAGTTTAAACCGCTGCACGAAATCAACCCACTGCGGTTGAATTACATCGATCGGCGCGCTCCCTTGTCCGGAAAGCGGGTATTGGACGTGGGTTGTGGTGGTGGTCTCTTAAGCGAGGCCATGGCTCAGCGCGGTGCAAACGTACTGGGTATCGACATGGGTGACGCGCCGCTGGCAGTTGCGCGATTACATCAACACGAATCTAAAATCGCGGTCGACTATCAAAAAATCACCGCCGAACAACTCGCGCAACAACAGCCGGCGAGTTTTGATACCGTCACTTGCATGGAAATGCTCGAACACGTCCCCAACCCCACCTCGGTCGTCGTCGCCTGCGCGGCCTTGGTCAAACCCGGAGGCCAGGTGTTTTTTTCCACTCTCAATCGCAATCCACGCGCCTTTGTGTTCGCGATCCTCGGCGCGGAATACTTGCTGAATCTGCTCCCCAAGGGCACCCACGAATACCGCAAGTTTATCAAGCCCTCCGAGTTAGACCGCTGGTGCCGGGCGGCACATTTAACCCTGCGTGAACTCACTGGAATGACCTACAATCCCTTCACCCAACGGTATCGTTTGGGATACGACGTGGCGGTAAATTATTTGCTACATTGCCAAAAATCCATTTAATTCTTTCCGCACAATTAAAATCACCTCTTAGAGAAACCGCATGAACACACCCACTAACCACGATATCAAACAACTATTAGATGAAATCAAAGCCAATCAACAAGTCCTGATGAACACCTCGCGAAAGCATTTAGAATTATACGCACAACAAATCGCCAAATCGGACGAATTGAATAACCAAACTTTTCAACTGCAAAAACGTAATATTGAAACCCAACGTATCGTCATTATTGGCGCCTTTGCGGTCGTTGCTTGTATCATCTTATATGCCTTCGTCCGTTAATGAATTTAACCCGAGATCCAACCTTGATTAAAACAGTATTGTTTGATCTGGATGGTACCTTCGCCGACACCGCCCCGGATCTTGCCTTTGCCCTCAATCAAACCCTGATCGCCCACGGTAAACCGGTATTGCCGTTTAGCAGCATCCGCCCAATGGTATCGCATGGCGCGCGCGCCTTGATCGCATTGGGTTTTGGAATAACCGACGCTGATCCGCGGTTCATCCCGTTGCGCCAGCAACTGCTGGATATCTATGCCCAGAATATTATCCGCCATACCCGCTTGTTTGACGGTATGGATGCGCTGCTCACCGCCATCCAACAACGTGGCCTGCGCTGGGGCATTGTCACCAATAAACCCGGTTGGTTAACCGAACCCTTGTTGCGCGGTTTAGAACGCTATAACGACGCCAGCTGTATTGTCAGCGGCGACACCTTAGCGCAACGTAAACCCGACCCGGCCCCGTTGATCCACGCCTGTAGTCAAACCGGCAGCTTGGTGCAGGAATGTGTTTATATCGGGGATGCCGAGCGCGACATCATCGCCGGAGAACGCGCTGGGATGTACACCTTGGTGGCGCTGTTTGGTTATCTCGACCAACAGGATCAGCCCCACACCTGGGGTGCCGATGCGCTGGTACATACCCCCGCGGAGATCATCCACTGGATCGACGCCCATAACCACAGCCTGGCATCGCATGGATAATATTAATATCACCACCGCAGTGTTGTTGCTCACGGGCATGATCCTCGGGGCCTTAGTGGCGTATATTTTCGCCCTGCGTTACATCAACAAACTGCGTGAACAACTGATCCAAACCACCACACTATTACATAGCGAACGCCATACCCAACAAGAAAAAATAACCGCGTTACACCAGGCCCGTGATCAACTCGCCGCCACCTTTAGTCAGCTCTCCAGCGCCGCGCTTAAGCACAACAGTGAGGAATTCCTACGCTTGGCGCAGGAAAATCTAAAACAATTCCAAACCAAGGCCCAGGGTGAACTCGAACAAAAAGAAAAGGCTATCGAACATTTGGTGAAGCCGATCCGCGAGGCCTTGGATAAAACCGAAAAACAAATCCACACTATTGAAAAAGATCGCAAAGAGGCCTATGGCGCGTTGTATCAACAGCTGCAACACATGGCCCATACTCAAGAGGCGCTGCATAGCCAAACCCAAAATCTGGTGAACGCACTGCGCCGGCCCGAGGTTCGCGGCCAGTGGGGAGAAATGACCCTAAAACGCTTGGCGGAATTATCCGGCATGGTGCAATACTGCGATTTCGTTGAACAGGAAAATACCGATACCGAGAGCGGCCGACAACGGCCTGACATGATCGTACGCATGCCGGATCGACGCGAGATCGTGGTCGACGTCAAGACCCCGCTGGATGCCTATCTCAGCGCCATCGAGGCCAGCGACGCCCCCAGCCGTGAACAACACTTACAACGTCATGCCCGCAATGTACGGCAACGTATCAATGAACTGAGTAATAAAGCATATTGGTCACAATTTGAGAACAGCCCCGACTTTGTGGTGCTGTTTATTCCCGGCGAACATTTTCTCACCGCGGCGCTGGATCAGGATCGCAGCTTGATCGAAGATGCCCTGCGCAAACAGATCATCCTAGCCACCCCGACCAGCTTCGTGGCCCTGTTACGGGCGATTGGTTATGGTTGGCGACAGGAACAATTATCTCAAAACGCCGAACAGATCCGTAGCCTCGGCGTAAGTCTTTATGAACGCCTCAACACCTTTGCCACGCATTTACAAAAACTGGGTAATAGCTTGGAGAACAGCGTAAAATCCTACAACAGCGCAGTAGCGTCGTTTGATAGCCGGGTATTACCCAACGCGCGTAAATTCGGTGAATTGGGTATCACCACCGGTAAACAATTAGACGACCCGCAACAAATCGAAACTGCGGTAAAACAAATCGAAAACGAATGAGTTACGGTTTTGGGTTACCCTTTAGATCTTCTCCCAGCTTTTCTAAAGTCGCACCGGCCTTGCCCACACCTTCACCAATAGTAGACTTGATACGTTCGCCGACGGTGCGCTCGGCAGCAAAGGGATTACCATAAAACGGTCTGCCCTTGCCGATGTTGACGCCAAACCACAATCCGACTAACACGCCAATGATGATACCGACAAGCATAGGTCTGAATGTTTTCACGATGAACTCCAGGGTTTCTAAAAAGAATAACGGCTATGATAACCCAATCTTGGGATCAATAGCAGTTGCTAAACAGTGAGAAGTTTTTAAATTCTGTTTTAAAAATCACGATCATCGTGCAGTAGTGATGAAGTTGGTGGTTACCGGGTGGTTTTGTGCGGGTGACCGTGGGCGACAGGGACGATGCACAAGGATGTGCAAGTGTCGCGGAAGGCAGGATGCCATGAGCGACTGTCGCCCCCGAGTCTACCAGGGACGTATTTACGGCAAGTCACACGCACCGAGCCACCCGACTTCCACCAACGCCACGACCAAAGCACGACACGAGTGATTCTAGAATTTAGCAGCAACGGATATCTCGTTTTTTAAACCACAATACAATACCATAGCAACATGCCCATCCCAGCCCTCGCCGCCGCCTATCAACAGTGCTTAACCACTGCAAGCCTGCATTACGAAAACTTTCCGGTGGCTTCACGGTTATTACCCAGACACCTGCGCCGCGCCACTGCGGTGGTATACTGCCTCGCACGCCGTGCCGACGATATTGTCGATGAAGGCAACGCCGATTCCATCACCCGCCATCGGCAATTGCAAATTCTATGGAATGAACTGGATGCCATCGCACAGCAAAAACCCTCTGAGGATGGATTATTTCTAGCCCTGGCCGATGTCGTTAAACACTTTAACCTGCCGCTACAACCTTTTTATGATTTACTCACGGCATTTCGTCTTGATATTGACAACCAACGTTACGCTAACGAACAAGAACTCTTGAACTACTGTCGACACTCCGCCAACCCCATCGGTCGCATTGTGTTACATTTACACCGGCAAGCCAATCCCAGCACGTTTGCACTATCGGACAATATCTGCACCGCCTTGCAATTGATCAATTTCATCCAAGATATCGACAGCGACATCCAATTACGTCAACGCTGTTATATCCCCGAGGATGAGATGCACGTCTACGGTATTCAGTACAATGATCTCGTGCAACGGCGTGACAACCCTGCACTCCAGCGACTCATTGGTGTGCAACTACGGCGTGCACGGCAATTATTGACACAGGGCGCCGCCTTGACCGCACAGTTACATGGTCGATTGGCATGGGAATTACGCGCCATCGTGGCCTCTGGCTGGTGCCTACTTAATAAATTGGAAATACGGCGCCGCAGTTTTATTCGCCCTACCCTGCGCTTACGCGATGCTGGTGCAATTCTCCGATTAATGTTATTTTATAACAATAAAATTGTTCGTTATCAATCAGCAATAACACAAGCATGACCCCAGAGCAATATTGTAAACAAAAAGCCGCGCACAGTGGTTCAAGTTTCTATTATAGTTTTCTTGTATTACCGAAGACCAAACGCCGCGCGATCATTGCATTATACGCCTATTGCCGTGAGGTTGATGATATCGCCGACACACCTGGAGATGTCGAGGTACGTCGACGTAAATTGCAATGGTGGCGGGATGAGATCCACCGTCTTTATAACCACGAGGCACAACACCCTATTACACTGGCGTTAACCCCGATTATCCAGCACTTCCATTTGCCTGAAGAAAATTTTTTAGAAATTATCGACGGCATGGAAATGGATCTCAATAACACCACCTATCATAATTGGCAAGAGTTATTGCTGTATTGTCATCGGGTGGCCGGTGTGGTGGGACTGATGTCGGCGAAAATTTTTGGGTATCGCAATGCCACCACGTTAGAATATGCGCATGAACTGGGCATCGCTTTTCAACTCACCAACATTATCCGCGACATCCATGAAGACGCCCGTCGTGGCAGGATCTATCTACCGCTGGATGAATTACAACGGCACGCGGTAGAACCACGCGATGTCTTGCTGCACCGCAGCAATCCACAACTGGTGTTAGTACTAGAAGCAATGGCCGCCGTTGCCAAATCGCACTATCAAACCGCCTTTCAACTCTTACCAAAGGTGGATCGAGTCACTCAACGCGCCGGCATCATCATGGCGGAAATCTATCAAACCTTGCTGCAAGAAATTCACAAGGATGGTTACCAGGTAATGCGATACCGTATCAGCCTGCCGCCATTACGCAAACTATGGATCGCCTGGCGGACACAATGGCGTGAATGCTTGCATGGGTGAAGCTGCTCCGATCATAGTCGTAGGTGGTGGCTGGTCTGGCCTGGCCTGCGCTGTAGAGTTGACGCGCTTAGGGCATCGCGTGGAATTACTCGAATCCGCCCGGCAATTAGGCGGGCGGGCACGGCGTGTAGCCTTTGGGCCGCGCAACGTCGACAATGGTCAACACATTTTGCTGGGTGCCTATCATCAAACCCTACATCTACTAAATAGTATTGGCTTGGAGTTCACTACGGTACTTGCGCGCCTACCCCTGGACCTGTACCTACAAGGCCAGCCACCGGATTTTTTCCGGCTCACCGTACCACCACTTCCAGCGCCACTACATCTAACCATTGGTTTACTCACTGCCCAGGGCGTTAGTCTACGCGATCGATTCAAGGCCTTGGGTTTTGGCTATCGATTATGGCGCGGTCGACTTGCGCTGGAGGAGGACATTGCGGTACTGGATTTACTCCGCCAACAAAATCAAAGCCCCGCATTGATTCGTTATCTGTGGGAGCCGCTGTGTTTAGCCGCACTCAATACTCCCATCACGGTAGCTTCCGCCCAGGTGTTCTTGCAAGTATTACACGCTGCCTTTTGCGAATCGCAGCTGGACTCGCACCTACTGTTACCCAAGACCAACCTCAGCGAGGTATTACCCGATCAGGCCCGCTATTATATTGAGACCCACGGTGGCCAGGTATCGCTTGCGCAACGCGTTGATAGCCTCGTAATAAAAAATCGCAGTGTTGAGGCGGTCAACTGCGCGGCGACCGCACGGCTTGCACAACACGTGGTTTTGGCGTTACCGCCCCACGGCCTTATCCCGCTGATTTCATCCACCCCTGAATTACACGACATCATGTCGCTATTGGCCGGATTTAGTTACGAACCTATTTGCACGGTGTATGTACAATACCCCGACAGTATATCTACCGATTACCCCTTACAAGGATTTATTGGTACGACCATGCAGTGGATTATTGATCGTCAGATTACATCCAACCCCGGCTTGATGGCCGTGGTCATCAGTGGCCCTGGAATACACCAGCCGTGGGATCATGATCACCTTGCCAAGCACATTGTCAGCGAATTAAAACAGGCGTTTCCTCATTGGCCAGCACCCGAAGAGACCTTGGTGATCTGTGAAAAACGCGCCACCTTCAGTTGCCGGGTTGCAATTAATGCGATTCGCCCCGACAATGCCACCCCAATTAGAGGATTGTGGCTGGCCGGTGATTTTACCCGCACGGGTTATCCCGCCACGCTTGAAAGCGCGGTACACAGCGGCATACGTTGCGCACAGCTGATCCGCGAAACTATTTTAACCCAGGCGTATTATTCATGAACACCTCATGGTTACCCTTTAATTACCAGCCACCGCAGGATCTATTGAAGAATCGGATTATTTTAATCACCGGCGCGGGCGACGGGATCGGCAAGGCGGTGGCGACTGCCTGCGGTAAACACCAAGCCAGCGTGATCTTGTTAGGCAAAACAGTACGTAAACTCGAACAGGTCTACGACGCGATTGTTGACCAAGGCGGGCCCCAACCGGCCATTTTCCCCTGTAACTTGGAGACCGCAAGCCCGGACGATTACCTGCAGCTGGTCGATAGTGTCGAACGTGAATTTGGACGACTGGATAGCTTGGTGCTTAACGCCGCGTGGTTAGGCAGTCTCACCCCGATCGTGCATTATGATGTGCACCTCTGGTCGCGTGTAATACAAACCAATCTAAACGCCAATTTTTTGTTGGCCCGTGAATCTTATCCGCTCCTAAAAAAATCCGCTGCCGCAAATTTACTGTTCACCTCCGATGTCGTAGCGCAAACCGCTACCGCCTATTATGGCGCGTACGCGGTGGCTAAATCCGGTTGCGACACGTTAATGCGGATCCTGGCCCAGGAATGGGAAACCAATACCTGCATACGGGTAAACAGCCTCGATCCTGGAAATGTACACACCAATTTACGCCGTCAAGCCTTTCCGGGGGAAGACGCGCGCACCTTACCCTCTGCCGACAGCGTGGTACCGGCTTATCTCTATCTATTAGGCGCAGCACATGGATTACGCGGACAAGTGTTAGCGGTACCTACCCACACCTGCGGCAAAACTTCTCCGTAATGCGCCCGATTAATTTCCGGCTGTACGCCGCTTCCCCGCGACGGGAACTTGACGGGTTCAAACCCACGCCTTAGCACCCACGGTAACCTATTGTAAGTAAAGTGGTTGTGAAACTTTGAGGAATAGCCTGGTGGGTGGCATGGGATTCGCATGGGCTATCCCAGTCACTTATGCCAACTGAGGTTATTGTATGGCAATACACACCATCACCGATACGAGCGAGACCCAAAAAACTTCAGCGCAGCTGGCGGATATGCTGGATTTGAATGTCCAGGAGCTGCAACGCACCCTCAAGCTCGCCGGTCTACTGCAAACCTCCTTGGAGGTTGAAAGCATTCTACAGTTTTTCTTAGACAGTACGCGCGAGACCATATCTTTTAGCAGCGCCCACTATAAAAACACCAGCAATAATATTCAGTGGGATTTTGGCAAAGAGGAACGGCATAATACCATTTACCGTCTACATATCGCCGGCGATGATCTAGGTGAAATTCGCTTTACCCGCAACAAACGTTTTAGCAATGACGAAATGGAACAACTCGAGAACCAGATCTACCACTTGGTTTACCCATTGCGCAATGCCTTACTCTATCAGGCCGCGCTGCGCACCGCGCATATCGACGCCCTCACCGGCGCTAATAACCGCGCCGCCTTGGATATGACGATTCAACGCGAAGTCGAATTATCCCGCCGCCAGCATCACCCCTTATCGTTGCTGATTCTAGACGTCGATCACTTTAAATCTGTTAATGACGGCTATGGTCACAGCGCCGGCGACTATGTCTTACGCTCCTTATCCAATCTTATCAAAGAGGCACTGCGTGCTTGCGATATGTTGTTCCGTTACGGCGGTGAGGAGTTCGCATTATTGTTATCGGGCACCGCCCATCCTGGAGCAAAGTTGGTGGCCGAACGCGTCCGCCAATCGATAGAAAATTATCCGTTTGAGTATAACGGTAAACCCCTCAAGATTACCGTCAGTATCGGCCTGGCCTGTTTAGGCAGCCGCGATACCGCCGCACGCCTGTTTAATAAGGCCGATGCCGCGCTCTACCAGGCCAAATCCAGTGGGCGTAACTGTGTCCGGGAGTTCACCGCGGTCCGTGGCTAATTGTGTCGTAATTGTAAATTCTCGAATTCGTGCCCGTTCTCACGTAAAAAGCGCTTGAATCTAGGCTAGAATACGCACATGTAGTCTCAATATTAATAAGGTTAAGCCCTGCCATGAATTACCTCGACCAGCTGGACCAGATGCTCGACGCCAATTTCCGCTTGGTGAGCATCGAAACCTACGACCCCGAACGGGTTATCGACCTCTTCACGCAACTAAGCCGCTTTAGCAACAAAGCGTTTTATATGTGGGAAGATAACGCCGGGTTGCATCGTATTGGCGCCTCGCACATCAAAATCCCACGCACGGTGATCCCCAAAGAATTACTAGACCATGTCGACGGCTGCAAGCACTTTGGGGTATTTATCCTACGCGATTTTAACAAGGCATTGGGGGATGAGAAAACCATCCAAATGTTAATGCGCATCGCCGCCGGCGATGTTAACAAGGTTGTGGTATTGCTGAGTGATTTTATTGATCTGCCCGCCGCGTTAAAACCGTTTACCTTACGCTCTAAACATCAAATGCGCCAAACCGGTTAATCCAACCGCTGCTGACATCGCCGTTGTAAACAGCATACATTGCACCGGGGTTTAACCTTGCATACTGTCTTGGCATGCTGCACGATAAGGGCATGGTATTGATTATACACTTGGGTCGTGTTCCGACGGCGCGCCAAGCGCTGCTGCATCAAACCGCGCAGGGCTTCGTAATCCTCATCCCCATAAATAATTCCCAGCCGATACAACAACCGGCGTGTGTAAGCATCGATCACAAATACCGGGCGATTAAACGCGTACAACAAAATCGCATCGGCGGTTTCCTGTCCCACCCCGTGCACGGCTAATAATGCGGGGCGCAATAGCGCCGTGGGCAACCCCGCCAAGACTGCGTGTTCACCCTGGTCAAGATACCATTGGCAGAGGTGCTGGAGGCGCCCCGCCTTGACATTGAAACACCCAGACGATTTTATCCAACGCCCGAGTTGTTGGGGGGCCGCCTTAACAATACGCCGCGGCGTCAGGGCACGCGCTGAGCGCAACGCCGCGATAGCCCTCTCGACATTACGCCAAGCCGTATTTTGGGTTAACAGCGCGCCCACCATCACCTCAAAGGAGGATTCGGCAGGCCACCAGCCCTGCGGGCCGTAAACCTGAAATAACCGGTCATACAGCGCAGCAATGGACAACCTAGCCATAGGCAAGTTATTGTATCCTTAACATAAGGTGATCCAATTCACTATGTTGGAATAAATTTTACTGGATTAAGTTACGGTATTTCACGAAAATACGGTGTTAATATCTGCACTGATTTTTAAAAAAACCTCAAATCATGATGGAGCGTAACTATGTTATTTAAAAACCGCGTACTATTTTCCAGCGTAATTGCCTTGTCAAGTTCATTCGTGCTCGCCGCCCCTGGGGATTACTTAAATGCACAACTCGCGATTAGCGATGTAACCGGGTTTAACAGCGGCCTATCCCTGGCTGCCACGTACGGCCATCCCCTTGCTTCGGTACATAAGAACCTTTCATTTGAAGCTGAATTTACCTCCAGCGTGACGAAACCGGAGACCAACGATTTCTTTCTTGGAAAGATTAATGTTTCGTATTATACCCTCGCGGGCTACGGGGTGTATGCACAACCAATCAATGACAAACTAGGTATACGTGGTCGGATCGGAGTCTTGTACGAACATGTAACGGTTTCACAAGGTGGATTCTCAGGATTCTCCGGTTCGGGTACCGATACAGGAATCAGCCTAGGCGGGGGTATTACCTACGCCATCGATAATAAAATGAATTTCATCGCGGAATACACCATTATTGAATCGGACATTTCGCATCTGTCCGCCGGCATTCAATATAAATTCTAATCGAGTAAGATTCGCTGGGTACTAGGTAGGTCGGGTGTCTACTGTTTAGGTGGTTTCGGTTCGATGTCCTCCTTGTCGGCTCGAACACCGACCTACCTGGTTCACCCTTTCGTGAAAAGATAGCTGAGCAATGCCGCGCTGTGGTGAATTGTTAATAACCCAGGAGCAACCGCACACCGGTGGTACGCATGTCGCTGTCGGGTTGATAGGCGCCCATACTGGGATCAGAAGGATTAAAGTGAGTACGTTCATAGAATAATTCAATACCAAGCTTCGAGTTTCTTGAAACTGCGAATACATTATTCCACGAACTATATAATGTCGTAGTAGGCTTAGGACTTAAATGTAAACCAAACTCTCGTATTGTTTCTTCCACAAACACGGGGCGTTTAAGACCAACGATAAATTTCTGTTTCCAGTCGTGCGACGATGCGCGCCATACAAAACCTAACTTAAAATACCCCATATCATAATCTTCTGTATACCCAGTACTCGGTGTTCCTAGTACTGTGGTCGAATCATTCAGCTTTCTAGTCCACATGTCAAACCCAAGTCCGAATTGTACCCCGGCCGCACCGGATAGATAATTATCCGCCGCCATTTCAAGACGTAATCCAATGTAATCTGTAATCGCCTTAAGCGGGATTCCACCTTGAGTCTGACCGTCGTAGTTCACACCTCCTTTGTAGACTTCAACACGAAGGTCATAATCTAATTCCGGAGAACGTGTTGAGGTATTAATAAAGGTTAGTAAATAACGCTTACCCGTTTCTTTTAAATATTGAGACCCATTAGAGGCTGATTCTTTCCATTGGAAGTGTTCCACCCCCAATCCTATCAAAGGTTCATTGCTGGGTGTATCCGCATAACCGTTATTAGTAAACGTCGCCCCGACAATAACTATCAACAACAATTTGCTGACCACAGCAACATCTCCTGAGTAAATTCCTTTTTTCTGGCAAGAATACGAATGATCTTCAATTTTAGTATCTAAATATTACAATTTAATATCTAAAACATTATATGCTTCAAACATAGATCTGCAGTCCGATCAACAGGATGACTGCGATCAGCGCTATGGTGGTAATACGCATCACACCCTCACTTATCATTGTTATGGGCGGGTAACCGTCACCTCATCCCCTGGTTCTGCGACGCCCTTGGTTTTTGGATGGCGCGTGCTTGGGTCTTGCCTGGCCCTTTAAATCCACGCTCGCCATTAAATCTAGTATGCTGGGGAAAGGCAGCCGCTCAAACTTACCCGGCCGTACACTGCGCGGCAGTTCAATCCTGCCATAACGTACCCGGTGAAGCCGGCTGACCTTGTGGCCTACCGCCTCCCAAATACGCCGCACCTCCCGATTGCGTCCCTCCTTCAGAACGACGTGGTACCAGTGATTTGCACCACTGCCCCCCGCATCACGGATACTATCAAACTTTGTGACGCCGTCGTCAAGTGTAACCTCGGTCCGCACGCGGCTTAAGGTCGCGTCTGACACCTCGCCTAACACACGTACCGCATACTCCCGTTCAATACCGTAGGAAGGGTGCATCAAGCGGTTGGCCAGTTCACCGTTATTGGTAAACAACAACAATCCACTGGTGTTGATATCGAGCCGGCCGATGGCTACCCAACGTCCTTGACGTAACGTGGGCACATCGGCAAACACGGTCGGACGGCCTTCGGGATCATGGCGGGTGCAAATAACGCCCACCTTTTTGTGGTAGAGCAAGACATGGGTGGCCTGTTCTTCCTCAAGATCGGGCAGATTCACGGGTTTTCCATCAATACTCAGCCGCACTCCCTGCACCAGGCTGGTGCCGAGGGTTGCGACGTCTCCATCGAGCTTAATGCGGCCCTGACGTATCCACTCCTCGATTTGCCGACGCGAACCCAGTCCCAGTCGGGCGAGGACTTTTTGAATACGTTCGGACATATTATTCGGAGGGGTTAGGTCGCCGCCGCGGTTTCAGCCAGGGTATCCGCACCGACCGCCGTCTGGGAAGTATCAACCGTGGTATCAACGGATAACAGCGCGGGGATTTCTAAATTGAGTTCGGCATTGATCTGGTCTAGGTCGCGAATCGGTGGCAATTCCGGCAATTGCGCTAAGGAGGTCAGGTTAAAATAATCGAGAAATTGCTTGGTGGTACCGTACAAGGAGGGTCGACCGGGAACATCGCGTTCGCCCACAATCTCAATCCAATCCCGCTCTAGCAGGGTTTTGATGATTTGAGTGTTGACCGCGACTCCACGGATCTGTTCGATGTCGCCACGCGTGATGGGTTGTTTATAGGCGATCAGGGCCAGGGTTTCGAGTAAGGCACGCGAGTAACGTTGTGGCCGTTCTTCCCACAAGCGCGCCACCCAATCCGAATAGCTCTTACGAACCTGAAAACGAAACCCGCTGCCGACTTCTTTTAGTTCAATACTTTTACCCTCGTACTCCAACTGCAGGGCATATAGCGCCTCGATTAAATGTTGTTGTTCAGGACGTTCTTCCTCGCTAAACACCGCCAATAAACGCTCCACCGACAACGGTGTGTTAGACGACATGATGAGGGCTTCAAGAATGGCTTTTAATTGTTGCGGTTGCATAATGCAGGGCTGCTACTCATTAATATTAGTAAATTGGATAACCTCACCGGTACGGCTCCCGGCGGCCTTCACATGTATGGGTCCAAACACTTCGGTTTGCACTAACTCGATCAAGGACTGCTTTAGTAATTCTAAAATAGCCAACAAGGTCACCACCACGCCCGCACGACCTTCGCTTACGGTAAATAACCGGGTAAATTCGCTAAACCCCTGCGGCCCCACCTGCTTGAGCACGCTCGACATCCGTTCACGTACGGATAGGGGTTCCAAGCGCACATGGTGGTGGGAATAATTCGCGGCACGGTCAAACACCTCTTTTAAGGCCAGCACCAGATCACGCACATCGACTCGCGGGGGTAATTTTACGATTTTTAAATCCGGTACGGCCAATTCCACGGGTGGGGTATCCCGATCGGCCCGCGGCATGATTTCGATCTCATCGGTGACGCGTTTATAACGCTCGTACTCCTGTAAACGCCGCACCAGCTCGGCGCGGGGGTCGTCTTCTTCCGGGTGTTCTTCGGCCCGGGGCAATAGCATCCGGGATTTGATCTCCGCCAGCATCGCCGCCATCACCAAGTATTCCGCCGCCAACTCCAACCGCAAGTCCTTCATCAACTCGACATACCCCATGTATTGCCGAGTAATCTCGGCAATGGGGATGTCAAGGATATTCAGGTTCTGGCGTTTAATCAGGTATAACAGCAGATCCAGCGGGCCTTCAAAGGCCTCGGCCAAAAAGATCTCCAAGGCGTCGGGGGGTATGTATAAGTCTTTGGGCAACCGGGTAAAAGGCACCCCCTGCACGATCGCAAAGGGCATTTCTTGCTGCTCGGGATGGGTGCTCAGCGGCGTCTCTATCATGCGCGGCTATGCTACCGTAGTTAGGCCGATTTGTCTTTGTTCAATTAATATTCCAAGCCCATCGCGTTACGCACCTCGGTCAAGGTCTGACGGGCGATTTGGCGGGCTTTTTCTCCCCCCTCATGGATGATATTGCGCACCACATCGCGATCGTCCACGTACTGGGCAGCACGCTCTTGGATGGGTGCCAGCTCGCTCAACACGGCTTCTATCAAGGGCTGTTTGCACTCCAGACAACCAATACCCGCCGTGGTACAGCCGTGTTGTACCCAGGCACGGGTTTCATCCGAGGAATACACCAGGTGCAGCTGCCACACCGGGCAACGACTGGGGTCGCCTTTATCACTGCGGCGGATCCGGGCCGGATCGGTGGGCATAGTACGTAACTTCTTCTCGACCTCGGCCGGGGATTCACGCAAACTGATGGTGTTGTTATAGGACTTCGACATTTTTTGCCCGTCCAAACCCGGCAGTTTAGGGGCCTGGGTTAATAATGCCTGGGGTTCCGGTAAAATAATCCGTCCGCCCCCTTCAAGATAGCCGAACAGGCGTTCTTTATCCCCCAGGGTAATATTTTGCTGGGTCTCTAATAATGCCTGGGCCGTCGCCAGGGCCTCATCATCGCCCTGTTCTTGATAACGCTTACGCAAATCCTGATATAACTTGGCGTTCTTCTTACCCATTTTTTTAACCGCCTCCAAGGCTTTTTCTTCAAACCCAGGTTCGCGCCCGAACAAATGATTAAAACGCCGGGCTATTTCACGGGTCAATTCGATATGAGCAACCTGATCTTCCCCTACAGGAATCACTGCGGATTTATACGCCAGGATATCCGCGCTTTGTAACAAGGGATAACCCAGAAAACCATAGGTCGCAAGATCTTTCTCCTTGAGTTTTTCCTGCTGATCTTTATAACTGGGTACCCGCTCCAGCCAACCCAGCGGGGTAATCATCGACAATAACAAATGCAATTCGGCATGTTCGGGCACTTGTGATTGAATAAACAAACACGCCGCACCGGGATTGATCCCCACCGCCAGCCAATCGATCACCATCTCCCAAACACTTTTATCAATGATCGTGACGTCATCATAGTGTGTGGTTAGCGCATGCCAATCCGCTACAAAGAAATAACATTCATACTCGTGTTGCAGCTTGAGCCAATTCTTGAGAACACCGTGATAATGTCCCAGATGCAACGCACCGGTGGGCCGCATACCGGACAACACCCGCTGTGGTTGATTAGGTAAATTCAAGTTAACACCCCGTCGTGCATTCGTTGTAGGCACAGACGGGCTATTATACCTGAAATATCTACACGGTATTGGCGAGGGACGTATTTACGGCGTGTCGCGTCAGGGAATAACCTCTCCGACAGAGGCATACTCCTACTTTGTTTAAATATGGCAATTTTAAAGAAACGGCGCCGGATCACCCCGCCCCTGTCGAGTAACACTGGGGTAATCCGTCGTTAGATCAACCACTGTCGTAGGATCGATAAAACAATGCCCGCCATCAATCACCACATCCACCTCATGCTCCAATCGCTCCCGAATCAACTGCGCATCATTCATCGGCAACGCCTCCCCCTCGCCCGGAAGAATCAAGGTAGTACTCATCAACGGCTCGTTGAGTTCGTCCAACAACGCGCGGGTAATAATATGTTTGGGAACCCGAATACCAATAGTACGTTTCTTAGGATGCAACAAACGTCGCGGCACATCGCGCGTCGCGGGTAAAATAAACGTATACGGGCCGGGCGTGTTGGCATTCATCAGACGGTAGGCAATATTATCCACCTTGGCGTAGATCGCGATTTCCGACAAATCACGGCACATCAAGGTAAAATTATGTTTATTATCCAGTTGCCGAATCCGAATAATACGGTCCAGGGCCTTTTTATCCCCAATATGACAACCCAGGGCATAGGCAGAATCGGTGGGATACACAATCACCGCGCCGGCGCGGATCATGTCAACCGCCTTTCTAATCAAGCGTAATTGTGGATTCAGCGGATGCAGCTGAAAAAATTGGCTCATGACACTTGTGTTGTCACATGCTCGACACACACTTGCCATAGATCACTGTGCCAAATCGGCGTGCAATTCGCGGGCAACAGCGCCAGCCGGCGTGGGTCCGCATACGATTGTTCCGGTCCGTGGTAATCAGAGCCGCGCGAGGCGTATAAATGCATAGTCTGAGTCATTTTAGCAAAATGCGCGGCGTCCTGTTCCGAATGACTGCCCGAGACAACCTCCAAGGCCACACCTCCCAATTCGCGAAACTCGTTTACCAAACGCTGTAACCGGGTCGCAGTAAACCGATAACGGGCCGGATGCGCGACCACTGCCAGGCCACCGGCATCCTGTATCCAGCCCAGCGCCTGGCTCAAGCTGGCCCACTTACCGGGAACATAACCAGGTTTGTGGTTGACTAAATAACGGGTAAACACCTGCCGTAGATCCCGCGCGTAACCCCGCTCGACCAGGAAACGCGCGAAATGCGTGCGCGAAATAATCTTCCCGTTGGAAAAATGCAAGGCGCCGTCATAGGCGCCGGCGATACCGGCCTTATCCAAGCGTCGAGCTATTTCTTCGGCGCGCCAATGACGAAATTTTTGCAATTCTTCCAATCCAAGCTGCAAGCTTGTGGTATGTGGATCGATGTATAAACCCAGGATATGAATGGTCTGTGTGTCCCACGTTACCGATAGCTCAATGCCGGGCACGATCTCTACCCCAAGTCCGGCCGCGGCGCGTTGCGCCTCATCAATCCCCTGCGTGGTATCATGATCCGTGACCGCTAAAACATCAACACCACAGCGTTGCGCGTGTTCCACCAGTTGCGTGGGGGACATACTGCCGTCCGATGCGGTGGTATGAGCATGCAGATCGTAATTACGTGTCGCCATGATGCTAGTTTATCGTAAAGCGGCGCGGATGTCCTTGGCCTGGCCGCTGTGTTAAAGTGTCGACTATGACAGAGACCGATAATTATCCCGTTGAGACACTGTTTCACCCCGATGCGCAAACCATGGCCGAGCTCGCCGCCAAGGCCTACCAATACCTGCAAGCACAAGAACTTCTCCATCCACGCCCGGTGGAGGATGTAACTACCGCCATGGTGTATGACAGCTTGCAACGATTCTTCGCGATCCTGATACAAATGGAAGACCCCAACGCCACGACACAACTGTCGGTTGAAGAAATCGAAAATCTCGCCGATCATGGACTGCATTTACTGGAAGAATTACACAACCGCGGTGTCACCGCGAACTCCGACCCGAGCCGTGATGCCTATGAACAGCTGTCGATCCCGCTGTCGGTCTGGGCCGCCCGCCATCACTTATCGATTAACGAACTGGAATTGGTGGTCAACGCCTTATCCGCACAGGCCAACCGTTCTCACGAACCCCAGACCTTGTCAGTGCTGTGTGACGTAATGGCGGAAATTATCGAGGCCGTGGCTGCCGACATTAAACAAGATTTAGATCGCAGCAATCCAGGCCGCCCTTGGCGGGTTATTAATCTCAACCATGGGATTGTCGCCACGCGTTGCGGGGATCCGCAGCGCATGGAGTCGGTGTTTGAAAAATTACTCTATCGCTTGCCGGATGACGCCCCCGGCTTTTTCGACGAAGGCATGCGGCAAATGGACATTATCGGCTATCCCCCCCATGTCCGCACGGTCATGGAAGCCTATTATCGCAAAACCCACCAACCCACCTTACATTAAGATGATGTCATATTTATGAAATTATTATTTGATTTCTTCCCGGTCGTGGCTTTTTACCTCACCTATAACCTGAGCAAGCCCACCCTGGGTGAAATCAGCGCGATGATTGCCGCGACCGCGGTGTTGATGGCGGCCACCAGCGGACAAATGCTGTATAACTGGATCAAACACCAAAAAGTTGAAAAGCTGCATGTGCTGGTGCTGGCGATGGCTTTGGTGTTTGGCGGGGCGACGATTTATTTCCACGATCCCATCTACTTGATTTGGAAGGTCACCTTGGTGAATTGGTTATTCGCCCTGGCCTTCATCGCTAGCCATTTTATTGGGGAGAAACCCCTTATCCAGATTATGATGGAACATGCGATCCAGGTCCGCGCGGGTATCTGGAAAAAACTCAGCTTATTATGGATTGGGTTTTTTATCGCTTTAGGGGTGATTAATCTGGTCGTGGCTAAACATGTCAGTTTTGATACCTGGGTGGACTTTAAGTTATTCGGCCTGATGGGATTAACCCTGTTGTTCGCCCTCGGCCAGGGATTCTATCTCGCCCGCCATCTTCAAGAGTCTCCGGCCAGCAGCAACACCGCAGGCAAGAAATAAGATGTGGTACGTTATTTTAGGGGAAGACACCCCCAATAGCCTCGCCCAACGCCAGGCCAGCCGTCCTGCGCACCTGGCGCGGCTGCAAACCCTGCGCGACGCCGGGCGGCTGATGGTCGCCGGCCCCTTTCCCGCCCTGGATAGCCCGGAACCAGGACCCGCGGGTTTTAGCGGATCGTTAATCATCGCCGAATTCCCCTGCCTGAGCGAAGCGGAACGCTGGGCCCAGGCCGACCCGTATATAATCACCGGTGTTTATGCACGGGTGACTGTCAAACCGTTCAAAAAAGTGCTACCGTAACGCCGATTTTTTTACTCGTCATTTGTGATAAAAGGAAATTGCCCATGCGCATTGCTCTATTAGTTTCATCAATTACCCTGTTACTGACCTCCACCGCCTTCGCGGCCGACGATGTGGTAGCAACCGTCAACGGCACCAAGATCAAAAAACAGACCTTGGACACCTACACCAAATTCATTCAGGCCGCCAATAACGGCGCGGCGGTTGACCCCGACTTAATTCTTAAGAATATCGTCAACATGGAGTTACTCTACCAAGAGGCCATGGCCAAGAAACTCGATAAAGATCCGGATGTATCGGTCCGCGCCGAGATGCAACGCAAAGAAATCTTCGCTAATGAATTGTTGCGCCGATCGGATGTCGCCAAACCCATCTCTGATGATGAACTGAAAAAAATCTATGATGAAAAGGTCAAAAACCTACATATCCCAGAATATAAAGCCCGTCACATTCTGGTTAAAACCGAAGACGAGGCCAAGTCAATCATTGCCGAGCTTGATAAAGGCACATCCTTTGAAGAATTGGCCAAAACCAAATCCACTGATCCGGGGACCAAGGAGGCCGGTGGCGATCTGGGTTGGTTTTCCGCGCAGCAAATGGTGCCGGAATTCACCCAGGCGGTGGCCGGTCTGCAAAAAGGCGCCTATACCAAGGTACCGGTGCAAACCCGTTATGGCTACCACGTGATCAAGCTCGAAGACACCCGCACCGCCACTCCGCCGAGTTTTGAAGACAGCAAGAAACAAATCATCGCCTCGGTACAAAACGGCCGTGTGATGGAATACATCGAAAGCCTGCGCAAGAAGGCCAAGATCGATATCAAAACTTCAACCCCTGCCGCCGTTACTAAGCCCGGTAAAAAACCCGACGCCGACGCTAAATAATCCTCTGTAAGAACCCAGGGACAGCATGATTTCTGTCCCTGGCTATTTGCTTTGCGCTTTGCACCGCGAATTCCTACCCTATTCTCCCGCCGTTGTAACCGTGATCTTGCTCACGGATTTATCGCACGTGACATGTGTGTCGACCTTGAAGCCCTAGTGTGATGTGAACTGATCGTACATTCCAGCGCCTGTTGTCCGCCAATCACAACCATCAGTCATTCACGGTTAAAGCTCGCGCGTCACAAAGCCGAAAAACAGCTCATGAAAAAGCAACGCGCTTTTACCTTAGTCGAGCTGATGGTCACCCTCGCGGTGTTTGGGATCTTGGCGGTGGCCGCTATCCCTGCCTACAACGGCTATGTCAGGAGCAATCGCCTGATCACGGATACCAACGCTTTTGTCGGCGCGCTGAATTTTGCGCGTAGCGAGGCCATCAAGCGCAATGCCCCAGTATCCGTCTGTAAAAGCAGTGATGGAGCCACCTGTCTTAATAACAACAGCAACTGGAATACCGGTTGGCTGGTCTTTGTTAACAACGATAATGATTCCCCGGCTCAAGTAGACGCGGGAGAAGAAATAGTACGTGTGTACGGCCCGGTGGGCGCCGATGATACCTTGGCGCCACCTTCTACCCTACTGAGCTCGATTACGTATACTGTCAATGGATTTAGCAATGCGCAGGGCCAATTCATCCTCTGCGATAGTACCGGGGCGAGCAGTGCACGGGCTATTACGATCAGTCGCACCGGCCGGCCTTCACTTACTACGGGAGGCGGCACATGCACACCTTCCTAAAATATACTCCGTTACCCATAAAGTCCACACGGCGCGATCAAGGTGCAACCTTGTTGGAAGTCATGATCGCCATGGTTATTTTCGCGGTCGGCATGTTGGGATTGGCCGGATTACAAATCAGCGGGCTGCGCGACAGCGGTAATGCTGAAAAACGTACCGAAGCAACAATTATTGTCAACGACTTGATTGAACGGATGCGCGCCAATGTTGTGGCCGTCACGGCCTTTGACTACACCAGTATCAATTTCGCCTCGATTAATTGCAGCACACCACCGACACCGTATTGTGAAGATTCTAGTTCGGGCGCAGCAGCGACCTGCACTTCCGCGCAAATGGCGACATTTGATGCGGCGCTGGCCTATTGTCTAGCGCAACAACGCTTGCCATCGGGAAGTTTAGGCATCACATGTACCGACAATGTCGGCGTCATACAAGCCTGTAACGCCACCCCCTACCGAACCATCTCCGTAAGCTGGGTGAACAATAATGATTTTGGAACCACCACTAAAGGTTTATCAGTACTCTTCAGGCCATAACCCATGATGCAACTTTTTCACAACAAACAACGCGGCTTCTCATTGGTTGAGATGATGATCGGACTGGTGATTTCGTTGTTGCTCATTTTCGGTGTGGTGGCTATCTACGTCAACAGCAAACGAGGTTATAGCTTGCAGGACGGCATGGCGCACCAACAAGAAAACGCGCGGTTTTCAATAGATATCTTATTACATGACCTCCGCATGGCGGGCTACGATAGTTCGGTTATAAAATTAAAACCTATCGTTGCCGCTACCGATGGTGGTAGCACGACGAGTGACTCTATCACCGTGCAATATCAATCAATAACAGACTGTCTGGGTCAAGCAACACCAGCAAACTCATGCACTAATTTGTCAGGAAATCCTACTACGTTTAGTTGCGCGGTTAATCGTTATTTCATTGACGCTAGCGGAAATCTGGCTTGTCAGGGCAATGGTAGTACGGCCACAGATATTATCGCCGATGGTATCTATGACATGCAGATTCTATACGGCATAGACACAGATAATAACAACACTGATGAAGCCAACTATGCCAATAAATATGTCACCTGGCCGAATGTTACCGACGCCACCAGAATTGTCAGTATTCGGATCGGATTACTCAGCCGAACCCCAACGGATGTAGCCAGTGCGAGCAACACCAGCACTATCATGAACCTCAATCAATCGGTGAGCGTAACCGACAAACGCATCCATCGCGGTTATGTCAACACTGTGATGTTAAGAAATTGGTCGGACCCCAATGGGAAGTGACAACAGGCGAGTATCTATGAAATCGTGTAACAATATTAATTTACCACCGAACCAGCAGGGTATGGCGCTGATTGTTGTGTTGATCTTTCTTCTGCTATTAACCATGCTGGGGGTGAATACCATGGGCGCGTCCAACCTCGAAGAACGCATGGCGGCGAATTCTCAAAACCTGATGGGAGCTTTCCAGACATCCGAATCTGCCATTGCAGAGGTTATTGGTAACACAGCCGTCACAAATGCCGCCGCGGGTTCTAACACTTTCACGCCTGTAGTTAATTCCTACACATTCGGAACCCATTCAACAACAGTCACCACAACACGGATGTCCTCAACTAACGCGTCACTGCACGGCTACACCCTGGACATGTTCGATGGCGTGCCCATCGATATAGTCGCGGACACACAGATTACTTCCAACGGCGCACGATCAACCAACACCCAAGGTGGGTTGATCCCGTCATGGAAAGGATAAATATGTATCCCCGATACATTCAAACATTTTTAAACCCCCTGGAGGCAGCAGCCATGCACACATCAACCCAACGCTATCTTTTTATTTTCTGCTTGACTATGTTTTTCTGTCAGTCGCTGCGGGCGGAGATCATTAATCTGGAGAAATCAGTGGAGTCCAATCAGCTGACGATATTTAACGCCAGCGGTAACGGCATTATTGTTGCGCGCGAATGCGCGACCTGTCCAGATGTCCGACTAAACATCACCCCTAACACTCAAGCGTTTCATGACAACAAACCAGTACCCTTAAGTAGCGTACCCAGCTATAACAAGTCGGCAATCACGGTAGTCTACGACCCGGCCACCCTGGCGGCCAAGCGAATTTATTGGTAAAGATAACGGTAATTGCATCGTCCTAAAATAATAGGAGTTGATTATGAACGCATACCTGAATAGAAAGTATTTAACACTCGCCGCTGCAAGCCTTCTTGCAGTTCTCAACACAACCGCGGCACACGCAGATGATACCGAAATCTACGTCGGCGGAAATGCCGGTGCCAGCGTGGTGCGACCCAACGTCTTATTCATCATTGACACCTCGGGGAGTATGAATGACCTGCTCACGTTGACCAACAGCAATTACGACCCCACCATAACCTACTCTGGTAGTTGTAATAGTAGCAACATTTATTGGAGTTCCACCGGTAAACCCGTAACTTGTAGTACAGCCAATTATTTTTCTGCGACATCAAATCAATGCTCGGATTCAAAAACAGCCTTGGGCAGCACTGGGGCTGGTTTTTACGTTGGGAACCTTGCACGTTACAAAGTAAGTGTCAGTAAAAAAGGCGTCGATAATAGTGTGTGGTCATCATTTAGCAGTTCCGATCATACAGCCAATGTGGAATGTGCGGCCGACAACGGCAAGTTCGGCAATGGTACGGATACCGCCAAACCCTATGCCGCAAATGCCTCAAACGGAGGTCCGTGGACTTCCACCTCCAGCAAGGCCATTAGTTGGAGCTCATCTGGAACGAACTATACCTTGTATTCAGCAAATTATCTCAATTGGTATTATTCTTCGTCCGGAGTCGTTACCAAAACTCGACTACAAATGGTCAAAGATACTTTTAACAGTTTATTAGACGGCACCTCCGGGATTAATGTGGGCCTGATGCGCTATGATCAAAATGGTTATGGCGGATATTTCATACAACCCATGCAGGAGTTAAATTCCACTAGCCGCCCTATCTTAGAAGCCACCGTTAATGGCTTAAGCGCCAATGGCAACACGCCATTGGCCGAAACCCTCTACGAGTCGTCTTTGTATTGGCGTGGATTAGCGGTGGATTTTGGGAACAGCTCCTCGCCCGCGCACAACATTACCAGCGTATTAGACCCCAGTGACCCCACAAAATATAAATCACCCATTGAATATCAATGTCAAAAGAATTTTGTGGTCTACATGACCGATGGGGAGCCCACCTGGGACTCGGACGCGGACACTAAAATAAAAGCCCTGCCTAATTTCGCGAGTTTAACCAACAATTCGCAATGTGACTTTAATGCGGGTAATGATTGCCTGGATGAACTGGCGCAGTGGATGTATAAATCCGATCTCATCAGCGGCTTAAACGACAAACAAAATGTCATCACCTATACCATCGGTTTGAATATCGATGTACCGTTACTCAGTGACACCGCCAATAAAGGCGGTGGGAAATATTATACGATACAAAGCGCTACCGATTTGGCCTCGGCCTTCACCTCGATTGTGACCGATATTTTAGCGGTGAACACCACCTTCATCGCACCGGCGGTGACAGTGAACGCCTTTAATCGCCTGAATTACCGTGATGACTTATATTTCTCGGTATTCCGACCAGCGGGAACACCTGTCTGGCCAGGAAATGTTAAACACTACAAACTCGCGGGAACGCCATCGGTTATTGTCGATGCGGGTGGGGCTGCTGCTGTAGACGTAAATACAGGGTTCTTTTCGGGAAACTCCACCAGTATCTGGACACTGGCGGCCGACGCACCCGATGGTGACGATGTTTCCAAGGGCGGCGCAGCCGGATTATTATCAACGACTCGTAATATCTACACCTATCCCGCGAGCACAGCACCGAGCAATGTTGATTTGACGGCAACTGCAAACATATTTAATGAAACCAATGCCAACATTACCAAGGCGCTGCTAAATATTCCCACCGAAACCGATGCCTATCGTACCGAATTATTACAATGGGCGCGGGGTGTCGATGTGTTGGATGATAACCAGAACGGGCTAACAACCGATGCGCGGCGTGCGATGGGTGACATCCTGCACAGTAAACCGGTTTTAATGACCTACGGAGGCACCGACGCCAGTCCCGATATTACCTTATTCGTAGGTAGTAACGAAGGTTTTATTCATGCCTTCAACGCCACCACGGGCGCTGAACAATTCGCTTTTATACCAAAAGAGCTCTATCCCAACCTGCCTATTCTGTTCGAGAACTCCGCGACCAGTAAGCACCCCTATGGGATGGACGGCCCCATTAGTCTGTGGTTTAACGACGTGAATAAAAACGGACTCTTATTGGATAGCACCAATAATGTTGAGGCTGGAGAATTTTTGTACCTGTATGCCGGGATGCGCCGCGGTGGTAATCATTACTATTCCCTGGATGTCACTAATCGCAGCGTGCCAAAGTTATTATGGCAGATCGACGGCGGCACGGGAAATTTCGCCGAATTAGGCCAAACCTGGTCACGACCCGTGGTCGCCAAAATAAAATTGTATAATGGCTCGACATTACTGGATCGCAATGTATTAATCTTCGGTGGGGGTTATGATACTAATCAGGATACGGCGACCATTCGCACTGACGATGCGATTGGTCATGCCATTTATATTGTCGACGCCGCTACCGGGCAACGTTTATGGTGGGCCTCGTCGACCAATACCGCCAATTTGGTATTACCAACGATGACCTACAGTATCCCCTCCGATATCACCGCGGTTGATATTGACAGGGACGGTTATGCCGATCGACTCTATGTCGGCGATATGGGCGGTCAAATCTGGCGGATCGATTTTAATAATAAAACCAATACCGGCGCGGCTAATTTCGCAACCGGTGGGCTCCTGGCTGCACTAAGCGGAACTGACGCTGCTAATAACCGCCGCTTTTATTATGCCCCCGACGTGGCCTTGATCGCTACAACCACCGGCGATCAACTGAGCATATCCATTGGCTCGGGGTATCGCGAGCATCCGTTAGAGACCACCAGTCAGGACCGTTTTTACATGATACGTGACAAGGATGTTTATGCTCCCCCTGCGGATACCAATGGTGATGGAAAACCCGATTATCCAAACTATACCGAAGCATCGCTTTACGATGCCACAGCGAATACCCTTGGTTTGGCATCAGGCTCAACGCTGTCAGCGGCGCAAACCCTGTTTAACAATGCCCATGGTTGGTACATTCGTTTAGTAAAGGCTGACGGTACTACCTATGAAGGTGAAAAAGTCCTAGCGAATTCTGTGACTTTCGACGGGAAATTGTTTTTCACGACATTCACGCCGGTAGTCAGCGCACAAGCCACTGCCTGCACGCCCAGCCAGGGAACAGCGAAAGTCTATGCTGTAAACTTGTTGGATGCCACGCCCGTATCCAACCTGGCCGCTGACAATATTAATGGTTCGGTTGCTGATCGATCCGCAACTCTTGTGCGCGGCGGGATCCCACCGGAACCTAAAATCATCTTCACGTCCAGCGGCAATACAACGTGCTTGATTGGCACCGAGACTTGCCCATCGGCGCTCGACTTTTCGCGTAAACTCCAAAAGTCCTTCTGGAAACAAAACTAGTACCCATTATGTTGATACGGGCGGGCGCCCGTATCAACATTTTTAATGATATATAACGGGCAACATCCAATGGAACAATACCAATGTTAACGAATAATAAAACCCGGAGTGGCTTCACCCTTATCGAAGCTATGGTCACCGTCGCCATCATCGGCATCCTCGCCGGGATTGCCTGGCCGCTGTTTGATGCACAACAACGTCGCGGCCATCGCTCTGAAGCCATCGCGGCAGCGATGCGGATCAACAATGAATTAGCGAATTATTTTTCGGATAACAATACCTACGTTGGTTATACCATTAATACCAACATTACAAGCGGCCTTAAATATTATGCCGCGACCGTGCCCACGCTTACAGCCACCACCTATACCGTGACACTCGCGGCCACCGGCACACAAACCAGCGACGCGGAATGTACAGCCCTTAGCATTGATCAACTGGGTAGAAAAACACGTACGGGTACGGCCTCCTCGGCAAGCGTGTGCTGGGGCAGTAACTAAGAATAAAAAAACTGGAATGCAAACTTAATCGTTGCCCGGGTTCAATAGCGCTAGCAGTTTGGCCTCCTCCAAGATTGGGATACCTAATTCCTGCGCTTTGCTGGCCTTACTTCCTGGATCAACGCCGACGATCACGTAGTCGGTTTTTTTCGATACACTGCCCGACACTTTGGCCCCCAAGGCTTCTAAGCGCTCTTTGACCGCCTCGCGTCCCATCGAGACCAGGCTGCCGGTAATCACAAACGTTTTACCCTTTAAAGGTAAGGGCGCGCGCGCGGTCACTTCAATATCTGGCCAGTGGATACCGCAATGGCGCAATTTTTCGATGACGCCGCGGTTATGCGGCTCTGCAAAAAAACTCGCGATGCTCTGCGCCACCACCGGACCCACATCAGGAACCTGCTGTAACATAATCACGTCCGCCTGCATGATGGGTGCGAGTTTTCCAAAATACAGGGCCAGAGCCTTGGCGGTGCTTTCACCCACCTGGCGGATCCCCAGGGCAAATAAGAACCGTGGCAAGGTCGTGGATTTACTTTTTTGCAAGGCGTCGAGCAGATTCTGGGCAGATTTATCCCCCATACGTTCTAATCCGGCTATTTGTTCAAAACCAAGTAAATACAAATCCGCGCTGTCGTGGATCATCCCGGTATCGACCAATTGATCAATCAATTTTTCACCCAGCCCTTCGATATCCATGGCGCGCCGCCCGGCGAAATGTTTAATCGCTTGCTTACGTTGCGCGGCGCAGAAGAGTCCGCCACTGCACCGCGCCGCGGCTTCGTTCTCTAAACGGATCACCTGTGATCCACACACTGGACATTGCGCCGGCATTTTAAACAACACCGTGTCCCCAGGACGTTGGCTCAGCACCACACTGGCGACCTCCGGGATCACATCGCCGGCGCGCCGCACGATCACGGTGTCACCGACGCGGACATCCTTACGTTCAATTTCGTCTTGATTGTGCAAGGTGGCGTTGGTTACCGTCACCCCCCCTACAAACACGGGTTCCAATCGGGCCACCGGGGTTAAAGTCCCGGTTCGTCCTACCTGTATGTCGATGGCCAACACCCGGGTCATTTCTTCTTGCGCGGGAAACTTATGCGCCAAAGCCCAGCGCGGCGCGCGCGACACAAAGCCGAGTGATTCCTGTAGTTGTAGATCATCCACCTTATACACCACGCCGTCGATGGCGTATTCAAGAGCGTCACGTTTGTTAGCGATATAATGGTAATACTCTATACAGCCTTGCAGTCCTGTAACCACCTGGATATCGGGGCTAACCCGCAAACCATAGCTTTGCAAGTGTTTAAGCATGTCACTGTGTTGCCGGGATAGTTCGTTTGCCGCAATTTCTCCAATCCCATAGGCGTAAAATACCAGTGGCCGCGCCGCGGTAATACGCGGGTCCAATTGGCGTAAACTCCCGGCTGCGGCGTTACGCGGATTGGCGAAGATCTTTTCTTGTTTGTGTTGCTGGTCTTGATTGAGTTTGGCAAACCCTTGTTTAGTCATGATCACCTCGCCACGTATTTCGATACGGCGCGGGACGGCCGCGCCGAGCAAACGTAACGGCACACTGTGGATCGTGCGAATATTTTGGGTTACGTCCTCGCCGCTGTAACCGTCTCCACGGGTCGCGCCACGCACTAACACAGCGTTTTCATAGACTAGACTTATCGCCAGTCCATCCAACTTGGGTTCGGCGGTATACACCACCTCGCTGACACCGCTGCGTTCACGGACACGCCGGTCAAAATCCTCCACTTCTTGATCATTAAACGCATTATTTAACGACAACATCGGGACGGCATGGGTCACTTCCGCAAATTCTTTTAAAGGGGCCGCGCCGACGCGTTGGCTGGGGGAGTCGGGAGTAATTAATTCTGGATAGGCGGACTCGAGTGTTTGTAATTCACGCAATAAACGGTCGTATTCAGCATCCGGTATCTCGGGGGCGTCTAGGACATAATACCGATAGTTATGCAGGCTGATGGTATCGCGTAATTGTTGTAGTTTGCTCGCAATGTCTTTTTTTGAGGTCATCAAAACAATTCCAAGTCACCCGCGCCTGTAGGGTATTGCCCGCGCGATGTAGTGTAAACCGACGTTTGGGCCGACAGTGTCAGAGGGTATATTTATTCCGATTTTCCGAGCTGCGCCATCTGCTGTTTAAAGCGAAAGGCCTCGAGTTTCTCACGCAAATAACCGATGGTTTGGGGCGTCAAGACACTGCGCGATTCATCGCACAAATCCCCGTGTAAATGCTCCGCCAGTCCCCGTCCAACCGTGAGTAAATTTTCAAATGCGACCCGCGGTTCAAGCGGTCCGGGCAAACGCATAAATACCACCAAGCCGGGCGTGTCAAAGGTGCGCATTTTATCCAGATCAAATACCCCAGGTTCAAGAATATTCGCCACGTTCAGTATGGGTTGCTCGTGCGTGGGTGTCGCGGCAAAATGCTGGAAGATGCGCATCTCGCCAAATTCAAAGTGGTGGGCACGCATCGCTTCAAGGATCGATTCTCCCGTGAATCGCTTGCCGTGGCGCCCCATCACCGTCAGCGATACGATCAGCTGTTCGCCCGTGTAGGCCGCAAACAATACATCCGCTGCCGCGCGCGTGGAACGGCTAGGAATAATACGCTGTGACTGAGGAGAATCCGGCTCGCCTGGTAATTCCTGCATCACGTCCGCCCGTGGGCTTATGCCGTCAGGCATTCTGGCGAGATTCGGCGTTGCATCCGCTGGAGTAGCCGCGCTCGCATTGAATAACGGTGCTTGTCGCGATTGTGGCGCCGTGCCGACCTCGCGCGTAGCCGCGCTTGATCGCCGACTCCACCAATAGACGCCGGCAATAATCACAATCCCGACTATCAACAGCGATAAACGCAAGGCGTCCATCGCACATACTCCCTTAGGTTGAACTATACCGCCGCGAGTTTAACCGCCTCATCCACATCCACCGCCACCAGCCGTGATACGCCCGGCTCGTGCATGGTGACACCGGTCAAGTGGCTGGCCACTTCCATCGTCACCTTGTTGTGGGTGATAAAGATAAATTGAATCCGATCCGACATATGTTTGAGCATATCGCTATAACGCCCAACATTGGCGTCATCCAAGGGCGCATCCACTTCATCGAGCATGCAAAACGGGGCGGGATTTAATTCAAAAATCGCAAACACCAGGGCCACCGCCGTCAAGGCCTTTTCACCGCCCGAGAGCAAATGGATGGTGCTATTGCGTTTACCCGGTGGCCGCGCCATCACAGCAATGCCGGTTTCCAGGATATCGTTGCCGGTTAATTCCAAATAGGCATGACCGCCGCCGAATAAACGCGGAAAGAGCTCTTGTAACTTGGTATTGACCTTGTCGTAGGTTTCTTTAAAACGCGTGCGGGTTTCACGGTCGATCTTTTGAATCGCCTCTTCCAACGTGTTCAGCGCCTCGGTTAAATCCTTGTGTTGCGCGTCTAAATAGTGTTTGCGTTCGGATTGCTGCGTGAACTCTTCGATTGCCGCCAAATTGATCGCCCCCAGCCGTTCAATTTTACGCGCCACGTCTTCAACTTGGATTAGCCACTGGGATTCGGACGCTGCGGGTGGTAATTCTTGTAATAATGCTACGATTTGAAAATGCGCCGCCGAGATCTGTTCTTCGATGGTTTGGCAGCGCACCCGGGTTTCTTGTGAACCCAGGCGGATCTCCTCTATCGTAGAACGAATCCGTTGGACCGCTTCTTCAGCCTGGCTACGGTGCGACTCAATCTCGTGTACCTGCTGTTCGATTTCTTGCAGACGATTACGCGCAGCGGTGAGTTGCGTTTCCAATTCAACCCGCGCCTTGAGCAGGGTATCCAGCTCCTGTGCCATTTGCTGGATCGGCGCGTCAGCTTCGTGTAAGGCCGCCTGCAGCTCTTCGCGGCGTTGTTGCAATTGATGCTGTTGTGAGTCGATGCGTTGCAGCGCTTGTTGCAGCGAGGTTAATTCGGTGCGGAAGGTCTCGGCCTTCATACCGGTTTGATGCGCTTGATCCCGCGTTTGTTGAGAAAAGCTACGGGCCTGTTCTAAATTGCGCTGGCAATCGTGGCGTTGTTGTTGCAAGGCTTCACGCCGAATGTCATGGCCACCCATCAGATCCTGAGCTTGTTGTTGTCGCGCGCGCGCGAGTTGTTGTTGCTCTTGGGTATGGCTGAGATGCTGCTGAACCTCGGCCAATTCCTGTTGCAACTGCATCACACGTGTACGGGTTTGTTCTAAACGCGCTTGCAACGCGCCAAACTGCGCCTTGAGTTCAGCGTGTTGACGACCGGCCTGTTGTAGCTTAGCTTGTTCCGCATCGCGCGCGTGTTCGGCATCGTGCAAGGCACTGCGAGTGTCTTCCAGTCGCTGTTGTTGCTGCGCAATCTGTTCTTGCGCTTGGGCGATTTGAGCGGCGAGGATCTTTAATTCTTGTTCGCGTTGTAATACACCGCTATGCACGTCTTGTTCTTTAACAATGCGTAGCCAGTTTACCCCTAACCAGATGCCATCGCGTGTTACCACCGACTCCTGGGGTGATAACTGCGTTCTTAAGGCAATGGCCTCCGCCATGTCTGCGGCGACATATACCTGATCCAGCATGGCTGATAACGCCATGGAGGTGTGAATCTTAGCGCTCAAGCGCACGGCCTTATTTCCCCCCGCCGCGGCTTGACCCGTATCCGTGGCAATCAAGGTAATTTGGCCTTTACTAAAACTGTGTAAGTTATTAAATAGGTTGTCGAGCTGGGGTACGCATACCGCCTCCAAATGCGCCCCCAAAACACACTCAACCGCCCGTTCCCAGCCGGATTCCACCTGCAAGGTTTCGGCTAAACGTTTGGCCCCGATTAAATTTTGACTGTCAAGCCATTGGTTGACACCGGCTTGTTGCTTGCCCAACGCGGCTTGTTGCAGCGCCGCCAACGAGGCTTGTTTACTCAGCAGGGTTTGTAACTGGTTGCGGGCCGTGTCCCATTGCTGGGTGACATTGGTAATCTGTTGCCGCAGGTCCGTAATCTGCTGTTGCTGTTGTGGTAGCAACTGCTGGTGTTGGGTTAACTGGTTTTCCAAGGATTGCAACTGTTGTTGCTTGGTATCAACCTCGGTGCTCAGGTCGAGTTGTTCGAGTTGCTGTAGCTCTTGGTTTAAACGCGTTTGACGCGCACCCAGTTGTTGCGCTTGTTGCTCGAATTGTTGCAAACGGGCGCGCTCTACATCCGCGGCGCGGGCCGGCTCAGCCGCCTGCTGATTGAATAACTCCCATTCTTGCTGCCAGTGCTGCATCGCGGCCTCGGCCTGGTGCAATTTTTCTAGACCTTGTTGTTCATCCTGTTGCACCCGGGCCAACAGCGGTTCAATTGCCGCCAGTTCTTGTTGTATCTGCGCAATCCGTTGCTGATCGTTGGCGATATGCGCTTGCGAGGTATGAATGTCTTTTTCTAATTGGGCCAAATCATGTTGCTGTTGTTGCCGCCGTTCGCGTGTGTGCTGAATCGATTGCTCCAAACGCACAATGTCGGAACCTACGCCGTAATAACGGCTTTGTACCTGGTTGAATTGATCGGTCGCCTCGCTAAAAGTGGCGCGGTGTTTTTCAATTTCGGTTTCGATATGACGTTGTTGCGCGCGCGCCGCCTCCAACTGGGTTTCCTTATCACGCAATTCGGACTCTACTTGCTTGAGTCTGGCATCGAGCGCTTGCCAACGCAGCGCATGTAGCTGGGCTTGCAACAAGCGTTCTTCATTTTTTAGCGCCTTGTATTTTTCCGCCGCCTTGGCTTGGCGTTGCAGGTGGGTGATTTGTTTTTCCAGCTCATCACGCACATCATTGAGACGATCCAGATTATCACGGGTATGGCGGATCCGGGTTTCGGTTTCGCGCCGCCGTTCTTTGTATTTGGATACACCCGCGGCTTCTTCAATGAATACCCGCAGATCCTCGGGCTTGGATTCAATGATGCGCGAAATCATTCCTTGCTCAATGATCGAATAGCTACGCGGACCTAGTCCTGTACCGAGAAAAATATCCGTGATATCACGCCGCCGGCAACGCACGCCGTTTAAATAATAATGTGACTGGCCGTCGCGGCTGACGGTGCGTTTGGTGGAAATCTCGCTATACGCGGCGTATTGCCCGCCCAACCGGCCTTCATTATTGTCAAACACCAACTCAACCATGGCTTGGCTGACCGGCTTGCGCGAAGTGGAACCGTTAAAAATCACGTCCGCCATGGAGTCGCCACGCAATTGTTTGGCGGAGGATTCCCCCATGACCCAGCGTACCGCGTCGATGACATTGGATTTTCCGCAGCCGTTGGGACCCACAATACCCATCAGCTGGCCCGGTAGCGGGATGGTGGTGGGGTCGACGAAGGATTTGAACCCGGCCACTTTGATTTTACGTAAACGCATGCGCGCTAAGATACTCGATCGCTCCCGCCATCCACAAGATTGACAAGCCACAAAAACCCCCAGCCCGGCTTGAATGACTGACGACACTCCGGTATCGTCGCCCGATGACGAACCCACCCATCACGCACTCCAGTAAGTGCTTAGAAACCTTCGCCAACCCCACGCCGGAACGCGACTACACCATCCGGATCCGCATGCCGGAGTTCACCTGTTTATGCCCTAAGACCGGTCAGCCGGATTTCGCCGTTCTCAACCTGGAATATGTCCCGGATCACCACTGTGTCGAACTTAAGTCCTTGAAACTCTATATCTGGTCGTTTCGGGATAGCGGAGCATTTCATGAAAAAGTCACCAACCACATCCTCACGGAGCTGGTGCGCGTCACCCAACCTCGTTTCATGCGCTTGAGCGCCGAGTTCAATGTGCGCGGTGGTCTCTACACGACGGTGGTGGCTGAGCACCGCCAGCCGGGTTGGCAAGCCCCCGCGGTGGTTGCCCTGCCCTAATGGATACCCCACGGCCCGCGGCCCGCGTGCCGCCGTGGTTTTTAGGTATTGACCTGGGTACCTCCGGTATCCGCGCCAGTGTGATAGATGCGCAACGACAGCAAATCGCTCAAGCCCATGTTGATCTCCCACCGCCTCGCACGGTAGGCCAACAAAGCGAGCAAGATCCGGGGTTGTGGTGGCAGGGGTTGGTAACCCTGCTGGGAAAATTGTCTGGCACCGTGGATCTGTCCGCGGTTGCCGCGCTCGCCATCGACGGCACCTCCGGCACGGTGTTACTGACCGATGCACACAATACCCCGCTCACACCGGCGCTGATGTATAACGATGCACGCGCCCAGCGACAAGTACAACACCTCAACACCCTGGCCCCGCATGATTCCCCGGTGCAAACCGTGAGCGCAGGATTACCTAAAATCCTCTGGCTGTACCAATCGTTACCTACCCCTGCTACGGTAAAACATATCTGCCACCAAGCCGATTGGATCGTGGCGCAGCTCACCCGCTGTCCTGGGCACAGCGATAGCCATAATTGTTTAAAAACCGGCTATGACCCCGTCGCACGGCGCTGGCCCGACTGGTTGCGTCAGCTTGAAATTGATACGCAGGGATTACCTCAAGTCCATCCGCCGGGAGAATTCATTGCTCCTATCGAGACGGCGCTGGCGAAACGATTTGGATTTGCGCCGCACACGGCGGTGATCGCCGGTAGCACCGACAGTCACGCGGCGGTGTTGGCCACCGGTATACAACAACCCGGCGACGCCGTAACGTCACTGGGATCGACCTTGGTCGTAAAAATTATTAGCCGCGCGGCGGTCTTCAATGCCGCCTACGGTGTCTACAGCCAACCCTTCGGGGAATATTGGCTGGTGGGGGGCGCCTCGAATAGCGGCGGGGCCGTGTTACGGCAATTTTTTACGGACCCACAGCTGCACCAGATGACCCCCCAGATTAATCCCGGGCACCCGACCCACACCGATTATTATCCGCTATGCCGGCCCGGCGAGCGTTTTCCCATTGCAGATCCTACCCTGGTCCCGCGCCTAACCCCGCGGCCCTCGGACGATGTGGTATTTTTTCAAGGTTTGTTAGAGGGGATGGCGCGCATTGAATACCAAGGCTATCAACGACTCCATCAATTAGGCACTCCCCGCCCCGGTCGAATTGCCACGGTGGGAGGCGGCGCTGCGAATCAACCCTGGAAACAACTTCGCCAGCGGCTACTCCAGGTCCCGATCTATGACCCGCCGCATACCGCCGCGGCCTACGGCGCGGCGTTACTGGCGCGGCAGGGGTATCAGTCGTCTCTACGATGCTGATGTTGTTGCGGGTTATATTCACGGCGTTCTTTAATCCGCTGTTGGCGTTCTTCTTGGCGTTTGATTTTAGGTTCGGCGCGTTCCTGGACGGTAACTCGATTCGGTTCATTGGCGCGTACCCAGGGCTTGATCGGTTGTTCCTGGCGGCGCCAAACGGATTCGTGCGACTCCCGTATTGGACGTGTATCACGCCAAGATCCGTTGATGGGCAATTGCGGTGGTGAAAATTGTTTTATGGGTTGTTCCTGCCGGCGTATTTCCTTTACGCCAGGGCGGTATACTGGAATAGTGTTGACATCATAATGGGTATGACGCACCCGCTGTATATCGCTCACCTCATTAACATTCCATACCCGCACCGGTTGTCGCGTGATGTGCTCAATGTGCCGGACATCAACACAATGATTGACAATGCGGTGATCAACAACCGTAAAGTTAGTGATATTGTTGGTAATCTGGATAATAGACAGATTACGCGGGGGTAAATACTCATACCGGTACAACCGCGGGGCAAGGAAATAACGCTCTTCGATAAATACCCAATGATCGGGCTCGACGCCGTAATAGTCATCCAAATCATCCGTGACTAAACCGCGTTCCTCATCCCACTCGGCCTCGGGCGGCAACGGCGCCCAACCGATATATTCCCCGCCGCTGCGCCAGGCCACCCACCCGGGCCCCCACACCCGCCCTGGAACCCACAGCCAACCGCCGTAATCGGTATCGAAAAACCAGCGGCCGTAATGAAACGGCGCCCAGCCCCATTGTTGATCGGAAACCCATACCCAACCGTGATCCAGGGTATTTGCCCAATGCCCCTGACTGTAGGGGCGCCAATCGGTGGGCATGTCACTTGGAGACCATACCCAGTGATAACGCGGATGATCGATCCAAGTACCGTACGGGGCCAATTCATCATAAAAAACTTGTATATCAATGTCGGCATGGGCCTTCACCCCGGGGCTTAATAACATCAGTGTTAACCCCAAAATTGCCCCGAATTTCCGAAGCGACACGATTTGGATATTCATAAACATCCTCCTGCGGACTCCCCTGAGGCGCCAGGGGGGTTAGCTAATACGACTTGTATACACTCAATTAGTTTTGGCTTAGAAAATCAATGCCTGCCACGAAGTATACGAATTTATTTAAACACGGGCTGAATATAGTCACGTAAACGCGCCAACCCTTGGTGTAATTTATCCATGCCCGTGGTATAGGCAAAACGCACGTGGCTCTGCGCTCGGTATGCCCCAAAATCCACCCCAGGCGCAATCGCCACCCCCGCATTTTCCAGCACAGCTTCACACCAGTACAGGCTATCGCGCGTAAATCGTGCGCAGGAGGCATAAATATAGAAAGCCCCTTGTGGGGCTAGCGCCACATCAAATCCCATCGCGATCAGCGCGGGCAGCAGCACATCGCGTCGTTGCTGAAATTCCTCGCGGCGGGTTTCCAACAGTGCGAGCGTCGCGGGATCAAAGGCGGCCAATGCGGCGTATTGCGCCGGAGTAGAAGCGGCCAGATAGATATTTTGCGCGAAGCGATCAATAACATCGGAATATTTTTCCGGTAGGATTAACCAGCCCAAGCGCCAACCGGTCATGCCGAAATACTTGGAGAAACTATTAATCACAAATGCGTGATCGGTGATGTTCAATACCGAGGGCGGTGGTTGGCCATACACCAAACCGTGGTAAATCTCATCCACAATCACAACCCCGCCGCGGCGGGTCACCTGTTCCACAACCGCCACTAATTCCGCTTCTGGGATCAGGGTACCGGTAGGGTTGGAGGGAGACGCCAATAGCACCGCCTTGGTCGCCGTCGACCAGTGCTGCTGAATAAGGGCCGCGGTAAATTGATAAGCATTGTCTGCCCCCACGGGTATACGACGTACGCGCGCCCCAAGAAAATTCACCATATTGGCATTGCAGGGGTAACCAGGATCGGTGAGTAAAATTTCCTGTCCCAGATCCAACACGGCTGCCAAGGCTAACAGTAATGCGGCCGAAGCCCCGGCGGTTATCACGATCCGCTGCGGCGCAACGCTAACGTGATAGCGTTGCTGGTAATACGCTGCGATCCGGGCTTTTAATGCCGGTAAACCCGTCGCGGCCGTGTAGTGCATGGGGTTGTTCGCCAGCGCGGCGTGCGCCGCTGCAACGATAGGTTGCGGGGTAGGAAAATCCGGTTCGCCAATTTCCAGGTGAATAATATCGCGGCCTTCCGCCTCCAGCTGCTTGGCGCGCGCCAGTAGCCGCATCACATGAAACGGCGTGATCGAGTCCGCGCGATGGTTACTCGCAGGGCTCAACGGACCGGATACCGCAGTTGCAGTTCGCGCAGCAACGCCAGGTTGACGCAGCGATACCCACTCGCCTCCCCCTGCTTGAGACTAAAAGGTTGCTGCGGTTCACCGAGTTGATCTACGACCAGGAGCGCACCGTTGAAATGCTGGTTGCGGGTGTATTCGTTGGTTGTGATCACGGTGGGGATACGGGCCGCAGCACTGGATTTCGCCCCATTTTCGGAATCCTCGAACGCAATACACTGCGTGGGTTGCAAATCCATGCGTTGCAAGACATAACGGTAAATATCGGCCGCGGGTTTCTTGGCCGGCACCACATCCCCCGCCGCGATACATTCAAACCACGAAATCCCCTCCTGCCCCAAGGTACTTTGGAGTAGGGCCGTGACATTGTCAGGGGTGGTGGTGGTCGCAATGGCCAGGCGCAATCCGGCCTGGCGTGCTTCGGTAAGTAAACGCTTCACACCGGGCCGCAGTGGAATAGCACCGCCCTGGAGCATTTCAACATAGATCGCGGTTTTGGCTTTGTGCAAGGTGGCGATAAATTCCTCTAGGTTTGTCGGCCGTTGAAATTGCGTATTGAAACAATCCAGGTAATGGCGGATCCGCTCCTTGCCACCGGTAATCTGCAATAACTGACCGTATAGCGGTACCGACCAGTCCCAATCCAAACCCGCCTGGGCAAAGGCCCGATTAAACGCGACCCGGTGACCGTCCCGTTCGGTATCCGCCAAGGTACCGTCCACATCGAATAACAAGGCCTGCAACGACATCACACCACCTCACGGCAAGATTTTTTGCTAGGGTAACGTATTGTTCCTTGTTACTCACTCCGCCCGATGGGCTAGATTTTTAGCAAAATTTCTTTAAGATATGCCCCCTTCTTAGCATTCTAGATAGAGGCTGGAGTAAAACGATTGCACCCGTCATCTGATTTTGCTATAGAAGCGCGTCGTATTGAGTGATGGCTGGAGAAACGAGAATGCCTGTGAAGAAAAAACCCCCTGCAAAGAAATCCCCACCGCCCAAGGTAAAAGCTGAGAAATCCGCAAAACCGGCCTTGAAACCGGCGCCGAAAAAAGCGGCCCCGGTTGCGGTAAAAAAACCCCTGGCGGCCAGCCCCGCGAAAAAGGCCCCGCCGCCCAAGAAAGCTCCTGTCAAGGCCGTCGCCGTGCCGCGCCCGCGCGATAAAAATGCCGATGTCACCGAATTCAAGAATTTCACGCCCTATACCATTAAAAAGGGCGAGGAATATATGAATGACACTCAGCGGGAGCATTTCCGGAATATTCTCGAAGGCTGGAAAGTGGTATTGATGCAGGAAGTCGACCGCACCGTGCATCATATGCAGGACGAGGCGGCGAATTTTCCCGACCCCAATGACCGCGCCACCCAAGAGTCGGAATTCACCATGGAGCTGCGCGCCCGCGATCGCGAACGCAAGCTAATCAAAAAAATCGATGAATCCCTGGAAAAACTCGACACCGGCGAATACGGTTATTGCGAACAGTGCGGGGTGGATATCGGCTTACGCCGGTTAGAGGCTCGCCCAACCGCTACCCTGTGCATCGATTGCAAAAGCCTGGATGAAATCCGCGAAAAACAACGGGGTTAAACCGCTGTCGCGGGCGGTAACTCACAACCCATGGCGCGCTCATCCAAACGCCGGTCGATATAGACCTTGAGACGGTTACTGCTGGCGAAATCCATGACGAAGTGATAGGCGGCGGGATTCACCTGTGCCAAACAACGGGCCACGATCAGGCATTTCTCTCCCTCGATAATGCAGGGTTTAACGCTGAGGGAATAACGCAGGCGGCGATCCTCGTCAAAACTCGCCAAGGTAGACGATATGCGCTCGATCCAATCCGTGGGCCGAAGGGTTTTACCGTCTTCGCGCACCCCCGAAATCACCAGATAGTCTCCCGATACCGTCATGCTTTACCTATGGCTAGAATGAAAACGCTTGCCATGACTTCGGCAGGCAGCGTATTTTCTTTAAATTAGCATCTGCGAATATACTAAAGGATACTTATGCTCACGGTTATCGACGCCATGCGCGAACGCAAATCCACTCGCGCCTTCACACCCCGTCCTGTTCCACACGCAACCCTCGAGGCTATTTTAGAAGCCGCGCGCTGGGCTCCCTCCGGGGTCAATGGCCAGCCTTGGCAAGTCTGTGTGGTGCAGGGACAAAGCAAAGACACGCTCAGTCAGCGGCTCCTAACCGCACGGGAAACCCAACAAGAAGCAAACCCCGACTACCAGTATTATCCCACCCATTGGACAGAACCTTACCGTTCTCGCCGCATAGCGACGGGTAAAGCCCTTTACGACGCCTTGGGAATCACCCGCCAAGATAAAACCCGCCAAATGCAGGCCTGGGCCAATAATTACCGGTTCTTTGGCGCGCCGGTTGGACTCTTCTTTCTGATTGATAAGGGCTTAGAACGCGGCTCCTGGGTTGACATGGGGATGTTTATTGAAAATGTCATGTTGGCCGCGCGCGGTTTCGGTCTAGACACCTGTCCGCAAGCCGCGTTGGCCGAATACCCCGAGATCGTGCGTCAGCACCTGGCCCTGCCGACCCAGCTGGCGGTGATCTGTGGCATGGCGTTAGGCTATGCCGACACCGCCCAGCCGGTAAATCAGTACCGCCTTCCCCGCGCCGAAGTGAGTGAATTTACCCGCTGGTATGAATAATTGCCCGTGACGGCCGATATAATCTGCTAACCGTTCCGCTACCGAACACGGGCGTTCCATGACCAGCCGCGAAGAAACCCCCTCCCCCCAACGCACCGACAACGTCGAAAACCTCGACGATTTCATGCTGCACCATAGCGGTGAGATTGTGCAACGCTTAAAACAATTGGCCAAGGGTAAAAACATGGTGACCGCCCACGGCGATAACGGCGTAACCCTGAATACCTCGGTGATCGACATTATTAGCGAAATGGAATTGGTCGTCCTGGATTACGGCATTGATGAAAAACTCGTGCAACAATTATTGCAATCGAATCGGGTAATGTTCAAATCGCAGCACGCGGGGGTTACCGCACAATTCTCCGCGCACTCACTCACCAAGGCCAAATACCAAAATGAGCCGGTGATTGCCGTGCCGATTCCCGAAACCCTGTTGTGGCTGCAACGTCGGCAGGCGTATCGGGTGCGGATCCCCCTAGGAATACCGCTGTTTTGCGAGGTTCCATATCAGGAAAACACCGTATTACGATTAAAATTGCATGACATCAGCGGCGGAGGTTTGTCACTTTACGATGAAGATACCTTGATTCAGGTTGAAAACGGCGGTGTACTCGAGCGCTGCGCGCTGGAATTACCCGGCAGCGGTCGATTGACGCTCGATTTGCAAGTAAGGAACCGTTTTCCGATCAATAAACGTGATCCTTCAACCGGTCAACGCATGGGCTGTGCCTACCACCGGATGGGGATCAGCGATAGGGCCAACATTCAACGTTATATTCATTCCATTGAAACCTTACGCAAGCGCACCGACGATTGATCCCAATTTGTAACTTAGCCCTTGAGTCGCATAACTATAATCTTGCACAATGGGTACAATAAAATCCACGCGGAGCCCCTATGTCAGAGAGCAAACTTTACCCTGTCCCTGAAAATATTCAACGTCATACTCATATTACCGCTCAAGACTATACCGCCCTGTATCAAGAATCGATCCAAGATCCGAATCGATTCTGGGCGAAACAAGCCCAGCAGTTCGTCACTTGGTATAAAACCTGGGACAGGGTTTCTGATTGGAGTTACGACCTCAAGCATGTGTATATCAAATGGTTTGAAGGGGCTAAGCTCAACGTCAGTTATAACTGCATCGACCGCCATCTCGCTACCAAGGCCGATAAAACCGCGATTATCTGGGAGGGCGACAATCCCCGCGATTCCAAAAAAATTACTTACCGGGAGCTGCATGCCCAGGTGTGTAAACTCGCCAACGTCTTGAAACGTTGCGGGGTTAAAAAAGGTGACCGGGTCTGTATTTACATGCCGATGATCCCCGAGGCCGGTTACGCCATGTTGGCCTGCACACGCATTGGCGCCGTCCATTCGGTGGTCTTCGGCGGATTTTCGCCTGAATCCTTGAAAGATCGTATTCTCGACTCGGATTGCCGTGTGCTGATCACCGCCGATGAAGGTGTGCGTGGCAATAAAAAAATTCCGCTCAAGGCCAACACCGATGAAGCCCTGCGCCACTGCCCAAAGGTGCATAGCGTGATCACCGTCAAACACACGGGGAACGCCATCCACTGGGTGAAGGATCGGGATGTTTGGTATCACGAGGTTATGGCCACGGCGAGCGATGTCTGCGAACCCGAATCCATGGACGCCGAAGATCCGTTATTTATTTTATACACCTCCGGTTCCACCGGTAAACCCAAAGGAGTGTTACATACCACCGGTGGCTATTTAGTGTACGTCGCCATGACCACCACATACACCTTTGATCTGCATGACGAGGATATCTATTGGTGTACCGCCGATGTGGGCTGGGTCACGGGCCACAGCTACTTATTATATGGGCCCTTAGCCAACGGCTTCACGACAGTGTTTTTTGAAGGTATGCCAAACTATCCTGATGCCTCGCGGTTTTGGCAGGTGATCGACAAACACAAGGTTAGCGTGTTTTATACCGCCCCCACCGCGATCCGCGCCTTGATGCGCGAAGGGGACGCGCCGGTAAAAAAAACCTCGCGCCAATCCCTGCGTATCTTGGGTACGGTCGGTGAACCGATCAATCCCGAAGCCTGGGAGTGGTATTACAACGTGGTGGGAAATGCGCGCTGCCCGATCGTCGATACCTGGTGGCAAACCGAAACCGGCGGACACCTGCTCACCCCCTTACCCGGCGCCACGGCGTTAAAACCCGGCTCCGCGACACGGCCGTTTTTTGGAATCGTACCCAACATCATCGATACCACCACGCATAAAATCATCGAAGCCACGAGTGAGGCTTCGGGTGCCCTAGTGATCTCCCGTTCCTGGCCGGGCCAAATGCGTACGGTGTACGGCGATCATCAACGTTTTGTTGATACCTATTTCAAACAATACCCCGGTCATTATTTTACCGGCGATGGTGCAAAACGTGATGCGGATGGGTATTATTGGATCACCGGGCGCATGGACGATGTGCTCAACGTCTCCGGCCATCGCATCGGCACGGCGGAAGTGGAAAGCGCCCTGGTATTACACCCTGCGGTAGCCGAGGCCGCGGTGGTCGGTTACCCGCATCCCATAAAAGGACAAGGCATTTATGCCTATGTCACCTTAATAAAAAGTATCGAACCCACCGCGATACTCACGGCCGAATTGACCGACATGATCCGCAAGGAAATCGGCGCGTTCGCCAAACCCGATATTATTCAATTCGCGCCGGCCTTACCCAAGACCCGCTCGGGAAAGATCATGCGGCGGATTCTGCGCAAGATCGCCGAAAATGACTTGAGCAATCTGGGCGATACCAGCACCCTCGCCGATCCCGGCGTGGTACAAGAGTTGGTTGATAATCGAGTCAACAAATAAATCAACACATGTCCGGTGAATAGTTTACTCGTCGGCCTAGATGACGCAGTACACGAGGTAGTGGGAATTAAAAGCCAGCTGTTACAAAGTATGTATCGCTTCACCGTAGGTGGTGCACTCGCCGACAGCCGCCTGCAATCGCTGTCGGCCTATGCGCAGCTGCGACGATCCTAATTTGCGGTTACAATGATGCGGCCGATTAAATTCTCTGCCAACCAAGTCGTGTGTCGATGAAAAACACTCCCATCGGTGTATTTGATTCTGGCGTCGGCGGCTTGTCGGTGCTGCACGAAATTCGCAAGGCCTTACCGCAGGAAGATTTACTCTATGTCGCCGATTCTGGTTTTGCACCGTATGGCGAGGGCTCAAATGAATTTATTCAACAACGCGCTGAGGCGATCACCGGGTTCTTTGTCCACCAGGGCGTAAAAACCATGGTTGTCGCGTGCAACACCGCCACGGCGGTGGCGGTTCGTTCACTGCGATCACACTATGCCTTACCCATTGTTGCGATGGAACCGGCGTTGAAACCCGCCGCCGAGATTACCCAATCGGGTATTATCGCCATCTTGGCGACGCATCGGACCTTGGCGAGTGAAAGCTTCTCGCGACTGGCACAGAAACACGGCAAGGGAATACAAGTGCTGTTGCAACCCTGCCCTGGCTGGGTAGAACAAGTCGAAAAGGCCGAGCTTAGCAGTCCCGCGACACAAGCATTGATAACACGTTACGTCGCGCCATTAGTAGAGCAAGGCGCAGACACCCTGGTCCTAGGGTGCACGCATTACCCGTTTTTAAGCCCACTGATTAAATCAATCGCCGGACCGAGCATAGCCGTAGTTGATCCTTCTGCCGCTGTCGCGCGCGAACTGCGCCGTCGTTTGATGAGTAGCGAATTAGTGGCGATTAAAAATCAACTGGGAACCGAACAGTTCTGGAGCAGCGGTTCACCACAACAAGTACAAGCGGTTATCACGCAGTTGTGGGGTAAAACAGTCAAAGTCACCCCCTTGCCCGCCGCAACGTCAATGCCTACAGCGTAATAGATGTAGAAATACAAACTACAGGATTATACAACCCATCGTCGCGGCTTTCTCCCAGCGAAAGAAAGTGTATTACAGCGCGCTGTTTTGGAACGGTTGGATGGTTGGTTAGCGCTAAATACTCTTACCCCCATTACACTGAATCACCGGTTTCAACTTATCCGACAGTGATAATTTTAATTACGATAAATTTAAACAGTGCGTCTCAATGATAAGTCGTAATCAAATAATACACGCCTCGAATCACCTCGGCCATCCGCTCGTAGTCGAGTTTCTCGGGAGTATCCGCCGCCGTATGGTAGTTTTTATTGCGGTAAAACGCCGTATCGGTCAACATCACGGCCGGAAATCCACGCTGCCAGTAATTCAAATGATCGGAGAAATCCACCCCGGGAATAAAACTGGGGGCGTTAATTGAATAAATCGGTAGGCGGGTACTCGCGAGTAATTTCGATTTAACGGTTTTAGCGATACGCCCCTCGCCGGTTTTACCCACCACCGCCAGGAAGTTGCCGGTGGTCGGATAGAGTGTTTTCATCAGCGGCACAGGATAATCCTGTGAATCCGGCACATCGGAGAAATATCCGATCATTTCCAGCGCGATCATCAAGCGAATCTCGGCCTTTTCCTCCACCAACAGCGCCGCATGCTGCGCGCTGCCCATGCCTTCGGTGCGAAAATACGGAGGCTCTTCCAGCGTGAACGCGACCAAATCAATACGTTGTTGCAATTCAACTCTGGCCAATAGCGGCGCTAAGGCCAGCAACCCCGCCACCCCGCTGGTATTGTCGTCCGCACCGGGCAACTCACAGCAGGTATCGTAATGCGCGCCCACCACCAGACGCGGCCCCGTCTGCGGTCCATAACTGGCGATCACATTGTAGTAGGTGCGGTCATCGATAGCGTATTTCTGCAAAACCACACGCGCCCCCGCCGCCGCAAACTGCTGCTGTAGGTACAACGCCATGGAATGCAGGTTGTGCGGGTAATAGGCATCGCGCGGCACAAAAGCCTTCACCATATATTCAATATCACGTCGCAGCTGCGCTGGCTGCACGGTTACACCGGGATCAACTTTCTGCGGCGTTACCCATAGCGGTTGTCTCACAAGGTAGACAACTCCCATGATAAAAACACTAACCACGAGCAAGCTAAACAATAGTGTATTCATTATTGTTGTTCTCAACATCATCTGAGAATCCCATAGTACCACGGTGTAACAAACTGCACAGACCCCGCTTAACACTAAAAACAAAATCCGTGCCATTCATCAGTAATTTTTTTTGTGGCAAAGCCGACAAAAATACCAAAATACATTTGGCATTAGCGTAATTTGATTCTACCTCTGCTTCCACAATTGTGTAATTAAACGGACACACAAATCGTAGAAAAATTACCAAGCATAATTTTCGTCATTTTGTAAAAAAAATTTACCTTACAAACGCATTGATCTTTTTTGTTCTACGTCTAGATTTGTGAGCAAGTTCACCACTCGATAACGCGCGTGCCACGCACGGACGGCTACAAGTAGCCGCAGATGTTGTTGCACGCCCGGAAACGATGCCGACGTGACATGAAGCAACGGTTACACCGGATGAGTCAGCCGTTAAGTAACTACGCGTAGCATGCGCATATAGCAACAATAGGAGTTTCTTATGTTAACGTCTGATTCAACAATACATTCCAAGTCTACCACAGATATCCGCTGTGCTCAGTCAATAGGCGGCATCATCCTGGCAGGTATTATGACCGCGGGGACAGCAGCGCCCCTGCCCGGTGGTACATTAAATCCACTGAGTATCCCTAAATACGTAACCCCATTAAGAATTCCCGCCACGATGCCCCCAAAGAGCACCAATACCACGACGGGTGAAAAATCTTACGAGATCGAAGTGGTGCAGTTTCAACAACAAGTCCTACCCCCTAAAGATATCGCCAATAACAAATTGAGCATGACAACGCTGTGGGGTTATGCCGCCACCGGTTTTCCCGCCACGCGCAGCTACCCTGCCTTTACCGTCGAGGCCACGCGCAATGTCATCAGCAATGTAACCTGGCGCAATAACTTACTTGACAACAGTGGTAAACCCCTGCCCCATCTATTCACGATTGATCGTAGTTTGCACTGGGCCAACCCTGAGCGACTCCCCTGCGTGGTCACCACCACCGCTAACAACAATACCAATGGCAGTACCGACTGCCGTCCCGATCCACGGATCAACGGGATGGTACTCCAGGACCCTTACACCGGTCCGGTTCCCATCGTAACACACGTGCACGGTGCACACACCGCACCGATGAGCGACGGTTATCCCGAAGCCTGGTTCTTACCGGCGGGAAACCATTGTAAGAAATTTGCCTGCACCGGTGCTAAAGCCAACCTACTCACTGACCGCAGCGGCAATCCCGTCACTAACACCTACCCGGGTTACGCCACGTTTAGTTACCTCAACGATCAGCCTTCGTCCACCCTGTGGTACCACGACCATACCCTGGGCATCACCCGTTTGAATCTCTATGCCGGCCCAGTAGGCATGTGGTTAATCCGCGAGAGTAACGGTGGAGAATCCGGTTTGGTAGCCGGGACACTTCCCGGTCCGGCCCCCAAGCAAGCCAACGCAACCACCACCGCCTATTTTGAAATCCCGATAATCATTCAAGACCGTTCCTTCAATAAAAACGGCCAACTTTTTTATCCTGACGCGCGCGCTTTTTTTGAGGGCGTGATGAAAAGCCAACTGCAGATCCCCTTTATCGGCGATACACAACATCCGTCCGATATTTCCGCGGTCTGGAACCCGGAGGCGTTTTTTAACGTCATGGTGGTTAATGGATCGAGTTGGCCCTTTCTTAATGTTGAACCACAGCGCTATCGCTTCCGTTTGCTCAACGGATGTAATTCGCGTTTTCTCAACCTAAGTCTACAGGCCCTAGGCGCCAACGGTAATTTCCTGGGGGAAGTACCCTTTTACCAAATCGGGGCTGATCAAGGGTTACTACCCAAGGTCGTACGGATTGTCAGTGGCGAAACCTTGGTGTTAAACGGGGATGGAACGGAAGCTCCACTACCTACCACGTTTCCCGTGGCAGGAGATGCCGCTGCCTTGCTAATGTCCCCTGCCGAACGTGCCGATGTTATCGTAGACTTTTCTGCATTACCCGCGGGTACCGCGCGAGTACAGATGCTCAATACCGGACCCGACTCACCCTTCGGTGGTTTTCCGGTTATTCCCGCGGATCCTTCCAGTACCGGTCAAGTGATGCAGTTTGTGCTCGTCGCCAATAATCCTGCTACGGTAGACAACAGCACGGCACCGCGCAGTTTACAACTCGCCGCCATGCCAGCGATTAATCCCAACACACCGGTTCGACACGTGTCGATAAACGAGGACGAATCCGCCTCGGTGTGCGTATCGATCAGTCCCAGTGGCACGATCAACTACGTTAATTTAAACGGGGCGAGCTTTGATCCGATGGATCCCAACAATGCCTGTTTTGCCGCCGGTGGTATTCCGATGGGCCCGCGCGCTGGATTGCTCGGCAGTTATGATCCGGTAGCAGCGCTGCCAGTCCCGCGTATGTGGATGGAGCCCATTACCCAAAATCCCACCTTGGGCACCACTGAAACCTGGGAGCTACATAATTACACTAATGACGCTCATCCCCTGCATATCCACCTGGTGAAATTCCGCGTGCTCAGTCGTGGCCCCTTGAACACACCCTCGATACGCAGCGCACAACCCACCGAACAAGGTTGGAAAGACACGGTAATCGCCTATCCTGGTGAAATCACTCGCCTGCAAGCCAGTTTCGATGTGCCGGGGTTATTCGTCTGGCATTGTCATATTCTTGAACACGAAGACAACGAGATGATGCTGCCGTATTGTATTGGTGACAGTACCCTTTGTCCGCATCCCATCGCGGGGGGCCTCTGATGAACTTGCACTTGCAGATGAATCCACTCACCCACATCACCGGGCTGCTAACCGTGATCACCGTGACGCTGGGCATGATCACGCCCCTTTCGCAGGCCAGTACAGCGGAATCAGACAACCCTACCCCCGTGCATAAGCTGATCATTACCGGCACGGTGGTGCAGGTTGCCCAAGGTAATTTTTGGGGGATAGTCGATGATCGGGGCCAGCGTTATCACCCCGGATTATTACCCAAAGAATTTCAGCAGACGGACCTCAAGGTGCAGATCGAAGCACGGCTAAGCAAAAAACGCCCGGTACAAATGTGGGGCAAGGCTATCGAGATCGTGCGGATCGAAAAACAAGCGCTCTCACCCGATCCTCACGCACAGCACCGTTCCCTAGCGGCGGGATTTACCCGCAGCCTACACGCGTACCGTGTTCCGGAGGTCGAGGTCATCCAAATGAATGGTACCGGGATCAATACGCGTAGTTTATTTAACACCAACAAAGCGGTGATTGTGAGCTTCATCTTCACCAGTTGCAGCGCCATCTGTCCTATCCTCACCACCACATTGGCTCAAACCCAAGAGCAACTTGGTCCTGAGGCAGACAACCTGCGTATCGTATCGATCAGCATCGACCCCACCTATGACTCGCCACAACGTTTGCAGGACTACGCGCAGCGTTTCAAGGCGCAGGGTGACTGGCGATTTCTCACCGGCGAACCGACCGCCATCCTGGCGCTACAGCAGGCCTTCGATGTGGATCGTGGCGATAAAAATAATCATGCGCCGATCGCCTTGATTCGTCCGGCCGGTCAATCCCAGTGGGTGCGCCTGGAGGGATTCACCAGTGTTGAAACCCTGGTGAAAGAACTACGTACCGCGCCGGGAGGTTGAAGTGGTCGATTTAGATCGCAGTCGCATTGTAAGGATAGCCGCGATCTCCCTGTTAGTTATAACCGCGCCATTACCGTACAGCACGCCTGCAAGTACACAAGATGATCCTATCCTGATAGGACAGCGTATTTATCGCGATGGTATCTTGCCTAACAACCGTGCGTTACTGGGCATTGTTCAGGGTGACCTTGTATTGCGCGGCGCGCAAGCAGCCTGTGTGAATTGCCATCGACGCAGTGGCTACGGTACACAAGAAGCCAATCAGACAGTGCCGCCCATCACAGCGCGTGCACTGTTTCAACCTCGACCGAACAGTGGGCCATGGACGGGGGCGGAACGCTCCGCCTATACCGACGTAGGATTGCGGCAAGCTTTAGTGCAGGGTATTCATGCCAGTGGTCGGGACTTACGTGCCCCCATGCCGCGTTATTCCTTAACTGAAAATGAAACACAGGCATTGCTGTGTTATTTAAAAACCCTATCTGCCTCGCCCTCACCGGGTATTAGCGCGCAGGACATACACTTTGCCACGATCCTAACCGACAATGTGCCCGCAAACCAACGTAAGGCGCTGCTCGAAGTGTTCGATAGATATTTCATCGATAAGAATAATGACCTACGTTTATTACAAGATCGAGGATTCTCACACGGTAAATCACTGCGGCACTGGCGCTTGCATGTCTGGGACTTACACGGACCCGCCAACAGCTGGGGTCGACAACTGGAGGATCACTACCGACAACAACCGGTATTTGCTCTGTTAGGTGGCATCGGACATGGCGCGTGGCAAGAAATCCACCACGGCTGCGAAAAACTTGCGCTTCCATGTTTATTGCCCAACACTAATGAGCCCTACGACAACCCAGGGGATTTTTACTCGATCTACTTCACCCGCGGAGTAATACAAGCTGCCGATGTACTCGCCAGCCACCTGCGCGAAGCTGTTCGCGCGCTACCACGGCATATTACCCAGGTATACCGTGAAGGCAGCCCTGGTCAGGCGGCCACGCAGCGGCTGCAACAGGATCTCGCTGGCCAACCCACGCTCTATCTACAGCAACAGGCCATCAGCGCAACCACCACACTCACCCCCACCTGGTGGCAAGCAATTTTTTTGCAGTCCAGTGACACCTATGTGTTGTGGTTAGGGGACGACGATCTGACGACATTGCCAGAAACAATGCCAAGCAATATTTCTCAACTATACCTCGCCAGTGAATTACTCGATGCACCTCCACCCCTGAGCCCTGCCTGGCGTGCACACACTCAACTGGTGCAATTGCATACCCTTGCCCAAACCTGGCAACAACAACGTAAACCCCTGGATGCCTGGCTGCAGAAACACCAACTCGAACCCCAACACACTCCGCTACAGGCCAACACCACGTGGTTATTAGCCTGGGTTAACCAAGCGCTAGAACATCTGCCTAGCGAAGACATCTCGCGCGAATACCTCATCGAACGCCTGGAACATATACAAATAAATAGTAACGCCTGGCCAGCGTTCTACCCGCAGTTCAGCCTCGGTACTCGGCAACACATCGCCTCGCAGGGAGGGTATGTAGTGCCGTTAGACGACACCGCCCCAGAACCGAATACCGCACACTGGATCATTCCGCGCTACCCGGTGCAACGGACGACAAACGAGGATATACTTTCGACTTCTATAAAATAAGTTGGTCTATATAACGAAGGCGCCTACCTTTCTGGCACACCTAAAACAATGCGGCTTGAGCGGAATACAGCTCATTAATCGCATTGGATACGACGGCCTACCCATAATCCCTTAGAGTGACTGATGCGGAAAATTCGTCGATGCGCGCGCGGCCGGTGCGTTTCCCGACGGGCAATCGGCTTGGATGTTCGCCGCCGCCGGTAACATCATATCAACCCCATCCAATGGGGTACTAAGCGTTACATGAACATGGACTTACCAAGCAAATGGCTTAATCCACCCGGGAGCACTGCCTGAAAAATAAAAGCGAAAAATCCTGGACACAACTGAAACGGTCGAGTCTATGTCATTTCTTTCCCAGCCAATCCGCCATGCCCTTCCAGCCTTGGCCTTGATACACCCGTTCCGGCGTGGCGGGGATATCGCGTGGTTTGGGTTTCTTATTTTTTATTCTACCGCGGCAATAATCGCGCCAGGCATCTTCATTGTCTAACTTTAATTTACGTACAAAGGTGCGGGCCGTGGTGAAAGCACGCCAGGTAAAATCATTGTACGATACGTTATCGTTACCCAGCCAGTCCCCATAGCCTTGCCAACCCTTATCCTTATACACAAACTGCGGGTTGGTGGGAATATCCACCGGTAATTTAGTTTTGGCCATGTCCCCGCGTACATAGGCACGCCATTCTTTATTCGTCGCCAATTTCAAACGACGCACGAAGGCCCGCGCCGCGTTAAAACTCCGCCATTCATGTTGACGGTAGGCAATATTACCCGTGCCCAACCAATCGGCAAACCCCTTCCAACCCTTATCGCGGTAGGTGTCACGCGGGTTTTGGGGGATATCCCTGGGCTTGTTGCGCTTGCCCGTCAACTCGCCACGGCAATACTGCAACCATTCTTGATATGACCCTAGTTTAAGTTTACGTACAAAGGCCCGTGCCTGATTGAATGAGCGGAATTTCCCACGCATCGCCATCTTGGCAATAAAATCAGCGCTCGCCTTGCGCTGCTGGGGTTTGGTGCGTCGAGATGGTGTGGATTTTGCTGCCATAGCGCCCTCGTTAGGTGAGTTGTTGTTTTACCGGCAGTGGCGTAGCAAAACGTCATTATAACAAATGCAGCATGCTAGCGTTGCCTGATGGGTAGTATAGTAAAGAATTTATGCCCAAAGGGGAACCACCGTCGGTTCTATTTCTCGCCTCACAGCAGGGCCAAACTCACCCCATCGACATGAACAGGCAACGTAATACCCATATGTTGCAACACCGTGGGTAACACATCCCAGATCATAGGCTGGTAATCAGGACGCGTCCGGAACGGTGTGTAGACAATGGCATCACTCCAAACCTAGTGGGTCTGCCACACGAAATCGATCATATGGCCCCTAGCCACTTCATGCCATAACACCGGAACCTTTACGTCCCTCCCAGTGGGAGATAATGGCTGGCGTCTTTCCAAAGCCAAAAACCGGGATCAAAACCGCAGAGTGATCGAAGGGGTATTTGATACCATCCCCCCAAAGGAAATGATTCTCGCCAGGAGCGGGGGATAAGGACAGCATGTTACCTAGTCTGATTCGCACTCTATGTGTGCGACGCTGCCTCGACCTACCTCGGGTACTCGATATTGAACAAGGCAAAGTTATACCCGTGAACGCCTACCTTGCCAAGCACCAATACAGTGCCATGTTCGCGGGTATCCGTAAAAATCACCGCCCTCGCCGTCTGGCAGCAAGATTTGATCACCTCCCCAGAGCAGAACGGTCGCAACCCGGAAAAAGAAAAAATGATAAAGACGCTATGTTTGGGGTATATGTAGCTTGGTTGCACTTCACCTGCAAAATGCCATGCAGTATAATTTCCGCAGGGTCTATTAGACTTTATTAATATTACTCAGCGGGAACCCGGGTTGCTCATGAAGAATGGACTGGGATTCCCTAACAGCCAATGATTTAAGGGGAAAAGGATGAAACATACACAACTTCTCGCATCGTACTAAGCGCCGTGGTTAGCGCCTGCGGTGGGGGTGGTAGCGGTAACAGCTCAACCGGTGGACAGTCATGATCGTCACGTAGGATACACCTTATATGAGTCAATCCCAGCAAATAATTTCAGCTGCCATCCCGATGTTTGTTTTTAATCCACGCACATTACTGCCATAACTCCTTCAACCGCCGTTCAATCTTGTTCTGCCAGCCGGTGCTGCTGGTGACGTCGTAGAGATGTTTAAGGACGTCGCGTTCACCGGGGCGTTGCAGCTGGTTTACTTCAAAATTACCGTAATCGAATTTGCCGCGTTGGGTAATCAGCAGTTGAAATGCGCCGGCGTAGAGTATCTCGCCAGGTTTTAGCTGCAATATGCGCTGGTACATTTGGCGTGCGCTTCGCGCCATGGTGTAGTTGTTTTTCTCGGAACGAAATCCGGCAATGATGTACTTTCCTGGCTTGAGGTTCTCGGCCATGAATACCCCATTATCGAATACCAATACCCGCGGTGGACGACGTAGCGGTGGCATGTACACCTGACCGTATTCAAAAATGTCCACCTGTTCGATCGCTTCATTATTGGCTTCGACATAACCGAAGATCATTCCCGACGGCGCGGTTTTAATATCATCTGGAGGGGCTGTGGTTGTACAGCCAACGACGCTGAGCGAAATAACCGCAAGAATTCGATGCCAACATGGGGCCATGCTCTATCCATCCTTAAACTAAATAGGGTTGATGGCCACGAGGCCACCCGATAGGGGAGGAAGATGCAAAGAACGTGCAAAAAAATAGGGTCCTTAACGGACCCTTGAGGGATTGCTATCTCGTTGTTTTTATTAGTTTTCAGCTACTGCTTTCATGCTAAGGCGGATCCGGCCTTGTTTATCGATTTCCAGAACTTTGACACGCACCATATCGCCTTCGCTGAGTTTGTCGCTGACATTTTCCACTCGCTCATGGGATATCTGCGATACGTGTACCAAGCCGTCCCGTCCTGGGAGGATGGTGACAAAAGCTCCGAAGTCCATCAGTTTTGACACCTTGCCATCGTAGACACGGCCTACTTCCACATCCGCGGTTAACTGTTCGATCTGGCGCCGTGCCGCATCGGCCGCTTGGACATCGTTGGAGGCAATTTTAACCGTACCATCGTTGTCGATATCGATCGAACAGCCGGTTTCCTCGGTAATCGCCCGGATCGTGGCGCCACCTTTGCCGATCACATCGCGGATCTTATCCGGGTGGATCTTCAAGGTGACGTAGCGCGGTGCGAACTTGGACATGGTCTCGCGCGGGGTACTGATCACGGCATTCATTTTTTCAAGAATGTGCAGGCGCCCGGCCTTGGCCTGTTCCAGGGCCAGTTTCATGATTTCCTTGGTGATGCCATCGATCTTGATATCCATCTGTAGGGCGCTGACACCGTCTTTACTCCCCGCCACTTTAAAATCCATATCGCCCAGGTGATCTTCATCCCCTAAGATATCGGTAATCACCGCGAACTTATCGCCTTCCTTAATCAACCCCATGGCAATACCCGCAACCGGGGCCTTGAGCGGCACACCCGCATCCATGAGCGATAGGCTACTGCCGCAGACACTGGCCATGGAGCTGGAGCCATTGGATTCGGTGATTTCAGACACCACGCGTACGCTATACGGAAAGGATTTTTGCTCCGGCATCACCGCGGCCACACCGCGTTTGGCTAGACGGCCATGGCCAATTTCACGGCGCTTGGGCGAACCGACTTGGCCGATCTCACCCACACAATACGGTGGGAAGTTGTATTGCAGCATGAAGGGTTCTTTGTAGACCCCTTCGAGGGCATCGATGAGCTGGGCATCACGCTCGGTACCCAGGGTGGTGACCACCAGGGCCTGGGTCTCACCGCGGGTAAACAAGGCCGAGCCATGGGTACGGGGTAGGACACCCACCCGAATTGTAATGGGTCGAACCGTTTTATTATCCCGGCCGTCAATACGGGCTTGCCCAGTGATGATACGGCCACGCACAATGCTGCTCTTGGCCGCTTCGATAATACTCAGGATAGTCTGCTCATTGCTACCGTCGTCTTTGCGCAATTTTGCCAAGGTGGCCTTGGTGGTTGCATCGATACTTGCGTAACGTGCTTGTTTTTCACTGATCGCATAGGCCGCTTGCAGCCCAGGCGTGCATTCTTTCAACACAGCTTGTTTAAAGCTCTCGTCGTGTTTGGCAGGTGCCCAGGGGATCGGGGTCACACCGAATTGTTTGGTCAGTTCATTAATTGCTTGGATGACAACTTGCATCTGATCATGGCCGAACACCACCGCGCCCAACATCACTTCTTCGGACAACAGCGCCGCTTCGGATTCCACCATCAGTACCGCCTTGGCCGTACCGGCGACCACTAAGTTTAAATCCGAGGTCTCCAATTCAGTGGCGGAAGGATTCAATATATAGTGGCCGTCTTTAAAACCCACCCGCGCCGCTCCTATCGGGCCGGCAAACGGCGCGCCTGATAACGCCATGGCGGCCGAGGCACCGATCATCGAGGGTATATCAGGATCGATTTCAGGATCCATTGACAACACCGTGGCGACAACTTGGATTTCATTGGTAAAACCTTCGGGAAACAGCGGCCGCAAGGGGCGATCGATCAGCCGGCTGGTGAGGGTTTCTTTTTCGGTGGGTTTGCCTTCGCGGCGGAAATACCCCCCGGGGATACGTCCAGCGGCATAGGTTTTTTCTTGGTAATTAACGGTAAGCGGGAAAAAGTCGCGAACTTCATCGGGGCTTTTCTCCACTACCGCGGTGACCAGTACCATGGTTTCACCCATGCTCACCAGCACGGCGGCGGTGGCCTGGCGGGCTATTTCCCCCGTCTCAATGCGAATCGTGTGTTGTCCATATTTAAATTCTTTCGTAGTGGGAATTGTCATCAGTACCTCGTGAACCGCGTTACTTACGTAGACCAAGCCGGGTGATAATCGTGCGATAACGCTCGATGTCTTCAGATTTCAGATAATCCAGCAGTTTGCGGCGTTGGCTAACCATGGCTAGCAAACCTTGACGCGAGTGATGGTCTTTAACGTGGTTCTTGAAGTGCTCAGATAATTCATTAATGCGGGCGGAGAGCAAGGCGATTTGAACCTCGGGCGAACCCGTATCTTTCGCATCGCGCTGGTAATCTTGCATAATCTGGGCCTTGGTTGCGGCGCTCAGCGTCATTCTAAACTCCTGTTAGCTAGTGCGATCGGATCGAAAAAAAGAGGCCGTATTTTACCTGCGCAGTGGCCCAGGTTACAAGGAAAATTACCACCTTATGACGGGGTATCGACGAGGCGGCGCGGGGCTACCCGGCCATCATCGAGGATTTCACCCACCCCAAGAAATTGCTCATCCTGGGTAAATAACCGCACCATTCCGCTGGTCGGTGTCCGTTGTACCTGTACCGGCTGGCCTTGACGGACATAATACGCAGAATGGTCGGTTAATAACACGGCTGGCCAGTGGTCGAGGGCCGCTTGCATGGGTAAGAGCAAGGCATCTAATGCCTCAACCCCCTGCCGAGAGGTAGTGGCAATGTGATCAAGCGTAATGGCCGTGCCCAAATAAAAAGGTCCAACCTGGGTACGGCGTAGACCACTTAAATAGGCACCACAGCCGATCACCCGGCCGATGTCTTCGGCCAGGGTACGCACATAGGTACCTTTGGAACAGTGCAAAAGAAATTGAAACTCGGTCTTGCCGTAGGCCACGAGAGCAAGTTCATGGATCGTCACCTGGCGGGGTTGACGCTCGACTTCCATGCCCTGATGGGCCAATTTATACAGTGGCTGGCCTTGCACCTTGAGCGCTGAATGCATCGGCGGTATTTGGTTGATGGTGCCCACAAATTGCTGTAGCACCTGGGTGAGTTGGGCCGGGGTTAGATCCGGAACCGGTAACTCTTCAATAACCGCACCTTCCGCATCGGCCGTGGTCGTGCGTTTGCCTAATTGGCAGACCCCCGTGTACGCCTTGTCAGCATCGAGTAAAAACCCGGAAAATTTGGTGGCCTCGCCCAGGCACAGCGGCAATAACCCACTGGCAAGGGGATCGAGGCTACCGGTATGGCCAACCTTATTAGCTTGGAAATAACGTTTGACCTGTTGTAAGGCCGCGTTGGAGGTTAAGCCAAGGGGTTTATCCAACAACAAGATGCCATCCACACGCCGACCTTTATTTTTCTTCATGGTCGCCGGTATCCTGAGACTGTGGATCGGCCGGAACCGATGCCATGGCTTGGTGAATCAGCGCCGAAAGTTGCGCGCCGCGTGCGATGGACTTGTCGTAATAAAAATGCAATTGCGGGAGGGTGCGTAAGCGTAATGCCTGACCTAGGGCGTGGCGTAAGAAACCCGCCGCGTGTTGCAACACCTGCAGGGATTGCTGTGGATTATCGGTTTGATTAAAAACGGTGACAAAAACCTTGGCATTGGAAAAGTCGCGGCTGAGTTCGACCGCGGAGACCGTTACCATTCCAAGCCGCGGATCTTTGAGTTGCAGCTGAATCAACTGCGCTAACTCACGCTGGATTTGCTCCGCCACCCGGCGGCTACGATCAAATTCTTTGGGCATGACGCTACACTACTCTAAACCACAATCGCTTGAGGTAACCCTAACCAGATCGGGCGTCAAATCGTGCGTTGGATCTGTACGCGTTCAAAGACTTCGATCTGATCTCCGACCTTGACGTCATTGTAATTCTTCACGCCAATACCACATTCCAATCCCTGTTTGACCTCTCCGGCATCGTCTTTAAAGCGCCGCAGTGATTCGAGTTCGCCCTGATAGATCACCACATTATCACGCAACACACGGATCGGATTATTACGTTTCACCACGCCTTGCGTAACCATACAACCGGCGATATTGCCAAACTTCGGCGAACGGAATACGTCGCGCACCTCGGCAATTCCAATAATCTGTTCCTTGAACTGCGGGGTTAACATGCCGCTCATCGATTGCTTTATGTGATCCAGCAATTCATAAATAATACTGTAATAACGTAATTCGATGCCCTCGTCTTCGATAATACGCTTAGCGCTGGCATCGGCGCGGACATTAAACCCAAGTATAATCGCGTGTGAGGCCATCGCCAGATTGGCGTCCGACTCGGTGATACCCCCCACGCCGCTGGATACGATCTTGACCTTGACCTCATCGGTGGACAATTTCAACAAGGCATCGGTAATCGCTTCCATCGAGCCCTGCACGTCGGACTTCAGAACCACGTACAGGGTACGTACCTCGCCTTCTTCCATCTGTGAGAACATATTCTCGAGTTTAGTGGCATGTTGACGCGCAATTTTACTGTCGCGGAATCTGCCTTGGCGAAACAAGGCAACTTCACGTGCCTTGCGCTCATCACTCACGACGGTGGCCTCATCCCCGGCATTGGGTACATTGGATAACCCTAAGACTTCCACCGGCATGGAGGGACCGGCCTGGTCGACCTGCTTACCACTTTCATCCAACAAGGCGCGCACCCGGCCATGTTCCAGACCGGCCAAGAGGATGTCGCCTTTATTCAAGGTACCGCGCTGCACTAATACAGTGGCCACCGGACCCCGGCCCTTGTCTAGGCGCGATTCGATGATCACCCCACGGGCTGGACCGTCGGCAACCGCGGTCAGTTGCAATACCTCGGCCTGCAAGAGAATCGCTTCTAAGAGTTTGTCGACCCCCTGACCGGTTTTTGCCGAGACATTAACAAACATGGTGTCACCGCCCCAATCATCGGGGATCACGTTTTCTTGCGTCAGGGCGGTGCGCACCCGTTCCGGATCCGCATCCGGTTTATCCACTTTATTAATCGCGACAATCATGGGTACATTCCCTGCCTTGGCATGCTGAATCGCTTCGCGGGTTTGCGGCATGACACCGTCATCGGCCGCCACCACCAGCACCACAATATCCGTGGCCTTGGCCCCACGCGCGCGCATCGCGGTGAAAGCTTCGTGGCCGGGGGTATCAAGAAAGGTGATAACACCGTTGCTGGTTTCTACGTGGTACGCGCCTATATGTTGGGTGATACCCCCGGCCTCACCGGCGGCAACACGGGTGCTTCGAATATAATCCAGCAAGGAAGTCTTGCCGTGATCAACATGGCCCATGATGGTAACCACCGGTGGACGCGGTTGCACATCACCTTGGGATTCTTCTTCAACGATAAAGTCTTCAATGGCATCGGCCTTGATCAGCTTAATCTTGTGGCCCATGTCTTCCACCACAATCGTGGCGGTGTCTTGATCGAGAACTTGGTTAATGGTAGCCATGGTCCCTAGACCCATTAAGATTTTGATCACTTCGGCAGCCTTCACCGACATCTTCTGGGCAAGCTCTCCCACGGTAACGGTTTCGCCAATGGCCACCTCACGCACTACCGGGGTAGTAGGCAGATTAAAACCATGCCCCTCGGCACTTTGTACCTGGACCTTTTTCTGCTTGGGTTTGCGTTTACGGCGGCCGGATTTATCCGCGCTTACATGCAATTCTTCGCGCACCACCGGGGCTTCTTCAGTCCCGGTTTCGATGAGCGTCAGTTCCGCTTCCACAATATCCTTGTCATCAAAATGTTCTTTGCGCCGCCCACGTTTGCCCTTGCGGGTATCACTGCTGTCATCGGTTTCAGTAACCACCCGCTGTTTAGTCAACTCTTGTTCAGCGAGACGTTTCACCTCTTGTAGGGCACGTTCTTTTTCTAAACGCGCGTCTTCAATGCTGCGTTGCCGGGTAGTTTCTTCGACATTCTTTTTACTCTCAAGCTCTTCGATTTTACGCTTGGTCTCACGTTCTTGATTTTCCTGTTCCGCCTGCTGCTGCGCGCGTTTGGCCTTGGCTTCTTCAATCCGTTTAGTCTCTTCCTCGACGACCACGCTGCGTTTAATATAGGTTTTTTTCTGGCGCACCTCGACTGTCACCGATTTAGTCTTGCCTTGCGAATTGGCCAGTTTTAGCTCGCTCGAGGTCTTACGTTTTAAAGTGATTTTCTTCGTCTCGGTCCCTTCATTCTGATCCACGGGACTTTGTTTACTGCGTAGATGCCCGAGCAACTCCATTTTTTCATCATCGGAGATGGTTGCATCCGGATCCTTCACCTGCACCCCGGCCTGATGCAGCTGTTCTAACAGCCGATCGATCGAGATACCGACAACTTCTGCAAACTGTCTTACCGTTACTTCGGCCATAGTGTCACTATACCTTTTACGCCTGTTGCTAAATTAACTTATCCGCTCGGTTGCAAACCAAGGCTCACGTGCCGTCATGATCAACACCGCCGCTTGATCCGCGCTAATCCCATCCACCCCTAACAGATCATCAACCGATTGCTCGGCCAGTTCTTCCATGGTGGTAATCCCGTGTTGCGCCAATTTATTCGCGAGTTCGCGTGTCATGCCTTTCATATTCACCAAGTCTTCCGCCGGTTTATGCCCGCCGGTTTCCGCCGTGGTAATCGCTCGGGTTAATAACACGTCTTTGGCCCGGCCGCGCAATTCTTCAACCATGGCTTCGTCAAATTCTTCGATGGATAACATTTCCGATTTGGGCACATAGGCCACTTCGTCGATACTGGAAAAACCTTCCTGCACAAGGATCTGCGCCACCTCTTCGTCGACATCTAGGGTTTCCATAAACATCTTTTGAGTTTTTTCGTTTTCCGCGTCGCTCTTGGCCTCGGCGTCATTCACCGACATGACATTGAGCTCCCAACCGGTTAATTCGCTCGCCAGACGGACATTTTGCCCACCCCGGCCGATGGCCTGGGAGAGCTGGTCTTCTTTCACCGCGATATCCATGCTGTTGGATTCCTCATCGACCACGATCGATTCGACTTCCGCGGGTGACATGGCATTGATAACAAACTGCGCCGGATTTTCGTCCCACAACACGATATCAATGCGTTCGCCCGCCAATTCATTCGACACCGCCTGCACCCGCGAGCCGCGCATACCCACACACGCGCCGACCGGATCGATGCGTTTATCCATACTCTTAACCGCGATTTTCGCGCGCGAGCCTGGGTCGCGCGCGGCGCCCAGTATATCGATCAGCCCTTCGCCAATCTCGGGAACTTCGATCTTGAATAATTCTTTTAGAAACCGCGGATCGGTTCGACTCACTAACAACTGTGGGCCGCGTGCCTCGGGGCGTACCTCTTTGAGTAAGCCACGGACTCGATCCCCTGAACGCACCGATTCGCGCGGGATCATTTCTTCACGGGGAATAATCGCATCGGTATTATTACCCAGGTCAACATAGATATTGCCGCGTTCAATCCGTTTGACAATGCCCATCACCAATTGGCCAAGGCGATCTTTATATTCATCGAATACCTGGGCGCGCTCCGCCTCACGGACTTTTTGCACAATCACTTGTTTAGCGGTCTGCGCGGCGATCCGGCCAAACTCGACGGATTCGATTTGCTCTTCAACAAACTGGCCCACTTGGACCTGCGGGTTATCCAGCTCCGCGGCGCTGAGGGTTGTTTGACGCTCGGGGTGCTCCATCGCGTCATCGGCAACCACTTCCCAACGTCGAAAGGTATCGTAATCACCGCTGCTACGATCAATCATAACGCGCACATCAACGTCATTGTGATAACGTTTTTTGGTTGCCATTTCCAACGCGGCTTCAATCGCTCCGAAAATGATGTCTTTGTTGACGCCTTTTTCATTCGATACGGCGTCAACAACTAACAAAATCTCTTTATTCATAACTCTGCCTCACTCAATGTAACATCACACACTCAAAACACGGCGTGATATGTTCTCCTTGCAACCTAACCAATTAAAAATCTGGAATCAGGTTGGCTTTCTCAATATTACTGTATGCCAGTACGATCGCCACGCCTTCCTCGGTGGTTAACTCAATGTTGGTAGCTAACACCGCAGCGATTCGGCCTTTAAAATTCCGTTGTCCGGCGTGCGCCTGGTGTAAGCGTAACTTCACTTGCTGGCCAACAAAACGGTTGTAGTCCGCCAGCTTAAATAAGGGCCGATCCAGTCCGGGGGAAGACACTTCCAGAGCATAATGACCCTGGATCGGATCTTCCACGTCTAACAGGGCGCTGGCCTGGCGGCTCACCTGTTCGCAATCCTGCAGTGTAATGCCGGCAGGTTTGTCGATAAACAAACGCAGCCGCGAATGCGCGCCTTGTCCGGTGAATTCCACTCCGACTAACTCACAACCCAAGGATTCAACCGTTGGCTCCAATAATGCCTGCAGACGTTGGGTCAGTGGGCCTATCACCATAGTTTTCTACCCCGGAAACAAAAAGTGGGCTCAAGGCCCACTTCTTCTAAACCACTAAATTGCAAGGCATTATAGCATGCCCCCCTCAAGACACCAATCTTAGTCAGGGCCTGGGCTTAACAAAATACTTTATAGATCCCTTAAGAGAAATTGGTAGCGGGGGTAGGATTTGAACCTACGACCTTCGGGTTATGAGCCCGACGAGCTACCAGGCTGCTCCACCCCGCATCGAAGACCGCGCATATTAACAGAAGTCCAGAGATTTACAATAAAACAATTGTAAGGTATTGAATTATTTTAGTTTTACAGCGTTTTGGCGCAATTTGATGTGGAATATGTGACCTGGTACAGATTGCATTGAAGTATTGGGACCGTGTGACGATAACCTTGCTATTCGGCGAAATACTGCAACTTGCAATAGCGCATCGCCGAGGTGAACCCCGACCTCAATGCTATTGTTGTTTTTAAATAGCACTCTCATATAGTATGGGAATTGACGACAAATTTTTTAGATGCTTTTAGATGATTATATTTAAGGAGCGTGATCGATGAATTACACAAGACGTAGCTTTCTGCGCGCCAGTTTGGCCGCAGGTACTGTAGCTATCGCAACCGGCGCTGGCTTGTTGATACCCCGTAGCGTTTTAGCAGCCTGGCCGAAAAATGCCTTTGAAGCTAAAACCATGGATGAGGCGATGAAAGACATCGCGGGTGCGACCAGTGCCCCAGAAAGCGCTGATATCATAGTGGAAGCGCCGGATATCGCCGAAAACGGTGCCGTGGTGACGGTAACAATCACCACCAAGCTGGCCAATGTTGAACAAATTTCGCTGTTGGTCCCCAAAAATACCACCCCACTCATTGCCAGTTACATCCTGACCAGCAATACCGATGGTTTTGTTACCAGCCGCATCAAAATGCGCGAAACCTCGGATGTCATTGCGGTGGTTAAATCCGGCAACAAACTGTTCAGTGCGAAGAAACCCGTCAAAGTAACCCTGGGCGGTTGCGGTGGTTAATCGCGGTAACGAATGAAATGATGAGGATATGATTATGGCTATGCCAACCAAACCCATGAAAATCCGTGCTTGGATCGATGACGCCACACCAACCATGGCCTCGGTCAAGGTTATTATTTTCCATGAAATGGAATCCGGCCTGCGCAAGGATAAGGCCTCCGGACAAGTTGTTCCGGCGCAATACATCACCGAACTGGCCTGTGAACATAACGGTAAGACCGTGCTGACCTGCTTATGGGGTCCGGCTATATCGAAAAATCCGTTTCTCGCCTTCCGGGTAAAAAACGTCAAGAAAGGCGACCTGATAAAACTCAGCTGGGTTGATAATAAAGGTGATAAAGAAACCGGTGAATCCAAGGTTGAATAATTTCATCTAACTACTTTCAAAAAAACGGGCGCCTTGGCGCCCGTTTTGGTGTGAGGTTGTAAATTATGGTTTTACGTAGACGTAACCGTGTTCTTCCAACTCCGCCACTTGAGCAACACCCGAGGGAACGATCTCAGCAAATTCACTGATCTTTTCCTTGGGGATCTTCTTGCCTTTAATGGTGTTGGCGCAGATTTGGAACTTCACACCACGGTTGGCCAATCCTGCAACCTCATCGCGAAAATCCATGGGTTTGCCTTCTTTGTCTTTCTCTCCCATAGCGCCATCGACCAACGCGAAGGCACCCGAACTATGGGTTACAACAACGATTTCAATATTTTCGTCACCAACGGCGTCCAAATGATTCTTGGCGTTACGCAGTGCGTCGGCCGCGTTTTTAATATCACTGATGTGATAGACCACGCGTTGTTGGTGGTAGCCATTCTTAGCCTCTTTCTTGGCGTCGAAACTTTTATTAGCGGCCAGGGATGTGGATAGATTCATCGCTAATATCGCTAATAACCCAGCTACAACCAGCGTGCTGATGGATACTTTCATGTATGACTCCTCTGAATTTTCGGTTATAAACACAGTGTTGCAATCAAATCAGTTATACAACAAAACAATAAATAGTCCAGCGTTAAACTACAAAACCAATCCAACAATTCTAGTAAGTTATATAACGCATGTCGCTATTCATGTCAATTTACACCGCGGGACATATGCAATTTGCACCGTTCAGCACAAATAACCGTGGTAATTTACACCACGTTACCCGCCTCGGAATCCAGACGCCGTAGCTTGCGCCACAACGTGGTTTTATCAATCCCGAGTATCTTAGCCGCCTGAGTTTTTTTACCCCGGGTACATTTAAGTACATGACTGATGTATTCATATTCCAATTCGGTTAATGACACAAACGCTTGTTCAGAAAATCGTGTGGGTTGCGACAAAGAAGGCGCAGTAGGTTCGGTAGAGGTGGTGTGCCAGTGTAACACTGGGCCATCGGCAAGGATAACACAGCGCTCGATGGTATTGCGTAATTCACGAATATTACCTTGCCATTGGGCAGCGCATAATCGCTGTAGCGAGGCCGGATCAAATCCTTGTATTTCACGCTGATAGCGTTGACTGAATTCGCCTAGATAATGGTTAACCAACGCCGGGATATCCGCGCGCCGTTCCGCTAAAGACGGTACCCGCAAGGTGACGACGTTGAGCCGGTGGTAAAAATCATGACGTAGGCGCCCGCTGGCCACCATGGTTTCAAGGTGCTGATGACTGGCGGCCACCACCCTGACATCCACTGGGATGGGCAGGGTGCTGCCGACACGGATAATGCGTTTATCCTCGATAGCGCGCATTAATTTCACTTGCATGGCATCGGAAATATTGCAGATCTCATCCAAAAACAGCGTCCCGCCGTTGGCCTGTTCCATTAACCCGTATTTGCGTTGTATCGCGCCGGTGAACGAACCTTTTTCGTGACCAAACAATTCGCTTTCCAATAAATTATCGCTCAGCGCGCCGCAATCAATCGCCACAAAGGGTTTTTCCCGACGTGGACTAAAATCATGTAGGGCCCGTGCGACCAATTCTTTACCGCTGCCCGATTCACCGGTAATAATAGCGTTGCAGGTTACGGCCGCTACTTTTTCGATGGTGGTAAACAACGACTGCATGACTGGGCTTACGCCGATCATGCCGTGGCGATGATTGTCCTGTAGCAAACGGCGTTTTAACAGTGCATTTTCGCGCTTTGCTTTGGCGAGCTTTAATACCCGTTCGATCATGACTTTTAATTCGGGAAACTCAAACGGTTTTTTAATAAAATCGTTGGCGCCGCGTTTCATGGCCTCGACCGCATTCTCGACGGAAGAATATCCGGTCATCACCAGCACGGGTACGTCCCGATCGATACTGCGTAACGCGCTCAATAGTTCAAAACCGTTCATCCCAGGCATACGCAGATCGCTGACGATCACATCGGCGCCTTCGCGTTTAAACGCTTCTAGACATCCCCGTCCCTCTTGGAAGATTGAACACTGATAATGGTTGACATCGCAATTGCGTTGCATTACTCGGCATGTCACCCTGTCATCATCGACGAACATCACCCGGGGTTTATTAAGCAACATACATAATCTCCTGTTCTGACAAGATCGGTAATGCGTCCACGCGGGCATCCGCGGGTAATAAAATGACCACCCGCAAACCGGGTTTGTAGGTATTCTCCAGGTAAATAACCCCTCCATGGCGTTTCACAATGCCATAACTCACCGATAATCCCAAACCGGTCCCCTCGCCTTCGGTTTTAGTAGTGAAAAAGGGATCGAATACTTTGCTTAGCTGCGCCTGATCAATACCCGGACCATTGTCGGTGATCTCAACCGCCAAGTATTCGAGATTTTTACGCGCGTGTAGGCCGATCTCACCTCCCTCAGGGGTGGCTTGAACGGCGTTCAAAATAATATTCACTAATACCTGTTGCAGTTGGCTTGGGTCACCACGCATCAACAGTTTGCTTTCTAAGTTTAGAACGGTTTGAATATTGGAAGCCATCATGCGATGGTGCAATAAATACAAAGTTTCGCGAATCAGTTCTGCCAGGTCAAATTCACGATATACCGGTGGTTGCTCCCTGGCGAAGCTTAAAATTCCCTGCACGATGCGCGCACAACGTTTACCTTCGTTTTGCAGAAGCTGAATATCGCCCAGCGCCTGCGGCGCCGTATGTTGTACCTCGGCTTCAACCAAGGCGGCCAATGCCATGATGTTCATCAATGGATTATTAATTTCGTGCCCTATACCGGCGGCGAGCTGTCCCACCGAGGCCAATTTTTCCGCCTGACAGGCGAGCTTAATAGCCTTATCACGCTCCAACTCGGTAGCACGTAGTCGCGAGGTTAAATAATGAAAGGCTTGTGCCGCCACGCCGATTTCATCTTTGCGATGATCGCTATATGTGCTGTTGACATCACCATCGGCATAACGCTTCATCGCCGCCGCCAAGGCATGCACCGGCTGCGTCAAGCGCCACGCCACCCATACCGCGCTGGCCAAACATAACACCAACAGTATAGCCACTAACCACCAAATCGATTGGCGTAAGCTCGCGACCGGCGCCAGTACCGTCGAGGTATCCGCGCTGATCACCAATAACCATCCCACTTGCGGGCGAGTAATAAAAGGCTTTAGTACCCGGTAAAAAAACATCTTGCCGTCGGTGTGGCTGAACCAACCTTCGGTTTTACCGGTTTTTATCGAGCGCCATTCCGTGGGCGTTACCTCGTGCGTAAAACGGTGTTCAGTCCGTAGTTGATCACCAAACCGCATGTTTGGATCTTTATGGTAAAGATAAATCCCATCGCGGATCGGATCGGGGTTCATTTCCACCAGATAAGCCTGTCCAGGATAACCGCCCATGGAAGCTTCGATGCTGGAGTCCAAACGCTTCCCCCACATATTTACCACCAACAGGCCCTCGTCGTGATCCGCCGCCTTGACGCGCACCGTATAACGCACCATCGCAGGACAAAACTCCGCCCCAGCCTCGGCCTGCCCCATTTCAAAATCCGACATGATGACTTTGGCATTGTGTGTCAGGGCTTGCTTGAAAAACGCTTTATTGGATTGATCCGACTCGAACTGGCGGTGGTAATCTTCATCCACTTGCTTGGGCACCACCGGTTTGCCTTCTTTGACTTTCACCAAGGTTTTGCCGCTGCGGTCCATATAACGCAAGGCCTGAATATCCGGCACCGCACGCTGATAATTAAGAAAGAATTGCTCTAAACGGCTGGCGCGCTGTTGATAGTCGCGCGGGCTTAAGCCACGACCCACCGGCTGGTTAACCACACCTGCAAACTGCTGCACCGCCAAATCTTGCGCCAACCCCAGGGCGATGGACTGCTGATTTTCAATGATCAGTTTTAGCTCCCCGGACATTTTTCCTAAGGTAACATGCAATTCTTTTTGGGTTCGGCTACGAATTTCAGATTCGAGACGACTCACCAGTCCAAATAACAACACCAATAGGGGGATAACACTGAGGAATGTTAGAATGATAAAAAGTTTGTGACGTAGCAACATAGCCATCCACCCTGACCGTATTGCAGTTTGCAGCAATCAAGGTAGAACTTCAATAAAAATAAGGAAATTTATCGGCCTAACACAGACAGTTAATTAGAATATATGAATGTTCTAAATTTCAGGTATTTCGGCATGAACCCAAACTGCCATCAACCCCCTATGCGAGCGGGAACACGCGGATACACAGATCTAATATCCAATCCGGTTTTAATCCCAGTAACAGCACGAGTAAACCATTTACACTCATCAGCAGCCGCATATCGGTACTGATCTCCAGCGAGTGGCTGTCTTGCGCGGTATCAAAATACATCAGCTTGACGATGCGCAAGTAATAAAAAGCACCCACGATAGAGAACACCACCGCCAGCGCGGCTAACCACACCAGGTCTATCGCCACCACCGATTTGAGTACCATGAATTTCGCAAAAAATCCCAGAAACGGCGGTACACCGGCCATGGAAAACATCAGGATCAACATGATAAAAGCAAACCAGGGGCTGCGTTGATTCAAACCTTTGAAACTGTCCAGGTGTTCGGCTTCAAAGCCGTAACCGCTCATGAGGATGACCATTCCGAAGCTTCCCAAGGCGGTCAGGGTATACACCAGGGTATAAAACATGGCACTGGCAAAACCCTCTGGGGTTCCCGCGAGCACACCGAGCATCAAAAAACCGACGTGTGAAATGGTTGAATACGCCAACATGCGTTTAATATTCGACTGGGCAATGGCCACGACATTACCGATGGCCATCGAGGCGATTGCAATCACAATCACAATGTCACGCCACTCGGATTGTAACCCTAATAATCCGTCCACCAATAAACGGATTAACATGGCGAACGCCGCGATCTTGGGTGCGGTACCAATATATAGGGTGACTGCGGTGGCTGAACCTTGATACACATCCGGCACCCACATGTGGAAAGGCACGGCACCGAATTTAAACGCAATGCCTACCAACACGAATACCAAGCCAAACATCATGACGATATCGTGCTGGTGTTCGAGCACCTTGGTGTTAATGGTTGCCAGTTCTAAGCTACCGGTCATGCCATAGATCATCGACATGCCGTATAACAACATGCCGGAGGCGATCGCCCCCAGTACAAAATATTTCATCGCGGACTCGGAAGCAGTAACCGAATCGCGCTGCAAGGCCACCATCGCGTACATGGATAAAGACAATAATTCTAAACCCAGATAGACCGTCAACAAACTCGCGGCGGAGATGAGTATCATCATCCCCAATACCCCGAACAAACCCAGTACGTAAAACTCGCCGAAGGGAATGTCGCGGGTTTTTAAATAATTCTTGGCATACAAAAACACGACACTGCAGCTTAGGGCAACAAATAATTTTAGCGTATCCCCAAGCGCGTCACGAACAAAAGTATGGCTAAAGGCGTCGCTGGTTTTACCGACACTCGTGGCGAGCAGTGTAATGAAGACCGCTAACAACGCCATCTGCGCGAGTATATAGGTAATACCACGGCTACGCTCGGAGACGAACAGATCGACGATCAACACCAAACAGGTCGAACCCAGCAATACGATTTCGGGTAAGGCCAGCTGCAGCTGTGTGAATATTAAGGGCATGTTATCCACCGGGGAGTAATTTACTTTGTGTGATGTGGCGCACCAGATCGGTGACCGTTGCGTCCATCGCATCTAATAGTGGCGCTGGGTATAGACCAAAGACGAAAACCATGAGGCTGAGCAAACCCAAAAAGAAGAATTCGCGCGAATTGATGTCGGAAAGTTTGGCGACGCGATCGTTGGCAACCGCACCAAAGATAACCCGTTTGACCATCCACAGGGTATAGGCCGCGCCTAACACCAAGGTACTGGCGGCGGCAAACGCATACCAGAAATTGGCTTTAAAGCTGCTGAGGATCACCATGAACTCGCCCACAAACCCCGAGGTACCGGGTAATCCCGCGTTGGCCATCGCGAACAATACCGCAAACGCGGCAAAGACCGGCATGGTATTCACCACCCCGCCGTAGTCGTTGATCATACGGCTGTGCATACGGTCGTACATAACCCCCACGCATAAAAACATTGCACCGGACACAAACCCGTGGGAGATCATTTGCACCATCGCCCCTTCGATCCCCATCACGGCACCGTGGTAATTTCCTTGTGACCGGCCGATCGACCAGACAATAAAAAATCCCAGGGTGACAAAACCCATGTGTGAAATCGAGGAATAGGCGATGAGTTTTTTCATATCTTGCTGCGCCAGGGCGACAAAACCAATGTACACCACGGCGATCAGCGATAGGCTGATCATCAACCCATCCAGCGCCTGGCTGGCGTCGGGCGTGATAGGTAATGAAAACCGCAAAAACCCATAGGCGCCTAATTTCAGCATGATAGCGGCCAATATTACCGAGCCGCCGGTGGGAGCCTCGACGTGGGCATCTGGCAACCAGGTGTGCACCGGCCACATCGGAACCTTGACCGCAAAGGCCAATAAGAATGCAATAAAGATCAACACTTGTTCTTGCATGCTCAGTTTTACGCTGTGCATTTGTAAAATATCAAAACCGCCGATCTGGATCGCCAAATATAATAATGCAATCAGCATGAAGACCGAGCCGAAAAAAGTATACAAAAAGAACTTGATGGTGGCGTAGACCCGGCGCGGACCGCCCCAGACACCGATCACAATAAACATCGGGATCAACATCGCTTCCCAAAACACATAGAACAACGCGGCGTCCAAGGCCGCGAACACGCCGTTCATCAAGCCCTGCATGAATAAAAAAGACGCCATGTATTGAGCGACTTTATATTGAATGACTTCCCAGCCGGCGATCACCACGATCAGGGTCATGAAACTGGTCAATACGATTAATGGCATGGAGATGCCATCCACCCCAAGGTGATAATTCGCGCGCAGCGAACCGACCCGAATCCAATCATATAATTCCACGAATTGCATCTTGGAGGTACCAAGCGCAAATTTTTGGTATAACACCACCGACAAGCCCAATACCACCAAGCTGCATACCAAGGCCAATACCCGCGCTTCGGGGGCATTTTTATCTCCCCCCGTCGCCAGCACCAGCATACCCCCTAGCAGCGGCAAGCCGATCAATAAACTCAGCAAGTGCGAATCCAACATTCAGATAACCTTGTTATGAAATTTTTATTAACGCCAACATTTTACCGGATAGACCCGGCACAAAAACCACCAATAAAATAATCAGCCCGAGGATCATGGCGAACGCATAGTGGTATAAATACCCCGACTGGACTTGGCGCGCCCAACGCGCCAACCTGCCGACGCTATTTGCCGAGCCATTGATGATCACCCCGTCAATCAAGCGTACATCGCCCAGCTGCCATATGACTTTACCCAGCCACCGCCCCAATGCCGCAAACACGTATTGATATAAGTGATCAAACCAGTATTTCTCCAGCAAGGTTTTATACGGCCAGGATAATTTACGCGCGCACCATGCGGGCACCTTGGGATTAATCCTATAACAGTACCAGGCGGTCAGTACTCCTCCCAAGGCCAGCAGAAAGGGGGCGGTGCCCAGCGCATGCAAGGCCATTTCTTTCCAATCGTGGGCATGTAAATGCGCCAACACGTCGTGCGCGGGCAATACAAAAATCGCCGGACCAAAGAACTTGCCGAAAATCATCGGCTCCACAAAGAACCCACCGATGATCACCGACGGGATCGCCAGGGCAATCAACGGCAAGGTGACAACCCAGGGTGATTCATGTAAATGTTCACGGGTATGCTGGTCCATGCGTTCTTCACCGTGAAACACCAAGAAATACATCCGAAAACTATACAACGCGGTCACGAACACACCGGCCAACACGGCGACATAGGCGTAGCTCGCCCCTGGGGTATGCGAATGCGCCACCGCCTCGATAATCGAATCCTTGGAATAAAAGCCCGAGAAAAACGGTGTGCCGATCAATGCCAAACTGCCCACCAAGGATGTCAACCAGGTAATCTTCATATATTTGCGCAGGCCGCCCATGTAGCGCATGTCTTGCTGGTGATGCATCGCGATGATCACCGATCCCGCCGCTAAGAATAACAAGGCTTTAAAAAAGGCATGGGTCATCAAGTGGAAAATGCTGGCGGCATAGGCCGAGGCGCCCAAGGCAACCGTCATATAGCCTAATTGTGACAAGGTCGAATAGGCCACCACGCGCTTGATATCGTTTTGCACCAGTCCGAGCAACCCCATGAATAACGCCGTGATCGTGCCAATAACCATTACAACGCTCAGCGCGGTTTCAGATAATTCAAACAGAGGCGACATGCGCGCGACCATAAAAATTCCCGCCGTTACCATGGTCGCGGCATGGATCAAGGCGGAGATCGGGGTTGGGCCTTCCATCGAATCGGGTAACCAGACGTGCAAGGGAAACTGCGCGGACTTACCCATGGCGCCGATGAATAATAAAATACAAATCACTGTCAGTACGGACCAGGGGTGACCCGGAAAAATTTGCAGGGTCTGCCCGCTAACCTTGGCGGTCGAAGCGAATACCGTGGCGTAATCGACGCTGCCAAAATACAACAACACCGCTGCGATCCCCAATACAAAACCAAAATCACCCACCCGGTTCACTAAAAAGGCTTTAAGATTGGCGAAGATCGCCGATTCCCGGGTAAACCAGAAACCAATTAATAGATACGAAACTAAACCAACCGCTTCCCAACCAAAGAATAATTGCATGAAGTTATTGGACATTACCAACATCAACATAGAGAAAGTGAACAAGGATATATAACTGAAAAAACGTTGATACCCCGGATCGTCATGCATGTAGCCAACGGTATAAACATGGACCATGAGGGAAACAAAGCTCACCACCACTAACATCACCGCGGTGAGGTTATCCACCAGAAATCCCACTTCCAATTTGATGCCATCGCTCACCAGCCAGGTGTATACCGAGCCATTATAAATAGCATGACTGTCCATGACATGGTATTTGAACACATACAACGACAAGACAGTGGCAATCGCCACGCCCAGGATGGTTATCCAGTGCGCGCCGCCGCGACCGATGGTTTTACCGAACAATCCAGCAATAATCGCCCCCATTAATGGCGCAAGTACGATGGTTAAATATACCGTGGGCATGTTGTCCAGCATGGATTAACCCTTCATCTGGTTGAGATCGTCAACATTGATCGTGCGTTTATTGCGGAATAATACCACCAAGATCGCCAAACCAATCGCGGACTCAGCCGCGGCCACGGTAAGAATAAAAAACACGAACACCTGCCCGGCGCTATCCCCCAGATAACGTGCGAACGCGATAAAATTCATATTCACCGCCAATAACATTAATTCAATCGCCATCAATAATATAATGACGTTTTTACGGTTAATAAAAATCCCCGCGATACTCAGGCCGAACAGAATCGCCCCGAGGATCAAATAATGCGATAGCGCAATTTCGTTTGCCATTATTTACGCTCCTCCGAAGGCATTTCGACAATACGCAAGCGTTGATTACGTTGCACGGCGATCTGCTCTGTGGAATTTTGGTATTTAGTCGTAGGGCGATGACGCAGGGTTAAAGCAATGGCCGCAACGATGGCTACCAGTAGAATCACCGCCGCGATTTCAAACGGGTACACGTAGACTGTATATAAGATAAGCCCTAATTCACGGCTATTGCTGTAGTCGGCGTTATGCCGTGCCGGCTCGGCAAATTTCGCCAAGCCAAATTGTTCCGGCCCAACCACCAATACCAGCACGGCCACCATGACGACAGCGATCAGCAGGCCAACCGGCAAGAATTTAATAAACCCCTCGCGCAAGCGCGCCAGGTTAATATCCAACATCATCACCACGAAGAGGAACAACACCATAACCGCGCCGACATACACCAGCACCAGGGCCACGGCGAGAAATTCAGCTTCTAGCAATAACCATAAGGCCGCGCTGGCAAAAAAGGTCAATACCAAAAACAAGGCGGCGCGTACCGGATTGCGCACCGTGATAACGGCGCTGGCACTGACCAATAAGACGGTTGCAAAGCTATAAAATAGTATTGGTTCTATTCCCATGAGTTTATTATCTTTATTGATTGTTAACGGTAGCGCGCGTCTTGGCTGCGCGCCGCGGCGATTTGTGCTTCGTATTTATCACCCACGGCCAGCAATTTTTCCTTGGTCATCATTAAGTCACCGCGTTGTTCGCCATGGTATTCGTAAATATGGGTCTCGACAATGGAATCCACTGGACAGGATTCTTCACAATAACCGCAAAAAATACATTTAGTGAGGTCGATATCGTAACGCGTGGTACGGCGGGTACCGTCGGCGCGTTGCTCGGATTCAATCGTAATGGCCAATGCCGGGCACACCACCTCACACAATTTACACGCAATACAACGCTCCTCGCCGTTGGGATAACGCCGTAAGGCGTGTAAGCCACGAAACCGCGGTGAGATCGGGGCTTTTTCCTCGGGGTATTGCAGGGTCACCTTGCGCACAAATAACATATGCCGCAGGGTCACCGACAGACCCTTGAATAACTCAAGCAAGAATAAACTGCGAACAAAACGCGCGGTATTACTCATATAGGGCTCCCATTAACTCGGACGATCCCACCACGGGCCCACCTGGGCTAATACCATGGCGCTCACCACAACGATCCAGACAATGGTAATTGGAATAAACACCTTCCAACCCAGCCGCATGATCTGGTCATATCGATAACGCGGGAACGTGGCGCGGAACCATAAATACCAAAACAAGAAAAACGCGATTTTAATCAACAACCAGTGAAATCCATCGTCGAGTATCCAGCCGATATAAGGCGTTGCCAACCACGTAGCGGATACCCAGCCTTGCACGGGGGATAACCAGCCCCCCAAAAACATGATCGCGGCCAAGGCGGAGATCAAAATCATGTTGGCGTATTCCGCCAGGAAAAACACCGCGAAGGCCATGCCGGAATATTCCACGTGAAATCCCGCGACGATTTCCGATTCTCCTTCGGCCACGTCAAACGGTGCGCGATTGGTTTCGGCCACGCCGGAAATAAAATAAATAATAAACAACGGCAATAACGGCAGCCAAAACCAATCCAGAAAACCATGCTGCCCGGCTTGACTAACGATGATATCGCCAAGGTTCATACTCTTGGCGGCGATCAATACCCCCACCAGGGCGAATCCCATCGCGATTTCGTACGCGACGATCTGCGCTGAAGACCGCATCGCACCCAACAGCGCGTATTTTGAATTCGAGGACCAACCCGCGATGATCACACCGTAGACGCCAATTGAAGTCACCGCCAGCACATACAATAACCCGGCGTTTAAATCCGCCAACACCGTGGTTGCATTTAAAGGGATAACAGCCCATGCGGCCAATGCGGGCGCTAAAGCCAGGATCGGCGCCAGTAAAAATAAAATTTTGTTGGCGCCGCTGGGGATAATGATCTCTTTGAAGAGCAATTTGAACATGTCCGCCCAGGGCTGTAACAATCCCTTCCAGCCCACCCGGGTTGGCCCCATGCGCACTTGCATATAACCGATGATCTTGCGCTCGACATAGGTGAGGTAGGCCACGCATACAAACAAGGGGACGGTAATGGCCACTATATGCACTAGATAACCGGATACCGGTTGCCAGTTTTCATATGTTGATATTAACCACTGCAACATGTCGTTCTCTACACGGCCTTCACGTCGATACTGCCATAACCTGTGCCCAGGCGCTCGCTACCGACCACCCCGGCGGGAATCACGGCGCAGTCATCCGCGACCGAGGCTTCAATATATAACGGTAACGTGACGCTCTGCCCAGCTTGCGACACACGGACCTGGGTCGCGTGGCGCACACCCAGCTTATCCGCGGTGTGGGCGTTCATGGCCACCATGGCTTGCAGCGCATCATTACTTTGTTGCAGCGGCTGGGCACGACGTACCAGGTTATCCACCGCGTAGATCGGCACATGCCCGATACGCAACAAACTCGGACGTTGCGGGGTATTACTCGGCGCTTGGACCTCGCTGCGGGTTTGCGGGATGATGCCTACCGTAAGAGTGTCGATCTCGCTGCGCACCTCTTCCGAGGATAAATATTCAAAGCCATCGAGTTTAAAAAAGTTGCCTAGGACCCGTAATACCTTCCAGCCTGGACGTGATTCGGCAAGGGATTTAACGCTGGCGGTAAAGCTTTGCCAACGTCCTTCGACATTAACAAACGTGCCCGAGGTTTCAGCGAAGGGACTAATCGGCAATATTACATCGGCATAACCGCGCATGGTATCGGTCACAAACGGTGTTAAGGCCACGACAAACTCCGCCGCCTGTAGCGCCGTCATAGCGGTAGCGGGATCGGCACAATCGTATTCTGGCTCTACATTCCACAATACCAATGCCTTACAAGAGGTATCCAACATCTGTAAAGCGGATTTACCCGCCGCCGGTACCGTTCGCCCCGCGGTTGTACGGTGTGGCACGGCGCCGGCCAACCACGCCCCCGCGGCATTAGCCCCTTCGGGTAAATAGCCGAGGCTTGAATTGGATAAATCCGCAATCACGTTGGCCAGGTTACGCAACACCGCCAAATTTGGCTGGGCTAGGGCTTGGGTTCCAATCAATACGGTGGAACGTTCCGCTTGGGTTAATTGAGTTGCGATCTGCCGATGAAGCTCTTCAACCTTGGCCGCCGCGAGTAATGTTTGCACCGCGGCCGGAGGAGTTTTACCTGTCTGTTCCGCCAGCACCTTGGCGATCGCGGCCAGATGCAACGGCATATCGAAGGGGTGAGTCACCACTGTATTCGTCAACGTGAAATTAACATCATAATCAATCGTATTCACCGCGCTGATCTTGGCGCCACGTTTTGCGGCTTTACGTAAACGATGATTGATCAAGGGTTGGTCTTTGCGTGGATAGGCGCCAATCAATAAACCCGCTTGCAGTTCTTCTAATGCGGCGATCGATTGACCCAAATGGGGATACACCGGCGCATGGGCTTGATCGGAAAAATCCAGCTGCCGCAAACGATGATCGATATTATGGCTACCCAAACCGCGCACCAATTTTTGCAATAAATAAAATTCTTCCAGCGTTGCGTTGGGATTCGACAAAGCACCCAGTTGCGCCGCGCCATGGCTCGCGATCACTCTACGCATGCCTTCGCTGGCATAGGTCAATGCGGTTTCCCAATCCACCTCACGCCAGGTCTCACCCTGTTTGATCATGGGCTGTTGCAAACGATCAGCCGTGTGTAAACCGGTATAACTATAACGGTCGCGATCCGCCAACCATACTTCATTGATCGCTTCATTCTCGTGCGGCAATACCCGCATCACCTGATTGCGCCGCACTTCTACTTTAAGATTGGAGCCCACGCAATCGTGCGGTGAAATCGCCGTCGCGGCGGTGTTTTCCCAAGGCCGGCCGGTGTAACGATAGGGTTTAGAGGTTAACGCGCCGACCGGACATAAATCGATTACATTGCCCGACAATTCCGAACCCACCGCGCTTTCCATGTAGGTTTCGATCGCCATGTGTTCCCCACGGCCCGGCGCGCCTAATTCCATGACCCCGGCGATCTCGCGGCCAAACCGCACACAACGTGTGCAATGGATACAGCGGGTCATGTCGGTGGAGATCAACGGACCTAAGTATTTTTCACGTACCACGCGTTTGGTTTCGCGAAACCGTGAGGCGTCTTTACCAAAACCCATTGCGATGTCTTGCAATTCACACTCCCCACCTTGATCGCAAATCGGACAATCCAAGGGGTGATTGATCAACAAAAATTCCATGACACTTTTTTGCGCTTCGATGGCCTTGACGGATTTGGTATAAACCTTCATCCCTTCGGTCACGGGCGTGGCACAGGCCGGTACCGGTTTGGCTGCCTTCTCCACGTCCACCAGGCACATCCGGCAATTGGCCGCAATCGATAACTTTTTGTGGTAACAAAAGCGCGGAATCACGAACCCCGCGTCATCCGCCGCTTCGATCACCATCGTGCCCGGTTTGACCTGCAAACGGACGCCGTTAATTTCAATGTTTAATAAATCCGTCATAGATTGAATAACACCGCTCACACCATACAGCGCTGGTGGCTGATATGGTATTCAAATTCCTTACGAAAATGTTTTAAGAAACTGGTCACCGGCATGGCCGCCGCGTCACCCAAGGCGCAAATCGTGCGTCCACCGATACGAATCGCCACGTCATCTAATAAGGCCAAATCCCCCGCCTGGCCTTGCCCATGTTCAAGCCGATGTAACACCCGCGACAGCCAACCGGTGCCTTCACGGCAGGGAGTACATTGCCCGCACGATTCTTCGTAATAAAAGTGCGACAAACGCGCGAGGGCGCGCACCATACAGGTGGAATCGTCCATCACGATCACCGAACCCGCGCCGAGCATACTGCCGGCCTTGGCCAGGGCGTCATAATCCATCGCGGTCTGCATAATGATGTCGGCGGGTAACACCGGTACGGATGAGCCGCCGGGGATCACGGCCTTGAGTTGGTGACCGGTACGTACCCCACCGGCCATTTCCAATAATTTAGCGAACGGTGTGCCTAATGGAATTTCAAAATTTCCAGGATTGTTGACATGCCCGCTCACACAGAAAATTTTGCTGCCGCCATTATTGGGTTTTCCCAACTCTAAAAACCACTTGCCGCCGTGTTGTAAAATAACCGGGATCGACGCCAGGCTTTCGGTATTATTGATGGTGGTGGGACGGCCGTACAAACCATAACCGGCTGGAAACGGCGGTTTAAAACGCGGCTGGCCTTTTTTACCTTCTAACGATTCCAATAATGCGGTTTCTTCGCCGCAAATGTAGGCGCCCGCGCCCAAATGGCTATAGAGGTCAAAATCAACCCCGGAACCAAAGACGTCTTTGCCGAGCAATCCCGCCGCATAGGCTTCGGCCAAGGCAGCCTCGAACCGTTCGTAGGGCTCCCAAAATTCACCGCGAATATAATTGTAACCGACCGTGGCGCCGATGGTATAACCCGCAATCGCCATGCCCTCAATGAGTTGATGGGGGTTATAACGCAGGATATCGCGATCTTTACAAGTTCCCGGCTCGCCTTCATCGGAATTGCATACAATGTATTTCTGTCCGGGGGCATTACGTGGCATGAAACTCCACTTTAAGCCGGTAGGAAATCCCGCCCCACCCCGGCCACGCAACGCCGAGGTTTTTATTTCTTCAATGATCTTTTCAGCGGGGGTTTTTTCCTGCAGGATCTTTTTCCATACCGCATAGCCGCCGACGCGTCGATAATTTTCCAGCGTGTAGGGCTGGTCAAATTGCAGGGTGCGGAAACAAACTTCGTTACCCATGGTTATTTGAGCCCCGCCAAAATCTTATCAATCGATGCGGGAGTAAGCTTTTCATAATAGTCATTGCCAATTTGCAGCATCGGAGCGTTTACACAGGCGCCTAAACATTCGACTTCTTTAAGGGTAAATTTTCCGTCGCGGCGGGTCTGACCCAGTTTAATGCCCAGTTTAGCTTCCAGGTGTTGCACGATCTGGTCGGAACCACACAACATACAGGAGATATTGGTGCAGACGCAGATTTTATACTTACCCACGGGCGCGAGTTCATACATGGAATAAAAGGTGGCAACCTCGTATACCGCGATGGTTTCCATGTCCAAATACTCCGCCACTGCTTCGATCAACTCGTGGCTGAGATGCCCGCCGTTTTGATCTTGTACGATGCGTAACGCCGCCATTACCGCGGAACTCTTGCGCTCGGGCGGATACTTAGCGATCCAGCGATCAATCTCGGCGCGCGCCGCGGCAGTAATCCGATCCAGTTTGGTTTGGTTTTTGTTGCGCTGTGCGAACATTAGCGGTCGATCTCCCCAAAGACGATATCCATGGTACCGATAATCGCCACCACGTCCGCCAGCATGTGGCCATTGGACATTTCGTGCATGGCGGCCAGGTGAGGAAAGCCAGGAGGCCGAATCTTCAACCGATAGGGTTTATTGGCGCCGTCTGAGACTAAATACACGCCAAACTCCCCTTTTGGATGCTCCACCGCGGCGTATACCTCCCCCGCGGGCAGGGTATAACCTTCGGTAAATAATTTAAAGTGATGAATCAAGGCTTCCATATCACCCTTCATTTCTTCGCGGCGCGGCGGTGATAGCTTATGATCTTCTAACATCACCGGACCGGGGTTCGCTCGCAACCATTCGATACATTGGCGAATGATGTGATTGGACTGGCGCATCTCTTCCACCCGCACCAAATACCGATCATAACAATCGCCGTTGGTTCCCAATGGAATATTAAAACTCATTTTGTCATACACTTCATACGGCTGTTTCTTGCGTAGATCCCAGGCGATTCCCGAGCCACGCAACATTGGACCGGTGAATCCCAGTTGCTTGGCGCGCTCCGGGGTCACCACACCGATACCCACGGTACGTTGTTTCCAAATGCGATTATCCGTCAGCAAGGTTTCGTATTCATCCACATAGCCGGGAAAACGTTGGGTAAAATCATCGATGTAATCCAACAAAGAGCCGCTACGATTCGCGTTCATGCGTTGAGTGCCCGATTCACCGCGATAACGGGTGTGCCCATACTGCGGCATGTGCTCAGGTAAATCACGATACACTCCGCCAGGACGGTAATACGCCGCATGCATGCGCGCACCGGAAACGGCCTCGTACATATCCATTAAATCTTCACGCTCACGAAAACAATACAAAAATACCGTCATGGCGCCGACGTCGAGGGCGTGGGTGCCCAACCACATCAGGTGGTTTAACACCCGGGTGATCTCGTCGAACATGACGCGGATGTATTGCGCTCGTAGCGGCGGGGTAATCCCCAACATCCGTTCCAAGGCCAGTACATAGCCATGTTCATTCACCATCATCGAGACGTAATCCAAGCGATCCATGTAGGGGATGGTTTGGTTATAGGGTTTACTCTCGGCAAGTTTCTCGGTCGCGCGGTGTAATAAACCGATGTGCGGATCGGCGCGTTGAATCACCTCGCCGTCCATTTCCAGCACTAAACGCAACACCCCGTGCGCGGCGGGATGTTGTGGTCCAAAATTCAAAGTGTAATTACGGATTTCAGGCATGATTACTTCTCGGCGGGTAATTCACGGTCGACATAACGGTGATCGTCGCGCACCACGCGCGGTTGATTCACCCGCGGTTCGATACTCACCGGCTGATAGACCACACGGCCTTGCTCCGGGTCGTAACGCATTTCGACGGTGCCGATCAAGGGGAAGTCCTTACGAAACGGGTGACCGATAAAACCATAGTCGGTCAAGATACGCCGCAGGTCCGGGTGACCGCTGAACAAAATCCCGAATAAATCGAAGGCCTCGCGCTCAAACCAATTGGCGGACGCCCAGATCCCATTTACCGAGTCCACCAGCGGCGGCTCACCATCGACAAACACCTTTAAACGCAAGCGATGATTGAGGGTGACCGACAACAAGTGATACACCACTGCAAAACGTGGACCTTCCCAACGACCGTTGCCATAATCGGAATAATCAACCCCGCACAGATCGATCAGTTGTTCGAACGCAAAATCGGCTTCATCACGCAAAATTTCTGCGATCGATAAAAGACAACCCTTATCAATGGTAATCGTGAGTTCGCCTAAACTGATACCGGCGCTGGAGATACGATCACCAAAACGTTCTTGAATACGTTGCGCCAGTTGCTTGTAATAGGTCGACATGCGGGATTTTCCAGTCGTGGTTATACCCGGGCGATCGTATTGGTACGCCGGATTTTATTTTGCAACTGCATGATGCCATAGATCAGGGCTTCCGCCGTGGGCGGACAACCGGGCACGTACACATCGACGGGGACAATGCGATCACAACCACGCACCACCGAATAGGAATAGTGGTAATAACCACCGCCATTGGCGCAGGAGCCCATGGAGATCACCCAGCGCGGTTCCGGCATCTGGTCGTAGACCTTACGTAACGCCGGAGCCATTTTATTCACCAAGGTACCGGCCACGATCATCACATCGGATTGTCGCGGACTGGGCCGGAACACCATGCCCAGACGATCCAAATCGTAACGCGCCGCGGCGGCGTGCATCATCTCAACCGCACAACAGGCGAGCCCGAAGGTCATGGGCCACATCGATCCGGTTCGCGCCCAGTTGATTAAACTATCGAGCGTGGTGGTGGCGTAACCTTTATTGAGGACACCTTCTATTCCCATTCTAACGCTCCTTTTTTCCATTCGTAAATAAATCCCACCACCAGGATGGCGAGAAAAACCAGCATCGCCACCCACCCAAAGATGCCGATCTTTTCCAACACTACTGCCCACGGAAATAAAAAGGCGATTTCTAAATCGAAGAGAATAAATAAGATGGCTACTAAGTAGTAACGTACATCGAACTTCATGCGGGAATCCTCGAAGGCCTCAAAACCGCATTCGTAGGCGGAAAGTTTCTCACTGTCAGGTCGCTGCGGCCCAAGCACAAATCCCAGGGCAATCATTACAACACCGATAATAAGTCCCACGCTCATGAACAACAATACTGGCAGGTAGTTCTCTAACATGAATGGCGTCCTACCTCATCTTTGTTTTTATCGCCACCTGCGGCGGCTCACGCACTGAAATTTAGTGCTTACAGAAAAGTGCTGGTGAGTCTAGGTCAGACGGATAATGAGGTCAAGCGCGCGATTTGGAAAAATCGCTTGGTATTACAGCTAGTTAAATGAATTTTAGGGGGTATAAAAAAAATCGCTGATGATAATTCACGTCGGCTACTCACTTAGGGAGGATCCGCGGGTGGAGGGGTATCCATACAGGTAGGTGTGACAACCGCCTTGCTATCGTCTAGCGAAATTTTGCTGGCGCGTGATTGACAGAGTTTCCTCACCAGACTCGCCAACATTACAATGGCGATTAATCCCCCTAATATAAGCAATGCATAGTGGTGATAATCGTCAATAAATTGTTTGAGTGTTTTCCCTAGAAAATAACCGCCGTAACTAAAAACTACCGCCCACACCGTGGCACCGATAAAATTCAAGATAAAAAACCGCAACCGTGGGATATTGGCGGCGCCAATCGCAAAGGGTGTGATATTGCGCACCCCGTAATAAAAACGAAAACTCACAATCAGCAAATTTTGATGGCGGCGTAAAATACGGTAAACACATTCGGCTTTCATCTGCCAAGACTTGCGCTTGGCGATATACTTGGCGCCGCCATGACGGCCAATATAATAATAGAGTTGATCGCCACTAAAACTGCCCAGCAACGCGGTTAAGATGACCAGCTCAATATTCAACAGCCCCAAATGGGCAAAAAAGCCTGCCACAATCACAACCGTTTCCCCTTCGACAAAGGTCCACAGCAGGATAGCGAGATAGCCATAGTCAGTAACAAACTGCTCGATTGTCATAGTAAAACTTGCTAATACATCCAGCTGCCGCCGTGAATAAAAAAACTAATATTGGTGCCGAAGGTGGGACTCGAACCCACACAGCTTACGCCACTACCCCCTCAAGATAGCGTGTCTACCAATTCCACCACTTCGGCAAAAAAATCTAGCACCCCTCAATTTACCGGCAGGTTATTCGGCGCCGCGGTGGGCGGCGGCGCTTCGACCGGCAAACCGGTTGTCTTACTCGCCGCAGCCGACGCGGGCGTTTCAACTTGGGTTTGCTTTATATCGGTAACACTGCTGGGTTTGACATCTTGCCGGGCCAAATAGGCCAGACTTAAACTAGTTATAAAAAATAATGCCGCCAGTAACCCGGTCGTACGGCTTAGGAACGAAGCCGAACCACGCGCGCCAAATACCGTGCTTGAAGCACCGCTGCCAAACGCCGCGCCGGCGTCGGCACCCTTGCCTTGTTGCAATAGAATCAAACCGACCATACCCAAGGCCAGCATGACATGGACCACTAATAAGATATTGTGTAACATGGATCAACCTTCAGCGATTTGCTGCCTTACAAATTGTTAAGAAATCATCCGCCTTGAGTGAAGCGCCCCCAATCAGACCACCGTCGATATCGGGCATGGCCAATAATTCTTCGGCGTTTTGTGCATTCATACTGCCGCCGTATTGAATCAACACCGCCGCGGCAACCGTCTTGTCATATTCGGCGATGCGGCCACGGATATAAGCATGGACCGCTTGCGCCTGTTGCGGTGTGGCGGTTTTGCCGGTGCCAATCGCCCAAACCGGTTCATAGGCTATCACACCCACTTGCAAGGCTTTAACCCCGTGCATATCGATTACCGCTTTGAGCTGGCGTGTCACTACCTGTTCGGTGACCCCACGCTCGCGTTCTTCCAACGTCTCGCCCAGGCAAAAAATAGGCGTCATACCCGCAGCGGTAACCATCCCATATTTCTTGGCGACGCCGGCATCCGTCTCGGCGTAAAGGGTGCGCCGCTCGGAATGGCCGACAATCACGTAACGGCAGCCAAAATCCATCAGCATGGCAGCGGCAATTTCGCCCGTATACGCGCCCTTGGACTCGGTACTGACATTCTGGGCACCCCACGCAACCGGCGTGCCCTGCAGGCGGCTGGCGACCTCTGGAATATATATATAAGGTACACATACCGCCACCGCCGCACGCTTCACCTCGGTTATTCCTGCCACCACCCCGTTTAATAATTCCTTCACACTGGCGCGGGAGCCGTTCATTTTCCAATTACCCGCTATTAGAGGGGTACGCATGCGTTATAGCTCCCAACATCAAAGGACAAAAAAGAGCGCGAAAGCTTACCGTTATAAGCCTTAGAAATCAATGTAAAAACCAAGGGGTTAAGCCTCGACGCCTAGCCAACGACGGCGGCTTTGACGGCGGCGGCGATCTCCGTCGCTAATTGCTGCACCTGAGCCGCATCGCGGCCCTCGACCATCACCCGCACCACCGGCTCGGTTCCCGAGGGCCGCAACAACACACGACCGTGGTCAGCCAGGCAAGTCTCGGCGGCACGCACCGCCTGTTGCACCCGTGGATGAATCTGGACATCAATCGGTTTGACCATTCTGACATTCAACAATGTTTGCGGGTATTTGTGCATCGCCGAACGTAATTCGTATAACGATTTACCTGAAGTGACCATCGCCGCCAGAATTTGCAGGGAAGAAATAATCCCGTCACCGGTGGTGGTGCGATCTAAACAGATGATATGCCCGGACGATTCTCCACCGATCTGCCATTGTCGGGATTGCATCAGTTCCATCACGTAGCGATCGCCCACTTTGGCACGCGCAAAGGGAATGTTGGCCGCCGACAAGGCATGTTCCAAACCCAAATTACTCATCAAGGTTCCCACCACGCCTCCGTGCATACTGCCGTTGCGGATCCGCTCATTGGCGATGATAAACAGCAATTCATCGCCATCAACAAGCTCACCCGTGTGATCCACCATGATGACCCGATCACCATCTCCGTCTAGGGCAATGCCAAGATCAGCTTGTTGGCTCTTGACCGCTTGTTGCAAGATAGTGGGTTTGGTCGAGCCGCAATTCAAATTAATATTTAATCCATCCGGCTGTATCCCTATGGGGGTGACACTGGCCCCTAATTCAGTATAAACGCTAGGAGCGACATGGTAGGTCGCGCCGTTGGCGCAATCTAAAATAATGCGCAATCCATTCAAGGTTAAACTAAACGGCACCGAGCTCTTGCAGAATTCAATATAACGTCCATCGGCGTCTTTTACGCGCATCGCCTTGCCCAGTTGCGCGGAGGTATTGGTCACCATCGGGGTATCGATGACCGTTTCGATCTGCTGTTCAACCTCATCGGGTAATTTAGTGCCTTCGGCCGAAAAGAATTTAATACCGTTGTCATCAAACGGATTGTGCGAGGCGCTGATAACAATACCGGCGTTGCAATGTAGGGTTCGGGTTAAATAAGCAATGCCCGGTGTCGGCATTGGGCCCAGCAACATCACATCCGCCCCCGCGGCGGACAAACCCGCTTCCAAGGCGGACTCAAACATATAACCGGAAATACGTGTATCCTTACCGATCAATACTCTGCTATCACCGCTGTGACTGGCAAACACTTTGCCCGCCGCCCAGCCAAGGCGCATCATAAAATCCGGCGTGATCGGCGCTTCGCCGACCCGGCCGCGAATGCCGTCTGTGCCAAAATATTTTCGTGCCATCGTTATGTCCTTTGTGCTAAGCCTGTTGTACAGCTTCAATCACGCGGATTGCCTGCAAGGTCGCCGCGACATCATGGGCGCGTATAATACGCGCACCCAACCATATCGCCAACGCCGCCAAGGCCGTGCTCCCCTGCAGCCGCTGTTGCACCGGTAAATCCAAGATTGCGCCGAGCATCGATTTACGTGACACCCCCACTAACAGCGGTTGACCAAGAGCGGCGAATTCACCCAAGTGTTTAAATAGCCGCAGATTGTGCGCCAACTGTTTACCAAATCCAAACCCAGGATCAAAAATGATCCGCTCATCAGGTATACCCGCCGTACGGCACGCCTCACGGCGTTGAACCAAAAAAGTTTTTACCTCCCCCAGCACATCGCCATAGTGGGGCTGGTGTTGCATGCTACGCGGCTCACCTTGCATGTGCATGACACACACCGGCACCTCAAGGGCGGCGGCCGTCACCAGGGCTTGGGTATTACGCAGCGCATACACATCGTTGATCATGCCGGCGCCAGCCTGCACCGCCGCGCGCATCACCTCGGGCTTCTGGGTATCGATGGAAATGATCACATCCAATTCACTACAAAGTGCCTCGATAACCGGGATTACCCGGTCTAGTTCTTGTTGTACGCTGATGGTTTGCGCCCCTGGCCGGGTCGATTCGCCGCCCACATCAATAATCCCGGCACCCTGTTCCAGCATACGGCGCGCTTGGGCTAACGCGGCATCGGGTGTGGTAAAACTGCCCCCATCAAAAAATGAATCCGGGGTTACATTCAAAATCCCCATCACGCAAGCGCGCGACAAATCCAATATTTTGTCTCGACAGGTTAATCGCATAGAAAATTAATGAATAATAAAAAACGGCGGTATTAGTAACCGCCGTTGTTAGGTAGATCAGCCGTTAAACCCACCGATCGTGACGCTGCTTTAGACATCCGTTCGCTACACCACCCCGTGGTATAGACCGCTTAATGTTCGCTTGCAGGACGGCCAATTTGGCCACCGCCTTTTTTATCATCACCGGCGCTCTTACCTTCGCTGAGGTCACCGCTAGGAGTGGGATCGTGGTCATCCCAACCTTCGGGTGGGTGTGGGCTACGCCCCGCCATAATGGCCTCGATCTGTTCACCGTCGATGGTTTCGTATTTGATTAAGGCATCCGCCATAGCGTGCAGTTTATCTAATTGCGCAACCAAAATATTCTTGGCGCGTTCGTAATTGCGATCAATGATGTTACGTACTTCCGCATCGATCAGATTCGCGGTCTCATCGGAAAGATTTTTGTGTTTAGTCACAGAGTGTCCCAGAAACACTTCACCGTCTTCCTCGCTGTAGGTCAGGGGCCCAAGTTTTTCGGACAAACCCCACTTGGTCACCATGTTCCGCGCTAAATCGGTAGTACGTTGAATGTCGTTCGACGCACCGGTGGTAACATTCTCCGCTCCAAAAATCAATTCTTCAGCAATGCGCCCGCCAAACAAGCTGGAAATACTGCTTTCGAGGCGTTCTTTGCTATAGCTATAGCGATCCTCTTCAGGTAAAAACATCGTAATACCCAGGGCACGCCCGCGCGGGATAATGCTGACTTTGTACACTGGATCATGCGACGGCACCATGCGACCCACAATCGCATGCCCGGCCTCATGATAGGCAGTCAATTTCTTTTCCTTCTCGCTCATCACCATGGATTTACGTTCCGCGCCCATCATGATCTTGTCTTTGGCTTTATCAAACTCCTCCATACCGACCAGGCGTTTATTGGCACGCGCCGCAAACAAAGCGGCTTCGTTGACTATATTCGCCAAATCCGCGCCGGAAAATCCTGGGGTACCGCGCGCAATTACCTTGGGTTCAACATTATCGCCCAAGGGCACTTTACGCATATGTACTTTGAGGATCTGCTCACGCCCACGCAAATCGGGTAAGGGCACCACCACCTGACGGTCAAAACGGCCGGGGCGTAATAAGGCCGGATCTAATACATCGGGACGGTTGGTCGCGGCGATCACGATCACGCCTTCGTTACCTTCAAAACCGTCCATTTCGACTAATAATTGGTTGAGGGTTTGTTCACGTTCATCATGACCACCGCCCAGGCCCGCGCCGCGATGGCGCCCGACAGCATCGATTTCGTCAATGAAAATAATACAAGGGGCATGTTTCTTGGCCTGCTCAAACATGTCACGTACCCGCGAGGCGCCCACGCCGACAAACATTTCGACGAAATCCGAGCCCGAGATGGTGAAAAACGGTACCTTGGCTTCGCCCGCGATAGCCTTGGCTAATAGAGTCTTACCGGTTCCGGGGGGACCTACCATCAACACCCCGCGCGGGATCTTGCCGCCGAGCTTTTGGAACTTGCCGGGGTCGCGCAAGAACTCCACCAGCTCACCGACTTCTTCCTTGGCTTCATCCACTCCGGCCACGTCGTTGAACGTGATCTTGACCTGATCCTCGCCCAACATTCGCGCCCGGCTCTTGCCAAATGACAATGCACCACGGCCGCCGCCGCCGCCTTGCATTTGACGCATAAAGAAAATCCATAACCCCACAATCAAAAAGATCGGGAACCACGAGATCAACATTTGCATCCACACGCTTTGCTGTGGATCTTCGCCCTTGATCGTGACTTTGTTATTTAATAAATCGGTAATTAATTTATGATTATCGGTTTCGGGACTGTAGGTTGTGAATCGGCTGCCGTCATTGCGCACCCCGCTGATCGAACGGCCGGTGATGGTAACTTCACGGATCTGCTGCTTGATAACTTCCTCATAAAAACTTGAGTACGTCAATTCAAGTTGATTGCTCGTGACGCTTAATTGCTTGAACACCGTCATCAGGATAAAGGCGATGATGACCCACAGGATGATATTTTTTGCTAAGTCGCTCAAGATGTTACCTCTTCGTTAAATACAGTAATTCAGCGTCAAGGGCATAGATTATAGTATAGTCAGGTCTTCGAGTAGTGCCTGGCCAGTAGATAAACTTCACTCGATTTGGCACGGGAAGCCTCGGGTTTTATCACCTGAACCTTGTCAAACAACCCGCGTACCGACTTCACATACGTGTCAAAACCTTCACCATGAAACAGTTTAACCAAGTAATGGCCGCCCTGGTTTAATACCCCCGTGGCGAACTCTAACGCTAATTCCGCCAAGTAAATGCTTTTAAGTTGGTCTACACCCTTTATTCCACTCATATTGGGCGCCATGTCTGACATTACAAGGTCAACCCGACGGCCTTGTAAAGCTGCCACTAACTGTTCCAACACTGCGGCTTGGGTAAAATCTCCCAAGATAAAACCGACCCCGGGCAGGGTCTGCATGGGTAGAATATCCAAAGCAATTACCGTACCACGCGCTCCTGCTTGCTGGGCGGCATATTCGGACCAGCCGCCTGGGGCAGCCCCTAAATCAATAATAGTTCCCGTTGGTTTAATGAGGTTATACTTGTGATCGATCTCTTTAAGCTTAAAGATCGCCCGGGAACGTAACCCCGCGGCATGGGCCAGCTTCACGTAAGGGTCTTTGAAATGCGCATGCAGCCAGCGCTGGCTCGATTTAGAACGGGACATGGGTGAAAAACAGCCTTGATGCGTTACACTGTCGCAACAGCAATATCACTAGAGTATACCAGCATGAAAATCACCGCAAAACAACGCTTGTATTTACGCAAGATGGCGCATCCGCGCAAGGTCACGGTCATTCTAGGGCAACACGGGTTGACCCAAAACGTCCTGCACGAAATCGATTTGGCGCTCGCTCACCACGAGTTGATCAAGGTACGGATCAATGTCAGCGAACGCGAGCAGCGGCGCGAATTAATCGCACAAATTGCAACCGATAGCGGCGGGGAGGTCATTCAACAGATTGGCCACCTGGGGGTGTTTTATCGCCGCGCCGAGAAACCCACCATAGTCTTACCCCCATGAGGTGGATCTGCCCAAAAGCGCACCCCCAGTACTATTCGCGGCGTTGTATTCCCCCCAACACCAGGACCCCTCCTGCAACACTGCTCAACAAATACAATATGGCGGACAGGCCGTGCAGCCATTTAAATTCACGGCTGGCTCGGGCGGCCTCGCCCGATTGACGCATGGCCTCGATAGCCGGGGAAAAATAAAAATAGCCAAGCGCCGCGCTCAGTAATAACAGCGTAAGTAACCACGTTTGCCAGCGTTTCCAAACGCCAACCCCGGATTGGCGGAACAACAGGGCCAATAATCCCGCACCGCAGGCAAAACCGATTAAACTCATGAGATTAAACAACTTGCCCGCCACCAGAGCCGCCGTGTTCCTGTCTGCGAGCATGGAAAATAAGACCGGGGCTACGATATAGCCCACTACCCAGCTCCCGCCTATCCAGAGGGTGAGTAGGATACGTTCGAGTCCTAAATAGAATTTCGCCATGCGCGTGATCGTAACAAAAGACTGGGGACAATTGATCCGTATTGCACAATTTTAACGAGCACTATCTACAATCCACGTGATACAGCGCGTTGCGGAGTAATCCCTCACAAAATAATCTGATGCCACAACGGTAATGTAAACACACTCAACCCCGTGGTCACGGTCACGGCGCTGGCGTACAGATCCACATCCAGATTAAACCGATCACATACCATAATACCCAGCACCATACTCGGCATACCCGCTTCCATGACCACCGCGACGCGCTGTTCGCCCTGCAGTCCCAGTAGCGTCGCCACTACTAACACCAATAATGGTACCAATAACAAACGCCAGGTTGCGACCATCGCCAACGGCGGTAAGCGGCGTAGACTTTGCGCATCCCACGCTAAACTCAACCCGATCGAAAATAACATCAATGGCACCACGCCACGCCCCAGCAGTTCCAATAACCCGGCCAGCAGCGGCGGAAAAGGTACCGCCAACAGATTCAAACACGTCGCGGCCACGGCAGCCCATAATGCCGGAATGCGCACTAACTCGCTGCAGATATTGAATGCCTTGGGCTCGCCTTGACCGTAACGCGCTGCCAGCAGCATGCCCACGGTAAACAATAAGGGAGTACAGGCAAATAAATCGTACTGGATCGCTAAACTGCGCGCCCAGGGACCGAAGGTTGCTTCCAACACGGGTAAACCCAGATAGGTCACGTTGGGGAAAGCCACCGCCAGGATCATGGCACCGCTTTGCGCGGGGGCCTGTTTGCAGAGACGGCAGGTTAGCTGTGCACCCAGCAAACCCAGCAGTACACCCGCGGCCGCGCTGAGCGCAATTAATAGCGTGGTGCTTCCCAAGGGTGCTTGCCACAACACCGTCAGCACCAACGCCGGTAGCAACAGATAATACACCAGTGAGGTTAAAACCTTGCGGGTATGTTGATGGGTTAAACCGGCCGGTTGAATCCGCCGCCAGACCACACCACACAGAATCAACCCAGCCATTTGTACCAACACACTAAACACCCACACCCTCCTATTTTGTTATCCGCCCTGGGCATAGTGTCACGCGAATTATGCTTGAGCTGTCACCCTATTGTAAGGTTAGCTTGGAGTTGTTGCGAGGTTTTGTCTTACCGCACTTTGCGAATCGTTTGGGTCGGCAGCGGCCAAAAAATCGCGAATCTACTGCCCTGGGCCAAGACAACCGACAACCACCCACATCAGCTCGAATGAGATGATGTGGGTGGTTGTCGTGATAGATTATAGAATGCTGATTGAAACGCTGGCTTTGTTTGATACCGCGCCGACATTATCTTTCACGGTATACGTAAACGAATCAGAACCTGACTTACCCGCCGCTGGCGTGTACTTGACCGTGCCATCGGCGTTCACCACTAGCGTGCCTTTGCTAGGTGTCCTGGTTATTTTCACGCTCGCCGGATTGAGCGTGCCGTCCGCATCGGTATCATTGGCAAGCACGGTGATCGTAACGTTATAGGCCGTCGTACGTGTATTCTTTTTGACGCTGGCGCTGTCGGGATTGGCAACAGGGGTTTTGTTAGCAACAGGTGGTGCGGTCACCGTTATCGTAACCGTCGCGGGATTGCTACTGGTGACACCATCGCTGGCAACATAGCTAAAACTATCCGTGCCGACATAACCCACCGAGGGGATATAACTGAAAGAACCGTTAGTGTTTAAAGTCAGTGATCCCTGGTTGGGCGCGGTGGACACTATTGCGGACAAACCAGCGCTATCAATATCCGTGTCATTACTCAGCACCCCAGCGGCCGCGACGCTGAGTGTAGTGCCACCCACCACACTGTAGGCATCGTTGCCCGCCACGGGGGCATCATTAACGGGGCTTACCGTGATCGAAACCGTGGCGGGATTCGAGCTATTACCGGCAAGATCGCTGACACGGTAGCTGAAACTGTCCGCGCCGGAATAATTCGCGCTAGGGGTATAGCTAACACTACCATCCACATTCACCCCGGCACTGCCATGGGTGGGGGTACTGGCCAGGATTACCGAAGTTGCAACTAAATCACCGTCCGCGTCCGTATCATTTGCAACCAGGCTAATCACGACCGTATTATCTTCATTGGTGCTTGCACTATCCGCCACTGCCACCGGCGGGGAATTACTCGCAGGTGGTGGCGGAGTGGTACCCGCCAGTTGATTATAGGCTGCGGCCACATCGGCCAGACCATACCCGGTGGCGTTATCGGCGCCCGCCGTGTCTAAATCAACCGCGGTTTGTTGCAGCGCGGTTTCCCGGTCTTGCAGTGAACTGGCGGGAAATGCACTCTGTAATAAGGCCAACGCCCCCGCGACATGCGGGGCCGAAAACGATGTGCCACTGACATAGTAATACGAATTGGGTACGACACCCCCAAAGGTCAAATCCGCCGCCAGCACATCCATGCCAGGCGCTACCAGTTGCGGATAGATATTGCCGTTACAGGCCGAGGGACCGCGGCTGCTAAAATAAGCGACGTTCAACGTTGTATCCACCGCGCCAACGGCTAAGGCACCGGCATTATTAGCCGGACTCATGCTCGTGGAGACCGCTGAACCGGTATTACCCGCTGCGAAGACGACGGCCACACCCGCGGCGCGCAAGGTATTAATATCGGCCTGAAATTCCGCATCACATAGATTCACCGCGCTGGTCAAATCCCAGGAGTTGTTGACAATATCGGCACTATCATCGGTGGCGGGATTGTTATCCGGATCGAGCATCCACTGGAAGCCTGCGTGGATCGCACTTAAACTCGCCACGCCCGCGTCATTAAATATTTTGGCGGCGATCCATTGCGCACCCGGGGCAACACCTATCGAGGTACCCCCTGCATCTCCGCCCACGATCAGACTGGTGGATTGGGTACCGTGTCCATCGACATCATGCGGTAAGGCATGTTGTCCGTACGGGTCAAACCAGCTATTACTACCACCGCGCCAGCGCGCGGACAGATCCGGATGTTGATAATCAACCCCGGTATCCATCGAACCCACCACCACGCCTTGGCCTGTATAGCCAGCAGTCCAAAGTGTGTCGGCATGTAGCGCACTGATATTCCATTCCGCGGCTGCAGGGCTACCGGCCAAGGCTGCCTGGATGTTAATTTTCTTATCCAGCCGCACACTCGAGACGCGGCGCGCGGCGGCAAGTTCTTTAACAAGTTTGGCGGGCACTTCTACCGCCAAGGCATTGTTCAGCCACAATTGTTTATGTTGGGTGATGCGTTGTTGCTTCAGAAGATTTTTGATTTCGCCCTGTTCGGTTTCGGCATGGCCGCGCAGTCCACGCAACACCGCCTCACGGTGTTTGGCATCACGGCGTTTATGCGACTGCGATTGCATCGAATATTTATTGGAAAAATCGATGATCACCGCGACGGTTTCATCCGGTCGGCTTTGTGCTAGCAGCGAGGCTAACTCAGGATCAATCGAACCTGCTTGCGATTCAAGCATGATCGCCATTCCAACCAGGATGCCAGTGCTTCTAAATACGGATTTCATGATTAAATGCCACTCCCAAGAATTAATTAACCACCACATGTTCTGCTTTGTAATCCCCCACCACGATCGTCACCGTATCGCCACGGTTGATGTGTTTGCCGGGGTTGGCAAAGAACATGAAGTAATTGCGATTTTCTTTCACGAATTTGGTATTAGTGCGTAATGCGCCCAATTTAGGCGATACTGGAACAAACAACTTGCTGTTATCTTTTTCCGCAATCAAATACGGTTTAATACTGCGATCCAATAAGGGCGCGGCTTTTTCCGCGTTAATCACCCGGTAACGGAGATCCAACAAATAACCTTCCGCGGAAGGACGTAAGGATAAAAATTTCACGCCCCACTGGTCCTCAAATTGTTTGGTAAATGCGGCGTCTTGCGGATTGTCCGTGGAGACCGTCGCGCAGGCACTGAGCAACAATACTAGGCCAAGGGCAGATCCGACTTTCAACATAACGATAACCTCTATGCAAACTATCTAACGATGTCGGCCTGAAGTTCCCTGAGGGGTATAAATCCGACCTACATTGTAGGTTGGTCTTCAGGCCGACAATCACCCATCACATTACAAGATATTGATACGCACCGTCGCGGTATTGGACAAGGCACCGGCATTATCGCGCACGCGGTAACTGAAGGTGTCGGCCCCTGATTTACCGTCGCTCGGTGTATAAGTCACCGTGCCATTGGCATTGACGACCACGGTACCCTTCTTCGGGGCCGTTTGCACGGCTACCGTTGCAGGTGCGATGGTACCGTCGGCATCCGTGTCGTTGCCGATGACATTGACGATCACCGTATTTTTCGGATTGGTGGTGCGGCTGTTACGTCGTACCGATCCCGCGTCGTCTTTGGCCACCGGCGCAACATTGACCGGTGCTTTTACCGTAATGGTCACGGTTGCCACATTGCTAGTGAGGAAGCTGTCATTGGCCGCATAGGTAAAGCTGCTGGTTCCGGCAAACCCAACGCTCGGTGTAAAGCTAAACGAACCGTCCGCATTTAAGGTTAACGCGCCATTGGCCGCGGTGGTTTGTAACACCGCGGATAAGGCAGGACCGTCGATGTCGGTATCGTTCGACAATACGCCTGGAGCCGCTACGTTTAAGGTGCTACCGCCAGTCATGGTATAGGCCTCGCTCGCGGCAACCGGTGCATCATTTACCGGTGTAACGGTTACTGCAACGGTAGCGGTATTGGACGCCAGATTGAGGGCATCACGGATGTTATAGGTGAAGCTATCAACGCCGTTGTAATTCGAGGTTGGTGTGTAGGTCACGGTTCCATCGGCATTCTTTACTACCACACCATGCAGCGGTTGCGCCTGCACCGCCGCCGACAACGGATTCAAATTAGCGTCCACATCGGTGTCATTGATAGCGACATCTATGATCACGGCGGTATCTTCGGCCGTGGTTGACGCGTCATTCACCGCAACAGGAGCCGTATTGGTTGGACCACCCCCCGTACCCGCACCAATTGCAAGGAAGCTGATTAAACCACCTGCGCCTGGCATAGTGTTGTTGGTGATACGCAGATGCCGATCAAATAAAGCCAAACGCCCTTCGGCCTTGGGCTCCAGAATCGCATCTTGGGTCATCCCGGCCGCTAACATGGTTGAAAACTGGTTACGTGCATAGGGGTAGGGATTTCCATATTCGGCCACCAATGCAACACTTGAACCGACCAAGGTTGGAAAATGGCTTTCGATACCGGCGTTGAGTAAACGTAATAAGGTACGTTGACCCACCGCGCCCGCGGTTAAATCCGCCGCTCCGGTCGCATAGGGAGCACCGTTCACCAAATAATACTTCGGCGCGAAATTCAAGGTACTGGGATAAGCTACCGTTCCATACGTACCGGCAGCTACGGCGGTGTGTAAAGCAGGATCGATCTCGCTATACACCAACACCACTTCGTTGTCATAGAGCACCCCAGGATAGACTTCACCCAGAAGGGTATCGCCGGTAACGGCACCGTATAATCCCATTTGCACGGTCACCGCCGGATGGCTGCCGCTTTGATACAAGAATGTACCCGGCCGTGCGTTATAGGTGTAGCTCTGGATACCACCGTTAGCGGCGGCTTCGGCCACTAACGAGCGCGCCCGTTGCCGTCCCTGCGCATCGGTAAAAAATACCGGCGCGGGGGCTGTTGGCGAAGTTAACCCCGGTACGATCACCGAGGCCGCTTCACTTAACGTATTACGCAAGTTGATGGTTAAACTCGGGTCACCCACAGGAATCGTTAACTGCGGACCCGGCACGCTGACCGGACAACCCGCGACGCTATCGTCCCCATACCCCCACAGGGTTACGACGGTGCCATCGGGCATGGTCTTGGTGGTGGTTCCAGTACACAAGTTATAGGTCACCGCATTTGCTTGACCCAGTGCAGTCAATAAAGCGGTGGCGATCACACTGCGTGTAAATACCGTGATTATTTTACGTTGCTGTTTCATATTTTCTCTCCCGACCGCTTACGGAATGGTTACCCAAGGTGGCTCAACAATCATCATGGTGAGCATGCCGCCTGGATAAATATCGTTGTTGGTAATTTCGCGTTCGGTATGTGAGTGCCACATATAGAACATGCCTGCGTTCAAGTTCAGTCCACCTTCACCTGGTGGTAAAGAGCCAAACGATCCGAGGAAGGGGCTGCCGCTATAGAAACCGCCGAAGGTGAGATCTTGTAGACCCGGTAGGGTAACGGGCAGTGGCTTGCCGTGATCCGGGCAATACTCCTTGGTAACCGGATCGAATCCTGGGGATGCGACATCTAAACCGTTGCATTGATGGTTATACATATGATCCGTTGCCGCGAGTTGGGCATTGGTACCAAACACATCCCAACCGAGTTTTTCACCGGTCCAAGCCCACAACACGTCAAAGGTCGCGCCCGGAACAGAAGACAAGGTGTAATCTTTTACGCCCAGATCAGGGCCTGCACCGCTAATACTTTCCAACAAATGACCATCACGCGCAATTTGCAAAAAGTCGTTGCCATGGGTATGGAAAGGATGCATATCGCGACTCATGTTGATGAAGCGCACCAAGGCGGTCTTGCCGGGGGTGACCCGCGGCAAGGCGTTATAAGGTTGGTTCGGCATCCACGGCACGTTGGCGTCACTCATGGTGTCCGGGCCGTTACGACCGTTGATAAACCAGTACACCGGTGCGTAGGTGGTATTATCGATGGTGGCGGTTAAACCGGCATCAACGGCGTCATGCACCTTGGGGTCCATTTCCGACAGCACCAACAGATACTCATAATCGTAGCGGGTCGCGGCATGGTTATACGCTTGTTTGGCCACGGGTGGCCGTACCACGATGGCACCGAATAATCCCATCTCGGTTTGCAGCTCCATGTTGGTACCGCTTTGATAGTAATAAGTCCCGGCATTGCTGGCGGTAAAGGTGTAGGTCACCGTATCCGCCGCACCCGTGCTCTCTTGGGTGAATACACCTGCGGTGCCGCCAGTTGCGGACACGGCTTCTTGTCCGGGGAAGATCATGGAGACTGGAACCGGTGTAATACCATCGGCCTGGGTCAATTGGCTTGCCAGGCTGATCGTAATCGTATCACCTTGATTGACGATTAAGGTTGGACCGGGATAAGACATCTGGCCACCATTAAGCGCATACCCCCAGACTAACAAGGCACTACCGTCCGGCGTGTAGATATAACCGGGTTGTGCGGTTAAATTAAAAGTCGTACCAGTAGTACCCAGGACCTGCGCTTGTGCTACCACCGCCGAGCCCAGCATGATGGACAGGATCAATCCCGCCCAACATTTCTTGATAATCTTAATACTGTTCATGATTGTGCTCCTGTTAGCGCAGCCATTAGTTGATGCGAATTTCGGTCATCATGCCGCCGAAATCCTCGTCGTTATTGCTGAGATAATTTAGGTTAGAGGTGTACAAGAAATAGGTACCGGGTGCGATACCGGTGGTATCGATAATCACATCTTTGGCTTCACCACCACCCAGGGTTACGGAATTGGTGTTGTAGAAAAGATTCTTACCGTCCGGGCCGCGTAATAATTCCGCACCCGTGCCGATCACTTTCATCGTCAAGCCGGTGGTCGCCAAGGTGTAAAAGCGCGTCACGTTAAGGTTGGAGATGCGTAATAAGATCTTCTGACCCGCGCTGGCCGTGATCAACGCACTGACAACTTGCGAAGGAATACCGCCATTTTCAGCCGGCGGTACCAGCGGATTGGGATCCACGGTATCGGGATAGCCGCGGCCGTTTAAGATCGGATAAGTGTCCTTCATTTCCGCGAACGGCAGGGGTTGTACGGCAATGTGTTTCTCGTGGAAGACATGGTCGAACGAACCAATTTGCAACGGATATTCCACATCAAACGCGGAACTGCCATCACCATCGTTATAGGTATATCCCAGCGGTGCGGCGGGATCTGTGTTGCCCGCACGACGCGCGACAGTGGCGGGATTGCCGCCAAAACCACTCACGTCTTGAGCGGGATGCACGTACAGATTACCTAACATGCCCATTTGCATATGCTCAGCGGCTTCCACGTGACAGTGATACATATAGGTGCCAGGGCGCGCGATGTTGTAGTAATAGGTCAAACTCGCGCCGGGATTGATTGAAATACTGCCGTCGGGTACGCCGTCAAATATACTGCTGGCATTGGCAAAACCATGGAAGTGTACCGAGTGTGGGTCAAACAAATCTGGGCGCATAATCATACCCACGTTGGTCAGGGTCAAGTAGAAATCTTTACCCTCGTCCAATTCAATCGTAGGTGCAGGTGATGCGGCCGCCAGAATTCCAGCTCCAATCGCGTTAGCTTCTGGAATACCCGTCAGGTTGGAAAAACCAAAGTTGTATAACACCCGGCCATCGGCCATTTTGATAAAACCATCACCGCCACTTAAATGCATGCAGGTGAAATTACCGGGTACTTCGGGCACCGCGTCGTTATTCGCGTCATTTGGACACTGCACAAACGCCGCAGCGTTAACATTGTTAGAGACTCCAAGCAGCGCGCCGAGGATGGCCGCCGGAATTGTGGCTAAAAATTTAGTTTGCATAACATTTCCTCCCGTTGGCCCTGGACCCACCGTGGGTCCAGGGAGTCACGCTGGTTTAGAACTCATCCGCACCGACATCCACAAGCAGATTACGTGGACGGATTTGGCCGTCGAAATCCAAGCTTGTCGCGGGATACTCGCCTAATACGGCATTGTTACCCGTGTTGATCGCCGCACTACCGGCTTGCAGATGGTAGTCACCGTACATGTACAGCGGACCGTAGCGAACGTTGATAAAGTTGCCGCCTTCATCAAAGGCCGGATTGGCCTGGATGGTGGTGGTGAACTCGTTCTGATTGATCGTCTCACCCGGATTCGCATTGAAATACGGTAAGACAAAGTTCACATTGGCACCGGTGTAGAGGTTGTTGGATGAATCGGTACCCGGACCGGCCAATACCCCAGGCGTGCCATACACCCGTGTATCAACACCCACACCACCCACCGCATCCGTAAACAGGCCATAGGTGGGTGGATCAATCGTATTGTCGATGGCAAAGTGCGACATACGATTTTCCCAGAGGATGTTATTGATCATGGTCGGGTTAGAGAACACCCCGTAGCGTGCCCTTTGATTGGCATTACCACCCAATACGAAGGCTTGGGCATGTTTAAAGGACACAACCCCGGCCGCGTATGGCGTGGAGGTGTTCGGGTCACACACGGCTGGAACCACTAGGGTATTGCAGAAGGTATTACCCGAGGTCGCCGTGCTCTCATTGCGCGCAATCGTGTTGTTAATTAGGCGTACCTTGAGGGCGTCCTGCAGGCTAATACCACCACCGGTGTAACCGGCCACGTTATTGACGATCATGTTATTAATGATGTCAATGTTCCACCATTGACCGAAAGCACGAGCAGCATCCGTACCGTTGATGTAATGCAGTGCAATACCGGCACCCATACCGGCGCCGGCATTGTTGCCTTGGATCAGGTTCGAGACGATATCGACGTGGCCTGAACCCGCCGTCAACGCTGCACCTGTCCCGGGAACACCGGAGATGTAGATACCACCACCGTCGACGTTATTGGTCTGCTGGAACGATTGGTTGTGGATTACGGCATTGTTAGTGATCTTACCGTTACGGCTTAAACCTAGGTGAGCAATACCGCCACCGTCGCTGCCGGTGAAGTTACCGCAAACCCAGTTACGGTCAACGTTATAGTTGCGCGCACCGGTATACAGACTGATACCACCACCGGCACCAAAGGTTGCACCATTGGCCGATACATCATTGTGATGGATCGAAATGTTGGCATTCGCATTTTCGGGCGGGTTGAACTCTGGATGACCTAAACGGATACCACCGCCGTACACACCAAAATTGCTGTAGATGTGGTTATTACTGATGTCTAACCAGTCGGCGTATCCATTAACCACGATACCACCACCATTATCAGAACCAGCAATCGTCAATCCATCGATGCGCGATTTATTACCTTCATTATTAAATTGCGGCGCACCCGTACCTGGGGCCTTGCCCATCACAATCACGCCGGCACCCGCTTCGGTAAATAGGGTGGCAGGTTCTATACCACCAAAACCTGCATTCTGACCCGGTAACAGACTGACTGCCCCAGCATCCACTAGGGCTTGCACGTCGGCGAACCATTTGGTGAGTTTCTCCCCGGGGATATTCACCGGATTGATATGCGAACCCGCACCGGCACCTTGCAGACGCACGGGTTTGCCCATGATCACCATTTCGTCAAAGTCACCGACCGGTACCAGTACTAAATCGCCCGGACGGGCCGCTCGAATGGTTGCGCTGATCGAGCCATTGACCGGTACCGTGACATAACGGCCACCGACCGTTACCGTAATACCGGTACGTGTTGTCAATCCTTGATCGCGTGTGATCAGCATTTGCGCCGTGCCTCGACCCGTGGCGACGTTCACGAAAGAAGCAGGCACCCGTACCGTGATGACATCGTTATTCCACGTGAGGATATCCGCCGCCGCTACCGCGACACCATTAAAGGTGATACTGCCCTTGGTAGGCCCAAAGCCGTAGTCACGGCTAATGGTTTGAGGCTGACCCGCGGCACCGAACAGGGGATTTTGGATTTCTTTATTACCCACCGAGGTGATCGTAATCGTCTGTCCTGCGGCGGTCACATAAGGACCCGCCACGGTTGGACCGGTGACCGACCAGATGATCGGTGTTTGATCCGGGAATTCGCAGTCCAAGGCGAATTGATCCGGACCCGCAAAGGCCGCGACCGGTACCACCGGAGTATCCAGGTAATGCGTTTCACCGGGGATATAGGGAAAGGTGTAACAGAACTGGCTGTACTGTTTCTTGTAGAACGGATCGGTGATCATGCCCGAACCATTAGGGTTCGGAATTGGACCGGGATCGTTCATACAGGTCGTGATCATGTTCGGACCTACACCACTGGGCGCAGGCACATTGATGTTATAGGTCGAAGGCACGATGGCGTTAAAGTTACCCCAACGATCCGAATAGGTACGGGCAAATTCATGACCCTTCCAGTCGCGAATCGAAATAGGAATGAACGGCGGGGAATACTTCTCACCAAACGCCGGCGAATTGGGATCAAATTCGTTCGAGACATCATCCAAGATGAAGCCGGTGATATGACCGGTGATCGGCACGTTGGTGAACATGAAGAAGTCCGCCGCCGCGTTACGACCATTGGCCACGGTTACCACTTTGCGATCGCACAGCTTGATAGTTTGACCGGCCTTGGGCGGGGCAACTTCCGCGCCATTTTCCATCAGCGGGAACAAGGAAAAATGGCTAGGCACTAAGTGATCATCGCCTGCGCACAGCGGCGGTAAAGCCTGCGGAACTGCAAAGGCATCGCCGAAGGCCACGTTCTGGTCTTCTTCCTTCACGATCTTGTAGACCGGGTGTTGTCCCACGGCGACAATGTAGTTCCCCGGCGGAATCGGTGCATCTACACCGGCCGCATTGGGCAAGGTGAAAAAGCCATAACCACCGTCAAATACACCCGGGCGCACTTGGTTGAAATTACGTAACCCGTCATAACAATCTAAAGTAGTGGCGTAAGGCGTACCGGGATCTACGGTGAAATGATTACCGTAGGTATCCGGGTTACAACCGCTGGGTTTACTGTCATCCCAACTATCAGTATGGGTGACGGCCAGGGCATCGCCCAGGTCAAACACGCCATTGGCGTTGTAGTCATAATCTTCTGTACCGGGGAAATTATCGAAGGGATAGTTATCCACATCGGCGACAGTAATTACACCATCCGCATTGAGATCATCGGCGAGATTATCGCGATTGGTATCGCGATATAAGGCCACTTGCATGCGCGGAATACCCGGTTGCCAAGCTTCAGCCGCGTTATAGCGGGCCTCTTGTTCAGCACGGGTGGTATCGTAATACACAATACCAGTAATACCCCCGTTCTCCCCCGGTTTGTAATTCGCCTTACCCCATTCAATGACGGTGGTCTGACCCGCGAACCCCTGGAAGGCTTCCAGTAATACTGGACCACCCGCCTCTAGACTGGTTTGGGTATAGGGACCATAGGCCTCATTCAAGGCATTACCCGGTTCAACCGGACCGCCGGCGTCCACATGCGCCGTCATACCCGTGGCCTTAAAGCGGTCGAAATTAACCTCGGCCACCATCCAGTTAAACCAAGGAAACATTTCTTCGTACGGTGCCGATCCTGTCGTATCGGTAGGTATGGATTGATAAATTGATCCATCACGCCAGCGTACATTCGTCCCTTGATCGGGCATACCCACTTCACCGGCGTCCATGATGCCGTTTTCGTTGGTATCGAAGAACACCTTCTGCTCAATGGTATGGAACCAGGCAAAGATGGGCACGTCGAGCAGGGCGACGTCTTGCGGCACACCACCCACCGCACTCACTGTGATGTTGTATGAGGTGATTAAATACAACAGTGGTTCATCCCAGATCGTCAGGGTATAGTTGCCCGCGGGGACATTGGGAACCGCAAAAGTACTGTCGGCGTTACACGGCGCGGCATACACGGCCCGACCGGCGGCACCCGTACCCACATTTAGCCCCACCCAGCAACCGCCCACGGGTTCACCGGTAAAAAAGGTAAAATCGGGCGGACGCGAGTTATGAATGCTGCGCACCTGGCCACTGATGGTGGCACCGCCTGTTAATACAGTATTGTCGGTAAATTGGCGTACAAAACCGATAAACACGTGCGGTCCGGGAGGACCCCACTCCGCGAAATAACCCGGTTCATTGGCTTTCACCCAGGCATCGATGATCTTGGTGCCTTCGATAGTGCTGGTTTGATGCCAGTTGGCGCCAGTAGGTGGTACGGCTTGAATGCCGTATTTACCCGGAGCCAGGTTTTTGATCACGGCGTAACCTTCACGATCCGTGAGAATTTGGCCATTGCCCAGGCTGGTTACATTGCCCGCAGCGTCGTAGGTGGTACCCAACGGGTTGCCGTAAACGTCGGTAGTTTGTTGACCGGCACACACCCCATAGTGACCACACCCGTCTTCCAAGGTGATGTGAAACCCGGCCATACCAACGGGATCATTGGCGGGCACTTCTTCTTGGGGTTGGTCGGGAGCACCGTTAATCGGATTGTTGTCGTTAAAGACATACACCACGATTTGCGCGGTGGGAAACGGTTGGGCATTCACCCGCACCGTCACATTTTCCTGTCCAGGTTTGATCTGCGCGCCGGCCATTGAGAAGGAGGTATCGGCGGGATTAGCGGGAAGATCGGGCAATATTGATATGAAGTAATGCTTATTCGGATCCAACACGGGGAATAGATCACCGGAGTGACCTTCGGCAATCACCGGCATATTACTGCGGTGGAAATTCGCTCCTAAGCACTCGCTCAATTGACCATTGTTACAGGTCTGTCCCGGGATGATATGGTAGGTGGCGTCTTCTTCAATCAGCCAGCGATAATTCGTCACCGCAACAATATTGGCCTCGGAGTTAACTTCGATAGAACCCTCTACCGTCACCGTTAATGCATTGGCTGTTAACGACAGAACCCAAAATAATATAAAAATCAATGCATTACATGGCCAAGCCAGCAATATTTGACGTTTGTTGCTATCACTCATACTCTTACCCTCCCCCAGAACTCGCCCAACTCAACAGTCCGTCCTGGGATAAAACGGCCTGTGATTCTCTCCACGCCGTACAACAGGCGAGAGACCCAATATTGTCTTATGAATAAGTTAATAAGTTTTGAGGGGGAATGAAGTACGGGAGAAACAGTATATTCACTACTGTGGATTACTACGGGGTAAAAACATTACGCTTTAGAGTCAATGAGTTATGATAACTACACTGGAAAACAATACACTTCCCAATAACCTCACTTATCGTATAAAATTAAGCATATGCTAAGGTTGATTTAATTATATGTTAAGCAAACACCGTATTCTTATCGCAGACGACCATGCCATTTTTCGGGCGGGGATCAAATCCTTGCTGGAATCTCAGCCGGATATCGAAGTTGTGGGGGAGGCTGTTGATGGGTTGGACACCATCAGCCGAGTGAATGTTTTAAAACCGGATCTGCTGATTTCCGATCTGTCCATGCCCAAACTCAACGGTACGGATGGCATTCGCCAGATCCGTGCGCGGTTTGCCGAAATGGGGATCATTGTACTCACGGTCCATAAAGAGGACGAGTATATCCGCGCCGCCCTCACCGCCGGGGCCAATGGCTATGTGCTTAAGGACGATACCCAGGATGAACTGATCGCCGCGATCCGCCAAGTCTTGTCCAAAAAAGCCTATTTGAGTCCAACCATCTGCAAGGACGTGGTGAACGGCTATATTGGCGATAAAAACAAGATCCAATACCGTTCCAGTCTGGACATCTTATCCACCCGCGAGCAACAGGTATTGAAACTGATCGCCGAGGGTTATCGCAATAAACAAATCGGTCAGTACTTATCGATCAGCCCCAAAACCGTGGAAAAACATCGTGCCAATCTCATGAAGAAACTCGACATCCACGATGTCAGCACCTTGACTTCATTTGCATTGAAGTATGGTTTGGTTAACCACTAAATCGCTACATTCCAATTCATCTCTAAGCGCGTGCCGTTTGGCTGAACTTCAATAATATTAAAACTTCCACCGGTTTGCTCGACGCGTTCGCGCATACTGCTCAATCCAAATCCCATGTCACGATCAGATTTGTGTTTGAGTTTAGTGGAAATACCACAGCCATTGTCTTCGATCTCCAGGCATAAGCCCTGCGCATCTTGGTATAAACTCACATACACTTCGCTGGCCTGGGCGTGTTTAGCGACGTTATTCAGCGCCTCTTGCAGCACACGGTAAATCACTACCTTTAGAACCTCACGAATATTCTGTTCCTGCACCTGGATCACTTGGTGAACCTTGATGCTTTGATAGGTTTCCTGAAAGCGTCGACAAAACCAGCTGATGGTCATGATTACGCCTAAATCATCCAGCATGGTCGGACGCAGGTCCATGGCCATACGCCGGGTCTCGTCGATCGCCATGCGAATATGCTCGATGGTATCGTGCATCATGGATTTGCACTGCGGATAACAGGTGGTTTGTACCCCATTGACGGTGCTTTCGATTTTATATTTGATGGAACTGAGTTCTTGCCCCAGGCCATCGTGTAATTCGGCCGCCAAACGTTTACGTTCGGCCTCTTGGGCGCTGATCAATTGGCTGGACAAAATATGCAGGTGTTTTTCATTCTCACGCAGGGTTTCTTCGATCTGTTTTAGCTTGGTAATATCAACAATATTGACCAGTACCCGGGCTTGTTCCTCACCTTCCAGTAAATCCAATTTAATCTCAATCCAGTGCTCGGTATAATGATTGTCAACCAACTTTACAATGCCGAAATAATCAGCGCTTTGCTTAGCGATAACCTTGGCAATTTCAGCACTCACCTGTTTGCGATAATCCGGCGCGACAATACCGATGAATTTCTTACCGCCGATTTCCAAGGGATTATAACCCAAGATCTCCAAGAAACGGTTATTGGAAAATTCGATACAACCATTCTCGATAATACAAATACCCGCCAGGGTATTTTGCACCAGGTGGGTATACCGCGCCTTGGAGATTTGCAGGGCGATTTTATTACGTTTGTGTTCTTCTAATTCCTTATTGAGGCGTTCATTAACACTCAACAATAATGAGGTACGGCGTTTTACTTGCTCTTCCAGCTTATTGGTGTATTCTTCGCGTTCTTTCTCCAAGTGACGTAGCTTGGTGATATCTTCAATAATCAATACCGCATACCCATTGTGTTGGGTGGCCACATTAAGTTCGGTATCACCGGTTTTCAAAGTGCGCAGCGAATAACGCAGGGTAATATCGCTATCGGGACTAATACTCTCCCATTCAATGAGCCCCTGGGATTTAAGCTGAGTCCAGGCTTCTTGCCATTCGTTATGCACGTCACCCGGTTCACGTTTGGTTAATTCGCTGATAAATTGCGATACATCGCTGCCCTTATGCGAACTTACCGTACCCAGCCCCCAATCATAAATGGCCCGGTTCACACGCACGATACGTTCAAACGCATCCAAGACAATCACCAGTTGCGGGAACGAGTCGATAGCCTTTTCCCATTCGATCTTGGCCTCGACGACTTTTTGCGCGGCGTGACCTACCGCCGGAACCAATAAATTGAGTTGCAAATAATAGGAGATCAATCCCGCCATTTGTTCTAAGAAAATAATTTGCGAGGTTGAAAAGGTTTGCTCGTTTTTACAATAGATCGCCAGTAACCCCAGCGGTTGTTTGTCCACATAAATCGGTACGCTGATACCCGCGGTAATCGTGGCGCCCTTGAGCATGGTCGCGGCCATTTCAATGGCATGGGCCTCAGCCCCGCCGAAGGTCGTGATACCGCGGGTCAATACCGACATAATCATGGCCGCCTGACCATCCAAAGATTTACCCACATTATCTATCCCATAAGTGGCATGCACCCGACAACGATCGCTGTTGCTTACCACGCTGCCCACCAGCGCGTAATCAAAGGAAATAACCTCGCGGATAAAATCCACCGCCTTATCAATGATCGCGCTGCTTTCGGCCTGGCTGGTTTCTAAGTTGGCTTTGGAGAACTCCGCCAGCTTGCTTAAGTAAAGCTGCGCCGACGAGGATGGATCATAAAGTGGTTGGGAATTCGGAACTTTTGACATAGAGCCCTCAATGGCGGTGACCACCTATAACCAATAGAATACCCGTGAGAGCTAAAATATACACTCAAATATCTAAATAAACTATATTTATATTTTATAACCTATTGATATTATTATAGCTTTAACCCGCCAGGGTAAGCCCTTGACTCTTCCCCAAAATTAATTCCGGAGAAATATTTAGATTTGCTTAAGGACTCGGTATAGTGACGGTGTATTCCAGTGGAGACCTATTCATGTACAACTTGGGTTTATTACGCATTCCAGTGGCCGCTGCAAGCGTATTCGCGGTATTGCTAAGTACTTCACCCCACGGGGTTAGCGCCGAAGATCATTCCCATCATCAGCAGATGATCGATAAAAACAGCGGCTACAGCGTAACAAAAGCGAACTATCCATTACCCAAGGTAAAATTAATCAACACCGAGGGTGAGTCGGTAAGCTTAGATTCCATTGTGAGCGACGGCCCGTTGCTTTTGAATTTTATTTTCACCACCTGTACCGCCATTTGCCCGATCATGACGGCCACGTTTATGGAAGTGCAGGATGCTGCCAGTAAACAGTCCATCACCCTAAAACAAGTCTCTATCAGTATCGACCCCGAACAAGATACGCCTGCGGTATTACAGGGCTACGCCAAGAAATTTCACGCGCGTGATGACTGGCGATTTTACACCGGCGACAAAACCGATATTATCAAGATCCAAAAAGCCTTTAAGACTTATCGCGGTAATAAAATGAATCACACCCCCCTAACCCTAATCCGTATGAGTTCTACGGCGCAATGGGTGCGAATCGAAGGCTTCGCCAGTGCCACGGACGTGATCGATGAATATAGAAAACTGATGACCGAGTGAGCCATGGAATCGTATTCGTAGTGGCTCGTTTGTGAACCCAGGGCTTAAAGTACCCCATGTTACGATTAGCGTTTGCTTCGACACTTCTGTTATTGACAAGTCTGCCTGGCTACGCCGCCGAACATGGCACTGTCACTGACTTGGAAATAGGCCAACGTATTTATCGCGACGGCATCTTACCCGACGGCCAACCGGTCCAAGCCCTGGGAGCCGGTGGTAGTATATTGAGTGGTAAAGCGGTGGCATGTATGACCTGTCACCGGCGCAGTGGGTTTGGTAGCGCGGAAGGGCGGCGCCAAGTACCCGCAATTACTGGGAAAATTCTCTACGAACAACGCACCCATGCTTATAGAGAAATACAAGGTGGACGGCATCGCGGTGAAGGTGCCCGCCCGGCGTATACCGACAGCAGCTTGGCCCAGGCCATTACTCAAGGAATTGACAACGTAGGACGCCGCTTAGACCCCCTAATGCCTCGCTTCAGCTTTACGGATTCAGAGTTAGCCCTGGTTATCAAGTATCTAAAAAATTTAGAAACCCTTCACGCCCCGGGTATCACCGACACACAGATACACCTGGCGACGGTATTCACACCTGACACCAGTGATGACCAAAAAATCGCGGTTCGCACGACACTGACGGCTTTATTCCGCCAAATCAACGCGGAGTCACGCCATGAAGACCGACGCGCCAAATACGGTCCATGGAGCGAACATTGGGATTATGGATCCTATCGACATTTCGAAGTACATTTCTGGGAACTCTCCGGCCCTTCATCACAATGGGGCGAACAATTAAATAAATATTATGCGCAACAACCCGTCTATGCCCTTGTGAATGGGATAGGAACCGAAACCTGGCAACCGGTTCATGATTTTTGCGAAACCAACCAGATCCCGTGTTTATTTCCCAGCACCGAATTGCCGGGTAAATCCGCCGATCATTTTTATAGTTTATATTTCTCGACGGGCGTGGAATTAGAAGCGCGTGCCGCCGCGCAGTATCTTGCCAAGCAAACCACCGCGGAACACGTATTGCAGTTGTCGCGTAACGACGCGAAAGGCTACCGTGCTGTAACCAGCTTCACCCATGCCTGGCAAACAGCCGTGCCTCACACTGTTATCGAACACCGCTTGACCACGAACGTAAATCTCGACCTTGAGGCGCTAACCCAGCTCCTGACCACACGGCACGTTGATACGATAATCGCTTGGCTACCTGAAGAAGATTTGTCTCCACTGGTGACCCTATTAGACACAACACCAAGCGTACAACGTCTCATGCTCTCCAATAGTTATGTGAAGACCACACCTAACGCGTTTACCCCTAGCCTAGGCGCTAAGACCTATTTGTTATCCCAGTTCATTCCGGAGTCTAAACGCGCTAAACATTTAGTGCGTTATCTTTCCTGGGCTAAAACCAATCATGCGGAAACCAACAACACCCTAGCCTCCGCGAATGCTTTTTATGCGGGCATGATGACGGTCAATGCCACCCGTAATCTACGTGCCAATTTGGTACGGGAACATTTGATTGAAGAACTGGAACCAATGATGGACAACGGTTTGTATTTTTCCGTCTATCCCAATTTTACCCTGGGGCCAAACCAGAAATTCGCCTCCAAAGGGTGCTTTGTGATTGGACCCATGTATCCACCAAGTAACGAGAAAAATGCTGTGCTCAAAACCGAATGGATTGTTCCGTGAAATCGCCGAATACGCATTACACTCTAAAAGGATATAAAAACTCACTCTATGACTTGAGTGGGTGTGGCACAGGTAGTTTCTCCGGCCACATGACCGGTCGGCGACGGGGATGTCGCCTCGAGCTACATGGACGTATTTGTGCGTGTCATGTGGCCGGGGAAACTGCCCGCGCCACACCACCCAGTTACTTAGTTCGCCCCTTGCCCGCCCCGGCAATATTCAAGGTATATTTGCACAATAAATGAATCCGGCCACGCGACAACTGAATACAGCGTTTATGTTCTAACTCTTTGAGGATCCGGCTGATCATTTCACGGGTGGTGCCAAGTTCATGCGCGACATCGCTATGGGTTAACTCGATGGGACGGCCACGCGATTGTTCAAATTGCTTGATCAACCAACAGGCCACGCGTAAATCTAAACGCTCAAATGCCAACCCTGAGATCAAATTCGCCATGTGGGATAAACGTTCGGTCAAGGTGCGCAATACATACTTGCGAAAACTGCTGGACTCGTCCAAGGCTTGATGAAAATCCTCGCGCGGTATCGCCAACCCGCGTACAAAGGTTTCGGCTTGAGCCCGGACCGGATAGGATACCCCGTCAACCAGGTTATTGAGATTGTGAATACATAAATGACCCGGCTCTACTCGGTACAAGGTCATCTCGCGGCCATCATCGGAATCTTTATAGACCCGCACTATTCCTTCAACGATCAACATCAGATGTTTACATTCCATTGCCTCGTGGAACAACACCGTGCCCGCGTCGGCACTGTGCAGCTTGGCGTTTTTTAACATGCTCCAGCAATAACTGTCCGCGTCTTGCGTCAGACCCGGATAATCCGCGAGTAATACCTGCAGACGGTCCACCGCATCCGGCGCACGATTCAATGGTATGGAAGTTAGAGTCGACATCAACAGCTCTCGTGGGGGTGTTATCGTTATCACACTGCGGCGGGACCGCCTTGAGTCGTACTATACCCCCAAATAATTTACGATGCACTAACCGCGCGGGGCTTTTATCGAATCAACCCTAAATCACTAAATACATAATAAAATTAATATTTTTCAACCACTTAGATAATTATCAAGTGCCCTGTGAATAAAAAAGGCCGGGAGGACGCCCCCGGCCTAATATACATGTGTCGTTAGTTGTTATTAGAATCAGAACTTCTTGCCGTAACCTACTTCGACATAGTTTTGCGACATTTCAAGGGTCATGGTGCCGCCGCCGAATGCTGACACTGTTGGTGCGAATGGGCCGCTAACACTATGACTAAAACTACGAACATAATTGAAACTTAATTCGCTGACTTTATCCATCTTGTAAGTTCCACCAAGTGTCAGGTGATCTGTAATGACACCGGGTGCAAGAAAGTTAACAGTGACTTCATTGGATTTAATTGGATTGTCCCCATGGTTCCACCCTGCGCGCCAGGTCATAGTATCTGAGGTATCGTACTGAAAACCTAGCTTAAACACATTAATACTATCCCAACCAAATCCAGGACCATTCGAACTCCCAAATTTAACCACACCGGGTGAAAAGGTATTGGTGGAATTTCCAATCGCTGCCACACTTTTGTAATCAATGTTCAAATAATCGAAAGCTATTGTGGTCTTACCATTTGCCTTCCATGCAATACCAACCGATGTCGTAGGCGCGATATCCAATTCACCTTGATCAGCAAACAATCCACTATATTTATTGAATTTACTCATTTTAATTTTAGATTGATAAGCTGCTCCAAGCTTAACATCAGAAGACAGGTCTGCTTGTACGCCAATTTTAATACCAAAACCATTAGCACTATCTACCCCATTGCTAGTAATATGCCCCGGATTTACAGTATAAGGGGATGAATCAAATGCTTGTAATCCTGTAGCCTCGAACCGCTGGTACGCATAAATTCCGGAAACTCCTAAAGCCACTCCGGGGGAGAGCTTACGACCGTATGTACCGGATACAAATAATTGAGCTAAATTGATTCCGCTACCTTCGGTTGCATTTGGAGGAAATGTTGGAAACACATTTTTCGAATAGGCAGTGTTCATTCCTCCATTTGCACTTAGGGTTACGGCCCACGCAGAACTATTATCGATAGGAAAAGCCATACCAAAATACGGTATGGGAAACAAATTATCACCACTTTCTTGCGTAGTACTAAGGCCAGCGGCGTTTCCTGATAGAGTATAGCTACGCGGCTTCGGACTAAATAACCCCAACGCCACATCCATACGACTACCCACATCCACCACCGCCGCCGGATTGATCACAATCGCTGCGGTTTCTTCGGCCATGGCCACACCCGCACCGGCCATACCACGGTTTTTCGTGCCTGTCCCCTCAGGGTTCATACCATTGGTGGCTAACGCCGCCAACGGTAAACAAGCTGCACTGACTAACACTGCAATTTGAGTTTTGTTGATTAGTTTACGCATGAGTTACTCCTCCAAATCTCCGTTGATGTTATGTGTATGAATTATTTCTAAGCATTTTTCCGTATAAACACATTAGGTTTGTACGGGGGCATTACTCTCCCGTGGCCGAACTGTATCCTTAAAATGGTTTTAATACAAATCGTCCGACAGATTGGCGTGTTCGCTAACGCTTTACTGTATCTTTACTATATATATAGGCTTACATCGCTCTCGCCCGCGAAACTAAAGAAGGTGGCGGCTCCGCCAAACTCGACCCCGTCAATGAATACGGATTTATTAAAATCAAATAAATCCACGGTCATCTGACAAGCTATCATTTTTACGCCCGCGTCCAAGGACATCGAGCGTAATTCTTCGATACTGGCGACGCCTTTCTTTTTCATTTTGGCCTTCATCATCATGGTCATCATGGATTCCATTCCAGGTAAGGCGGTACCTAAAATGGGAAACCAGCTGTCCATGCCCATCGGCATGGGCATGCCGGGGTTACCCAGCGGGCTGACTTTTAAGGTCAAGTTGCGTTTGAGCAGCTGCAACCCGTAGAAGGTAAAAAAGATTTCCACATCGTAGCCCAGGGCGGCGGCGGTAGAGCTTAGAATAAAGGGCGGGTAGGCCCAATCCAGGGTACCCTTAGTGGCAATAATGGCTAATTTTTTATTACTCACAAGCGTTTCCTCACATGTCTTAAAATGTCATTAGATACGGCATTATGCGGCGCATACCTACTATAACTCTGTAACTAAAGGTACATAGTTGCTAAAAAAACCTTTAAAAAAATATCCTCACTACAAGCGTAACTTTAGTCACATAACTTTATAGGGATTCTTGCTATGGTGCGGTAATCCAAATAATAAGGAGGATTTATGCAAAACCTTGTTCGTACTCACTTTTCGTTGTTCTCCAAATTCACGCTGGTGGGAGTACTGGTCGTCTTCACCCTGCTGCCGACATATGCCTACCCGGCCGATGCCGTCAAGCTCAAGCCCTTTATCCTCGCAGCGGCCTCTAATTCGGGGGTCGATATCAATACTACCTTGCAAACCGTCACCAAAAAGCTGACCGACGGTGGATTTCAAATCGTGGGCGAGTATTCACCTTACAACACAACCACGATAATCGTGGTGACGAACGACGCGTTACGCTCCCAAGCCGCCCTATCCAGTAAAGGCGCTTTCGGCGCAATCCAACGCGTGACCATCACGCAAGTGGGTAATGAAATCCAAGTGGCCTATACCAACCCGGTCTATATGGCCCAGGTCTACCGCATGAAAACCGATTTGACGGACGTGAAAGATAAACTGGCGGCTGCCTTGGGTAACGCGGGCGAGTATGGGCCAGAAGAAGGTTTAACCAAGGAAGACCTGCGTGACTATCACTATAAATTCCTCATGCCGTACTTTACCGACACCCTCGAGTTAGCGGCTTACAGTGACTATAAAACGGCGCTGGATAAAGTCGAGGCCGGCTTGGCCACCGGTATCGGCGGGGTTAAAAAGATCTACCGTGTGGACCTCCCAGGAAAAGATGAAACCGTCATTGGGGTTGGCATGTCGGGACCCAACGATGATTGCAGCGGTGATGCCTATATCATGTCGCGTATCGATTTCAAAAAAGTAAAATCCACAGGCCATCTACCCTACGAAGTCGTGATCAGCAAAGGTAAGGTGTATACCTTACCCGCCGAGTTTCGGATCGCAATCAATTTTCCCGACCTCTCGATGATGGGCAGCAACAGTTTTGCTTCGATCATGTGCGCGCCTAATAGTATTAAAACCGTGTTAACTAAAGCGGTGGGCGGCAAACTCGAATAATCGCTTTCACAAAACGAAATTATTAATAACCACGTTACGCCCGCGCCAGCGGGCGTTTTATTACACGTAACAAGTGTTACAGCATAATAAAATCTAATTACCAGATCGAAATTAAGCGGGGTTTAACCTTAATGAAATTAGGGAGCTCTGAGAATTTCGCGCGGATTCTGGACCTCGGCTTTAATCGCGCTATACTTACACCCGCACCAAAACCGTCGCATATCTTCCGGACGGGATTCACTTCGGTGCAATGCAGATTAATCTGTGCACGTTATCCAACATCGCCATACTACGTAAGACCTTGTAATTAAATACGTTGTTGCCAATTGTCTTACATGGCACAGTATTTGTTATAGTTAACTCAGCTCAGCACACGTCCCCAGGAGAGCCACACCATGAATGATCGAATCAATTACTCTGGTCTCGTCGAGTTACTCGTTCAAAATAATGATGAGGTTGAGCCAAATTTGCGCGATTGGCCCACAGCACGGATCGACCCCACCTCTCAACCCCAAACCGAACCCCATCATAGTACTGCCGCATCTCAGGAGGAATAATATGCCACGGAAAAAAGAAGTTGAAGCAACACCCAAACCCGTTAAACCCGTCAGTAAAACCATGTCGGTTATGCCCGCGAAATCCGGGCAGTCGTCAAGGGAAGCGACAGCGGGTAACACGAACACACTGACGACGATTAGTCAGGAAGAACGTTACAAAATGATCGCCCAGACCGCCTACTTTCGCGCCGAAAGCCGTGGTTTTCATGGCGGTGATCCTACCCAAGATTGGCTGATCGCTGAACAAGAGGTAGACCTCTACTTAAACCAGTTACGTCATTAATTCCTATGCGGCGTGTGGCCAGCCCCACGCCGCTATCTATTGCCCTCCATACCCTTTTAAGGTTTTTGCATTAACCAAAACGCATGCTCTTTGTTTAAAAATTCGTCGTAAGGGATGTAATGCGAACCATCGCAGGAAAATGTCAACCCTACGATACCGTTAAAAATATTCAAAGTCCCGGAACGCAAGTATAAAGTCTCATCCAGAAACCGCAGTTGTTCAAAGCCGTGCAAGATAGCGCGAACTTTATTCGCCGGTACTAGCGCATCTGCCGGATAGGGCCGATTCGGATACAATAAACAAATATCCGGATCAATCAACGCCGTAATATCCAATAGGCGATAACGGTAGGGATCGTCAAATAACCAGATCACCGCCCGGTTACTGGAAAAATGCAAGATCGCGTGGAATACTCCGTGGCTAATGATCAATTCTTCCACGACACTTAAAATCGTATAGAGATGACGATCCATCTCGCTATCCACCCGGGTTTGGTAGAAGACCGTACTGCGGATCGAGGGATCACCTTTAATCTGACGCCAGGCACGCGGCTCTTCGTACAACTCACGCGTTAAGGGCAGATCCCGCAGGTCAAAATCCGCCCCAGCAAATCCCAACGCCTTTCCATTACTATCACGAACAATTTGGATAGCGGTCAATGAAGGACGTTGCTCGCGTAAACTGATATACACATCGGATAACAAAAAATCATTGCTCGGCACCACCTCAACCATGTAGGGGCGCTGCGAACGATCCCGGCCGTAGTCTTTTTCGATCACCCCCGCGTGGCTGATGTTGTCGCTGATTTGCAGGCCGTGGGTGTTCAACGCATACAAATATTTACAGTGCGGCACGGTCGGTAATAACCGACTAAGTACGCTACGCAATCCGAGCCGATCACCCCATACCTCGCGCGTGGCGAGTGCGACATGCTGCAATGGTTGGGTTAACAGCTGGGTTAACATCTCGCGTTGACGCGCAATTCCCTGCTGCAAGGTGTTATTTTGGTTCATAATGCGCATGATAACACGTCGATTGGAGGCTGCGACCGGGTCGAACCCTGAACATCTAACACCGACCTAGGTTAGTGCATAATCCGCATATTTGAGCCAATTAGGCGCAAACTATTCAACAATTCATCTTAGAAAATATGGCTAAGTATTTGATTAAGGACCGTATAATTAACCTGGCACACAACGTGCCTCGGAATGTGTCACTAGGTTAGTGAGATAGATTTAGAAATATACAACCGAGGTGTTACCCTGTTATGTCACAGCCACCACTGATTTTACAACACACTAAAACCGTAGTGCAGATCACATGACCAATATCGCATTGAATATAACAACCCCAACGCTGGAAGTCAGCGATACCCGCACCGGCTGCGACAAGGAATCACTCAAACACGCCTTTTTAGATAATTTGTTTTACGTGCAAGGCAAGTTTCCAGCGCTTGCCACGCGCAATGACTACTACATGGCCCTGGCGCATGTGGTGCGTGATCGTATGTTGCACCGCTGGGTGAGCAGTGCCGCGGAATATACCCGTCAAGGTTCACGTACCGTGGCGTATTTATCCGCGGAGTTCTTAATGGGCCCACACCTGGCCAACAATTTGATAAACCTGGGAATCGACGCGCCGGTACGCCAGGCCATGATCGAGTTGGGACTTAGTTTAGAAGAACTGATTGCGCAAGAAGAGGAACCGGGTTTAGGTAATGGCGGATTGGGGCGACTGGCTGCGTGTTTTCTGGATTCCATGGCGACGCTGGGGATCCCCTCTCTAGGTTATGGCATCCGTTACGAATACGGTATTTTTAAACAAGAAATCAGCGAAGGTAAGCAGATCGAAAAAACCGATAAATGGTTACGCAACGGCAATCCATGGGAAATCATCCGCCCTGAATGGGCGGTTGAGGTTAAAATTGGCGGGTATACCGAAACCTACTATGACGAACAGCAACAACATTGCCGCTGGGTACCAGGCAAACTCGTCATGGGTATACCCTACGACACTCCTATCATGGGGTATCGCAACAATACCGCCAATACCTTGCGACTGTTTCGCGCCGAGGCCCCGGAGTCGTTTGATTTTGCGGTATTTAACCGTGGTGACTACTACGGCGCGGTCAATCAAAAAGTGACCTCGGAAAACCTCACCAAGGTGCTTTATCCCAATGATGAACAACAGCAAGGCAAGGCGTTGCGTTTGGAACAACAATACTTTTTTGTATGTTGTTCATTGCAAGACATGTTACGTATTTTAAGAGTGCAAAATATCCCGGTAGATCAATTTCATAAAAAGTTTACCGTGCAGCTCAACGATACCCATCCTGCCATTGCGGTTGCGGAATTAATGCGTTTGTTGGTCGACATTCACCGCCTCGACTGGGATCGCGCCTGGTCGGTTACCTGCCAAAGTTTTGCGTACACCAACCACACCCTATTACCGGAGGCGCTGGAACGTTGGCCGCTAGAGATGTTTCGTAGTGTCTTGCCGCGGCATTTGGAAATAATTTATGCCATCAACGCGCGTTTTCTTGACGAAGTGCGGATCCGTTTCTTTGTGGATGAAACCAAGATACAACGCCTCTCCTTGATTGACGAAAGCGGTGAGCGTTATGTGCGCATGGCGCATTTGGCCTGTGTCGGCAGTTACGCGATCAATGGGGTCGCGGAATTACACTCCCGGCTGCTTACCGAGGATGTATTAAAAGACTTTTATGATTTATGGCCGGAAAAATTCAGCAACAAAACCAATGGGGTGACTCCACGGCGCTGGTTATTGCTCAGCAACCCACGTCTGAGTAAGTTGATCAATCAAGCCATCGGCAATGAATGGGTAACCGATCTGGCGCAATTACGCCAACTTGAGAACTTCGCCGCCGACAGCAATTTTCGTAACGAGTGGCGCAACATTAAACGCCTCAATAAGTACGACTTTGCGCGCTACCTACGGCATCATACCGGAGCGTTAGTCAACCCTGATTCCATGTTTGATGTTCAGGTAAAGCGGATTCACGAATACAAACGTCAACATTTGAATATCTTGCACGTAATAACACTGTATCATCGGCTCAAAACCGATCCACACTTTAGCATGCACCCTCGCACTTTCATTTTCGGTGGCAAGGCCGCGCCTGGGTATCACTTGGCTAAATTGATAATCCGCTTGATCACCGCCGTGGGTGAAATCATCAATAATGATAAGACCGTGCACGATCAACTCAAGGTTATCTACGTGCCAAATTACAATGTCAGTACCGGGCAACGGGTCTACCCGGCCGCGGAGTTATCCGAACAAATTTCCACTGCCGGTAAAGAAGCATCGGGTACCGGCAATATGAAATTTTCCATGAGTGGCGCGCTTACTATTGGCACCCTGGATGGGGCCAATATAGAAATTCGTGAGGAGGTAGGCGCGGAGAATTTTTTCTTATTCGGACTAACCACCGAAGAAATTACCGCAATATATCAACAAGGCTACCGCCCATGGGATTGTTATGAGCAAAATCCCGAACTCCATGAAGTGATCAACTTGCTCCGCAGTGGTTTTTTTGCCCGCGGTGATAGCGAATTATTCAAACCACTGCTGGATAATTTGCTCTACCACGACCCGTATTTGGTCCTGCGGGACTTTGCCGCCTACTGCCATTGCCAGAACCAAGTGAACTTGGCCTATCACGACAAGGAACGCTGGACCCGCATGTCGATACTCAATACCGCGCGCAGCGGCAAATTTTCATCCGACCGTAGTATTCGAGAATACGCCAAGGATATTTGGAAGGTAAATTCTGTATCAGTAAATTTACTCTCACAAGAGGATGTGAAATCCAATTTTATCCAATGATACAGAGGATTTTGGACCTCGACAGAATGACTTATTTTGAGAGTTCGTCTATAATAACTTGTCGCATTGTTCCCTGCGACGCATAAGCCTAGTGCAAACTCCAAGGACAGGGTCGTGAACGGAGCATCTTATCCGCCCCGTTGATGTTGGGCTGTTTTCTTGGCCTAAAATTTGCTGTTGTTAGCGACAACCAATAACACATTAAAGGATACCTCCATATGTCAGGCATCATTGTTCAACATGTTACAGATCCGACACATATCACAGAATTAGTTTCGGGGGAATTAACCTTAGGGCGCGCACCCGATAACAAAGTCTATATCGACGATAAAACTGTCAGCTCCCATCACGCCCGGATTTTCACTTATTTTCTAGTCTCTTATATCGAAGACCTCAACAGCACCAACGGCACCTATATCAACGGTAAACGTATTGGTAAACACATCATTAAACCGGGGGATATCATCGCCTTAGGCAGTTATCAATTGCGGGTGGATCACAAACACCTGGCCGCGCGCCTGAGTAAAACCGGCTAATACCAGTCGCTGCCCATTGTGATACTTTGTAACAGTACACAACCCCTAGCGCCAAACCAGGTGTAATCAGCGTGACTTTACGCTATACTTGCACATAAGTTCTTACTACGAGTACCGCATGGACATATTAACGCAAGGCCTCCTTAATCTAACCACTTTTCAAATAATTCTTGCCACCTTGTTCTTAACCCACGTCACGATCGCCGCGGTGACAATCTATCTGCACCGCCATCAGTCGCATCGATCATTAACCCTGCATCCTCTCATCAGCCATTTTTTCCGCTTCTGGTTGTGGCTGACCACCGGCATGGTGACCAAACAATGGGTGGCGATTCATCGCAAACATCACGCCAAATGTGAAACCGCTGAAGACCCTCATAGCCCGCAGTTCTATGGTTTAAAAACGCTACTCCTGCAAGGCAGCGAGCTTTACAGGCGCGAGGCGGCTAATCAGGAAACCTTAGACAAATTTGGCAAAGGTACACCCGACGATTGGATCGAACGGTACCTCTATACGCCCTATCCTTTCGTGGGCTTAATCAGCATGTTGTTGCTCGACATTCTATTGTTCGGTGTCATCGGCATTACGGTATTTGCTGTGCAAATGGTGTGGATACCTATCTGGGCGGCCGGCGTTATCAATGGCGTGGGCCATTATTGGGGGTATCGCAGTTTTGAACCACGCGATGCCTCACGCAATATTAGCCCCTGGGGATTATTCATCGGTGGCGAAGAATTACATAACAACCACCATGCCTACCCAGCCTCGGCCAAACTCTCCAGTAAATGGTGGGAATTCGACATCGGCTGGTTTTATATTCGCATGTTGGGTCTATTGCGGTTAGCACGGGTAATCAATATCGCCCCGAAGATACGCCACGAACTCAATAAACATTTGATCGATATTGATACCGTACGCGCTATTGTGCGTAACCGTTTCCACGTTGTTAAACTCTATGGGCGGCATGTCATCAAGCCGGTATTGAGTCAGGAACGGCAACGCGCCGATCAGTATTGCCGTAGCCTCTATCAACGGGTCCGCAAATTGATGACCCGCGAAGACCTGCGCTTGGATAGCACCGCGCTGGGGCTTATCAACGAAGCCACCGCTCGCAGTCAAACCATTGCCACGGTGTACCGAGCCCAACAACGCCTAAAAGATTTATGGAACAGCACCACCACCCACCCCCAAGCCAAACGCGTCCAACGTTTGCAAGCTTGGTGTATCGAGGCCGAACAAAGCGGTATTAAAGTATTACAAGAGTTTGCAGCGTATTTACGCGGTTTCTCCGACGCTCGTGCTGTATAATATACCTCAGCCTTAGTGGGATACTCAGCGGAACATTAGCGGTGTTCTACGGCTTCGGCAAAACGCTGCAAAATTATCCGTCACCGATTCAATCGCGTGAATCCCGCCCACGCTTTTGCCGGCCTGCCAATAGCCTGCGCGAGGGCCTTCTTGCAGCAAGCCCCGCTTTAATCGATACAACGACAGCAGGGCGTATACCCGCCGTATAAACCGCTTGGGTTTGGCGCCGCGCAGCAGCCAACGCACCATGCGTCCGGCCGTTAATCCTAGCCTCTGCACATCGGGAGTGTTGATCACCGCCACGGGAATACCGGTGAGCCGTTCGGTATGGACAATATCTCTGCCAGCGCCCGCAGTATGGCGGTTTTATAGGCCACACTGGCGTGGCATTCGTGACTGGCAATCAGGCGTGTACCCAATTGCACCCCGGCATACCCCGGTTGCAGCGCCCGTACAAAATTCCCCGCGCTGCCAATCCCACCGGCACAGATCAAGGGTAGCTTTAAATCAACCAACTCCTGAACTAATTGCTCGGGCAATAAGCTTCCCGCATGACTTCCCGCGATTGGTATACCGGGTCAGGTTCTTAGTGGGCCCTTATGGCATGGTTTGAGCTTCACAGCAAGCGGCAAAACACCGACAGCAACAATCATTCGACACGAGAAAATTATTTAGAGTACACTATACTTGCATAACCGACCTAACCGTTTAAATTAATCACACACCAGACTAAGCCATGACGACACCAACTCGCAGCGCCGATGATCTGTTAGAACAGGTATTTAACATACACCACAGCCCCGCCATGGAAGATAATTGGGACAAATCCCTAGCCCAGCAACGCGCCAATGACGCGGGCATCGCGTTAACCCGCGACCATTGGGAGGTGATTGAAACCCTGCGTCTGACCTATCAGCGTTATACCGACAACTTACACACACGCCAACTTACCACGGCACTGCAGCGTAGATTCGCCGACCGCGGGGGATTAAAATACCTATACGCATTGTTCCCTGGCGGACCGGTAGGACAAGGGTGTTATCTGGCGGGCCTTGTGCCACCCAAAGACAGCGTCAACCCTTCGTTTGGATCGGTTGTATAATTTCAACAGTCTTGTTTTATCTATTTAAGCCCCCCACAAATGATTAATCTTCGGATTGAAACCATAACCGATGCACTGACCAATCTGGTCTATGCCGAAATTTACTATCCAGAGAGCGCAACCGAACCTATCGCCAAAACCGCTGCGATTTACCGCAGCCCCGAACACGCTAAAAGCGAGGTTCTGGCCTTAATCAAACTGGCATTCAATACTGAGCATTGATGTAATTCAATACGATTCTTGCCAGGTCAGGGTATTTTCAAGTTGTACAATTTTAATCTTTTGTTCTTTGATGATTTCTTTGACCACGTCACCCAAGGAGATCATGCCAATCAATTCATCGTCGTGTAACACTGGCAAGTGACGGATATGATATTTTGACATTACCACCATGCAGGTCTCGACAGATTGATCCAACGTCGCGTAATAAACATTACGCGTCATGATTTCTTTAACCTTGGTTTCTTTGGAAGACCGCCCTTTAAGAATTACCTTACGGGCATAATCGCGTTCGGAAATAATGCCAGCGAGACTCTTACCTTGTAACACCGCCAGCGCCCCCACGCTTTTACTATCCATCAATTTAACCGCATCAAAAACGTTGTCTTCAGGCAGAACCGCCCAGACGGCATGGCCTTTTTCATCTAACAATGTTTGCACATTGATCATGGTATTCTCTTATTGCATGGACAAATCCTTTTAGAATATTGATTTTCCCGACAACGCCAGCGAACCAAAGTCGCTACAGCGGATACGATCACTGTTCTGCACCGACCACAGAGGTATCAATCCCTGTTGGCTTATCCGCTGCCCACCCCGTTCGGTTAATTGGATTTCCGCGCAGGGTTTATGGGTGCTTTCACCGTCCTCCCAATAGGAGTGTAGCGGCAGGTTATCTGTATCAACAATAGTACGTTTTTCGGTAAATGCACGCGCGATCTGTTCGGCCTTAAGAAAAGCGCCGTTACCCCATAGGTAACAGGAATGGCAGTGCAGCGCGGGCATTTCCTCGAATTCAAAGCTATCGATGGGCCGGGATTTCTCGCCATAGGGTAAACGCAACAGAAACCGTGGCACCGTCAACGCCAGTTTTTCGGCGACCGGTAAGGCGCGTAACAGACCCCATGCCTTACTGACACCTTCTCGAATTGGATACTGCCAATCCTCCACCGCGCTGGTCACCGCAAAAGACTCGCACCCTAACCAATGCTCATGCGCGGCGGCAATCAAGGGTGTACCGGCCTGCGCTGCAATCTCGCCAAGTTGAGATAATAACAATACGTCCCTAATTTGCGTATCAAAACTGAAATTTCCTACGAAAAGATCAAACCCTGGATCCTCCGGGCTGCGATCACACAGGCGTTGGTACAGTCCGCTGCTGGTAATATCGTTGCAGGATAGATCCGCGTCTAACTCCGTCTTAGAAATATCCAGTATATAAATTTTCACCGCCGCGTCGGTCGCAATACGCTCTACCAAGAACATTAGCGACAACCAAGCGGCTTCCAACGCCTGGAATTGGGGATGATGCAGTATAAATCGCAGCTGCGCGGCGATCGCCGCATCGATGGACGCGAGCATCTGATCTTGGCGTGGATCACTACGCGCTTCAACGTAAGGGGCAACGATTTGCCTGACCAAACGATCCACCATGACCGAACCGGACACCGAACTGGTGGTCTGGTGCGTGTCTTGCGAAATCCCCACCACGGTATCGAGTAAATTGTCTAGTGCGATACTGGCAGGCGCTGTGGGTGAGGGCGCTGCGGAACAAGTTGTCTGCGGTGACGTAGCGGCATTCAACCAAGCCTGCACCTCTTGGGCGGCTTGTGCAAATGTCGAATTATCTTGCAAACGCCGCCGCAGATCGCGCAAACGATCAAAGATATCCACCCGTTGATACAATTGGTCGGGATGAAAATCCTCGAGCGAATGAATCGGAATAGCGATCGTCGGCGTTGTGTCGTCATGGAGCTTTAATCGCAACACAATGGAAAATTTATCTAACACCGTTTGAAAATTATCCCGATCCACCTCGATTAAACGCCGTTTGGCAAGGCTATCAATCGTATGCTCAGCGCGATGGTCGCGCCCGCTAAAATCCCCCCATACCGCGATCCGCAAGGTCGTGGCCTTGTTCAGGTCCTGGTGGGGTTGTTTGTCCGCTATAATGCCTGGAGATTTAAAATTTACTTTAATGTCAGTGGGGTGTCTAGTTGAATCACTCATGAGGATCCCTGTGGTTACATGCGGCAAACAACTATATAGCATAACGCTGCGAAAACGCACGCGCCGCGGGGGTGAACTAGGGAGCCGCCACTTAAGATGCCGTCCCGATATAACGTAAATACCGCCACAACCCTGCGTACACCCGCGGCTGCGCAATCTCTAGCGGCATAAAATACCTGTTGAGCACGGGTAACAAATGCCCCTCCAAATGCACATGGTGCCACGCCATCCAATGCCGAAATAGCGGCTGTGGGCTAGATGCGAAATCCACCACGGCGATCAGTCCACCCTTGACCAGGTCCTGCGCGGCGGCGGCAATTGCGTCTTCCCAGCCGGGATTCATCATCGACAATGAATACGCAAAAAGAACTACATCAAATGACGCTTGTAACGGCTCAAAATAATGACGCTGCTGTAATTCAACATTGGGCCAACGGGCGAGCTTGCGTTTTGCCTGTGCCAGCATGTGCGCGGACACATCGATGCCAACCAAGCTCGACCGCGGAAAACGCCTTGTTAGCTGCAGTAAATTGCTGCCCGTGCCGCAACCCACTTCCAGGATCCGTTGCGGGGCAGACCGCAGCGCGATCGCATCTAATAATGCCCGGCGTCCAAATAAAAAACCCCAGCGGGTTACGTCATAAAGGCGCGCCTGCCAGCGATAATAACGCTGTAAAACGGCAATCTGATCGGGGTGAAGAGCGGGAGGTGATGGAGGATGAAACATCAGGGACGGAGGACACACCCTACCCGGGCATGTCCTGCCGTATCGATCCCGGGATAACTATTTATTACCCGCGGGAGCCACTGGAGCGGCCGTGGGAGCCATCGTTGGGGCAGTGCTAGGAGCCGCTGCCGGTGTAGCTTCAGGGGCTGGCGTTGGGGTAGCTACTGGAGCAGCAGGGGCTTGAGGGGCTTCCTTCTTTTCGCAACCAACCAATGCCGCAAGGACCAAGGATAAAACAATATATTTTTTCATGATTCTTATCTCCAAAAAAGTAGTTGTAGTCATGGGGCAAAATGCCCGGCGCGGAATTATACCGAGAACTCAAGGAGGATGGCGATCCCAAATTCAATAATTTTTGCCCTAAAATGGGCTTGTGCATGGTGGTCTGCGTATTTATCCCCGCCCAACGAATGTTAACGCAGGATAGGTAAACAATAAGATATGGATAAGATTGACCGAAAAGTGACAAACGATACTCGCCTCAATACGTCCGGTTAACGTATAGACCGTACCATAGCCAAAACCCGCGGTTACCGCCAACAACACATACCCGCCACCCCCGCCAGCATGTGCTAGGCCGAATAAAATAGCGGCAATCGCGGTCGCCATCCATTTGCCCAGCGGCCGGTGCGACCACCCTAGCATTAACAAGCGCTGTATTAAACCGCGAAAGAATGCTTCTTCAGCAGTGCAAGTCAACAACAGATTTACCCAGATCCAACGGCCCAAGCCGGGAACGAGTTTGGGTTCAAAACGCACATACCCCAGCAGGACCGACACTAACACGACGCTCGCTATCACCACCGGTAACGACCTGAGTAAGGTTATTACCGTTGCCCGCCAGGACGTGTGCCATAACGGGCGCGGGTACCACCATCCCAAAATAAACACCCCCACAAGCGTCTTATCAAAATGCAAGGACAGGGTATAGGCCTGGGCCGTGGCTGTGAACAGCACGTTTTGCATGATCACCTGGGGCACAAACCCCGGCATTCGATGCAGGCCTAACACCAAGGCACATACTATAAACCCTGCACCGCTGATCCAACGCAACAACATCGGCAAGCGCGCACAGCCGGCGCTCCAGGCCAGTAATCCCACGGTCACGATTACCACTAACCCCGGATATAAGATATTACCGTTGTAAACACCCCCGGCCAGCGCCACTAACAATGCGATTAACCACGCATAACGCAGCCATACGCGATGGTGGTCGCGCCACCACAACAGCGGGAAAATCAGACTCAGGAAAATAAAGGGGATGAATTCATTCATGGTTATAGTTAGGGCACGTGTATTGGTTATTCGTGCTTAGGTGCCGGTGTTGCTTTGCCTGCGGGAGAGTTTACCGCAAACTCACGTGTCCGCGATCACTAAAAACCCGGCTAAATGGATTCAACATTTTGGATCCCGGTTCGATAGACATGAAGCAGGCAGCATTTTTATTTAACCCTGGCATCGGCACACTGTTGGGTATTTGACGCGACTTCTTGAACGGTTTGATTGTGAGAGTAACTCCTTGATGAAAATGCAGGTTTTTAACTGGCCGCGGTCGGATTCCGCCGCCGCACGAGCGGAGGAATCATTACCGCTGTTGCCGTACCGGCAGGTCTATGTTCATCCCTGCGTCATTAATAATAAACCGCATATTGTGTACCCCAACGGGCTACATAACCAGGCGCCGGATCTGTTCAGCCAATTGAGCCGCTATTACAACAACCGGGGCTATGCGCTGCAAGAAGACCGGCGAGTAACCGCTGACGAAACCCACCGGCAACCCGAACGCAGGCATTGGGCCCCTATTGTGTTATTCACGCTCAGCCTATTATTTGAAAACAGCGCCCACGCCGATGTGGAACACGAGAACCACGACGCCACCCCACCGTCACAGCAGATCGAAGTACAATTGATTTCCAGTCAAGGTGTACGCCATCGCCTCGAACCACAGCCCGTCCGGTTAGGTAATCCCACCCCCACCGTTTCGATGCAGATAAAATCTGAACTCGCCAACGCTGTATTTGTTATCTTACAGCGGCATTATAAACCACAAGACAATGATCCTATTTATATCAGCGACGACCTAAAAGTGATTGCAAATTATTACAGTGATTTTCCCGAGGTCGTTGCCATGTTAAACCGGCTCGCTGACAAAAACTGGCAACTGGTCTTTGACGAAAACAATTGGGTAACGGTGGCCAGTGGTAATATTTTTCAGGTGGACACGGCGGTAGTGCATTTTAATACCCGTTCCGCTGCGCAACTGCGGTTGAACAATGGTTGTGCGCATAACCCCATGTGCATCGCCTCGCCCGCGGACGCCCTATTGCATGAACTACTGCATACCCACAGTATGTTGGTCAACAGCCGCGAATTCATCGCCCAAGGTGGCATGAGCCATGTGCTCTACCCGTACCAACATGAATACGCCGTCATCGAAGCCGAACGGAAGTTGTATGCCAGCATGAGCAGGCGCGATGATATTCAACGGCCGCAACGCGTTGATCATACCGGCCGTCTGGTCAAGGCGCATTGCCCTACCTGCATAAATTAACCGCGAGTGTTTTTGTAGGTTGCCAATTTATAATCCCTGCTGGACACAACGGCCGCGCAACCGTAGATTTTTATTTTAGTAGCGGATGATCCTTGGGTAATTGTTTTGCATACCACAACGCGAGTTTATGTCGCATGGATTGTTGTGATACCTGATCTTCGGGCAGGGGTTGGATAATTTTGTCGTGCACTAATAACCGATAGACATACAGGATTTTTTCACTGGCTGAATCGGTAGGTTCAAATATTACCGCGCCGCGTTCCTCGCCATATTTCATACCGGCAAGCAACGCCGCTTTAAATAACTCAGCCTCGTGCTTAAGTTTCTTCATGATGGCTCCAGTCGAGGGAATAATCACTGGATTTATCATTACACATTCATGCTGGCATTACAATGAGATACCTCTTGCTGGTAGTATATCGCCAAACCATCTCGCACACCGAAAACGCTTTATAGCTATGACATAACTTTTTAAAGAATGCCAAGATTTTAAATTAATTTCTATTGGCGGCGTTGTACTATCACGCTAAAATAAACGCTTCACGAGGGCCTAGACGTTATGCAAACCATAACCTTTCAACTTAAAACACAACACGTTGCACTGTGTAATTTGCTCAAACTCGTTGGTCTGGCCACGAGCAGCGGTCAGGGCAAGGCATTGGTAGCCGCAGGCGGCGTACAGGTGGATGGTCACGCTGAAAGCCGTAAAACTGCGAAGCTTCGTGTCGGCCAAGTGGTCGAGTACCAGACAACACGCATCGAAATCGTGGCGGCGTAAGCATGGCCTTAAACGCCACCCTCTACAAAATCACTCTGCAAATCGCCGACCTGGATCGCCACTACTACCAAACCCACGCGTTAACCCTGGCGCGGCATCCGTCGGAAACTGACGAGCGCGTGATGGTGCGGTTACTGGCGTTTGCACTCTATGCGAGCGATACGCTTGCGTTTGGCAAAGGTATTTCCAGTGAAGATGAACCCACCCTCTGGGAAAAAGATCTTACCGGTAACATCGAACGTTGGATCGATGTTGGCCAACCCGAAGAACGCGCCGTCCGCAAAGCCAGCGGTCGTGCCAAACAGGTTGTTATTATTGGTTATGGCCGTGCGGCAGAGCCCTGGTGGCAACAGCAGCAGGCTGCATTAGGGCGTATTGCTAACCTCACGGTATTACGCTTACCCACGGAAGCCACCTCGGCCCTGGCAGGCTTGGCGAATCGCACCCTGCAATTGCAATGCACGATTCAAGAAGGCCTGCTGTGGTTTACGACAGAGACCGGCGCCGTACCGCTAGAACCCGTGTTATTGCTGCAACCCGCGAATACACCGTGAGTGTTACCGCGCGGTACATATTTGCACCCCACCCGCGGCTGTTTTAGACAAATACACCGGCATAAGCGCAATCATCCCCGACGCGATCCGCACTCAAAACAACCCAACGGGTAACAACCGCGGCTATTTTTAACCCTCGGGTGCTTACAGTTTTATACCAAAGGTCTTGCTGATGAGGTTTAATGACGTGGGGTCATCCCACTGCCGCGAACCGTGGATTTTCGCCCGCACCCGTCCTTGTGCGTCGATCAGCAGGGTTAACGGGATCCGATCCGCGCCCAACATATTTTCTAGCAATTGATCATGGTCATGGTAATTCGCAAACTGGATATTGGTTTGTACAATAAACGCCAAGGCCGCTTCAGCGTCATCATCGGTGGAGATACCGATGATGTTGAACTGTTTACCGTTGTAACGTTGCGCGAGCCGATCCAGTGAACTCATTTCCGCGCGACACGGCCCGCACCAACTCGCCCAGACATTAATGATCAGGGGTTTACCGCGCAGTTCGGAGAGTTGTCGGAAATCCCCGGCAAACCCATAAAGAGTAGCCTCGCGCAACAGGCCGCCTTCATTTACTTCGCCCGGTGTACCGGCCCTCGCGGCGGCAACCACCAGTAGCAGCATAACAGCATAACTCAGAATCGACTTCATGCCAGAAACATCTCAATTAATCCGTTCACCTGTCTGTAGACGCCACAATGCCGCGTACATACCGCCACGCGCGACAAGCTGCGCGTGCGTGCCAGACTCAATGATGCGGCCTTTGTCCAGCACATGGATACAATGCGCGTGACGCACCGTCGACAAACGATGCGCAATGATCAAACTGGTGCGCCCCACCACCAACCGATCGAGCGAGCGCTGGATCGCGGCTTCGGTTTCGTTATCCACCGCCGAGGTCGCCTCGTCGAGGATAAGAATCGGCGGGTTCTTTAAGATTGCGCGCGCCAAAGCCAGGCGCTGGCGTTGCCCGCCCGAGAGCTTCATACCGCGCTCGCCTACCTGGGTATTATAACCCTGTGGCAGAGCACTGATAAACTCGTGCGCCTCGGCCGCCTGCGCCGCCGTCTCAATCGCGGCGTGCGCTGTAGCCTTCGTTCCATAGGCAATGTTTTCCGCCACCGTTGCATCGGCCAGAAAGGTATCTTGCGCCACGTAACCCATCGCGCGCCGCAAGTCCTGTAAATTCAGCGCGTTAATCGGCTGGCCATCGAGGCGGATCTCACCTTGTTGCGGCTCATGAAAACGCAGCAACAATTTGGCTAGCGTGCTCTTACCGCCGCCGGTACTGCCGACAAACGCCACAGTCTCGCCTGCCGCGATTCGTAGGGTAATCCCGTCAATCGCGGGCAGACCGTTGCCATCATAGCTATAGCGGATTTGATTGAATTCTAGTTCGCCGCGCACTGAATTGGTTGGTAGGTGTTTTCCCTCATAGGTAATACTCACGGGCGTCTGCAGCAAATCCATCACGCGTTGAATCGACGCCATCGAACGTTGATACAGATCGGTCATCTCCGCCAAGCGGGTCATCGGCCATAATAACCGTTGGGTCAAATACACCAGCACCGAATAACTGCCCACACCAATCTCCGCGTTTAACGCCAAAAACCCACCGTAAACCAAGGTCACGGTGAACCCGGCGAGGATCGCCATACGGATCACCGGGGTGATCGCCGCCGACCAGCGAATCGCCTCGGCGTTGCGCGCCCGGTACGCATCCGACCCGGCACGAATATGATCAGCCTCGAAGTCCTCAGCGGTATAGGCCTTCACCGTGGCAATACCGGTGAGGTTGTTGTTTAGCCGTGTCGCCAAGGCTCCTGCGGCCTCGCGCACCGCCGTGTAGCGCGGTGCTAGACGGGCTTGAAACCAGAAGGCCCCGTAAAGAATAAACGGTACCGGTACCAAGGCCAGCAGCGCTAGTGTGTGGGTCAGCACAAAGAACACCGCGCCGACCAGCAGCGAGCCGCAGAACACTTGGATCAAATCATTGGCGCCGCCGTTGAGAAAGCGCTCCATCTGATTGATGTCTTCGTTCAGGATCGCCAATAGGTTCCCGGTGCGATTGCGTTCAAAGTAGGCCAGTTCCAGCTTCTGCACGTGACGATAGGCATCCATACGCATGTCATGCTGCAGATCCTGCGCCAGATTGCGCCACTGCAGGCTATACAGGTACTCAAACAACGACTCCAATACCCAGATGACCACGGTGAGGATGGCCAGCAAAACGATTTGATCCTTAGGATCCACCAGCCCTAAACGCGCGACAAACGAGGTCTTTTGATTCACCACCACATCGACCGCCACGCCGATCAGGATCTCTGGCAAGACATCGAATAATTTGTTGAGGACGGAATACAACGAAGCAAGGGCTACGTGTGATCGGTATTGCCTGGCGTAGGTGAACAGGCGATATAAAGGATGCATTATTTTTTACAATACTCTAAATCCAGACGGGGACTCCTACTATACACGACCCAGCACTAAAATAATCCTTGCGAACTAGTCCGCCTCTTCGGTCCATAACACATTGGATCTTATGCTAACCACTATCCTGTGACTTGATTTTTAACCAACCACCTGTGCACTGTACTATTCTTTGAAAAATACGTCTTCCGCTACTTGACGACACCCTAAAACAAAATGTAGAGTTCACTCTGTTTTACAGAGTTTGTGGATCAACGTACAGTAAGCGATGCCCTGATAGGGTTCGATGGCTGGTTTATTGGGGAAAACAAGGATGCGAGCGAGAAAGATTGCAACAACAGTAGGTATAGGGACGATCGCTGTTTTAACAGCGTGTGGCGGCGGGGGAAACAGCGGCGGTACGGTACCGCCAGCCACGCAGCTGAACAAAGGCAGTCACTTTGTTAGTTTTGAAACCGGCCAGGTACGGCCCCTGGCCCTGTCGCCCGACGGCAGCAAACTCTTTGCCACCAACACGCCCAATGGCACGCTCGAGATCTACGCCATTAACGGCACCGGCCTGACGCACAGCGCGACCGTTCCCGTAGGTATGGAGCCCACAGCGGTCGCCGCCTTGAGCAACAGCGAGGTGTGGGTGGTAAACCATCTGTCGGACAGCGTCAGTATTGTGGACGTCAGCGCCAGCCCACCACGGGTAACACGCACGCTGCTGGTCGGTGATGAACCGCGTGATATCGTCTTCGCCGCCGCCAACAAAAAGTTCGCCTTCATCACCACCGCGCACCGCGGTCAGAACGGCCCCAACGATACGCCCAGCAATCCGCAGTTAACCACGGCCGGTATCGGTCGCGCCGATGTCTGGGTGTTTAATACCACGGCGGTAGGTAACACCCTGGGTGGGGATCCCGTTACCGTCCTCACCCTGTTCGGCGACACCCCTCGCGCGCTTGCTGTCAGCCCGGACGGAAATACGGTGTATGCGGCGGTGTTTCTCTCCGGCAACCGCACCACCACCCTGGGTGAAGACAACCTCAATAAACGCGGACCCACTCAAAATGTAGGCGGTGTTACGCAACCGGACACCGGCCTGATCGTGCAATTCGATGGCAGCAACTGGATCGACGACACCGGCAACAGCACCGACTTAAACGGTACCCGTTATAACAGCAAGGTACATTTTTCCCTGCCGGATTACGATGTCTTCGCCATCAATGCCAATCTCAACGTACCGGCGGTAACCGCACAGTGGTCCGGGGTAGGCACTACCTTGTTCAATATGATCACGAACCCGCTCAGCGGTGCGCTATATGTTACCAATACCAACGCCTTAAACCTGACGCGTTTCGAGGGCCCCGGTACCACCACCAGCACGACCGTGCGCGGCCATTTCGTCGAGAGTCGCATTACCGTCATTAACGGCAGCAGTGTTTTACCACGGCATTTGAATAAGCACATCAATTACAGCCAGTCCAGCGGCACCCAACAGGAACGGGATCTGGCCCTAGCCCAGCCGCAAGACATGGCGATCTCCGCCGATGGCAGTACCCTGTACGTGACCGGTTTTGGCTCGCAGAAGGTGGCCATCTACCATACCCAGACACTGGAAAACGATACGTTTATGCCGTCCGCCGCGAATCAAATCGGTTTAACCGCCGGTGGACCCTCCGGGATCGTCTTGGATGCCACAAATAACCGACTCTATGTGCTCACCCGGTTTGATAACGGTATCTCCACGATCAACACCACGACTAAACTCGAAACCGCCCACCTCACCCTGTATAACCCGGAACCGGATCGAGTCGTGATGGGTCGGCCATTTCTGTACAATGCAACGGCCACCTCAAGCCACGGCGATTCCTCCTGCGGTCTGTGTCATGTGTTTGGTGATTTTGATGGACTTGCCTGGGATCTAGGTGATCCTACCAATACTGTGGCAAGCAATCCCAATCGTTTCGTCGATCCACGCCTGACACCGCCATCGCCCGTATTTCATCCTATGAAGGGACCGATGACTACCCAGAGTCTGCGCGGACTGAAAGGTAATGGTCCGATGCATTGGCGCGGTGACCGTACCGGGGCCAGCGCGGCGGCGGGTGAAAGCCTGGAGTTAGGCGCGTTCAAAGATTTCAACGTTGCCTTCCCCGGGCTGGTCGGTCGCGACGCGCCGCTGCCGGCCGCGGATATGCAGGCCTTCGCGCAGTTTGCCTTGGAGCTCACCTACCCACCGAATCCGATCCGCGCGTTGGACAATAGCCTGACGACAAGTCAAGCCGAGGGGCAACGGATTTATTTTAACGATATTACCACCGGTACCCTCTTTACTTGCAATACCTGCCATCTGCTCGATCCGCTGAATGGTCGTTTCGGGACAGGCGGCTTGAGTAGTATCGAAGGCCCGGACATTTCCCAGCAGTTCAAGGTACCGCAATTGCGTAATCTTTACCAAAAGATCGGCAAGTTTGGTAACTCCGGAAGATTTTCCACCGATACGCTCAACTACGGCGATCAAATCCGCGGATTCGGTTTCATGCACGACGGCGGGATGGACACACTCGACAAATTCTTACAGGGCAAAGTATTTCGTTTCGATCCGGATCCAATTATTAACAATACTAAACGCAGCCAAGTTATCGATTTCGTGCTGGCAATGGAGAGTAATTTGGCCCCAATCGTCGGTCAACAAATCACCCTCAGCGCCACCAGCGGTGTGGATAGCGCAAACCGGATCGATCTGCTGCGGGCCCGGGCCTTGGTAACCACACCCCGTACCGAGTGCGACCTCATCGTCAAAGGTGTCATCAACGGCGAAGCGCGGGGTTTCTTACTGCTCGCCAACGGCAGCTATCAGAGCGACCGGCAAGCCCAAGTCTTGTCCGATACACAACTGCGCAACGTGGTGAACAGTAACAACCAAACGCTGACCTTCACCTGCGTGCCACCGGGATCGGGGGTCTGGATGGGGATCGATCGTGACGAGGACGGGCACTACGATCGGGACGAACTCGATGCCGGAACCGACCCTCTGGGTAGTTGATCCACGCGTCGCGTATTGAAAAACTACTGTACGTGCCCGGGCATCTAGGGCCTCCGGACAACGTAGGGTATCTTCATACCAGCGGCGCCGCGCGCCGGTTTATTTATCATGATTTTTGCGATCGAGCATTGATTTAAGATCGGCAAATGGATTAAAGGTTGACGCGGTCTTCTTAGGGCTACGGGTTGGAGAAGTATGGCCTTGCTGTGCCTCTAGCTGCCGCTGGTGTTCATTATCATGGCAATACAAGCACAGCAATTCCCAGTTATTGCCATCGGGCGGGTTGTTGCTGTGGTTGTGGTCGCGGTGGTGGACGGTCAATTCATGGAGATTTTCACGGTTAAATTCACGGCCGCAGCGCCCACAAATGTGTGGGTACAGTTTCAGCGCTTGTTCACGGTAACCTTGTTCGCGCCGCTCGCGGTTACGCCGCGATTCTATCGCCAACTGATTTAATTTGTCGTTATCCGGTTTTTTCATACCGATCTCAACGCGGCGGATACTATTGTCAGTATCTCAAACACCTGCCAGATATCATTCACAATCCATCCACCCGCATTCCGACAGGGTGCTCCACCACAAAATTAAACGGAATAACACGTTTTTCACCGGGCTTGAGTTGATAAAACCATTCCAAATAATTGAGCTCATTTTTCTTTAACTCATCGCTATCACCGCGATAGGCTGGTTCAATAAGTTGAACTTGTAATTTTTCGTGTGAGGAAATCGGGACTTGATCCCAGATCACCACGTCTTCAACCGTAGTTTTATTGTTGACGATGGTAATCCTGTAATCGTATTCATAGCGCGTTGTCTTATTTACCAGCCCTGCTTGTTTTTGCAGGCGACGTACTAATTGGTATTCCACTTTAATCGACGCGTCAACACCCAAGGAGATCCAAAATTCTTCGCTAGGGACGACTAAATCTAAGTGTCCCTTAGCGACAAATTGATTGTCTAAAAAGATTTGTGTCTCGCCCGGTAATAATGGGTAGACACTGGTGTTCTTGATCTTGGCCTTAAGATAGGCGTGCGCGGTAAGTTTGGGGACCGTCGAATAGCGGAAATACCCCGGAAAACGTTCCTGCACTACCGTCACCCGGTGGGGCTCATTGTCACTTTTGATGGTTTTTTTGCCTGGGATCATAAACACCACGGCGGTGGCATTGGTTACCACGCTAGCGATAGGAGTCCCCATTGGGGCGGGAGCCGCGGCCGCGGCGCTACGATAGGACTGCTCCAAAAACTCTGCGGGTTCGTGCAGTTGTGACATGGTTTCTTCATCGGGTAGTTGTTTGCTGCGCATGCGTCGCGGTGAATCCAGTGTAGCCGCAACCGGTGGCGGCGACCCTTCAGCGATCCGCCACGGGTTGAGTTTTGGCTGTTCACCGCCGATGTGGGCCTGCGCGGTGGATAACTGCAATTCAACATCCTCCCATGCCTCACCCGTACTCTGTTGCACCATGGCCATATAGCTGATGGCAAGTTGTTTAGCAACGCTGTCAACCCGCAGATCGTATACCGGATACCAGCTCGGTCCGTGCACCATGTAGCGCAAGGTGATCACCATATCACTGCGAGTGGTCAGATTTACCGTTAACTCCACATAATAATCTTGATCCGTAGTATCAGTGTGGTGCAAATCCGCTATTTGGTGTTGGATGCGGCGCGATTCGTTATCCAATTGCCGTTTTTCAATTTCCAATCCGCGTTGTTCACTGTCCAAGACGGTTAACCGCTCGCGGTAAAATTCCACCATTTTAATCCACCGTTCGGGTTCTAACCGGTAGTTATTGGGTTCATCGCCGCTGTGTGTGAGTGTTTCGATGATGTGTTCGATGAATTGGCGCTCCTTGTTCACCCGCGCGAGATGGTCACTCACCTCACGTTGTTTATCTTCAAAGGTCTCGAGTTCGGTTTGCAGAGCAGCAAGTTGCGGATGCGGCGAACGTGCATGGTATTGGCTCGCGCATTTCACATCGTGCAATACTCCTCCTCCCGTGCCGCTAACCTGGATACTGTCAGCATCCAGCCGTGAAGGTAACTTATCAAACTGCAGTGTATGCTCCCCCGCGGCCAAGGTAATCTGTGCGCACCGCGTGACCTGGGCACGATCGGTAAAAACCGTTACGCCGGTGATACTACTGGTAAGAGTATTGATGGTCATAGTTTGATCCTGCTTATTATAGAAATTTTCCAAATCCCAACCACTTGGTTTAACGGCTCAATGCCCTAGTTTATACAATGAGGCAGGGGCATCACATCCCTATCTTGCCATTGCCGGTAAGGGGCCCCTACCTGGCCCCGCAAAAAGCGATGCCGGGCAATGCCCGCGAAGCAAAAGTCGGGTTACGATTGACTGCAGCGCTTGGTACCGCATTCAACTGGCAGGCTATTTTATCTTTAGGGACATAAGATCGCGAACTACATCACAAAACCTGAATCTGTGATCCGGTTTGACATTTAGGTAACAATTTACAGAAACATGCCCGCAGTGGTCGATACTCTTTCTGTGTCCCCCCTGGGTCAGGTAGTGTTATGCAGCTGGAATGGATTTTTCGCAGTTTGGTCGCCAATACCAATGATGTGATCATGGTCATGGATGCCACCCCGTTAGAAGAAGGTGGGCCGAAAATCGTCTACGTCAATCCGGCTTTTGAACAGCTGATGGGCTATAGCGCCGCAGAGGTCATCGGCCAAAACCCAAAATTATTACAAGGCCCGGACACCGACGATAAAACCCGCTACAAAATCCGGCAGGCAATGCGCAACGGCAAGGCGATCCGCACCCAAATCCTCAACTACGACAAAGAAGGTAACCAGTTGTGGCTGGACATTAATCTGGTACCGCTGTTTGACGAACAAGGCGAGCTGGCCTACTACGCGGCGATCGAACGTGACTTGACCGAGCACAAGCAGATGCAGTCGCGGCTGGAGAATATGGCCACCACCGATAGCCTTACTGGACTGCTCAATCGTCAGGCGTTTATGCACCGCGCAGAACAAGAATTTTCTCGCGCCCGGCGTTTTTCGCGGCCGCTGTCGATGGTGATGATCGATGTTGATCATTTCAAATCCATCAACGATGAATACGGCCACGCCGTGGGCGATCAGGTGTTACGCGCGATGGGCAAGGTATGCCAAGCCAGGCTGCGCGACTCTGATTGTCTTGGGCGCGTGGGAGGTGAAGAGTTCGTGTTGCTGTTACCCGACACCCCCCAGGCCAACGCCATGTATGTCGCCGAACGCATGCGTGAGAGTTTAGTAAACTCCCCGATGCGATTGGACAACCTGGTGTTATCCATTACCGCCAGTTTCGGCGTGGCATCATTACGCGATGAGGATATTGATTTCAATACGGTGCTGGCGCGCGCCGACGCCGCGATGTACAACGCCAAACACGGCGGGCGTAATCAGGTGAAATCCGCCGCCTAACCTAATTCGTGAAAACCTACTGCCCCAAAAACCCTTTGAGTTTTTCCTTGGCCTTGTGCTTTTGTTCTTCCAGCTTATCAACGGCGCGGGCCTTGATCTCATCTTTTTTAGCGTCGATCTTTTCTTTGACATCGGTTTTTAATTTTTCCATTTCTTGTCCAACCGCGCTTTGTTGCACGGCGGTTTTGGCTTGTTCAATAACCCGGCTGAGCACTTGGCGGGTAATCTGTGCCGGGGTACCAACAAGATTGTTCAATTCCAATGCCGGCAGGCTCAACTCCAATTGGCGGTTATTTAACGGCACTATCGTCGCATGCAATTTTGCGTCTTGTAATAACAGATGTTGGATGACCAGGGTGATGGGTTTAACCTCGGTGTTGTGCTCCTGCGGCGCGGACGGAGCACCACCGGCGGTTAAGTTTTCCTTCAACAGCAGCAGATTGCTTTGACGTTCAGCATTCATTTCATAGACCACCACCGGCGCGATGATCCGTACTTCATCGATAACAATTTTTTTATCGGTCAGGGCCTTGGTATTGATACGGGTTAAGATCTCCCCCAAGGAAAAGGCCGGCGCTGCACTAAAACCGGGAGGGTTGGCAACACTTAGACCACGGATCGTGCCCTCGCCCTGCAGCAGGGTAATTTTGACCCTGTCAACGCGCACTGGGGTATGGGTCGCTTGACTACCGTATTTTTCAATGGCGGCCTTTACCAGCGCGTCGAGATTGGAAGCAAAGTAATACACCCCGGCGGCAATGGCCAGAATAATGACAGCGAATAGACTCAACAGGGCTTTGTTACGGGTTTTCATGGTTAGGGTTTCCGTTAAAAATGTGCCCGAATAATACCTAGCCGTGCCGCTAAAAACCACTACGTCACCAGATTTTATCTACCCCTGTAACGGCCAGGGTCTCTCTCCGTCGGCACTGGCATGAAACTTGTAGTGTTTTTTAACAGTAGTTCGTTAACGTAGACGGTAATTCGTAGGTGAGGTGGCAATGACGGTCGTAGACGCGTGCGCGGGGATGGATGAAACCCTTTCGGCGCATAACAAGTTACTGCTGGAACATATGTTGCTGGGTGGGGATAGCGCCACCTGGCAACAAGCCCGTGAGATCGTCATCAGCCCCTTACCGTTAATAACCCTCGGCATGGCGGTCAACCACGTCACCCCCATCGCCTTACGACTCGAGGTACCGGATCCGTTTACGATTTACCGTGCCTTGCGCTTTACACTACGCCGTCGTGGTTAATAACGCTGCTTACTAATGAGTCACATGGACAGGAGACCCTCCCATCAAGACCGTCCGCCGCAGGGATGCGGCTGTCGAGTCTACAGGGAGGGATTGACGGCGTGTCTTGGTGGGAGGGTCTCCTGTCCATGTGACTCAGTCATAATACAACGCCTCAATATTCGATTGTGAAAACAATATCCCCGCCGGTGATCGATTGAGTCCCGCGATAGCCCCCTTCAGTCTGGATTTGAATATTCTTGGTCAACTGATAACGCAATTGCACCAGGTTACTCGATTCAACAATCCCCGTGATATAACGCACGTATAATCGGCTGGAGAGATACTTACCAAACACCAGTGCGGTTTGCTCGGTGGTTTGGCCGGCCTCGACACGCAATTCATCCAAGCCCAATTTGCCACCGATATCCCGCGCCAGCAGATCTCCTCCCATGACACCCAAGGCGGTGGTGGCGTTACGTACTGCCTCGCTTTCACCGCCGGTGGCTTGATTGAGCGGATGGCCGAGTAATACATACGACAAGGCGTCCGATTCCGCCATCGCGGGGTCGGAAAAAATACTCAACTCCGGTTTCTTCAGTGTCCCCCGTACCCGCACCCCGGCGGTGATCGTGCCGATAACCCGTGATGCCTCGAGATCAACCCCCGGATCATCTAATAAACTATTTGCAAAAATTAATCGGCCGCGACTGATAGTAAGATTTTGTCCGCGCATGCGGTAAATACCGTCTTTAATTCCAAGCTCGCCCTGCCCCACCGACAATTGATTGGGTTCATCGATAATTTGTAAATTGCCGCTGAGTTTACCGTTAACACCAAAGCCATCAAAATCCACACCCTCTCCCAGCAACACGCGGATCTTGGTACTCACCTTCCAGCGTTCGTCTACCGTCTGGGGTTGCGTATTACTGACTATTACGACATCGCGTGACAACGCCACGCTGCCGTCGGATAAATTGCGCGGCCGTAACCGCGCGCGGGGAATCTGTACTTGGCCGCGAATGGTGATCGAGCTACCTTGTAATTGAATCGTGAGGTCTGGGCTAACGAATAAACGCACCTCGGAGGTATTCATCACTTGCAGAGAATTTCCAGTCAAATGCAGCGTTGTGGGCCAGTGGTTAGCGGATTGTAGTTGGGTGCTGCCTTCAATTTGTAGATCACCATCATCCCCACGCGCACGGGCGCTGAGTTTTAAGGTGTTGGAGGCCGCACTGCTCAAGGTGACATTGATATCGTGTAATCCGACTCCCTGCGAAGCGAAGGTGATATTGCCCCCGCGCCAACTCGCCTCGCCGGTTACCTGTGGTTCACCGATACTGCCTGTGGCCGTAATGTCGGCATTGAGTTTGCCCTCCACCTGGCCCAGGTCGGAAAAAAATTGCGCCACGGTTTGCGCCGCGAGGTCAGTCAGTCGTAGTTTGGCCTGCATGGCCTGCGCAGGGTCCAGTGTTGAGGTGTAGCGCCACTGCGGCAAATTGAGCGCGGCAACCACGCTACCCCCGGATTGCAGTGGCAAATCCAATCGGGCCTCAAGCCCAGCGGGGTTTAAATCGGCCTGAGCGTGGATTGGGGCAAAGCTGAGGGTAGTGGGCTGTGCAGTGGCCAACAGCACGCGGGCTTGCGACAATAACAGATCAAGATGCGCGGTTAGGCCCAGCTCCTGGGAGCTTGTCACACCTGCGGTAATATTTACCTTGCCCTGAAGTTTCGTGGCAAAGGGTAACCAGGGATTCATGATCGCCGCGGGCACCTCCTGTGTCGTCAGCGTGGCATGCCCATCGCTATCTGTCCAATCCAGATCGGTACACAAATTAGCCGCCGCTTGCTGCAGGCATAGTTTGTCGATGGCGTAGTGATGCGGCGCGGCGGTTAATTGGACGGGGCTTTGTAATTGCCATTCACCGATGGCTTGCTGGGCGATATCGAGTTGATCCAACTCTGCTTGCCAGCGTAAGGCCCGATAACTTCCCACCGCATGGGCGTACACATGTTCCGCTTGATCATCAAAGCGCACGCTGATTTCATGCCGGGCGTTATCCCCTGTGGTTTGCATGCTAGCGGTTTTCCAAAACCAATCCAGGTAAGAGAGGTTCTTGGCCTGCAGCACGATTTGCAATGTGGCATTACGCGCCAGGTCCACTTCAACATCCCCTGAAAAAGCATCGACAAAATAATCTTGATATTCCAGGGTAGTGGCCTGCCAATGGACCCGGACCCACGGGCGGCTGTGCTCACCTTGAATGTCCAACCGCGCCTGCAGCGCTCCGCTGGCATCCGGATAAAGGGTGTTGAGATTCGGGCTGCGCAGGCGGGCGTGTAGATCCCATTGCGGCCCATAATTACCCTGCAACGAAAATTCACTCTTACCCACGGCGAGATCTAACTGGGTAATTTTCAAGTGGGGCGTCCGCCACTGTGCCTTGGCTCTGCCTTGCAGTGGATAACCTCGCAGTTCACCGGTGAGGGCGTGTAATTCCAAGTTTATGTTGGGAGTGTTGTGTTGTAACGTGGTGTTGACCGTGAATTGCGCCCCCACATGTCCCGGCCACGCCGGTGAAAACAGGCTGGTATCAAAATTGTGCAAAGCAACCTGGGCGCTGGCTTGTAAATGTGGCCGCCAGCTGAACTGTGCATTGGCGCGAACATCCCCTTCGCTGGTTTTAACATACACCTGTTGTAACCGCAGCGTATCCCGATCGCCCTCACCCGTGACGCTCAGCGTGGCCTTCAGCCGCTGGTCGTCCAACCACTGTCCGTCCAAGGTAGGTTGGTAGTGTTTAAACCAATCTTCCGAGGTCACGCTTAGCTGGGTGGCCAACCGGCCTAAGGTGGGGTGCTGGGTCAGCAGTTGGGCATCCACACGTAATCGCTGTAAATCACCCTTGGCCGCGATCGTTCCTGCCGTATGTAAAGCGGGTGAATGCTGCAACCAAGTCTTCCATTCCAGCTGTTGCAGGTTGATATCCGCTTGCCACTTTACATCCTTGAAAAGCTGATATACCCGTCCCCGCAGCGTGGCGTGCACGCCGGTATCGATGTGCTGTTCAATCTCAAGCTGTTGTTGAGTGCCGCGGATGACACCCTGGCCCATCACCACGGGTAGCCGTTCCGGACGGTACTGCCATTGCTGCGTAAACTGCATGGAAAGCGTACTGTCCAAGGTCACTTTGCCTTGGCTGTGTAGCTCGCCCTGATAGGCGGCCAGATCCAACTGCTCAAAACTCAAAGTCTGCCCCTTGACCTGAGCGCGCAACCGGAGCGTGTCGATACTGACCGGTTGTAGGCTGTTAGCGGCATAGATACGAATTGTTTGCACCAGGGCCTGGTCGACGTTGATTGAAATAGGCAAAATAACATTTGTATCCGCCGTCATCCCGCTTGTTGGTAATAAACGTAGCTCTACTCCCCGTGCCGTTAGGGTTTTTAAATCTAGGGACTGTCCAATAAGTTTTAACAAACGCCAATCCACCTCCAACGTATCGATAGTCAGTTGTAGGTGTTTGTCTTGGTAATGCAGCCCCTGTAGCGTAAAAGGACCGCTGGCCTGTCCGGTCACTTGGGCAACGCTGAATTGCAACGCATACTGGGCCACTACTTTATTTAATAAAAAATTCAGTCCCGCGGTTGTCTCAAAGAAAAAATACCAGCCCAGTAACAGTACAACACTGCAGGTTAGAGCAAGCCGTCTTAATCTACGTTTCATAGATCCGGTCCGATGATGATGTGCAACCGAAACCGATCCTGCGGTTTACTCAAGGCCCAAGCGAAATCCAGCCGCACCGGACCCACTGGCGATTTCCATCGAAACCCAAAGCCCGCGCCGCGCGCCAGTTTATCGCTCAATTCATTCACCGCGTTGCCCACGTCATAAAAGCTGGCGGCGCTCCAGTGGGTACTGAGATTGTGTTCTAACTCGATACTGCCCACCATCAAGTGCTTACCTCCCTCCACTACCCCGGCGGCGTTCACCGGCCCGAGTTCTTGGTAGGAATAACCCCGCACACTGTTATCCCCGCCCGCGAAGAAACGTTGCGAGGCGGGTAAGCGGTCCAAATACGCCACGTTGGTGGTACCAAAATCGCCCCGCAATAATACCCGCCCCTCGGGGCCTAGTGCGTCGATCCACTTCAGCCCAGCGCGGAATTGACTAAAGTTGGTATCGGAAAACAGCCCTTCATTGGCGCCTCGCCATTCCAAGTGAACCCGCGATCCATGACGCGGTTGTAATCGATCATCGGCGCGCACCCGATCCAGGCTTACCAGCGGGTAGAGCATTTGTTTAGTGGCCTCGGGTTGACCTGCGACAATATACACTTCGCGATCTAATAATAAGCTTACGGTACGCCGCCAATCGCGCCACAACGAGCTATAACTCGCATTCACACCGGTAATGTGGTTCTCATAACTGCGGGTGATCTCATTGCTGTAACGCCACCCATAGCTCAATTGCTCGGTCACGGGATCTTGCAATGGGATCGAGTAGACGGTACTGATGCGGCGTAAATTTTGTGATACCAATAGATCCGCGCTGAGCTTATCCCCCTCATCACCCATCAAGCGGGTATGGTTGACCGTGGTACGCGGACCGGTATCGGTGGCATAGCCCAATCCAAACCGCCACTGCCGCGGCAAACGCGACTGTAGATCAACCTCAATGGGAATTTGATTGTCCGTGGGGTTCTCTTTATTGGGACGGACTTCCACGCGTTGAAAGTAGCCGCTATCCCCCAAGGCAGTTTGAAGCTTTAATATTTCTATTGGGCTGTAGAAATCACCCGTTTTGAATTTTACATAGCGCTTTAATAACTGCTCATCCATGTGGGTCTTGGTGAAAAAGACCTCCCCGAAGTGATACCGTTGTCCGGTCTCCAAGGCCAAGTTTATGCTGACTGAATAATCCGGCAGATCGACCTTCACCTCATGCTGGGTTAACGTAGCGTCAAGATATCCACGTTGATTGGCCAAGCGTAACAGGATATCGCGCGCCGACTCATAACGGGCGTGCTCCAATACCTGTCCCTCGGCAAGTGGGAAATTCGCCAGCAGAGTAATAAACGCCGGGTCTTGTTCACCTTCGCCCTGCACACTAACGTGTAGGTTTTTAATCCGGATCGCCGCGCCGGGGCTAACCTGGTAGGTCGCCTCCCAACCTTCATCGTTATGCACCAGTTCGCCGTGCACCTCGGCGCGGTAAAATCCAAACGCCTGTAGAGCGGTTTTAATTTGTTCGGGGGCTTGATTATGCAGACGTTGCAGTCGCGCGGCTTGCAGGTCGCTGCTGTCGATTTCGCGGCTGATGGCTAAATAGGCCCGCACTTGGGTTTGCAGATCGGAATCAATTCCCTCAATCCTAACGCGCAAGGTTGCGGCGTTAAGCGCCGTGGCCACGGCCCAAAACAGCACCAGCACTAGCCAGATCCGGCGGGTAAGAGCAACCTCCCTGTCAGCCATAGGCTTACGCCTACAGGTAAGAAACGTCGACGATCTCGTATTCACGCACCCCGCCCGGAGCCTGAACCTTGACAACATCCGCCTCGGACTTACCGATCAGGGCGCGGGCTATCGGTGAGGTGATCGAAATAAGATTGCGTTTAATATCGGCTTCTAACTCCCCAACGATTTGATAGGTCACAGTTTTTTCGCTATCGACATCGATGAGTTTCACTGTGGCGCCAAACACGATCTTGCCTGCGGCGTTGGCACCGACGGATTTAACCTCGATAATTTCCGCATTCGACAGCGCCGCTTCGATTTCCTGGATCCTGCCTTCGGTAAAACTTTGTTGTTCACGCGCGGCGTGATACTCGGCGTTCTCTTTCAAATCACCATGGGCACGCGCCTCGGCGATGGCCTGCACGATTTGCGGGCGCCGCACCGATTTGAGTTCTTTTAACTCAGCGCGTAACCGCTCCGCGCCTGCTGAGGTCATTGGGGGGCGGCTCATGTGAGAAATTCCCGATGTAATTCTTGCAGACTCATGATCGGACTCCATTGTTTGGGTTGCAGCGCACTGCATAGGGCCTCGCCGCCCGCCAAGGTGGTGGTATAGGTCACCTTGTGTTGCAAGGCGGTGCGACGGATCGCATACGAATCTGCGATCGCCTGCCGACCTTCCGTGGTATTCACGATCAGCACAATTTCATTATTTTTTAACATATCCACGATATGCGGGCGGCCCTCGGCGACTTTGTTGACGATAGCACACTGCAAGCCCGCGGCGCTAAGCTCGCGCGCGGTGCCGCGGGTAGCCACCAAGCTAAACCCCAATGCGGTAAGTTGCCGGGCAACGCGTAAAATACCCTGTTTGTCGGCTTCGCGCACGCTTAAAAAAGCTTTACCCGTGGTGGGTAGCTTTTCGCCCGCGCCCACTTGCGATTTGGCATAGGCCTCGCCAAAATCCATGCCCACCCCCATCACCTCACCGGTGGATTTCATCTCCGGTCCCAGAATCGGGTCCACCCCGGGAAATTTAATGAACGGAAACACCGCTTCTTTTACCGACATATAACGCGGAATGGTTTCATGGGTTACCCCCTGCTGCTGCAGGCTTTGCCCCACCATGCAGCGCGCCGCGATCTTGGCATAAGCCACCCCGGTGGCCTTGGAGACGAACGGTATAGTACGCGAGGCGCGTGGGTTGACTTCCAGCACGAACACCGTTTCACCCTGAATAGCGAACTGGGTATTCATCAGACCGACCACTTGTAGCGCACGCGCCATTTGTTTTACTTGCTGGCGCATCTCATTCTGCAATTGCTGCGAAAGTTGATAGGGCGGCAACGAACACGCCGAGTCCCCCGAATGCACCCCCGCCTGTTCGATGTGCTGCATAATACCCGCTATCACTACGTCGTTACCGTCACTGACACAATCGATATCCACCTCGATCGCGTCGTTGAGAAAACGATCCAATAACACCGGCGAATCATTCGAGACTTGTACCGCTTCGGTCATATAACGTTTTAACTCAGCCTCGTTATACACGATCTCCATCGCGCGCCCGCCAAGCACGTAAGAAGGCCGCACCACCAGCGGATAACCGATGGCCAGCGCGTGGGTGATCGCCTCGGCCTCGGTACGCGCGGTACGATTGGGCGGTTGCCGCAACTTAAGCCGCTCCACCAATTTTTGAAACCGCTCACGGTCCTCGGCGATATCGATCGAATCCGGTGTCGTACCTATAATGGGTGCCCCGGCGGCTTCGAGCGCACGTGCCAGTTTCAATGGTGTCTGGCCACCGAACTGCACAATCACCCCCTTGGGTTTTTCCAGGTCGATCAATTCGAGCACGTCCTCAAGCGTGAGCGGCTCAAAATACAACCGGTCCGAGGTATCGTAATCGGTCGAAACCGTTTCGGGATTGCAATTCACCATGATGGTTTCGTACCCATCGGCACGCAGCGCCATGGCCGCGTGTACACAACAGTAATCAAACTCGATACCTTGACCAATGCGGTTGGGACCGCCGCCTAACACCATGATCTTATCGCGTTGGGTGGGGGCGGCTTCGCATTCGTCTTCATAGGTAGAATACATATAGGCCGTATGGGTGGCGAATTCCGCTGCGCAGGTATCAACACGTTTATACACCGGTCGCACACCCAGTTGCTGCCGCAAGCCACGCAATTCGGTTTCGCTCACTTCGAGTAGTTTTGCCAGGCGACTGTCGGAGAAGCCCTTGCGTTTTAACACCCGCATACGTTCCTTGGTTATGGCACGCATACCTTGCTGACGCACCTGCGCTTCTATTTGAATAAGTTCTTCAATCAGGACTAAGAACCAGGGATCGATCGCGGTCCACTCGTGCACCTCGGCCACGCTCATCCCGGCGCGAAACGCATCGCCCACGTACCATAAACGGTGCGGGCCGGCGGATTTGAGTTCGGCGCGCAAGATATCCTTGGCATCTTCACGGCTTAGATCCAATTTCTCATTGAACCCATCGCTGCCAATCTCCAAGGCACGCAACGCCTTGTGCAGCGATTCTTGCAAGCTGCGCCCAATCGCCATCACCTCGCCCACCGATTTCATTTGGGTAGTGAGCCGCGCATCGGCCTGGGGAAATTTCTCGAAGGTAAACCGCGGTACCTTGGTGACAACATAATCAATACTGGGCTCAAACGATGCCGGGGTCGCACCGCCGGTAATATCATTTTTGAGTTCATCCAGCGTATAACCGACCGCGAGTTTGGCCGCGACCTTGGCGATGGGGAAACCGGTGGCCTTGGAGGCCAGCGCCGATGAACGCGACACGCGTGGATTCATCTCGATAATGATCATGCGACCATCGGCGGGATTGATCGCAAACTGGACGTTGGAACCGCCGGTGTCCACGCCGATCTCGCGCAACACCGCAATCGAGGCATTACGCATGATCTGGTATTCTTTATCGGTCAGGGTCTGCGCCGGGGCGACGGTGATCGAATCGCCGGTATGGATACCCATCGGGTCGAGATTCTCAATCGAACAGACGATGATGCAGTTGTCCTTGCTATCGCGCACCACCTCCATTTCGTACTCTTTCCAGCCCAGCGCCGATTCTTCGATCAATAATTCACGGGTGGGAGAAAGATCGAAGCCACGTTCGCAGATCTCCATGAATTCTTCTTTATTGTACGCAATCCCCCCGCCGCTACCGCCCAGCGTAAACGACGGACGGATGATGGTGGGAAACCCGACCTGGGCTTGTACTTGCAAGGCTTCTTCCATGCTGTGGGCGATGGCCGCGCGCGGCATATCCAAACCAATTTTCTTCATCGCCTTGCGAAACAGATCGCGATCTTCGGCTTTATCGATCGCCTCGCGTTTAGCGCCGATCATTTCCACGCCAAACTTTTCCAATACCCCATGCTTGGCCAAGTCCAGCGCGCAATTTAACGCGGTCTGACCCCCCATCGTGGGTAATAAGGCATCGGGGCGTTCTTTCTCGATGATAATACCGATGGTTTGCCAGTTGACCGGTTCGATATAGGTGGCATCCGCCATGTCCGGATCGGTCATAATCGTAGCGGGATTAGAATTCACCAGAATGACACGGTAGCCTTCCTCGCGTAGCGCCTTACAGGCCTGCGCTCCGGAATAATCAAACTCACAGGCCTGGCCGATCACAATCGGACCGGCGCCGATGATCAAGATACTTTTTATGTCGCTACGTTTTGGCATGGTTTACATTCTACGATAAATTCGTAAAAAACTTTCCTGGTTTACGCGCAGGTTCCGGATAAACCTGTGCGGGTGACCGCCGACCGCAGGGCTGCGGCCGTCGAGCGTACAGGGATGTATTTACAGCGAGTCACCCGCACAGGTTCACCCGCAACCTACCACCTTTATCTCAACCCCGCCGCCGCTTTATCAGGTTAATAAATTTATCAAACAAACCCGCCACGTCGTGCGGCCCAGGGCTTGCCTCCGGATGGCCTTGAAAACTAAACGCCGGTATATCGGTGCGCTCCATCCCTTGTAAGGTTCCATCGAATAAAGAACGGTGGGTTGGACGTAAATTTTTTGGCAAGGTCGTATCATTCACGGCAAACCCATGATTCTGGCTGGTGATCATCACCCGCCCAGTGTCGATATCTTGCACCGGATGGTTGGCGCCGTGGTGCCCAAATTTCATTTTGACGGTCTTCGCCCCGCTGGCCAGTCCCAATAGCTGGTGCCCTAAGCAAATTCCAAAAATAGGAATACCGCTGCCGCTCAATTCCCGGATTGCGTGAATGGCATAATCGCAGGGTTCGGGATCGCCGGGTCCATTTGATAAAAATATTCCATCGGGATTGAAGTTTAAAACCTCGGCGGCGGTCGTATGAGCCGGCACCACGGTCAAACGGCAACCGCGATCAACCAGCCGTCTTAGAATATTTCGCTTGATACCGAAGTCGTAGGCCACCACATGGTAAGGCCGCGAATTCAATGCAGTAGACGGATGACCTAGGCCGCGCTGCCATTGACCTTCATCCCACTCATAGGCCGTCGTGGTCGTCACCACCTTGGCCAGATCCATGCCCAGCAAGCCCGGAAATTTACCCGCCGCACCGATGGCGGCGTACGGGTCGAGTGCCTCTCCCGCCTGAATACAACCGTTCTGCGCGCCTTTCTCACGCAAAATCCGGGTCAACTTGCGGGTATCAATGCCGGCCAGGGCCACGACCTTGCGGCGTTGTAAATACGCCCAGAGCGGCTCTTGCGAACGCCAGTTGCTGGCGACCGGCGGTAGATCACGCACGATCAAACCCGCGGCATGCAACGCCTGCGCCTCTTCATCTTCGTGATTGGTACCGGTATTACCGATATGCGGGTAGGTCAGGGTAACAATTTGGCGTGCATAGGAAGGATCGGTCAGGATTTCCTGGTAACCGGTCATGGCCGTATTAAAAACCACCTCGCCTACGGTGAGTCCATCAACACCGATGGATTCTCCGTAAAAGACACTTCCATCTTGCAGTGCCAACAGCGCCGGTTTTCTCAACGGCCCTCCTAAATAGTACTCACCTGCGAAAAACGGGAGGCACAAGCATGCACTCCCGTTTGAAAATCGGTTCTTTCAATACAACCAATGGATGGGCAAATTTTACTGTATGGCGCGTGGCAGTGTCTACGAGATTAATTCATAACGCGAAGATTTAGTACATCTTGCATATCGTACACACCGGGCGGCTGGGAGATCAGCCATTGCGCGGCCCGCGTCGCCCCGTTGGCGAAGGTCATCCGGCTGGACGCCCGGTGGGTAATCTCAATCCGTTCACCCTCGTTGGCGAACAGCACCGTATGATCACCCACAATGTCCCCGCCACGCACGGTTGCAAATCCGATGCTGTTGCGATCCCGCTCGCCGGTATGACCTTGACGGGCATACACCGCGCATTGTTTTAGATCACGTCCCAAGGCATGCGCCACGACCTCGCCCATGCGTAAAGCCGTGCCGGAGGGCGCATCGACTTTGTGGCGATGGTGGGCCTCAAGCACTTCGATATCGACCGTATCGCCCAAGGCCTTGGCGGCAATCTCTAATAATTTAAAACACAGATTCACCCCAATACTCATATTGGGCGCGAATACAATGCCAATCTCACGCCCCGCATCGGTAATCGCCTGCCGCTGAGATTCATTAAACCCCGTGGTGCCGATCACCATGGACTTGCGATGTTGGCGGCAGAGGGCCAAATTCGCCATCGACACCTCCGGCCGGGTGAAATCGATCAATACATCGAAATGTGGGATAGCACTCGCAAGGTTATCGCTCAATTTCACACCCAAGCTGCCCACCCCTACCAATGCACCCGCGTCCGTCCCTATCAGACTCGAACCGGTACGTTCCAACGCCACCCGCAATTGCAAGCCGTTGGTCTTAAACACGGCTTCGATCAAGGCCCGCCCCATTCGCCCGGCCGCGCCGGTGATTGCCACATTGATCATGCTGAGGATACCTACTCAAATTGAATCGAAGGATCGGATAATACTGACAGAACCCACAACTGGCAAATCTGCAATTTACCCGACCGCAGGAAAATTATTTCTTAGTGAATAAACCCTTGAGGTTGTCGGTGAGATTTTTGAGTTTGGGATTATCCGCCAGGGTTTTTAAATGCTTGAGATCGGTCAAGTGTTTGAGTTGAAGTTTTTTTTGTTTCTCCAGCTCCGCCGTGCGTTTGGCCTCTTCGGCCGCTAGGCGTTCCGCCTCGGCCAGTTCTTCGGCGCGTAAGCGTTGTTCGGCGGCCACTTTTTGCCGGATCACTTCGCGGTGTGAATCGGTGATGTCCAACCGCAATAACTCATTGCTCTGGCGTAATATATACGCCGCCAGTTTGTCGAAAAAATCCTTGGTGATGTGGTCAAGTTTGAGCGGGTGTTGCACGATGCCGGGCTGTTCGACGTTGCGTAATAACACCCGCAGGGTACGCGCCTCAATATCGGCGCGAAACATCACCGAGACATTGATCGGCCCTTCGAGGTTAAATTGCGCTTTTTCTAATTCAAAATTAGCGTCTTTAAAATCCTTACGTTCGTATTTAAGATTAAAGCGATCCAGTTCGCTGCTGTAGGTTAGTATCTTTTCCTTGCCGAGCAGGGTAACCGCCAATGGTTGTTCCAAACTACAACTGCAGCGGAATAACAGCTCCTTGAATTCTTTAGTGCTATCGGTATGAACCTTGTAATCGCCTTGGCGCAACGGCATGAACCGGCCTTCAGGCTGGATCGGGTAATTGGCGAAAATTTCCGGTTTAACAAAATTCAGATGTTCGCACAGCTCCTTGAAATAACCCAAAGCGGCTTGCAGGCGTGGCAATAATTCCTTGAGATAGAAGTCCTGTGTGGGAATAGCTTGGGCACTATCCAGCTGTTGTTTCGCGCGTTGTTCTTCGGCCTTGCGGCGTAAATCATCCAGTACACCCATAACGGCTCGCCCATGTCGGGAATTTACATTGACTTAAGTATCGGCAAGTATAGGAAAAAATTGTACCAAACCCACTTAAAACTTCATGTCCTCAAAGAATTTTTTGACATTACCCAACCAGGAGGCCGTTTGCGGACTATGTTGTACACCCTCGTCGTGCAATTCTTTTTCAATCGCCGCCAGTTGTTCTTTTTGTTTTTTACTCAGGTTGATCGGGGTTTCCACCGTAACCCGGCATAGTAGATCGCCCGCCCCACTCGAGCGAGCGGAACGCACCCCCTTGCCACGCAAACGGAACAGCTTACCGGATTGGGTTTCAGCGGGGATCTTCAATTTAACCCGCCCCTCCAAGGTAGGCACCTCAAATTCACCCCCCAAGCTGGCAGTGAACATGCTGACCGGGACTTCGCAAAAGAGATCATTCCCGTCGCGTTTAAAAATAGGGTGCTCCCGGACATTGATCAGCACGTATAGATCACCGGTCGAGCCGCCTTGCTCGCCCGCTTCGCCTTCCCCGGAAACCCTCACCCGGTCTCCGCTATCTACCCCGGCGGGGATCTTAACCGACAGGGTTTTGGCCTTCTGCATTTTGCCCTGGCCGTGGCATTTGAGGCAGGGATCGGTGATCATCTTGCCCGCCCCATGACAACGCGGGCAAGTCTGTTGCAGTGAAAAAAACCCTTGTTGCATCCGCACCTGCCCCATACCGCCGCAGGTGGTACAGGTGGTGGCGCTGGTGCCCTTGCGCGCACCGCTACCCCCACACTCATCACAGGGGACGTGGGAGGGAAAGCGAATATCGACCTTGCTGCCTTGTACCGCCTCTTCCAGGCTCAGCTCCAGGTTATACTGCAGGTCGGCCCCACGCTGGGCACGCGAACGGCCACGGCCGCCACCCGCACCAAAAATATCGCCGAATACATCACCAAAAATATCCGCAAACGAGGCCCCGCCAAACCCTGCCGCGCCGCCGCCCATACCCGCCGACGGATCCACCCCCGCATGACCGAATTGGTCATAGGCCGAACGTTTTTGCGGATCAGAAAGGATATCGTAGGCCTCTTTGGCCTCTTTAAATTTTTCTTCGGCTTGCTTGTTATCAGGATTACGGTCGGGATGGTATTTCATCGCCAAGCGTTTAAAAGCCTTTTTTAGATCGGCCTCAGTGACGTTTTTGGCAACTCCAAGTATTTCGTAATAATCGCGTTTTGACATATCAATCCCAATAGCCAAACGCAGATAACGGGTGGCCGGTTAAAGCCACCTCGCCCGCTGCGGCTAGCCACTCGCTAGGGGTTATTTTTTCTCGTCGACTTCTTCAAATTCGGCGTCGACCACATTGTCTTGTTTACCTGGCTTCGCACCCGGGGGCGGTGTTCCCCCCGCCGCGGCATCCGCGCCTTTTTGGGCATACAGTTGTTCAGCCATCTTACCCGAGGCCTCGCCCAAGGCGGCGGTCTTGGCGGTGATGGCATCCAGATCCTCGCCCTTGAGGGCGGCTTCCAGATCCTTAATCGCCGCCTCGATCTTGCTCCGATCCGCTGCCTGCACCTTATCGCCTAAATCCTTAAGTGATTTCTGGGTTGCATGGATAAGCCCTTCGCCTTGGTTACGGGCATTGACCAGTTCATGGAACTTCTTGTCCTCGGCGGCATGGGCTTCGGCATCGGAAACCATGCGTTTGATCTCCTCGTCCGACAATCCACTGGACGCCTTGATGACGATCGATTGTTGTTTACCGGTGGCCTTGTCTTTGGCTGAAACATTCAAGATGCCGTTGGCATCGATATCGAAGGTGACTTCAATCTGCGGCATACCGCGCGGTGCCGGTGGAATATCGCTTAAATCGAATCTGCCCAACGACTTGTTGGCCGCCGCCCGTTCACGCTCGCCTTGCAATACGTGGACGGTCACCGCGGTTTGATTATCATCCGCGGTTGAAAACACCTGATTGGCCTTGGTGGGGATCGTGGTATTTTTCTCAATGAGTTTAGTCATCACGCCGCCAAGGGTTTCAATTCCCAGCGACAACGGAGTAACATCGAGCAACAACACGTCTTTGACTTCGCCACCTAACACACCTCCTTGGATAGCAGCACCCACGGCGACGGCTTCATCCGGGTTCACGTCCTTGCGGGGTTCCTTGCCGAAGAATTCTTTCACGACTTCTTGCACCTTGGGCATACGGGTTTGACCGCCGACTAGGATTACGTCGTCAATGTCTTTGCCGGTGACACCGGCATCCTTAAGCGCAAGCTTGCACGGCTCCATGGTACGGGCGATCAAATCTTCGACCAACGACTCGAGCTTGGCGCGGTTGAGTTTCATGTTCAAATGTTTCGGCCCCGCCGCATCGGCGGTGATATAGGGTAGATTGATATCGGTCTGGGCGCTGGAAGACAATTCAATCTTGGCTTTTTCGGCGGACTCTTTCAGGCGCTGTACCGCCAACGGATCGCCGCGCAGATCAATGCCCTGCTCTTTCTTAAACTCTTCCACGATGTGATCGATGATACGCATGTCAAAGTCTTCACCACCTAAGAACGTATCGCCATTCGTGGACAACACCTCGATCTGGTGTTCACCGTCAATCTCGGCGATCTCGATAATGGAAATATCAAAGGTACCGCCGCCCAAGTCATAAACGGCAATTTTGCGATCGCCTTCTTTTTTGTCTAGTCCGAAGGCGAGCGCGGCCGCGGTGGGTTCATTGATAATACGTTTGACTTCTAACCCCGCGATGCGGCCGGCATCTTTAGTAGCCTGGCGTTGGGAGTCGTTGAAATAGGCCGGGACGGTGATCACCGCTTCCGTGACGGGCTCACCCAAATAATCTTCGGCGGTTTTTTTCATTTTTTGCAATACCCGGGCGGAAATCTCCGGCGGGGCCATTTTCTTGCCATCGACCTCAACCCAGGCGTCGCCGTTGTCCGCCTTGATGATTTTATACGGCACCATTTTGATATCTTTTTGGACTTCGTTATCGGTAAACTTTCGGCCAATAAGCCGCTTCACAGCGTATAACGTGTTCTTAGCATTGGTCACGGCCTGGCGTTTGGCGGATTGTCCCACCAACACTTCACTGTCCTTACTAAACGCCACAATCGATGGCGTGGTGCGTGCCCCTTCCGAGTTTTCAATCACCTTGGGCTTGCCACCTTCCATCACAGCCACACAGGAATTAGTGGTACCCAGGTCAATTCCGATAATTTTGCCCATTTCCTTGCTCTCCAAATTAGGTTAATTCAGTCAAACCAAATTTTCGTGTTATCGATGTAGGGATTCCCCCGTAAACTTCAAGGCAATCGCTTAAAACTCGCTACGCTTAGGTGCTACGGCCGTTTACCCCTGTGCCACGATGACCATGGCAGGCCGGATCAACCGCTCATTCAAGGTGTAGCCCTTCTGCAGCACCGTCACCACGGTATTAGGTGACTTGTCGGTTGCCGGGATCATGGACACTGCCTGATGCAATTCGGGATTAAACGGCTGGTCCAGGGGATTAATGGTGGCCACGTTAAACTTACTCAACACCGATTCGAATTTCTTTAGGGTCAGTTCAGCACCTTCTTTAAGGGTATGCAATGTAACTTCATTGCCTTGGGTAGCCGCCACCAGGCCCATTTCTAAGCTATCCACCACGGGCAATAATTCCTGCGCAAAACGCTCCAGGGCATATTTGTGCGCATTTTCCACATCGCGCTCGGCACGGCGGCGTATATTATCGGCCTCGGCCATGGCGCGTAACATCGCATCACGGTGTTCGTTGGCCTTGGCTTCGGCCGTGGTTAAACGCTGTTGCAGTTCAGTAATGGTCTGCGTTAAAACCGCAACCTCCGTGGGTTGCGCAGCGGACGGTTGTTCCGAGCTTAATGTCGCGGCCTGGGATTCGGCCGTATCGTGTTCATTCATGCAAACTCCCTACGTCGTTGTAGACCACTATAATTGGTATCGAGGGTCGTATTCAGTATCCCGCGCGATATAGGGGCGATTATTCGGGTTTCAATACCGCGCTGAGTAACTTGGCAGTGATATCGACGATCGGGATGATCCGATCATAGGCCATCCGGGTGGGTCCAATCACGCCCAGTACCCCGATCACCTCGTCATTGATCTTATACGGGGCGGTAACCAGCGAACACTCGTCCAGGGCCTGGTAACCGGATTCATCGCCGATAAAAATTTGCATGCCCTCGGCGGAAATCGACTGATCTAAAATGTGCAGGATATCGCGCTTATGATGGAACGCCTCGAACAATTGCCGCAATTTATCCATATCACTCATCTCGGCATAACCCATCAGATTGGTTTGTCCGGCGATCACATAATCGTGTTGCTGCTGCTGCGCCAGCACCGTATCGGTGATACTCATGACGTTCTGCATAATAGACTGCATGGCATCCCGGGCCTGCTGCATGCTAGTGAATAATCGCTCGCGGATCTGGGTGAGCTCGCCACCGCCAAATTCAGCAGTGAGAAAATTTCCGGCGGTTTGTAATTCCGCCTGGCTGAAATCACGCTCGGTGTGGATCACCCGATTTTGCACTTCTTGGCCGTTCACCACCAGAATCACCAGGATCCTACGCGAAGACAAGCGTAAAAACTCGATATGCTCCAAGCGTAAACTGCCGCGCTTAGGCAAGGTTACCACTCCTGCCAAGCCGGTAATCTTGGAGAGCATCGCCGAGGCCGTGTTGATAACGGCCTCGGGGGTCAGATCACAGATGAGTTCCTGGCGGAGCTTCTCGACCTCCAGGTTACGCATGGGTTTGATTGTCAACAGACTGTCCACAAACAGCCGGTAACCCCGCACCGTGGGGATCCGCCCGGCCGAGGTGTGCGGTGCTTTAATCAGCCCTAAGTCTTCTAAATCGGACAACACGTTACGCACCGTGGCGGGCGATAAGGCCATGCCGGCATCTTTGGCCAGGGTACGCGAACCGATCGGCTGGCCTTCGCGGATATACCGCTCAATCAGCGTCTTAAGCAGGGCTTGAGCACGTTCGTTGGTCAAGGCGACCGAAAGAGGTGGGTTAGGACGACGCGGCATTCGGTCAAATCACCTTGGCTGGGGTATTAGCAATCAACTACGTTAAGTGCTAATTGAAAAAGTAGCAACCCGGCAAACCACAAGTCAAGGTGTCGGACGCTCCATAGCCTGGCCGCGCCGGCTTATGCTAACGTGTGCACTTCGGATAATTAGGATGATTGAGATGAAATCTGCGGCGTTTCACACCATAGGCATTATAGGGAAGTATGGCGAACCTGCGGTGGCCGCCGCTGTGTTACAGCTGGGGAAATTTCTGCGCGGCCGCGGCTGCGAGATCCTCTTGGAAGCCGTCACCGCCAAATATATCGCGATGCATGGCTACCCCATTGCCAGCATGCGGGAGATCGCCCAGCAGGCTGACTTGGTTATCACCGTTGGGGGAGACGGTACCCTGCTCGGCGCCGCCCGTGAACTGGTGAATTTTAATGCCGCTATCCTGGGGATCAACCTCGGCCGTTTAGGCTTCTTAGTGGACATCTCACCCGCTGATATGACCGAGCGCCTGACGGAAGTGTTTGACGGTAATTATCTGGAAGAACACCGCATGATCCTTACCGCCACGATTACCCACAAACAACAAGAACCCTCGGTCAGCGACGCCTTTAACGATGTGGTGGTACACAAATGGGATGTGGCGCGGATGATTGAAACCGAATGTTATATCAACGGCCGGCTGCTCAATCGCATGCGCGGCGATGGCCTGATCGTCTCCACCCCCACCGGCTCAACCGCGTATGCCCTTTCGGGCGGCGGCCCGATCATCGAGCCGGACATGAATGCCATCGAACTGGTGCCGATCTGCCCACATTCGATGAGCTACCGGCCGATCGTGGTCGATGGCGACAGCACGATTGAAATCATTGTCTGTGACGGGCCCCATACCCAAGCGCAGGTCACCTGTGACGGCCAGATCAACATGGGGCTGGTGTCCGGGGACAAAGTCATGATACAACGCAAGGCCCAGACGGTGCGGCTCATCCATCCCATGAAACACGATTATTATCTAACCCTACGCGCCAAATTGCACTGGGGCGAACAGGTATAATAGGCGCTATGCTGACCCATATTCACATTTGGAACTTCGCCATCGTCGATAAACTGGATATTGAATTTGAACCGGGTCTGAGCGTGCTCACCGGTGAAACCGGCGCGGGCAAATCGATTCTACTGGATGCCTTGGGCCTGGCCCTGGGAGATCGCGCCGACCCGCTGGTGATTCGTCACGGCGCGGAAAAGGCCGAGATCAGCGTCAGCTTTAGCACCCACGACGCACCGCAGGCCGAACAGTGGCTGGTCGATCACCAGATGAATAGTGCCGAGGAATGTATTATCCGCCGTACCATCAGCGCCACCGGCCCGTCTAAATCGTTTATCAACGGCATCCCTTCGACAATTGCGCAACTGCGCGAATTGGGCGAAATGCTGGTTGACCTGCACGGCCAGCACGAACACCAATCCTTATTGAGCCGCGATATACAACGCGAATTATTGGATAACTACGCCGCTCACCACACGCTGGTCACACAAGTATCGTCTGCCTATCAGCAGTGGCAAGCATTGGAACGCGAGATCGACCAATTGCGCAGTGCCGGCCGTGATCGTGACCAACGCCTGGACTTACTGCGTCATCAAGTCAAAGAATTACAAGCCCTGGACGTGCAAGCCGGGGAATATGCCGCTTTAGAACAAGACCACAAACGCTTGGCCAACGCCAATCAATTATTACACACCGTGCAACAGTGTTTGGAAGCGCTAACCGAAAATGAACAGACGGCGATCGAGGGAATGTTGGCGCACTGCGTCAGCGAAATACAATCCCTCGCGCAGTTGGACACTAAACTCGCCACCACACAAGAACTGCTGAACAACGCCTTGATTGCCTTGCAAGAAGCCGGCGGCGAATTACGCCGCTATGCCGATGATTTAGAATTAGACCCGGCACGCTTGACCGAAGTCGAACAACGTCTGGGGGATATTTTACAACTGGCCCGCAAACACCGCGTGCCGCCGCAGGAATTGGCCACGGTGCTACCCCGCCTACAAACCGAACTCGATCAACTCGAACACGCGGACTTTCATTTAGACTCCCTGCTCAAACAAGTGATCCAAGCCAAACAGGGCTACCTTGATCTGGCCGCCACCTTATCTCAAAGTCGAATCAAAACCGCCAAACAATTAACCGCAAAAGTCACCGACAGTATGCAGGGTCTGAGCCTACAAGGTGGCAAATTCTCAGTGAATCTCGAAACTCTGAATGAAGAACATTACTCCCTCCACGGCCGTGAACAGATTGAATTCTTGGTCAGTGCCAACCCAGGCCAACCGCTGCGGCCCTTGAGCAAAATCGCCTCCGGGGGAGAACTCTCGCGGATTAGCCTCGCGATTCAAGTCATCACCGCGCAAGCCGCGCGTATCCCAACCTTGATCTTCGATGAAGTGGATGTCGGCATCGGCGGTCGGGTGGCGGAATTGGTCGGCTTGCAATTGCGCGCCTTGGGGCAACACCGCCAAGTGGTATGCGTCACCCATTTGCCGCAAGTCGCAGCACTGGGTCACCAGCATTTACAAGTCAGCAAGCACATCAACAAAAATACCACCGTCACCAAAATCCAACCTTTGGAAAAACAACAACGCGTGGACGAAATCGCACGCATGCTCGGCGGCGTTCAAATCACCGAACAAACCCGCTCCCATGCCCAAGAGATGATCGAACGCGCACAGGTGTGAATCTGCAACGATGCTCGACGCCAGTGATCTTTTTAAAAATTACTATACCGGTTTTTTCTGCTGACACTGCGCGCAAATACCGTAGATATACAACGAGTGATCGGTCATCGCATAACCTTTTTGTTGCGCAATCGCGCGTTGCCGTTGTTCGATGGTTTCATCGACAAACTCGTCCACCCGGCCGCATTTCACACACAGGATATGGTCGTGGTGGGTGCCGTGTTCGATCTCAAACACCGCCTGCCCGGTTTCAAAATGGTGACGCTTGACCATCCCGGCTTGTTCGAACTGGGTCAAGACGCGATACACCGTCGCCAACCCAATATCGTCGCCACTTTCCAGCAACATTTTGTAAACCTCTTCAGCGCTCATATGCCGACGTTGGCTGTTTTCTAAGATATGCAGAATTTTGATGCGCGGCACCGTGGCCTTGAGCCCGGCTTTTTTAATATCTGATGTTTCCATGGTAGTCCCCCGCAGACATGATCGAAGGTTTGGGGTATGATCGGCGCGAATTATACCGCGATTTGGCCACCCCATGCGAAATTTAACCGCCGCCCTAGTAATGTTATGTAGCGCCCTGTCCGCTTGTACGGCTTACCGGCCCAATATACAACAGGGCAATGTGATTGAGACCGAACAGGTTAAAAAACTCACTCTGGGCATGAATAAAAAACAGGTGAGTTTTTTGATGGGCACCCCGCTTCTTCAAGACCCCTTTCATCGCAACCGCTGGGACTATATCTACACCCTCAAAAAACCCAACGCGCCAATGATAAAACAACGCCTCACCCTTACCTTCAAAGATGACGTGTTGGAAAAAATCGATGACAGCGAGCTTGGCTCCAGTCCGGTAATCCCGTAGTCATACATTTAGCGTTTAACACCTCGATTCCTAAGTGGCTTGAAACGCCGCTTTTGCGGTTTGAGGCGGCGTTTTTTCTCCGCCCGCCGCCGCCGCGACTCCTTCGGATCAGCCTGCAAGGGACGGTAAATTTCCACCCGATCGCGGGCTTGCACCAGCGTGTCTAAACTAACCAATAGACTAAAAATACCAACAGGATTTTTTTGCGGATCGATCTCAGGAAATATCGCTACGATGCCGGAGGCTACAATGGCCTGCCCTACCGTTGTCCCCGGCGCGACCTGCAGGGGAATAATCACTTGTCGCTCTGGAGTGGCATAAGCGACCTCAACCCACACAAGCGTGGGATCATCCATACACGTCTTTGGCCCGTTGAGTGAAGGCATCGACCATCGAGCTGGCAATTTGACTAAACACCGGCCCTACGGTTAACGCCAACAGCGGATTGGCAAACTCAAATTCCATATCCAGGGTGATTTTACAACCCTCGTCGCCCAAGGGCAGAAAGCTCCAGACGCCATGCAAGGCCCGAAACGGCCCGTCGATCAATTCCATGACAATACTCTGCTCGGCCACGTTGCGATTACGCGTGCTAAACCCCTTATGCAGTTTGCCATAGGCGATATCCAGCCGCGCCTCGACCAGCTCCGCCTCGCGTCGCAACACCTGGCTATGCCGACACCAGGGTAAAAACCGATGGTAAGCATCAATGTCATCCACCAAGGCATACATTTGGGAGGGTGAATAACCTACCAAGGCACTTTTATGAATTTTTGTCACGCTAAACTCAGTAACCTCACCACCCCGCTGCAGTATAAATCATTTCGTCGCAAGTAAATCACCCTCGGTTATAATGCCCGCATGAACAAACCTAAGACCAAGCAGCAGCAAACCTCCGGCACTATTGCGCTGAATAAAAAATCCCGCCACGACTATATATTAGAGGATCGCTTCGAGACCGGACTGGTCCTGCAAGGCTGGGAAGTCAAAAGCCTGCGCGCCGGCCGCGTACAATTGATCGACAGTTATGTGATCGTTAAAAATGGCGAAGCCTTTTTATTAGGCGCCCTCATCACCCCGCTACTCACCGCGTCGACCCACATCCTGCCCGACGCCACCCGTACCCGAAAATTACTTCTACACCGTCAAGAATTAAATAAACTCATCGGCGCAGTGGAACGCAAGGGGTACACCCTCATCCCCACCGCCCTGTATTGGAAACACCGCCGCGCCAAACTCGAAATCGCCCTGGCCAAAGGCAAACAACTCCACGACAAACGCGCCAGCGAAAAAGAACGCGACTGGCAACGCGAAAAACAACGCCTGTTTAAAACCAAGGCCAAGTAATAGACTCCCTCTCCCAAAGGACATGGCCGGGGTGAGGGCGAATCCCCCGTCGTATTACAACACTTGAATTTTCCCAATAAATCTATATCGTAGACAGGCAATCTTGGGGGCGACATGGCTTCGACGTGGGTGTCAAAACCAAAGGTGCGTGCCGAGGCGCAGACTACCTCGTAAATACAGCTGCAAAACTTATAGTTGCCAACGACGACAACTACGCTTTAGCCGCTTAATCCCGGCTAACCGCTGACTGAGTCATGCTTGTGTGTTCTACTCAGCGGTCATCATCACAAGCTCGCCGCGTGATTTGTTCAGGATCATTAGCGTCTAAAACTCACTGAAATCGCGTGTCGTTTTCCCTGCCCGTTGGGTAGCGCCACGTTAAATTAATAACGTGGCTACGCATGTAGATCCGATGGCGGAGAACTTACGGACGCGGGTTCGATTCCCGCCGCCTCCACCAACCACCCGGCCCTGATGAATTCATCAGGGCCTGTTTTATATTCACTGCAACTATAACCACGCTAATATCACGCAACAGCCTTTGCCTCGGTGACCAGTATTTTACCTGCCCTATATTTAAGGATTACCTTGGTTTTATCGGTCCAACAACCGGCATTATTCTGGCAAACCGGCAATGGGTAAGTTTATACCAAAAAGGCATTCTCGAAGCTACGATACCCCCGCCTCGGGGCCCACGTCAGCGGATGTTGCCGGGTTACGCACACACCGCCTTGTATACCCCCTTGACGCCCATCGGCTCAATACGGTCCAATCATTCTCCAAATCACAAGAGCTTGCCGTCATGCGCGGTGAGTACACCGCGGTGGTTACACAAGTTCCCGAAGGCTGGATCGAAGCGCTGCCGGGGGTGAACTGCCAAGAACCCACGCCTACTGCACTATTGGAAAGCCTACGGATAACCCTTATCAAGGCCT
>JACQBC010000022.1 GCA_016194635.1 Gammaproteobacteria bacterium | reverse complement strand
CCCCTGTCCCCATAACGTTACTTTAAAATTATTCCACCTTGGCCGTAGCCGAGTCTTTTTCACCTTTGTTGTCCAGCCAGGACATTTCGATGCTGTCACCGACTTTGGCACCGGTGATGACAAACGAAACGTAGGGGTTTTTCGAGATCGCCGCGCCCCAATGGGCACTGAGCACCTCTTTGCCATTGAGCTTGGCCACCAACTCTTGGATAAAATGCGCCGGGATCAGCTCCCCGGTTTTCTTGTCCTTGCGTTGCCCGGTTTCCATCGGGTGGGTGATGAGCGCCTTAACCTCGGTCTCCGCACCCGCGGCCTTTGCTTTAATACGTATTGAATCTGCCATTGTGAATCCTCCGCTTAACCGCCACAGCCACCGATGGTGACCTTCACGTTCTTCTTGCTGGTGTACATCTTGTCCCCGGCCTTGACGATCGCAATCACGTCCGCCGTCTTGCCCATCTTCAAACGGGTCGACACAAACCCCTTGGTGCCACTGCCTAAGCTGAAATCGGCCGCTAAAGGGGTGTTGTTGGTCGATACCAGCAGCGCAATCCCGCTGGCCCCAGCAATCTTGGTGCTCACCGATACCGGCACAACCGCCCCATTCTCGGCAATGTCCGGCGCCTTGATTCTTGGCGTCAAACGCCGCGCTGGGCCACGCCCCCAGCACACCGCGCGGGCTCAATAACCCCGCCCCTACCGCTACCGCTACCGTTCCACCGGCCAGGCCGCTCTTTAGAAAATTACGTCGTTGCATGAAAGGATTCCTCTTAAAGATTATTTCATTGACCACACCCATTCTGTTACATCATCAATTTCTTTTTCAGAGAGTAATTGATGGCGTCCGAAAGGTGGCATCAGGCTATTTGGATTTGCTTTAGTAGCGTCCCAGATTTGGGCGCGTAATGCCGCTTTGTCTTTGTATTTCTGTTTGAGCCAACCACCCAACATCGGGCCGATATTTCCAGGTAAATTTGCGCCTTCGTATGCATGGCATGAGAAGCAATTCCCTTTAGCGCGGTCCTCCGCTACGGCTTTACCACGGGTGATGGGATCATCGGCCTGGGTATTGTCGGCCGCAGTAGCAGTGTTCACGAGGGACAATGAACCTAGCAATAACGCCGCAGCACTCGCAGCCGTTATGAACTTTGCGGTTTTCCGCATATTCTCCTCCTAAGTGAATTTAAGTATTTTTACCACGGGACCACCCCGAAAGATATCAGGGAACACCAGTATTATGATTATGACAATGCCAAGCATGCCACAACCTACGTCAAGGATACCTTACTGGGTTTAATCCGCAAGTTAAAATTCAGAATTGAATATTAGAAAATTCTGATATTTAATTTTGCGTTGCAGTGCTAGGATTTGATGCGGGGATTTCTTGTTTTATTAGTTGTGCGCGTGCTTCAAGTCTAGAGGCGGTATAAAAATCCAAGCGAGGAAGTTTTAAGGCGAGCTGGATTTGATCCAACGATTGATGGTATTGCCCGGTCGCATAGTAATATTCCGCCAAGGCTTCGTGAGAGCTGGCGGGATTGTTGAGCATGGACTCCGCCTGGGCAAGGTATTGAAAAAACTCCGGTTCGGGCACGTTGGTTTTCATATACTGGGTTAACACATTTTTTGCGGTATCCGCCCGTTGGGCGCGCAGTAAAGCCGCTACATAGTCGTGGATAATCGCCGCATTGGTGGGATAGAGTTTCAGGATTGATTCATAGAAGTTCAAAGCCTCGGGCAGGCGATTATTCTTGGCCAAGATCTCCGCATCGGCCAGCAGGTAGGCAATACGCTGTGGCTGGAGGTTCAAGAGCCGATGTATTTCATTTTCGGCCTGGGCGTATTTCTTTAATCGGATCAGCAGCAGGGCCTCTCCATACCGGCTAGGTTGGCTTAAGACGGGATTTTTTTCACTGTTCAACTCTTTGTCACACTGGGCCAATACGGTTTCGGGGTTACTGGCGGTCAGCGCTAACAGGCGTTGTCGCATTAGTTGGTAGGAAAGCGTATCGCGGGGCTTGGCCTTAGGATATTGGGCGGCACGGCTCTGGGCGTCGGTGATCCGTTGGGTATTGACCGGGTGGCTGCGCAGAAAATTGGGGACATTTTCCCCTTGCAGGCGGGATTGCTTATCGAGCTTATCAAAAAAACCTGCCATCGCCGTGGCGTCGAAACCCGCCTTAGCCAGCAGCTGAATCCCAATGCGATCGGCTTCTTCTTCATTATGCCGAGTAAAATTAATTTGCTGTTGCAGGGTACCGGCCGCGGCGCTGGTGACCGCGGCTTGGCCTAATTCATTACCCTTGCTGCCCAAGATAATCGCCGCAATCAGGGCGGCCAATACCGGCAGCTGGGTATTGCTGGCATGCTCGTAGGCACGGGCATAATGTCGTTGGGTTACGTGGGCAATTTCGTGGGCAATGACCGAGGCGAGCTCGCTTTCAGACTCCGAAGCCAGGATCAGCCCATAATTGACCCCGATAAATCCGCCCGGCAGGGCAAAGGCGTTAATGCTATTGTCGTCTACAATGAAAAATTGGAAGCGATTTTGATCCGGGTTATCCGCGTAGGGTAATAATTGGGCGCCGAGGTAATTGATATAGTCGGTTAATTGCGGATCCTCAATAATACCGCCGGCCTGACGGATATTGCGGACCACGGCCTCACCCGTACGGCGTTCTTCCGCGGGGGTTAGCAGGCTGGCACCGCTTTGGCCTATATCCGGTAAGGGCGAATCCGCCATCACCAGTGGAATACCGGTGAGGTCAATGACAGCCAGCAGGGTGAGGGCAGTGATAACGCCTGGAAAGGTTTTCATCGGCACACTATTTCGTGGGATAACCAGTTGAAAAAAATGAAAATAATCTTTAGTCTGGATTATGTTATACGCATACTAGCCAGCGAATAAACATATGGTAATATACGATATTATTAAAATACGCTATAAATAGTACTGACCTTGTGCACGGATAGTAAGTTCAATTAGGAAGGTTATAGTTACCATATCCAGGGATAAATACCAAATCCTACTCACCACAAACTTAATAACTAGGAGCATACCATGGCCGATAAAGAACTTGATGCAAGCGGATTAAATTGTCCACTGCCTATTTTACGCGCGAAGAAAACCCTTGGCGAGTTGAAGAGTGGGCAAGTACTTAAGATTGTAGCGACGGATCCAGGTTCGGTAAAAGACTTTGAGGCATTTGCTAAACAAACAGGTAACTCATTGCTGGAATCTAAAGAAGAAGGTGGTAAGTTTGTCTTCTTATTAAAAAAAGCTTAACTCACCCCCTGCGTTATTCATAAAGTATTCTTAAAATCCAAGCGCACTACTTGCTCACAGGGACGTGGGTTAGGGAGTGTGGCTTGGTTCCTCCTGTTGTTATCAGACAAATAGCTATTACTCAAAAGGATCATGCCTGTCGTGCGGGAATCGGGTAAGCTTAGCGCTCTATTAATTCAGTAAATGACGAGGTTGGGATGTATAACAACGGCATGCAGATTGCAAATTTTGACGCGGAATTATGGCAAGCCATGGTGCAGGAAGCCGAGCGTCAAGAACAACATATCGAACTGATCGCATCGGAAAATTACGCCAGTCCTCGGGTCCTGGCCGCGCAAGGCTCGGTGCTTACCAATAAATACGCCGAGGGTTATCCCGGCAAACGTTATTATGGGGGCTGCGAACACGTGGATGTGGCGGAGCAGTTGGCGATAAACCGCGCTAAACAATTATTCGGTGCCGCCTACGCCAATGTCCAACCCCATTCCGGCTCACAGGCCAATGCGGCGGTCTATTTTGCCTTGCTCGAACCCGGTGCGACGATTCTGGGAATGAGCCTGGCCCACGGGGGACATTTGACCCACGGGGCTAAGGTTAATTTTTCCGGTAAGTTATTCAATGCCGTGCAATACGGGTTAGATGTGTCCAGCGGGGAAGTGGATTACAACCAAGTTGAAACCCTGGCCCTACAACACAAACCCAAGATGATTGTGGCTGGATTCTCCGCTTATTCGCGGGTGTTGGATTGGCAGCGGTTCCGCACGATCGCCGATAAAGTCGGAGCCTATCTGTTTGTGGACATGGCGCATGTGGCCGGATTGGTCGCGGCAGGGCTTTACCCGAACCCCGTGAGCATTGCCGATGTCACCACCACCACCACGCATAAAACCCTGCGCGGGCCGCGCGGCGGGTTAATCTTGGCCAAGGCCAACCCGGATATTGAGAAAAAACTCAATTCCATGGTGTTTCCCGGGACCCAAGGGGGACCCCTCATGCACGTCATCGCCGCCAAGGCGGTGGCCTTTAAAGAGGCCCTGTTACCGGAGTTTAAACAGTATCAACAACAAGTGATTGTTAATGCCCGGGTTATGGCCGAGACCTTAATTCAGCGCGGATACAAAATTGTTTCCGGTGGAACTGATGATCATTTGTTCCTGATTGATCTGATCGATAAGGGTATTACCGGTAAAGACGCCGATGCGGCCTTAGGCCGCGCGCATATCACGGTGAACAAAAACGCTGTGCCCAATGATCCCCAATCAGCGTTTGTTACCTCGGGGATCCGTATTGGTACCCCGGCCATGACCACGCGTGGTTTTAAACAGGCCGAGGCGCACGACTTGGCGAATTGGATCGCCGACGTCTTAGATAAGCTCGGTGATGACGCGGTGATTAGCGCGGTTAAACACAAGGTTCAGGTACTATGCAAAAAATTTCCCGTGTATGCGTCCTAAGCTAAGGTCGCCGCATGTTTTGCCCGTTCTGCGGAGCTGAGGATACCAAGGTGATCGATTCGCGGCTGACCAGCGATGGAGCGAGTGTGCGCCGCCGGCGTGAATGTAGTGGTTGCAGTGAACGTTTCACCACCTTTGAAACCGCCGAATTGGTAATGCCGCGTATTATCAAAAGTGATGGACGGCGTGAACCGTTTAATGAAGAAAAATTGCGAGCGGGAATTTTGCGCGCCTTGGAAAAACGCCCGGTGGCCTCGGATGATATCGACGCCGCTATCAACCGTATCATGAAACGCATTCGTACCAAAGGCGAGCGTGATATTGCCTCCACCGAAGTGGGTGCCTGGGTAATGGGTGAGCTACGGCATTTGGATCAAGTGGCTTATGTGCGGTTTGCCTCGGTGTATCGCAGTTTTCAAGATGTGAATGCGTTTGAAGAGGTGATCGAACGTCTCAAGAATGAACCCTCTCCCGAGGTAAAACAACGCCAGCAATCGTTATTGCCGGATGACGAATCGGATCTTTAAATCCTGAGAGTGACGCCATGGCGTTTTCGGTCCTTGATTATCAATACATGGCGCGTGCCCTGCAACTGGCTGAGTTAGGCATGTTCACCACGGATCCTAATCCGCGCGTGGGTTGTGTCATCAGCCGTGAGGCGCAGATTGTGGGTGAGGGCTGGCATCAGCGTGCCGGTGGTCCTCACGCTGAAATTCATGCCTTGCGCCTGGCGGGAAGCAAGGCGCAGGGTGCCACAGCCTACGTCAGTTTAGAGCCCTGTTGCCATTACGGCCGTACTCCTCCGTGTACCGATGCCTTGATCAACGCCAAGGTAGCGCGGGTGGTGGTGGCGATGCAAGATCCCAATCCCAAGGTTGCGGGCCATGGCTTGCAACAATTACGCAACGCCGGTATTGCCGTAGAAGTAGGTTGTCTTGAAGAACAAGCCCGCGCGCTTAACCCGGGGTTCATTAAACGCATGCAGGCTGGACGGCCCTGGGTACGGAATAAAATGGCGATGAGCCTTGACGGCCGTACCGCGATGGCCGATGGCGACAGTAAATGGATTAGCTCCGAGGCGGCGCGTTTGGATGTGCAACGCTTACGGGCGCGTAGTTCGGCTATTTTAACCGGGGTAGGGACCATCTTGACCGATGATCCTTCCTTAACCGTGCGTTTGGACTCGGAACTGATACAACCCTTGCGGGTGGTGATGGATACGTATTTGAGCACACCGCCCAAAGCGCGGGTATTGAGCGAACCCGGTCAAACCCTGATCGTTACTTGTAGTGAAGATCCTGACGCGTGTGAATTGCTGCAAAGCGCCAGCGCGCGCGTCCTGACCCTGCCACGCAAGGGGAATAATGTCGATTTAGAGGCATTGTTGGAAAAATTGGCGGAATTGGAAGTCAACGAAGTATTACTCGAAGCCGGTGCCACGCTCAGTGGCGCGATGTTGCAAGCGGGCTTAATTGATGAACTGGTTATTTACATGGCGCCGTTATTGTTGGGGGACACAGCGCGTGCGTTATATCGGCTACCTTTATTACACACCATGGCCGATCGTATCGAACTGCAGATTACCGATGTCCGCGCCGTAGGGGTGGATTGGCGTATCAGCGCGCGGCTTAAACCCAGGCAGACCGCATAATGTTTACCGGTATTGTACAAGCCATTGGGCACATCGCGGCACGCGAGCCGCAGGGTGAAGATTTACGTCTACGCCTGCACTGCGGTGAATTACCCTTGGCCGATGTGCAGCTTGGCGACAGCATTGCGGTTAACGGGGTATGCCTCACGGTGGTTGAGTTACCGGGGGATGGTTTTTGGGCAGATGTGTCGCGTGAGAGCTTGGATAAAACCACCCTGAATCAATTGCCGGTGAATAGCCGTGTCAATCTTGAAAAGGCCATGACGCCTACTACCCGTTTAGGCGGTCACTTGGTCAGCGGGCATATTGATGGTGTGGGTGACGTGGTGGGACGACAGCCGGTTGGACGCGCGGTGGAATTCACGTTGCAAGCCCCAGCGGATCTCAGTAAATATATCGCATCAAAAGGCTCGATTTGTGTGGATGGTATTAGCCTTACGGTCAATGCCGTGCGTGGCAATTTGTTCGATCTGATGATTGTCCCCCATACCTTGCAAGCTACCACGCTGGCGAGCTGCCGGCCGGGTCAGCAGGTGAATCTGGAAGTCGATATTATCGCGCGTTATCTGGAACGATTATTGTTGGGAGATCGGGCCGCTACGCCGGAGTCGGCAGGATTGACTCGGGAATTTCTCGCTCAGCACGGGTTTATTAAGTAAGATCACCACTTTAGCAAGGTTAACACCGATATGGCATTAAATAGCATTGAAGAACTGATCGCGGATTTTCGTCAAGGCCAAATGGTGATCTTGATGGACGATGAAGATCGCGAGAACGAAGGCGATTTGATCGTCGCGGCAGAAAAGGTGACCCCCGAGGCGATTAACTTCATGGCCAAATACGGCCGCGGGCTGATTTGTCTAACCTTGACCAAGGATCGTTGTGAACGTCTGCGTTTACCGCTGATGGTTAGCTCCACCAACGATCGGCACGGCACCAATTTCACGGTATCGATCGAGGCGGCCGACGGGGTCACCACCGGTATCTCGGCGGCGGATCGCGCCGTCACGGTGAAAAAGGCCGTGGCCGTGGATGCCAAGGCTTCGGATTTAGTCCAACCCGGCCATATCTTTCCCTTGATGGCGCAACCCGGTGGGGTGTTGACCCGCGCCGGGCACACCGAGGCGGGCTGTGATTTAGCCCGTCTGGCCGGATTAGAAGCCTCCTCGGTGATTGTTGAGATCTTGAATGAAGACGGTAGTATGGCACGGCGGCCGGATTTAGAAGTATTTGCTAAACGCCATGGCTTGAAGATCGGCACGATCGCCGATTTGATCCACTACCGCATTCAAAACGAAAAATCGGTTGAACGTGTGGCCAGTTGCGACATGCCGACCCATTACGGGCAATTTCGTTTGCATACCTACCGCAGTAGCATCGACCAGCGTCTGCATCTGGCCTTGGTGAAAGGGGATATTCAGCGTGCCGAGCCCGCCCTAGTACGGGTACACGTGGAAAATCAGCTGTGTGATCTTTTCGCAAGTCAACGCGCGGATTGCGGCTGGCCATTAACCGATGCCCTGCAACGCATCGAGGCCTCGGGGCAAGGAGTGGTGGTGATCATTCGTCCGGGTGATGACAATGCCGCGCTGATTTCACGGGTACAAAATTATGCCCGCCAAGATGTTGGGCAAGATCTACCCAGCCAAGAATCCGGCGAAGATCTGCGGACCTTTGGTATCGGCGCGCAAATTTTATTGGATATTGGCGTGCGTAAAATGCGTGTGCTGAGCGCCCCAAAAAAAATGCACGCGCTGTCGGGGTTTGGTTTAGAAGTGGTCGAATACATTCATTAAAGACGAAAGGTTTATCCTCATGACGAAAGCAAAAACGATCGAAGGTGATTTGGTTTGTCGCAACAGCAAATTCGTGTTAGTGGTAGGACGGTTTAACAGTTTTATCACCCAAAGCCTATTGGATGGCGCGGTCGACACGCTCCGGCGGCATGGCAGCGCCGAGGCCGAGCTCGAAGTGGTGTGGGTGCCTGGTGCGTTTGAATTACCACTGGCCGCCAAACGACTCGCCGAAAGTAAGCAATACGATGCCGTTATCGCCTTAGGGTGTGTGATCCGCGGCGGCACGCCGCATTTTGAATACGTGGCGGGCGAATGCGTGAAAGGATTGTCCCAAGTCATGATGCAAACCGGTCTACCCGTGGCATTTGGCGTGTTGACCGTGGATACCATCGACCAAGCCGTGGAACGCGCCGGTACCAAAGCCGGCAACAAGGGGGTGGACGCTGCGTTATCGGCGATTGAGATGGTTAATGTATTGCGCCAGCTAAATTAAGTTGCGAGATATGGGCATCAACAGGTTAGTACAATGAGCGCCGCACGTACCCGGGCACGGCGTTTAGCGATGCAGGGATTGTACGAATGGCAACTCTCCGGTAATGATCCGCGTGCGGTTTTGTTGCACCTGCACGAAACCCAGGAACTCACCAACGTTGATCGCGATTATCTCGCCGAGTTAATGCTCAAAACTCCCGACTATGTGACGCAACTGGACGGGTTGATCGGTCCGTTATTATCCCGGGTTATCAATGAAGTTGACCCGGTGGAATTGGCCATCTTGCGCCTGGCGGCGTATGAATTGCAGCATCGTGTTGATATTCCCTACCGCGTTGTTATAAATGAAGCTATTGAGTTAGCGAAAAAATTCGGCGCCGAGGACGGACATAAGTTTGTTAATGGCGTGCTGGATAAACTGGCCGCGCAGTTACGCCAAACCGAAATCCGCTCACGCACGCGTTGAGTCCGCCTATGGCACAGGGTGAATTTGAGATCATTCGCGATTACTTTACCCACCCGCCACGACACCCACAAGAAATTATTTTATCGGTTGGCGACGACGCCGCCGTGGTGCGTAGCCCGCAAGGCTATGACACCGTTATCGCCATCGATACGCTCAATGAAGGCGTACATTTTTCCAAGGGAACCGCCGCCGAGGATATTGGTTGGAAGGCACTGGCGGTGAATTTAAGCGATATGGCGGCCATGGGGGCCATGCCAAAATGGTTCACCCTGGCCTTGTCCTTACCCAAGGCCGAGGCGGGATGGTTGTCGCGCTTCGCTGCGGGTTTATTTGAATTGGCGGATCAGTATGAGATGGATCTGATTGGCGGGGATACCACGCGCGGGCCGCTGAGTATTACCCTGCAAATCGGCGGTTGGGTGCGAAGCGGGAAATTTTTACAACGCTGCGGCGCGCAGCCGGGTGATCAGATCTATGTGAGCGGTAGCTTGGGAGATGCCGCCTTGGCTTTAGAGCTGTTGCAAGCATCAAGACTAACGAAGGAGCCACAGCAACAACCCTTACAACAGCGATTGCATCGACCAAGCCCGCGCGTGGCTTTGGGCATGGCCTTGATCGACATGGCTACCAGCTGTATTGACGTGTCTGATGGGCTTGCGGCGGACCTGGGGCATATATTGACGGCCAGTAATGTTGGAGCGCGTATCATCGCCGCGGCATTACCCCGTTCGGCGATGGCGCAACAGGTTATGCCTTCCTTACTCCAGGCGTTACCGTTTATGTTGCACGGTGGTGATGATTATGAATTGTGTTTTACAGTACCCCAAGCGCAGGTCCATCAGGTTAAACAATTGAGTGAAACACTGGCCTGCCCGGTTACAGCGATCGGTGAGATTACCCTCGAACCGATCTTGCGGCTGGTGGATGCTGGGGGGAATGAGCAAAGCCTCGCCCCCCTGGGTTATCAACATTTTCAATGACGATAGGGTTATCATGAGCGAGAAAATTTCGCCAACGCAATTACTTAAAGATCCGGGTCATCTGCTGAGTATGGGATTTGGCAGCGGTTTAGCCCCGATTGCGTCGGGCACCATCGGGACATTGGCGGCGATACCGTTGTATGTGATGGTACATTATTTGAGTGTTACCGGATTCATCGTGTTTACGCTGGTGAGTATTCTTGGCGGTATTTATCTGTGCGATCGCACGGCGCGTGTATTAGGGATGGAAGATCCTTCAGTGATCGTCTGGGACGAGTTCGCGGGATTTTTTGTCACCATGTTATGGGTGCCGATGTCAGTCAAAACAGTCGTTATTGGGTTTTTTTTATTTCGATTCTTTGATATCGCCAAACCCTGGCCGGCCTCGTATGCCGATAGAAAATTACATGGCGGCTTGGGCGTGATGTTAGACGATGTATTCGCTGGATTATATGCCGGTGGAATGTTATATCTTGTACACCGCTGGTGGCCATAAAACAGTGTCATAGGAGGAATGCAATGCTACGTTATTTACTGGCGATGTCGCTGGCTTTGTCTGCAACGGTTGCGGCTGCGAAAGACGTACAGGTGACGCGTGTCGAGTTGGAGCGCAGCAGTCCTGGCTGGACATTCCACGTCACGTTTAAACACCAAGATCAAGATTACCAACACTATGTCAGCGCCTGGCGTATCGTTGATGATAAGAAAAAAGTGCTGGCCTACGAAGAATTTTACCATCCCCATCTTAACCAGAAGAGTTTTACCGAGAGCAAGGCCAATATCGTGATACCCGCCGCGGTGAAGATTGTCTATGTTGAAGCGGAGGCGAAACCACACGGTTGGAGTAAACAACGCGTACGGATTGACCTGACCAAGGCAAAAGGGGCGAAGTATGTTATTCGCCAAAAAACCCAATAAGCTCGTGGTGATTACAGTACCTACGCCGTTTAACCTTAAAACCTGATGTTATGCCTGCGATAAAGAACAACATAATGCAGTTCTCAATATACATTTTTGTATTTTGCCTAGTGACGGCCGGCCTTGCCCATGCGGCCGATATCCAAATTTATGCCTTGTTTAACAATGTGGTGGTACTTGATATTGACAACAAGCAATACAAACTCCGTGTCGGCGAGTCCAGTCCGGAAGGTGTAAAGCTGATCGCGGCCGATAGTGAAAAGGCAGTGCTGGAAATTAAAGGTAAACGCTACACCTATACCCTGGGCGAAAAGATCAATGCATCGTTTGCATCCAATCAACGTAAGGCCGAAGCGCGGATCTGGCCAAACGGCGGCTTGTATCTCATCCCAGGGTCGATTAATAACCAACCGGTGAAATTAATGATCGATACAGGGGCCTCGTGGGTGGCGATGAACGCGGCCACCGCGCGAAAACTTGGGATCAATTATCGCTATGAAGGTCAGCAGGGGGTGGCGGGTACGGCCGGGGGAAATGTTCGAGTATTTTTGGTGAAATTGGAGAGCGTACGGGTAGGAGAAATTGAACTCAAGCAGGTCGATGGGGCGGTAATCGATGCGCGCGCGTCGGATGATGTATTGCTCGGAGCCTCGTTTCTTAACCGCGTCGATTTATTACGCGAAGGGCAGATGATGTTGTTGCGGGAAAAATGATTGCTGATTAACGCCCCCGCTTGGTATTTTTGCGTTTATCTTTTTCAATCAAGGCATAGGCCGAGTGATTGTGAATCGACTCGAAGTTCTCCGATTCCACCACATAACGGCTAACCCGATCATCGTTGTTGAGGCGTGCGGCAACGTCGCGCACCATGTCTTCGACAAACTTGGGATTATCGTAGGCGCGCTCGGTCACGGCTTTTTCATCCGGGCGCTTAAGCAAGCCATACAATTCACACGAGGCTTCTTTTTCCACCACGTCAATAAGTTCTTCGATCCAGACAAATTCATTGATAGTGGCGGTCACGGTGACGTGCGAGCGTTGGTTGTGCGCGCCATAGTCAGAGATTTTTTTGGAACAGGGGCATAAACTGGTGACCGGGACCACGACTTTAATCGTGGTCGTGGTTTCATCGCCGTGCCGTTCACCCACTAGGGTGACATCGTAATCCATCAGGCTTTCGACCGCCGATACGGGAGCCTTCTTATTTACGAAATAGGGAAAATGCATTTCGATGTGGCCGGATTCGGCCTCTAGCTTTTCGGTCATTTCACGCAGGATCTCTTTAAAGGATTTCACCGATATTTCGCGTTCGTGTTGATGCAGTATTTCCACAAAACGCGACATATGGGTGCCTTTGAAATTATGCGGCAGATTAACGTACATGTTGAACATGGCAATGGTATGTTGTTCACCGCTGCTACGATCGCGCACCTGTACCGGATGGCGAATCGCTTTAATCCCAACCTTGTTGATGGGGATATTACGTTTATCCGCGTGGTTCTGCACGTCATCAATGACTTGCGATTTTAATTCAGCGACTTTCGGCGGGTTCATATTTAATCCTCGTTGTACGTAACACAGGCACGTTCGGTTTCCCATAGGGTCACGGCATCGACTTTGATCCGCGTTGTGTTCAGACGTGCACTCAGTCCTTGATACAAAAACGCCGCGATATTTTCCGCCGTCGGGTTAATTTGATGAAACGGCGCAATATCGTTGAGGTTGCGGTGGTCAAGTTCACCGATCAGTGATTTAGTGGCGTCTTTAATATCTTTAAAGTCCAGTCCCATGCCTACCGCGTCCAGATCCTGAGCCACGACCTGGACCTCGACCTTCCAGTTATGGCCGTGCAGCCGGTTGCAGGGACCTTCGTAGTCTCGCAACCAATGTGCCGCGGCAAAATCGGTTACGATCTTCATGGTAAAGCGGGCGGCCATAATTCCTGATTAAAATACTCGGAAAAGATTAAGCGAGTGTCGCGTGCTTGGCAAGCGGCAATTGGTGTAACTGGGCTTCAACCCGCCGAATAATACCCTCCGCGCTGAGTCCCGCTTCGGTCAATAACTCTTGGCGGGTACCTTGGGATTGAAAACGGTCCGGTAGACCCAGATTGAGTACCGGAATTACCACACCGTGTTGGGCCAATACCTCATTAACCGCGCTTCCTGCCCCCCCCAGGTGGGTATTTTCTTCTACCGTTACCAGCAGGTCATGGCTTTCGGCTAAGCGCAGCACCAGGCCGGTATCGATGGGCTTAACAAAGCGCATATTGGCCACGCTGGCATTGAGTTTGTCGGCAGCGCAAAGGGTTTCGGCCAGGGTACTGCCAAAGGACAGCAGGGCTACCCGTTGCCCTTCACGGCGCAGTTCGCCAAGGCCCAACGGCAGGGGGTTAAATCCCGTTTCGACACGGACGCCCGGCCCGGTTCCGCGCGGATAACGGACGGCCGCGGGTCCCTGGTAATCAAACCCGGTGCTGAGCATGCGGCGGCACTCATTCTCGTCGGCGGGAGCCATAATGACCAGGTTGGGGATACAGCGCAGGTAACTTAAATCAAAACTCCCCGCGTGGGTAGGCCCGTCCGGACCGACCACTCCAGCGCGATCAATGGCAAACAACACGGGTAGATTCTGGATCGCCACGTCATGGATCAACTGATCGTAGGCGCGTTGCAAAAAGGTTGAATAAATGGCCACCACCGGTTTGAGTCCTTCCGTGGCCAAACCCGCCGCCAGGGTGACCGCATGTTGTTCGGCGATGCCGACGTCAAAATAACGATCAGGATAACGTTCGGAATAGTCCACCAGGCCAGAGCCTTCGCGCATCGCGGGGGTAATCGCAACTAGACGCTGGTCGTATTCCGCCATATCACATAACCATTGGCCGAATACCTGGGTATAGGTGGGACCGGTGGGTTTGCTGGGTTCAAATTTTCCGGATTCGCGATTGAATTTACTGACACTATGGTAATTGCAAGGATCATCTTCGGCCGGTTTATAACCCTTGCCCTTTTTGGTAACCACGTGCAATAACCGTGGACCCTTCAGGTGGCGCAGATTGCTCAGGGTTTTTACTAAAGTGGGTAGGTCGTGCCCATCGATGGGGCCGATATAATTAAATCCAAGTTCTTCAAACAGGGTACCCGGTGTCACCATCCCCTTGATATGCTCCTCGGTGCGGCGCGCCAGCTCCCATACCGGAGGGACCACCCCCAATACTTTTTTACTGCCCGCGCGCATGCGCGAATACAGTCGCCCGGAGAGCAGCCGTGCTAAGTGGTTTGAGAGTGCGCCGACGTTGGGGGAGATCGACATGTCGTTGTCATTGAGGATAACCAGTAGATTGGCATCCAAGTCACCGGCATGATTGAGTGCCTCAAACGCCATGCCGGCGGTCATGGCGCCGTCACCAATGATGGCAACCACCTGATCATCCCGCTGCTGCTGTTGCGCGGCAATCGCCATGCCCAGGGCGGCGCTGATCGAGGTGCTGGAATGACCCACGCCAAACGTGTCGTAGATGCTTTCCTCGCGCTTGGGGAATCCCGCCAGTCCATGGCGTTGACGCAAGCGAGGCATTTGCTCACGGCGGCCGGTGAGGATTTTATGAGGGTAGGTTTGGTGGCCCACATCCCACACCAGGCGATCCTGCGGGGTGTTAAAAACGTAATGCAACGCGATAGTCAGTTCGACCGTCCCCAAACCTGCCGCCAGATGCCCCCCGGTGTTACTGACACTGTGGATGATGAATTGACGCAATTCATCGGCCAAGGTGGGTAGTTGCTCTTCATTGAGCAAACGCAGGGCATCGGGGCTATCCACCGCATGGAGTAAGCTGAAGTCGGTCGGCTCTGTCATAGGGAAAATTAGATTCAGGTTAGGGTGATCTTGCGGGGTGGCGTCTGGCTTTGCAAGCGGCCTAAGCCTGTTTAGCTAATAAAAATACTAATGTGTGCGTTCAATGATGTAATGCGCTAGTTGTCGCAAAGGGTCAGCATTGCCATCAAACATGGCCAGGTGAGTGCGGGCGTCGTCACATAATTCTTGCGCCAGTTGACGAGATTGCGTCAGCCCGATGATCGAAGGGTAGGTGGGTTTACTCTTGTGCCGATCCGATCCTTGGGTCTTACCCAGGGTCTGGGTTTGGCCGATCTCATCCAAAATATCGTCTTGGATCTGGAAAGCCAAACCGATACATTTGGCGTAGTGGTCCAGTGCGTTCAACGATTCCCGTTCACAGGGGGCGGCACAGAGAGCCCCGAGTTTGATACTGGCGCGAATTAAGGCGCCGGTTTTATGGATGTGCATGTTTTCTAATTCCGCTTCATTTAACGTCTGCCCGACGGCGGCCACATCGATCGCTTGCCCCCCCGCCATACCCCGTGACCCGGAGGCGATCGCCAGCGTAGTGATCATCTCTAACTGTTGCGCGGGCGGTATAAGCGGTTCAAGGGATTGACTGAGGATTTGAAAAGCGAGGGATTGCAGCGCGTCACCGGCCAAGATCGCAGTGGCCTCGTTAAAGGCTTTGTGGCAAGTGGGTTGCCCACGGCGCAAGTCATCATCATCCATCGCGGGCAGATCGTCATGGGTCAAGGAATACGCGTGAATTAATTCCACCGCGCACGCGGCGGGGTCCATTCGTTGCAAGGGAACCTGCAGGGCAGTGCCGGCCGCATACACCAGGATGGGCCGGAACCGTTTGCCGCCACCCATTACGGCATACTGCATGGCTTGATGTAATTGTGTTGGAACCAACGATGGTGCAGGTAGCCAGTGTGCTAATGCCGCATCGACGCGTCGCTGCCAGGTATTTAGGAAAGCTAACTCAGTCACGCGGTGGATTACTATCAAAAGGGGTGAGCGTAGGCTTGCCATTTTGTTCCAACAGCAACTGTACTTTTTGCTCCGCGGTCTTGAGGGCTTGTTGGCATTGTCGTGTCAGCGCGACCCCGCGTTCAAAATCCTTTAAGGAATCCTCTAAGCTGCGGTCGCCTTTTTCCATGCGTTCCACCAAGCTCTCGAGTTCTTTCAAGGCTTGTTCAAAACTTTGCATCGTCGCGAGGGCGGCAGGTGTACGATTGGCTGGGGAAGTTTTTTTAGGCACGGGGAAATTTTACCGTTAGGAGGGGTGCAGTAAGGTAACGGAAGGTGGTCGACAGGTCAATTTTCAAATAATGGGTTGAAAATTATAGGTTTTAATGAATTTTAGACTAAGTCTTGACATCCTCGATGCGAGCGGGTATCTTCTTCTCGCATTTAGAATTAGTCTAAGTCCCCATCCGTAACGTGGGGGGTGATCCACTCAATGACTGGAGGTGCATATGGCACAACTCAAGGGCAGTAAAACTGAAGATAATCTCAAGGCGGCATTTTCCGGGGAATCCCAGGCGAATCGCCGGTATCTGTATTTCGCAGCCAAGGCTGACGTTGAAGGTTATAACGATGTAGCAGCGGTATTTCGCTCCACCGCTGAGGGCGAAACTGGACACGCCCACGGGCATTTGGAGTACCTGGAGCAGGTAGGTGATCCCGCTACTGGGTTACCTATTGGTCCGACCAATATGAACCTGAAAGCTGCGATTTCCGGTGAAACTCACGAGTACACGGATATGTACCCTGGCATGGCGAAAACCGCACGTCAGGAAGGTTTTGGTGAGGTTGCAGATTGGTTTGAAACCTTGGCCAAGGCCGAGCGTTCCCATGCCAATCGCTTTCAGAAGGCGCTGGACAGTTTAGGTAGTTAATCCTATATAACCGGTCTGGGTGTGAATAAAACGCCCAAACCGGTTTTTTATGTACTAAAAAAAGGCTAACCCACATGAGTACGCCCAAACAAGGCTATCGCGAAGGCAATTTACAAGCGCCGACCCGCCATGCGTTGCAATGGCAAGATGCCGCGTTTTACGACGAGCAGGAATTATTCACCGAGCTCGAACGGATCTTTGATATCTGTCACGGTTGTCGACGCTGTGTCAGCCTGTGCCATGCTTTTCCCACTTTATTCGATTTGGTCGACGCCTCTGCCACCATGGAAGTCGATGGTGTAGCCAAACAAGATTATTGGAAAGTCGTCGAACATTGTTATCTATGTGATTTGTGTTATATGACCAAGTGTCCCTATGTTCCACCGCATGAATGGAACCTGGATTTTCCCCATGTAATGTTACGCGCCAAAGCCGTCAAATTTAAAAACCAAGGGGCTTCGGTGCGCGATAAGATTCTAAGTGCTACCGATGCGGTAGGTAAATTCGCCGGAATTCCCATCGTGGTGCAGACGGTGAATACCGTCAACCGCATGCCGACCATGCGTAAGGCCATCCAGGCCGTGTTGGGAGTGCATGAAAACGCCCTGGTGCCTGATTATCATCATGATACCTTACGAAAACGCAGACCGGATCTTGCGCGTGTTGTTAGCGCAAAAGCAGGTACCCAGACCAAGGGCAAAGTAGCCTTGTTTATCACCTGTTACGGTAACTATAATGAACCGCAACTGGGCGAGGATCTGATTGCCGTATTACAACACAATGAGATTGAGGTACGGCTGGTGGATAAAGAACAGTGTTGTGGTATGCCAAAGTTGGAGCTGGGTGATCTGCAGGCCGTGGACCGCGCCAAGCAAGCCAATATTCCTCAGTTGGCCGCCTGGGTGGACGCCGGCTATGACATTATTGCGCCCGTGCCTTCTTGTGTATTAATGTTCAAACAGGAAATTCCGCTGATGTATCCAGCGGATACACAAGTACAACAGGTAAAAAGCGCCATCTACGATCCGTTTGAATACCTCATGCTGCGGCATAAAGAAGGGTTATTAAAAACCGATTTTCACCAGTCATTGGGCCATATCGCTTATCACGTGGCATGCCATCAGCGGGTGCAAAATATTGGTTTAAAAACCCGTGATGTGTTGGCTCTGGTACCCGATACCAAAGTGACACCGATTGAACGCTGCTCAGGACACGATGGCACCTATGCGGTTAAGCAGGAATACCATGAGATTGCCATGAAAATCGCCAAACCCATCGTGAATCGTGTTAAGGAAATGCAGCCTGATCATTATGCCAGCGACTGCCCGATCGCGGGTCGGCATATTCAACACGGTATGGACGATGCCTCGCACACCGAACATCCCATTCAACTATTACGCAAGGCTTACGGTATTTAAAATGAATATGACACAGGAAATTAACATGCAAAAGATCCGTCAAGAAGATTTATTGCCATTGGAACAATATTCCAAGCAACGCGACGAGTTTCGCGCCAAGGTGATTTCGCACAAACAACACCGCAAGGTATTTTTGGGCGAACACATTACGTTATATTTTGAGGATCGCTTAACGATGCAGTATCAAATCCAAGAAATGCTCCGTGTTGAGCGTATCTTTGAGGAAGATGGGATTCGGGAGGAATTAAACGCCTATAATCCGCTGATCCCGGACGGTACTAATCTCAAGGCCACGATGATGGTGGAATACGAAAATGTCGACGAACGCCGCGATGCCTTGGCGCAGCTCGTCGGCGTGGAAAATAAAGTCTGGCTGCGGGTGAGCGGACATGACAAGGTGTATGCTATTGCCGACGAAGATTTGGAGCGTTCTACCGGTGAAAAGACTTCTTCGGTGCATTTTTTGCGATTTGAATTCAGCCCCGCGATGATCAGCGCGTTAAAATCAGGCGCGAACCTGGGGGCGGGGGTGGACCACACGGCCTATCAAGGAGCGGTTGATGTATTACCGGCCGCCACCCGCGCATCATTAGCCGCCGACTTTACCTAAAAAGCAAGTATCAGATAAATTGGCGCTCCCAAGGGGTTTCGAACCCCTGTTCCCGGCGTGAGAGGCCAGTGTCCTAGGCCACTAGACGATGGGAGCGTGAGGGCAGCGTAGTGAAAATCTCTAGGTTTGGCAACTCTAAATAGAACGCACATGGGCTCGCGGGTATTCGTTCTCTTAAAGAGCTGTTATCATAGTGGCGACGTTCATGCTCACATACCCAAGTCTTGATGGATAATACGGCTTCTGCCTCATCCCCACGCATCATACCCCGCGCCGATCACACGATCTCGCGGGCTCATATTAGCGAATCGGCGCGAAAAGTGCTCTATCGGTTACACGATGCCGGGTATGCCGCGTATTTGGTGGGCGGCGGTGTGCGCGATTTATTGTTGGGCTTACGTCCCAAGGATTTCGATCTTGCTACCAATGCCACACCGGAACAAATCAGCCAATTATTCCGCAATTGCCGGCTTATCGGCCGACGCTTCCGCCTAGCCCATATCCATTTCGGCCGTGAGATTATCGAAGTGGCCACGTTTCGTGGTCATCACTCGCAGAGCGAGGATCGGGATGACGCGCTGGTGCATGACGGTATGTTATTGCGGGACAATGTTTACGGCACGCTGGAAGAGGATGCCTGGCGGCGCGATTTTACCGTCAATGCCTTGTATTACAATATTGCGGATTTTTCCTTGGTGGATTACACCGGCGGGCTTGAAGATCTTCAGCAGCGACGCTTGAAGATGATCGGCGATCCCACGGTTCGTTTCCAAGAAGACCCGGTACGCATGTTGCGCGCGATCCGGTTTGCCGCCAAACTCGGTTTTGCGCTGGATGAAACCGTGATACTGGCCATTGCCGAGCATCGCCAGCGCTTACAAGCGGTACCGCCGGCGCGGCTATTTGATGAGTTATTAAAGTTATTTCTCAAGGGGCACGCACTTAGAACCTACGAATTATTGTACCAACATGACTTATTAGCAGTGATGTTTCCCACTGCCGATCGCTTGTTGAAGACGGGTGATGCATTGTTTGATCGGTTTGTACGGCAAGCCTTGATCAATACCGATCAACGGATTCACGACGATAAGCCGGTTAACCCGGCGTTTTTATTTGCCGCCATGTTGTGGGGACCGCTATTAAAAACCAAATCAGTGTATCGTTCCCAGAATATGTCGTCGATCCAGGCCATGCAGGTGGCGAGCGGTGATATATTGAATGAGCAATCGCAGGTGATTGCATTGCCGAAGCGGTTCCGGTTGCCGATACGCGAAATCTGGGCGGGACAAACCCGCTTGGAAAAACGCCAGGGACGACGTGCCAGCTGGTTTTTACAGCAACCGCGGTTTCGCGCCGCGTATGATTTTTTATTATTACGGCATCAAGCAGGAGAAGCCGGATTGGATGAGTTATGCGCGTGGTGGACACAATTTCAAGTCGCGGATGAACCACAGCGTAAACATATGTTGAATACCTTACGGCAAGCGCCGCGCCGTCCAAAACCCGACGCTATTGCCGAGCCGTGACATGCCACGGGTATACCTTGGGTTAGGCAGTAACCTGTTCGACCCCGTCGCGCAAATTCAGCGTGCGATCCAGGCGCTACAACAATTACCCGCATCGCAATTTCTGCAACGCTCACGGTTGTATCGTAATCCTCCGTTGGGACCGGTAATACAGCCTGACTATGTCAATGCGGTCGTTGCGTTAGCGACCGAATTAGAAGTATTGGTATTACTCGATGCTTTACAGGCCATCGAAACCCGGCAGGGCAGGCAACGCCAAACAGAACGCTGGGGGCCGCGCTGTATCGATCTCGATATTTTGTTGTTCGGTGAAAATATCATCCATCATCCGCGTTTGAGTGTCCCTCATCCGGGCTTATCACTACGCAATTTTGTTCTGTATCCCCTGTATGATATCGCGCCCGAATTGGTGGTCCCCGGTATGGGTCCACTTAAGGAATTACTCCAACGGTGTACTGCTCAGGCTTTGGAACCACTGGACGAGTGATGACCAAACCGTTGGATTTCATCGTGGTGGAAGGTCCGGTAGGGGTAGGCAAAACCACCTTAGCCAAACGTTTGGGTGAGAGTTTCGGTTCGGATATATTACTTGAAGGTGGAGACGAGAATCCTTTTCTGGAACGTTTTTACCAAGATCCCCGCGCAGCGGCCTTACCGACGCAATTATTCTTTCTGTTTCAACGCGCGCGTCAAATTCAGGCATTGCGTCAGGCCGATCTGTTTCGTCCGGTACGGGTCGCTGATTTTATTTTAGAAAAGGATCGGCTGTTCGCCGAACTGACCTTGGATGAAGATGAATTCAAGCTTTATCAACAAGTGTATCAACACCTCACTATCGATGCCCCAAGGCCGGACCTGGTCATCTACTTGCAAGCCCCGGTGGAGGTGCTGTTGCGGCGTATTGGTAAACGTGGCCGCCACTATGAGCGTACGATGAATCAAGAATATCTGCAGCGCATTGTCGAGTCCTATACGCGTTTTTTTTATAATTACGCGCAGTCACCTCTTTTAATTGTCAATGCCGCTGAAATCGATTTGGCCAACAATGATTCCGATTATCAGTTATTATTGGACTATATTCGTAAGGTGCGCAGCGGGCGCCACTATTTTAACCCAACAACGTTGGATCTTTGAGACATGACTTCACCACCCTATAGTTCACCACAGCTTAGCGTGCCGTCGGTTACTTTACAGACCCTGCGCAAAATGCACCAGGCGGGTGAAAAGATTGCCATGCTCACGGCCTACGACGCCAGCTTTGCCGCTGTACTGGATCGCAACGGCGTCGATATTATTTTGGTCGGTGATTCCCTGGGGATGGTGGTACAAGGGCACGCAACCACGATCCCGGTGACAATGAATGACATGATCTACCACACCCGTTTGGTGGCGCGCGCGCAGTCACGCGCCATGATCATGGGCGACATGCCGTTCATGAGTTATTCCGATCCCATAAAAGCTTTGGACAATGCCACCCGGTTCATGCAAGAGGCGGGCGCACAAATGGTCAAGCTCGAAGGCGGCGGCGAATTACTTGCGGTGGTGGCGAAGTTGGCCGCCCACAATATTCCCGTGTGCGCGCATTTAGGGCTGCAGCCGCAATCGGTGTATAAACTGGGTGGTTATCGCGTGCAAGGCCGCGATCCCACCGCCGCGGAGGCCATGGTGCAACAAGCCCTGGCCATGCAATCCGCCGGGGCGGATGCCTTGTTGTTAGAATGTGTGCCCGCCGCGTTGGCGAAAAAAATTACCCAGAGTTTAACCATACCGACGATTGGTATCGGCGCCGGTGCGGATACGAGCGGACAAGTGTTGGTGTTGTACGATATCTTAGGCATATCGCACGGTCGACAACCTAAATTCGCCAAGAATTTCCTGGCCGAATTACCTGCTGATCGCGAAATCAGCATCGATGCCGCCGTGCGTGCGTATGTCAACGCGGTGAAACAGGGCAGTTTTCCTACCGCATCCCAGGTATTGGCGTAATAGATTGTGCATGCGGATCGTTGCTGCTCCTGCTGAACTAGGTGATTTGGTCGATAGTTATCGACAACACGGCGAACCCATCGCCTTTGTACCCACCATGGGAAACTTGCATGCTGGACATCTGCGCCTGGTTGAAACCGCTCGGCAGTACGCCCCGCGGGTAGTGGTCAGTATTTTTGTTAATCCGCTACAGTTCGGTGTGAATGAAGATTTTAATCGTTACCCGCGCACCCCCGACCACGATTATAAATTATTGCAAGACCGCCAGGTCGATATGGTATTCGTTCCCGAGGTTGTAACGCTGTACCCTAACGGTGCGCAGCGCTGCAGTTATGTTGAGGTACCGGGTTTAACGGCGCTCTTGGAAGGGGCGCATCGGCCAGAGCATTTTCGCGGTGTCGCTACCGTGGTGGCAAAATTGTTTCACCTGGTACAGCCCCAGGTGGCCGTGTTTGGTGAAAAAGATTATCAACAGTTAGTAATCATTCGTCGTATGGTACAAGATCTAGATTTTCCCCTACGGGTTGTGGCTGTTCCTACGGTACGCGAGCACGATGGCCTGGCGATGAGTTCACGCAACGGATTTTTAACCACGGCGGAACGGCGGCTGGCCCCCATGTTGTATCGGACGCTGTGTGGATTACGTGATCACTTGGTCGCCGGGGAACGGGGGTTTACCCGATTGGAAGCCGACGCGGCCCGTTTACTGGCCGAGGCGGGGTGGGTTCCTGACTATGTGGCGGTGCGCAACCGCCACACATTGTTGTCCCCCCAATCCCCTGAAGATCCACTGATTATTCTCGCCGCGGCCCGCCTGGGCCACACCCGACTGATTGATAATTTACCCGTCGGACCGACATAAGAGGTGGTAATACCCCCTTGGGGTGGTACAATTATTGTGGAATCAGTAAGGAGAGATCATCATGTGGGTTACCATGCTCCAAGCCAAACTGCATCGCGCCCGCGTTACTCATTCTGAACTGGAGTACGAAGGCTCCTGTGCGATCGATGGTATTTTATTGGATACGGCCGGTATTCGCGAATATCAGCAGATCGAAATCTACAACATCAGTAACGGTGAACGCTTTACCACCTATGCCATCCGTGCTGAACAGGACTCGGGTATTATCTCAGTGAATGGCGCGGCGGCGCATAAGGCTCGCCCTGGGGATGTGGTGATCATCGCGGCCTATGCCGTATTAGAACAACGTGAACTGGCCGCCTTTAAACCAACCTTGGTGTATTTGAATGCGTCCAATCGTATCACCCACACCCGTAACACCATCCCGGTACAGTTAGTCGCAACTCGCGAATAAGTCCGTGTTGCCGGTAACCCGCTGCAGGAAGGCGTGATCTCTAACTAACCCGTGTTGCGCATACCGGCGGCAATGGCGTTGATACTGCGCAATAAGGGGTCCAGCCATTGGTCACGGTCGGCATCAGTGAGCGAATTATCACGAAACCGCTTGAGCAGCAGCAATTGAATTTGATTGAGGGGATCCAAGTATGGGTTGCGACGGGTCAGGGAGACCGCTAGTTGCGGGGTTTCCGCCAGTAAATACGGCAGGTTGGCAATGGCCAGCACCCGTTGGACAGTGCGTTCGTATTCATCACGAATGGTTTTAAAGATAGCCGCTCCCTGAGCTTGGTTCTCACATAACGTGGCGTAGGTCTCTGCAATCCCCATCTCGGCTTTAAATAGCGCCATCTGTGAATTACTTAATAAGGATCGAAAAAACGGCCATTCGCGGTACATGGTTTGCAGTTTCTGTAAGCGTTCGCGGTCGTTTCCAATCCATGCCTCCAATGCCGAACCGATTCCATACCATGCCGGTAAGGTATGACGTGATAGCGACCAGCCAAACACCCACGGAATGGCGCGGATCGATGCCTTGGATCGATCGGTCTTGCTGCGATGGGCCGGACGTGAACCAATATTCATTAAGCGAATTTCCGCAACCGGCGTGGCCTCGTAAAAATAGTCCATAAAACCCGGTGTGCGATCGGTCAGCTCACGGTAGCGTTCCTCACCATAACGGGCTAATTCACGCATGATGTCGAGGTGTTTGGTTTTATCTTTCGGTGGTGTGGCAATCAAGGCGGTACTGGCCTTAAGCAGCCCGGTAATACCCATGGTTAACTCATAGACGGCGGTTTCATGGTTGCCGTATTTGTAATACAGGACTTCGCCTTGTTCGGTAAATTTAATTTCACCTTCCACGGTGCCGGGGGGTTGCGATAATATCGCTTCGTGGGTGGGGCCACCGCCACGGCCCACCGTACCGCCACGGCCATGAAACAGTCGGCATTTAATCTTGCGCGATTTAGTGGCGGCAATAATTTGTTGCTGGGCCTCATACAGGCTCCAAGTGGAAGACAAGATGCCTCCATCCTTGCACGAATCGGAATACCCCAGCATCACCTCTTGTTTATTACCGGAGGCGGCTAATAATGCCGCATAGGTGGGATTATCCAATAACTGTTCCATCACCGGTACGATATGCGACAAGTCATCGATGGTCTCAAACAAGGGCGATATGTGCAGTCGACAGAACCATTGCGCATCGCGCTGTCCCACTAAACCCGCCAGCCAGCCCAGCAACATGACTTCCATCACGTGACTGGCGGCATGGGTCATCGAGATCACATAGTTACCAATCGCGTGCTGGCTGACTTCTTGGTGCATTTCCGCGATCACCTCGAAAATCTCCAAGGTTTCACGCGCCTGTTCGGACAACAAGGATTTGTTTATGGTGGGTTTGGGTGAACCTATTAGTTCACTGAGCACAGCCAGGCGTTGGGTTTCATTAAGAGCGAAATAATCAAGGTGACGGATCTGGTGCAATAGCTCGGCAACCGAATTAGTGTGGATGGTGGATTCCTGGCGAATATCCAGTTGGGTTAGGAAAAAACCAAAGGTCTCCACCAGGCGGATCATATCCTTTACTTCGCCGTTGGCGACGATGCTATCGCCGTGATATTTTAGAGAATCACGAATGACATATAAGTCTTGCAACAGGGCATGTTCGTTGCGGTACCCATAACTGCTGTCGAGATTGATATTGCCCTGCATGCGTTGTTTGATGACATGTGTCATCTGCAGTAAGCGTTGGCGCATAAAATACAATTTACGTCGATAGGGTTCGCTGCGAAACCGATCCGGATGTTCCGCAAAGGTGTCCGCCACTTCCTGTTCGTCGCGGGCCAGGGATTGCAAAAACGGTTTACTGGGTTTGCACAGTTTGATGGAATGCGTCAGTATGTGGCTTAACTGGGTTAAGCGTTTTTCGTATTCGTATAATACCTCGAGTGCCTGCAGACGTAGCGCCAATACCGTGGTGTGGGGTTTAACAAAGGGGTTACCATCGCGGTCACCACCGATCCACGAACCAAAACGGATAAAACTCGGCACCAAGACAGCGCCTTCTTGGTCGGGATTGTTGCCGTAGATATTCGTTAGTGCCCGTTCCAGGTTGCGGTACGCCTGTGGCACAGCGGTAAACAAGCTTTCTTTAAAGTGCTGCAGGCCGTTTTTGACTTCGTCGACAACCTGCATGCGGCGGGTTCGCACCTCATTGGTTTTATAGAGGATCTGGATCTGTCGTTCAAGCTGTTCGGTCAATTCCTCACGCTCAAAGCGGTTCATGCGTGAATTCATCATCTGTTGATTAATCACAAATATTCGCCGTAGCGCCTGCATGATGGTCAGGCGTTTGGATTCCGTGGGATGGGCGGTGAACACTGGAATATATGCCAGGTGATCCAGCAATATTTGTAATTGCTCCGGGGTGATGCCTTTTTTCTTCAACTCACGCAGGGTGGCCACAAATGAACCGGTCCAGTGTGGGCCATACCGATCAGTATCGCTACGGCGTTGCCGATGGCTGTAATCTTCTTCGGCAATGTTGACCAAACTAAAATAAGTGCTGAAGGCACGGATCACCCGTGCGATGCTTTCATTGTCGAGTGCTTCGATCAGCTGCAGTAATCGGTCACGTTTGGCCTTGTCGTCATGGTTGCGCAGGGCGATATGACCCTTGCGCAGGGTCTCCACCGCGATGTAAACGCGTTGGCCGGCGTGTTGTTGCAGGATTTTACCTAGCAGCGTCCCCAACAGTTTGACCTGGCGCCGCAGCGGTTTGTCTTTCTGTTCAGCGGGTATCTTGGCCCTGCGCACCGGCAAGGGTTTGATCTGGGCAGTCATGTTAATTTAACACTATGGATGAAACTCAAGGCTATCATACTTGGATTAGGCGTAGAGTGTGAGTACCTCTTGAAATTGTTTGCTGGGCCAAAAGGGTGCGCGATAAACTGTAGGTGTCCACCGAGGGAATATATATGGCGTTATTAACGGAATCTTCCGCCTGGAAGTCTTTACAATCACATTACGCGAGTCTCGCCGATGTCCACATGCGCGACCTGTTCGCCCATGATCCACTCCGCTTCTCGCGGTTTTCACTGCAGTTTGAAGATTTTCTACTGGATTTCTCTAAAAACCGGGTGACAGGTGAAACCCTGCGATTATTGCGGGCGCTTGCTCGAGAACGTGATGTTCCCGGTTGGATCCAGCGAATGTTTAATGGAGAAAAGATCAACCACACCGAGAACCGCGCGGTGCTACACGTGGCTTTGCGTCACCAGGATGATCGGCCGTTGCCCAATGCCACAGAGGATATCATGCCGGGGGTGCGGGATATGCTGCGCAAGATGCGCCAGTGTAGCGAGGCGATCCGTTCGCGGCGTTGGTTGGGACATCAAGGGCAGGCGATTACCGACATTGTTAATATCGGTGTAGGCGGCTCGGACTTAGGCCCACTGATGGCGACCCGCGCTTTGCGCCCTTACGCCGCGCAAGATTTACGGGTGCATTTTGTATCGAACGTGGATGCCCGCCATATTATGGGAACCCTAGAGAACCTCAATCCCAATACCACGCTGTTTATCATTGTCTCTAAAAGTTTTACTACCCATGATACCTTGCTCAATGCCCAAACCGCGCGACGCTGGTTTCTCAAACGGGTGGATTCCGAACAAGCCCTGCAACGGCATTTTTTGGCCGTAACCAGTAATAACGACGCCGCCACGGATTTTGGGGTTGCCGTTGAGAACATCTTCAGCATGTGGGATTGGGTGGGTGGCCGGTATTCCATGTGGTCGGCGGTGGGTTTGTCGATCGCCATTGCGATTGGGATGGAGGGATTTGAACAAATGCTGGCGGGAGCGTATGCCCTCGATGAACATTTTCGCAGCGCGCCCTTGGAGATGAATTTACCCGTGACCCTGGCGTTACTTGGTATCTGGTATAACAATTTCTTCGATGCGCAGAGTTATGCGGTGTTGCCCTATGTTCAAGAATTGGAGTATTTGCCGGAGTATTTACGCCAGATGGACATGGAGAGCAATGGCAAACGTATTGATCGGGACGGGCAGGTGGTGGATTACACCACCGGACCGATTGTTTTTGGACAACTGGGTATTACCGGGCAACACGCGTTTTATCAGTTATTGCACCAAGGGACTAAGTTGATTCCTGCGGATTTTATTGCGCCGCTGTCTTCATCAAATGAAATCAAAGCCCACCATCAAGCCCTCATGGCCAATGTATTTGCGCAAACCGAGGCCTTGATGAAAGGTAAAACCGAGGCCGAGGCACGCCTAGAACTGCACAACCAAGGTTGGCGCGGAGAGTCACTGGAAATGTTATTGCCACACAAGGTTTTTCCAGGTAATAAACCCACCAATACCCTTTTATTTAATCAACTTGATCCTCGCTCGCTCGGTATCTTGATCGCGTTGTATGAACACAAGGTATTTGTGCAGGGGCTAATCTGGGGAATTAATTCCTTCGATCAGTGGGGGGTGGAACTGGGCAAACAACTGGTCAAGTATATCTTGGCGGAAATCGGCGGGGACAGCACTGTGGTGAGCCACGATGCCTCCACCAACGGGTTAATTAATTATTACCGTGAGACGCGGGCAGCCCGTGAGGCAAAAAAATAAGGGGCCGCGAGCGACCCCTTGAAGTTACGTCACAGCGGATTAATATTGAACCTGTCCGTGAATGACCCGAGGCGCAGCGGTCACGGTCGGTTGCGTACCGATGTATACCGCCGAGGCGGCATTCGATGGATCGTTTAAACCCGCACTGGTCGGCAGGGTTATCCCGCTGGGTAAGGTGAGTCCTGCGGTGGTGCAATCGCCTGTGGGTTTTTGGGCAAGCCGAATTTCCCGATCCAGCCATTTCACCAAATAGTTGGTTGAGCCGCTGCTAACCACGCCCGTGACCTGATCAAAGGGGATCATGAATTCAGCCACATAACGCGCATTCGCGGTGTTACAACTGACATCGCTGTTGTCTACCGGCGAGACGCACTTGCCTGGAATACCAAACAGGTCACCAAAACCATTGTATTGAAGAATAATGGATTGTCCGGCATAAGCACCGTACGCAGCGCCTGCGGGGACCGTAAAGCTCAATTGCAAGGGTGGATCAAAGGCGACGAAGTTGCCACCGGAATCTTTCGCAGCCGAGAATTGATTCCAACCGTTGGGACCGGTTTCCCAAATATAATACACCGTCAGCGAATCCACACTCATTGCTTGGTAGTGACCGTCGGCTGCTCCGTCAGCGGCGTCGACCGTGGTTGCTTGGGTTAACGGGAACAACTTACCAGAACGGATACCGTATTGGTATTGACCGCTTAAAGAAGTAGAAGCGGTGGTAACCGCAGTGGCGGTAGTATCAAGCAACTCACCCGTGGTGACATCCAGGGTGTAATCCACCAAGGTCGTACTGGGAGTATAGTTTCCCGCCGTGGCGCCAAACGGGGTGCTCGCCGAATTGGCTAACAGCGCGGCAATGCCGTTCGCGGTGGGACAGTCGGTGATACATTCGAGCGTCCCGACGCTGGCGTACTCCGAGGGGTATACCAAATCCTGGGTGCGGTAGTTGACCACCACGGCCGCGGAATTGGAACCATCACTGAGCAAGTTGGCGGTATCGATAAATACTTCGCCGCCTAGTGCTTGCGACCAGCCGGACAAACCGTAGGTGTAGTTGCTGGACCAATAGGCATTGGTAGTGGGCACGGCTGTGATACTGACGATGTTGCAGCCATTACCACCGCAAGATTGATAGCCGGTGATCACGAATTGTAAATTGGTGTTATCCCAGTACGCTTCATAACTCGTGCCTTGGGCATACCCGGTCAGTCCTGCTGGACCGGTATTCGCGGCGGCCCAGAAATTAAAGCGGATCTTATCGATCCCCGCCAGGGTTTTGCTGCCTTTGGTATAGCGGGTAAGTTTGCCGCCGGCCTTGACCAAGGTGTAAGCGGTCGCAGTCGCATTGCCATTGCTATACGTGACTTTTTGCACCGTGGAACCGGTGGCGATCGTGCTCATCGCCGATTGCGGTAGCCACAAACCGTAGTAACCCAGGTAACCATGGTAGGTAGTTCCCGCGTAGGTATAATCGATCGGGAAGCCGGAATTCCGCGTGATGCGATCACCGCTAGAGGCATCGTACAAACCATAGCGCCACACCGAGAACCCCGTACCTGCATCGGTAGCATCACGGCTAAAACACTGGTCAGTAACCCCGTCATCACGGCGGAAATAATTCGGGTTGTAGGCAAAGGTGAAGGTGGTATTCACCGGGCTTCCGCCGCCCGTCTGGGCAATCGACATTTTGCCAGCGCCGGAGGTGGTGCCGTTAACCGTGAGCGTCATGGCGGTGGTCTCGTTGTTGCCGCCTTGTGAACTTTGGTCGTAGAAACTCAATCCGCTGTTGCTGGTATCGAGAAATCCATTAAACATACAGGCGCCACCCCCAATGTCTTTACCACAGTAGTCGACCCGAAACGTACCGTAGGGATTAGCGGTTGTGGGCGCGGCGCTGGCGGCCATATGAACGAAAATGGTTTTTGCTTGGCCGCCTTCTTCTTCGGTTAACCAGATTTTGCCAATCATCGGGTCATTATTCGAGGCCCGGCTGGAGTTAACCACGGCCACCGTATATTGCGCAGCCGTCGAACCGGCATTACTGGAGCCTGAGTTGCTGGCGCTATCACGATTACTGGCGTTACATTTACTCTCATCCACCAAGGCGATGTAATCGCTTTGGTTGACCAGGGCATCCGGCCGCATCGCCGCCATCATGCACGTGATCATGTTAACCGTGCCGATACCTTGGGCGGTTTGATCCGCCACAGAACTGCTCTGAGTGTCCGTGATATAGGCAGAGGTGGTGGGTGGCGCTGCGATTGTAGCGACGGGTAACATCATCGCGAAGATCAGTGTATAGAAACGGGAGAGCGTAGGGGTGATTCGCATGGAATTGTCTCCGCTTAATTAGTATTAGTGGCTGTGACAACGGCAACATTGCCCGGTGTACTAATGCCTTGCACCGTGCCAGACGAGCTACTCGCGCCTCCCGTACTGTGGCTGCAGCCGCTGAGTAAACTCGCCAGTGCGAGAACCAACAGCGGAAGACGTAAACAGGTTATTCGTGATGTTTTCATTACATTCTCCTTCGGATGTGACGGACTAATCAGCAGGAGCAAGACGATCAATCACCGTAGCCATGGCGAACTACGATTTACGCAACCGGTCAGTTTGGAGAACAGTACTTTATGAACAGGGGGGATTAAGACGTGCGTGTGCTTGTTACAAGCGTACGACACCCATCTGGTAACCCCGCTGTCATAGGATGTTGTCCCAAGACCGGAAGCTTTGCGTCCCCACCTTACGATGGGTTTGCCCTTAGCAGACCTCTGAAGGCTTGCTAGAGCATGAACCATGCCATGCTGTTTGAAAATGAAACCGGTGAATATTCCCTTGAAGTCCGGGGATGAGATTCTTTTTACGCTACCCGGGAGGTCAAATTTACGGCAGTTTGTGACAGGATTACGTCGGGTTTTCCGCTAGGTAGGAAGGAGATCAGCTTTATTTAATGGCGGCCCAATTAAAGTGATTACTAACTAATCTACCGGGAGATCATGCCGGGATCTACCCTGGTCGCCAGCCACTACCGGCCTAATATCCAATCCATCCTGAGATGGTAGCCGAGGTCGGACTCGAACCGACACGCCCGAAGGCACAGCATTTTGAGTGCTGCGTGTCTACCAATTCCACCACACGGCCACGAAAGGGGGCTCATTATAGACATTTTCCTCGGGCAGGCAACCCTGGGTTTCCCAACAGGCGCATCGTCGGCAGGGCCATTTAGCTTAGAATACTCCGCTGTCCATTATTGTTATGTAGTTGTCATGCGCTTGAGCGATTTCGCTTTTGATTTACCTACTCCGCTGATTGCCCAGTATCCCGCAACACAACGCCGCGGCAGCCGATTGTTAGTCATGGATAAAACCGGCGAGCGTGATTGTCAATTTAGTGATTTTCCCAGTCTTCTTAGTCCAGGAGATCTGCTGGTGTTCAACGACACCAAGGTGATCCCGGCGCGCTTGATCGGCCATAAGGACAGTGGCGGAAAGATCGAAGTCCTGGTGGAGCGCGTAGTGGATGAACAACGACTCCTCGCCCAGGTGCGCGCCAGTAAACCACCCAAACCGGGCATGGCCCTGCGATTTTCCGCGCAGTGTTCTGCCTATGTTGAAGCACGTCAAGACGATTTTTATATCCTGCGGTTTGCCGAGGGCACCAGTGTTTTGCAGGCGTTGGAACGTCATGGGCAGATTCCCTTGCCTCCCTATATCCGGCGGGATGAAGAAGAGATTGACAGAGATCGCTACCAAACCGTTTATGCCCGGCACCAAGGGGCGGTCGCGGCGCCTACCGCCGGGTTACATTTTGATGACGCTCTACTGAGTCAACTGCGGCAACAACAGGTGCAGATGGCCTTTGTGACCCTGCACGTCGCGGCCGGAACCTTTCAACCGGTGCGGCAACAGGATCTACGGCAACATCGTATGCATAAAGAATGGTTAAAGGTACCCGCTGAGGTAGTAGCTCAAATCGAACAGACCAAACGCGACGCTAAACGGGTGATTGCGGTGGGCACGACCAGCGTGCGTTGTTTGGAGACAGCCGCAGCCTCTGGTGTATTACAGGCGTTTGAAGGTTACACGGACATTTTTATTACCCCCGGGTTTAAATTTAATCTGGTGGATGCTTTATTGACTAACTTTCATCTACCCCAGTCGACTTTATTGATGTTGGTCTGTGCCTTGGGTGGGTATGAGCGGGTGATGGCGGCGTACCGTCATGCGGTAGAGGCGCGATACCGGTTTTTTAGTTATGGCGATGCGATGTTTTTGGAAAAGCAATAATACTAACCCCAGGAAATCAAATGCAATTTGAAATTTTAGCGACAGATGGCGCGGCACGGCGTGGCCGGTTGATCTTTGATCGCGGTCAGGTGGATACCCCGGCGTTTATGCCGGTGGGAACCTATGGCACTGTCAAGGCAATGACCCCCGAGGAATTACTCGCCAGCGGGACACAGATAATTTTGGGAAACACGTTCCATCTGTTGTTGCGTCCAGGGACCGAGGTGATTAGCGCGCACGGGGATCTGCACCATTTTATGCACTGGCAGGGTCCGATCTTGACCGATTCGGGTGGCTTCCAAGTGTGGAGTTTGGGTGAGTTGCGCAAAATCGAGGAGCGCGGTGTGAGTTTTGCCTCCCCGGTGGATGGCGATAAGGTATTCCTCAGCCCTGAACTATCGATGCAGGTGCAGCGTCAGTTGGGTGCCGATATCGTCATGATCTTTGATGAATGTACCCCCTATCCGGCCAGTGAACTACAAGCACGAACATCCATGGAATTATCCCTGCGTTGGGCCAAGCGCAGCAAACTCGCGCACGCGGATAACCCCGCGGCCTTGTTTGCCATCATTCAAGGCGGTATGTACCCGCATTTACGGCAAGACTCGCTGGCCGGGTTGGCCGCGATCGGTTTTGATGGTTATGCCATTGGGGGGTTATCGGTGGGGGAGTCTAAAGCTGAAATGCTGGCAATACTCGACAGCCTGCAGCCACAGTTACCCGCGGACAAACCCCACTATTTGATGGGGGTGGGCAGCCCACAGGATATTGTCGCGGCGGTATGTCACGGTATTGATATGTTTGACTGTGTGCTACCCACGCGCAATGCGCGTAATGGTCACTTGTTTACCAGCGCCGGTGTGGTCCGAATCCGCAATCGCCAATACCAGAGCGATACCGGTCCACTGGATCCCCGTTGCGGCTGTTATACCTGCCAGCATTATAGCCGTGCTTATCTGCGCCATTTGGACAAAGCCGGTGAGATCTTGGGTGCCCGGCTCAATACCATTCATAATTTGCATTATTACCAAACCCTGATGCGCGAGTTACGCACGGCGATTGAGCAGGGCGGGTTGTCAGGGTATATCGCGGAATTCCACGCCAGACAGTCGCAAACCGACTCGGCTGTGTCATAATACGCGGCCACAATTTCGGGTTTAGGTCAATTAACGAGGAAGGGTGCAATGGGTTTGTTGATTTCGAATGCTTATGCGGACGTAGCCGTTCCAGCCGCGGGAGGCGGTGATCCGATTACCATGATTGTGTTTTTTGGCGGCATGATCGCGATTTTTTATTTCCTGTTAATTCGGCCCCAACAAAAACGCTCCAAAGAACACCGTAAAATGGTTGAGGCCCTGGGTAAGAATGACGAAGTCATTAGCAACGGCATGTTGGGCAAAATCGTCGAAGTGGGTGAACAGTACCTGACATTGGAAATTGCGCCGAATGTCCACGTCAAGGTGCAACGTTCGGCGGTTAGCATCGTGTTGCCCAAGGGCAGCATCAAGGCCGCGGAAAAGGCTTAACATGAATCAATACCCGTTGTGGAAATATCTGCTGATTGTGGTGCTGTTAATTATTAGCGTCATCTACGCCTTGCCCAATCTATACGGGGATGAACCGGTCTTACAGGTGATTGGTAGCCACAAGGCCAAGATCGACTCGGCTACAGTGGCTAAGGTCAAGCAAGTCTTCGATACCGCCGCGATCAAATATACCGCCGTGGAAATTGCCGACGGTGCGCTGCTGGCGCATTTCAGTACGATTGAAGATCAATTAAAGGCGAAAGACATCATTACCAGCGCCTTGGGAGAGGATTATGTGGTCGCTCTGAACTTGATGCGTGCGATCCCTCATTGGCTAAAGGTGATCAATGCCAAACCCATGTACATGGGGCTGGATCTACGCGGCGGGTTGCATTTATTGATTGAAGTCGATATGAAAACCCCGCAGCGTCAGGAGCTCGAAAGTCTCAAGGATAAAATGAGCGATACCCTGCGTGAGGCGGTCAAAAAGAATAAGGACGTTAAACCACGCTCAATGTCTTCGGATGAAAACGCTATTGAAATATTATTTAACAACACCGAACAACGCGACCGCGCGGTTGCGGTATTACAGACCCAACCGGAAATCATAAACCACGTCATCTTTAGCGAAGCTAACAAAGGGGGAGGCGCAGTGCTCAGGGCCACGCTTACTCCAGCGGCGATCAAGGAGTTTCAAACCAATACCGTGGCGCAGGTGATCACGGTGATCAAAAAGCGCCTGGATGATAAATACCAAGGCTTATTGGAGCCGGTTATTGTCCGTCAGGGCGCGTATCGTATCGTGGTGGAACTTCCTGGTGTACAAAATTCCGCTGAAGTGATGGAAATCATTAGCGCGACCGCCAGTTTGGAATTTCGCATGGAAGAAGACCAATATACCTTGGCGGATGCCAAGGCCGGCCGCGCTTTTGGTGCGCGTATCTACAAATTTCGCGACAGTGATCGCGAGGTGTTACTTAAAAACAAGGTTGTGGTCACCGGTAAAGATATCAGCAATGCCTTTGTGGGAACCGACGAGAACAATCTGCCCGCGGTAAATGTCCGCCTAAGCGGTAGCGGTGCGTTGAAGATGGGCGAGAACACCAAGCTCAACCTTGGTAAGAGCATGGCCGTGGTGTTTATCGAACAGAAACCACACGATGTAATGAAAGACGGTAAGCAGGAAACCGTGTACCAGCAAGTGGAAGAAGTGATCAGCCTGGCCACGATCCGCGGGATTTTCTCCAGCCAATTTCAGATCAGCGGTGGCAGCATGGATTTGGCGGAAGCGAATAAATTGGCGTTGTTATTACGCGCCGGCGCTTTGGCGGCCCCGATCAAGGTCGTTGAACAACGTACTGTGGGTCCGGCCTTGGGGCAGGATAATATTCAAAACGGCATTAACTCGGTGTTGCTGGGATTTGTATTAGTCGCGGCCTTTATGCTGTTTTATTACCGCGGTTTTGGCATGTTGGCCAATATTGCCTTGTCGGTGAATATCGTGATGATTGTGGCGGTGTTATCCATGTTTCAGGCGTCGCTGAGTTTGCCGGGTATTGCGGGTATCGCCCTGACGGTGGGTATGTCGGTGGACGCCAATGTGTTGATCTATGAACGTATCCGTGAGGAGCTTGGTCTAGGTAATACCCCGCAGTCGAGTATCGCCGCCGGTTATGAACGGGCGTTTGCGACAATCGTCGATTCACATGTCACCAATCTTATCGCGGCCTTAGTGTTATTTATCTTCGGTACCGGACCGATCAAGGGATTCGCAACCACACTTACCATTGGTATCATTACTTCGATGTTTACTGCCGTAATGGGGACACGTGCGATTGTGAACCTGTTCGTGGGCGGTAGAAAAATTAAATCCTTATCCATTTAGGCAGTATCTTTCATGAAACTTTTTGGCAAGACCCCCAACTTTCGTTTTATGCAACCACGTGTCAGGGTGGTGAACGCCGCCATTTCGGTAGTACTGGTGGTGGTTTCAATCGTGTCCTTTGTGCTGTACGGATTTAATTTGGGTCTGGATTTTAAAGGCGGTATCCAACTTGAACTCGCCTACAGTAAACCGGTAGAGATCAGTCAGGTACGTCAGGTGGTCGCTGAGCTAGGTTTTACCGAGGCGGTTATTCAAAGCATGGGGTCGACGCGATTGGTATCGATCCGTTTACCCGTGCCGGCCGAAGACACGGACGCGCATATTACCAATCAAGTGGTCGAGGCGCTAAAGCAGAAAACCGATCCGGGTTTAGAAGTACGGCAGCAAGATTTTGTCGGCGCCAAAATGGGCGCGGAACTACGCGATGACGGTGGGACTGCCTTGCTTATCGTACTCGGCGCGATTTTTGTTTACGTTTTTCTGCGTTTTGAATGGCGCTCTTCTCTCGCAGCGCTCATCGCCACTTTACACGATGTGATCATCACCGCGGGCTGTTTTTCATTGTTTCATTGGCCTTTTGACTTGACGGTGTTAGCCGCGTTGCTCGCGGTGATCGGTTATTCCTTGAATGATACGGTTGTGGTCTACGATAGAATTCGTGAGAATTTTCGCAAGATGCGCGGCGGCACCCCGGTGGATATCGTTAATAGTTCGATGAATCAGACCCTGTCACGCACCATTATCACCTCGTTTGTGACCTTGTTAGCCATCGTTGCGATGTTTGTCTGGGGCGGTGAGGTATTACGGCCGTTTTCCATTGCCTTGATGATTGGCATTGGAGTCGGCACCTATTCATCTATTTATGTGGCAAGCAGCGTCGCGTTATGGCTGGGTCTAGAACGGATCCATTTATTGCCCGTGGTCAAGGAAGGTAGCAAAGCCATGGATGACAGCCCTTAATACTTACAATACTCAATAAAAACGTTTTACCTCGTCTAAGGGATTAGAATGGATATCCGCTGTGTTCACCACTTGGCATAAGGGCGATCGGGTTTGCTCGCATTGGGGGTCGGTGGTATTTTTAATCACGGTCATCGCCCATACGCTGGCCAGGACCCATAACCCAATACCAAGGAGCACCGTTACCCAGCTGGTCGTGGCTAAGCTCGCGGGTCCACCCAGTGCGCCGTAGATCATTGCACCGATACCGCTTAACCAGAACACACCAATTGGTGCCGCACAGCAACGCGCGCATCCATATAAACACACCGCCAGGGGCGGGGCTAACAGCGTTAATAGGGGTCGTAACATCAACACTAACCTCGTATGGAACTGCCGAACGACCCTAGTGGTATCACGAATCGGTAGTAAGGGTCAATTCTTTGGTAAAGGTTAGGCGATTTTTGCCTGGCGTAGCAAACGGGTTTCACGGCGTAGCAGGTATTCCACCACATCGTGACTGCGGTTTTTGCGTACCTGGATCACATTATCCGGTCGGGGTCCTGGGAGGGCGACAGAAATCGGTGTGTCCAAGGAAAGAATCTGTACGCTGAGGGTTGTGTTCGCAAACGCCACCGCAGCGGCGGTGTCGGTAAGGGATTCCATGACATCGCGCATTGTAAGTTCGAGGGCGATTCCACCCGGGATTGGTTTGGTTGTAAGGGGCATGGGTTTTCCAGCGGTGTATATTGCAGTAGCGTCCGCTGAGCCAGAGACTTGATTCATACCAGACAGGGTCGAATCGCCTGGATCATGGCCTTGAGCACCTTGGGGTTGGCCGTTACGATATTGCCTGATGCAAAGTAGTCAAACCCGCCCCGAAAATCGCAAACAATACCCCCGGCTTCTTCGATTAATAAAACCCCGGCGGCCATGTCCCAGGGTTTGAGGCCGAACTCCCAAAAGCCATCGAGGCGGCCCGCCGCCACATAGGCAAGATCCAACGCGGCGGAACCCGCGCGGCGGATCCCGGCGGTTTCAGGCAATAACGCGCGTAACATGGCGAGGTAGGTGTCAAGAATCTGCAATTCGCGGAAGGGGATACCGGTTCCCAGCAGGGCGCCTTTGAGATTAGTCCGTTTAGTAACCCGGATCCGTTTACCATTGAGCTGCGCCCCGCTGCCGCGACTGGCGGTAAACATCTCTTGTTTAAAGGGATCGTACACCACGGCCACCTCGAGGCGGCCCTTATGGCGTAAGCCGATCGAAACGGCGTAGTGGGGTACCCCGTGTAAGAAATTGGTGGTGCCGTCAAGAGGATCGATGATCCATTCAAATTCATTACCTTGATGAACACCGCTTTCCTCGGCCAAGATACTGTGATTTGGATAGGCTTTAAGAAGGATTTGGACGATGGCCTGTTCTGCCAGTTGATCAACTTCACTGACAAAATCATTTTCAGCTTTGCTGGAAATTTTTAGGGTGTCCACCTGATCGGAAAAACGGGTGATAATACCGCCGGCTTTGCGCGCGGCGCGCACAGCAATGTTTAACATCGGATGCATAACCGACCTCGTTAGGACCATTGTTTATGAAAGAACGGGTGCAACGAACCGGGTTCGTGCGGCGCGCATTCTAGCAGATGCACAGACGGCAGGGGAAAGGAATACAAGTAATGAGTAATGAAATCTACCAAAAAATACGGGTGGTGCTGGTGAATCCATCCCATCCTGGAAACATCGGTGCTGTGGCACGGGCTATGAAAACCATGGCACTGGCGCAATTGGTGATCGTAGCTCCGCAGCGTGATCCGTTCGATAGTGAAGCCAGGGCGCGTGCCGCGGGGGCCTTGGATGTATTGTTACGCGCCCAGGTTGTCGAACAGTTTGAACAAGCCATTAGCGACTGTGGTCTGGTGGTGGGAGCCAGCGCCCGCTTGCGTACTATTCCATGGCCAACGTTTGATCCCCATCAGTGTGCGCAACAGGTGGTGGCCACAGCCCGGCATGACGCGGTGGCGTTGGTGTTCGGCCGTGAAGACACCGGGCTAACCAACGATGAATTAGCAAGGTGCCAGCGCTTAGTCCATATTCCGGCCAATCCGGACTATAGTTCGTTGAATTTGGCCTCGGCGGTGCAAGTCATTACCTACGAGATCAGAATGGCGGAATTAGCGGCCGGTGATCAAAGTGTGTCTCTTCCTCCCGAACAGCCACTCGCCACGGCGGCGGAGTTACAAGGTTTATATCAACATTTAGAAAAAACCCTGCAACAGATCGGATTTTACGACCCGGCCAACCCGCGCCAATTGATGCGACGTCTACGGCGATTATTTAATCGCGCCCAATTGGACAAAATGGAGATGAATATTCTGCGTGGGATATTGGCCGCGGTGGATGAGAAACATAAATAGTACCGATGACTATGGAAATCCCGGTTAGTCGGGTATGCTTTGTAATTCGTTGCTTATCGTTCTCCATATGATGAAACGGTTATTAGAAGATATCGATTGTGTATTTGCGCGCGACCCGGCGGCACGGCATCGTTTTGAAATCATCACGACTTACCCTGGAGTGCACGCAATCCTGTTGCATCGGATCAGTCATCGCTTATGGCGTTGGCGTTTGAAATGGTTGGCGCGCTGGTTAGCGGCCTTAGCACGCTGGTTCACAGGAATTGAGATTCATCCTGGTGCCCGGATCGGCCGACGGTTTTTTATTGACCATGGAATGGGGGTGGTGATAGGGGAGACCGCCGAAATTGGCGATGATTGCACCCTCTACCACGGTGTAACCCTGGGAGGAACATCTTGGCAAAAGGGCAAGCGACACCCCACACTGGGCACCAATGTGGTGATCGGTGCGGGCGCGAAGGTGTTAGGCCCGATCACCCTCGGTGATGGATCGCGCGTAGGATCGAATGCCGTGGTGGTCAAGGACGTTCCGTCGGGTGCGACCGTCGTCGGCATTCCGGGGCGGGTGGTTCGTAAAAAGGATCAAGAAGAGGTGGATAAGCGCCGCCAGGCCTTTGCCGAACGAATCGGTTTTGACGCGTATGGGACCTCGTCGGATATGCCCGACCCTGTGGCTAACGCTATCGAGGCCTTACTCGACCATGTGCATGCAATGGATACTCAAATGCAGATTATGTGCAAATCCCTGAAGACGCTAGGGATGGAATTGGACCCCGTTAAAATGCCTGGTTTAGGGGCTTGTGAGGCGATCAGCGCTTCACCTAAACCCTCTTCAGAGAGTGATAAGTCCTAGTAATTCAACACAATAAGAATTTTATGAATGAAGGGACTTGCAACCGTTGCGACGAGATAATACTTGACTAAAATGCTCGGATAAGTATACTAACGACCATCGGTAAATCATAGATTACTAAATTACGCAGGATAGGACAATGAGGCTTACCACAAAAGGTCGCTATGCCGTAACTGCCATGTTGGATCTGGCGCTGCATTACCAAGAGGGTCCAACAACCCTGGCAGACATATCCCAACGCCAAGGGATCTCCCTTTCATATCTCGAGCAGCTATTCGCAAAACTGCGCAAGCAAGGTTTGGTTGATAGCACCCGCGGACCAGGAGGGGGTTATAAACTAAGCCGTTCCCCCCACGAGATACCGGTCGCCAACGTGATTACCGCCGTGGATGAAAAAGTCGAGACCACCCGGTGTGGTGGACTTTCTAACTGCCAAGATGACCAACAATGCTTAACCCATGAATTATGGGCGGAGTTGAGCTGCCAGATATACCAGTTTCTCTGCGGTATCAGTTTGGGAGCCTTGGTCGAACGCGAAGGCATACAACAGGTGGCGGCCCGCCAAGAACGTCTACAGAAAAAATCACAACATGTGGGTATCGACCCAGTGAAATGCGAGATTGCCTCGGTATCGTGACGATCGAGTACTAATTAACTGATTGAGTGATGAGATAAACAACCGTATGAAAACACCAATTTACTTGGATTATTCCGCCACCACCCCGGTGGATCCGCGTGTGGCTGAACTGATGTGTCGGTACCTCACCATGGAAGGCAATTTTGGTAATCCGGCGTCACGGTCCCATGTGTTTGGTTGGGATGCTGAGGCCGCGGTTGAAAAGGCGCGCGAACAGGTCGCAGCCCTGCTCAATGCTGATCCCAAGGAAATCGTGTTTACCTCCGGGGCCACCGAGTCGGATAACCTCGCGATTAAAGGCGCGGCGAGTTTTTATAAGAAAAAAGGCCGGCATATTGTTACTTGCCGTACTGAACATAAGGCCGTGTTGGACACCTGCCGTTACTTAGAAGGGGAAGGTTACGAAGTAACCTATTTAGAACCCGAAACCAACGGTTTAATCGATTTAAACAAATTCCAGGCCGCGCTGCGTGATGACACGGTATTGGTTTCACTCATGCACGTCAATAATGAGATCGGTGTTATCCATGATATTAAGGCGCTAGGCGAGATAACCCGCGCGCGCGGAATTCTATTCCATGTGGACGCGGCACAAAGTGCCGGCAAAATCCCTATCGATATGAATATGCTAAAAGTTGATCTAATGTCGCTTTCCGCGCATAAGGTCTATGGCCCCAAGGGGATTGGCGCCTTGTATGTGCGCCGTAAACCGCGTGTCCGTATCGACCCACAAATGCACGGCGGTGGTCATGAACGTGGTATGCGTTCTGGGACCTTAGCTACCCATCAGATCGTGGGCATGGGCGAGGCGTTTCGTCTAGCCAAGGAAGACATGGCCAAGGACAACGAACGGATCCGCAGGTTGCGTGATCGCTTACTGGCTGGATTGCAGGATATAGAAGAAGTGTATATCAATGGTGATATGCAGCAACGTGTTCCACACAATCTCAATATCAGTTTTAATTTTGTCGAAGGTGAATCGTTGATCATGGCGTTGAAGGATTTGGCCGTGTCTTCTGGTTCGGCCTGTACCTCGGCCAGCCTAGAGCCGTCGTATGTGTTACGTTCGTTAGGACGTTCTGATGAGCTGGCACATAGTTCAATCCGGTTTACGATTGGCCGGTTTACCACCCAAGAAGAGATCGACCATGCTGTGGGTAACATCCGCAATAAGATCGGCAAACTCCGCGAGTTATCCCCACTCTGGGAGATGTATAAAGATGGGATTGATCTCAATAGTATTAAATGGGCAGCACACTAAACATCAGACGTATAATTATTAGCTAGAGAGGAATACCGTTATGTCATACAGTCATAAAGTCATTGATCATTATGAAAATCCGCGTAATGTCGGCAGCATGAATAAGGAAGACAAGAGCGTCGGTACTGGCATGGTCGGAGCCCCCGCCTGCGGTGATGTGATGCGTTTGCAGATCAAGGTTAATGAACAAGGGGTCATAGAAGACGCCAAGTTCAAGACCTACGGCTGTGGATCGGCGATTGCTTCCAGTTCCCTGTTGACCGAATGGGTTAAGGGTAAAACCTTGGAACAGGCCTCACAGATCAAAAATACTCAAATTGTGGATGAGTTGGAATTGCCGCCGGTAAAGATCCATTGCTCGGTATTGGCCGAGGATGCGATTCGCGCCGCTATCGAAGATTATAAAAATAAAAACCATTCGTGATGGTGGGCGTATAGTGATGGCGATTACATTAACAACCAAGGCGGCGGAACGGGTTAAAGGTTTCCTTGCCAATCGGGGTAAGGGTGACGGTTTGCGTCTGGGTGTGAAAACCACGGGTTGTTCCGGCATGGCCTACGTACTGGAATTTGTCGACAGTGCCGACACCTCGGATCAAATGTTTGAATCACAAGGTGTAAAGATCTTTGTTGATCCTAAAAGTTTAATTTATTTGGACGGCACTGAGTTGGATTTTACCAAGGAGGGGTTAAACGAAGGGTTTAAATTTAATAATCCAAACGTTAAGGCGACCTGCGGCTGCGGCGAAAGCTTTAACGTTTAACAGCCGGTCCGTGGCCGATGGCTGACAACACGCCGAATTATTTCACATTATTCGATTTACCAGTTTCGTTTCATGTCGATACTGAGCTTTTAGCACAGCGGTTTCGGGAGCTGCAACGTAACGCCCATCCCGATCGGGTTGCCAACGGCAGTGATCGCGAACGTCGTCTGGCTGTCCAGCAGGCCGCTTTGATCAACCAAGCCTACCAAACCTTACGCTCGCCGTTATTGCGCGGCCGGTATTTATTAGAACTGCAGGGCGAGGTGTTTAACGACGAAACCGCGACTACCGTCGATAGCGCGTTTTTAATGGAACAAATGCACTGGCGTGAAACCTTAGGGGAATTACGTGAACAGGCCGACCCGCTCGACGTAGTACACAAATTATTAGACGCGATTAGAACCCGTCAAACGCAGTTGGAGAATGATCTGGCTACATATGTAAATCAGGCCCGTTGGTCCGAGGCCAAGGTGTTGGTGTACAAGTTACAATTTTTACAACGTATCTACCAAGAAGCCGAGCTCACCGAAGGCGAACTACTCGATATTCACTAGAGCAACACGACGATGGCACTGCTACAAATTTCCGAACCTGGTCAGTCCGATCAGCCACAGCAACGCCGCTTGGCGGTGGGTATTGATCTGGGCACCACCAATTCGTTAGTCGCCACGGTGCGCAGCGGCGTGGCGGAAACCTTACCCGATGAGCAAGATCAGCATTTATTACCCTCGGTAGTGCAATACAAAAAAGATTCGGGGTGTGTTGTTGGTGAGGCCGCAAAGGCGAATGCCGCCGTTGATCCATTCAATACCATCGTTTCCGTCAAACGCTTCATGGGTCGCGGCATCGCCGATATAAAGCACTTAGGCGGCCAACTGCCGCACGAATTTGTCAGCACCGCGGAATCCGGCTTACTCCGGATCCGTACGGTTGCCGGTGATAAGACACCGGTTGAAATCTCGGCGGAGATTCTCCGTGTTTTACGTAGCCGCGCTGAAACCGCGCTGGGCGGTGAACTGCAGGGTGTGGTGATCACTGTGCCGGCCTATTTTGATGAGGCCCAACGTCAGGCCACCAAAGACGCAGGTAAACTCGCGGGCTTGAATGTATTACGCTTGCTCAATGAACCAACCGCGGCGGCGGTGGCCTATGGTTTAGATAAACAGGCCGAAGGAATTATCGCCGTGTATGATTTAGGGGGCGGCACATTCGATATCTCAATTTTGCGTTTAAACAAAGGGGTATTCGAGGTGCTAGCCACGGGCGGTGATACCGCCTTGGGGGGGGATGATTTTGATCGTTTAATCGCCGCATGGATCCTGCAACAAGCGGGTATCGGTGCCGATGCTGGGCAAGGTTATTTGCGTCAACTATTGCAACATGCCTGTCGCGCCAAAGAAAACCTGAGTGTACAAGCACAAACCCCTTTAGATATACCATTGCCCGATGGTGGCCGTTGGCAAGGTGAATTAACCCGTAGCCAACTGCAGCGCTTGGTGGAACCCTTAATCCAGAAAACCTTGCTATCGTGCCGGCGCGCCTTGCGTGATGCGCAACTTGCGGTAAGCGATATTAGCGCTGTCGTAATGGTAGGCGGTTCGACACGAATGTTGCGGGTACGCGAGAAAGCTGCCGAATTTTTTGGAACCACGCCGCTGGTGGATGTCGACCCCGATAAAGTCGTTGCCATTGGCGCGGCGTTACAAGCCGATGTGTTGGTGGGAAATAATTCCGAGTCTGACATGTTATTGCTGGATGTGATCCCGTTATCATTGGGCTTAGAGACCATGGGAGGTCTGGTGGAAAAGATAATCCCGCGTAACACGACCATCCCCGTCGCCAGGGCGCAAGAATTTACCACATTCAAGGACGGACAGACCGCCATGTCGATCCATGTGGTGCAGGGTGAACGCGAATTGATCAGCGATTGCCGTTCCTTGGCACGTTTCTCCTTACACGGGATACCGCCCATGGTGGCCGGGGCCGGGCGTATCCGTGTGACGTTTCAAGTCGATGCCGATGGACTATTGTCCGTCAGCGCGTGTGAACAAACCACGGGCGCACAGAGCGGTATTCAAGTCAAACCCTCGTACGGCTTGACCGACAGTGAAATTGAACAGATGTTGCGTGATTCTATGGCTCATGCGCAGGACGACGTCGCCGCGCGGGCTCTGCGCGAGCAACAAGTAGAAGCCGATCGCGTTATCGAAGCCGTGGTGGCGGCCTTGGCGGTGGATGGCGCGTTACTCACGCATCTGGAACGTGAGGTTATTGATCGCGCGGTTACTCAATTGCAGCAACTGCGGCAAGGCAATGATCACCGTGCCATTAAATCAGGCATTGATGCTTTAGATAAGGCCACCCAGGATTTCGCCGCGCGTCGGATGGATCGCAGTGTCAAACAAGCGCTGACCGGACAACGTATCAATGACTTTATTAACCCATAATTACGGCCAACCATGACCAAACTTACCTTTTTACCCCACCAAGATTCTTGCCCGCAGGGCGCTGTGATCGATGTCCCGCCAGGGATCAGTATTTGCGATGCCGCCTTGCAACACGGCATCGAAATCGAGCATGCCTGTGAGAAATCCTGCGCCTGTACCACCTGTCATGTGTATATCCGGCAGGGTGGAGAGTCACTTAAACCCGCCACCGAAGATGAAGAAGACTTGCTGGACAAGGCTTGGGGACTGGATCCGGATTCGCGCTTGAGTTGCCAGGCCATCGTGACTAAAACCGACTTGGTAATAGAAATACCTAAATACACCATTAATATGGTGTCAGAACATCGCAAATAAGAGGAGACCAGTATGGGGTTAAAATGGACGGATTCACTGGAACTGGCTATCGCCCTCGATACAGCCCATCCCGAGGTAGACCCACGTTTGCTGCGGTTCACTGATTTATACCAGTGGATCTGTGAGTTAGAGGAGTTTGATGACGATCCTAAGCATTCCGGCGAAAAGATCCTCGAAGCGGTTCAAATGGCCTGGATCGACGAAAGAGCATAACTAATTCAATTGCTTAAGCCCTAGCCAGGAGGCTACAATTCCACCCCGACTGTGAACCCTAGCCAGACTTATGGCGGGTTTATGGTATTGTATTTACCCCGAAGTTGAGGAGTGGAAGATGGCAGTTGAACGTACGATTTCGATTATCAAACCCGATGCCGTGGCTAAAAATGTCATCGGGCAAATTTATGCGCGGTTTGAAAAAGCCGGTTTAAGCATTATCGCCGCCAAGATGATGCACCTGAGTAAAGAACAAGCCGGTCAATTTTACGCGGTCCATAAAGAAAGACCCTTCTACGGCGAACTAGTCCAGTATATGACCTCCGGCCCAATCATGGTTCAAGTGCTGGAAGGTGATAACGCCATTACCAAGCATCGCGATGTGATGGGTGCTACCAACCCCAAAAATGCGGCTGCCGGAACGATTCGCGCCGATTTTGCCAATGATATTACTGAAAATGCGGTGCATGGCTCCGATGGGGCTGATACCGCCAAGACGGAGATCGCGTTTTTCTTCAAGCCGCATGAGATTTGTCCACGTACACGTTGAAACACATAGGTCAGTCGTGACTACACAGGGTAAAACCAATTTGTTGGATCTGGATCGTCCAGGGTTACAGGCATTTTTTACCGGCATGAATGAAAAGCCGTTTCGTGCCGCGCAACTCATCAAGTGGATTTACCAAAACGGCGTGGATGATTTCAACGCAATGACGAATTTGAGTAAACCGCTGCGTGAGAAACTCCTAGCCACGGCGGAGATCCGTGTGCCCGAGGTGGTTACTGAACAGCGTTCCCATGACGGTACCATCAAATGGTTGTTGCGCATCGATAGCGGCAACTGCATCGAGACGGTGTTTATTCCCGAGGCGGATCGCGCGACCTTGTGTATTTCATCGCAGGTAGGTTGCGCGCTGGAATGCAGTTTTTGTTCCACCGCGCAACAAGGATTCAACCGTAATTTAACGGTGGCGGAAATTATCGGTCAATTGTGGGTGGCCAATCACGCCATGAACGTTGTGCCGCGCGGTGATCGCCGGTTGATTAGCAATGTGGTGTTCATGGGCATGGGTGAACCCCTGCTCAATTTTGATAACGTGGTTAAGGCCATGGCGCTGATGATGGATGACCATGGTTATGGGTTATCCAAACGGCGGGTGACCTTGAGTACCTCCGGGGTTATTCCCGCCTTGGATCGGCTCAAACAAGTCAGTGACGTCAGCTTAGCCGTGTCCTTACACGCGCCCACCGATGAGTTACGCAATCAACTGGTACCGCTAAATCGCAAATACCCAATTGCTGAATTATTAGAAGCATGCCGGCGGTATGTCAGTGGTGTGCCACGGCGGCGGGTAACCTTTGAATACGTCATGCTTGAAGGTGTTAATGACAGCATTGAACAGGCCCGAGCCTTGGTGAAATTATTGCGCAATGTTCCCGCCAAGGTAAATTTGATCCCCTTTAATCCCTTCCCCGGCACTCAGTACCACACTTCTTCCGCGCCACGTATCAATGCCTTCCGCGATGTCTTAATGGAGGCTGGACTGATAACGGTAACCCGCAAGACCCGCGGCGATGATATCGATGCGGCTTGTGGGCAGTTGGCCGGTCAAGTCAAGGATCGCACCAAACGCAGTTTGCGGCGCATTCCCACGCAGGGTAGTGCGTAATGAAACGGCGCTTAGCACTGTGTCTATTGGTCGCGGCATTGTCCGCCTGTACCACCGATCCTGGGATCGGCCCGGTAGATCCAGAACGCGCCTCGGATGTGAACACCCAGTTAGGCGTGGGTTACATGCAACAAAACCGCTATGAATTAGCGATGAAGAAATTTGAAAAAGCGGTGTATTTTAACCCCAAGAACGCCCAGGCACATTACTTCAAGGCCGAATTGCACCGCCGTTTAAAACAGTATGACCAGGCCAAAGAGCATTACGAAATAGCCTTGTCGTTAGCGCCTAACGACTCCGTGCTTTACAACAACTACGGTGTTTTTCTCTGTGAAGTTAAACAATACGATGCCGCTGAGAAGCATCTCATGAAAGTTATCAATGATCCGTTGTACCCGAATAAGGACCAGGCGTATGAGAATTTAGCCTTGTGTCATCTGAACCAAGGAAACTTGCTCAAGGCAGAAGAGAATTTTCGCAAGGCATTGCAATTTAATCCTAAACTTCCTAAGACGTTGTTAAATCTGGCGCAGATGTATTATGACCAACACGAAATGAAAGAGGCCTACAATTATTTCACGCGTTTTCTGCCATTGGCGCAACATACCCCAAGTAGTTTGTGGTTAGGTTACTTACTGGAGAGTGAACGTGGTAACCCCGCCGTGGCCGAGAGTTATGCGGCTAACTTAAAGGTAAAATTTCCGGATTCCAAAGAAGCCGAACTGCTGCGCAAATTAGAGTCATCTAAGGATAAATAACCTGTGAACGAAAATAACGGCAATGATATGCGCGAAGTCGATGACAAACCCAAACGGTTGCCGCCCGGCCGCCGCTTACGCGCGGCGCGCGAAATTGCCCATATTTCGGTGGTCGAAGCCGCGGGTCATTTACGCCTTGACCCACAACTGATCTCCGCGCTGGAGGAGGATAAATACACCAATTTACCAGGTGCCGCGTATGTATGCGGTTATTTACGCGCCTACGCGCGCTTGCTGAAACTGCCTGAGAATGAAATTGTACAAGCCTATACCCAAGGCGAGGATATTAAAGCGGCTTTGATCCCGGAAAATGTCAATATCCTACCACCCAAGCGTACCAATCGACGTCTGCTGCGGTTTGGGATGTTGAGCGTGTTTATGCTAGTCATCGCCGCGGGATTTTTATGGGTTGCAGAACAACTTCATTTGTTTGAACCCAAGGTGGCATCACACACACTTGCCGTCCCTGCGAATACAACCTTATCACCACCACCGTCAGAACAGGTTAGTCCAAGTGACACGCAAAACATTGTACCCACCGAACCCGCTGTTGTGACGCCCGTTGCGGATGAACCACCCGTCAAGCCCATTTCAAAAAACAGTCAAGAACTGCGTTTAAAGTACAAAGCCGATTCTTGGACGGAGGTCAAAGATGCCCAGGGAGAACGCCTGATCTTTCGTTTAGTGGAAAAAGATTCCGAGCTAACCCTCCACGGTACACCACCTCTGTGGGTGTTGCTTGGTTACGCCGACGGGGTGGAAGTGTATTACCGTGGTAAACGTTTTGATACCAGCAGCTTTATTCAAAATCAAGTGGCGATCTTTACCCTGGGAAGTTCATAAGATTATAGCGTGAGTAAGACTACCCAGACCATCGTGGTATGAACGGCATTCTACCGGTGCAGACGCCACTGTGGTGTTATAGTGAGGATCGTTTTCGTGGTTTGCTGTATGGTTATGGCCATGGTGTAATGCCAGCGAGGTGTCGATTAAATTTTACGTGAACAGCGCGAACAAATTAAGGCAAGCCCAGCCCAGTGGCTGGATACGGCAATACTTCAACCGCAACTAAGATTGAGGACGATCATGACGGATATACATGTAAGTGAAGATGAACAGGTCGAAGCACTCAAACGCTGGCTAAAAGAAAACGGCACCTCCATGGTTGTTGGCACACTGATCGGTATTGCCATCATTGCGGGGGTTTGGTACTGGCAGGGTCACCGGCATGTTCTGGCTGAAAATGGATCGGCCACGTTCAGTGAATTTAGCGCCGCCGTACAAGCAAATAATCAAGAGCAGATCAGCAATAAGTGGCAAGCATTACACACCGAGTACAACAATACTCCCTACGCCACCCTGGCCGCCTTCATCATGGCAAAACGTAGTGTGGACAAAGGTGATCTGACCGCCGCGGAGGATTATGCGAAATTGGCCTTGGATAACGCCAAACACGATGCCTTACGCCATCTGGCGCGTCTGCGTTTAGCGCGCTTGCTCGTGCAAGAGAAGAAGCTCGACCCAGCACTGGCCTTGATTGCCGATCAGAAAGATCCCGCGTTCGTCAGCGACTATGCCGAATTGCGCGGAGATATTTATGCGCAGCAGAATAAACCTACCGAAGCGCGCGCCGCCTATACAGAGGCGCTGGCCGATACAACTCTTCCAGGGCAACGGCGCAGTAGCATTGAAATGAAACGGGATGATTTGATTACTAGCGAGAACCCAGCACCAACCCCCGTGGTCACAGCAGCACCCACGGTTGCACCCCCTAGTGAGAAAAAATAAACCTATGATGCGTTACCTCCTGACACTGGTGATGTGGCTGGCATTGGCCGGGTGTTCGACCTCGCCTTCACCGGTTTTGCCGCCCACACCCTTACTACCACTGGATAATAGTTTTTCCATTCAAAAACGCTGGTCGGTGAAATTTGGTGAAGGTACAGCGGATCAATACTTGCATTTACCACCGGTATTTTCCCATCACATTGGTTATGTGGTGGATCGACTTGGAATGATTACCGCGTTCGAGGATAAGTCCGGCGCTATAGTGTGGCAACGTGACACTAAACTTCCCTTTGGCAGTACAGCCACGATCGTTGATACTACCTTACTGTTAGGGACATCACACGGTGAAGTTGTCGCCATTGATGCCAGCAATGGCACGACGCGTTGGATAAGCCACGTCAGCAGTGAAGTATTGGCCCCGCCGCAAGCCTCCAAGGAGATTGTCGTTGTGCGTTGCGTGGACGGCAGCTTGTATGGATTAAATCTTACTAACGGTGAGCGCCTGTGGACAACAGAGCAACGTACGCCGGCGTTAACACTGCGTGGTACTAGTGCTCCGGTTATTACACACGATATTGTGCTCGCGGGCTACGACACGGGAAATATGGTGGCGTACAGTTTGCAAAGTGGGAAGTTATTGTGGCAGACCACGGTGGCGGCATCACAGGGGCGGACCGATTTGGAACGCATGATTGATATTGATGCTGATCCTATCGTAAGCGATGATGTTGTTTATGTGGTGGCCTATCAAGGCCGTTTGGCGGCATTACAATTAGGATCAGGGCAGATACTCTGGACCCGTGATCTCGAATCCTATGTTGGTATGAACATCGACGCGTATCGGATTTATTTAACCGCCAGCGACGGGGTGATATGGGCTTTAGACCGTAATAACGGTTCGACCCTATGGAAACAAGACGGCTTGTTACGGCGCGCGGTAACCCGTCCGCAATTACAAAAACAATATTTGATCGTTGGTGATTTTAACGGTTATCTGCATTGGCTGCGGCGTGACACGGGAAAAATAGTCGCGCGTAAGCGGTTGCTGGAAACGTTAGAATTTGAACCGCAGTTGGATAATGACATTCGATTCGCGAAACAGCGTTCGATTTTTGATACGCCGGTGCTCGATGGGGATAGGGTGGTTGGCATGGATCGTCAGGGGCATATTGAAGCATTTGATATTAATTATCCTAACTAAGGCTGCAACAATCGGCGCGCCGGATCTGAGCCGGTGGGTGTTTTAGCATGAAACCAGTCGTGGCATTGGTGGGCCGTCCCAACGTCGGTAAATCCACCTTATTTAATTGTCTCACCCGTAGCCGTGATGCCATCGTGGCTGATCAACCCGGTTTAACCCGTGATCGCCAATTTGGCGAGGGCAAGGTGGGGGATCGATCTTATTTAGTTGTTGATACGGGTGGATTGACGGACGAAAAATCCGGTGTGGATGCCTTGATGGCCTTACAATCCTGGCGGGCGATCGAACAAGCTGATCTTATATTTTTCATGGTTGACGCTCGCGCCGGACTGTTGCCCGCGGACATCTCCATTGCCCAACGCCTGCGCACCACGGGAAAGTCGATTTATATCGTGGCTAATAAAACCGACGGACTAAATCCCGAGACGGTTAAAGCGGAATTTTCCCGGCTTGGATTTGCCGAGGTTTTACCCATCACCGCTGCACACGGCGAGGGCGTGGCGGAGGTGATGGAGTACGTTTTAGGCGCATTACCGATTCATGAGGATGAAACCACCGACGTTGCAGATACGATCAAAGTCGCTATTATTGGCCGACCAAACGTGGGTAAGTCCACCCTGGTGAATCGCATGCTGGGAGAGGATCGGGTGATCACCTATGACTTGCCCGGCACCACCCGCGACAGTATTTATTTACCGTTTACCCGTGATGCGCAGCATTATATGTTGATCGATACCGCCGGTGTGCGTCGACGCGCCAGGGTCGAAGAAGGGATTGAAAAATTCAGTGTCATAAAAACCCTGCAAGCAATTGATGATGCCCACGTTGTTATTGTGTTGCTCGATGCGCAGGAGGGCATAACCGATCAAGATGCCAATTTGTTGGGCATCGTATTGCAAGCGGGCAAGGCAATTGTGCTTGCGATCAACAAATGGGATGGTTTGCAAACCGATCAACGTAGCAAGGTGATCCGCGAACTGGATTTGAAACTGGCGTTTGTCACCTTCGCCAAGGCGCATTTTATCTCGGCGTTGCACGGATCAGGCGTAGGAGATCTCTACGGCACGATAAACAAAGCCTACCGATCTGCCTTTAAAAAAGTACCTACCCCGCAATTAACCAAGCTATTACTGCAGATCGTTACCACCAACCCACCGCCGATCGTGCGCGGACGGCGCATCAAGTTACGTTACGCCCATATGGGCGGAATGAATCCTCCCGTGATTGTGATCCATGGTAATCAAACCCAATCGGTGCCGGACAGTTACACGCGTTATTTAATGAATAGCTTTCGTAAGCAGTTACGGATGGAAGGCACTCCCCTGGCCATTGAGTACCGTACCGGTGAGAATCCGTATAAAGATAAAAAGAACACCTTAACCAAACGTCAGGTGGCGAAACGGCAACGTCTGAAGCGGTTTGTTAAACGTTAAGGCGTTGGGCTGGGGGTAACGGGCGTTTTATCTTCCATGCTCAAGGCCGGTAGAAACAGCCGTGGCTCCACCCGGGCATCGTTTAAACTCACCGAAAAGTGTAAATGCGCTCCAGTGGCTCTACCGGTTTTGCCCACGGCGCCGATGATCTGTCCTTGGGTGATCTTGTCACCGGCGTGGACATCGATGCGGCTGAGGTGACAGTACATAGTCACCAGGCCCTGACCGTGATCGATGAAAATGGTATTGCCGTTATAAAAAAATTCCCCGAGTGTAATTACCACCCCGTCGGCGGGTGCTTTGACCGGGGTTCCCTCGGCAACCGCAAAATCCAATCCACTATGCGGGTTGCGTGCCTCGCCGTTAAAAAAACGCTTTAACCCAAAGGGACTGGATAAGGGCCCTTCCACCGGCAGGAGAAATTGAGTGGTGACATCCGCGGGTTCGGTCCAGGTACGAAATGCGCGGGCGGAAATGGCAAGTTCCTTTTCGATCCGAACCAAATCCGCCGCGCTGGGATTAACCAACCGTTTATTGTCGAGTTTAATATATTGTGAGGCATAGGTTTTATCGTGTACTTGGAAGTTGATCACCTGGTTTTTATGCTGGGGTATTACCACCTGGATTTCGTGCCGGCCGGGTGTTGTGTTAAGCGACAAACCCACCAGCGCATAAAACTTGGTTTTAACCGTTTTGACCAGCACCCGATGCTGTTGGTAATACACTGTGGGCTTATTACTAAGCGCCGGCAGGGCGATCACGGCCACACCTCCGGGGACCGGTTGGTGCGGGGGCAGTTCGGGGTTAAGCCCGGTGGCGAATGCAGTTGGGATACTCATTGCCAGGATGAGCAGGGTACTGATCGAACCAACACGATTGGTTAGACTACTCAAATACTTCATGGGGGCTCGGTTTTGATTGTCTGCACCTGGCATTCCAGGCTGGATTGCGCCAGGCGCACTAAAATAGCTTCGCCGGGTTGGACTTGGGCGGCATGCCGTACCAGGGATTGGTCAAACCCGCGGGTGACGATAGCGTAACCGCGTTGTAACGTGGCCAGTGGGCTGACGGTATCCAAGGCGTGCACCAAATGGTTGAGAGCGTGATGCGACTGTTGGAGTCGCGAGCTCAGGGTTCGATACAACAGTTCACCCGCGTAGGTAAGGCGTTGTTTGTAGAAAGATAACAGTGTCATTGGGCTGAGCGTGTACAAGCGTTGTTGAATCTGTTGTACCCGCTGTTGTTGCTGTTGCAGAAAATAACGCAGCGTGGTTTGTTGACGCAATTGCAATTCATCGAGTCGTTGCATCCACAGCTGGAGTTGGCGCATGGGGTGTGGGAGCCGTTGGCTTAACCACTGTAACTGTTGTTGCCAGTGTTGCAAACGGGCCTGTTGTTTTAGCACCAGACGATCCGCATACTGCTGCAGGCGGGTGGTAATTTCGTGTTGATTGGGACTAACCAATTCTGCCGCCGCGGTAGGCGTGGGCGCGCGCTGATCCGCCACAAAATCGGCGATGCTAAAATCGATTTCATGGCCAATGCCCGTGACAATGGGAATGGGACAGTGATAAATGGCGCGTGCGACACTCTCCTCGTTAAATGCCCATAAGTCTTCCAGCGATCCACCGCCGCGGGCCAGAATAATTACATCGCATTCGCGACGGCTTGCGGCGGTGGTGATCATCGCGGCGATCTGTTCGGCGCTGCCCTTGCCTTGCACCGGCACCGGATAGACGATCACCGGCAATAAAGGTAACCGGCGCTGCAACGTGGTTACGATATCGTGAATCGCCGCTCCCGTGGGGGAGGTGATAACCCCTACACAGTAGGGCCAGTACGGCAGGGGTTTTTTATGTTGTGCATTGAATAATCCTTCGCTTTGTAAACGTTGTTTGAGTAGATCAAAAGCCCGTCGTAATGCACCCTCGCCGGATTCTTCCATGTATTCGGCGATGATTTGAAATTCTCCGCGGGCTTCGTACAGGCTGATGCGGGCGCGCAACAAGACCTGTATGCCGTTACTGGGGGTGAACCCGACATACATGTTGCGATTACGAAACATCGCACAACGTACCTGAGCGGCCTCGTCTTTGAGGGAAAAATACCAATGGCCGGAGCTATGCCGGGTGAGATTGGAGACTTCACCTTCGATCCACAACAGTGGGAAACTCCCCTCCAGTAAGCTGCGGGCCTCGTGATTGAGTCGGCTAACGGAGTAAATATCACGCTGTTGGGAAGAGAGGGGATCCGCGGGGGGGTACATGCCAGGATGATAACGAAAAAATGCGTGAACGAGGAGCAGAAAAACACCCGCCGGGTGGATACACCCGGCTTTTTTAAACCGCTAGAGCAGTTTTACAAATTAGGCGCGGCGTTTTTTTGCTCCTGGGCTTGTTCAATCCCTAATTGACTTTGTTTTTTCGCGACATTGGCTAATTTAACCGCATCGTCAAATTTTTCATCTTTTGCCGCGGTCTTGGCTTTTTTGATCATTTCATCCACATCGCGCCATAAAAATCCCAGTTTGTCCGCGCGGCTGGCTTCATGTTCGGCGGCGGCAATGGCATTGTCGGCATCGGCCTTGCTGTGAATGTTCTCTGGCTCGAAGAAGGCACAGGCGGAAACCAGGGTGGTAATGGCAGCTAAGGTTAAAACTTTCTTCATTGGACTCTCCATTCTAGAGTTAAAACAGGGGAAATTTTCCACGCTGCGCGGCCTAAAACGACCATAATATTCCCACCGCGCACGTGGTTTAGTTATAGGTGCTGGTTCAATTATGCTACCTTGGGGGAGGGATGGCAATGCTGAATTTATTCAGGCTTAACGCGATCATCGGCATTTACCCAGTATTAGAATATCTTTATAATCCGCTGTTTACACACTTGTGCGAGGTTGAACTGCACTATGCTGCGTCTAGTCGAAGAGGCCCTTACCTTTGATGACGTCTTGTTGCTTCCCGCACATTCGTCAATTCTGCCCCGCGAAGTGGAGCTACAAACCCTGCTGACCCGGCGTATCCAACTCAATGTCCCCTTATTATCCGCGGCTATGGACACGGTCACCGAGGCCCGCCTGGCGATTGCCCTGGCCCAAGAGGGGGGAATTGGCATTATCCATAAGAACATGACCGCTGAGGCTCAAGCCGCCCAGGTCAGGACAGTGAAAAAATTTGAAAGTGGGGTCATTAAGGACCCTATTACCGTCGGCCCCGACACCAGTATCCGGGACGTGCTGGCCCTTACCCGGGCGCATAACATTTCCGGGGTGCCGGTGGTGGACGGTGAATCGTTGCTAGGTATCGTTACCAGCCGCGACCTGCGTTTTGAGACCCGACACGATGCTCCGGTGAAGGCCATCATGACCCCCAAGCCACGGCTGGTGACGGTGAAGGAAGGGGCTGATCGGGAGGAAGTATTGGCCCTGTTGCATGAGAACCGTATCGAGCGGATCTTGGTTGTGAATGATCAATTCAAACTGCGCGGCATGATCACTGTCAAGGATATCCAAAAAGCCACCGAGTACCCCAGTGCGTGCAAAGACGAACAGGGCCGTTTACGGGTAGGCGCCGCGGTCGGAGTGGGGGCCGGGACCGATGAGCGCATCGCTGCCTTGGTAGAGGCCGGTGTTGATATCGTGGTGGTGGATACCGCTCACGGGCATTCCCAAGGGGTGCTGGATCGCGTCAAGTGGGTGAAAAAACACTTTGCGCAGGTGCAGGTAATAGGAGGGAATATCGCTACCGCCGAGGCCGCCCATGCCCTGGTCGACGCCGGGGCCGATGCCGTCAAAGTGGGGATCGGGCCGGGGTCTATTTGTACTACCCGGATCGTCGCGGGTGTGGGTGTGCCACAACTCACCGCGATCGCCAATGTGGCCCACGCGTTGCGTAAATCCGGTGTTCCTTTGATTGGAGACGGGGGTATCCGTTATTCCGGCGATATCGCCAAGGCGCTCGCGGCGGGTGCCCACTGTGTGATGGTCGGCAGCATGTTTGCCGGGACCGAAGAATCGCCGGGGGAAGTCGAGTTGTTCCAAGGCCGTTCGTATAAAATCTACCGCGGTATGGGTTCCATCGGCGCGATGGCCAAACAATACGGTTCGAGCGATCGCTATTTCCAAGAAGGCGGGGATGCTGAAAAACTGGTGCCGGAAGGAATCGAAGGCCGCGTGCCCTATAAAGGCGCGCTTAAGGGGGTGATCACCCAGTTACTTGGCGGGGTGCGATCCAGCATGGGGTATACCGGCTGCCGTACCATTGAGGAAATGCGCACCCGGCCGCAATTTGTGCGGATTACCAATGCCGGGGTGCGCGAAAGCCATGTCCATGATGTCAGTATTACCAAGGAAGCCCCCAACTACCGTACCAGCAACAATTAGCGTTCGTTTCTCGTGGCTACGGCGGTTAACCCAAACATTCATGCCGATCGGATCTTAATTCTCGATTTCGGCGCGCAATACACCCAGTTGATCGCCCGCCGGGTGCGCGAAGCCGGGGTGTATTGTGAGCTGCATGGCTTCGATATGTCCGCGGCCGCTATCCGTGCGTTTGCCCCCAAGGGCATTATTCTTTCCGGTGGTCCGGAATCCGTCACCCAAGCCTCCACGCCGCGTGCCGCTGACATCGTATTTGAGTTAGAGGTGCCGGTACTGGGGATCTGTTATGGGATGCAAACCATGGCGGCGCAACTTGGAGGAACAGTGGAGACTTCCACCCGGCGTGAATTCGGTTATGCGCAGGTACGCGCGCGCGGACATTCAAAATTATTACGCGGGATTGAAGATCACACCAGCGCCGAAGGTTATGGATTACTCGATGTATGGATGAGCCACGGTGATAAAGTTACAGCCTTACCGCCTGGTTTTAGTGTGATTGCCTCATCGGCAAATACGCCTTTGGCAGGGATGGCGAATGAATCACGGCGGCTTTACGCTGTGCAGTTTCATCCAGAGGTGACCCATACCCGCCAAGGCGCGCGTATTCTACAGCGCTTCGTGCGGGAGATCTGCGGTTGCGCGGGGTTATGGATCCCTAGCAATATCATTGCGGACAGTATTACACAATTGCGCCAACAGATCGGCACGGACGAGGTGATCTTGGGTTTATCCGGTGGGGTGGATTCGTCCGTGGTGGCGGCCCTGTTACACCAAGCCATTGGTAAACAGCTCATCTGTGTGTTTGTGGATACCGGATTGTTGCGCTTGTACGAGGGCGATCAAGTTATGGCGACCTTTGCGCAGCACATGGGAGTGCGGGTCATTCGGGTCAATGCCGAGCAACGTTTTATGGATGCGTTGCGAGGCGAAGCCGATCCAGAAAAGAAGCGCAGGATCATTGGTAATTTGTTTGTTGTGATCTTTGAAGAAGAATCAAAAAAACTCCAACAAGCAAAATGGCTCGCGCAAGGGACTATTTATCCCGATGTAATTGAATCGGCCGGCGTCAACAGCGGTAAGGCGCAGGTGATTAAATCGCACCATAATGTCGGTGGTCTGCCGCAGCACATGCAGCTTAAATTATGCGAGCCTTTGCGCGAATTGTTTAAAGATGAAGTGCGCAAGATCGGTGTGGAATTGGGCCTGCCGTACGATATGATCTACCGTCATCCCTTCCCCGGTCCCGGACTAGGGGTGCGTATCCTAGGCGAGGTAAAAAAAGAATACGCGGATATTCTACGTAATGCCGATGCGATCTATATGGATGAACTGCGCAGTGCCGGGTTATACGATAAAGTCAGCCAAGCCTTTAGTGTGTTTTTACCGGTACGCTCGGTAGGTGTGATGGGTGATGGCCGGCGTTATGATTACGTGCTGGCGTTACGCGCGGTTGAAACCATAGATTTCATGACCGCCCGCTGGGCGCATTTGCCGTATGAATTTCTAGACAAGGTATCAACCCGCATCATCAATGAAGTGCAGGGTATTACGCGCGTCACGTACGATATCTCCAGTAAACCACCCGCCACTATTGAATGGGAGTAGGCTGATTTATAACTATTTGTTTATAATAACAAAATATCCTGATCGAGCGTGTTGAAGTACATCATCAACGAGTTGACGAACCCTGAATCTTGATGACTCGGCTGAGCCTGATCAGGTAGTTCTCATTTCCGAGTCTTAACGTCTTTGTAATCCACCTGCGGAAGTGTCGTCAGCCCACGCGGTTGGATGATGACCTCCAGCCCCAAGGTGCGCAGCGCCTTCAGAACCTTGCCAATCTCGGCGGTCTCCTTGCCTCGTTCGAACTCCGACAGAAAGCGCATACTGAAATTGCCTAGCCCGGAGATGATGTTCCCCCGAAATAGTAGACACCTCGAAAGGAGAAAATCAATAATACAACCCTGAGGTGAAAAATGAAACAAGAGAGAAAAACCTATACCCCTGAATTCAAGCGTGAAGCGGTGGCGATGGCCACTCAACAAGGTCACGGCTATACCGAAGCGGCCCGGATATTGAAGATTAACCCCACGATGTTGCGCCGCTGGGAGAAGGAACAGCGTGCCAACGGCGACCAAGCCTTTCCGGGTAAAGGCCATCAAGTACCGGCGCTGGAAGAAATTGCCCGGCTCAAACGCGCGCTAACGGATATTGAACTATTAAAAAAACAACGGCGTACGACGGCAGGGATGCCGGAGCTAGAGCAACGCAGGAGCAGTTGCCGCCTTCGCCAAGGAAACACGGTGAAGTACGCCTTTATTCGAGATAACAAAGCCCACTATCCGGTACGACAGCTGTGCGAGGTACTGGACGTGCAGCCGGGTAGTTACTACGCGTGGTGTCGGCGTTCAGTAAGCCAACGTGCACAGGCTAACATCCAACTGGATGTGCACATTCAAGCGGTATTTGCCGAACACCAACGTCGTTATGGCTCACCCCGCATTACCAAAGAACTCCACGAGCAGGGCAAGAAGTGCAGTGAAAACCGCGTAGCCGCACGCATGCAACTACTGGGCTTGCAGGCCAAAGGTAAACGCAAATACAAAGCCACGACCCACTCCAACCACACGTTGCCGGTGGTGCCCAACCTGTTGGAGCAGAATTTCGAAGCACCATCGCCGAATCAAAAATGGGTGAGCGACATCACGTATGTGTGGACTGACGAGGGCTGGCTGTATTTGGCGGTGGTCCCGGATGTGTATTCGCGATTGGTCGTGGGCTATGCCCTGAGTGCTCGGATTGATTGGGCACTGGTGATCGCGGCGTTACGGAGGGCCTTGTTCCGGCGACACTTCCCACCCGGGGTTATCGTCCACAGTGACCGAGGTAGCCAGTACTGCTCTGAGGACTATCAGGCCTTACTGAGCGAACACGGGCTTATCTGCAGCATGAGCAAGCGTGGTGATTGCTATGACAACGCGGCCATGGAGAGTTGGAACCACAGTTATAAGGTCGAAACCATTCATGGTGAGCGCTTTGCGACGCGCTGGCAGGCAGAAAAAATCACGACAGACTACATAGACCGGTATTACAATGTGAAACGTCGACATTCCACCCTTGGCCTGCGATCACCGCAAGACTATGAATTGACCAATGTGGCATGAGCACTCTTTTCTGGGTGTCTATGAAATCGG
>JACQBC010000025.1 GCA_016194635.1 Gammaproteobacteria bacterium | reverse complement strand
TGTAATCAAACGGGGCCGTGGTGGTGGTAAATGCCTTGGATGTCTTCCACACACTGTCCACGTATAAAGTGACTGTGCCCGTGTTGCCGCTGGCCACCGGCTTGAAGGTGGCGCTGCCGGTAAAATTAAAGGCCCCTTCAATCGGTCCGCCCGCCGGACTACTGATCGTTACTTGCGGAGTATTATCAATCGTGATCGTTTGGGTTTGGGTATCGCTGGCACCGTAGTCGCTCGCAACGGCTTTAAAGGTATGCATACCCTGTGAAAGATGGCCGGCATCTACCGTCCAGGAATAGTTCGCCGAGCCGATGCCGCCTGCACCACCAACGTAACCGTTATCTAAGTAGCCAGATACGGAGCCTGAACCATCGGTGTCATGACAGTTCTGTCCATTAGAATCACAGAGCGTGTAAACACTGAAACTTCCACTCGCGTTGACGGTAATAAGGGGGGTTCCAGCAGCGGTAATACTTGCGCTGGTTGCCCATGCGGAAGCGGTGATACCCAAATAAAGTACGAGACCGCTTAACAGGCTGGCTATATTCCGATGTAGCACTTTAAACTCCCCCTTAAAAAAACTACGTAAATTGAATGTCTGATCTGATTGGTCGATTAACCATGCGCCTTCGCGCTGACGTCTAGGGTACCCAATGATTCCCCTTTTTCACCAAAGACCTCGAGCTCTACGTCGGGCACTCGCCATTTCAGGGTGGTCGGCTTGCCTTTTAACGAGTGGGTCTGGATGACGCTCTTGGTGGCGAGATCAAATTGGTAAACCTTGTTACTGGCAGTGTCACTGATAAATGCCTGTGAGCTGGAAGATTTGCACATATCGCCCGCAAAATTTCCTACCTTTACTGCTTGCTCGGCCTGGCTCCCTTCGATATTCAACAGGGCGACTTCCCCAGAGTTTCCATAGGAAATCAGTAGGGTTTGATTGCTGATGGCAACAATGTCACTGGCGGGGCGAGCGAGCTTGATAACGTACGGCTTTTTATCCGAGTTGAATGTAGAAATAGTCACCGCGAGTTTATCGGGTGTCAAGGCAGCAAACAGGTTTCCGTTGGGTGCCATATCGCTAAACGGTGGGTGACAGTTAGGGATCTGTGCAATCGGTTCTGTTTTCTTGATCCCTATCCAATAGCCTGTGGACAGCAATACAATAACAACTCCGAAACCCAATAATGCTTTGACCGCTACCCGCATGGTTATTATGGCTCCCTCGACGCTAAGAACTACGGTTCATACATTTTCTTTAATGGGCGAGATGCTAACTCGGCGAATTCTAACTGTCAAGGAATCAGCGGGCTGTCCTGCGCTGGCCATTGCCCAGGGCGTCGACCTCTCGACACTGAATCTATAAAGATCTGCTCAAAAAGGACATCGAACTCATCGAGATGGGAAGCTAGGCCGCAATCCGGACGCGTTCGTCTTCCGCTGATTCAAAGATAAAGCGACCGACCGCAATTGGTTTATTTGGCTGCTTAGGTGGCTTTTTATCTGGCATGGATAACCCCTGGGTTGCATTCGTTTGGATGTTTAACCCGCTTTCCTGTGGGGTGGTATGACATTTCCACCCGGGTGTCACCCGTCTAACTCATCCGGCCCACCATTGCATCAGGGCTTTACGTTCTTTCAAATGCTGCACGTGATTGTAAGTGGCACGGAATTCGTTTGGTTCTTGGTGGGCGAGGGCGCGTTCTATCACGTCCGGGGAAAAATCGTTATCTTCTTCATTTGCAATCGTTGCAAACGTGGGGTAACTGTTCCGATGGGATGTTTTCCAATTCGAGGAAAGACATTGCCGGACAATAATGTTTTAACTTTGTTGGAATAGCTGGCGACCACTCGCCGGTATTTTTAGACAACCATTCTTTCGCAACCAGTTCAAAGGTATCTAACGAGTGTTCGAGGTTTTTGGCTTTTTTTACACGGCGAGCATTGACCGGATCAATGCCTTGTTTGAGTAAGGCATGCGCGTCTTTCACCTGTTCACGCGCCGCAATAATCTTCATATCGGGGTACACACCCACGGCCAGTGTTTTTTCCTTGCCTGCATACTGATATTTCATACGCCAATAACGCGATCCATTGGGATGCACCACGATACAAAGGCCATCGCCGTCGTAAAGTTTATACGGTTTGTGCATTGGTTTGGAATTACGAATGTTTACATCGCTCAACGGCCTTTGTACCCCACCCTGACGGATGTCAATGGACAATAATCACATCATATGGGAGGCTAAAATCAGTGTTATCAGGTGGTTAAATCAAAAACTTGGATGTTCTTGGACAATGCCGAAACTGCAAATGGTGGCTACGGGTGGACTCGAACCACCGACCTCAGCATTATGAGTGCCGCGCTCTAACCAGCTGAGCTACGTAGCCTTTAAAACCTGTCTGGCCAGTTGCAAAACAAGGCCGCGAATTGTGCAATCCTAGCTTTGCAATGTCAACTTGAAACGCTATCCCCACATCCCTGCCGTCCACCTGTGGGTACAACTCCCCACGGCAAAAGCTGTAACTGCGCTTAGACATTAAACCTAAAATGCATCACGTCGCCGTCTTTGACAATGTATTCCTTGCCTTCCAAGCGTAACTTTCCGGCTTCCTTGGCACCCTGTTCGCCTTGGTATTTGATGAAATCATCATAACCAATCACTTCGGCGCGGATGAAACCTTTCTGAAAATCGGTATGGATCACCCCGGCCGCTTGTGGCGCGGTGGACCCGGCCTTGACGGTCCAGGCGCGGACTTCTTTTTCACCGGCGGTGAAGTAACTTTGTAATCCCAACAACGAATGACCGGCGCGGATCACACGGTTTAATCCCGGTTCGTCGAGTTTCATGTCGGCGAGAAAGGCGATTTTATCGGCGTCTTCCAGCTCGGCAATTTCCGCTTCAATTGCGGCACACACGGGCACCACCGGCGCACCTTCCGCCTGGGCGATGGCACGGACTTTATCCAGGCGCGGGTTATTCTCAAACCCGTCTTCCGCGACATTGGCGATGTACATCGTCGGCTTGGCGGTGAGAAAAAAGAATTCCTGCAATAATTTACGTTGTTCGTCCGACAATCCCAGTGCCCGGATCGGTTTGCCAGTATCCAGTTGCACGCGCGCCTTTTCCAATAACTCAAGCTTGGCCTTGGCTTCTTTATCGCCGGATTTAGCCGCCTTGGAAAGGCGCAGGATACCTTTTTCCACCGTATCCAAATCGGCCAGCGCCAATTCGGTGTCGATCACTTCAATATCACTGGCCGGGTCGACTTTTCCCGCTACGTGTATGACATCGTCGTTCTCGAAACAGCGCACCACGTGGGCAATCGCGTCGGTCTCGCGGATGTTGGCCAGAAATTGATTACCCAGCCCTTCCCCCTTGGAGGCACCCGCCACCAACCCAGCGATATCGACGAACTCCATGGTGGTGGGGATGACTTTTTGTGGAATAACAATCGCGGCCAACCGCTGTAGGCGTTGATCCGGTACGGGTACGATGCCCACGTTCGGTTCGATGGTGCAAAACGGGTAGTTTTCCGCCGCGATCCCCGCCTTGGTAAGGGCATTAAATAACGTGGATTTACCCACATTGGGCAGGCCCACAATTCCGCACTTAAATCCCATAGAATTTCATTCCTAACTATCGTTTGTTAAAACACCCTCTCCCTCAGGGAGAAAGGCTTATTCGGTATCACTATGCAGGGTATGCATCGCCTTCTGTAATTCACCGCCGATCACCTGCGGCAGCACTTGCAAGGCGCGGTCGATGGCGGAATAGATCAAGGCTTCATCCGCTTTCGACGCCTTATTTAATACATGGTCAGTGACGTTCTGTTTATCCCCAGGATGACCGATGCCAATCCGCAAACGCAAAAACTCATTACCGCCACAGCGTTCAATGATATCGCGCAGGCCATTGTGTCCACCCGCGCCCCCGGCTTGTTTGAGGCGTACCACTCCGGTGGGTAAATCCAATTCGTCGTGTACTACTAATATGTTGGCTAAGGCGATTTTATAAAACTGGGCAAGGGCGTGTACCGATTGCCCGCTCAAGTTCATAAAGGTTTGGGGTTTAAGCAACCACAGCTCCCGGCCTTGCCAGGCACACCGCGCCAGCTCACCTTGAAATTTCTTTTCGTATGCAAAGCTGGTCTGGTGGTGTTGCGCAAATCGCTCCAGTAACCAAAAACCGGCGTTGTGGCGCGTGTGGGCATAGTCTTTACCGGGATTTCCCAGTCCGACCATAAGCTCAACACGCGCGGACAACGGCCGGCTCCTGTACGCAGACTTGAAACGCGAAAATTATTTCTTCTCGGGTTTCTTGTCGGCCTCGGCAGCGGACGCGGCAGCCCCGGCAGCAGGAGCAGCGGCTCCGGCAGCGGCGGCGGCTTCACCTTCAGCCACGACGGCAGCGGGCTTCTCTTCTTCTTCAGCACGCGGCATGTGAATACTCACCACCGCCTGATTGTGTTTCTTGCCGTGCAACAATTCAACGACTTCCACACCGCCGGGGGTCTTTAAGTCGGACAAGTGTAGTACAGCATTCAGCCCCAAATGGCTCAAATCAACCTCGATGAATTCCGGCAGGTCTTTGGGTAAACATTGCACCTCAATTTCCACGATGTTATGACTGACCAAGCCGCCCTCCTTCACACCAGGAGCGATCGCCGCATTGACAAAATGCAGCGGGATATGCATGCGCAATTTTTCAGTCGCGCTGACCCGTTGCAGATCCATGTGCAGGATCACCGGTTTATAGGGGTGGCGTTGCAGATCCTTGATAACCGCGCTTTCTTCCCCGGAACCCAGCTTTATTTTGAGTACCTTGGAGAAGAATTTTTCATTGCCAAGTTTGTTCAACAACTCCAGGTGAGTGAAGGCGACTTGCGTTGGTTCTTTGCTGGCGCCGTACATAATTCCAGGGACCTTACCGGCACGACGTAGGCGGCGGCTCGCACCCTTACCCGTATCGCTGCGCGGCTCGGCGTTAATTTCATAATCAACCACTGAGCTCATAGATTACTCCTAAACATTAACGTACATTTATAAAAGGCAACTCACGCGAGCGGCCTCACCACCCCGCTTCGCGACCAAAGCGGGGTTTTATTACCCCCCCTCTCCCTTGGGAAGAGGGATTAGAACAAATCACTGCGATCAATCCACAAACAACGAACTCACCGATTCCTCATCGCTGATGCGACGAATCGTCTCCGCCAGCAATTCGGCAATACTCAATCGCCGAATACGCGTACAGGCGCGGGCCTCGGGCGATAGCGGGATGGTATCGGTCACCACCAATTCATCCAGCACCGAGGCGTTCAAATTTTTGATCGCCGGCCCGGATAACACGGCGTGGGTACAATAGGCCATTACCTTGGCCGCGCCCTGTTCCTTCAGGGCTTTGGCGGCTTCACACAAGGTTCCGGCGGTATCGACCAGGTCATCCACCAAGGCACAGGTACGGCCTTCGACATCACCGATGATATTCATCACTTTGGCCTCGTTGGGCCGCGGCCGACGTTTATCGATGATCGCCAAATCGGCATCATCCAATTGTTTGGCGATCGCGCGGGCCCGCACTACGCCACCCACATCGGGCGACACCACCATCAAATCATGGTGTTTTTGCCGCCAGATATCCCCGAGTAACAACGGCGAGGCATAGATATTATCCACCGGGATATTAAAAAATCCCTGGATTTGATCCGCGTGCAAATCGACGGTTAACACCCGATCGGTACCCACAATCGTTAACATATCGGCCACCACTTTGGCCGTGATGGGAACCCGCGCCGAACGCGGTCGGCGGTCTTGCCGCGCGTAACCAAAATACGGCAACACGGCCGTGACACGTGCCGCCGAGGCGCGCCGTACCGCATCGACCATCACCAACAGTTCCATCAAGTTTTCATTGGTCGGCGCGCAAGTGGGTTGGACAATAAACACGTCTTTGCCACGCACGTTTTCGACAATTTCGATCATCACCTCGCCGTCGCTAAAACGATCAACAACGGCCTTGCCCAAGGGCATTTGCAAGCGACTGACAATATCCTGGGCCAACTGCGGGTTCGCGTTGCCGGTAAACACCATCATACTGCCGTTGGACATAATCAATTTCCAGTGTTTTCCCTCTCCTTGAATGCAGAGGGTTTGGGTGAGAGGAAGTGACCCACCTGTAATTGGCTGGGGTGCTAGGATTCGAACCTAGGTATGCTGGAATCAAAATCCAGTGCCTTACCGCTTGGCGACACCCCAAAAAAATCTATAGCGATTGTGTGGCTAAGTACTCATGCAGCGGTGATTGATTCACACCGCGCGCTACAAATCCCTGCCAATGATCGGCCAAGGATTTCCAGGCTAATCGCGCCCGGTCTTCAGTTGGGAAAGAGGCGAAAACACAAGCCCCAGTACCTGTAAGGCGCGCGCGGGCAAACTCCGACAGTGCCTCTAGTGCCGCGGCCACGGGGGGAAAACGTTTGCATACCACCGCCTCGCACACATTGCCCGCCTGACCCGCCAGAAAGTCGCGTATTGTAATGGCTGGACAATCCCGTCGCAATTGCGGCTGAGAGAAAACCTCGGCCGTTGACACCGCTACCGGGGGAATGAGCACCACGTACCACGCAGGGGATAGATCCACCGGGACCACGTGCTCGCCAATACCCTCGGCCCAACTGCTGCGCCCGTGGATAAATACCGGGACATCCGCCCCGAGGGACAATCCAAGCTGGGCCAGTTCCTGTAGGGATAAGCCCCCGCGCCATAGATGATTGAGGGCAACCAAGGTGGTGGCGGCGTCAGAGCTGCCCCCCCCCAGGCCACCGCCGATGGGAAGGCGTTTGGTAAGGTTAATACGGACACCGTGGGGACTGGCAATCCGCGTTTGGAGTAATTGGGCGGCGCGCAGAATAATATCGTTGGTCTCTGCAATCCCCGGCAAGTCGTAGTCGCGCTGGATCCGGCCGGTGCTGTCCACGGCAAACCGCAGTTCATCTCCCACCTCCAGGAGTTGGAACAAGGTTTGGAGTAGATGGTAACCGTCTTCACGCCGGCCGGTAATATGTAAAAACAAGTTGAGTTTGGCCGGCGCGGGCCAGTAGTGCGGTGTTGGGCGAGCGATCACTTGGGCAGTTGCCATTCGTCCACGACTAAGCGCACCTCCAGGTGTTTATCCGCCGCAACCATAAACACCTTGTCCGGCAAGCTTAAGCCTTCCACTTGCGCATAACGCCGGAAATTCACCTGCCAGTGGGATTGTTGTAACTGTAGCAGGTGGCCTTGGAAATCAAAGCCGCGGTGTTGTACCTGATGCGGAGCGGGCAAGCCGAGTACCCAGTAGCGTAGATCCGAGACCGGCATGGTCACGCCGGTTTGGTTGAATAACAATTCTTCCGCACTGCTGGCGTTAAAAACCTGCTGATCCGATTTTTGCAGCTGTACCGTGTGCGAATTACCGTTGAGCACGACCTTGCCGGCACCAAACGGGCCGGACAGGGTGATCCAATAGTCGTCCCCTTGTTGACGCCACTGCAAGCTCAAATTCCACGCAGTTTCCTCGTGGGTAATGGCCACACGACCGTTCAGTTGCCAATGGTGTAACTGGCGGAGTGCCGCTTGCTGTTGCTGCCAGGCGCTACCCCCATCGGAGTTGGGGGCCAGCTCCGGCAGGGATTCACACCCCAGTAACACCAGGCAGGCAACCACAACACCGCAAAACCTCATTTGGTAAAACGTTTGATAACATCCAACAGCAGTTTATGGCTGGAATTGTCGCGCAAGGCGGTGTCCCAGATGCGCCGCGCCGCGTCCTGGTCACCTGTGACCCACAATACCTCGCCCAGATGCGCGGCGACTTCCGCGTCTTTGAGTTTGTCAAAAGCCAAGCGCAAATACTTGAGCGCATCGGCATGATTCCCCATCCGATAATTCGCCCAGCCCAGGCTGTCCAAAATGGCCGGATCGTCCGGCTGCAGTTTGTAGGCTTTTTGAATGTAGGCCATGCCCTCGGCATAACGTTCGGTGCGATCCACCAAGGTATATCCCAAGGCGTTGAGGGCCTGCACGTTCGCGGGATCACGTTTTACAATGGTTTCTAAATCCGCCAAGGCAATATCTAAACGCTCGATCTTTTCCGCCGCCAGCGCGCGCGCGTATAAAATTTGGTTGTTATCGGGCTGTTTAGTCAAGGCATAATTATAAAATTCGTAGGCTTCCGTATTACGTTTGGCTTCGCGCAACACTTCGCCTTCGGCTAACAATAAACGCTCCTCCAGTTCGGCGCTTTCGGCGGGAATGGAATGCAGCCGTTCGCGGGCCTTGGTGACATCGCCCTTGCGCGCATCGATTAAGGCGATACGGATTTGTGCCTCGATAAAATGTTGTCCCGCCGTTACTTGGGAGTAGTTGTTAACCGCGGTCTCGGTTGCATTGCGCGCTTCAGCAATTTGCCCCAGATAAAAATACGCCTCGGCTTGCATCGCTGGCTTGTCTACGAGCCGTTTGAAATACCCCTCGGCTTCATCCAGGTCGTGCATTTGCAAACTTAACAACCCCAAGGCATAGATCGCTTCTTGATTTTCCGGTGCCGCCCGCACTAAGTGTTTATATTGAGTGCGCGCATCTTCATAGCGCTTCTCGTCAACCAGACGCCGGGCGTAGTAATTGCGCAGTGCAACGTTATCCGGATCGGCATCGACGGCCTGTTGTAAAGTATCAAAGGCCTCGGATTTTTTACCCTGGCGGATCAAAATCGTGCTGTTGAGGATCTGCGCTTCGGTAAGCTTGGGGCGCAACCGCAACACCTTTTCCACCGCCTGGTGGGCTTTATTCAAATCACCGACCAGTAACGCCAGCTGGCTAAAAGCATAGAGGGCGTCGGGATTGTCTTGACGGGTGGCAATCAGTTCTTCCATCACTTGCAGCGCGGTATTCTTGTCTTTTTCTTTGCTCAGCAAGGCGCTAACCAACATAAAACCTTTATCCGCCCCTTGATCACTCAAGGTGATGACACGTTCAAGGTGTTGTTTAGCCAGGTTCACTTCACCGGCGCGGATATACATTGCGGCGACAACTTGGTTGGCATCGACATTGTCGGGCTCCAAGTCAACCCACAAACGCGCCATTTCCAAGGCAATTTTGTCGTCGCGGGCAAAAACCGCAATACGGGTGGCGCGTTCCACCACCTCAGGATCATGTGATTCCCGCGCTGCCTGGGCATATTGGGCAACCGCCAGTTCGATATTGCCGCGCTGCCCGGCAATCTCCGCTGTGAGCAAGCGGAACAACATTTCGGCGCTAAGGTTGGTCGCGGGGACCGCGGGTTTAACCGCCGCGGGCACGGATTTACCCGCTGTATCAATAGGTGGGGCTGTATCACTAGTAACAACTTTACCCGGGGGGCTTACAACCCCGGTCTCCCCGAGGGGGGATTTATTGATATAGGTCGCACAGGCGCTGAGCCCGCTGCATACCAACCCGAACAGAATTGCTAATTTCGTCACACGCATATCCAACACGTCCATCCTCGCTTAGCTCGCTTTGACCAACTATACCCAACTTTTTGACGCTTTACCTTGTATAATTGAGCATCTGCGTTAATTATCGGCAACCCCCTGACCGCAGATTAATTCAACCCCTGGCCAAAATTGTGACCCTACTCGCTTTTGGGATAAACCATAAAACCGCCCCGGTGGATATCCGGGAAAAGGTGGCTTTTTCCCCGGAAAAAGTCACCGAGGCACTGCGTGACCTGGTGTCTCGCCAGCCGGTCACCGAAGCCGTGATCCTCTCTACCTGTAACCGTACCGAGGTCTACTGCGGGCTGGATTACCCCGCCAATGATACGGTAATGGAATGGTTCAGCCACTACCACCACCTTTCTCCGGAGGCTTTTAGCCCCTACCTCTACGCGCACCAGGATGGGGCGGCGGTGCAGCATATCCTGCGGGTGGCCAGCGGGTTGGACTCCTTGGTCTTAGGCGAACCGCAAATCCTTGGCCAGATTAAAGAAGCCTATACCACCGCGTACAGCACGGGGGTCATTGGTTCACAACTCAACCGATTATTTCAGCATACCTTTGCCGTGGCCAAACAGGTACGTACCGATACCGCGATTGGGGCCAGCCCGGTGTCCGTGGCCTTTGCCGCTGTTAGCTTGGCAAAACAGATCTTTACGGATTTAAGCGAGCATACTGTATTACTCATCGGCGCAGGTGAGACCATCGACTTGGTGGCGCGGCACCTGGTTGAAAGCAAAGCCAAGAAACTCATTGTCGCCAACCGTACTATTGAGCGCGCCAGCGAACTGGCGCGGAAGTTCAATGCCACCGCCATTGCCTTAGGCGACATTCCCGAACGCCTGGTGGAAGCCGACATCATTATCTCTTCCACCGCCAGCCCCTTACCGATCCTGGGCAAGGGCGCGGTCGAAAGCGCCTTAAAACAACGCAAGCACCGGCCCCTATTTATGGTGGACCTCGCCGTGCCACGGGATATCGAACCGGAAGTCGCGCAATTACGCGATGTGTATCTGTATTCGGTGGATGACCTGCACGAGGTGATCGAAGCCAACCGTAAATCCCGCCAAGCCGCCGCGCTGCAAGCCGAGGAGATCATCGCAAGCCAAGTTGAACACTTCATGGGCTGGCTACGATCCTTGGACGCGGTCGACGCGATTCGCGCCTACCGGGAACGCTCCGAGCAATTGCGCGACGAAACCCTGGCCCAGGCGCAGCGCTTATTGGCCGCCGGTAAAGACCCGCAATTTGTAATCGCTGACCTCGCCCGCACCCTAACCAATAAACTGATCCATGCCCCCAGCGTCCATATGAAACACGCCGCGTATCAGGGCGAACAAGAGTTGTTGCAACACGCCGCGCAAATCCTCGGCCTCGACGACAAGTCCCATTAGGTAATCCTCCCATGAATGAAAAATTGCGCAGCAAGCTGCAGCATTTGTCTGAGCGTTTGGAAGAAATTGGCCGCTTGTTATCCGAACCGTTGGTGATCAACGACCAGCCGCGGTTTCGCGCGCTATCACAAGAATATGCCCAGCTCAATCCGGTGGTCACGTGTTACCAAGACTACCAAACCACCCTCGATACGATCGACGATGCCAACCTGATGCTGGAGGAATCTGATCCCGATTTGCGTAGCCTTGCACAACAGGAATTACACAGCGCCGCACAACAACGCGAAACCTTGGAGGCCGAACTCAAGCTGTTGATGCTGCCCAAAGATCCCAATGATGATAAAAATATCTTTCTGGAAGTGCGCGCCGGTACCGGCGGTGATGAGGCCGCGATCTTCGCCGGTGATCTATACCGTATGTACGCCAAATACGTGGAACGCAAACGCTGGTCGATTGAAATTATTAACGCCAATCCGGGTGAACATGGCGGTTATAAAGAAATCATCGCACGGATCGAGGGCCAGGGGGCCTATTCGCGCTTAAAATTCGAGTCGGGTGGTCATCGCGTTCAACGCGTGCCTGAGACGGAAGCCCAGGGACGGATCCATACTTCAGCGTGTACGGTGGCGGTCATGCCGGAAGTCGATGAGGTTGAAGCGATTAATGTGAATCCTGCGGACTTAAAAGTCGACACCTACCGCTCCTCCGGTGCCGGTGGACAACACGTTAACAAAACCGAATCGGCGATCCGCATCACTCACCTTCCCAGCGGCATTGTCGTGGAATGCCAGGATGAACGCTCCCAACACAAAAACCGCTCCCGCGCTATGTCGCTATTACGGGCGCGTTTACTCGATATTGAACAAACCAAACAACGCACCGCGCAACAACAGACCCGCCGCGAATTGGTCGGCAGCGGTGACCGCTCCGAACGGATCCGTACCTATAATTTTCCCCAAGGCCGCGTGACCGATCACCGTATCAATCTTACCCTGTATAAATTAGACGCGGTGATGCAAGGCGGTGTGGATGATCTGATCGACCCCTTGATCCATGAACATCAAGCCGATTTGTTGGCGCGGATCAGTGAGGAAGGTTAACTATCATTTGTGCGTTTTCCTATTATTCCTCATGAAACCAAGGATCCTCAGCCTCCATGACATTTTGCGCACCGCACCACAACAATTACCTTGTTCTGATTCTGCCCGCCTTGACGTCGAGGTATTGCTTGCCCATGCCATACGCCAACCCCGCGAACACCTGCACACCTGGCCCGAATACGAATTAACCCCCGCACAGTATGCTGAATTCAGCGCGCTTATAAATAAGCGTCGCGACGGCTGGCCGGTGGCCTACCTCACCGGCCATCAGGCATTCTGGACCCTGGATTTACTTGTTACGCCCGCCACGCTGATCCCAAGACCGGAAACAGAGCTGTTGGTCGAAACCGCGTTACAACTCCTCCCGGCCCAACCGCCGCGCACGGTGATAGATATGGGTACTGGCAGCGGCGCGATTGCGTTGGCCATTGGCAAAGAACGGCTACACTGGCAGATTCATGCCGTGGATGTATCAGGCGATGCTTTAGACGTTGCCCGCAATAATGCGCAACGCCATCGGATTCACAACGTCACCTTTCATCATAGTAATTGGCTGACTTCGCTACCTGGTGATCTGCGCGCCGACATCATTGTCAGTAATCCACCCTACATCGCCGAACGTGATCCCCATTTGCAGCAGGGCGACGTGCGCTTTGAACCCGCCACTGCCCTTGTCGCCGGCATTGATGGCCTCGATGCGATTCGCACCCTCCTCGCCACCGGCCACACACACTTACAAACAAATGCTTGGCTGGTCATCGAGCATGGTTACGACCAGGCAACTGCCACGCAGCAATTATTCGCACAACATCATTTCCAGGAAATACAACAGCAGCGGGATTTAGCGGGGCATCTGCGAGTGACGGCGGGAAAGTTGTCACGGAGTAAATAGATAGCGTAAAACAACAAAGGCCCGGTAAAGGACCTTTGTTGGTTGGTGGCAATGACTTATTTCATCTGTCCAGCGCTATCGTACTTGATGACAAAGAGATCATTGATTCCGGCATTCGATATCCCGTCGAGATCACCAATGGCCCACCCCGCCACGTACACATTGCTGTTGGCGTCAGTGGTAATCGCTTCCCCAATCGCATAAACCAGCGCTGATGTGCCCAGCTGCTGGGTCCACTGTTTAACACCCGTACTGTCGTATTTGACAACAAAGAGTTCCGAGCGTCCTGTACCGGTATTGCCATCGAGACCACCCAGGGTATTCCCTGTCACATATACATTATCCCCGGCATCGGTGGCAACGCTTTTAGCAATGTCACTGTCAATGCTGCCGAGTTGGCGAGTCCACTGTCTCACGCCCGCGCTGTCGTACTTCACCACGAAGAGATCATCACTGCCGACGTTGGTATTACCGTCGAGGCCACCCTTGGTAGACCCCGTCACATACACATTGCCCTTGGCATCGCTGGCAATACCTTTGACCGCCTCATCCAGTGTTGTGCCCAGCTGCTGGGTCCACTGTTTAACCCCGGCACTGTCGTACTTGACGACGAAGAGGTCGTCACCGCCGGCACCGGTATTCCCGTCAAGACCGTCCGCGGTTGTCCCCGTGACATAGACATTGCCACTGCTGTCGGTCGTCACGCCACGCGCATAGTCGTTGGTGGCCGTGCCAAGCTGCTGCGTCCATAGTTTGGCACCGCTACTGTCGTACTTGACGACAAAGAGATCATTAAGCCCGGCACTGGTAAAGCCCGCAAGATCACCGGCAAGATAGCCCGCGACATACACATTATCGTTAAGGTCGGTGGCAATGCTGGTGCTCACGCCGGAGGCAGTGTGATTGGTACTGGCGCTGACCACGTTTTGGCGAGTCCACTGTTTCACGCCACGGCTGTCATACTTGACGATATAGGAATCATAACCAGCCACGTTAATATTGCCATCAAGGTCACCCGTGGTATATCCCGTGACATAGACATTGCCGTTGGTGTCGGTAGCGACACCATAAGCAGTTTCCAATTTAGTGGTGCCGAGTTGACGAGTCCACTGTTTCACACCACCACGGTCGTATTTGACGACGAAGAGATCGAAATTGCCAACACTGACATTGCCATCGAGGCCGCCGTAGGTATAGCCCGCGACATACACATTGGCGTTTTTATCGGTGGCAACGCTGGTGGCATAATCCAGGGTTGTAGTGCCCAGCAGCTGAGTCCAGGGCCCGGTGGCAAAACTCCAGCTGTAATTACTGGCCAGCCCATGACCTGCCATGTCTTGCACCGCCGTTGTCACCGTGGCGGTATAGTTCGCTTTGGTGTCGAGCAGGTTAGTCGGCTGGAAGGTTGCGGTAAATCCCCTGTAACTCACACTGCCCGCAATATCCCCGTTCGGGCCCGTGAGGGTAAAATTACTTATCAACGTATTTACATTCATGGTTTCGGAAAAAGTCACGCTGATCGCCACCAAAGGGCCAGTCCGGCTGGCATCTTGAATAGGATTAGTGGATACAATCGTGGGCGCGGTGGTATCCGGTGCCGGGCCGGTGAAAACAGACCAGCTAAAATTATTTACCAAGCCATTACCCGCCAGGTCTTGCACGGTCGTGGTGAGGGTTGCTACATAAGTGCTGGCATAAGCAAGCTTCGCGTCGGGTGTAAAGGTCGCTGTGGTGCCACTGTAGGAGACGGTACCCATTACCGCCGTGGTGTTGATACCTTGCTGTGTGAGTGTGAAGCTGGTCTTCGTGATCGTGTCCGGATTGAGCGCCTCCGAGAAGGTTGCGGTGATGGCGCTGTTGATGTCGACATGGGTGCTGTGGCTTAGCACCTGCGGTGCCGTGCTATCGACCCCGCTGTTGCCTCCGCTGCCGCTATTTCCCCCGCCGCCACCGCAGGCGGTGAGTATAATAACCAGCGAGAGTGTCAATACAACCGCAATTTTTTTGTGAACGATGGATAACATGACAAGTCCCTTTTTGTTGATTTTTGTTTATCACACTAGTGTGACGCTACTGTAATGCCCTGCTTAAATTTTCGAACCTGGGGTTCGATCATCTCGGCGGCATCATCAACGATTAAGCTTAACAGCAGGTGAATGCCGATCCTGTCTTTTGGACGACAGGGTTGATGATCTCAATCGCTATTCCAAAATAGCGAGCGGCTTACCGCCGTTTTTCCCTAGCCGACCGTCTAAAATCATTTTACACTGACGAGCAACCACCACTGCGGGGACAGCCCACCCAGTATTTAGAACATCATCAGGACACCGCGGATCAAACATGAAAAAACGACAACGGCTTCTTTTCATCACCACGCGATTTGGCCGTGGCACGGGCGGACTGGGCGTGAGCGCGGAACGGATTGTAGGTTATTTTCGCAGTCACTATGACATCCACGTGCTTACCCTGAACCCTGATCCGCTCGAGTCGGAAACTACCACAGCACACACCCTCGGGTTAACGATAAGCCAGCTTAGACCGCAACGCGATTCAAAACTGCAACTGCAACAGGTCAATGACTGGGTTTGCGCCCAGATCGTGCATGAACCCGTGGCCTGCGTGCTGGGGTTTTATCTTGGCCCGTGGAGTTATGCCGGTTTGCTGGCGGCACGTCGCTTCGCCGTGCCCTTTGTCGGCTTCGCGCGCGGTAATGACATCGATCTTGATCTGTTTGGCGAGGGTGCTTTTCAGGCGCAGTATCTGCTGGCCCATGCCAATCGAATATTTTGCGTAACCACGGAGTTGGAACAAAAAATCAAAGGCTTCGTGCCCAAAGCCAGCACCTGGTTTATTCCGAACGGGGTTGATCCCGTTCAGTTTCCGTTACTGACGGCAACACCCCGACAGGACGATCCCATTATCGGTATCTTTGGCGATATAAAACAAAAAAAGGGGCTGTCCTTGCTGTTGGAACGGCTTGATCTCCAAACTTACCAGCTGCGTATTGTTGGTACCGTGCGTGATGATACCGCTAAACTGGTCCATGGATTTTTAAGCTTGCATCCGGATTTGGTAGCACGCATCACGCAAGTACCCTTTATAAAAAACCTGCCCGATCTGCTCGCTGAATACGCCAAGTGTGATGTCATCTGTATTCCCTCTTGCCACGAAGGCATGTCCAATGTGATGTTAGAGGCCATGAGTTGTGGCAAGCTCGTGCTCGCCTCCAATATCGGCGGGGCGCGGGATGTGATTGAGTCGGGTAAAAATGGCTTTTTATTCAACCCGGCGCAGCCGGAGACCTTTGACACTCAACTTCACCACGCCACCACACTGGCACTGCACAGCAAAAACAATATCGGACAGACCGCCCGCGAGCACATTGCCGCCTGTTTTAATTGGGAACTTGAACGGACACGATATCTACAGGCGCTTGCCGCACTGCAGCGCGAATATCTCGATAAAAATCCACAAGCCTCTGACTATACTCACGCCACGTCCAAATTTTCTGCGCCTGCTGCAGACACGCTTGTTTAACCTGTGGCAGATTCTGGCGCGACGCCCAGAGATCCTCCAAGGTGTGTTGCAGTGATGACAAGCGATTCGGCTCGAACAGCAATCCCGTCCGCCCATGTTCAACCCAGCTTCGATTGACCTCGAGATCCGAGGCCACGCTCGGCAGGCCAGCACACAAATAATCCAGGGTTTTAATCGGGCAACAACCCTGCACTGTATTGCGCGCTGTCTTGAGCAACGGGGTCAGTGCAAAATCGTAGCGACAGAGATCATGGCGCAGCAGTGACATCGGTTTTGCCGGATGCAGCGTGATACAGCGATCTAGGCCGAAGCGTTGCAGCCGTCGCACCAATTTGCGCAGCGGTGTGCCCGTGGTCGGGGTAAAGATATCCAGGGTGAAGCGATCGGCCATGTCTTTGAATGCCTTCACGCCCCACTGCACCCCCTGCCAGGGACTGAGCGTGCCAATATACACGCCCCGCAAGGAACCAGTATCACGATGATCACCCGCGCGCGCGGTGGTTAGCGCGCCGCGTGCATTCGGAAAGATCCAAACCTTGGCTGGATCCACCTGATAGGTTTTAATCATAAATTCCTTATTACGCGCCGAGGGCACCAGTACCGCCGTGGCGTACTGCACGCACTGCCGCTCCCAGTGGTGAAACATCGCTAACACAGTAGTCGATAGCGTTGGATAGTAATATTTCAATTCAACCGAAGGCACCCCATTGACCTCATAGATATAGGGCACGCCAGAGCGAATCGCTGCGAGACCTTCCCAGGGAGTACGAAAATGAATCATGTCCACCTTGTGCCTCGCCAACCACTGCGCGATGCACTTGCGAAATAACTGTCCGCGTAAAAAATAGTTCGGCTCAGGAATGTTGACGGGCAGGTGATGGAGATTCAACGCAGAGGGAATCGGCTGCGTACCGAGCGTAATTAAATTCACCTGGTGGGTCTTGATCACCTCACAAAGTCCACCAAGAATATGCGTGGCAGCGCCCTTAAAAGAAGGTACTTCATCAAAACTTGAAAAAAGAATACGCATGGTTCAAGATAGAATGACATACCTGAACCAAGGAAGCTATATGCGTGGACTAATCACCTTACTCGTTCTATTCAGCTCTACCCTGACGCTGGCCGATAGCGGTACTATCCAAGTCAAAGGCGAGCACGAATTCAAACTCTCACGCACTCAGGATCGCTGGGAGATCAGCGCCGCTGACAAGACCGAATTGCACAAGGCCAGCGTGGTAAAAACCGCCGACAGCCTGCAGCTCAAAGATAAAGCGGGCACCCTGCTGGGCTCCTGTCAAACCCTGGGCAAAGAGTCCATGCAGCAGCGAGATGCCGGCGGCAATATTATTTACCAATTTGATTTAACAGCAAAAGATACTTACCTGGTGGCCGATAAGGACAAGAAAAAACTCTGGCGCGTTAAAATAAAAGAAGACAAATTCAACCTCTATGACGCCCACGATACGCGCCTTCGCCATGGCAAGCCCAAGGGCGACGCCATCTCGGTGCGATCGGAAAACGATCAGCAACTCTTGAAAATTCAGGGCGTGAATGAGTTACGCCGCGCCTCCTACCTGGCACTGCCGGTGGATGGCAAATGGCAAATTCTCGCGTTTCTGTGCGCGCCGTAATCTTTGCTAGGGCCAGGCCACCTGGGTCATGCCCCTTAATAACAACATAATTTGCTCGGCAGAATACCCGTCGTCGGGAAGAAAGCGGTAGGTCCGTGCAATCGACAGGTTTTTGGCCTTGAGCACCAGTAACCGATTTTGCGCAGCAATATCGAGTCCCGCGAAAAGTTCTGGTACATCGAATGCAAGCTTGGATGCATTGTTTACAGTTACGACGACATCCTGAATAAGCGCACGCAGATTATCCTTACTTGCCGCTTGTTCATTGATATCCGTTAACCATATCTTCAGCCGGGTTTTTTGTTTATACCCCTTAAACTTGCGTTGGCCCTTGCGGCGCTTACTGAAGTGCAGGGTGATGCCCAGCTCCTTGTCCTGCGCCAGCGGCGCACAAAAGGTCATAAAATGCAGCGGCGGCCTGGTTGAATCGACAGGATCTACTCCAGCAATGTTGGTCTGTAGAATAATCTTTGCATTGGGCGCGAGCTCACGGACAAGTTTAGGCAGAAGTTGGATTAGAAATGTTATCTGTGCTGTGCTTACGCGTGCCCTGTACCTTCCTTCAACAATCGTACCAATGACCAGGGTTACAATTATCAGCACAATACCAATACCATTGGGCTGCTCACTGAGAATGAACGCCCATAAGAAAATACTCACACACACTATTGCAATGGCGAGATATGCCACAACACGCTTGATCGACTGTTTCCTGGCGATTGATTTCCAATTCGCCATCATTGCCAGGATATCCGCCGACGTAATAGGCAGTGGCTTGTTGCGCGTAGAAAGATTATCAAGTGTTTTAGTTACCACAGGTGTTGCCATCGAGATCAAAGCTCCCCAGTGTAACGGCTGGCAGCGACAGAGTTATTGTGCTGACGGGCTGCGCGTAACCAGTGTTGCAACTCATCCCAATCCGCAACCGCGAGTTGCCAGTTCCGGCAACGCCGCGCCTGATCATCGTAGCGCTTGTTGACCGGCAAAAACCGGACATCGGCAGGTGACAGCAACAGTTCATAAAATAAATTATACCCCGCACCAATCACCACGGTCTTGGGGCTTAAATCAAGCTGGTTCGAAAATTCATGAATAAGGACCATGGTAAATTCGTTCTTTTGCGCAAACCGGGTTAATTGTGCGAGGGACGAGGGTGTCAAACGCTTTTCCGGGTCAAGAACAGTCAGGGTACTGGTCTCAGTATTCACAGACACCGCCAGATCCCTTACCATCAAGCCGCTATGTCGAGTTGGGATGTGTAATTCGGCCAATTCATCCGCACGCCATTCTTGAGAGACAGTGCAATAGGGAAAGATGACTTGATCATAGTGCCGGTTGACCCAGTCCCAATCCGTATACCGCGCATAGCGGCTCACCAGTATGCGTGTATCGAAACAACGCAATAGCGGATCGGACAATTCACCCCGCCAGCCTTTGGCAAAGGTATCGACGACCAACAGCGCTGCGGCGTTGGGGCGTTGTTCCGCTGCCGGTGGCGTCAAGCCGCGCCAAAGTTCGGTGGTATAACCTTGCGCGATTAACGCATTGGCAATAAGACTGCCGCGCGCGCCGTGTCCACGACCGCCGCCAAGGGCATAAATATAGGCATCAGCTGTCGAATGAACCATCTTTGGCTGCACTCGCATCGGCATGGCTGACCTGATCAAAAACAGCAATCTCCTGTGGCGTCAGTGTAGGATCACCGTGCTGCACCGGGGTTGATTGCTCCAGTGGCAACGGCGGATTGGCGCTCGTCGCCGCCCAAGCACCCATGGCACCCGCGCCCGCAAAACTACCGCCGCCACCCTTCCATGCGGGGTCCGATGATGAAGATGAAGACGATGAACGTGAACTCTCCGATCGTGAATCACGGCGGGTGTCTGTTGAGTTGTGCTCCATCCTGCGGCAATCGACGCAAACACGTGGCGATGCGGCGGCTTGCGCGGGTGTACGGCCAGGATCTGAATGACTTAACCAACCAAGATGATCACGGCAGGCCCATTTGCCACAACGCTGACACTGTTGCTGCACCGATCGACCACAAGGCCGCAATAAAAAAAAGCCAACTTTGATCTCGCAGCGCGCCGTGGTTTCAGTCATAGGCTTAGAGTCTACGGTAAATTAATCGGAAAAAAAAGCATAATTCATTGGGTCGTGACGGCGAAATCCAGTATGCTTTTCGGCATGGATCCACGCCTGCCCCATAAACTGCACTTGGAACTCACGGAGCGCTGCAACGCTGCCTGTCCGATGTGCGCGCGTCGCGTTGACGGCGGGCAACTGAATCCCCATTTGGCCGACAGGGAAATCACCCGGGCCTTATTTGAACAGTTCTTCAACAGGGAATTTCTTCAACACTTAATCGAGTTACGGCTCTGTGGTAATTTTGGTGATCCGGCTGTCGCCCAAGATACACTGGCCATTTGCGAGCATTTTCGTGCGATTAATCCAAGCGCCGCGTTAATCATGCATACCAATGGCAGTGTGCGTTCAAGTGAATGGTGGTTTCGACTCGGCCGATTATTTAAAGGTAAGCACGATGCCGTACTCTTCGCCCTTGATGGCCTGCAGGATACCCATAGCGTGTATCGACGCGACACCTCGTGGCAACGTATTATTGAAAACGCCGATGCGTTCATGCGTGGTGGCGGCAATGCGCACTGGGTGTTCCTCGTCTTTGAACACAATCAGCATCAAGTGGACGAGGCGAGAACCCTGGCTAAAACCCTCGGCTTTCGCCAGTTCACCTTGAAATTCACCAAACGTTTTCGCTCCCACCGCACGGGTAAGCTACGTTCACGATACCCCATCAAGGATCAAACCCAAGCCGTGATTGGTTATATCAAGCCGCCGTCGATCCCTACCTACCTCAACCCGGTCGTGACCGAGGGTTCTCTCACCCACATAGGCGAAGTTTGCTGCCGCGCCATCCTTAACTCGGAAATTTATGTGAGCGCGGAAGGTCTGGTTTTTCCTTGCTGCTGGACCGCCAGCGCAATCTACCCCGCGACTACAACCGAAGACCGTGGTGAGATCGGGGATCTTATTCGCCTAGCGGGGGGTAAAGAGACGATCAGTTTAAAAAACCACTCACTCAACGACATCTTGCAGGCTAATACTTTTTTGACCGGCCTAGCCTCCCGCTGGCATCACAACGCCGAACCGGGGCCTGCAATATGCGTCAGAATATGCGGTCAGACAGTAGACGCCTTTAAAGCGCAATTTCAGCACCAGCGTTTATAACAGGCCCGCCTTGGTGATTTTTATTGCCGATTGCCTCCACCCGAGCTCGGCAGATAGATTCACAGTAACGCCTACACTATTGTTAGTTGTGAATTTTATCTTGATAAAGATACATGCCTCTTCTTTAGCACGCGCTATTCACCTACAATCGACTTACCTCCAGCCCTGTGTGACGCTATGGACGATCAACAACTGCTCCGCTACAGCCGCCATATCCTGCTGCCGCAGATCGACGCGCTAGGGCAACAGCGATTATTAAATTCCTCGGCCCTGATTGTCGGCCTGGGTGGGCTGGGCTCGCCGCTGGCAATGTACCTGGCCAGTAGCGGTGTGGGCCATCTGATCTTGGCGGACGGTGATAACGTCGACATCACCAATCTACAACGGCAAATTATTCACGGCAGCGCTGATATCGGCAAACCCAAGGCGCACAGCGCGCAACAACGCCTGCAACTCATCAACCCGGAAATACGGATTACCCCCGTGGCGCAGCGGCTGGACGATAACGCCTTGCGGCACTATGTTTCGCACGTGGACATCGTGATCGACGGCAGCGATAACTTCACTACGCGTTTTGCGGTGAACCGCGCCTGTGTCGCCGCCAAAAAACCCTTGGTCAGCGGGGCGGCGATTCGCTTTGAAGGACAACTCAGCGTGTTCGATCCGCGCATAGAGGGCAGCCCCTGTTATCACTGTTTATATAGAGAAGGAAGTGGCGAGGAAATGCGTTGCAGTGAAAACGGTATCCTCGCCCCGCTGGTGGGTTTGATCGGCAGCTTGCAGGCGATTGAAGCGATTAAAGTATTGCTCGGCATTGGCGAACCCTTGGTCGGAAAATTACTGCTGGTCGACGCCCTGAGCATGGAGTTGCGGACCATCAAACTCCGCCAGGACCCGCAGTGCGGGGTCTGCAATCACTAATCCTGTTACCCGGCCGTCATACCTCAAAATTTAAAATCACAGAACAACTGGGTATCATTACGGTGGTATTTATAAGTTGTGATATTAGAACTGTTATCACCATGAGAATAACGCAACCCCACTGCAATATCCTCGGTTAATTTGCGATTGGCCTCTAACAGCAGAAGTTTTCGCTTATCTTTACGTGCTACGGCCGCGATCGCACCGTAGTTACTCTCCCGGTATTGGAGTTCCTGGCTAAACCCCCAAACGCCGTGCGCGGTTTGCTCCAAACGGAAACGAACATCATCGCGCGTCGGTGAATAGTTGGTGGTAGCAGTATTCTGCCGCTGGTTGGTTTCCCGTTCATAACGCAAACGCATCTGCCCTAATGCACCTGGGTGCGTATATTGCGCGCGAAACTGATGGCGGTTTCCTTGTAAATAATCGTAGACAGTGTTATCTGAATGGATAACACTGTAGCGGTAGCGCAACAGCCACTGTCCATCCATGTGCGTACCGCGACGCAGCGTAAGCTTATAATCCGTGATCTTTTGAAACCCGCGCCCGCCAAGCTGACTCTCCGCAAAACCCGCTTCAGGCGTCAATCGCCACTGATCGGCGCGTAAACTGTAGCCAAAGCTGGCGTCATATTGAGTAAAATCCGCTGTATTGACCGTACTATAGTCTTGACGGTATATCGCACCGCTGAAAAACAAATGTTCCGTCATGGGCAGGGTTAAATACAATAATGCCTCCAGATATTTATCGCTTTGGTGGCTGGGGGAATCGGTCGCTACTAATGTGACGTTGTCATCATTGCCATAAGCAATACTGGCCCCTGCGCTATAACGCTGCGGCTTCTCTGCATAAGATGCATCGATCTTATGCATCTGATAATACGCCAGGGCGGTTAGTTTGGCATTCTGGTTGGAGGCGGCCGCTAGTTTGAACCAGGCAAGCGCTCCTGGCTTTTTATCCATACGCAGCACTGTTAGGCCCAAATTATAATGCGCCAACTGCGCCATGTTTTTATCCTTGGTGACCAGAACAAACTGTTTTTCCGCCTGGTTATAGTTTTTTAGTTTGTAATAACACACCCCTAGGTTGTAATGCAGAGTACTGGTATCCATGCCCAGCTGTTCAGCCTTTTGAAAACTATCCAAAGCCAATTGAAAGTCACCTTTTTCAAACGCCGCCACGCCTTTTTCAAAAACAGGGGGTAATACAGCCGCCCATGTATAGGCTGACAGTGTAAATAATATAGAAAAAATCCAGCGCAAATTTACACTGTTCCACACAGCCTGAAAATACAACATCATTATTTCCCTCATATACACCAACACCGCCCCGAGAGGCGGTGTTGGTGACGACATTTAGAAACGAATTTAATCGTTCCGAAGCATAGAACTCACTTACATAGACCCGTCATGGCTCTGCTCAACGGCTTCGTGAGCGGACTCCATATCTCCCGAGGATTGATCTTTATGCTCTTCTGCTTCTTCTATCGCCGAATTGTCATGCATATCATCGTCCATATCATCTTGCTGGTCATTACTGTCAACACTGTCAACATGCGCGCTATCGTGACTGTGTTCTCCTGTTTCAACTGCCTCGGGTAATTTGATATCTTGAGTAATTTCTTGCGGATCGCTGTGTTTCACAACGTCCATGGTCACATCGTCGATATCCGCCGGGGAGGCAACCGCCACCAGTGATAACGATGCATTTAGCAGTAAGGCCGCGAATAAAGCTTGATAAGTTTTCATACACTTCTCCTTTAGGATTTTCAGGTCAAAACAACAGGTAACATTAATTGCGAGGTAGCAGTAAACGGTAATGCCTTGGTAACAACATTGAGATTGAAGGTCTTTTTCTTGCCATTACTAATAATACTCGCCAAGATCGGACCGTCGGTTCTGCCGCGTGCAATCAACGGCAGTTGCAGGCGGTTGGTGCCCTTGCGTAGCGAGGTTTGCCACTCCAAGCGTTGCTGGGTGGGGTAGCCCACCAACTCAATATTGCGCGGCAGTTCCAAGCGCAGGGTGGCGTTATCAATCTCGGCGGGTGAATTAAACACGAGATTGATTTGCTGCGTTTGGTCCGTCACTAATTCGACATCAGCAACACCACGGCTTGACGTTGGGCCCGGCACCGGCCCTGGCGCGAACACCAGCCATAGGGCCACACTGGCGGCCAGCGCGCTGGTAAATCCCGCCGCAAAAACATAACGCAAGCGGTATTTACTAGGGGCAACACCTATTTTCTGCAGGGCACGGAGTTCAAAACCGGCACTAGGCGCGGGATAGGGCATGGCGCTTAGTTGGTGTTGTACCACTTGCGCAAACAGCACCTGTTGACGGCAGGGCTGACATCCCTCGAGATGACGATCGATGCTTTCCCGGTGTAAGGCTGACAATGAATCATCCAGGTAATCATCCAACATGGTGTGTATCTGTACGCATTGCATAATGGTGTCCTCTAACGTGTAACACGTATTTCGGCGGCGAAAGGTTCCCGCAATAATACCGCCCGTAATTGCCGCCGACCCCGATGTAGCCGTGACTTAAGAGTCCCCACCGGTATCTCCAAGGTTGCCTCTAACTCGTACAGGGTATAACCTTCCATGTCGTGTAACACGATGACCGTGCGCTGATCGGTATTCAGCGATTGCAGCGCCGCCTCAATACGTTGTTGGTCTAACCACCGTGTGGTGATCTCCTCGGCCGATCCCTGCGGGCAAGCGATATTAAGCAATACATGTTCCGCCGCTTCCCCGCCGTCCACCTGTTTCTCGGATTTCTGTTTGCGAATAAAATCAATAAATTGATGGTATAACGCCTTCAGCAACCAGGCCTTGACATTTTCCAACGTCGCTAAAGAAATCCCCTGCGCATACAAACGGGTTAACAATTCCTGCACAAGATCCTCAGCGGTAGACCGATGGCCACACAAACGATAGGCTTGACGATATAACTGCGGCAATAACGGCCGCAGCAGCTGCTCAAATTGCTTGGCACGGTTTTGCGGGAATTTCATCAGCATAGTGTTAGCACGTAGCAACGCTCCAAAAGGTTCCTTGATCCGGTAAATAGGCTCACCCTGCCTGCCTATTGACGCGTATCTGTAAGCAGGCTTACCCTGCACTCAGATGAACATACACTTGTCATCCCTGCCAGTTTTCCGTAACCATAGTTTGGAGGCTTAATCATGAAAATCGTTGCACTGGTGTTCATTCCTTGCCTTAGCCTAGCCACTTCCACCCTCTGGGCAAACCAGGCCGATGTGATAGACGTCCAGGTCAGTAAGGTCGACGCTAACCATTACGATTTTGAGGTAACGGTTAAACACGATGACACCGGTTGGGAACATTATGCCGACAAATGGGAAATTCTCGGCCCGGACGACAAAATCATCGCTACCCGTGAACTGGCCCATCCGCACGTCGGCGAACAACCGTTCATGCGCTCACTCGAGAATGTCACCATTCCATCCGGGGTTACAACCGTTACCGTTCGCGCCCATGATAAACAACATGGATATGGCGGCAAGACAGTGACGGTGAAATTACCCTAATCCTTGGGAACAACACCCAAAACTTACTCAAGCCTGATCCTGCCGCACATAAACGACCCTCCTGAACACTAATGCGCCGATTACGCACACCAAGCCGGCGATAAATAATGTGGTAGGGGTGCCTATCGTATTGGCAAGCGCTCCTTCCATGAGACTACCCACAGGGGCTAAACCCAGATACGCCATGGTGTAAAACGACATGATACGGCCGCGAAATTCACTTTTTACTGTGGTTTGCAGCATCGTGTTGATGGAAACGGCGGTCACCACGATTCCGCAGCCCACCAAGGCTAGGGTGGCCATCGACAACCACAACCGGGTGGAATAGGAAAATCCCATCAGTCCGACGCCGGCGCACAAACCGGCTAGCGTGGTGACCCGCTTGAATTCTTGATTATGGCGGCGCGTGGCAAGAAAAATATTACCCAGCAACGCTCCCAGTCCGGCACAACTCATAAGCATACCCAAGACACGCGCGTCACCGTGGAAAGTTTTCTGCGCATACACCGGCAGCAACCCTATATAGGGCGCAACCCCCAAACTGACTAGTGAAAGCAATAACAACACCGAGCGGATGTTACGATTGGTCGTGGCATAGACAAGACCTTCGCGAATGCCACCGTGCTTGACACTCCTTGTCTGGGCTTCGCTACGCAGCGACATCGCAAGAATAGTGAAGATTATTACAAGATAAGAAACGCCGTTGAGCAAAAAACACATCTGCTCGCCCACTAGACTGATCAGCAGTCCGGCCACCGACGGTCCGATCAGTTTCGCTGAGTTAACCGCGAAAGAATTCAGGGCGATGGCATTGGGCAAATCCTTGCGGTCATCCACCAGCTGCACCATGAGGGCCTGGCGCGTGGGTATTTCAAACGCGGTGAATATTCCAAGCAAAGTCGCCATTACCACCAAGTGCCACGACTTGATCAGGCCAGAGTAAACCAATCCCGCCAAGGCGAACGCTTGTAGCATCGCCAACACCTGAGACCACAACAGCAGCCAGCGTTTGGACAGGTGGTCCGACCACGCGCCTGCAAGCGGCGCAAACAACAAGATCGGAATTTGCCCAGCAAACATGGTCAGTCCAAGCAACCAAATGGAGTTCGTCATCTGGTAGACAAGCCAACTCATAGCCGCTTGTTGGGCCCAGGTTCCTATCAGGGATAACCCCTGTCCAATAAAAAACAGGCGAAAGTTGCGGTGTCGAAACGCGCGGATGTATTCCATAGGGCCTCCATTCCATAGAGATTGCCAGTCAAACAATTTCGACTGAAAATGTTGCTCGATGAATGTTACATCCTGATTACAAAAATTAATGAAAAATTAAAAGACGTTTAATCGTTTGACGTGTATTTGCTACTGTCTGGCACGCGGCGCCTGGTGTTGTTCACTGCTCGCGAATAACTGCTCGACATCAACGCTATCAAAATCATATTTCTGATTGCAAAATTCACAGGCCACATTGACGCAACCCTGTTCCTGCACAATCGATCGGACCTCGGCATAGCCCAGTACACGCAACATGTTGACGACACGTTCCTTGGAACAAGAACAGCGAAAACACACCGGCGAAGGCTCGAACACTCGCACCTGTTCTTCGTGGTACAAACGGTGCAGAATATCCAGGTGCGAAAGCTCCAGCAACTCGTGGGTTTGCACGGTTTGGGATAAATGAATAATCCGGTTCCAGGCATCACTATCCCGGCCGGGGTCTTTGCTGGGCAGTTTTTGCAATAACAATCCCGCCGCGCGTTCACCATTGGCGGCCAACCAAATATGGGTATCTAATTGTTCCGACTGTTGCAGATAACTGCCGAGCACCGCCGAGAGCGTTTTGCCTTTGAGTTCCACAATACTCTGATACCGTTCCGGTTCATCGTTGGGTTCGAGGGTAATGATCAAACGTCCGTCCACCAGCAACAATTCCAAATCGCTACTATCGGGTAAGTCCTGCCAATGCGCCAAGCCGCGCAATTCCAAGGCATTGGTGCATTCCACCACCATCAAACGGATCGGGCCCTGGCCTTGGATCTGAATGATCAAACGCCCGTGCATTTTCAGTGTGGCGGCGAGCAGAATCGCCGCCGCCATCATTTCACCCAAGAGATCACGCACCCGTGGCGGATAGTCATGGCGTTGTAAGATCGCCTGCCAAGTAGCATCCAGATGCACCAGCTCACCACGGATGGGAGTGGCCTCAAAAATAAAACGTTGCAAGGTATCGTTCATGTAAATTCCGTTTTGATTGGCGAAATCCCTCTGTTCGTGGAGAGGGCGGGGTGAGAGACGATATTCACTGCCAGAGGCTAAAAAAGTTTACTTTTTTAATTTCTCTAGCAACAAACTATTCACCTGCGCCGGATCGGCCTTGCCCTGCGACGCCTTCATCACTTGGCCGACAAAAAATCCAAGTACTTTGTCTTTACCGGCGCGGTATTGCTCCACCTGCGCGGGGTTTTGCGCAATTAAATGATCGATGATCTTTTCTACCGCTGCGCTATCGGTCGGTTTTAAGCCGCGTTTGGTTATAATCGTGTCGGCATCGCCTTCACCGTTCCACATCGCGTCGAAGATATCTTTGGCCATTTTACCGGTGATCGCGCCTTTAGCTAACCGTTGCAGCATACCGGCGAGTAATTCGGCGGAGATGGGACATTGTTGGATCAGCTTATCTTCTTTATTTAAACGGCCAGATAACTCGCTGATAATCCAATTGGCGGCCAGCTTTGGCTCACCGGCCAGGCGCACCACGGTTTCAAAATAATTGGCCACGTCGCGATCCGCGGTTAATAGTGCCGCGTCGTAGTCCTTTAATTCAAACTCCCGCATAAATCGGCGCTTTTTAGCCGCGGGCAATTCCGGCAGGCTCTGACGCGCCGCTTCGATATCTTGGGTGTTAATCACCAAGGGTAATAGATCGGGGTCGGGAAAATAGCGATAGTCCATCGCCTCTTCCTTGGAACGCATCGCGCGGGTTTCATTTTTAGTGGCGTCGTACAAACGGGTTTCTTGCACGACTCTGCCGCCGTTTTCTAACAGGTCGATCTGCCGTGTGATTTCAACATTGATCGCCCGCTCCACAAAGCGAAACGAATTGATATTTTTTAATTCGGTGCGGGTCCCCAATTTGGCGTGCCCCACGGGACGCACCGAGACGTTGGCGTCACAGCGAAACGAGCCTTCTTGCATATTGCCATCACAAATTTCCAAATAACGAACTAACGAATGGATCTTTTTCATGTAGGCTACGGCCTCTTTGGCCGAACGCATGTCCGGCTCGGAGACGATCTCCAGCAACGGAGTGCCGGCACGATTGAGGTCGATACCCGTCATGTCATGAAAATCCTCATGCAAGGATTTACCCGCGTCCTCTTCTAAATGCGCGCGGGTAATGCCGATCACTTTGGTGCTACCGTCGTCCAATTCGATTTCCATCTTACCCTGGGCGACCACCGGTAATTCGTATTGTGAAATCTGGTAACCCTTGGGTAAATCAGGATAGAAATAATTCTTACGCGCGAAAACCGAACGTGGCGCCACCTGTGCGCCCACCGCCAGCCCAAACTTGATTGCCATACGCACCGCCTGTTTATTTAACACCGGCAATACCCCCGGTAAACCCAAATCCACCGCACAAGCCTGGGTATTGGGTTCGGCGCCAAAGGCGGTGGCCGCCCCGGAGAAAATTTTACTCTTGGTGGCCAGTTGGGTGTGTATTTCCAATCCGATGACACTTTCCCATTGCATAGGGTGTTTCCTGCTTAGGTGAACTACTCAAATCCCGGCGGGATCCGTTTATGCCAATCGGTCACTTGCTGATACCGATGCGCTACATTTAATAATTTCGCTTCCGTAAAATAATTACCGATGATCTGCAATCCCACCGGCAAACCTTGACTAAATCCCGCCGGGATCGACATCCCTGGCAACCCGGCCAGGTTCACGGCAATGGTATAGATATCACACAGATACATCGTGATGGGATCCTCCGAACGTTCACCGAGTTTAAACGCCGTGGTTGGTGACGTCGGTCCCATGATCACATCAACGTTTTCAAACGCGCGTTTGAAATCACCGCTGATCAGCCGCCGTACCTTTTGCGCCTTTAAATAATACGCGTCGTAATAACCGGCGGATAAGGCATAGGTGCCGATCATGATGCGGCGCTTGACCTCGGCGCCAAACCCTTCACCGCGGCTACGTTGATATAAATCCAATAAATCCGCCGGATTAGCACAGCGGTAACCAAAACGTACCCCATCAAAGCGGGACAAGTTGGATGAACATTCCGCCGGTGCGATCACGTAATAGGCGGGTACCGAGAGCTGACTGGTGGGCAAACTAATCTCCACCACGCTCGCGCCCAATTTTTTATACTGGGTGATCGCCTCGTCGATAACCCGTGCGACCCCGTCGTCCAAGCCCGTGGCGAAAAACTCTTTCGGCAAGCCGATCCGTAAGCCCTGCAAGGTATCCTTTAAGGTTGTGGTGTAATCCGGCACGGGGCTATCGAGTGAAGTCGAATCCTTGCTATCAAAACCGGCCATGATATTGAGTAATAGCGCCGCGTCTTGCGCGGTTTGGGTGATGGGCCCGGCTTGATCCAGACTCGACGCGAAGGCAATCATGCCCCAGCGCGACACCCGGCCGTAGGTTGGTTTTAATCCGGTGAGATTGCATAACGCCGCGGGTTGCCGGATCGAACCCCCGGTATCGGTACCGGTGGCCGCCGGTGTCAACCGTGCCGCCACTCCCGCCGCCGATCCGCCCGACGAACCGCCGGGAACGCGGGTAAGATCCCAGGGATTTTTTACCGGGCCGTAGAAACTGGTTTCATTGGAGGAGCCCATCGCAAACTCGTCCATATTGAGTTTTCCCAGCATCACCAACCCGGCCTCCTGGCACTTTTCAACAACTGTTGCCGTATAGGGCGCGATGAAATTATCCAGCATCTTGGAGCCACAACTGGTTTTCACCCCATGGGTGCAAAAAATGTCTTTTTGAGCAAGCGGCACTCCGCACAGCGGCCCGGCGGTATTTTTTACCCGTAACGCATCGGCTTGACGGGCCTGTTGTAAGGCCCGTTCGGGGGTGACGGTGACATAGCTGTTCAGGGTCTTATCCCACTGGGCGATGCGGTTTAAATAGTGCTGGGTGAGTTCGACACTGCTGAAGTGTTTATCCCGTAATCCCTGGGCCAGTTCGGCCAACGTTTTGTGATGTAACGGCATTACTCAATAACCTTGGGGACTAAATACAAACCGTCCTGCACCTGGGGAGCAACGGATTGGAACTGCTCGCGCTGGTTGACCTCGGTGACCCGGTCCTCGCGCAGCCGCTGGCTGGCGTCTAGGGGATGGGCCATCGGTTCCACCTGGTCGGTACTGACCGCGTTCATCTGTTCCACCAACTGTAAAATATTGGTCAGGTTCTTGCTGTAGCCGGCGATGGCCTGGTCATCGATCTTCAGACGTGCTAGTCGGGCGATCTTTTTGACGGTTTCCGCATCCAATGTCATGTACTGCAACCTTTTTTGATACGCTATGGTAAGTTATCACAGTTAACTGCTTGCCCAAACACCCTGGTATTTATTAAAGTAGCGCGTCTTTACCCGCCCTTCGGTAAATTATAAAAGGAACGTATGTTCAAACGCCTCACTGGTTTATTCTCCAACGATATTTCCATCGACCTTGGTACCGCCAACACCCTGATCTATGTCCGGGGTAAGGGCATCGTGCTTAATGAACCCTCGGTGGTCGCTATCCGCCAAGAACGCGGCCCGGGCGGTCCCAAAAGCATCGCCGCCGTCGGGCTGGAGGCCAAACGCATGTTGGGCCGTACCCCCGGCAACATCGTCGCCATCCGCCCGATGAAGGACGGGGTAATCGCCGATTTTACCGTGACCGAAAAAATGCTGCAGCATTTTATCCGCAAGGTCCACGATAATCGTTTTTTCCGCCCCAGCCCGCGGGTATTGGTGTGTGTCCCGTGCGGTTCAACCCAGGTAGAACGCCGCGCTATCCGTGAATCGGCCTTTGGCGCGGGCGCGCGTGAAGTCTTTCTAATAGAAGAACCCATGGCCGCCGCCATCGGCGCCGGACTGCCGATTTCCGAGGCCAGCGGCTCAATGGTATTGGACATCGGCGGCGGCACCACCGAAGTCGCCGTGATTTCTCTAAGCGGTATCGTTTATGCCGCGTCGGTACGGATTGGCGGGGATCGCTTTGACGAAGCCATTGTCAACTACATCCGCCGCAACTACGGCAGTTTGATCGGCGAATCCACCGCGGAAACCATCAAACAAACCATCGGTTCGGCCTACCCCGGCAGTGAAGTTCGCGAGATGGAAGTCCGCGGGCGTAACCTGGCCGAGGGCGTGCCGCGCAGTTTCACCCTTAATAGCAATGAAATCCTCGAAGCTCTGCAAGAACCGCTCTCTGGGATCGTCAGCGCGGTTAAAACCGCGCTCGAACAAACCCCGCCTGAACTGGCCGCGGACATCGCCGAACGCGGTATGGTACTAACCGGTGGTGGCGCCTTGTTGCGTGATTTGGATCGCTTGCTGATGGAAGAAACCGGTCTGCCGGTACTGATTGCCGAAGACCCGCTGACCTGCGTGGCCCGTGGGGGTGGGCGTGCCCTGGAGATGATCGATGAAGGCGGCGGCGACCTGTTTACTGTGGAATGAGTCCTCGCCTATATTCCCTAGCGGTGACATGCTATTCACGCGCTAGCGGTAGCGCTTGTTGAACCACCCCGGAGGTTCCTGTTAAACACCTCTTTGTCCAAGGCCCATCCCACGCACTGCGTTTGCTGCTATTGGCCAGTGTCTCGGTCGTCATGATGACGCTCGATCACCGTTTCCATGCCACGGATACCCTCCGTTCGGTGCTCAACGACATTGTTTATCCGCTGCGCGCGCTTACCGATTTGCCCAATGAATTGGGCGACATCGCCTCCTCGGCCTTGGTCAGCCGCAGCACCCTCGAAGACCAAAATCAGACCCTGCAGGTCCAAAACGAGTTACTCAAGATCAAACTGCAGAAGTACGCCGCCCTGGAAGCGGAAAACACCCAATTGCGTAAACTGCTCAAATCCGTGCAGGAAAATCAAGACCAGCTCAACAAAGCCATTGTTGCCGAAATATTATCCACCGATTTAGATCCCTCACGGCGTCAAGTGGTGCTCAATAAAGGCAGTAATGACGAGGTCTATGTCGGTCAACCGATCATTAGCGCTGAAGGGGTGGTGGGTCAGGTGATCCAAGTCGGGCCGTTTTCCAGTATTGCCCTGCTAATTACCGATCCGAGTCATGCCCTGCCGGTGCAAGTAAACCGTAACGGGGTACGCGGTATCGCGACCGGCGAGCCGCATAAAAATCAGCTCAAGTTACTCAACCAACCCAATAATACCGACATCGTGGTCGGTGATCAGTTGGTGACGTCGGGGTTAGGATGTGTGTTCCCGGCCGGTTACCCGGCGGGCAAGGTGATCGACGTCACCATCAACCCCAGTTTGCCGTTTGCGCAAATTACGGTGGAACCTTCGGCGTTATTGGATCGCCACCGCCAGGTGTTGTTAGTCTGGCCGGATCTCAAACACCTGGGCGGACAAAGCGGCTGTACCAATTTATTGTACAAGGATAGCAAGAAATGAATTCTACCCAGCCCCAAAACGGCCTGGTGATCATCGTCAGTTTTCTTGTGGCGTATTTGTTGACGATGTTACCGCTGCCCGATGCGGTAGGATTTTTCCGGCCTTATTGGGTCGCCATGGTATTGATATATTGGTGCATGGCTTTGCCGCACCGTGTGGGTGTTGGTATTGGCTGGATCAGCGGTTTGATCCTCGATGGGGTCTATAACACCTTGCTGGGTCAACATGCCTTGGGCTTGGCGTTGCTGGCCTACTGTACGGTATCACTGCACCAACGGGTACGGGTGTTTCCCCTCTGGCAACAATCCTTGACCGTGTTGGTATTGTGCTGGCTGTACGCGGCGTTGGTGTTATGGGTCAAAGGCATGACCGGCCACCCGCCTGACAGTGTGTTGTGGTTTCTGCTCCCCACCTTTACCACGGCCCTAAGTTGGCCCGTGATATTTGTAGTAATGCGCCGAATACGACGCGGTTTCCATGTTACTTAGTTAAGCTAATCATGGTGCAATTTTCCCGGCTTACCCTCAAGGATCACTTCCGCGAAACCCATTTGTTTAATCACCGTATCTTGGTGGCGGGCGCGGGCGTTATGGTGTTGTTTTTAGCCTTGGCGATACGGATCTTCTATTTGCAAGTGATTCAACACGACCACTACAGCACCCTCTCCGAAGACAATCGCTATACCTTATTACCCTTGGCGCCGACCCGCGGTTTGATTTATGACCGCAACGGCATACTGCTAGCGCAGAACCTGCCGACCTTTACCCTGGAATTGACCCCCGCCAAACTGCCCAACCTCAACGATACGCTCAAAACGTTAGAACAAATGATCAGTATCTCCCTGGAAGATAAAAAGCGCTTTTACAAATTAATTAAAAAACGCCGCCGCTTCGACTCGATTCCGTTGCGCTTTCGTTTGTCGGACGAAGAAGTGGCCAGAATCGCGGTCAACCAATACCGTCTACCGGGGGTACGGGTCAATGCCGAGCTTACCCGCCATTATCCCCACGGGAGTTTGGCCTCGCACGCGATTGGTTATGTCGCCCGGATCAGCGAAGACGATTTGCAGAAACTCGACCCGACCCGCTACGCCGCCACCCGTTACGTCGGCAAGGTGGGGGTTGAGAAGGCCTATGAAGATATATTGCACGGCGAGGTCGGTTACCAGGAGGTCGAAATCAATGCCCAAGGCCGAGAGGTTGAAGTACGTCAAGGCACCCTCCCGGTGCCGGGAAAGAATATTTATTTGTCGCTGGATTTAAATGTGCAACGCGTGGCTGAACAGTCCTATGGCGATTACAGCGGGGCCTTGGTGGCGATCGATCCGAACGACGGTTCGATCTTGGCGCTGGTCAGCCTGCCCACCTTCGATCCCAATTTATTCGTGAACGGCATTGATACCGATACCTATCAAGAGTTGAACGCATCCCCCAGCCAGCCGTTGTTCAATCGCGCCTTACAAGGGCGTTACCCCCCCGGCTCGACTATCAAACCCTTTGTGGGTTTAGCCGCGCTGGAAAATAACACCGTTACCCCCGAGAAAACCATCTATTGCCCGGGGTATTACACCTTAAAAAATGACGACCGGCATTATCGCGACTGGCGTAAAGAAGGCCACGGCCAAACTAATTTGGCCAAGGCGATCACCGAATCCTGCGACGTGTACTTTTATGATCTGGCCTTGAACCTGAATATCGACAAGATGCAGCAATTTCTGGCCCAGTTTGGGTTTGGTAAACCCACCGGCGTGGATCTACGCGATGAAGTCAGCGGCCTGCTGCCTTCTCGCGAATGGAAATTGCGCGCCCAACATCAAGCCTGGTATCCCGGCGAGACGATCATCACGGGGATCGGCCAAGGGTATTGGCTCACCACTCCTTTACAATTGGCCAATGCCACGGCCGCCATCGCCACCCGCGGGCATCGACTCCAACCCCATATTTTGCACGCCACCCACGAAGTGGGCGTGGAGCAGCCGGTGGACTTTACCCCCGTGGCCTTACCCGATATTAATTTAAAACACCCCGAAAACTGGGATACGATCATTAATGCCATGCACAACGTGATACACGGCCCCAACGGCACGGCGCGCGGTATTGGGGTTAATGCAAAATACCAAATGGCCGGTAAGACGGGCACCGCCCAGGTGTTTGGACTGAAAGAGGGTGAAAAATACGATGTCAAAAAAGTCAGCAAACACCTGCGCGACCACGCCCTGTTCATCGCCTTTGCGCCGGTGGATAATCCACAGATTGCGGTGGCGCTGATTGTGGAGAATGCCGGCGGCGGCGGCGCCAACGCCGCACCGATCGCCCGCAAGGTGATCGATGCCTATTTAGAGGAAGAGGAGCAGGATGAATGATCTTCAAACGTGTTATTCCAGAATACGCTGAAGAAAATCGTCTGAGTACCGGGCGGCGAGTGTTGCTGCTACTGCACCTGGATTTCACCCTGATCACCAGTTTATTATTGTTGGCCGTGGTCGGTTTAATCGTCTTGTACAGCGCCAGCGACCAGAACATGGAGTTGCTCGCCAAACAATCCTTGCGTTTGTTACTGGGCTTTGTGGTGATGTTCTTAGTTGCACAATTAACCCCGGAAACCATCAAATATTGGAGCCCCTGGTTGTTCGTTATCGGGTTCATTATGCTGGTATTGGTATTAGTTGTTGGCGATGTGGGTAAAGGAGCGCAACGCTGGTTAAGCCTCGGAGTATTAAGCTTCCAACCCTCGGAGTTAATGAAAATCGCCCTGCCGATGTTGATCGCCTGGTATTTTGCCGACACGGTCTTACCGCCCAGCTTCATGCGCGTCATCGGCGCGTGTTTATTATTCGCCGTGCCCACCTATGTTGTTGCCCTGCAACCTGACCTTGGCACCGCGATGGTGTTGGCCGCCTCGGGGACCTTTGTATTATTTCTTGCCGGTTTGCGTTGGCGCACCATCATCATCGGGATTTTACTGTTAATCCCGACGTTATGGATCATGTGGCATTACGGCATGCATGATTACCAACGCAAACGCGTCATTACCTTCTTGAATCCTGAAACCGACCCGCTCGGCGCGGGTTATCATATTATTCAGTCCACCATCGCCATCGGTTCGGGCGGTATCTACGGTAAGGGCTGGCTGGAAGGCACCCAATCCCATTTGGACTTTTTACCCGAACGGCGTACCGATTTTATCTTCGCGGTCTTCAGTGAAGAATTCGGTTTCCTGGGTACCTTGCTGTTATTACTTTTATACGCGGTGATCATCGGCCGGGGCATTGTGATCGCCACCCAAGCCCAAAGCACCTATACCCGCTTGCTGGCGGGCAGCATTATTCTCACCTTCTTTGTCTACGTATTCATTAATATCGGTATGGTCAGCGGCTTATTGCCGGTGGTGGGGATACCCCTGCCGCTGATCAGTTTTGGCGGGACCTCCCTGGTAACCATCATGGCCAGTTTTGGGATCTTGATGTCGATCGCCACCCATCGTAAATTGGTTTCCACCTGATGCGGCCACATTGCGTGTTACACCAATTGTTATTTGTAACCTTGTTCATCAGTACGGGGATGTTAACGGCCTGTGCCGCCAATACCCCGCGCGCTTTTGATGACCCCCAGCTGATCGATCAATTCATCGCGGAAATGGTCACCGAGTACCAATTCAAGCCGGAACCGTTACAGCAGTTATTCAGTAAGGCGCGTTTACAACCCGCGATCCTCGATGCGATTGCCCGGCCGGCTGAAACCAAGTCGTGGCGTGATTACCGCCCCTTGTTTCTTAGCCCGGAGCGGATCCGCGGCGGGGTGTCGTTCATGAACGAATACAGCCAGTGGTTGGAACGCGCCAGCGATATCTACGGTATACCGCCCCAGATCGTCACCGCCATCATCGGGGTGGAATCGCGTTACGGCAAACAAAGCGGTAATTATCCCTTAATCGATTCCCTGAGTACCTTGGGATTTGCCTACCCGCCACGGGCGGGGTTTTTCCGCGGCGAGTTAAAACAGTTTTTATTGATGACACGCGAGGAAGCGGTTGATCCCTTGTCACCCCGCGGCTCTTACGCCGGGGCGATGGGATTACCGCAATTTATTCCCAGCAGTTTTCGCCGCTTCGCGGTGGATTTTGACGCCGACGGTAAACGCGATTTGTGGAACAGCCCGGCGGATGCGATTGGCAGCGTTGCAAACTATTTTGAAAAACACGGCTGGCATAACTTCGAGGCAATCGCGACCCGTGTGCAAGTCAAAGGCGATAAATACACCAGCGTCATAGACGACAATGCCTACCCACGGTTTGATGTGCGCGACTTGCGCAGTGCCGGGGTGTTATTACCCGGCGACACCGATGATAGCCTGCGCGGCAGCTTGATTGTGCTCGACGGCGGTGACGGCCCGGAATACTGGGTGGCCTGGCACAATTTTTACGTCATCACCCGCTATAATCACAGCGTTCTATACGCCATGGCGGTGTACCAACTGAGCCGGGAAATTGTCGCGGCACGGTGGTTTAAAATGGGCATTCCGTAATGCCGCGCCGGCGTACTTTCCCGTCCTCTGCCCTTCCCCCACCGGCATCGGGAGGAGATGTTATTTTAAAATGACCTTAACCTTGAAAAGCATGGGTTGTTGTCTTGTTACCGTCCTGGGTACAGGCGTGGTGGGTTGCGCCAGCCACCCGAGTGTCGATGGCGGCCCGCGCCGGGCGATCAACGTCGCGCTGATCCCCGACGCCGTGCCGCGCGTCGAGCCCCGTAGCGACAAAGGCAATCCGGTTTCCTATCAGGTAAACGGCCAAACCTATTATATAAAAACCAGCGCCGAGGGTTACGTCGAGCGCGGTATCGCCTCATGGTACGGTAGCAAGTTTCACGGTCGGGCCACCTCCAGCGGTGAACCCTATGACATGTACAAAATGACCGCCGCCCACCCCACCCTGCCCATCCCCTGTTATGTGCAGGTCACCAATTTACAAAACCACCGTCAAGTGGTGGTACGCGTAAATGATCGTGGACCGTTTCATCCTAACCGCATCATCGATCTGTCTTACACCGCCGCCAAGAAATTAGGCATCGCCGACGGTGGAACCGGTCTTGTAGAGGTGCGTAGTATTGATCCACGCCATCGGCAGCCAACCCGCCGCATAATAACCCCTAACCCTAATCCTAAAGTGGTTGCCAACAACGCACCGGTGCACATGTTTATACAAGCCGGTGCCTTTACGAATCGCAGCAATGCGCAACAGCTGCAACAACAGCTACATGCGCTATTGGAAGGACAACACGTGGTTGCCGACTACGACCAGACCGATAAACTCTACCGGGTGCGGATTGGCCCCCTCCCCAGTGTAGAAGAAGCCGATAAATTAACCCAATTGATCAACGCCAATGGATTTGCCGCTCCGCACGTCGTGATCGACTGATTTTCATGTCTACGATTACCGATTACCGATTACCGATTACATCGATGCTTCAATAGTAAATAGCTTATTAACTCTTTATTAAAAAATCCCTATCGTCGTGCGAAGCAGGTGATGGTGTTTATCACCGTTGAGATTCAGAAGGTTGAATAGCTGTTTCTGAATTCCAGAATATTTTAATAAGTGCAGCAATATCAATCATTGTCCCTGCTTACAATTCAGAAACTATTATCCAGATACCACCGTACAGCGAAAATGAAAAAACAATTTCGATCTTCTCAGCCCGTGCTGTTGGTTGTTGCCTCGGTCTGCGGTGCGGGTGATTCGCCGTAAATACGTCCCTGTAGACTCGACGGCGGCAGTCGCTCACGGCATCCTGCCTGCCGCGACACTTGCACTTCCCTGTACATCGTCCCTGCCGCCGACGGTCACCCGCACCGCAGACCCAGGCAACAACCAACAGCACCCCTCATGTACGAGGCTAGTAATCTATTGAGGAATTGTCCGGGTACACACCGTTTCAGAACACTCATCAAGACCCCCGCCACAAAAAATCATTTTTAACCCGTTTAGTCCCTGGTGGACACTTAGCCAGTCGCGTTAGAATATCCCCTTCCGCAATCACGAGGACTTTCATGCGCCTGACTGTTTTCTTACTTTTAGTACTCAGCAACCTGTTGATAGTTTCCATCGGCTACAGCGCCGATGTGGTTCCCCCCACACCCAACATTAACGCCAAAGCATTCTTGTTAATGGATTCTTTCAGCGGCAAGGTGCTGACCGGGCAAAACGTCGATGCCCGGATTGAACCGGCCAGCCTAACCAAATTGATGAGCGCATATGTACTCATGAGCGAAATAAAAAAGGGCACGATCAGCATTAACGACCAAGTACGGATCAGCGAGAAGGCATGGCGCACCCAAGGGTCGAAGATGTTTGTGGAAGTCAACAAAACCGTGCTGTTTAAAGACCTGCTCATGGGAATGATCATTCAATCCGGCAATGACGCTACTATCGCACTGGCGGAACATACCGCCGGCAGCGAAGAGGGTTTTACCGCCCTGATGAATCAATATGCGCGTCAACTGGGAATGAAAAATTCCAATTTCGTGAATAGCACCGGCTGGCCGGACCCAAATCATTACACCACTGCCATGGACCTGGCAATTTTAACCCGGGCCTTGATCACTGATTTTCCCGAGCACTACAGCATGTATAAGATCCAAGAGTACACCTATAACAATATCTGGCAATTTAACCGCAACCCACTGTTGAAACTGGATAAGGATGTCGACGGCGTCAAGACCGGTCACACCGACTCGGCCGGGTATTGTTTAATCGGCTCGGCCTTAAAAAACAACATGCGTTTGATCTCAGTGGTGATCGGCGCGAGCTCCGATAAGGCGCGCGAAACCGCCAGCATGGCCTTGCTGAATTATGGTTTCCGCTTCTATGAAACCGTCAACGTGCATCTGGCCAATAGTGCGATCACCACGCCGGAGGTGTTTAAGGGTGAAAAGAATTCCGTCCCCCTGGGTCTTAACGAGAATCTCTATGTGACTATCCCGCGTGGCAAACGTGACCACGTGCAGGCCAACGTCAATGTGAATGACGCCATCATTGCGCCAATCATAAAAGGTAAACAATACGGCCAGGTTGAAATCAAGGTGGATGATCAGACGATCCTCACCCGCCCTCTGGTGGCGTTAGAAACCGTTAAACAAGGAGGTCTCTGGCGGCGCGCGGTGGATAGCGTCAAGTTGTGGTTTGAATAATGACCGATCCGATTGTTTATTTAAACGGTGGCTTTATCCCGTTGGGCGAGGCCAAGGTGTCGGTGTTGGACCGCGGGTTTGTATTTGGCGATGGTATATATGAAGTGATCCCCTGCTATAACAAAAAACCCTTGCGCCTGGCGCAACACCTACAACGCCTGCAAAACAGCTTGGACGCGGTACGCATTACCAACCCCCACACAAATACACAATGGCAAGCCATCTTAACCGGCTTGATTGACAAAAACGGATTGGGCGACCAATCGATCTATTTACAAGTCACCCGCGGGGTGGCCAAGCGCGATCACTTTTTTCCCAAGGATACCCCCGCCACGGTGTTCAGCATGACCAATCCCTTGGCCACGGTCGATACACACGCCTTTAGCCGCGGCGTGGCCGCCATCACCTTGGAGGATATTCGTTGGCAGTATTGCAACATCAAGGCGATCACATTGTTACCCAACGTGCTGTTGCGCCAACAAGCCGCGGATCGTGATGCTTATGAAGCTATTTTGATCCGCAACGGTACTATCACCGAGGGCGCGGCCAGCAATGTTTTTATCGTCAGCCAGGGTATCATTAAAACCCCGCCCAAGGGTGCACAGCTGCTTCCGGGGGTGACACGCGATCTGGTAGTGGAATTGGCGGTGGCGAACCGGTTGCCCTGCCAGGAAATCGATTTCAGCGCGGCGGAATTATTTGCCGCTGATGAGGTTTGGCTGACCAGCTCCACCCGCGAGATCTTGCCGGTGGTACGCCTCAATGACCGGTCCGTCGGCCCGGGTGTTGCCGGTCCGGTCGCAACACGGCTGTGTGCTATCTACCAAGGATATAAAACTGATCTTAACCGCGGAACGATAGTGTAAAACCATGTCGAGCAACGACGCGCTTTTAACCTTCCCCTGTGAATTCCACTTGAAGGTTATGGGACAAAATACCCCGCAGTTTGAAGCCAGCGTGATCATGATTGCACGCAAGCACATTCCTAACCTGAGTGAAACCGCCGTGAGTCAACGCGCCAGCGCCCAGCACCACTATGTCTCCTTAACCATTCATTTTCAGGCCCAGAGCCGCGCCCAGTTAGAAGCCTTGTATCACGATTTACGCGCACAGCCACAGGTACTGATGGCATTATAATGCCTATGCCCGTGAAGGATTTACTCCCGTTAACGGTGCGTGACTTGGGTACCACCGAATATTCGCCGGTACTACGCCAGATGCAACACTTCACACGGCAACGCCACGCCACTAGCCGCGATGAAGTATGGTTTGTAGAACACACCCCGGTATTTACCCTGGGTATGAACGCCGATCCCACCAATATACTCGACTCCCAAAACATACCGGTGATCACTACCGATCGCGGCGGTCAGGTCACCTATCATGGTCCAGGACAAATCCTGATGTATCCGTTATTGGATCTGCAACGGCGGCGACTGGGGGTGAAAACCTTGGTGAACTTGCTCGAACAAACCGTCATAAGCGTGTTGGCCGATTATGGGATCTGCGCCGGCCGCCGTGACCGCGCCCCGGGGGTATACGTCAATGCCGCCAAGATTGCCGCGCTGGGGCTGCGCATTCGCCGTGGACGCTGTTATCACGGCGTGGCATTCAACATTACTATGGACCTAACCCCGTTCCACTGTATTCACCCGTGTGGATTTGAAAACCTGCGGGTAACCCAGCTACGCGACTTAGTACCGGATAACACACCTCCGTTATCCCAGGTAAAACAAGGATTGCTGCAGCATTTCACTCGCCTTTTGAGTTACAATCCCCATCTCTGCACGGACACCCTGGTCTACTAGATGACTAACTCTCCAACCGATCCCGATGAGGTACAACCGCGTGCCGCCAATCCGAACAAAGGCGCGGCAAAAACCGCGCGGCTCCCGATCAAGATCATCCAACCGCCGCAACTCCTGCCCAAACCCGCTTGGATCCGCGTACGCGCCCCCAATTCCCCGCAGGTCGCACAGTTAAAAGCGATCTTGCGCGCGCATCAGCTGCACACGGTGTGCGAAGAAGCCGCCTGTCCCAATATCGGTGAGTGTTTTAACCACGGAACCGCTACGTTTATGATCATGGGGGCCATCTGCACGCGCCGTTGCCCTTTTTGTGATGTCGCCCACGGCCGGCCCAATCCCTTGGATGAACACGAACCAGAGAATCTGGCGCTGACGATCGCCGCGATGCAATTAAAATATGTCGTTGTCACCTCGGTGGACCGCGATGACTTGCGCGATGGCGGCGCACAACACTTCGCAAACTGTATTCGCTCCATCCGCCGACATTGCCCAACCACCCAAATCGAAATCTTGACACCGGATTTTCGCGGCCGCCTGCCACAGGCCCTGCAACAATTACAGACCGCGCCACCGGATGTGTTTAATCACAACCTTGAAACCGTGCCGCGTTTATACAAACAGGCCCGCCCTGGAGCGGATTACCAGCATTCGTTGAACTTGATCAAACATTTCAAACAACAACACCCGCAGCTACCGACCAAATCGGGATTGATGCTGGGCCTGGGTGAGACCTTAGAGGAAGTTAAACAGGTATTGGTCGCATTACGTCGGCATGATTGCGATCGCCTCACCCTGGGGCAATACCTGCAACCCAGCCAACACCACCTCACGGTGCAACGCTACGTGCCTCCCGCGGAATTTGCCGCATTGGCGCAGTTTGCCACGGGTGTAGGATTTACCCATGTCGCCAGTGGGCCGCTGGTGCGTTCGTCGTACCACGCGGATTTACAAGCCGCCGGACACAACGTGGGTTAGCATGGAATTGCTGTTGATTAAATTTACCGAGCTGTTTTTTGTTCCCCCCGGATCGATGTTGGTTTTAATGCTGGCGGGTTATATCCTCGGCAAACGTTATCAACGCCTTGGCAAACTCCTGCTCGGTTTGGGTTTAGTGTTGCTAATATTGGCCTGCCTACCGATGGTAACCAATCCGTTAATGCGCTACGCGGAAGATATCCCGCCGTTAACTCCTTCCCAAATAACCCACAGCGGCGCACAGGCCATCGTAGTTCTAGGGGGTGGCGCGACATACGCACCGGAATATAACCACGCCGTCGTTAAGCCAACAGCACATACGCGGGTGCATTATGCGGTATTATTACAGCGTCAGAATCAGTTGCCGATTCTAGCCGCGGGCGGCAGTGTCTTTGGCGATGACGAGGCCGAAGCGATAATTATAAAACGTATCATCGAACAGGACTATCACGGCACGGTGCGTTGGGCGGAGTCACACAGTCGCAACACCTACGAGAACGCTGAATTCTCGTACGCGATATTACACAAAGCGGGTATCTCCAAGATCATCCTGGTGACCCACGCGTTGCATATGCGGCGGTCGCTTGAGGTGTTTGAAAAAGCGGGTTTCAGCGTCATCCCCGCCCCCGTGGGTTACCATCTCTTGTCCCATGAACCGTGGTATATTCAACTCGCGCCGCAAGAATCCTCGCTGCATAATATGGCCGAGCTATTTCATGAATGGCTGGGGCGGGTGTGGTATAGGCTGCGTTATTAACGGTTGAATGCGGACTATGAGGATAATCAACGACCTTCGTAAAGAATTTCCCATTTTCCTTGATGCTGGGTTAAATACATCCGCTTGCTGGTTTCGCTGTTAAAGTTGTTGGATTGATACGCCTGGCGGAAACTGGCCAGCACGACACTGTCACCAGCGGCGGATACGACCGGGTAGGCAAACAGCGATAGATCGCTGAGTGTGACTTTTTGATATGCCTTACCTTGGTAAACACGGCGTTTGTATTCTTTCCATTGTTTTAGATCAAAGGATTCATTCCAAAAGCCATCGGCGTAATGGCTCAAATAACGCTCTAGGTTGCGGCTTTCCCAATCGCTGCGCCAGGTTTCAAGTGCAGTGGTTATTTCATTGCGGGTATTCAACCAGGTTTGCCGATCTACCCACACGACTTTATCGGTAATAATAATCGGGGTCACCCCCACGGTAATAAACGGGCTCACCGCCTTTAAATCCAGATTGGTTAACACCACGCAGCCTTCGCTATCCATCGGCGGTCGGCTGTAATAAATCCGATCGGTTCCGTGCAGCCAAATCCCGTCACCGGATTTACCCTGGTGCTGATCGAAGCTGTTGGGATAATCCACCGGAAAAGCCCCAATACCGTATTTCTCCGGGAGTTTTTGCTGCGGAATGTAGGTGGTAATGAAATACACACCCTCGGGGGTACGCAAATCGCCTTGTTTACGTTTATTGCCGTCTATCTTTCCGGTACTGGCATAAAAATCCCGCAGCAACTGCGGCGGTTTATCTTGATCCTGGCGTTCAAAAACATACAAGCGGTGTTCGGATTTATCGACCAACAAGGCGCGTTTGACGTTTGGCGCGAGTTGTAACAGGGACAACGGAACCTTGTCGGGATCAACCGCTTGCAGGTGGGCGTGGAGTCTGGCCCAGGCTTCTTGTTTAAGGCCATTGAGCTGGTCTTGAATTTCTTTCGTCGTGGCCGGCGCCAAAACCGGGATATTGCCCGCCAAGGCGACACGGTTGCTGCGCGCCGCCAAGATGTCGCCACGGATTAAATGCGCCAGACGAAAATCGGGTACCAATTGGGTGAGGTTGTTGAGCTCAACCAAGGCGGCTTGATCCTCGCCGACATAAAACAGCAACAACCCCTTGAGCAGCCGCGCCTCGTAATCATCGGCATAGGTTTGGATCCGTTTATCCAAGCGCGCCAAGACCCGCTGGGTTTGTTCACTACTAAAGGCAAGCCGGTTGATTGCCGCCAAACCTTCGGCGGGTTGCAGTATCGTAGTCATAGGTTGATTCAAGGCGCTTTGACTCAGCAGCAGTGTCAGTCCCAGAATTAAAACAGTGCGCATCGATGTTATCCCGGTTTTGGTTTAATGCAAGGCCGCGATCTTGCGTTCGGCGATAATCCGCCAACCGTCATCGGTGTAATGCAGTAGTATTTCCTTGCGGATCCGATCACGATAACCCGGCGCTTGGTAATCCTGGATAAAACGCACCCGGGTTTGTTTATGAGCCAAGGTTTTAATTTTAAATTCACTCAACCCGACTTTAATCCAGGGCGGTTCGGCGAGCCGTTCGCGGCGCTGTGCCTCCCAGCGCGAGCGCGGTATTCCTGGGGGACTGAAACTTTTATCATAAAAAGAAAAATACACCTCCGCGGCCTTGCCCGACCAAGCCGTCGCCCAGCCCTGTAACGTGGTGATGATCTGCTCGTGTGTCGAATTCGACTTAGTAAGCGCCTGAGCTATGGGACTCGCCGCCATAACCACGCTGATCGGGGCGGGGGTGGAGACGGGTGTTACAGACGTAGAACACGGCAACGGTGTTACGCCAGGTTGCGGGGGGACGCTGGGTTTGGTTTCTACCACCACCGCGGTATGCTGTGCCACCGTGGTCGCGACGGGCGCCGTGGCCGCGGCGGGAATATCGCGCGGAGTGATTTCCTGCAAGACGATGGGGTTAGTGGGCTGGTCCAAATTCAGCGCCTTGCCGTAGGAACTGCGCGCTTGTTCGACGTTGAGGGTGGTTAAGTTTTCATACACGGCGGCATAACTGGGATGGGTATGCAGGGCTTGTTCTAATAATTTTTGTGCCCCCGCCAGATCGCCTTTTTTAGCCAATAATCCCGCCAGGTTATTATAGGCATCGGGTTGGTTGGGTTGTTGTTTGATCAATTGTTGGTACAACATAAGCGCGGCGTCGGTCTTACCTTGTTTAGTGAGCCAGCGTGCCTTGAGGATGAGGGCCGGGTAGGCGTGCGGGGATTGTTGTAAGAACGCCTCCAAATCAGGCGCCAGGTTGTTATCCCCTCGCTCAAACCGCTGTTCGAGTTGATCCAGGGTTGCTGCCGACAGTTCTACCGACCACACGCTGATGACCACCAGCACCCACGCCACGACCCATCGACTACACATGCTAGTTACTATAGCCACTTAAGCAAAAACCGCCACCAGTTCAACAAGTTCACCTGTATCGCAACACGTTATCCAAGGCTTGCAGACGTTGGGGTGTACCAACGTCCCACCACTGTCCTCGATAGTGTTCGCCGCTGACCTGTCCGCGGGCGATGGCCTGCTGTAACAGCGGTGCCAACGGCCGCACTCCGGGTTCCAATCCCGCGAACAGGGCCGGATGATACACACCTATTCCACTAAAGGTAAGCCGGGGGCTGGTGTTCTGGTTAACACTATCCGCCGTTAAACCAAAGTCCCCTTGCGGGTGGTGCACGGGGTTATCCACTAACACCAGATGCACTAATTTTAGCGGCACTCGCGCTAAATATTCAAAACAATAATCGGTCCAGATATCGCCATTGACCACCAGAAACGGAGCCTCGCCTAACAGGGGTAAGGCCGCGATGATCCCGCCGGCGGTTTCTAACGGCTGTGGACCTTCCTCGGAGTATGTAATGCTGACAGCGTAACGCCGACCGTCGCCGAGGGCGGTACGAATTTGCTCGCCCAACCAGGACAGATTAATAATCACTTCAGAAATACCACTGCGCTGTAGGGCGTTAAGATGATATTCGATGAGTCGCTGCCGACCCACCCGTAATAATGGCTTGGGGGTATGTTCGGTGAGTGGGCGCATGCGTTCACCCTTACCGGCGGCCAAGATCATCGCCTTCATACGGATTGTTCCATGACCTGCAAGGTGTTTAATAGCTCGACCAAGGGCCGCAGCGGAGGATAGTCGGGCGCAACCGTCATGATATAACCCAGCGTGCGCGGGATATCCTTCAAATAACCCGGTTTGCCATCCCGGTAATGGAGCCGCGCGAAAATACCACTGGCCTTGAGATGACGTTGTATTCCAATGAGATCAAACCAGTGGCGGAGTTGATCAAGGGATATGCCGGCCACTACACCCGCCGCGCTGGCCTGCGCATGATACTGCTGCAGCCAAGTCTCAACCCGCGCGCGCGGCCAGGCGATATAACAATCGCGCAGTAGCGAAACCAGATCGTAACCGAGCGGCCCTTCAACCGCGTCTTGAAAATCCAAAATCCCAGGGTTGCGGCCATAATCTCCCTGACTATACATTAAATTGCGGGAGTGGTAATCACGGTGCACGAATACCCGTGGCTGGGCCAGGGCCTGGTCACACAAATAATTCCAGCTGTTGTCCAACAACGTGTGTTGCGAGGCGCTGAGTGGCAACCGCCGATGCTGGCCCAGATACCAGTCGCGGAACAACTGCATTTCTTTCCATAATAAAGCGCGATCATACGGCGGCAAACGCTGTTGATAATCCCGCCCCGCGGCTTGCATGCGCACCAAGGCCGCTATCGCGTCCGTATACAATGCCTCGACACTGTGTTGGTTCAACACCTCCAGGTATGGGGTCGGACCCAAGTCGGTCAGAATAAAATACCCCTGTTCGAGGTTTTGTGCGATCACCGCGGGAACATTCAACCCCATCCGCCGCAACATGGCGGCAATATCAATATACGGCTGGGTATTTTCTTTCTCGGGGGGGGCGTCCATCACGATATAACGTTGTCCGGCAAACTGCGCGCGGAAATAACGCCGGAAGCTGGCGTCGGCCGAGGCGGGTTTAACCTCGATGTCGTTACGCTTAAATATTGTCTCTAACCAGGCCACTAATTGGTTATAACGATGATCCAAACCGTTCCTCCAAGCTTGCAGTTGTAAAATACACCGCCAAGATTCAGAATAACCAATATTACTCGATAAGGGAATCATGTCGGCACAACCCCGTTACCCCATGGTGGATGCACTGCGCGGACTGGCCATCGTGATGATGCTCAGTTTTCATTTTAGTTACGACCTGAGTTATTTTCGGTTTGTGCAGTGGAATTTCTACAGCGACCCGTTTTGGTTACACTACCGCAGCGTGATCCTCAGTACGTTTTTAGTCGTGGTGGGGATCAGTCTTTGGCTGGCGCACCACCACGCCATCCAGTGGCGGTCCGCGCGCCAGCGCCTGCTGCTGTTGCTGGCCAACGCGGCGCTGGTCAGCCTCGGCAGCTACCTGCTGTTCAAGCAACGTTTTATCGCCTTTGGTATTCTGCACTTCATCGCCGTGGCCAGTGTATGTGCCCTGCCTTGGATACGGCGGCCTTGGCTCGCCCTTTGTGCCGGACTGGGTTTGATCGTGGTGGGAAATACCGTGCAACTGCCGCTTTTTGATCACCCTTGGCTGCATTGGATCGGATTGATGACGCATAAACCCGCCAGCGAAGACTACGTGCCCTTGCTCCCTTGGCTGGGGGTTGTCTATCTAGGTATTTTTCTCGGCCACGCCGGTATCGGCTGGGAATTTTTCCCACCCCTCGCACGGTGGCGCGTCGGGAGTGGATTCAGCCGCAGTCTTGGTTGGATGGGCCGGCATTCATTACTCATATATATGGTACATCAACCCCTCTTGATGGGTGTGTTATACCTGTTAAACCGCATCGTGGTCACCCCGTAACGGGTTCGCCTTCTGTCACACCTCTCCGTATAATGGGTTTCTTTTGAGCACGGACCGATAGCAGTGCGAATAACCTGGTTAGCCCGCCACACGATGATCATGGCCGTCGCCGCTACCGCCGTTGTTCAGACGGTTGTTCACGCCGCCGCCCCGGGCGAAACAACCGGATCGTCGGATCGCGACCCATTATGTCCCGCGGGATTTGTCCTCCCTAGCCCGGTTGCTCACAACCGCAAGGACGCACCTATCGAGATCAGCGCCGATCAGGCCCAGATCAACAATCCAAACCTTACGACCTTCAGCGGCGAAGTCAAGATCCAACAGGCCGACAAACAACTGCAAGCGGATTTGATCCACTACGACCGTGGCGCGCAACTGTTCGATGCTATCGGCCATGTGCTGTATAGCAATTCGGGTTGGTATATCGAAGGCGACACCGCCCACCTGAACCTGAATACCAATAGCGGTGTGATCAATACCACCCATTACAGCAGCCGCGCTTCCGGACAACGCGGTGAGGCACAACAGATCACAATCCTCGAGAAAAATAAATTGCGCATGAAAGACGCGAGTTTCACCTCTTGCCCGCCGGGTTCAAACGCCTGGTGGCTTTCCGCCGCAACCATTACCCTGGATAAAAATACCCATCAAGGCAGCGCCGAAAGTGTTGTGTTACACGTCGCCGGCGCACCGGTGCTGTACTTGCCGTATATGCGCTTCCCGATCGGCGATGAACGCCTCACCGGTTTACTCTATCCAGGGTTTGCCACCTCCCAGCGCCACGGGACGGAATATTATCTGCCGTTCTACTGGAACATCGACCCGCAATACGACATGACCCTCAATCCACATTTCATGTCCAAACGCGGCTGGATGCTGGAAAGCGAGTTTCGTTATCTAGGTGAAAAAAGCGCCGGCCATTTTAACCTCGACGTACTGCCCAACGACCAAACGTACGGGGATAAACGCCAGCGCGTGGAATGGGAACACAATGGTGACCTAGATGCCGGCTGGTCAACACAAGTGACCTACGTGGAAGTCAGCGACACCCAATATATCAACGACTTTACCAACAGCATCACCACCAGCAGCATTACCCACTTGGATCGGCGTGGGACATTGGCCTATAACGCCCCGACCTTTGAATTCACGTTATTGGCACAAGACTACCAAACCATCAGCGGTGCGGAGCCGTATAAACGCCTGCCGCAAATCAACTTGAATAGCCGCCGTGCCGATAAAGAAAACACGCTTAATTATAATATCAACAGCGAGATCGTCCGATTTGACCACTTAGATCCGGCAATGGTTATCGGTAGCCGCTTGCGGCTCAATCCCTACATCAGTTATCCGTTCAGCACCGACAGCGGTTATTTCACGCCGCGGATTTCTTTATACCAAGTGAACTACGCCCTCAAGCATCTCGATCCCACGCTGCAACCCAACATTCCAAGCAAAACCCCAAGCATCACCGTGCCGGTATACAGCATCGATACCGGTTTATATTTTGAACGCGAGACCCAATGGGGCAATATCCCCCTGCTCCATACTCTGGAGCCGCGGTTATATTATTTATACGCGCCCTACAAGGATCAATCGACATTGCCGGTGTTCGATACCGGCCTCACCACCTTCAATGAACTGACCATGTTTTCCGAGAACCGGTTTAGCGGCGGTGACCGCGTCGGTGACGCCAACCAATTGGCCGCGGCGGTAAGCTCACGTTTGTATAACGCCAACAGCGGCTATGAATTATTTGCCGCCACCGTGGGTGAATTGTTTTATTTCAAAAACCGTCTGGTTACCCTGCCCGGACAGAATATCGATAACCTCACCCAGTCCAGCCTGTTCGGTACCATGGCGTTATCGCCGATCAACACCTGGCGTTTGCGTGGCGACCTGCAATGGAATCCACACGGCGGTCACATTGAAGTAGGAAATACCCGCCTACAATATTTACCCGGCAACGACAACATCGTGAACTTTGACTACCGTTACCGGCGAGAACTCAGCGGCGGCGGTGTATGCACCGATGTTGTACTGATCAACGGCGTGTGCAACGACGCGGTACGCACCTACGCCGCCTCGACCATCTGGCGCCTGAACCCCCAGTGGCGGCTATTCGCCGCGCATCAATTTGATATCGAAAATAACCATAAACTGCAAAATATCTTTGGTATACAATACGACAGTTGTTGCTGGGCGCTACGGCTGGTGGGATATGAACATTTTAATACCCTCACCAGCACCATCAGCAACCCCCTTTATGATCGGGCGGTTTATTTCTCGATAGAACTCAAAGGGCTCTCAAATTTCGGTCGTAAAGGCGATATCGATACCATCCTGCGCGACGGAATCTACGGTTACACTAATTAACGGCGAGCATAATCCATGCAATCACAGTTTAGGGCTTATCCCCTTGGCTTTATTAAAAACCCTTTAAGATGGTTTTTCCTGGGTCTTTTGGTTATCAATGCCAACCCTGCCACGGCCGCGCGTCAAAAAGTGGTCGAGTTGGATCATATCGTCGCCATCGTCAACGACGATGTCATCACCGCCAGCGAATTGCAGAAACGTATTCAGTTGTTAATCAAACAAATGGGCGACAAGGCTTCGGAGCTGCCCGAAACCGCCGTTCTACGACGTCAACTGCTCGATCGCCTGATCATCGAACAACTGCAACTGCAACTCGCCAAACGCAGCAACATCCGCATCGACGATGAGTATTTAACGACCGTTATCGGTAATATCGCCCGCGGTAATAAATTATCCCTGGATCAATTTCGCGAAGTACTAGCCAAAGACGGTATCAGCTTCAGCGAGTTTCGCGATCAGATCCGCAATGAATTAACCATTACCCAGCTGCGCCGGGCCCGGGTCGACAGCACGATCACCGTCAGTGAACAAGAAGTTGATAATCAACTCAGCCGCATGAGTGATCAACAAGACATGGAGTATCACTTGGCACAGATTTTAGTTTCCCTGCCCGAAGGCGCCGATGCTACCGCCATAGAAAATGCGCAACACAAAGCCAAGACGATCCTGGCGAAACTAGACGCGGGCGCGGATTTTTCCCAAACCGCCATGATCAGCTCCGACGCCGCACAAGCCTTACAAGGCGGTGATCTGGGTTGGCTCAAACAGGGTCAACTGCCGACGGTCATGGTGGATACGGTAACGGCTATGCACGCGGGCCAAATCGCCGGGCCGCTGCGCAGCGCCAGTGGATTTCACATTATTAAATTAATTGAAAAACGCAGCCAGGAAGCCAAACACATCGTAGAACAAACCCTCGCGCGGCACATCTTGATCAAAACCGATCAAATCACCACCGACTCCGTGGCCCGCGAACGCCTAGAACGCCTGCGCAGCCGGATCCTCGCCGGCGAAGATTTCGCCCAACTGGCCCGCGCCAATTCCGCCGACTCGGCCTCGGGCGCAGATGGCGGTAACCTAGGCTGGATCAGCCCCGGCGCCATGGTCCCCGAGTTTGAGGAGGTCATGGCCAAACTCAAACCCGGTGAGATCAGCGAACCCTTTCAAAGCCGCTACGGCTGGCACATCGTGCAAGTCATGTCGCGCCGGACCTATGACGATACCAAAGAATACCAGCGCAACCAGGCACGGCAACTGATCATGCAGCGTAAAACCGCCGAGGAAACGGAAAGCTGGATCCGCCGCTTACGCGCCGAGGCCTATGTTGATATTCGTTTAGGGCAATAACTGCGCCGCGGCATGACAAGCTCATCCCCTGTTATCGCTATTACTCCGGGAGAACCGGCGGGTATCGGCCCTGACATTGTTTTACACTACGCGCAACAGGCCCTCGCCTTCCCCTGTGTGGTGATTGCCGACCAAGTATTGTTACGGCAACGCGCGCAACAACTGCAATTGCCGATTCATTTGCACGACTATGTAGTCCATCAACCGCCGCGCACCCTACCGGCGCAACATCTTTATGTTTGGCACACCCCCCTGGCGCAAGCCTGTACCGCCGGTGAACTCAACCCCGCCAATGCGCCCTATGTTTTAGACTGCCTGCGGCGCGCGGTGCAGGGTTGTTTGCAACAGCGGTTCGGCGCATTGGTCACCGGGCCGGTGCATAAAGGGGTGATCAACAACGCGGGTATAACGTTTACCGGCCATACCGAATTTTTGGCGGAACATTCGTCTACCCCCCAAGTGGTCATGTTGCTGAGCACGCCCGGATTACGCGTGGCCCTGGCCACAACCCACCTGCCCTTATCTCAAGTCAGCGCGCACATAACCCGTGCCTCGTTAGAAACAACCTTGCGGATCATCCACACGGATCTCCAACAGCGGTTTGGCATTCAACACCCGCACATCACCGTGTGCGGTTTAAATCCCCACGCCGGTGAACAAGGCCACTTGGGCCGCGAAGAGATCGACACCATCCTCCCCGTCTTAAAATCACTGCGTGCCGAAGGATTTGATCTAGAAGGACCGCTCCCGGCCGACACCGCCTTTATTGCTCCGATCATGCAACGCACCGACGTGTATTTAGCGATGTACCATGATCAAGGCTTGCCGGTGTTAAAACATCTTGGTTTTGGCAACGCCGTTAACATCACGCTCGGCTTACCTTTCATACGCACCTCAGTGGATCACGGCACCGCCTTGGATCGCGCCGGGCGCGGGCCAGTGGACCTCGGCAGCCTGGTACAGGCCATCGAGGTTGCGCAGCAACTGCTGCGGCACGCCCCCTAAGCGCGCTGCGTTATTCGCGTCATCCACGAACGGTTTATGATGGTTATCACCCGATATTTAGCCCCCTGCGGTTTACCCTCGGCCTGAGCACAACGGGTTCTGGCGGTCTCGGCCTGGATTCGGCCGAATCCGATGGCAGAACGGCTAATTTTTGGTATGCTTATGACATCTCTCACCTTGGTTTAAACCCGTGAGCACCGCAAAAACCGAAATTCTGGCACTATTAAATACCCTTCCCGACGATTGCAGCGTGGAGGATGTGCCATACCATTTGTAGGTGCTGGAAAAAATCCACCGAGGTCAGGACGACATCCGCAACGGTCGCCATTACAGCAGCGAACCAGCCAAGCAACGGTTGAACACTAAGCGCCTGCGGTAATCTGTTTGAGGGCTTCGGCCGGTGTGACGATAGGGATACCCTGATAGTGCTTGAGTTCAAGCAGGTCATGATCACCGGAGACTATGAGTTGAGCTTTGGCCGCAATGGCACAAGCGAGCACGGCATCATCGTCGGGGTCGGGGCAGATAGAAACAGGGAGATTGTTAGCGTGGACGACAATAACCCACGCGCTGAATTCTATCAGCAGTTGGCTAACGCTGGTCTGGATAGATATGAAGCGATGCCTAAACTTATCACGTGACAGCACATCCTCAAGTTCGGCGAGCAACGCGCCGCTCGTATATATCTGGCATTGATTGTCAACGGCTGCATTGATGAGTTGGCGGGGTATCCCGCCCCAAAGGAAGGCTGACACCACACAATTGGTGCCAAGCACCAGTCGCGGCATCAGTTATGTTGTCGACGCTCGCGGCGGGCCGCGTCGATTTCCGCCTGTATCTCCTGGGGCGTGAGACGTGGCTCAACTGCAGCCAGTTGGTCCAGCGTGCGCAGAAAACGTTGGCCTGCTCGGCGCTGGATGGCTTCTTCGATCATGCGCTGTACGATGATGGGTGACAGTAATCCTTCTTTGCGCGCTTGTTCTGCCAATTGGTCGGGTAATTCAATCGTGATCTGGGTCATGGTTTGAAAATGTTGATAGGTGAAAGAGTTTAAGTAGCAGGGTTACTCCAAAGGATAGGCATCCATGCTGGTTTTGGCAACCCATAAAAATATATGGAGTCCATTCACTCGGGGTAGACCATAGCAATAGCCAGGTGAACTCGCTCCCGTCTTGATATAAAATCAAGTTTATTCCAACTACCCGCCTTGAGGTTTGCGATGCAGCTTACCCTTGAATGCGAACAACAAGGCGATGGCCGCAGGTTGGCCGAGGTGGTAGGCTCGCCGATGGTATCGGCCTATGGCACCTCCGCCAACGCTGCCATGGCGAAGGCCGAAGCGTTGGCCTTGCGTGCACTGGCGGAGCGCATTGAACAGGATGAAAGTGGTCCTCAATCCGTTAACATTTCTTTTATTGCGGCAGGGGTCATGGCCATCGACCCGCGCAAAACGGATTCTGGCCGTCTTGTTGCGCCGGTAGGTTGAACAAGATGGCAGAACGGCTAATTTTTGGTATGCTTATGACATCTCTCACCTTGGTTTAAACCCATGCCCTCCGCAATAATCAAGACCACCGTACATCTGTTCATTGACCCGTTACCCGATGATTCCAGGTGGGATGATCAGTCCTATCGCCTCGCCGTTCGTTGTTCCAGCCAGTTTAGCAAGAGGTGTCCACAACCATGCAGCCCTTAAAAAAAGAAGCGATGGAAACCCTCGCCAAGCTCCCCGATGACGTCGACATGGATGAAATCACGTACCGGCTGTATGTACTCGATAAGATCCGCAAAGGCCAAGCCGCAGTAGAACAAGGTCGCACCATTAGCCATGAGGACTTAAAGCGTGAGATCGATCAGTGGTAGTTTGGTCGGACCCAGCCAAGACTGATCTGCGCCACATTTTTGAATATACGCCCACGACTCCCCCACTATGCCAAAAAAGTTACGCAGGAGATGATGGACAAGACTGAGGTCTTGAACGAGTTGCCCCACATCGGCCATGCCGTACCGGAAATCGACACTAACAGTCGCCTGCGAGAGCTTTCGCTTTATAGCTACCGCATCCTCTATGAGGTCATTAATCAGGATATACCAATGAAGCGTATGGAAAAGATACCCCCCAACCAAGACACGCCGTCAATACCTCCCTGTAGACTCGACAGCAGCATCCCTGCGGCTGACGGTCTTGGTTGGGGGGTATCCTTTCCATGTGACTCAGTAATATATATTTTGGCTATCGTCCATCTGCAGGAAGCCAGTGTATCCTTCGATTACCCACTGGTGGTGAGCGGTTAGCGAGCGGAAATTATCAAGAAGCTATCGTCAATGTCGACGTTATTATTCAGCACTGGCTCGACACCGCCCAGGAACTTGGTCGTGTTATTCCCAGCCCGCGTGGACGACTGCGGTTTGCGTAAGTTTCTGATATCGTAGAACCAATAATGACGGGAGGTTGCCGTCATGCGCGGTGAGTACACAGCGGTGGTTAAACAAGTTCCTGAAGGCTGGATCGAAGCGCTGCCGGGGGGTGACTGTCAAGAACCCACGCCTACTGCGTTATTGGAAAGCCTACGGATAATCCTTATCGATGCCTTGGAATTCAATAAACGCGAGGCGTCGCTGTAATACTTACGCACAGCCGTACCGCAGTACGGGACGTGCTAATTTATCTAACCTTTAAGCTTGTCTCTAATCCAGGCGGGGCTGCGTCGACAGTCGAGTATGGCATAAATGAATACGATTTGTTGCTCAAGCCGATAGTAGATCGCAAATGGAAAACGTCGCGACAACAGACGATAATAACGGTTAAAGCAGATAACATGAGCCCCTGCGGTTGTGAGCAATGCTTCAATGTCGGAATACAATGAATTCAGAAAGTGACCACCAAGTCCGTGTTTTTGTTTTTCGTAGAACCAATAACCCTCGACAAGATCCCGTTGAGCCGCCCGCAGAATGCGGAGGTTCATTTTATCTGCTTGGCAATGTCTTGTTTGGCCAACTCCCACGCCATGAAAGCCTCCTCCTTGATTTGTAGTGCGTTTTCTCGTTCATGCAATAGAGTCTGATGCCAAGCGGGCGAGGTTACGCTATCGGCCTTGGCGCATAACTCATCCCAAAGAATTTCCATTACTTGAACTTTTTCTTCGATGGTTAGTTTATCCAGAGAAAAAGGAGAGGTCATGTAGATCACCGCCTGAATCAGAGTGAAATGTTATTCCCAGTATTACAGAGGATGTTCAACCCTGCAAGCGACTCGCCTCACTCTCGGCCAGTCCGCGTTCCATGGCCTGCTGTGCGTACAACCTCGAAGCTACGATACCCCCGCCTCGGGGCCCACGTCAGGCGGATGTTGCCGGGTTACGCACAACCTCCCTGCGTAACCCCCTTGACACCCACCGGCTCAATACGGTTCAATCGTTCCATAATCCAACTATTCCAAAATATGACAGGAGGTTGCCGTCATGCGCGGTGAGTACACCGCGGTGGTTACACAAGTTCCCGAAGGCTGGATCGAAGCGCTGCCGGGGGTGAACTGCCAAGAACCCACGCCTACTGCACTATTGGAAAGCCTACGGATAACCCTTATCAAGGCCT
>JACQBC010000021.1 GCA_016194635.1 Gammaproteobacteria bacterium | reverse complement strand
CGGCCTCCAAAAAATGGACGATGCCGCTGCATCATTGGAATGTGGTCTTGAATCGATTTATGCTGGAATATCAGGGTCGGTTACCGAAAGGTTTCTAATGTTGACTAAATGGGCAGCTACACAGAATTATTTACAGGGTCTTTCAATAACATTAATGAACTCTTCTAATGTATTTACTTCTGGTACTGGATCGTAACTATGCCATTTTAAATCTGCACGCTGCCAATATAGCTTCCAGATTTTCTTAGATTTTATATAAGTAGCCTTTGCCACTGGGTGTTCTGTTAATTTACTTGAATCATTCCAAAGTTGGTGAATTTCAAATATTTCTACACTTTGATCTTTCAAACGAAAGGACAAATCAATTTCCTTTCGCATATGCATAGGTGGGCGCTTTTTTTCAATATACTCGCGCATTAATTTCTCGCACCTTTTTTCTTCAAACTCGCTAATCGCCATATTCTATTAACACCTAACGAGGCTGTAGGAAAACCCATTTTTCAATCCTACCATCAGCGTTGAGTTTCTCAATCGTTTGTTTTTCCATTCGTTGCTCCGTCCGCGTTTTGTGTTTTTAGTTTTTGATACTTGACGGGGCTGTTTCTGTATTCAACCCGTTCTACTTCCCACTACAGCCCTGCATACCGGTGTAACTTGACGATATTATGCACCATCGTCATCCATTGCCACTGCGTGTTCACTTTATCCTTGCCACGCAAGCTGAATCGCTTGATGCCAATCATCTCGGTGATGTTGGCAAACACCGGCTCAACAATGCTTAATCGTCGGCTCTAGGTGGTGCGGCCTTCGTCAGAGTCAATCTTTTGTTTCATGCACTCAATCACGCCGGTGTTTCGCTCTGGCGTGGTGCCAATCAAAACATTGAGCTGACGCGGGGTGCGTTGGTTTTCATTCTTCAAGCATTGTCTTTTTTGGGAGCACACCGAACCGTCTTTTTCATAGGCTTGGAATTGCATGAATTGGTTATGACTGAGGGTGGCACAGTTGGCCTTTAACTTCATCGCATTTTCTGACGGACAGACACAGGTTTGTTTGTCGAGATCAACGTGAAAATCAGCAAGGCCAAAACGCACTGTGGACGTTAACCGGTCGTGGGGTTTGTGTTCTTTATAGTCTTTGAATTTTGGATCACGCGAGCGGAAGCCCGTGTCGGCACTATAGCCATCCAGTCGATTTTCCTCTAAATACGCCAGCGCCTTTTGATTGTGGTAGCCGCTGTCAACCGCCACTTTCGCGGTGACCATGACATCGGTATTATCGGTGTTAAGATTCGCACGCAGTCCTTCAATGGTCGGTTTGAGCAAACCGTGCTCTTAGCCTTGTCCATAGGACTGCGCGTGCACACTCACTTGATGTTTGGCATCCTCAGCCGTTGTTCCCGACACGGCTCTACCTCCTCCATCCATGGAGTCGACGGCGACCACGCCAGTGTAACCCTGGATCACGCCGCGACGGGTTTTCATTTTGGCGCTGTCATTGTCGGTGATGTTGCTTTTGACCACCTTGCCACTCACGCCTTTACGGTCTTCGTGGGTTTTAAAAAACGGGTCAATTTTTTGGCTGGCGCGATCAAGCTTTACTTTTTGTTTGAGCTCGCGGGTGATGACATCCTTATCATGGACCTGGGTGTCGGCGTGGTGGTGTTTTTCTACTATAGAATCGACCGCTTTGTCGATCTTGGCCTTTTTCTTTTTTAATTCATCGTGGGTGCCCGACCACTCTTTGGACGCATTGCTTGGCAGCTTATAGCCATCAATGGCAAACATATCTTTTCCAATCAACCCTTCCGCATCGCAGATCAGGAGCACTTGTCCAAACAGTTGAGCAATTTCTTTTTTGGATGACGAAATAAATTCAGCGAGGGTGGTGAAGTTCGGTTGACTGTCCGCTTCATTTGATCGTAGTTGTAATCAATAAACGTCGGCATCGTTACGCTTCCTTGGTGTGTAATACCTTTATTTTAGCTTATTTCCTGGGTTTTCCTACAGCTGCAACGTAGAATTAACCGGCGTGGCGCTGTTTGCCGCGTCCGGTTGAATGACGGGTTATGCGTGTACTTGTTAGCCACCACCAAATAGATGACAATGCAACCGCTGATAACGCGCCCATAAGGGCAGCGACGGACAATAGATAGGCGTCAATGTGTGCCATTGAACCGTTTATAACAAGTGGGGTGGTGGCTCCAATGAGTAACCTTAGGAGAAAGATGAATTCATGCCAAGCTTACTTATTAAACACACCCCACGTGCAGTTTAATTTATATTGTAAACATCAAGATCATTTGCTTCCGTAATAACACCTTTGAAGCCGACGCCTTTAACGATAGATTTAAGCTGATCAATTCGTGTATCCGTTATCGGCGACAAATGCGACAGCACCAGTTGCTTTGCTGCGGCGCGTGTCGCGATCTCCCCCATCCGGGTCGGGGCGGTGTGAAATTTTCTAAAGGCAGAATCTTTCGGTGGAATGTCATCCATAATTGCCGCATCATAAATGAGAATGTCGGTGGATTTCGCTATGGTTAGCATATTGTCCGTGTTTGAAGTGGTATCACCGGAATAGACAATCGACTTCCCTTTGTACTCAATCCTATAAGCAAGACTTGGTACGGGACCATGTTCAACGCCAATGGCTTTTACAGTCAGCCCGTCGGCCGTGTGGATTATAGTTTTTACATCTGCCGGTTTCATTTCGCCGTTCACGTTATTAAATTGGTCAGCAGATACATCGGTTGCCGTATACGCAAATTCGCCTGCGCCTATTGCTTTTACAAAACCGTGCAAGTAACGCTCTAAACCGCTTTTTTCACCGTACATACCCGCGATAAACTGGCTGGTGTCGTCAAAGGCATCAGCTTGAGGCAAGCTTCTGTTGGCGGCCGGACCATAAAAGTTAATGGGAGAGGTTGAGGCTGACCGTTTGGTTTTACCGCGAACATTATGCAGATAAATAGTTTTCAGTACAGCTGAGGTATCAGCGGTATGGTCGATATGTAGATGGCTGAACAAGATGGTATCGAGTGTACTCAAATCGGCACCACTTTCTGCAATACGTGCAAAAGTTCCACCACCCACATCCATCAGTATGCGAGGTTTACCATCAGTAAAGATAAGATAGCCGGCAGAAGCTCTGCCCTTCTTCGATGATGCCATGGCATCGCCGGATCCTAGTACGACAACGGACAGGGGCCCCGTGACTTTATTAACAGCGAGCACAGCTTGTTGTTCTGCAAAACTTAATTGTACAGTTAGCACAGCCCATGCGATGAAGATCACTGAGAGAATAGTGCGATAACCCATGCTTTTTTTCATACATTTTTACTCCATTATTTTATATAAATGAAATTACTATCGTGTGATAAATATCATCCACATCCCTTGATATATCGAAAATGGAGTCAGACTTGATTTAAATCAAATTGAGTCTGACCCCATTTTTTCTTCCGGTGCCTCGGGCCATGCCGCAAGGCAGGTAGTCGAAAGCAATGCTGCATGCAACACTCGATTGAATATTTTTTTATGGTGATTTACTCCGCCAGTTCCAGGTCATCTTTAACCGCATTTATTCCCGCTTGAGCACAGGCGCCGTCAATACTGTCGAGCTCGGACTCGCCGGGTGGTGCGCCCGACACGCCGATGCCGCCTATTATTTCGCCCCTGATCTCGATCAGCAGTCCTCCCCCTACCAAGAGCGCGCCGGGGTTATGCTGTACCTGGCGGGGTATTTTTCCTTCCTGTAGCATGGCGGCGAGGTCATTCGTGTTCTGGCGGAAGCTGTTGGCGGTCCACGCCTTGCGCGTGGCGGTTTCAACCGAGTGCGGCCCGGCGTAGCGGTCGCGCAGCAGGGCCTGCAGATTGCCGCCGCGATCGACCACCGCCACCGCGACCGAATAGCCGAGTTTGCGGCAGGCCTGCACTGCCGCCCATGCGGCCTTGCTGGCGGCTTCCAGGTTTATGCTGTGAAAAGTGTGCATCTGCACATTGTCTGTTGCGTATGCGGGCAAGACGGGCAACAGCAGTGTGACTGCGAATAATAAAGTTTGTAATTTTGTGGTGGTCGCGTTTGCAGGCATCTGGTTGGCCTTCTCTTCAATTGATGGGAAAGACAAGTCTAAATCAGGCGTCCGCGAGATGTTGTCGCGAATACGACAGAACTTGTCGCGCAGCGGACAAAGCAGGTTAGTTCAAATAGCGGGAGGTGGTGGTGCCCAGCACGCGGCGGAACATGGCGCAGAAAGCACTGGGGCTTGCATAGCCCAGGTCTTGTGCGACGCGCGTGACGGAGTCGCCACGGTCGAGGCGGTCCAGCGCAAACGAAAGTCGCATGCGTAGCTGCCAATCGCCAAAGCTCATGCCGAGCTCATTGCGAAATAGTCGTGCGAGGGTGCGGGTGCTGGCACCGGTGAATTGGCCCCAGGCATTGAGAGAGCGATCATCGGCAGGGTTTTTCAGCAACGCATCGCATACGCGTCCGGCGCGGGCATCGCGCGGGAGAGGCACGGTCAGTGTTGCTGCGGGAATGGCGCGCAGGCGGTCATGTAATACGGCGATCAGGCGCGCTTCGGCGCTGCCCGGGCGATAGTGCGCACCGAAGGAGGAGGCTTCAAGTATAAGCTCGCGGGTGAGCGGTGTGATCTCAAGCGGTGTGCCATGTTGCGGCAAGCTTTTTGCCGCAGCGGGTGCGACAAACAGGAAGCGGTAAGAGATGCCAGACGGTGAATCAATTTGATGCCTGGTCTCTGGCGGCACCCACACGCCGGTGCGCGATGTCACTATCCAGGAATCGCTTCCCACCTTGACGCGCATGGTGCCGCTCACCGCGTAAAGCAGCTGGCCACGGGGATGGTGGTGTGCTGACACGGCATGGGCGCTATCAACCTCGGAAGAAGAGGCAATGATGGGCCGACGCGCATCGACAATCTGACCCTCGGCAGAACCGGTAAGAATATGCATGGCGGTACTGTGTACACCCGCATTTCGTTTGTCAAGAAGCCGTGGTGCAGGCAAGGGCGATGAGGTGTACGTAGAGCACGGGTTTGCAGGCACAGCTTGTGATTCCGGATTTTATCCCCAGTTAAGATTTATACATGACCTTGCCTGCGGGGCTCTGAGCCTTTAATTATCATGGAGGAAATTCATGAAAGCGATGGTGCTTACAAAATACGGATCATCGGATTTTCTTGTGCTGCAGGAGGTCGTAAAACCTGTGTCCGGGGATGACGAAGTGCTGGTAAGCGTGCAGGCGGCATCGATCAATTCGTGGGACTGGGAAATACTGATGGGCACGCCGTTTGCGAACCGTGTGATGGCCGACTGTTCAAGCCGGTAAAAATTCCGGTACTGGGGTGCGATACTGTCGGCACCATTAGCGCTGTTGGCAAGAACATTACACAGTTTCGTCCGGGTGAGGCGGTGTACGACGATTTGTCCGGCTGCGGCTTTGGCGGTTTTGCCGAAGTATGTGTGTGCGCGTGCAGATGCGCTGGTATCGAAACCGGGCAGCATGACTTACGAACAAGCCGCAGCTACCCCGCAGGTGGCACTGCTCGCGCTGCAGGGGCTGCGCGATAGAGGGCATATTAAGCCGGGGCAAAAAGTGCTGATCAATGGGGCGGGAGGTGGCGCTGGATCGTTTGCCGGCACCACCCATGTTCTCTTCGAGCCGCTGGACTTCATTGCGCGCCTGGCGGCACAGGTGCCCAAGCCGTGTGTGAACCTCACGCGCTACCACGGCGTGTTTGCATCTAACTGCAAGCACCGTTGCGTTGGTGACGCCCGCCAAACGGGGTAAGGGCAACAAACCCAAAACGTCTGATGAGCCGCAAGACCAAACGTCGGCCGAACGTCGCGCGGCCATGACTTGGGCGCAACGCCTCAAGCGCGTCTTCAACATCGATATTGAGATGTGCACTGAGTGTGGCGGCAGCGTCAACGTGATCGCCTGTATTGAAGACCCTGTGGTTATCAAGAAGATTCGAACTATCTGCAAGACAAAGAGGTGACGAAGGAATTGACACGCCTGCCCGAGTAATCATAGAGAAGTACCGACAAGTTGATTGGATATTTGCAGTTTACGAAGGAATAAAGCTACTTTCTATACATCAACTAACTCCACAAGATTTGGAGCCATATTATTCAAAGTGGATAGATAAATGGCACGCTGATGGAGGCAAGGATATTAACAATCCCAAAATTCCGCTCAAATTTGTATTAGAGCACGGTCGTACGATCTACAGGGCAGATATCCTGCCTGGCGATGTTGTTCTTGAAATAAGTGCTGATTTAGTATCTTCAGAGGATCGCTTTTATAAACTACTGGATAAATATGAAGGGCCTGTAAACCAGATTGTGTAACTGCCCATTGTCTAATAATCTTAGGAAACGAAAGAGGATAAAACCAATGAGCAGTGATAACGCGTTGAACAATCTGGAATTGCTAGTAAAAGAACTGGCGTGCAAGGTCAAGACACAGCAGGATTTGAGTGATCTGACCTCCCACTTGGTCAAATTGACGGTAGAGGCGGCGCTGGGTGTGGAGATGGAGGCCCATTTAGGTTATGCCAAACACGAGGCACGTGGGCGCAATACGGGCAATAGTCGCAATGGCAGCACCCCCAAGACGCTCAAAGGAGAGCATGGCGAGGTCATGATCCACACTCCACGGGATCGTGCCGGTACCTTTGAACCGCAGCTCGTACAAAAAGGCCAGACCCGCCTGACGAACATGGATGATCAGATCCTGTGCTTATACGCCAAAGGCTTATCCACGCGCGAGATTGTGCAGACGTTCGAGGAGATGTATGGCGCAGAGGTTTCCCCCCACGCTGATTTCCAACGTCACCGAGGCGGTGATCGAACACGTCAACGCGTGGCGGAATCGTATACTGGACGCGGTGTATCCGATTGTGTATCTGGATGGGATTGTCATTAAGATTCGTGAACATCAGCGCGTCATCAACAAGACCGTGTACGTCGCCCTGGGGATTAATCTGCAAGGCAAGAAAGAATTATTGGGACTGTGGCTGTCGCCCAACGAAGGCGCAAAATTCTGGTTATACGTCGTCACAGAACTCAAGGCACGGGGCGTGCAGGACATTCTCATCGCCTGTGTCGATGGGTTGAAAGGGTTTCCCGAAGCGATTCAAACCGTGTACCCCAAGGCGCTCATCCAGTTGTGTATTGTGCACAGGGTGCGCAATTCATTGAAGTTTGTCAGCTGGAAAGACTATAAGGCGGTGGTCACCGATTTAAAATTGATTTACCAGGCCGTAAATGAAGCGCAAGCACAACAGGCGCTGGATGCCTTTGCGGTAAAGTGGGACAACACGTATCCGCACATCGCCACATCCTGGCGTACACATTGGCCAAACCTGAGCACGCTGTTTGCCTTTCCCAGCGACATCCACCGCGCCATCTACACCACCAATGCGATTGAATCGATCAACAGCGTCATTCGTACCGCCGTGGCGAAACGTAAAATCTTTCCCAGTGATGAGGCGGCCATGAAGGTCATTTACCTGGCTATCCAATCCGCGTCCAAACGATGGACGATGCCGATTCATCATTGGAAAGAAGCGCTAAATCAGTTTATGATCGTCTTCGACGAACGCCTCACGGCGTTTGTGTAATGAAATGCAGTTACACAGAATGGTTTACAGTCTCTGCTCAAGGTCCAGTTGCGTTCCTTTTTGCTGCGGCGAGAGACGATAGCTAATCGTTAAATGGTTCTCCAACGTTCTTTCCGTTCCGTGATTGTCGCTCCAGTAGGAATATTTGAATTGTGTGGGACGTGACAAGGTTTCAATTAATCCATGGTCTCTAAACTGTTTCCCATCGATCTCGCCGTCGAGCAGCACCTCGCCACCCACTTTCCATTCGGACGTAACCTTCTTTATCGGAAAGTAATTGACAATGGCGTCCGAAGAAGTGAGGGCGTCGAACACTACGTCAGGCTTTGCTTCAATGTACACACTCTTCTTTACGGTGAAGTTATTCATTTCACGTGTCCTCGACGATTGGCAGAACATAACGCCAAGCTCAGCAGCGCGCGGTAGCGCGTCCGCTGGAGCGTCTTGTTGGGCAATAGAGTCGGCAGCTCATAGTTTATCGTAGAACGAATCAGGCAATACCCTCAGGACCCAGGCAATCACTCGCCAGCGCCTGGTTACATACACGTGTATCCGCCGCTTTCGGATCGCATCGAAGATCTGGTGCGCGGCCTTCTGGGGCGACGCCATCCAAAACAAGCCCTCGCCCTTTGCCATCGCGGTATCAACGAGTCCTGGTTGCACGTCAGTCACGACGACCGGCAGTTTGAGCTTGCAAAACCTCTGCCGTAACCCTTGAAGGTAGTTCGACATGAACGCCTTTGAGGCATTGTAGGCGGGCGCGCCGCCGCTCCCGCAAAGCGCCGCCAGCGAAGAGATCCCGACGATGTGTCCTGACCCTCTTGCCTGTAAATGCTCAACCGCGACATTGATGATCGCCGCGAATCCCGAAACGTTGAGGTCGATGGTCTCTCGCTCGCGCTCCCAATCAAGCTCAGGATTAATGAACCCGATCCCAGCGCCGATGACAAAGAGTTCCACGTTATTCATTTCCACGATCAATTCTCGCAGGAGCGGCATAGCCTCGATAGGCTTTGACACGTCAATGGCTTTAGTAAACGCTCGGGTTGGAAGCTCGCGCGCGAGTTCGGAAAGCAAATTCAGCCTTCTTGCCACCAAGCCGACGCTGTAGCCATTCGCCGCGAGGACCTTGGCCAGTTCTAGTCCGATGCCTGATGAGGCGCCAACGATGATCGCGTTCCGCTTCATCTGCCTTGATTCACTCAAGTCTGCGCTGCCCAACGTAGAGTTGAGGGGCGCGCTGCTTCTGGCGCGTCCCTCTCGAACGCAAGGTTAGGTGTATGATGCTCTTTTATTGTCGTGCCTTCACGTAGGCAACCAAGTCATTTAGATTCTGCCCAACAGCATCGGGGGAGGCGCCGAGTCGTTCGGCGGGAAGATTTAGTCGGTTTACCCAGAAGGTCGTATAGCCAAATGACTTCGCCCCCGCCGCATCCCACCCTGCAAACGCGCCAAAGAGTATTTCTTCCTTTTTCAGCCCGAAAGCGTCGATTGCCATCTGATAGGCGCGCGAGTCAGGTTTGTAGGTTTTTATCTTGTCAGTACTCAGAATATGTTCAAAGACACCCTCAAGCCTGGAATTCTTAATACCACTGTCGAGTATCTTTGGGGTTGCATTCGACAAGAACGCGAGTCGGATACCAGCACTCTTCAGTGATTTTAGCGCGAGCGGAACGTCGGGCCACGCCTTAAGCCTTAGATAGGCTTCCATCAGAAGTTTTCGCTTATCCGGTGTAAGATCAAGTTTTAACAACTCGGCCGCAAACATTAAACTCTCTTCCGTTGCCTGCCAGAAATCCGCGTAATTTCCAGATAAAGCGCGTAACCACTGGTATTCAAACTGCCTAGTACGCCAAGCGTTGCTTAGCTCAGTGCCTTTCCCGGGAAACAGTTGTTCGGCAAGCGCAAAGACCGGTCGCGGATCAAAGATTGGGAAGGCGTCGAAAGCGATAGCTTTGATCTTTGGTGTTGTCTCAGCATGCGCTGAGGGAGTCGACACCAAGACCCCGGCGGCAACGCCAGCGGCTGCTAAACTGAGAAATTCTCGACGAGTAAATGACATGGTTTTCTCCTTTTAGGTTATGTTTTTTTCGATTTCAAAGACGCACAAATAGAATAATATATTCCCACAACATGAGGCGCTGAGACTAATATGCATTCGCTGCCGCTGAATTTTTTGCACCTAGCGCATGCGGCGCGGCGCTTTTTGCTGTCGCCTCGATGCGGTTGTTAGCGTGAGCTTCTTTATTCTGGCAACTCGGTCCGCAGCAATCCAAGCGTGGTTAAGCGCGCCAAGGCCTCGCGGTGCAATTCACTATCGGGAAATGCGTCCTGGATGAAACTCCGCATCATGTTTGGATCGCGTGCCAGCGAGTCGTCCGAGCAATAGTAGGCCACAATCGGGTGAAAATAGTGCATGAAGTTTGCCGGGTCGCGCAACACCGACCCTAAGTCGTACTTCTGGAAAAACTCCTTGATTTGCTCAAAACCGTGCTGCCCACCACAGTCAGAGGCGCGCGCACCAGCAAGCTTCAAGGTATAAGGATTCCAGCCGTGACGGCTTACGATTTCCTCGATAATTTCCCCCTGATTCACCTCAACATTAAGATCGTTGGTGCGCAAGAAATCGATATATAGATCGATATACTCGACTCTTCGGCGGAGCAAGGCGTGCGCCGCCGGTTCACCGACGGGTGTTTCCTCATCATACCAGCATTGATGGCACACCCCACTAGTGCCACCGAAATAGCGTCGCAGATTGACGACGTGTCGCAGGTATTCGGCCACTTCCGAGTCCATGCCCGGAATCTGCATGGTGGCCTCGAAGAAGGCGTGCTCATCCAGAGAATACGGGGGCTCAGAGCCGAGCACCTCGAAGACCAGACGCAAGCCACAGCGGTCGTTGCCGTAGTCCTTCGCGAGCAACGCACACACGCTGGGGAACGTGCTAGCCAGCGCGTTCAGGCGTAAGAAGGCGTTCTCGACATTCTCATGATCGAGCGGGGATTGCACGGTGACGATGATGGCACCGTCGTAATACCGGAAATTAATATCGATACTGGGCATGCTTCTCCTGAAGTTCTTTTAGCCGGTTACCGGGCTTTTTAGGGTTGTCATACTAATGAAAATTAGTCTGGTGATTACCACGAAAGATAATTAATTTTTTGAAACATAACGCAAAACCCAGCGGCACGAGTAGCGCGTCGGCTGGAGCGCTTTATTGGACGAAGCCGCTACGCGGCAGAACAAGATCGGCATTCGTGTAACACTCCCTTGCCTGCTCAATCCCGGGCAGTAATGCAAAGGAGTTTACTATGGAATCGACCGAAAAAGCACGCTTCGAGGCCCTTTACCAACAGCACCTGCGGGCGTTAAAGCTCCGCGGCATGAACGACAGCACCATTGATGTTTATGCGCGGGCGGTGCGTCGGCTGGCGGAGTATTACGATTGCTGTCCCGATCAACTTAGCATCGAGCAATTGGAGCGCTGTTTCGCCGCGTTGGTCGAATCTCATTCGTGGAGCACGGTCAAGGTCGACCGCAACGGCCTGCAATTTTTCTGGCGACACATTCTCAAGCACGACTGGCGGTGGGTGGAGATTATCAAGGCTCCCAAGATTCGCACGTTGCCGGATATTCTCACCGTTGCTGAGATCGAGCAATTGATTGGCGCGACACGTCATCTGCGTTATCGGGTGTTTTTGTTGGCGACGTACTCGATGGGATTGCGACTGGGTGAGACTTTGGCGTTGCAGGTCGGCGATATCGACGGCGAACGTCAACAAGTGCATATTCGGCGTGGCAAGGGGCACAAGGATCGTCTAGTTCCGTTGCCAGATCTGACCCATCAGGCCTTGCGTGCGTTGTGGAGCAAACATCGTCATCCAACCTTGCTGTTTCCCAACGCGATTGGCTCGTTAGAACGCATTCGCCGCGCTACCTCGCATATGGATCGTGGTGGAGTACAAGCCGCGTCGATGGTTACGCATTGAGAAGAACTTCCCTACTATTTTCAAGCGCTCCTCAATGCTTGCCAGCCCCCCAGCCGTGGGGCGCGAGATATTTCTGGCCTATCGCAAGCGCCTCATCCTCGAGGGGCGTCGCAAAAGTGTCGTTCCAGCGGTTGAGGAACCCGAACAATGAGATCATCGCGACGATCTCGACAATCTGACCGTCGCTCCAATGCTCGCGCAGCTTCGCGAACATCTCGTCGGTGACCGCGTTTGGCACAACGCCCGCAGCGAGAGCCATGTCGAGCGCGATGCGTTCGGCTTCGGTATAGAGTGGGCTCGTGCGGTATTCCCACACCGCCTCGAGCTTAGCGTCGTCGATCCCGGAGCCAAGCGCGAGCGCGGCGGTATGCGACATGCAGTAGCGACAGCCAGCGGCGCGGCTCGCGACGTGAGCGATCAACCGCTTGAAGCCGATGTCAACCTCGCTCGTCTCTGGGTCGGAGACCGCTCCCATCATCTGCACGTATGCACGCAGGATCTTCGGTCTGCGCTGCATGATGAGTATCGCGTTGGGGATGATGGCCCCGACGCAGTTGAACCGCGAGAATACGTCGTCGAGTCCGGGGGCTGGAGGTAACGGCTTAAGCCGAGGAACGGGTTTGTTGAATCGATTCATGGTGCCTTCCTGCCTCTACAAGTTGCATTCATTTTCGGCTATGCAGTGCCACATGATTGCCTTCAGTGTCCTTGAAAATGGCCATAAAGCCATTCTCGCCGATACGGGTTTTACTTTTGATAATGGTTCCACCCGCAGCTTCGACACGTGCCAGAGGCACGGACAAATCTTCCCCGCCATTGAGGTAAAGCATCGTGCCCGCAGCACTTGGTTCACTTCCCTTAGTCTCTTTCAGAGAGCCAGACGCTACGCCTGGGGCAAAGGGGAAATTGGCTTGTTTGTTAGGGCCGATTTCCATCGGTTTCAACTCGACAGACATCACCATGGAGTAGAACTTCATTGCTCTATCCAAGTTCTTGACCGGAATATCGAACCAAACGACAAAGTTATTCATGGCAATCTCCTTTTTACATTTAAGAACTTCATGCTTGGTTAGACGCACGCCGGAACCGTCTGTGACAGAACGATAAATTATCGATAGCGCTGAAAATGGCTTCTTAAATTTACAAAAATTATGGGCATTTCCGACATCCGTATACCCATCGCCCAGCCTCCCGGCTCGTTCAGTCGAGATCCAACGTTGATCGGAACTCGGGTTGGTTTAACAACTCCCTTAGAGCGGCCACGAAATTTGGAGATTTCTGAAACGGGTGATCGCGATAGACCTCGGCGTACGCCGCATCTAATCCCGTCATCTCAGCGGTCACACGTGCTGCCACATCGCGCACGTGTGTTACCCGTTCCCGGGCAAATCTCAAGTTATTGGGGTCGACGTGCCCCGCCGTGATAAATCCGCGCGTCTTCTTGGCGCAACGGCAGGGGTTGGCGGTGTTGACGAGCCCGCACTTGTCCTGCATGAAATTCTGCAGATCGCGGCGGGCTCGGGAGAGTTTCTGGCGAAAGTTGTCCCGACTCAACTCCAGCAGTTCAGCGCCGACCACGTCGCTGACACCAAAAATACCGCCGAGGATGAATATCAACCGTTGTTCACGATCCAGGCACAACAGCATCCCCGACGTGCATCCAATTCGCGCTTCCGCAACGAGGAGCGAAGCATCGACCGGAACCGCGTGCGGGTCCGGCAGTTCCGCGTCTAGCGTGTCGTCAAGGGCACGTCCGTATTCTTCAAACGTGATCCCCCTCGATTCGGCGCGGCTGCGTTTCATATTCAGGAGGTGGTTGACGACGATTCGGTAAAGCCACGTGCGCAGGCTGCTGCGTCCGTCGAACGTCGAGAGTCTCGTGAATAGCTTTATCAAGACCTCCTGCGTGGCGTCTTTCGCGTCCTCCGGGTGGTGCACCATTCGAAGCGCAAGGTTGTAGATCCACGTCTGATGGCGCACAACCAATTCCTCAAGGTCAGCCCGACTGCCTCCCTTGGCCAGACGGACGAGTTCTCGGTCGCGTCCTTCACCTGCGGCAACGTCAGTAAACGGATTGGGGTTTCCTGTCATACTTCCTTAGACACAAGGGGAACGCACCTGTGACAGTAGATTTCGGGGATGTGCCCAGGATCGGGCGGAAAAATGCAGCGACCAGCAGGACAAAGAACAGCGCGAAGCCTCTAAATATAGTCCATTGATGCGGTGAGTCAGCAGCTATGGCGGTGCCATCTTTGTGACGCCCAACGAATGAAAGGAACTCCCCCGTCCCAAGGCTGCGGCTGGGTAGTCGCAAACGGCATCAAGCGTGCCATGATGGAATTTCCCGATTTCATCAATACCACCAGGAGGGGAAAGTCATGGGTATTATCGTCATTGGAATTGATCTTGCCAAGCACATTTTTGCGGTGCATGGCGTGAATGAAAATGGACACGCCGAGTTGGTCAAAACCAAGGTTAGTCGCGATCAATTATTGCCACTCATCGCCAATTTACCGCCGTGTTTGATCGGCATGGAAGCCTGCTCCGGCGCACACTACTGGGCGCGCCAATTCCGTCAGTATGGCCACACCATCAAACTCATGGCCCCCAAGTTTGTCACACCCTACCACATGAGCGGTAAGCGTGGCAAAAATGATGCGCAGGATGCCGCCGCCATCTGCGAAGCCGTTACCCGACCCAAGATGCGTTTTGTCCCTATCAAGGAAGAGCACCAGCAAATCATCCTCTGCCTACACCGCACCCGCCAAGGCTTTGTCGCAGAGCGCACCGCCACCTATAACCGCTTACGCGGCCTGATTTCCGAATTTGGCATCGTTCTGCCGCAGAAAGTGACGGGTCTGCGCCAAGGCATCGGCAAACACCTCGACGAGCTGCCGGGTTATACCCGGCAATGCATCGATGATCTGCTGACCCACGCCGATGCGCTCGATGCGCGCATTACCGATTACGACAAGGTCATTGCTCAAGCTGCCCGCGAAGACGCGCGCAGCAAGCGTCTGATGCAGCGCCCCGGCATTGGCCCGATCACCGCCAGCGCACTCTTGGCCAGCATCGGCAATGGGCACGACTTCAAGAATGGCCGTCAGGTTGCCGCCTGGATTGGGCTGACCCCGGGTCAACACAGTAGCGGAGGCAAAGCGCGGCTGGGACACATTACCAAAGCTGGAGACAACTACCTCAGAAGTTTATTGGTCATGGGCGCGCGTTCTGTCCTCAACAGCATTGGCGATAAGCAGGATTACTTCAGTTGCTGGGCCCGCAATCTAGTCACGCGACGTGGTTACTGGCGCGCGGTGGTGGCGATTGCCGCGAAGAATGCGCGGGTGAGTTGGGCGGTATTGAAATACGGTGAGGACTTTCGCTTGAATAAATCTGAAGCCTGAAGACAAGATCAAAAGCGTCTGTAGGAAAGGAATAACCCCGCCGGATGGCGGATAAGAATCACCCGTGCACTGCACGTGTTGATGTGAAGCGGGTTGGACCCGCACCGGGAGCGCCTGATCAACTTTAGGGGAAGTAGTCATTCCCGACTAACGATGGAGGCCCCGGTGCGCGTCTTTCATCAGGGTCCGGGCAAGATGCCCAACATGACCGTTTGTAGTTTCGCAGTCCATCTTCTTACACAACGAGTGCTGCGCGGTAGGAAACAATTGAGGAAATGGTTATGAAATAAAAACACGACTGATCTTCCCCCAAAATAGTAGACACCTCGAAAAGAGAAAATTGATACTATTACGATGAGGTGAAGAATGAAACAACAGAGAAAGCAATACACCCCGGAATTCAAGCGGGAAGCAGTGGCCATGGTCACCCAGCAAGGCCACCGTTATGCTGAGGCGGCACGGATGGATACTGAAAATAAACACCACCATGCTGCGGCGCTGGGAGCAAGAGCAGCGTGAGAGTGGAAACCAGGCCTTTCCAGGCAAGGGACATCAGACCTCGGAGCTGGAAGAAATTACCCGACTTAAGCGCGAGTTAAAACGGGCACACACCGATATTGAAATACTAAAAAAAGCGACGGCGTATTTCGCCAAGGAAACACGGTGAAATACGCCTTTATTCGCACCCATCAAGCGACCTATCCGGTCGTACACCTGTGTGAACTCTTGGGCGTATTGCCAGGTAGTTACTACGCCTGGCGACAACGACCGGTGAGCCCGCGTGAGCAGGACAACGCCTGCCTGGATGTGCACATCCAGGCGGTGTTTGCCGAACACAAAAGCCGTTACGGCTCGCCACGCATCACCGCGGAACTGCATGAACAAGGCACGATCTGTGGTGAAAACCGCGTGGCCGAGCGGATGCGCAGACTCGGACTACAGGCCAAGGGCAAACGAAAATACAAGGCCACCACCCAGTCCAATCACAACTTACCGGTCGCGCCTAACCTGCTGGAACAACACTTCGACGCCGAGGCACCGAATCAAAAATGGGTCAGTGATATCACCTACGTGTGGACCGATGAAGGCTGGCTATACCTGGCGGTGGTCCTGGATCTGTATTCGCGCCTCGTGGTGGGCTATGCCCTCAGCCCTCGGATTGACCGCGCCCTGGTCATCGCAGCGCTTCAGATGGCGTTATTCCGATCCCCTCGGGGCGTGATCGTACACAGTGACCGGGGTAGCCAGTACTGTTCGGCTGACTACCAGACCTTGCTAAAGTAAAACGGTCTGGTATGCAGCATGAGTAAGCGCGGTGATTGCTATGATAACGCGGCAATGGAGAGTTGGAACCACAGTTACAAGGTCGAAAGTGTTCATGGTGAGCGCTTTGCCACACGAATGCAGGCAGAAAACATCACGACAGACTACATAGACCGGTATTACAATGTAAAACGTCGTCATTCCACCATTGGCCAGAGATCTCCTCAGGCCTATGAGTTGGCCAATGCGACATGAACACTCTTTTCTGGGTGTCTATGAAAATGGGGGAAGATCACAACCAGACTCTACCCAGGCCGCCCGCTCGGGCCGCGCGGACTGCGGCACGAACCCGAATGATTTAGATGTTGTAGACGGCTACCGCAAGCCTCGATACCGACAGAGGCCATTACCACTCACACCGAACTTCAACGAAACCGATTTACTGCAACGACGGGTCGTGCTTAACGAAGGCGCTGACAGACGAAACAAACGGGGTATAACGCTTGAATTAAGCTGCGCCGCGAAGCGGTGTCGGCTTGAATGAATTGTTATGCACTATCGCTAGCTTTGTGCTGCCCCTTGCTTTTTAGGTAGCTCTGGGTTCATAAAGTCCCAAGGTGCAGCACTACCTACATGGAAATCTAACTTTGGAACATAATTCGATGAGTCATTTAAAGTTCCAGCCTTTATACCCAGCATTCCTGGCATATTGCTGAACCGAGCGAACAATTGAGAACCACAATTCGGGCAGAAACCTCTTTTGTGCATATTTCCGCTATCTGCCTGAGACTCGAAATATTTTACTTCACCTGAAACAGCAACATCTTTTTCAGGGAAAATCATCGCCGGAATGAATGCACTGCCTGATGATCTTTGACAGTCTTTGCAATGACAATTTCCAGTAAACACTGGCTCAATATCAACTGAATAGCTGATTTCCCCACAAAGACACTGCCCAGAATACTTTGTATTCATAAAAGACTCCTATCTGATAATGAGTGCCTAACGCAGAGCTCACCAGCAGGAAAAAGTGGCGCGCATTTTTGCTGTGCAAAAATCGCGACGCTTTTTTCTGTCCGTGTGTAGCGACTTGTTATGACTTGATTCTATGTTTAACATTTTCAAGCACCACTTCTATCTCGTCCGAATGCGAAATTCTGACTTTGTTTTCGTCTTCGCTAACCGCCCAAGATTCCAGTGTTTTAGCTATTTGAGTTCCGTTATCAGACGTATACCATAGCAACATACTGAAGAAAGATGCCATTTTATCCGGGTCGTATCCTTCTGGCATTTGTGAATATAACAACTCGCAAAGGTCATCAGTTTCATGTTGCGCCACAAACTTATCAATTAATTTGGATTGTTCGTCAGTGGGGCGATAGCCGTCCCTGAATTCACTATCCAATATTTTCTTGATTAATTGGTCATTCATTTGTAGTAGTCATAACGTTAAGTTGAGGGGCGCGCCGCTTTTGGCGCGTCCCTCTCGAACGCCATGTTATGCGTGGCTTGCATTGAAACTCAGCTACGAGAGCCAAAATATGACTGCGGCGCAAAGCACCAAGCCGATTAAGTGATACGAACCGACCACGGCAGCATACAAGCTGGGGCGAGGCATATTCGGAGCGATGGCATTTACCGTGGTAATAGTTGCGCCATACCCCAAACCAACCAGAAGCCCAACTCGTAGATAGTCCGCAAGCGACTGGGCTTGTGCAAGTTGTGCAAGGTAGGAGGTTGCGAAGGCTGCGACCAAGCAACCCAGCAGGGGGCCGATGTAGTAGATGGCACTTGGCCGCCATTTTGGCGGACGTTCGAAGCCAACTGCTTTGTCCCAGTGCCTACCAAACAACGGCGTGAACCAAAGACCACCGAGCGCAAAATACGCAAAGCCAGATGCAAGAATTGGAAGTAGCTTCATGCGCATATCTCCATTTTTTTGAAACGCATAACGTAAAGTTGAGGGGCGCCGCGCTTCTGCGGCGTCCCTCTCGAACGCCATGTTAGGCGGGTTTGTACCACAAGAGACATACATCACTTTGGACACTTCTTTGTTGCTCGTGGTGCGGATACTGTCGCTTCATTTAATGGAGCGCCGTCTTCAAAGGGTTCCAGTCGTTCCCGCGCCCGTGATATTAGCTGCTGCATTGCTTGAAGCAGTATGTCGTTGGCAAATGCGTTGACCATAATTGTGTGGTCACGATCACACCGAAAAACCTCGGCTACTACGTTACCAGCTTCATCTAGCAACTCGACGCCAAGACCATCACGGATGATGTCGGATGCTACCTGTATTTTGTAAGAATGCACGTGTTGTTGATTCCGCCTAACGTAAAGTTGAGGGGCGCGCCGCTTTTGGCGCGTCCCTCTCGAACGCCATGTTAGGCATTCGTTGTTTTCTGCTTGTATTTTTGGTCAAAATCCACCATCCATTCAATACCGAATTTGTCTCTAAACATTCCAAAATATGAACCCCAAGGACTGTCGGCAATGGGCATTTCAATTTGTCCACCTGCTGAAAGTCCGTTGAACAATTTGTCTGCTTCTTCTTTGCTTTCTGCACTTATTGAAATTTTACTTCTGTTTTCGTTTTCGTTTGTTCGTCCCATACTTTCCGGAACGTCATTGGCCATTAAAACGTTTTTACCAATAGGCAAAGCAATGTGCATTATTTTATTTGCTTCATTTTCAGCGACTGGAAATTCAGGGCTTGATAGGTCTTTGAAACGCATAATTCTTGCGAACTCTCCGCCAAATACTGATTTGTAAAAATTGAATGCTTCTTCGGCATTTCCGTTGAAGTTAATGTGGGGATTGATAAGTGCCATATTTTTTCCTTTTAGGTTGTTTGTTTCTCTTATTCCGAATGTCTGGGTGCAGGGGTGTCGCAATATGATGACGCCTAACGGCGCCCATAAGCCGCGCTGTTTTTGGCGTCGGCTTGATGGGCTTGTTATGCGTTTCTATAGCTTACGCAGCCTACTGGCTAGGTCCGGTGAAAGCTCGCCTCTATCTGAAATCTCAACATACCTGGCCTTTAATTTATGAAGCAAAGTAGTGTAATCATTCAGCTCCTCATCTAAAGCATATCGCTCATCTTCATTGAGCTTTCCAGAATCCAAGGTGGTTCTCAATGAATCGATATTCCTCAGAAGAGAATTAAAAATAATAACAACTTCAAACCACTCGACCGTAGTAAAGTCATTTTCTTCGTTCATAATTACGCTCTCTTACCGGTAAGGTTCGTTCTATTTAGAGACAGTTCTGCTTGGATATCAGTAATTTTTTCTGCCTTTTCGAACATTTCTTCCAGCAGCGATATATATTCGCTCATTTTCATTTTTTTCGTTGCAACGATGTGAACATGGCCTGGAGTTATTTTATCAACTGCAAGTGCTAGCCAAAATGGAATTGGCGTTCCCTTTTTTATTTTCCAGCGGTTTTGCCCTCCATCAAAAATCTCGCTTGCAGAGACACCCGCATGACTTGGCCACACATACACAATTCCCGTCCTTGGGTCTTTGTGCATGCGGGAATCCTGTGGTCTGATCATGTTATCTTTGTCAGTGAATCTAACTATCGTTGAATTTCCATTTCTGTATAAATCCTGTTCAATAACTCGAATATCGCTAATGTAGAAATCTTTTTCAGCTTTCACTTGATAACTCCTTTTCCGATTGTTGAGTGACAATTCCACGCATAACGTAAAGTTGAGGGGCGCGCCGCTTTTGGCGCGTCCCTCTCGAACGCCATGTTAGGCCGAACGTATTTCGCCCCCACTTTCACTTTAAAACCAATAATCAGCGACACATCGACCGTCGCGTGGTAAGTCTTCGAACGTATCCAGTCCGTCGAAGTGATCGATAGGTATCTCTGCGACCGCATCTGGTTCGGCCAAGCGCAGATTGACCGCAATGCGGCGGCGGCCGTGTTCATCGATCTGTTGGCCTCGCCAAAACGCCATACAGCCACACGCTGGACAGAAGTGGAACTCAAGTGCCTCGCCTCTGGCAAATGGCTGAGTCTTGCCAGAGACCTGAATGCCTTCGTTCTCGTAATCATATGCCCAAAGTACCCCATACCGTCGGCAAGCAGTGCAATTGCATGCTGTTGCACCATCAGGCTGGCCCGAAAACTTCCACTGCACTGCACCGCAAAGGCAAGATCCTTCAATCATGGTTACATCCTCGGTGATGGCCGCGATAGCTCTTGTGCGGCCTAACGTTGCGCTAAGCGGCCGAGCGACAGTGAGGTCCGGCGCGCGCAGCGCGCGAACTTGAGCGCCTTGTTAGACCTGGACTTTGCTTTAACCACTGACATTGAATTTACCACCCTTATTGAAAACAGAAAACTTTTTTTACACATTTTCAAACTGAGGCCAGTGCTGGCTCACACCGCAACGCTAATGACAGCCTGAACGCACGGTACTGGATGCTGCACTACTTTAAAATGTTGCCCTCTTGCATCCGTGATGACGTATACCCGTGTGTTCCTCAACCCACCTACCAAGCTCCATTACATGAATGCGATTTTATTTTTAGGTATAACGTGTTGTTGTGCCGCGCCGCGACTGAGGCGTCAGGAAACGATGATCTGTCTCCGGCGTCGGCACGAACAACTTGTTAGGCCCTGATTTTACCAATATGTTTGCTAAACTCTTCATATAATTTACCGCGCAACTTTTGCAGAGTATCCATATAGACCTCCATTTCGCGATGGAGCGCCTGTATGGATTTCTCGTCTGCATCAGGGGCCGCACAATCTAGATCGTCCTGATCACATAGCCACTGCAATGAATTTGTATCTATTTCACTAAGAAAGTTATTAAGTTCTTGAGGAAAGACAAAGTCTGCCTCAGCACAAGCTTCCCTAAATTCCTCGTATAGGTCTCTTCTTACCTCACGAGTTGCATCGACATAGTTCATATGCGTTTTTACGCGCTTATATATCGATAATTTTTCTTGGCGCGACTCTCGCCTTTCCTTTCTATCATTGGTTTTCCATTGCTGGTAAGCAATATATGCAACTGTGCTGGCGAGAACAGGACTCACTAACCCACTTAGCAGGTCTAGTAGGGGTTTGTATTCATTGATGCAATTCAATAACTCCTTCACGAACCATTACCTTTATACGAGGCCTAACGCCTTGGTGAGCGGCGCGGGGCACGGTCACAACAGGAAACGGTGCGCCGTATCACCGCGTCCGCCTCGACCAAGATGTTAGGCATAGCTACTTACCCCACACCTGAAACGCAAGCACCGCAGCATTTAGCAGCCCCACAACAACGAGAAAGAAAGTCAACCAGTTGAGTCTCGCCGCAGTTTTTTGCTGCTCCTTTGCAAGAAGCACCTGGAGTCTTTGCTCAGCATTGCGCCGCGCATCAGGGTCACCAAAGCCGCTTCCGTCTGCGAACATGCTGAGTAATTCCTGAATTTCATTCCGAGCCATATCTGTTCAGACTCCATGGAGTTGATGCCTAACAGTGTATTAGACAGAATACTACCTTTCCCGACTTAGACAGAATTCTGTATAAGTCGGTTTTTACCATGAAAGACAGAATACTGTGTTTAGATCTGTACTACAACTCTGAATTGCATTAGCCATGGTGCGGCTATCCTGAATTGACCGTTGTTAATTAGAAATTTCTGATATACCAATACCGTAACTTACTGCTGTCAACCCGCAATAGGCATTGCCGCACAGTTAACCATGATTGAGTAGAAGCGTTTCAATTTCACTTGCACTAAATTCGCAGGTATGTTTTGAGCTTGGATTAAGAAGCAAAGACACGCCACTGCCACAGGTTAGTTCGAAGAATGATCGGGCGGACAGTTCCATGTATTTTATTTTTCTCTCAGTAGAATTCCGGAGTGTATCCAGCGAAGAGAAAAATGGAATCACTGACGAGTCGTCCGATTTTCGCCAACGATTTATTTTGACTTGTGAGCCTGCTTCCACAGTTTTGTGGCCCTCGGATAAACTGTCCGGATATCCCGGCACGAAGACGGTGGACTCCAGTAGAATGCGAAGAAACTCTGGACGGTCAGCGGGTTCCATGACAGCATGCCAAAGTGCTTGTTCGAGTGCATTTTCTTCTGTCTGCATATACTGTTCCTCGTAGTGCAGGATGTTTCGTGAATTTGCGCAGATCGATTTGGGCGAAGAACCGGTGCCGGATGAAACCACGATACTGCATTTTCGGCATTTACTGGAGAAGCACACTTTAGGCGGCGAATTGTTTGACGCGGTAAACCGATATCTTGCGGAGAACGGGATGAGTGTTACGCACGGCACGATGGTGGATGCCACGATCATTAATGCGCCCAGTTCGACGAAGAATAAAGAGAGGCAACGTGACCCTGATAGGCGTCAGGCCAAGAAGGGAAATCAAGGCTATTTTGGCATGAAGGCGCCCATCGGCGTGGACAGTAAAAGTCGACTTATTCACTCGGTGGTGGCCACGGCGGCCAACACACATGACTCGCAGGTACTGGGAGATTTACTGCGCGGCGAGGAAACCCGCGTGTACGGCGACAGCGCGTACCGCGGTCAAGGCCGCGTTATCAAAAAGCAGGCGCCCCGCGCAAACGATGTTACACAAGCCAAGGCACGACGCCATCATCCGCTGACAAAGCAAGAAAAATCGCGCAACAAAAACAAATCCCGACTACACGCCCGGGTTGAACACGTGTTTCATGTCATCACACGGCCATTTGGATGTATCAAGGTACGCTACCAAGGTCTGGACAAAAATGCCAACCCTTGGTTTGCCTGTTGTGCGCTGGTGAATCTGGTATTGATGAAGAAACGGTTATTGCGGGTGTCATCCCCCTGCGTTGCGTCAAATGACGCTGTTGCAGGCAGATAAAAGTACGCGAATGCGGCTGCAATTCCATTTTTTAATTTTGATTTCAGGAAAATATAAAAAACATGAATTGTTTAGAGATTCCCTAATGTTGGCACCCCACAACGCATGCATTGTGGGGTGTCTTCAAGAGGTGTTTTCAGCGATGCGCCACAAAACTCCCGATGGATCAAACAGAATGAAATCGCGCATTCTCCATGGCCTTTGTTCGGGGGCAAGGGTTTTTACGCGGTACTTTTCCGCGATTTCTCTTTCTTGAATTTTTGTCCACCAGGCATCAACACTCTCCACCAGGAGGTGCATCATGAAGTTCTCGGCATGGTCTTTAACGTAGAAGTTCTGCAGCAGGAAGCTGACGTTTTCGTGATGGAAATAGGCAATGCCATCGGACTCCGATGCCAGGGTAAAGCCTATGTCTTGATAGAACAGCTTGGAAAGCTTGAAGTCCTTGGCGGGAATAAACGCCTTCAGTTCAACGGTATTTAGTCTACTCATGGTTTCCTGGTGATTGACATTCAACACTTGCAATATGGATGTGACGTCAGCAGCGTTCCCGGTGAACAAACTAACCGGATGAATCCACTTGTTAACCAGGTATTCTGCTTGCGATCAAGGTGGTTAGCTCCTCAAACAATTTTTTACTAGGGAGCATGTTTTGCGGGATGGTTAATTTCCCCCTTGCATGGATTATATGTAGGAATTTTTGTTTCTGCACGGTCTGAATATTAATCTTGGTCACATCTTTAAAAGGAATGGTTAGTATTTTTTTACTGATGGCGCTTTTAGGTGCGCTGATGCTACTGCGGGTCAATAGTATTTCTTTTTTCGTTGTTAATCCTATAATCGTGGCGATAACGCCAAATATGGCCAACACCCCGCAAGCAACCGCCAGGCAGCCATAAAAGATCGTCGCCCCCTCTACTGAAAACTCAATGACACGGTTTAAAATTAAACCCCGGTCATTTGTCTTGGCGATATAGCCCAAACCCAGGGCAATACTGGCCATCGTGACAGTGCTTAGGATCATGATTACCACATTAGGCTTGTATGGAAATTTTACTTCATTCACGGCGTTCTCCTTTTTGAAGGGCTGGCTAATGCTGTTTCACCGCCGCGTCGCTTTTGCGCGTCGTGCGGAAGACCGGACTGGCCCTGGTTTTTTTCGTAATTCTTTTCTGATAACAAGTTTCAGGCCCGACCATAGCGCATCGACGGCGCAGACCTTGATATCAACCAGGCCCAAGGGAAACGCCAGCTCACGTACGGTGTCTTCGGTAATGTCCGTCGGCACGTTGGCGGATTTCTTCGGCCACGATACCCAGATCGCCCCGTCTTGCTTGAGCTTTGGGAGCGAGCTGTGTAGTACCTTGCTCAAATGTTGTTTCGTTGTAGAGAAGACATGCACCATGTCGGTGTGGCTGGACAATCGCGACGTAAACCGGGTCCCTTGCGGAATTGGCGTGACAAGCGTTAGATATTCGTCTGGGGCATTGGCTAAGAATATTATTTGTCCCGCCTTGATGCCGAGTTTTTTGACGAGCGGCGTCCCCGAATATCCAGCCATGTTTAACCCCTTGTTAGACGGGCCAACCATATAATAAACAGCACCCTGTGTAAGAAGGCGCTAATTTCCCCCTGTCGCTAGAGTACCATAACCCGCGGTGAGTATATCGTACCTCGGCGACTTTGCCAGGGGTAACATCCTGGCCGGCATAAATCCCATTGGTGGCACCTTTTTCGTTCAAGTTTATATACAATCCACATATCACAAAAAAGTTCTTGAGGAGTTTTGCATGCGTCTTGGCACGCCGTTATCACCGTCCGCCACCAAGGTGATGTTGTTGGGTGCGGGTGAGTTGGGCAAGGAAGTGATTATCGCCTTACAACGCCTCGGTGTTGAGGTGATTGCAGTGGATCGTTATGCCAATGCGCCGGGGCAGCAAGTAGCGCATCGCGCTTTTGTGATCAATATGGCCGATGGGCAGGCACTGCGGGCCTTGGTGGAGCAAGAACGGCCGCAGCTTATCGTGCCGGAGATCGAGGCGATCGCCACCGACATGTTGGCGCAGATCGAAACCGAGAAACTCGCCGTGGTGGTCCCCACCGCGCGCGCGGTGCAACTCACCATGAACCGTGAAGGTATCCGCCGTTTAGCCGCCGAACAATTAAAGCTACCCACCTCCAACTACGCTTTTGCCGAATCACTGCAGGAATTACACGCGGCGATCGATGCGGGTATTGGCTATCCCTGTATTGTTAAACCGGTCATGTCCTCGTCGGGTAAGGGACAATCGACCGTCAAAACCAAGCAGGATGTGGCTAAGGCGTGGGACTACGCGCTCAGTGGCGGCCGGGTAAATCGTGGCCGCGTGATTGTGGAGGAAATGATCCACTTTGATTACGAAATCACGCAATTAACCGTGCGCGCGTTGGACTCGCGCGGTCAATTACAGACCTATTTTTGCGATCCGATTGGCCATGTGCAAGTCAATGGCGATTATGTCGAGAGTTGGCAACCGCAACCCATGAGCCCCGTGGCATTACAACAATCCCGCGACATTGCAGCCATGGTCACCGCAAATTTAGGCGGGCAGGGGATCTTTGGCGTGGAATTATTTATTCGTGGTAATCAGGTATGGTTCAGTGAAGTGAGTCCGCGGCCGCACGATACCGGCATGGTGACAATGATCACGCAGATGCAAAATGAATTTGAATTACATGCGCGCGCGATCTTGGGGCTGCCGGTGTCCACCGCGTTGCGCAATCCCGGCGCCAGTGCGGTGGTCTACGGCCGATTCGACGCCAAAGGTATTGTGTTTGATGGCGTGGCGCAGGCGCTGGCCGTGCCCAATACGGATTTACGTTTATTCGGTAAACCCGAATCGTTTAAACAACGTCGCATGGGGGTGGCGTTGGCGTTTGGGGATACGCTGGAAGATTGTCGACGACGGGCTAAACTCGCCGCCTCCACGCTAACGCCGCAGCGCGCGCCGGGTGATAATGGTTAGGGGCTGGGGCGCGGTGTATCAACCAGCTTGATCATTTTACGGATGATGTCGTATTCGGCGTCGCTGGTCGGGGCAAAGCCGGTGTATTCCTTGTCGAGCGATTGAATGACGGTCATGTGGTGGGGATTGTTGCGGTCCAATTTCAAAAAGGCCGCTTTGATCTGCGCGCTCAATGCCTCGCTGACCTCACGATTGACGACGATGTTATACGGCGGCAATGCCGGAGAGGAATAGATAATCCGCAAACCTTTACCTTCCCATTTGATGGCATCGGTATCTTTAAGAATGCCGGCGTCAAAATCACCGCTCAGCACCCCGCGCGCAATATTGTCGTAATGTCCCAAGTAACGTATTTCCGAGAATTTATCGATCTTCACTCCCGACAGCGCCACCACCGATTTTTGCAGTTTTGCGGCCGGATCGCCGAAGGCAAAGCTCTTGCCGGCCAACTCGTTGAGCTGTTTTATCGGGCTATCTTGTCTTACCACGATCATTAATTGAAACGACGATTTACCATCGGTGACACATTTCGCCACCAAGCGGGCCTGGCCTAACTGGTGCGCTTGCAAATACGCCACGGGCGTGAGGTAGGAAATCTGTACGTGTTGATTGACGATTTCTTTAATCGCAGAGGCCATGTCGGAGGAGAGTTGCAATACCACGGGCTGGTGCAGTTCTTGACTAAGATACTCGGCCAGGGGCTGTAGGCGCTGATGCATCACTGTGGGGATATCGTTGGCCACCGAACCCATGCGCAGTTCTTCCGTGTTGCCGGCACAGGCATAGGTATAAAACAAGCCGCAACACAGTACTATTAAGAGTCTAACAGGATGCATCGTTACACCGAGAGTTTACGCATTTCATCATGCGGCAGTTGCGCGAAACAGGTGACGCGGTTGCGCCCCGTGGTTTTGCTGTGATACAGAGCCATATCGGCTTGCCGATACATAACATTAGCGTTTTGGCTTTTAATCGGCACAACATTATTGGCCTGATGGTTGGTTGCGATCCCAATACTGACGGTAACATAGATATGCATGCCATTGGCAATCAGGGGTTTTTCTTGCACGACCTCACGAATTTTCTCGCCGATGTTATGCGCGTCCACTGCGCCCACGCTGCGGCACAGCACAAAAAATTCCTCGCCACCGATCCGGCAGATGATGTCGGACTTGCGGGTGATTTTACCCATCCGCTCGGCCACCTCGCGCAACACATAGTCACCCACGTCGTGGCCGTGCTGGTCGTTGATGCGTTTAAAATAATCGATGTCGATGAGTAGAAAGCCGATGTGTTCACCCTGGCTAATGAGGGCGGGGATTTGGTTACTCATCAACACCTGAAACTCACGGCGGTTATACAAGCCGGTGAGCGGGTCGGTAACCGCCTGGGTTTGTAAGATGACATTCATTTTTTCCAGTTCATGGGATTTGTTCATCAAGTGGGAATTAACTTCGCGTAATTTACTGTCGGCGACTTCGACCTTACCTTGCAGGGCGCGATTGGCCTCGTTAAGGTGGTCGCGCATCAGGTTAAATTTACGCGCGATATCACCGAATTCATCGTGTCGCTCAAGCGGAATAGCCTCCGGCAGTACGCCTTGATTACTGGCGTTATGCAGCAGGGTGGTGGCGATAATTCGCAACGGACGGACGATTAAAAAAGATAACGCGATGTAGACCAGCACTAGGATAAAAACAACCACGGTGATTTCGCGCGTGATAAGTTGTGATTTTTGGGTTTCGATTTGCGTCACAATCGGATCGATGTTAATACCGACCAATAGCTTGCCGATCACCTTGCCGTTGATATCGATCGGCTCTTCAAAGGTGCGCAGTGACGCCGGGTTGATATCGAGTTGCTGGGCGACCGCCATGGCGTTGCCTTTGACGCTAAATACCTTGAGGTAGCTGACTTGCGGGATGCGCACGGTATCATCTAAAAATAACTGAATTCCGTGGTAGTCATAACCCACCACACTGTTGGCCAGCGAACGGGCCAAGATCCGCGCCAGTTGGGTGCCGTGGCGGGTAATCTCGACATCGATTTGACGGGATTGCTCCCGCAAAATTAACCAGCTGCTCAGCGTAAGGCTGATAAGCAAACCGCTGAGCAGAACCAATATGAGTCGGTGGCGCACCCCAAAACGGAAGCCAGTGAGCACCCGCTCTAGGTTTATTTTTTGGAAATCCATAGGGTTGCGCACATACCTATTTCGACACGTCGATAGTCTAGCGCAGGGTATCGGCAGTAATTATTAAGGACTTGAACCCTATTTTAGTGTGGGAAAGGAATTAACCTGTTGATAATTTGGATGATTCAGTCAGATCTGGTGCGTGGCTGCAAAATATTTTTACTACCCAAGATTCACTCTGATGAGCACCTCGAAGGCTAACGGGTTAGGATTTTACACAGTGTGACACACCCAAGGCTCAGTGATCCGAGGACTTGCCAATTTTCCCTTCCTTGCCCGTGAAGAGTTGCTGAATATTTTGCCGGTGACGCCAGTACAACAGGATCGTCATCAGAAAGGTAACACCAATAATACTCGGGTGTGGCCCCAGTAACAGCCAGACGTAAAACGGCGCTAACAACGCTGCGATCAATCCGGCCACGGATGATATTTTAAAAACCTTGGCGATCAACAACCAGGTCACGCCGGTGGCAGCGCCAACGGCCCAGTGCCAACCGAATAACACACCCAACAGGGTCGCCACCCCCTTGCCGCCGGTGAAGCGAAAAAATACCGGGTACAAATGCCCCACGAATGCCGCCAGCCCCACCAAGGCGAGAACGGCGGCGGGGAAATTCAACAACATCGCCAGCAACGCGGGAATAAATCCCTTTAACACATCACCCGTCAAGGTAATCGCCGCGGCTTTTTTGCCGCCGAAGCGCAACACGTTGGTGGCGCCGGGGTTACCTGAGCCCTGGGTGCGCGGGTCGGGCAGCTGCATGAGTTTACAGACAATAATCGCGCTCGATACGGAGCCCAACAGGTAGGCGCTGGGGATTAACAAAAATTCGGCAATCGTTGGGTTCATGGGGGCTCGGATTTTGGATTGGCGCATTATAGTCAGATTTTTTGTTATAGTCGCCCTGCTAAATGCCTGAGGCCATACCATGGACATTATCTTTATCAGTGAGTTACGCATCGAGACGGTGATCGGTGTGTACGAATGGGAACGCCGCGTCAAACAGACGGTGATCTTCGATCTTGAACTGGGGGCGGATATCCGCCAAGCGGCCGCCAGTGATGCGATCGATGACACCTTGAATTATAAAGCCGTGGCCAAACGGGTGATCGCCTTTGTCGAAACCAGTCAATTTCAACTGGTCGAGACCCTCGCCGAACAGGTGGCGCAGGTAATCTTGCAGGAGTTCCCGGTGGCGTGGTTGCGGTTACGCGTCAATAAAATCGGCGCAGTACGTAATGCCAAGGGCGTGGGCATCGTTATTGAACGCGGGCATCGCGCCGAATAATTCTTACCCTTGTATGGTGGCTATTTTTATCAGTATCGGGACTAACATCGAGCCGGAAGCGCATATTCGTGCCGCCATCGCGAGTTTGCGCGATGCCTTGGGGACCTTACAGTGTTCACCGGTGTATCGTAGTCCGGCGTTTGGGTTTGAGGGAGCGGATTTTCTGAATTTGGTGGTGCGGGCGCAAACCCGTCACAGCGTCGAGGCGGTTCGATCTTTATTGCGGCGTATCGAGGATGACAACGGCCGCCACCGTGACGCTGAGAAATTTGTCTCGCGGACACTCGATCTGGATTTATTGCTGTATGCGGATCGGGTATTGAATGATACAAGTATTCAGATCCCGCGTCCTGAAATCACCGCCCACGCCTTTGTGTTAAAACCCCTGATGGATCTTGCCCCGGATCTGCTGCATCCGCTGCTGAAAAAATCCATGCGGCAATTATGGGAGGAATTTCCGCAGACAGCGCAGCCGTTACAACTTTGGGAGCAGGAGAGCGATTGATCCGGAGTAGCGTCGTGCTGTGGAGTAGGTTACCCGCAGGTTGCTCGCCACTTTGGTCTTAGCTATTTAATGATCTTCCCCCATCCACCGTAAGCACTTGCCCGGTGATGTAAGGCGCATCGTTGATCAAAAACAAAATCGCCCGTGCGATGTCGTCGGGTTCGCCTTTGCGTTTTAAAAAATTCTTATTCAAGATACGTTGTTTGGTAACCTCGTCCATCGGTTCCGGCCAGAGGATGGCCCCCGGGGCCACGGCGTTGACGCGGATGTTGGGTCCGAGTTCACCGGCCAGGGCCTTGGTCAGCATCACCAGCCCGGCTTTAGACATACAGTACAGTGGATAACCTTTTAGTGGACGGTCGGCGTGGATATCGGCGATGTTAATAATACAGCCTTTGCTGTTTTGTAAATACGGAGCGGCGGCTTGGGCCAGGAAGAACGGGGCTTTGAGATTGGTGCCGAGCAGATCATCCCAGGTTTGTTCGTTAACACTGCCGATCGCCGTGGCATAAAAATTGGAAGCATTGTTGATCACCACGTCCAAGCGTTGCCAGGACTCAAAGGCTTGTTGTACCAAGACGGGCATGGCCTGTACCGATTGTAGATCGGCCTGCGCCAATACGACCGAGTCGGCGCGTTGCGCAAGCAGTTCTTTTTGTAATTGTTGGGCGGCGCTGCGCGAGCCACGGTAATGCAAGACAATGTTCATCCCGGCCGCATGCAGCTGGCGGGCGGTCTGTGCGCCGATTCGATGCGCCGCGCCGGTGATGAGGACAACCTTGTTGCTCGTCATATGGTATGCTTGAATCCTGACTTAAAGTTAAACTGTAACCCATTTTAAACCACAAACCCACTGTTTGTATGACGCAACGCCGTTCATCCGTTACCGAACCTGCCTCGCCCGCACCCTCGACGGCGCAGCGTGCGCGTAGTCAACAATTACAATCCTTGATCCGTCAGCGGATTAAACAAGCGGGGGGATGGTTGCGCTTTGATGAATGTATGCAACAGCTGTTATACGCCCCCGCGGTGGGGTATTACACCGCGGCCGATCACATTTTTGGCCGCGGCGGTGATTTTATTACCGCGCCAGAAATCGCACCGCTCTTTAGCCACTGCCTGGGGCGTTTTTGCGCGGCTATTTTGCCTAACCTGTCGGACGCCGCGGCAATTTGCGAAGTCGGCGGCGGTCGCGGCCAGATGACGCTGCACTTGTTGCGTAGCCTGGAAGCCCTGGGGTGTTTACCGCGGCGTTATTATATTAGTGAGATCAGTGCAGCGCTGCGGGAACAACAACGCCGCTACCTGGCTGAACAGGCAGGGCATCTTGTAGAACGCGTGCAATGGTGCGAGGGGGTGCCCGACGGGTTCGAGGGTATCGTGATTGCGAATGAATTACTCGATGCCTTGCCGGTGAGGCGTTTTGAGTATCGCGCCGATCACGTAATGGAACAGGGGGTGGTCTTGCGGGACGATAGGCTGGTGCTGGAAGCCCAAGCCTGCAGCGACCCGCGTTTATGTGAACGGCTGGCGACGATTCAATCCCAATGCCATGCGCCATTATCAAACGGGTATGTTTCCGAGGTGAATTTTACTGCCGAGGATTGGCTGGGCGCGACAGCGGCGGGTTTGCAACGCGGGGTGCTGCTGCTGATCGACTATGGTTACCCGCGCGGCGTGTATTATCACCCGCAACGTCATAACGGTACGCTGCAGTGTCATTATCAACACACGGTTAATTACCAGCCCTTGAATCTCCCCGGCTTGCAGGATATCACCGCCTTTGTCGATTTCACCGCGCTGGCCGAGGCGGGACGGGGCGCTGGATTGCAACTGGCGGGGTTCACTACCCAAGCGCATTTTTTACTCGACCTCGGCATCCTGGAGATGCCGGGAAAATACCCTACCAACGATCCAGTCCAACAGTTGGCGCTGGTTAACCAGATTAAACGTTTAACCTTGCCGCATGAAATGGGCGAGTCCTTCAAGGTGCTGGCCTTGAGTAAATCAATGCCGCAACCTTTGCCCGGGTTTGGGTTTCGTAATCGTGCGATGGAGTTGGAGTAAGATGGCAGAACCTCCGCGCGATCGTTTGTTTGATATGCCACGCGATATGATCGTGGATTTTGTATTCGATGAACAGGTGGCGCGGGTGTTCCCGGATATGATCCGGCGCTCGGTTCCTGGTTATGAATCGATCCTTACCCTGTTGGGATTATTCGCGCAAGAATACGCACAAGCCAATACCAATCTATACGATTTAGGTTGTTCCACCGGCGCGGCGACCTTGGCGCTGCGCCGGCGGATAAGCCAACCCGGCTGTCGTATCTACGCGATTGACAATTCAACTTCGATGGTGGAAGTGTGCCGGGCCAATCTGCAACACCATGCAGCAACCACGCCGGTGGAGGTGGTATGCGCGGATATTCAACAGGTCGGTATCGAGAATGCCTCGCTGGTAGTCTTGAATTTTACCTTGCAATTTATTGCGCCGGGCGAACGCAGCCGCTTCTTACGGAAAATTTACGCGGGTTTAAACCCCGGCGGGGTATTGGTGTTATCGGAGAAGATCCTCTTGGAGGATCCTCTCGGCCAACGGTTTGAAGAAGATCTTCACCTGGCGTTCAAAAAAGCCAATGGCTATAGTGAACTGGAGATCAGCCAAAAACGCAGCGCCTTGGAAAAGATCTTGATTCCGGAAACCCCGGCGCAACACCGGCAGCGCCTGCAACAGGCCGGCTTTCAGCAGGTTTACCGGTGGTTTCAGGCGTTGAATTTTATTTCATTTGCCGCGATTAAATGATCGATTACAGCCCGTTGTTCACCTGGTTGTCACAACAGCAACATGCCCCGTGGGCGGAGCAGATCCAAGGGTTGCTCGGGCAACGCACCGATCCCCGCGTGCATGGCGACTTCGCTAAATGGCAGGCCGCGTTGAACGCACTACCGGTGATGGTTCCTATCAGTGTGGATTTAACCTCGGCCGCGGTGCGGGTGGGCAGCGCGGATCAAATCAGCGGCGCGCAACGCGAGCAATTAGCCGCCCAGTTGCGCCTATTCCATCCCTGGCGTAAAGGACCGTTCGAGTTATTTGGTGTCAGGATAGATACCGAATGGCGTTCGGATTGGAAATGGGATCGCCTCAAGCATCATATCACGCCCTTGAGTGACCGGGTTGTGCTAGACGTAGGTTGTGGTAGCGGCTACCATGCCTGGCGCATGGCCGGCGCGGGGGCTAAACGGGTGGTCGGGATTGAGCCCATGGTGCTGTCGATGCTACAGTACCAAGTATTGCAAAACTATATTAACGACTCGCGCGTCCATGTGTTGCCGCTTGCGACCAGCGACATGCCCACACGGCTATCATTATTTGATACCGTGTTTTCCATGGGCTTGTTATACCATCAACGTCAACCCAGCGATCACCTCAATGAACTCGCAGGCTGGCTGCGTCCCGGTGGGGAGTTGGTATTGGAAACCTTGGTTATCGACGTGGCCGGTGATGAAGTATTGGTTCCAAAGGATCGCTACGCGCGGATGCCGAATGTATGGGCGATCCCCAGTGTTGCGCGATTAACCCGCTGGTTGAGCGAGGCGGGTTATCAGCATATTCGGTGCGTGGATGTCAGTATTACTACGCTAGCCGAACAGCGCCGCACCGCGTGGATGCAGTATCATTCGCTGGCGGATTTTCTTGATCCCAATGACAACACGCGTACGATTGAGGGTTACCCGGCACCAACGCGGGCGATCATGATTGCAAACACCCCCGCATAATCCAACCTGGCTGGCAGGCCGACAACAGCACCTTTCCCTGGTATGATATTCATATGACGGAGTTAAAGTATCCACAGGCAGGGATGGGGTGATGCGGCGCAGAACCCGCAGAATGATCCTCCTGGTGTTGCTAGTGATAAGCGCGGCCGGCATCGGCTATGGATTGCGTTATGGTTATGATATCGGTCTGGTGCGGTTTAATTATCCCGACACCAAACGTTTCCCGCTACGCGGCATTGATGTATCGCATCATCAGGGTAAAATCGATTGGAACGCTTTGCCCGCGGAACACGCGCATTTTATTTTCATCAAAGCCACCGAAGGCGGCGACCACAAAGATCGGCGTTTTAAAACCAACTGGGACAATGCCTACCGTTATGGCTTGGCGCGCGGTGCTTACCATTTTTTTACCTTTTGCAAGGCAGGTAAACAACAGGCGGAAAATTTTATCGCCACCGTTCCGGTGGAGGAAAAAATGTTGCCACCGGTGATCGATATTGAATACGGTGGAAATTGTAAATCCCGTCCCGAACGCGAAGGGTTGCTCAGGGAATTGCGCGAGTTCGCCGTCGAGGTTGAACAGGTCTACCGGCGCAAACCGATTTTTTATGTCACCGAAGAAATTTACGCGGATTATCTGCGGGGTGAAATCACCGATTACCCTGTATGGATACGCGATATTTATTTTGAACCCAGCTTTAGCGATCGTAGCGGTTGGTTGTTTTGGCAATACGCCAATCGCGGCCGGATTAAAGGCATTCAAGGACCGGTCGATCTCAATGTGTTCAACGGCGACGCCGCGGCCTTGGAGCAGTTGCAAGAGCCGATAACCACTCCATAATTGTTTTGAGCTTTAGTCTCAACAATACTCACGGATGTGACCAATCAACAATCCCAAGAAAATAGGTAGCCAGCACCAACCCACCAAATACTAGACGATACCAGGCGAAGGCGACAAAGCTGTGCTGGGCGATAAATTTCAACAACGCCTTGACCGTGATCATAGCGGCGATGAACGCGGCGATGGAACCGGCGATAAACACCGCTAAATCGTCGATCTGCAACAGCGACCAGTTTTTATAGACATCGTATACCGTCGCGCCGAACATGGTAGGGATGGCCAAAAAGAACGAAAATTCGATCGCGGCCTTACGCGAAAGGCCGAAGATCATGCCGCCCAGGATAGTCGCGCCGGCGCGTGATACCCCCGGAACCATGGCCAGTGATTGCGCCAAGCCGATGTATAACGCCTGCCGCCAGGGCATGGACTCTACCGTGGTAAAGCGCGCCTGGCGTGCGCGACGCTCTATATAAAGAATCGCCAGGCCGCCAACGATCAACGCCGCGGCCACGGTGATCGGGTTGAATAAATAGGCTTTAATCGTGTGGTGCAGTAACACCCCCAATACAGCCGCGGGTAAAAATCCAATCAGGATTAATAACGCAAAGCGTTGCTGCGTCGCGTCATGCGTGAGCCCGCAAATAGCAACGCCGATCCGGCGGCGGTATTCCCAACAAACAGCGAGGATCGCTGCGAGCTGGATTGCGATCTCGAACACCTTGCTCTGGGCATTATTGTAATTAAGCAGATCACCCACGATGATCAAATGTCCGGTGGACGAGATCGGCAGGAACTCGGTAATACCTTCCACGATACCCAAAATAACGGCCTTTACGAGTAGAACACTATCCATACACCACCTATTAACAATTTTGCGTCGCGTTGTTTCTGCGTACCGGAAAACCGCGCTGAGAGGTTACTGGGACGCTGTATCAAACGGTTTATTGAAGCAGATGATAACCTGAATCGGTTGCTCTGCAAACTTCGCCGTGGGGCGGGTGGTAGCATTGCACTTGCACGGCCACGAAAAGTGTCGTGTAATAGCACCGCGCCAGTTGCTTGGGGTGCTGGTAGTTAATATAGGCTAAGTGGTAAACCAATGTTCTCAAAAAAATATCAACATGGCTTTTTTTCGTTGTTAATGTCCGCCACCATGGCGTTTATCATGACGGGGATTATTACCGCCATCAATGTGGGTGTCGATCCGCACTTTATAGCAAGGTGGCTAAAGGCGTTTGTGCTAGCCTGGCCGATGGCTTTTCTGATTGTTCTGCTGCTAGGGCCCACGGTCCGTGGTTTTGCGCAGCGGATCTGTAACCGTGAATGAGTCACGGCCCTGTCATATTTGTCCAGCGTTCTGCCTGACCTCCATTCGGGAGGTCAAAACCCACTACCTGTCCATATAAATCGTGTTCGTCGCTGGCGGAGATTTTTACCTGGATTAACTCCCCCGCTGGTAAATGATCCGGTGGATTATCAATAACAACGACGCCATCGATATCGGGCGCGTCGCGGTGCGAACGGGCCAGTAGCTTACCGTCTTGGGCATACCCATCCACCCGCACGGCTAAGGTTTTACCGATCAGGGTATTGAGTTTGGTGGCGCTGATCTTGGCCTGGTGTTGCATAAAACGCTCAAGCCGTTGTTGTTTGATGTCTTCCGGCACAGGATGGGCCAAGCGGTTGGCCGTGGCCCCTTCCACCGCGGAGTAAGCAAAACAGCCGACGCGATCCAATTGCGCGGCGTCGAGAAAGGCCAGCAGCTGCTCAAAGTCGTGCTCGGTTTCGCCGGGGAAGCCGACAATAAAGGTACTGCGGATTGCAATCGCAGGACAAAGGGCTCGCCAAGAGTGAATGCGTTGTAAGACGTTTTCACTGTTGGCGGGGCGCTTCATCGCTTTTAATATCGCAGGACTGGCGTGTTGAAATGGAATATCTAAATACGACAGAATTTTTCCCTCAGCCATGAGCGGGATAATCTCATCCACGTGTGGATAGGGGTAGACATAATGTAAGCGTATCCACACGCCTAACTCACCCAAGTGGTTCACCAAGTCGAATAAATTGGTTTTAAGCGGACGGCCTTGCCAGAAGCCGGGACGATATTTTATATCCACGCCGTAGGCACTGGTGTCTTGTGAGATAACCAGCAATTCTTTAACGCCGGAGCGTACTAAGATTTCAGCCTCTTGCAGGACGGCATCAATAGAGCGACTGGTCAGGTCACCGCGCAAGCTGGGGATAATACAAAAGGTACAACGGTGATTGCAGCCCTCGGAAATTTTCAGATAAGCGTAATGTTTGGGCGTCAGTTTGATCCCCTGCGGGGGCACCAGATCCGTGAACGGATCATGCGGCTTGGGCAAGTGGTGGTGCACGGCGTGCATCACGTCCTGCAGCGCATGCGGCCCCGTGACCGCCAATACCTTGGGATGGGTTTGTTTGACAATATCACCTTTGGCGCCCAAACAGCCGGTGACGATCACCTTACCATTTTCATGGAGGGCTTCGCCGATGGCGTCAAGCGATTCACGAATCGCGGCATCGATAAACCCACAAGTGTTGATCACCACCAAGTCGGCCTGTTGGTAGCTGGGGACGATGCGATAACCCTCGGCGCGTAATTGGGTGAGGATCTGCTCCGAATCGACGCTGGCCTTGGGGCAACCCAGACTGACAAAACCGACTTTGGGATCGTTCATAGGGTAAACACATCGATGGCCGAACCGGCGAACACCCGCGCAGTGTAACATAGGGTGGTCATTGCGCGCATAGAAATAGCCGGGTTTCAAAGCTACAGTAATTTAATGGCGCATAACTATATGTTTTTCAGGCGTATGATCCCCCAATGAGAGCCCTGCTGGTTGAGCCGTCCAAACTGTACCAAGACATGGTGGGTGGTGTTTTTGCCAAACACGACATTGAGGTAAGCTGTTTTACGGCCGGTAAAGCCGCGATAGCCGCCTTGGCGGTGGAACAATTCGATCTCATCTGCACCGCGATGTATCTGCCGGATATGCAAGCCCTGGAGTTTTGTTTACGTTTGCGCGGTGTGGAAGCGACACGCTTCAAACCGATATTGATGTTGACCAGTGAAGAGAATAAGGAAGAGCTCAACCGTGCCATGTTGGCCGGGGTGACCGAGATCTTCTCTAAGAATCAACTCGATCACTTAAGTATCTTTATCGGTGAATTTGTGCAGCGCAGTTTTCGCAAGAATGAACAACACGGTCACATCCTCTATATCGAGGACAGCCCGTCGGTCGCGGAAGCGACCAAGGCGCAATTAATAAGCTTGGGGTACAAAGTGGATTTGTTCAGTTCCGGTGAGCCCGCCTTTGAAATGTTTATCAAAGGTAGATACGATTTGGTATTAACCGATATCGTGCTCGACGGACAGATGACCGGTTTTACCTTGATACGCGAGATCCGCAAACTACCCGGGCGTTTTGGCGAGGTCCCTATTCTGGCGATATCCACCTTCGATGATCCGCAACGCAAGATCGAAATACTCAACGCCGGCGCCAGCGATTTCTTGCTCAAGCCACCGCTCGAACAAGAGCTGGCGGTGCGCGTGGCCAATTTGATCATTAACCGGCAATTGCTCGATAAAGTCCAGCGTCAACAAGAACAATTACATGAGTTGGCGATGCGGGACGAGTTGACCACGCTTTATAATCGGCATTATTTAATGGAGGTTTCGCCGAAAGTATTCCGCCAGGCCTACCGGCAAAAATTTCCGGTGTGTATGTTGGTGATAGACATTGATCATTTCAAAAAAATTAACGATAGCCACGGCCATCGGGTAGGGGATTTGGTGTTAACCCAGGTGGGTAAATTACTGCGCCACAATTGCCGCGAGGAGGACCTGGCGGCCCGTTTTGGCGGTGAAGAATTTGTGCTGTTATTGCCGTATTGCAATCTGGCGGATGCGCAGAGTAAAGCGGAGGCGATCCGCCGTGAGATCGAGGAATTAAAACCCAACGCTATTGTGGTAACGGCGAGTATTGGTATCGCCACCCAGCCGCTCGATAAGCCCTATAGTTTTGAGCTGTTGTTTGAGGCGGCCGATAAGGCGGTATACCGGGCTAAGGCGCTGGGGCGTAATCGGGTGGAAGTCACGGCCGACTAAAATTATTTAAGGCAAATTTGCCCGGCAACCCGTGGATCGCACACCGTCCTTGGCGATAGCGAGCTCGCGCGGGTGAATTAGTTACTGCACGAAGACACCGGAAATCGATCGCACTAAACCGCTTTCCAGCTCCGGTTTGGCCTCGGCAAAATCCAAGTTGGCTTTGTTGGCGGTGCTGACGATACGGGTACGGTATATTTTCCAGTTGGTAGCCCCGCCACTGATGTTCTGATGTAAATGGGTGGAAGTGCCTTGCCGCGCGCTGGTGTCCTGCGTTTGGGTCACGGTTTCACCGGCACGGGGACGTTCGCGTACTTCGATATCGGTGATCATGGCGTAAAAGGTATCGTCGACCAAGGCATCGCCGACCACCCCCGCTACCGCGCCCAATAATCCCGCGCCTGCGTAGGTACTGCTGCTGCGCGATCCGGTGGCCCCGGCGATAGCCAGCCCCGCCCATGCGCCGCCCCAGCCCGCCTCCACGGCGCTGTTTGCCGAGCGCAAATCACTTTTACCGCACTGTAGGACATTGCCCTGTAACATGAAGCGCGCCCTGTCCGGATCATCCGTAATTTGATAGCCGGCTTGTTGCAGTGTGCTGTAGATACGTTCGCGTATATTCAAGTCTTTATCGGAGGTATTTTTAACCGCTACATAAATGATCCGATCCGCGGGCTTTACCGGTTCAAGGAAAATCGTTTCACTCATCTTGGTTTGCACATCGAGATTGCGTTTCTTGATCGAGGTTTGCAGGGCCTGGCAGCCTGATAACAATAAAGCGGTGCTGAGTAGTAGTATCCCCGTAGTGTGCGATGCTAAAGCGAATGGCGATTTCATGACGGACTCCTTGTAAATGAATAATTTGGAAAATGAGTTTTAATATAATAGATTAATGAATCTCACCTGAATGTGTAACCGCCACTAACAATACCACGCGCCTGTTGTGGGTAACAGTCAACGGCGTGAGAATAACGGCGATTCAATGCAGGTCATTTTTTATCCCGGCAATGGCATCCAGCCGTTGTTGGTGGATGGCCTGTTTCAAGGGCTCACCGCGGATTCCACTGGCGACCAAGGCTGGGATATTCACTTGATCCGCCGCCGCGAAGTAGCGGCGAAACAGGCGCGGTTGCTCAAACTCACGGGTTTCATACCCGGGTCGGCCACGGGCGTCGGCTTCGCAGGCCAGCAAAAACGCTTCAAACCGCTCCGGCCGACGAAAGGCATCCAACCCCAGTAATGTCTCTAACACGGTGCCCGGCCGCAATTCCTTAATACGATGGTAGTGCAAGTGGTATTCCGCGACCATGCGCGCCAGGTCACGGTAGTGGCCGGGTACTTTAAGCCGCTCACACAGGGCGGTGACTAAGGCGACCCCGCGGGCCTCATGGTTATAGTGGTGGGGCCATTCACTGGGAGGGGTTAGCCCCTTCCCCACATCGTGCAGCAAGGCGGCAAAACGCACCTTGCTGTCATTGGATAAGCGCGTGGCTTGAGTAAGCACCATCATCGTATGCACGCCGGTGTCGATCTCCGGGTGGTGTTCGGCGGGTTGTGGTACCCCAAACAAGGCATCGAGTTCTGGAAAAAGTATTTTGAGGGCACCGCAGTCGCGCAGCACTTCAAAATAGCGGCTGGGATGGTCCTCGCCCAGGGCGCGTTCGGTTTCTTGCCACACCCGTTCGCTGACCAGGGCGGCCACTTCGCCGTTGTGAACCATCTGTGTCATTAATGCCAGGGTCTCGGGGGCAATGCGAAACCCCAGTGGCACGAAACGTGCGGCAAACCGCGCCACCCGTAAAATTCGTACCGGGTCTTCGACGAAGGCGCTGGAGACGTGACGTAAGATCCGTTGCTGCAGATCCGCCTGTCCACCGTAGGGGTCGATCAGCCGGCCCTGTTCATCCTGCGCCATGGCATTGATGGTTAAATCGCGGCGTTGCAAATCTTGTTCGAGGCTGACCTCCGGGCTGGCATGAAAGGCAAAACCGCTGTAACCCGGCGCGGTTTTGCGCTCGGTGCGGGCCAGGGCGTATTCCTCCTTGGTCTGTGGATGCAGAAATACCGGGAAATCTTTGCCTACCGCGAGATAACCCTGAGCCTGCAGTTGTTGCGGGGTGGCGCCCACTACCACGTAGTCGCGATCCTTCACTGCCAAACCCAGCAAGGAATCCCGCACGCAGCCACCCACACGATAAACTTTCATGCGGCGATCATAACGCCGATGGATCGAAAGCAACAGCCGGCGGGTTAGCGATTATCCAGGCGTGAGCGGCTCGTATACCAAGTAAAAGGGCGAAATATTTTTAGTGCCACAAGCGCAGCAAACATAATGATGGCCACTTCAAGTAGAAAGGTCCAATGCCAGAAAAAATCTCCAAACCGCGGTGGGTGGTGTAAGGGGACTCGGGCCAGCCGGTAATAATGTTGATCCCAGGGATATAACCACAAAATACCACCGCTGCTACTGTCCAGCACGCAATGCAATAAAACATTAAGAAAAAAGACATGGGCGATTGTTATCCAGTGGCGTTGCCCAACACTGGCGATTAATCCTAAGGTCAAAACATAATACGCCACCCAAAACAGCGGTATATGCGTCCAATAACTGTGATGGAAATGCTGCTGCTGATCAACCAGGTGGTAATATATATAATCGCTGTCCGGCAAGATGCTGGCGATGATGCCCAGCAATAACAATTGATTGTATTCACGTGTGGCCGGTGCCAATCGCTGCCGCACTAAAACATGCGTCAGCAAGAATCCCGCGGGGATATGCGCGATATACATGTTTTTACTCCTGCCGCTTGGCGTTGTTATACCAATTGATGCGACGCGTTAAGTACATGGTGGTGAGCAACGCGGCAAACATGCCGATCGAGCCGATCAGATAGGCATAATTTTGCTCGTTGAGCAGGCTGAACAGGTACAGATATAGGGCTGCAACGATTCCGCCGACGATACTCGCGCGGCTCCAGGAGTGTACGATCGATTTACTGTACAAGCCGACCGTGGCGATCACCGCCACGCTGGCGATGGCATAGGCCGGGTAAAAACCGATATGTTCGGCGAACGCGGTGAGCAGCAAATAAAAGATACATAAGGCGCTGCCTAAGAGCAGGTATTGAATGAAATGCACGCGTTGCTGGGTGGTGACTTCCATCAACCAAATCACCAGGAAGGTTAATAGAATAAACAGCAGATCGTATTTGCTGCTGCGTTCGGCCATGCGGTAATTATCCACCGCCACCAGAAAATCGACGCCGACGGCGGATTGCTGCATGCGCTCAAACCTATCGGCATCTTGCAACAGCCACTGTTGTCCAAAGCCGCGGCTCAAGGCGCTAATACGCCATTCGCTGTTAAAACCCCGCGGACCAAGCTCACGGGTATTGGGCAACCATTGTCCGGTAAAACTCGGGTCGGGCCAATCGGACTGCAGACGGATACTGGAATCGTTGCCGATGGGCGCGAACTTGAGTTGTTGACTGCCGTTTAGCGTGAATTGAATCTGAAAATGCGCCGCTTGTTGCGCCTGGTTGCCTAACGCGACATGGTAACCGCTGTGTTTTTCGAGTCCCGCCACGGCCCCGGGCGCAAAGCTGTAGGCGTTATTGTTCCAGTGGAGCTGCGCGCGTTGTTGAATCGCGTGGGCGTCGCTGACCAGGACTATCACGCTGGCTTCGGACCATACAATGTCATTGTCGCCAACCGACCAAGTAGAGAACGTTGCGGGTGGAAAATCGCCGCTTAGGTTGATCTCGGCTTGGTACAAGGGAATATCGAATAACCCGCGGTGACGTACTTCATTATTGGCCTTGCTGTTGATAGTGAGGTGTTCGGGTAAAAATCCCGCGTAACGTTTGTGGCGTTGGTCATAAACCTTGCCGTTTTTGTCACGCAGTGTTTGGTGTTCGTAATACGGTATGACCAAGAGTGGACCGAGGATGGTTTGTTGTGTCCCCCATTTGGACGTGACCTCCTGCACTGCACTGTCGCGTTGTGATTGACGGTCCCATAATTGTTGTTGAATGAGATATAAGGGGATTAGTAATACGATAATGACCGAAGCCATCACCGTCAGGCGTAATAAGGGAGCGTGACTAACACGCTGCACGATAATATCGAATTTTTGAGTGAGTGGACCCACCATAACAATCTCCTGCGGTTTGAATACAACTGATTCAAACCGCAAAAGCTAGCAGGCCGGGGGAGTAAAAATGATCAATTATTACTGAGTCACATGGAAACGATACCCCCCCACCAAGACACGTCGTCAATACCTCCCGTAGGCTCGACAGCAGCATCCCTGCGGCGGACGGTCTTGGTGGAGGGGCATCCTTTCCATACGCCTCATTAGTATGCTATCTGTCGCGCCCGGCGGAACGGCGTAAGGTGTTGTAATGTTGCCGCGAGCTGTTTTGCTGCAAATACCCCGGGACAATTTCATCTAATGACTTGGGGCTTAGGCCAAAAATAGCAGGGAAGGGTTGATCGCAGACACTGTCGATTTGTAACGAACGGTAATTGTCCCGGGTTAAGGGCCGGTAAAAGGGCATGTATTGGAACACATTGGCCAGCAACCACGAACTGGATCGACCCAAGCCTATCACCCAACGGTAAAGCCCGATCTGAGCAGCGGTGTATTGCAGCAGTTGTTTTAATGTATAACTCTGCGGGCCACACAGGTTGTAACATTGTCCATAGGTGCTGGCATTATTCAGGGCACTGACAAAACACGCCACCACATCCCCCACATACACCGGCGCAAAGCGGGTGTTGGGGCAGGCCAGAGGCACGATCCCGGGCGAAAATCGCAACAAGGTCGCAAAGCGGTTAAAAAATCCATCGCCGGGACCAAAGATCACCGAAGGACGAAAGCACGTAGTCAGGATACCCTGTGCTTGGCGTAGCAGTCCTTCCGCTTCACCCTTGCTGCGTAAGTAATAACTACTGCCCGCGCTGGCATCGGCGTGCAGGGCGCTCATCTGTAATAAACGGCTGACCTTACTGCGTTGGCACGCTTGGATCACCTGGCGGGTGAGTTCGACGTGGGCGCGGTGAAAACCCTGACCGTTATCGCGTTTTTCATTCAATATGCCGACCAGATTGATCACCGCGGCCTGGCCCTGGAAATAATGTTCTAACTCGGCAGGGTTGTAGATATCGGCTTGAATCACCTCAACCGTGGGTAACACCAGTAACTCACGATGCCGTTCACGGTGTCGGGTTAATACCCGTATTTGATAGCCTTGTTTTACCAGTCGAGCGACCAGATGTTTACCTACAAAACCTGTCCCGCCTAATACGCATACTGTCGTAAACATTATTTATCTCCAAAGGGTCAGCAATTTTCGGCATCCGGTATCATTCTGTCTATACTTTTCTATCTTGAGTGCGCCATTGCACGCGCCTTAACCACAAGGAGACCCTATGAGTTTTAGTGTGATCAACCCCGCCAGCGGTGAGCAAATGAAAGCATTTCCGATCTGGGACGACCACCAGTTGGAAACCGCCCTGCGCCAAACCGCGCAGGTCACACCGCACTGGGCCGCAACTCCTTTAGCGGAGCGCTGCCAACTTATGCGCGAAGCCGGCCAGGTGCTGCGTCAGAATCTTGAACGCTTTGCGGTTACGATCACCCAGGAAATGGGCAAGCTCATCGCCGATGCCCGCGCTGAAGTCGAAAAATGTGCCACGGTGTGTGACTACTATGCCACCCACGGTCCCAAATTTTTGCAAGATGAAGTCATCGCCTCGGATGCCGGCCGCAGTTATGTGGCGTATTTACCGATTGGCACGGTGTTGGCGGTGATGCCGTGGAATTATCCGTTTTGGCAGGTGTTCCGGTTTGCCGCCCCGGCCTTGGTTGCGGGAAACACCGGATTATTAAAACATGCTTCCAATGTACCCGGTTGCGCCTTGGCGATTGAAGAAGTCTTTTCATTAGCGGGATTTCCCAGCGGGGTGTTTCGCAGTTTAATGATTGGGGCCGCGCAGGTTCAAAAAGTGATCAGCGATAAACGCGTGCAGGCGGTGACCTTGACCGGCAGTGAGTCGGCAGGCCGCAAGGTGGCTGCCACCGCCGGAGATCAATTAAAAAAATCCGTGCTGGAATTGGGGGGTTCCGATGCGTTTCTAGTGCTGGAAGACGCGGATTTAGAGTTGGCGGTTAAAGGGGCGGTGACCTCGCGTTTTATCAATAGCGGGCAAAGCTGTATTTCAGCCAAACGCTTTATTGTGATTGACGCGATCGCGGATGAATTCGTGGCGCGTTTTAAAGCCGGTGCCGAGGCGTTAAAACCCGGTAACCCGCTCTCACCTCAAACCACCATTGCACCCATGGCGCGGATCGATTTACGCGACGAGTTACACAAACAAGTGCTGGATACCGTCAAGGCGGGTGCGGTTGTGGTAACGGGTTGTGAACCTATCCCCGGTCCGGGTGCCTTCTATAAAGCCTCCATATTAGATCGGGTGAAATCCGGCATGCGCGCCTATCACGAGGAATTATTCGGCCCGGTTGCCATCGTGATCCGCGCCCGCGACGAACACGACGCCTTGCGCATCGCCAATGACTCGGAGTTTGGTTTGGGCGGTAGCGTTTGGACGCGTGATACCGCGCGTGGCGAACGGCTGGCGCGCGGTATGCAATCCGGCGCAACCTTTGTGAATGGGTTTGTAAAAAGTGATCCGCGCTTGCCGTTTGGCGGGGTTAAACGTTCGGGTTACGGCCGCGAACTGTGCCACCATGGCATGCACGAATTTGTCAACGCAAAAACTATCTGGATAAAATAATCGCGCGTGTTGTTACACTACGCGCATGCTTGAGATCTCCCTCATTTATTTCTTCATCGGCGTGATCGTGGGTCTGTTGGCCGGTTTGTTCGGTGTCGGTGGCGGGCTGGTGATCGTCCCGGCCTTGGTATTTGTATTCGCGCGGATCGGCGTGAATCCCGCCGTGGCGGTGCATTTGGCGATTGGTACGTCACTGGCGACGATCATTTTGACCTCGATGGCTTCGGTGCGCGCGCACCATCGGCGCGGCGCGGTATTGTGGCCGCAGGTAAAGCAACTAACCCCGGGCATTTTCATCGGCGCGGCGGTGGGGGCGATGATCGCGGATGCCTTGCCTGCCAGCGTATTGCGCCAAGTGTTCGCGTTCTTTGAATGGGCGGTGGGCTTACAAATACTATTGCGGTTGCTACCCAAAGCGGCCCGCCGCCTACCGGGCTGGGTAGGCATGGGTCTCGCTGGCACGGTGATCGGCACCGCCTCCAGTATTATCGGTATCGGTGGGGGCACACTCACCGTTCCGTTTTTATTGTGGTGCAACGTGGTGATGCAACGCGCCGTGGCTACCGCCAGCGCCTGTGGTTTACCCATTGCGATTGCCGGAGCCCTCAGTTATGTCGCCACCGGTGTTAATGCCCAGGGGTTACCGGCGTATGCCACGGGTTATGTGTACTGGCCCGCTGTGCTGGGGATCACGTTCAGTTCGGTGGTGATTGCGCCCCTGGGAGCGGCCCTGGCACACCGTTTACCTGCTGATAGTTTGCGACGCTACTTCGGGGTGTTTCTCATAGGGTTAGGGGTCTACATGTTTGTGTGAGCTCGGTGGGTTTAGCCCCTGTTTAAAACATAAATATTCCTAAAATCAATAGGTTACAAAATAATTTTAGGAGCTTGGTAAAAACGTCAATGTTAGGGGTTGCCTTCATATAATTAATGTGTGTATTATTTGGCCACCTCGACGCGATACACCTCACCCCTTGCAAGTCGCAGGTGGAGGAAGTACACGCGAAGCTTGCGAGACAGCAAGCCGCGTTGTTTGAAACTGGCGCGCAGTGTTTCCACTGCGCAGGCCAACTTCTTACCAACACACCCCCCCCACTAGCGCGCATAGGTTGCGTTCAACACCGTCTTTTTAAGCAAGTTCTGGTGTAAGTAGTAACCCACCATCGCGGCCGGGGTGTTTTCATCCAAGGGTAACTTGTCTGTTTTGAGGGCATACAAGGTGAATTGATAGTGGTGCGGTTTGTCACCCACGGGTGGGCAGGGCCCCCCGTACCCGGATTTGCCAAAATCGGTCCGGCTTTGCACGCTACCGGGCGGTGCCAGCTTGCTTTGCGGATCACCCGCATTTTTTTCCAGGCCGGTCACCGTGGCGGGAATATTGAAGATCACCCAGTGCCACCAGCCACTGCCGGTAGGGGCGTCGGGATCGTATACCGTTAGAGCAAAACTTTTGGTCGCGGCCGGGGCGTGTTTCCACGCTAAGGCAGGTGACAGGTTTTCCCCTTGGCAGCCAAATCCATTAAATACCTGTTCCGCAGCGATCGGTTTACCTTCCTGCAGCTGTGCGCTGCGGAGGGTAAAACCGTCCGCCCTGGCGAGGTTTGCCAGTAGAACACTTGATAACACGAGTAGTTGGGTGGTTTGCATCGTAATCTCCGCTAAAGGGTTATACACGGCGCTCGTGGGTCAGACGAACGTGGGGCTATCTTGCCGGATTAAGACGTTTCGGGTTGTCCGCTAACCGCCAAGGACTGTTCCCTGCCATCCAGGGCAGCACGAAATTCCGTCGGCGCCAGACCGAAGCGTTTACGAAAGTTACTGCTAAAACGCGATACCGATTGGTAGCCGCAGTCATAGGCCACTTGGTAGACGGGGGTGGTGGTTTGTAACAGGTGGACCAAGGCGGTGCTTAAGCGCAAATCGTACAAGAGATCGCGAAAGCCGGTAGCTTCACGTTGCAACTGACGGCGTAAGGTGCTTTGGCTGGTGGCTAAGCGCCGGCAGACGTCGGAGAGTTCCCAATGGTGGGCGAGATCGGTGGAAAGAATAACCCGTACTTTTTGGCTCCAGCTTTCCTGGTTGAGCACGTACGACAGCACGCGCGGGTCACGTTCGGCCAGCACCAGCAAGATTTCCATCAGGCGGTGATCTAAAAGACGCGACTCGAGCGGGCATTGCAAGTAATGCGTGACCGCCGCGATCAGGGTTTTGTCGTGATTGAATTTTAGAATTCCAATATGATCGTGTTGTGGGTTATGGTCGATGGCATGTGTGCCGCGCAACCGTTCGAGGTGCTGGTGGGTGAAGGGAATAATCAAGGCCTGGTAACGCCGTCGAGCGGCGGCCGGTTCGTTGCGCAGGTCATAACTTGCCGGGGCCGGTACAGTAAGCGCGCAGCCCGCCTCAGCTACGATCGGGTTGGGTAAATCAAAAATCACCTTGCGCCCTGAAAGCACCAGGATGAAACACGGCTGGTGGAACGGCACGTGTTTGATATGCACCTGGTGCTCACAAGAGATGATCGCAAGATGCTGTAAACGGGACTTGCCGTTAGGAATATCCGTCCCGTTGCGCAGCGAATCGATTAATGCCAGTAGATCATTCATCGGTTATGCTAACCGTCAGCGTGTTAGGTAATTTTATACAATAATCGATTGATGGGGGCTCAATCATTTACCTACATTCAGGAACGGGATAGGCGCACCGGCATAGATCGCCGTGGGCAAGGCACCGTTCCATTTCTCGGCCTTGATCTTCTCAACCTCGATGCGGCGTAATTCAAGTACCTCCTTGTTTTGCGCCAGCGCCGCATTTTGCACCCGCAGCGCCTCGGCCTGGGCCTTGGCAATGGTCAAATTCGCGTAGGCCTCACCGTCGGCTTCCGCCTTGCGGGCATTGGCTTCGGCCTCGGCAATGGCGACTTTTTGTTTTTGCTCAGCCTCTACGGTTTTGAGTTTGTTCTCGGCGGCGAGGCGCAGTTGTTCTTGGGTTACCTTGTCATTAATGGCATGCATATAGGAATCCGAGAAGGCGAAATTGCGCATGTCGATGTTAATCACTTGAGCGCCGTACAGTGTCAGTTTCTCGCGCAATGCGGCGTTGATATCGCTGGATACCTTGGCGCGTTGAGCGATTAAATCCGGGGCGGTGTATTTGGCGGTTACCGCCTTGAAGATTTCCTGGGTTGCGGTTTGAACATAGGAGGACAGATTACCGTCGTGCGAGTATTTTTCAAACACCTCGGCCACCCGGTCCGGGGTAATGCTGTAGCGCACCGTCATGCTCACCTTCACCGGTTGTGTATCGCTGGTGCTGCCCTCGGCATTTTCAATGTCGGCCTTTTCGGCGCGGATGCTGAAATTGGAGAGCTTGCGCCACGGCGGTAATACCGCCAATCCTTCTCCTTCAATACCCACAATCTTGCCGAACTGGGTAACCACACCTCGGCTTCCGGTGGGTACCGAATAAAATGGCCATAAGCTGACAATAGCTATTAATATGACGATGCCGACACCGATACGACGTAACGGCATATTCAGGATTCGCATTTCAGAAAGATTCATATTCCACCCCTTTTACTTTTGGCTGTGCTTGTGTGGGAGCACGGCAGACCCGTTAATTATTCTATACGGCGCGTATGGCACTCACCGACCACGCCTTTAACTATTGTTAAAATTCATCTACCCGTGGATTATTAATCATCAAGGTGATTGTTAGTGGGGAAATTTCGCTTATCGCAAAGAGACCTCCTTCCATGACAGTTACCGAAGCTGGACGCGTTTTCATAGTTTATGCCCTTACCGCTGTTATCGAACCTAGTGGTTATACGGATTTCCCGTTATGTCCGAATTTTTCCAAGATGCAATGTAGACCGATAATAATCAATAAGTCAACGACTGAACATAAAAGATCACGGTGCCACTTATTATTTGATTTAAGCCACTGTTCATAAAGTCCCTTTGGTTGACTTTAACACTATTCGTATCGTTAACCTTTACCCAGGTAATAGGGATAGGCTTGTTTTATACGTTATTTGCGCGCAAAAGGATAGACCTGTTATCTGAAAACCCCCTCATTGGATGCGGAGGGTTCACCGCAATATAACCACGGGGTCACTGGTCTTGGGGTTGTAATACGTGATTCGGCTAATGACAGCTAGGCACATAACGCCAGTTCTTGTTATCGAAGTCGTTCAGCATGTCTTTTTCAGGCACGTCAAAACAAAGTATTTTACCCGCGGGCGACTTGAGTTTAATCATAAATCTTCCCTCGGTGATACGGTAACTTTCGACAAGATTATATTCCTGCGTTTGTAGATTTTTATCGCGCTCAAAACGCGGATCATTTTTCGGAATATGGAAATTTTCATCGCGCAATGTCTGGGTCTCATCCTCGGGGTGTTTACGCGCTCACTCCAATCCTTCGGTCAGTAATTTCCGGCTGTCCACTTGAGTGGAGACGGGAGCAGCGTTGTTGCGTGGAGAAAGTTCTTTGGGCGGCAATTAACCGCTTGATCGGTGGTTTCCCGCTTGGGGGGTATTCTCACGGCATGTTTCTGCAATCAGTTGCATAATTGTATGGCTGATAAGCAGATCTGTCACGGAGCGCAATTAGCTTATATATAACCACCCGAACGGATTTTTTATACTATAGTTAAAACAATGCCTCCACGGCGACAGTTTTCCTAATATTAAATATGAATATTTCAATATCAAAACCTGAATACGTCGAAATCCTGTTGCGCGCAAAGAACGGTTGCAAAATTATGAATAGGTGTATTGGAATTGCCGAGCAGGATTTTAAATTAGCCCATCTGATCACGAACGCCGGGACGGATCATTGGCTTCGATATCATAAGGCAGAAGAACTTAAACCCGGTATATCCTCTTTAACGCTTAATTTAATCGTAAAAGCCGCGAATAATATTGTTAAGCGAAATACACCGTTTTATAAAACCGATACCTGCGTTTTTTGTTGTTCGCTGACATTGGGAGGAACGACGGGTTATTACGCGGTTTTTTAACTAAACACATATTGTCCCCGGCGCTTGGAAATAAACTCCTTGACCTCCTTGAACACGCCAATAAATGGTTATAAACGGTTTGTTATTACTGAGTCACATGGAAAGGATACTCCCCCACCAAGACACGCCGTCAATACCTCCCTGTAGACTCGTCAGCAGCATCCCTGCGGCGGACGGTCTTGGTGGGGGAGTATCCTGTCCATACGCCTCATTAGTATATGTTTGATAATTTGACGCAAAGAAGTGGGTCAATGATTAAGGGCGGCCCACGCGCAGCGCCAAGGGCCAACGGATACTGCGCGATTGGTTTGGATCGCCCCACAACGGGTCTAATCTTGCGCGAAGCGCGGCAACCGGATCCAAGCCCGTGTGTTGTTGATAACGGTGGCTGGCGGACCAGCTGCGTAAATAACCCAACACCTGCGCCAGAGTCCATTGTGTCTGCATATGAAAATCCGGTGGCGTGAGTTCGTTAAATGGAAACGGCAAGCGGCGATAGCCGTTTTCCACGTGCACCCGCTCCGGCGGCCAGTAGGGCCCGACGGTGTGCTGATAAAAATGCGCGATACAGTCATCGATCGCAGTGTCGCCGCTACTGAGCATACGGTAGGTCCACACCGCCAGAATTCCCCCGACGGTTAATACACGCTTCACCTCGGCATAAAATCGATCCAGATCAAACCAGTGCAGGGCCTGCGCGACACTAATGAGATCCACGCTGTGCGCGGTCAAACCAGAGGCCTCGGCGGGAGCGCGGCGATAAATAATATTGGCGTGTAAGGGGGCGGCGTCGAGTTGCGCGGTGCTGCTATCGGTGGCGATGACCTGTTGGAAATGTGCGGCCAGATCCACCGCGGCTTGCCCGCTGCCTGTAGCACAGTCCCAGGCCAGGTTCCGCGCGGGTGCGATTTCGGCTAACCAGCTAAACAGGTCAGGGGGATAGTGTGGACGAAACTGGGCGTAATCCGCTGCGACCGGGGAGAAGTGATCCACAGGGCTTATTCAACCGTAGTACTCGATAAATAGGCTTCTAAATCCGTTCGCTGCTTTTCATGCTCTTCTTTGAGTTGATCGGCTTGCAACTGTAACTTTTCGATCTTGGTTTCCTGTTCATTGAGTTTTATCAGTAGGCGTGAATAATACTGGCTTGATTGAGTAACGGTTTTCATGTTTTCACGTAACCGTTGTTGTCCCTGGGTAATCGCGGTTACCTCGCGTTGTTTATCGGTGATTTTGCGTTCGGTATCCAGCATGTGTTTTTTATAGGTCATCGCCTTGAGCAAAGCATCTTTTACCTTGGGGGGGATCTTTCCCGAGCGGCTGTAGAATTCAAGCTGGCCGAAATCCGCCGGTAATAGCACTAAAGTATCGGACTGGGTTATTTCTTCATTGATGCGCAATAGCGCGGTTTTACCCGGACCGAGGGTGTCTTTAAACCGGTATAACCGTTCCGTGGTCTGCAGGGGTTTGGGGCTGTCGGTAAGTTTCCAACCGGTGCGAAACGGATGCTCGATAATAATCGTTTTCTCCTGGCCGCTTTTATTATCAATGCTATATTCCTGCGTGAAAAGATTTTTCATGGTTAGGTGCAAAATCCCTTTGACGATTTTTCCTGTCTGGAGGGTATCGTCTTGCGTGGTCTTGGTTGCATCGACGTGGACCTGCATATCGATCGCGTAACTCAACAGCCGCTCCTGTCCAGGTGGGATATCGTCGATGCTGGCATCGCCGGCATAGGTATTGGCGTCAAAAATCGTCAGTGGGCCTTGCAACAAATGATTACCGCTGCTATTGACAATACGCACGCCGTTTAAAGGGTATTTTGCCAGCACGCTCTGATTGTAGATACTAACGCGCTCGGCCTGAATATCGCTGGCAATGATCGGGATCATGGCAGACTGCCGCCGCGGCAGCGATACATTGCCGACCGTATATTGGAAAAGTTCACCGATTTTGCCCGCATCCGCAATCGAAGCAACACTGTGGATCGGTTCTAGCGGTTTGCGCGCAACTGATTTTGCGCTGAAGCTATTCATCTCGGGGGCGGGTGCGACCACCGGCGGACTGTTGAGCCGTCTAGGGGCCAATTTTTTCTCAGCAAGACCTTCCTCGTCCGCGGCGGCGAAGGGCTCGGCCTGCTCCTCTTTGGCCTCCATACCCGCCTCATACGTTTGAGGGTGCAGGCTGGTGTAAAGCTCCGGCTGCAGCAACGGACGTGGGATGTACAGCGGCTGGTACAGGTTATAGATAAACGAAATCGGCCGGCCGCTGATAAGCGACAGGTCAACATGATCCCAATCGTTCTCGGTTTGATTCTCCACAGTCGCCCAGCCCTGCAGATGCGCCTTGTTCCCTGTAGCCGCGGATAAAATGAGGCGATAGCTGGTTTTCCACACCGGGGTTTCAACCACGTAACCGAAACGAACCCGCCGTTCTCCTTCACCGGCAAAGTGCAAGGTCACGGGCTTTTTACCCTTGTCTCGCTCCAGGGCGACCGTGGCCAGGGCCTTGCGCAATTCTTCTTGGAGTTGGGGATCTTCGATTTCCAATTGCTGTACTTCATCCAATCCAACCGCGCGAATCGTGGCGGCGGTTAGAATATTTAACACCCATACCTCGACGACCCTGTCCTTGTCTCCCAGCATTTTTGGTTTGGCCTCAACACCCAGGATGGAGCCGTGAATTGTTTCGCCGCGCAGCGTCGCCTTAATGTTTACACCGCGGATTTGATTTAACAGCGCCGCCAGCGAGGGATTCTCCGAAATGTCCACCTGAAAACTACGCAGGGTTTTTGCGGTCGGATCTTGCGAGGGATAAACCACCACCCCGGCCTTGCCACCGTCCAGGTCTTCCAATAGCAGTGATTTTAGAATGTCATTGATCTGTTCGGTTTTAAACCGTAGCTCCATGCGGGCATCGCCATTCACCGTGCCGGCATGTTCAAAATAGCCAACGCCGCTGCTGAACAACACAACCCGTTGGGTGGGCAGCGTATTTTGTTTGGTTGCGGCGAACACCGAGTAGCATAAGACCAAGCTTATCCCGGCCGTTGCCGCGATAAATATTTTTGCTTTCGATATGAAGTGCATGGTGGTTTCCTTTTTTTGCCGTCTGGGGGGGTGGCCTCATTGGTGCTCGTGGTGCAAACACCGATGCCGGTTATGATTTTTCATTCACGTTGACAATCTTCATGTATCTTTCTCACGGTTATATAACAATCAAGTTCAGCCGGGATGGCGAATGGTTATAACGCGAGATTGTTTTGATCCCGCTGTCATAAGGTTTCTTAATCTGGCTACTCGAAGACAGGCCGCATGAACCAACGCTCATAACTTATGAAACACTTTGTTTCCTCGTAGTAGCGCATGGCGGCTTGACATTCTGGATCGCCGGCTGATTTTAAGCGATAGGCTTCATAGGCCGACAGCGAAGGGAACGAAAATAGGGCAAGCGCAATATTATTCGCGCCTTCGTGTGGCATGAAATAGCCGTGATGTTGGCCGCCGAACTTCTCAACCAGCGGAATCCACATTTTTCCGTAGCGTTCAAACTCCTTGAGTTTGAAAGGATCGACCACATAGCGAAGATAACAAGTAATCAATGCATTCTCCTTAAAGACCTATTACTGAGTCACGTGGAAAGGATCCCCCCCAACCAAGACACGCCGTCAATACATCCATCTAGGCTCGACAGCAGCATCCCTGCCGCTGATGGTCTTGGTTGGGGGGGTCCTTTCCATGTGACTCATTAGTAACACCTGGGTTGAGGCGTTATCAGAACGATTCCCATGGATAGCCAAGGATGATGCTCAGTTCTTTACCTTCCTTTCCAAAGGCGATGTCGCCACGAATGACCAGTCCCGAGGCGGTGACAAAACGAATCCCGGTACCCAGGTTATTGCTCCAGCTATTGCCCAGATCTGCGCTACGGTCGGCGACCGTGCCGGACTCGACGAAGAACGCTATCTGGATGGCGGTGCGGATGTCTTTGGCAATCCCGATGTCGAAGGGGGTAAATTCTTCGGTGAGGTTCCAGCGGTATTCCGCGCCGACGAAGCGCGCGTGCGCGCCGAGGTAACGGTTCATTTTGTAGCCGCGCAAGCGGGCGGTGCCGCCCAGTCCGTCCACCGTACCGTAGCGATTGGCGTTGATGGTGTTGTTGACCAGACTCAAACAATCCGCCTGCTGCGCCACCGTGCCCGTGCTGCAATCAACACCGAGGTGTTGTTGCACCGCGAGCGGGTCGGTGACACCTTGCTTGGTTACCACCGCGTCCGACTGATAATAATTTAACGCCAGCGTGTCGCGCACGCCGAACGGGATATAACCTGTCAAGTTATAAAACAAGGCGTACTCGTCCGGGCTGAAATCTTGTTTGCGCAGGCTGGCGCGGCGTGAAACATCGAGTCGCACGCCCTTGCGCGGGTCTTGATAGTCGTCGCTGTAATCGATCCGAAACCCGAGCGTGTAGTTGCCGTAGTGCTCCGACGCGGCGTTTTGGGTATTCTGTACCGTGTTGCCGTTGGTATCGCGCAGCGAAGCCACGTGCCAGTTGCCGCTATAACCCATGGCATACAGCTCAAACATACGATCGTGGTAAGTGTTGGTCAGTCGCCAGCCGAGGAAGTTGTTGTCGTTGAGATCCAACAGGTAATAATCGTCTTTGCCACTGGCCATGCCACGTGACTTGTACGCTTGGATGGCGGCCTTGCTAAAGTGGGCACCGGTAATGTCCAGGATTAGACGTTGCGGCAGTAAATGGATATCCGAAACGGCAAATCCGCCGCCCTTGAGATCACCGGTGAGCGCGTAGGCATAGGCATCGACGTAACTGTCCAAAAGATTAGAGCCGGCGGCCACCACCGCCAGCCCGTTGCCGATGCCGGGCAGGCTGTAAGGCGTGGGAAAAATATAGTGACCGGGTTCTTGCGGGAATTGCGAGCGGCGGCGTTCTATTGCGGCGTTTGCCCCGAACGCTGATACCAACAGCAATACCAATAAACTATGAGTTAGCCACTTCCTTTGCACGATTATATTTCCTTGATGTTTGTTATTACTGAGTCACATGGACAAGAATACCCCCCCCACCAAGACACGCCGTATATACATCCCCGTAGGCTCGACAGCAGCATCCCTGCGGCGGACGGTCTTGGTGGGGGGGTATCCTTTCCATACACCTTATTAGTATTAACAGTGGCCGGGCGATTTAATTATCATGACCGGTTTTGATTATAAAACTGTAACTAAAGGTTAGGCAATGCGATTTTTACACCCAGCCCATGGTTTGGGTTGAAAAACACACATTACCCTTCCTCGGTGTGCATTAGCGGTGGTGTATATAAATTTTCATTTATAAAAACCAAACGTGTAAATATATTTACCGTCATTCTTCGCGCGATTGAATTTCAAGGTTTTGACGTAGGTAATCAAACTCGTTATGAACCCGTCATTTTTTATATCCGTGGCCAGGGTCACAATGTCGGTGATGCCGCCGTTTTTGCTGATATTAATTTTAAATTTTATTTTACCGGATAAAGCTTTCTGGGTGAGTAACGACTCGGTATATACTTTATATATCCCGGTTCGATTGCAGGAAAATATAAAATCGATTTCTTCAATACGCCGCTCGGATCCCTCTAGCGTGGTAAGTTCACCGTTGCGGTTTGGTTTTAACAATGAAGCGGCGGAATCTTTACACTCCTCGATCCGGCCGGTTGATTTCTGGTTCGAGGTTTCGTTTGAAACGGCACAAGCGGCAAGATTTACAATAAGTATGCCTATGATGTATCTCATATCAACAAGTTTAGTCTATTAAACATACGCCTTAGTATGGCGGTAGTATTATTTCAATACCAGTAAAAGTGAAATTCAATTTCATACATTTATTGCCCGCCCTATTGCGGTTATATTTCAGACCTTGCACGGCATCCGCTGTGTTTTGTTGAGGAGATCGCGTTATGTTCATACAATTTTTGGTTCGTGCGCTAGCGGCTGCGGTTGTCGTTTTCGCGATGGTTCCCGGCCTGTCGCTGGCGGAGGAGAGCCGTGCCGAAATAGTGAGCGGCGTGCATTACCGTCAGGTTGATGTCGACGGGTTGAAGGTTTTTTATCGGGAGGCGGGCGACCCGCGTAAGCCCGCCATTCTACTATTGCACGGGTTTCCAACCTCGTCGCAGATGTATCGCAATCTGATCCCGCAACTTGCGGACCGCTATCACGTTGTGGCTCCGGACTACCCGGGCTTTGGCGAGAGCAGCGCGCCGGAGCGCGCGGCGTTCAAGTACACGTTTGAAAATCTGTCGTTGGTGATTGAACACTTCACGCAGAATATTGGAATTTCAAATTATGCGCTTTACTTGATGGATTATGGAGCCCCGGTTGGTTTTCGCTTGGCTGTGCGTCATCCGGAACGGGTTACCGCTCTGATCGTGCAAAACGGTAATGCCTACGCGGAGGGATTGGGCGAGTTCTGGGTTCCGTTTCGTCAGTATTGGCAGGACAATTCACCTGCCAGTCGTGAGGTGTTACGCGGATTTCTAAAAATCGACGCGACCATTTTCCAGTATACCTTTGGTGTAGCGGACGTTTCACTTGTCAGCCCGGATACCTGGACTGTCGATCAATACCGATTAGACCGGCCTGGCAACAATGAGATTCAGCTCGACCTGTTTTATGATTATCAAACCAACGTCGAACTCTATCCCGTCTGGCAGGAATATTTACGCACCTACCAGCCACCTACGTTGGTGGTTTGGGGTAAGAACGATCCGATCTTTTCCGCGGCAGGAGCAGAGCCGTTCAAACGCGACCTGACCAATCTGGAATTTCATTTATTAGACACCGGGCATTTTGCCTTGGAAACCCACGGAACGGAAATTGCCGCACTGATGCATCGCTTTCTGAAACGCGTCTTGCATAATAGCGAAATCGCGGATTGATTTAAGCAGTATCGATTCACTCGTAATATGTCATCGTCAGAAAATATTCGCCATGTGCTGTATTGAATCGACACTCTGAACGAAGTATATGCTTGGCCGCTTTCATCATTGAAATAAATAGGCGAAATTGTATTTGACTATTTCAGATTTCAGAATAATATCTATGGATGGATAAACTCCTGGCGATGGCGGCCTTTATCAAAATTGCCGAATTAGGCAGTCTCACGCGCGCCGCCGAAATCATGGGTTCGTCCCCGCCGACCATGGTTCGGCTGTTGGCCGGCTTGGAGGAAAATCTTAATGTTCGTCTATTGCACCGTACCACGCGACGCATCGCACTGACCGATGAGGGTCGTTACTACCTGGATCAATGCCGAGTTATCCTTACCGGAATTGAAGAAATGGAATCCGCCCTCAGTAGCCAGCAGCAGGAACCCAAAGGCAATCTGCTGGTGTCCGCGCCGGTGTTATTCGGACAAATGCACTTCGCGCCGCTGGTCAGTAAATTTATCGAACGTTATCCTCAGGTGCACGTCGACATGCTACTGCTGGATCGACTGGTAAATCTGGTGGAAGAAAATGTCGACGTTGCAATACGCATCGGCAATCTCAGTGACTCCTCCCTGGTGGCCGTTGCGCTGGGGCATATCCGCCGCGTTGTTTGCGCCAGTCCGCGATTTTTACGGCGTAGCGGTATACCTGATCATCCCAAGCAACTTTCACACCACGAGTGCGTGCGGGTGACCGACCTGATACCCGGCAACCTATGGCCATTCCATGAAAAGGGGCGGTCATTGCAAATACCCGTCAACGGTCACCTGAGCTGTAACCAGGCCGCTGCCGCCATTGACGCGTGCGTCGACGGTAGGGGGTTTGGCGTGTTTCTGTCGTACCAAGTTCAGCCTTACGTGCAGACAAAAAAACTAAAAATCGTTTTGGAAAAATATGAACCACCGCCGATACCGGTTAATATCGTCTATCCGTACCGTAAATTTTTATCGGCAAGAGTACAGCGGTTTGTGAAGTGGATGAGCGACCATTTACGCCAAAAATTGGCCTGAGTAATAAAACCAGAGCGGAACAGTGAAGGATGGGGTTGCCGGCCCTTATCCAATCATGCACTTGATAGTACGCGATAGAACCGCCAGGCAGTGGTGATTACCTCCTGGCGTTGTTATAGTTCAGGTGCTATCTCACGCTGAAGTTTTTCCAACCTTATGGTTATTAAACCCCAGGAGTATACAGTTTCGCTGATTCAAAGATTTTTGCAGTCAGCACACGATAGCCTGTTGTTTTAAGGTGTAGACATCATAGTATGAATAGCTACACTTTTAAGTTATGAGTAATATATCTTGTCGCGCGGTGCTATTTTTTTGTGGAGTGTATTTTTTTCACGCTGTTGACGCCGAGGAGTTTGTCGCTGGTGGCGAATGGGAATTAACCGTGCAGCAAGATGTCAGTGGTTTGCCGGTGGGGTTGCCGACGTTGATTTATCGTGAGTGTTTGCAACAAGATCAACCGATTCCGAAATCATTCTTGCAAGCCAGTGAGTGCGCTGTGGCGGAAATGAAAACCCTGTATCGAACCGTGTCGTGGAAGATGAACTGTCAGACCGATCACGGGCGGGTGTATAACGAGGGTAAAATCAATTTTCACGTGCTCAAGGCCAGCGGCGAGTCGCGTACCTATGCGGGTAATGTGGCGGGAAAGAACACGACGTTGCGTTATCGTTTTACGGCGAGGCGCTTGGGGGAGTGTCGATAACAGGGGGGAGAGGCAATGGCGCTGGGGAGCTTGGCGGCTTAAGCATCATTAACTATGTACGATCACCCGCCGGTTTGCGCCATGAATCGCACGATCTGCTGCGGCCGTTCGTTGAATTCATGGCGTTCGGGTTTGTGGCCGATGGCGGTGATGATGTGTTGCTGCAGTTCGGCATCGCTGATACCACGGCGCAAGTGTTCGCGCAGCGGGTAGACGTCGTTTTGTCCCAAACATAGATACAAGGTGCCGTCCACGGACAAACGCACGCGATTGCAGCTGGCGCAGAAATGTTGCGACATGGGAGTGATAAAACCGATACGCAGATCAGTTCCCGCCACTTGTACGTAACGCGCCGGTCCACCGCCGGGCATGAGCCCGGGGATCAAGCTATAACGGCGTTCTAAACGCGCCTTGATTTCTTGCAAGCTGATGTATTTATTAACAGCGTCGCGACCCGGTTCGCCGATCGGCATGGTTTCGATCAGCCGCAAGGTAAAGTCGTGTTCAATACAGAAGTCCACCATGGCCTCGACCTCGTCAGCATTCACCTCGCGCATGACCACCATGTTGATTTTGATCGGCGTAAAACCGGCGGCTTTGGCGGCCATCAATCCGGCGATAACTTTGGCGAGTTTACCGCCGGTGATCGCCGCGAAGCGTTCGGCATGTAGGCTGTCTAGACTGACGTTGATGCGGGTGATGCCGGCGTGTTTGAGCGCGACCGCGGTTTTGTTCAAGCGGGTGGCATTGGTGCTTAAGGATAAATCCTCGATACCCGCAACAGCCGCTAGGCGTTGTGCGAGATCCGGCAAGTTGTGGCGTACCAACGGTTCGCCGCCGGTGAGGCGGATGCGGCGGGTGCCTAGTGCGGCAAAACCGCGCACGATGCGTTCAATTTCCTCAAAACGTAGCCATTCCTCGGGTTCTTTAAAGCTATTAAATTTTTTGGGCAAGCAATAAGTACAGCGCAGGTCGCAGCGATCGGTCACGGAGACCCGGACATAATCAATCGAACGGCCGAAGGGATCGCGTAGCATGATGTGAAAAGTATACCTTATAAACCCGGGATAATATCCATAAGACCGGTAGTACTATGTGCAGCTGACAGGTAACTTAAAAGGAGCGGCCACGACGCAGCGTATGGTTGAGGTGCAGGGCCAGCGTGAAGGTCAACAGGGCGCCGGCCTGATGTGCGGTGGCCAGGCCCACCGGTGCCATCTCAAGTAAGGTGCTGATCCCCAAGCCGATTTGGACAGCGAATACAACTAGTAATAAATGCAGGCTGAAGCGGGTAACGGGCGAGAGGGTGTAACGGCGGGCGTAGAGCCACAATCCGGGAATAAACACCATTAATAGATAGGCGATCAGGCGATGGTCAAATTGTACCGTGGCAAGGTTCTCAAACAGGTTGTGATACCAGGGCGAATAGGCCAGGATCCCCGCCGGAATAAACTGACCGTTCATCAAGGGAAAGGTGTTAAACACCTTGCCGGCGTGGGTGCCCGCGACAAACGCGCCGGACAACATCATGACACAGATCAACAGGGTGACACCCAGCGCCCACCGTTGTAAGGATTGCATGGAGTATTTCCAGGTTTGGACGGGTTCGGGGCGCAGCAGCCCCCATGCCAGCCACAGAATCGCGGCATACAACATCACGGCGGTTGATAAATGCAGCGCCAGGCGGTATTGGCTCACGCGCGGTTCGTTGATTAATCCGCTTTGCACCATGTACCAGCCGAGGAAGCCTTGCAAAGCACCCAGCAGGAAAATAACGATAAGCTTTGGGAGTAGTTGACCGCGGATTTTACGTTTATATAAAAAATACAACAGGGGTAGCAAGAACGCCACTCCGATCAGACGGCCCAGCAATCGATGGGCATATTCATAACCAAAGATATATTTAAATTCCTCTAGGCTCATGCCGCGGTTAACTTGCTGGTACTGGGGTGATTGTTGGTATTTGGTGAAGGTCGTTTGCCATTGGGTTTCGTTGAGCGGCGGGATCGCCCCCATGATCGGATCCCACTCCACGATCGACAGGCCCGAGCCGGTTAAACGCGTGACGCCGCCCAGCACCACCATGGCATAAATCAAAACGGCGACACCCAGCAGCCAATAGGCGAGCTGGCGGTTATCGTGGTGCGGGTTAGAAAAGAAATTGGCCATGGCCGCCATTATTGACGACCGACCCTGGCACTGCAACCCAATTCACGGCGCGAGCCGAAAAAGAAATAGTGCTCGCCTATTGTTTAATGCAGGTGCCGTAGGATTGTGTCGCCACCAGTTTCCCGCCGATGATGCTGTTGCGACTATAGACCGAATGCGAACTAGCATCGATGCTGATGGTCATGACGTTACCCGCGGGGGTGATTTCAATAAAACTGAGGGCGGCGGTGTCGCGATGCTTTACGGTTTTGAGTTTTACCGTTCCGCCCTCGCCGATCAAGCGGGCGCTATTGCTGACGGTGTTATAGGAAATTTTCACCCGCCACGCCTGGGCGTACTGGTGAATCCCCGCGGCATTGCTATACGACGGGTAACGGCAGTCATAGAGCACGGGGTGCGCGTAACACAGACGGGCGGATAATAAAACCAGGACTAGCACTATTCGCTGCTGCATGGTGATTTAACCTTTCGGGTTCGATGCGGTGATTGGAGGGGTGAGTTAGGGGATATAGACCCTCGGGTTTATTACTGAGTCACATGGAAAAGATACTCCCCCACCAAGACACGCCGTCAATCCCTCCCGGTAGACTCGACAACAGCATCCCTGCGGCGGACGGTCTTGGGGGGAGGGTATCCTTTCCATACGCCTCCTTAGAGTAAGTGTAAGGCATAATTTTTTGGATTAAAAAATAACGGTCGCATATTGATTTTCAAGGCTGGATCAAGGGCTAAACCCCGGTAATTGTGGCTCGCCCTACAATCAGTTATTATTTCATCATTATAAATAAGGATGTAGGGGCGGAACCTGAACATGGACAAGGCGCTGGTGGGGAACTCGTACTGCCGTAGCGGTAGGGAACGTCGCGGTCTGCATTGGCGGGGGTTTTTCTTGGCGTTTACCAAAACCCAGCGGCGGCGTGTACGTCGTGTCCTAGACACAGGACCCCAGGCGTATTACAGCGATGAATACAGCCTTTTCATTTCCTGCGTGGCGTTAACCACTATCGTGTTATGCACGGTGGACGCGGTATTGACGCTGCGTTTAATCGAGCAGGGTTTATACGAATTCAACCCCGTGGCAGCCTGGTTACTGCAGCAGGGGGTGGTGTGGTTTTTTACCTTGAAGTTTCTTATCACCGCCGTAGGTGTGGTAGTGATAATGCTGCATAGACAATTTAAGATGTTTGGTGTTCGGGGTTACCATATCTTGGTCGCGTGTATGGCGGGTTATGTAGCGCTGGTAAATTATCAAGTGTGGATGTTGCTCTAAACCTACATTTGAATATAACCATAATTAACCGCAGTGACCAAACTCATTTTTTCAAACGCGGCGCGTAGACCGAACCGCTGCGCGATGCACGGGCATTCAAGTCTTCGGCCACGGTTCGGGCATGTTCGGTGATGGCACTTAAGGTGCCGGGTTTACAGCCAACCATCTTGGAATTACCAACCCCGATCACGTAACGATGCCAGTCGTCGCCCGTCATGCCCGGCGGAGGATCGGTCTTTTCGACCGAAATAACACTGTATTTGCTCGGTACATAAGGTGTGCTGGGTTCTGAACTCATAGACGACTTCCTCTCTGGTTGGTTGGGTGCTACGCCTATCAGTTGCTGTGGCGGAAACTGATACGGCCCTTGCTGAGATCATAGGGTGAGATCTCGATTTTCACCTTATCCCCCGCGACCACACGAATATGAAACCGGCGCATCTTGCCCGCAGCGTAGGCGGCGACCTGGCGGCCGTTGGCCAGCTCGACGCGATAACGCGAATCCGGCAGTACTTCGAGGACAACGCCCTCCATTTCGATCAACTCTTCTTTTGCCATGTAACACGTTGCTCCTGCGTCGTATCCGCCTCGGTGGGTGGAATGAGGTATGCGGTGACGGGGTTAAGTGGGTGGTACTCACGATGCTATGAAGCGTTATGAGCGGTGCGGATCGCGGCTGTAATGGTACACAATACCAGAAAACAGGGTCTTAGGTGTAGGATTCTTGGTGTTTAGCCTAAAATAATCACCGGATAAGCGATATTGGCGGGTGTTGACGATAAGAAAGATTTGATTGTAATTCCAAAAATACCTTTAGGAAAATTGTGTGACCACCGTATATGAGTTGAAGTCTCATTTCCAAGCGCTGCTGCGTCCGTTGGTGAATGTGCTCGCGGGGCGCGGCGTCACAGCGAATCAAGTGACCGTGGCGGCGCTGCTGCTCTCGATTGTTGGCGGCGGGGTTGTGTTATGGCAGCCCTACCAGGCGTGGCCCTTGCTATTGCTGCCGGTGGTTTTACTCCTGCGTATGGGTTTGAATGCAATGGATGGCATGCTGGCGCGAGAGCATGATCAGCAATCTCGACTCGGGGTTTTCTTAAACGAACTGGGGGACGTGATTTCAGATGCGGTGCTGTACTTGCCCTTGGGTGTAGTGCCCAGGGTATACACGCCGTTGATCGTGGGCCTGGTGGTGTTGGCGATCACCTGCGAGATGGCGGGAGTACTGGCGGTACAGGTCGGGGCGCAGCGCCAGTACCAGGGTCCGATGGGCAAGAGCGATCGTGCGTTATGGCTCGGCACACTGGCGTTAATGTTGGGCTTAGGCGTGCTACCGGAAAACTACGTCAACGGGGTGCTAGGACTAATTTGTTTATTACTAATTCGTACAACTTTCAACCGTGTGCGCGGCGCGTTACGAAACGTTGATACTATTGTGAACTAACGGTTGCTACACCGCACGCAATTAATTACTATCCGGACTTAACTAATCAGGAGTCACTATGAAAATAATACGGTTTATGTTGCTGTTCCTTGGGATGTGGGCGCTGCTGGATGGAAACGCATTTGCCGACGTGGCCGATCCCCGCGCGGAGGATCGCCAAGCCCTGCTCAATGTATTCCACGAGATTGAAGCAGGCATTAATGAGCAAAATATTGAACGTATGGTGGCACAAATGGCGCCGGACGTGACGGTGACCTGGCTCAACGGCGAAACCTCGCGCGGTCCCGACCAAGTTCGAGCCTATTACCAGCGTATGGTCACAGGGCCTAATCATATTCTTAACAAATACACCACCGCCGCTAAACTGGCTACCCATGCGCGTTTCTACGGGGACGTCGCGGTCGCCGATGGCACCATGCAAGATGTATTCACCCCAGTGGCGCGCAAGCCGTTCGAGTTGAGTTCTAACTGGAGTTCTACTTCAGCCAAAATCAACGGCCAATGGAAGGTTGTCGCATTACATTTATCGTCAAATGTTTTTAACAATACGCTGCTGACCGAGGCCAAGTCGACCGCTAAACTCACCGCCGCCGGGGGGGCGCTGGGTGGGCTGGTGCTGGCGGGGTTGGCCTGCTGGTGGCGTAGACGTACGTAGTCAGGGCTTAACTAGCCCAGCCAAATTTAACCCAGTAATAAAATACCGGCGCGGATAAACATAACGAGTCCAATCTATCCAACATGCCGCCGTGGCCATTAATGTAGCTGTTCCAGTCCTTAATGCCACGGTCGCGTTTAATCGCCGAGAGTGTCAGACCGCCCAGCGTCCCCAACAGTGCGATGACCAGGGCCATCAGTGCCGCTTCAACCGGATTAAAGGGGGTCAACGGCGCGAGCGCGACCCCTATTAGGGTCGCCGTGAGCACGCCCCCCACCAATCCTTCCACGGTTTTTGACGGTGATACGGTCGGCGCCAGGGCGTGGCGTCCGGCCAATGTGCCCCATACAAACTGAAAGACATCGCTCAATTGTGAGACCAGTACCAGGAAGGCCAGCAAGAATCCGGTACGGCCTTCATAACCGGGGATTTGCAAACCGAGCAGGGCGGGAACAAACGATACGCCAAGCACGCAAAGCATCAATCCCCAGTATAGGGTTACGCTGCGATGCGGTAGATCGCGCGCATCACCCGCCAAGATTGCCATCAGCGGCACTAACAAAAAAGCATAGGCCGGAATCAACAACGGCAGTAAACGTTCATCACCGTACCACAGCAGCAGATATTGCGCGGGGAGTGCCAGATAAAACGCCCCTAGGCGCATAACAGTCTCACCCGGGCGAGCAACCTGTGGGGGCAGAAATTCTCGCAAGGCCACCAGCGAGGCAAACCCAAATAACAAACACACCCCCGCGCGCCCGATCAGAAATGCCACCGCAAAGGCCGCGGCGATTAACCACCACGTTTGCACCCGCGCGATCACGTTGTCGATGATGGCGTGCGGTTGCCGCCGCGCCACGACGATTTTTAACAACCACCCCACCACCGATCCCAGTATCAGCACCGCCAAAATACCGGAGATTAGAAACAGGGCGTCCGGCCCAAGAAATGTGCTCACCATAGTCTCAACACTAACCACGAATTCTCACTGGCAAGAATACCAGTCCAGCCAGGCTGTACACCAGCCTGGAACTGCGCCAGTGTGGCTATTCCCCGATAGTTTAAGAGATCACTATCGCCGTATATTACTTTGGTGTTGTTAGCCGTGATGAATTAAATAGGTGTCCGCCGCCGCGCCAGGGTGACGGTAAAAATACCCCAGTCGTCGATCCACTGTTCTACTTTGTTAAAACCCGCGGTATTTACCAACAGATCCAACTCGGCCTGGGTGCGGCGGCGCATGATCCAGGCTTGCTGATCACGGTGGCTGGTGAGGGTGCGCGCGATCATCTCCAGCTGCGGGTGCCACGGTTGGCCGGTGTAAATCAGGTAAGCGTCGCTTGCGACGGCCTGCGCCAAGCCCCTGAGCGATTGCAGCACGGCGCTGTTATCGGAAAACAGTTCGTAGAGACCGGATACAATCGCCAACGTCGGTGCGGGGTTTAACCCGCGTAGCGAGGCGGCGTCGAACGCATCACCTGGTTCAAAACGCGCGATATCGCCCAGGCCGCGGGCGGCAATCAAGGCCTGTCCGGCCAGTACATTGGCCTGACTGAAATCGCGTAACAGGATGGCCGTTGGCCGGGTCGGCAAGGCAGCCACGGCGTCAAGCACATAACGTCCGTGACCGGCGGCGATATCGAGGATCCGCAGCGGCTGTCCGGCCGTTGTCAGCGCCTGGGCGGCGCTGTTAATCGCATGTTGCACGTGCTGTTTACGGATCCGCACACCGCGCCAGCCGATCGCATCTAAATAACCACGATCGATGATCCGTCCTAGGCCCAAGCTGCCGCGGGCTTGATTCTGGTAGACATAATCAAGCGAGCTGCCGGAATCAAACCCCGTGGCCAATCCCAAGCGGATGCCCGTGGAGCAACGTCCCAAGGTGTGCAGCAACACGCGTGTTAGTGCGAACTGCAGATAGCGCGGCGACCACGGCGGCAGCGGTGCGCGTAATCGCATTTCTTCGTCGTAGCTGTAGCCAGTCTGATGGGCCTGCAGCAAGGGGTCTTTTGGCATCAATGCGGCCGGGTCGGTTGCAAACAAACGTCGAATAAAATCTCGGATTTTATCCAACGCCAGGCTGCGATCACGTTCACCCAAGGTGTCGTGGTAGAAACCCGGCAGGAGATGACATTCCTTAATGGCCGAGCCCAGCCGCTGAAAAAACTTTTCCTGCGGGCCACGCTGCACCACCCAGTCACTGTCCGATATCAATAATTGCGTGGGCAAGCGAATCGCTTGTGCATCAGCAACCACGCGTTCGGCCGCCGTGTACAATCCCAGTAAGACACGTGCGGAGATATTGCGTGTAATCAGCGGATCGCTATCGTAAGAACGGATCCGCTCGGGGTCGTGGCTGAGAAATTTTGCTTTCACGTAGGAGGTGATAAAGAAATTACCACGTAATCGATACCACAATGACAACGCCGGCCGGGCCAACGGCACGTAGAGTTTTACTTTGAAGGCAGGCGCGGTCAGTACCAGACCACGAATCGACGGGGCGTAATCGTGAGCCCAGGTGGCGGCCAACACCGCGCCGACGCTTTGTCCAAGAACAACGATGTTTGCCAGGGGAATAGCGTATTCCAGGCGGAGGTGGCGAATAAAATACTCCACGTCTTTTACCGCGGCGGCAAAACTTGGGCTGTCACCGCGCGCGCCGGGGGAACGCCCATGACCACGCGCATCCCAGGCAAAACAAGCGCTGTCCTCCAGCCCCAGCTCGTCCACCACATGTTGTAATCGCGCCGAATGCTCGTGGCCGCGATGAAAAAGTACCAGCGCCCGATCCGCCGGGCCTGCGGTTACCCGTGGCCAATAACGATAGAACAAACTGCTACCGTCGTGGGTAACAAATTGTTTTTCCTGTGCTTCGCGCTTTTGCAATTGCATTGCTGCTTAATTCTCCTAGATTAAATAATTTCTCAGAAGTATAACCACCTTATAGCACTTTCTCCCTGTCGGAACCATCATTTGCGTATCACGAATTTGGCTAGAACAAAAAATCAATTTTAAACTTCGCGGCGAGGACTGTTGGTGGTTGTTGGGTAGGCCGGTGCGGGGGAACTCGCGGTGAATATATCCCCCGACAACTTGTTCCCGACGTTGTCTACCTCACCCATCCCTGGGTTTGGGTACGCTCGAAGGCCGCATCCCTCGGCAATGGCTCCCGGCATTGCTCCCCTCGTGCATCCTTGCACTCGTGCGGTCGACGGTCCCACGCACCGGCCTACCCGACAACCATCAACAATATTACCTCAGGGCGGTGGTAGTGATTTTTAAGTGACATAGCCACCATTGCCAGGGCGATGATTTAATGCGTGTTTGAAACTCGCGAACAGTGAATTGCTAAAGCCGTCGACTATGATTGTCGTTATAGTAGGGGACCCCTTCATAACCTTGTGTCAAGTAGATGCGCGCAGGTTCGATAAAATTTCAGATCTTATCGATTTTGTTGGTGCAAATGGCGGTGTTGTTGGCCGTGGTGAGCACCACGGTGTATCTATTACAACTACGCCAACACGATTATTTGATTCTAAGTTTAACCGGTCAGTTACGCTTGATTGCCCAGACCATGGTGAGTCAGAGCGTGGGTTATGTCAAATTCGCTCCGCGTGATTATGTGACTTACACGCGCGACCTTGGGTTATACCACGCGGATTTACAACAACAAGTTGGCAAGTTCGATCATATTATTCAATCGCTGCAGAACTGTGCCATTCCAGCTGATTTAAGTAGTCTTGTCGACCGCCACGCGCAACCCAGTACTGCGACAGGACAGTTATCCGCGGATACAAAGGTAATGATTTATTGTAGTTGGGATGAATCCGCCCAGAAGGAGCTGGCAAGCACCTTTAGCCTCTGGAAACGGTTTAAGCAAGAATTGGATTCCGCGTTGGGGCCAAATCGCAGCGAGCCGCGGTTGGAATATGCTGCGCATTATATTTTAGACCAACAGCGCTGGTTGAATGATAGTACCGGCCAACTCAGTATCGTCTTCCGGGAAATGATGGAAGCAAAACAAGCCAAGATAGAATGGCTGAATAAAATTTCCATTGTGGTGATGTTGCTGATCAATATTACCATTGTGTTTATATTATACCGGCAGGTTTTTAGACCGATCGATCTCACGGTTGCCGGGTTCATGCGTGTCGCCCGTGGTGATTTAGCCTATAAAGTTCCTGTCGCGCACGCCAACGAAATCGGCGTCATGACCCAGAGTTTTAATCAATTAACCCAACGCTTGTCGGCGTTGTTCCGACTTACCGATCGTATCGGACAGGCAACCAACCTTGACGAGACCCTGCGTTTTGCTTTTGAGGAATTCCCGCAGTTCCTGCCCTTGCAGTGGGTTGGATTATTGCGCCACTCGCCGGCTAGCAATGCCTATATATTGGATCGCTATTATGCCCGGCAGCCGATCACGATTACACAACGCGAAGAGTTTTGTTTTTCAGATCCCTTGTTTGAAAAATCATTGGCGGATAAAACCCCGTTATATCTAACCAGCGCGGCGGCCGACCCACTGCCCTGGGCCTCGATTCCATTTTTACTCCGTCTCCAACAGAACCAGTTACATTCCGTGGTGCTGATGCCCTTAGGCGGCAAACGCATGGAAGGTGCGATCCTGGTGTTTGCCTCCAGTGATCAACACGCATATAACAAAGATCATCTGGAGTTTCTCGGCAATATTGCCACGCAGATCGGCAATAGTTTTGAGAAGACGGTTGGCATGGAAAGTTTGGTGGTCTCCGCTATCGAGGGTCTGGCCAAATTAGCGGAGAGCCGGGATCCGGAAACCGGCGATCATCTATTCCGGATGAGCCGTTATTCGGCGTTGATCGCTGAGGCGCTGGCGGATCAGGATAAATACCGGCCGCTGATCACCCCGCAATATGTCCGTGATGTTTTTCAATTCGCGCCGATGCACGATATCGGCAAGGTCGGCGTGGCCGATGCCATCTTACTCAAACCCGGTAAGCTTAGCGAAGATGAATTTAATCTAATGCAGCTGCATCCCACCATTGGTGGGCAGGTGTTGCGGCGTTGCGAAGGCCAGGTTAACGCGGCGGGCTTGAGTGTATTTACCGTCGGTATCGATATTGCCGAGGGGCACCACGAGAAGTTCAACGGCAGTGGTTATCCGCGCGGGCTCAGCGGGGATAATATCCCGCTGGCGGCGCGTATCGTCGCGGTGGCCGATGTGTTTGACGCGTTAACCTCAAAACGTCCGTATAAAGAAGCCTGGCCGGTCGAAAAAGCCTTGGGGTTGATGCGCTCCGAAAGCGGTAAACATTTTGATCCGGATGTGTTACTCGCCATGGAAGCGGTATTGCCGAAGCTGCTGGTGATCTATGAGCAATACAAACATATCTGAGGTGTTGGTGGTTGTTGGGGTTTCCTGTTTGGGTGACCGTCGGTCGCAGGGACGATGTACAGGGAAGTATTTACAGCGAGCCACCTAAACAGGAAACCCCAACAACCACTAACATCTGCTTAATCATCGCGGTGTCAGTTACCAAATACCTGATACGCATCAAACACCGGTCCATCGACACAAACGCGTTTCATGTAGGGGCCCTCGGGGGTTTGGATTTTTACGGTGCAACCGGCACAACCGCCGACCGCGCAGGCCATGTATTCCTCCAGCGAGACCTGACAGGGCAAGGCAAATTCAGCGGCGAGTTTAGCCACGGCGGCCAGCATCGGCTGTGGACCGCAGCTATAAATTTCCACTTGTTGCCGTTGGCTGGGATCGAGTGTGTTTAACCAGGCGCGCGCCAGCTCGGTCACATAGCCGTCGAAACAACCCGGATACGCCTGTAAACTTGCCAAGCGTGAGGCGATCCCCCAGTCTTCTAATAAAGGCATGCAGGCGATAACCCCGTCGGGTATACCCGGCAGCATGATTTTGGAAGGCTGGGTTTGAAATGGAAACGGCACTTCTGATCCCATGATCACCAAGGGTTTGAAGCCGGGGTGGTGAAGGCGGATATGATCAGCCATAAATACCATCGGTGGTATGCCAACACCCCCGCCAATCAACAAGGGCCGTGGCCGTTCGGCGTGTAATATAAAAGGCACACCGATCGGTCCGAGCAGGCTGAGCGATTCACCGATTTTGCGCTGCGATAACAATTGTGTGCCGTGGCCTACCACCTTGTATAAAAATTCCACCCAACCGGCCTTGGCATCGACCCGCATTATGGAGATTGGCCGGCGCATCGGCAGGTACGGATCACATTGCAGGTGGACGAAACTACCAGGCAGGGCGCGTTGCGCGATCTGTGGCGCGTGTAGGCGGATAATGTGTTGCGCTCCGGCATGGCCAGTGTGAGCAAGAACCGGCGCGCCTTCTACCACGATGGTATTACGGTGGGGTTTGCGATTCATGGGGGTAATTCAAACACCGGCTGGCCATCGAGTAGGGTGGTGGTGACACGGCCCTTGAGTTCCCAATTTAAAAACGGGGTGTTGTGGCCGCGGCTGTGCAGGGTTTTGTCAGTGAGGGTCCAAAGACGTTCTGGATCAAAGATACAGATGTCCGCGCGCGCGCCCACCCGCAGGTGGCCGGCGTCAATACCGAGGATCCGCGCCGGGGCGCTGCTCAAACGGCGCAGCAGGTCTTTCATGCTCAGCAGGTGGTCTTCCACCAGCCGCAAGCTCAGCGGCAACAAGGTTTCCAAGGCGCTGATACCGGGTTCGGTTTGGCAAAAGGGCGCTAGCTTGGCGTCAACATCGTGCGGTTGATGGTCCGAGCAAATGGCTTCAATCCGACCCTTGCTAACCGCGTCGCGCAGACCGTCACGATCGCGTTGGCTGCGTAATGGCGGACGCAGGTGACAATTACTGTCAAAAAAGCCGATATCCAACTCCGTTAAATGCAATTGATGGGCGGCGACATCGGAGCTGATGGCGTGACCGTCGTATTTGGCGCGGTTGATCATTTGGATTGCGCGCGCGGTGGAGAGCCGGCAAAAATGCACCCGCGCGCCGGTTTGTTCGATCAACATCAGATAGGCCGACACCGCCAGGGTTTCCGCCGCCTCGGGGAGGCCCGGCAGGCCCAGGCGCGTGCTTACCACCCCTTCGTGTACGCACCCGTGTTTACTCAACCCGCTATCGTCGGCGTGTACGAATACAGTGAGATTATTATTCGCGGCGTATTCCAAGGCGCGGCGCATGACATTGGTGTTATTAAACGGTTGCTGGGCGTTGCTGACAGCCACGCAACCAGCGCTTTTTAACCGCGCCATCTCACTGAGGTGTTCACCGGCCAAGCCACGGGTTAAAGCACCTATGGGTAAGACGCGACAGGCGCGTATTTGTTCGGCGCGTTGATGGATCAGTTCGATCACCGCCGGTGTGTCGATCACCGGCTGCGTGTCCGGCGGCACACACAGCGTGGTGACGCCGCCGGCCGCGGCGGCGCGGGTTTCACTGGCGATGCTCGCCTTGTGTTCGTTGCCGGGCTCGCGCAGCCGCGCGCACAGGTCGACAAAACCCGGGCAGACGATTTGCTGGCGCGCGTCGATGGTCTGTTCAGCGACGAAACCGTCAGGCTTGGTTCCGATGGCGGCGATCCGGCCGTCGGCGATAAATACATCGGCCAGGGTATCGAGTTCCTGTAGCGGGTCGATGACCTGCCCGTTTTGGATAAGAATACGCACCGCGCTTAGTCCTCTTTGTCCGGTTTGCGGCCCAGTACCATCGACATGATCGCCATGCGGATCGCGATACCGTGGCTGACCTGTTCGAGGATCACCGATTGCATCCCATCGGCGACACTGGAGGCGATCTCCACGCCGCGATTGATCGGTCCGGGGTGTAATACGATGGCGTCGGACTTGGCCATCGCCAAGGTTTTTTCGCTCAATCCATAACGCCGGAAGTACTCGCCCTCGGAGGGTAATAACGCGCCCTGCATGCGTTCGCGTTGTAAGCGCAGCGTCATGATGACATCGGCGCCGTACAGCCCTTCGCGTAAGTCATGGTAGACATGCACACCGAGGTTTTCCGCATTGCGCGGGATCAAGGTTTGCGGCGCGATGACCCGGATCTCCGGTACACCCAAAATATTCAAGGCGTGGATTTCGGAACGCGCCACGCGCGAATGCAAGATATCACCGACGATGGCCACCACCAGGCGATTAAAGGACTTTTTATGGCGGCGGATGGTAAACATATCGAGCATGCCCTGGGTCGGGTGCGCATGCCGCCCATCACCGGCATTGATCACGCTGATGTGGGGTGCGACGTGTTGGGCGATAAAATGCGCCGCGCCGCTTTGATCGTGCCGTACCACGAACATATCGCAGTGCATGGCCTCGAAGTTATGCAACATATCGAGCAGGCTTTCGCCCTTGGTGGTCGACGATGTGTTGATATTGATATTGAGCACATCGGCGGACAAGCGTTTAGCGGCGACTTCAAACGTGGTGCGGGTGCGGGTGCTGGGTTCAAAAAACAGATTAACAATGGTCTTGCCGCGCAGCAGCGGGACTTTCTTGACGGTTTGTTCGGTTACGGTTGCGAAATTTTCGGCGCTATCGAGGATATCGATGAGGGTTTGACGGGGAAGTCCTTCGATGGTCAGAAAATGCCGCAACTGACCCGACGCATCGAATTGAATATCCCGTTGTCTCACGTCACCTCCTGGAGTTTTAAATCCAAGGGCGCAGGGCCATTTAGTTTAACGTGTTGTTGCGGGGGTAAGTCCAGATGGGTACCGACGATATCGGCGCAAACCGGTAATTCCCGACCGCTGCGTTCGACCAAACAAGCCAGGATAATCGAGGCGGGGCGGCCGTAATCGAACAGCTCGTTCATGGCGGCGCGGATGGTTCGGCCGGTATGTAGTACGTCATCCACCAACACAATGTGTTTATCATCCACGTTAAACGGTAAATTGGACGGAGTAACTTGGGGGTGCATGCCTAAATTGGTGAAATCATCGCGGTAAAACGTAATATTAAGCATTCCCAAGGGGGTGGACAGTTTCAAGCCCTGGTGCAGGGCCTGCGCGATCCAGACACCGCCGGTATGGATGCCGATCATATATATCTCGGTGATGCGCCGTTGCGCTAACAAATGTTGCAGGTTACGCGTCATTGCCTCAAGCAGGACGGTGGGTTGGGGTAAGGAATTCATGCGGCCACCTTAGGGGGCTGAGGGCTGCTGCTGAAGCCAGGTTTGCAAGATGATAGCGGCGGCAAGTTTATCGATATCCTGTTTATGCTGGGCGCGATGGCGGGATGGGACCTGCTCGGCCAGGAGCGCTTCGGCCGCGCGTGAACTCAAACGCTCATCGATCCATTCGACCGGGAGATTGTAACGTGTTTTGAGCTGTTCCCCAAAATCCCTGACGGTGTGCATGAGGCTATGTTCGCTACCGTCCATATTCACGGGCAACCCCACGACCAGTATCTGCGGTCGCCAGTCACGGATTAATGCCGCGATTTTATCCCACGGCGGTTGACGCGTCTGGCTGAGGGTCACTAAACCACGGGCAGTGCGGGTCAGTTCCTGTCCAACCGCGACACCAATGCGTTTGCAGCCGTAGTCGAAACACAAGACGGTCCGGTGCGCACTCACGCGTGACCGGTGTCGGGTGAGAGTAAGCCAATTTCCACCCCCAACAATGCCGCGGCGGCACTCCAGCGTTGGGCCTCGGGGGTGGTAAAAATAATCGCGGGATCGGCTGGGCCACTGAGCCAGGCGTTGTCCACCAGTTCTTGTTCCAATTGGCCTTTGCCCCAGCCGGCATAACCCAAGACGATCAGGAAACGCCGTGGTCCCTTACCTCGGGCAATGGCCTCGATGATGTCTTGCGAGGCGGTTAAGGCGATCGTGTCTGTGACGTGTAAACTGCTGTGCCAGTGTGCCTCCCCTTCGTGTAACACAAAGCCGTGTTCGGTTTGTACCGGACCGCCTTGGTAGATAGGAATGGATTTTACGCTCTCCAGTGTGCCGGTGATTTCAAGGTGTTCGAGCAATACCCCAAAGGTTAAGTCCAATGGCCGGTTGATCACCACCCCCATGGCGCCGTCACTGTTGTGTTCACATAAATAGGTTACGGTGTGATGAAAATTGGGATCGGCGAGCGCCGGCATCGCGATCAGAAAATGATTGGTAAGCAAGGTGGTAGGCAGCATCTAGGTTAACCGCGGCGGTTGCATTTGGATTAACGCACGCTGGTGCGTAAGCCCTGTTTTACGCGGAAATTCCACTCCAAACGGATCGGCAAGACCTCGGTCTCCTTGCGAATTTCGGGGGGCAGCGGGGGGTAGGGTTCGGCCATTTTTACGATACGCAGCGCGGTACTATCCAATAACGAGTACCCCGATGAGCGCAGCACATTAACCGAACGCACCGTGCCGTCGGCATTGATCAACACTTCGACATAACATTGACCGTTAAGGTTACTGCGGATCGCTTCTTCGGGGTAATTCAAACTCCCTACTCGCTCGACTTTATCGCGCCACGATTCGATGTAGGCGGCATACCGGTACTGACGAGCGTTCACACCGGTATAACCATTGTGTTGCTCGGCCTGTTGAAATACCTGATTGTGATCGCTGATCTCGGCGCGGGTCATGGCGATCACTTCGCGGCTGCGTTCGAATAATTGTGCCGCGGTAACGCTCATGGTTTGGTCCTTGACCTCACGTTTATGCTCCGTGCTATCCGCCGCAAAGGGCGATTCTTGCGCGCTGAGTAATTCTTTTTGCTTTTTAGCTTTCACCAGCGGTGGCGGGGTCATGGCCAGTTCGCTGTTCGGGGCAATGCCCTGTTCATTGGTGGGCAGCGGATTGGCGAACGGGCTGCTGGGTCGAACCTTTTCTTCAACATTCCCGCCTCCCAATTGATTGGCTTGCGCCAGGTAGTCGGCCTTGTCCGGGGCCTGCTTGGCATGGGAATCCACTAAGGTGATCTCCATCGTGCTGGTCAGATCGCGGCGGGTGGGATCGGCCGGGGCAAAACTGATGCCGAGGATTACCAGGGCGTGTAACACCAAGGCTAAAAAAATCGTCAAGCCCATGCGGTCAAAGCCGTGAGGACGATAGGTTTGTGCGATGGCGTAATACATGCGGTGAATGGGCGGGGTCGCTGTTTATCCAAGGGTTGTACGAGTGCTAAATAGTATAACGCTAATCATTCCCAGTAAAACGGCAAAATACTCGTTCCAAAAGGGTGGGTCGTGTCACGGGAGTGGAATAATATCCAGCGCCGTGGCGGGTGGTTTTTGATGCGTAAGGCGCGCATACATCGCGCGCGTCAGCTGCAGTTTTGCCTGGTGGTCTATCAGCAATACAGCCTCTACCCCCATCTGTTTGGCGATCTTTGGCCAGTCGGCGGGTCCGGCGATGAAGATGGCCGTGGCCGCCGCGTCCGCCACGGTGGCATTGCTATGCAGAACACTGACACTGGTATAGTAATCCGCTGGATAGCCGTTACGCGGATCGATAACCGAATGGTAGTGTTTGCCCTGATAATCGTAGGCGCGATCCTGGTTACTCACCGTGGCGAGGGCGTCGTTATCGTGTAATTCCAGTGTGAGAGGTAACGCTTTAATTCCGGGGGGCGTTAGCGTAACTGTCCAGGGGACAGTGCCGGCTTGACCCAGCGCCTTGTAATTATCAGCGGTATGGAGCAACGCATGGGCGACACCCATCGCGCGTAAGTGTTCGGTAAGTTTTTCCAGAGTATATCCTTTTGCCACTGCGGTTAAATCAAATCGAATCGCGGGATTGGTATTGTGGATCCGTACCCCCTGAATAGTGAAATCCCGCATCGAGGGGGTGAGGGCGAGCAGGGTTTTGATCTTGGCGTCCTCCGGCGGCGGTCCTTGTGGCGGGGTGTCGCGATGATAACCCCACAGCGCCATAAGCTGGCCGATGGCAGGGTTGAATAGTTCATTGCTTTGCAACGACAGGGTTTTGGACATGGCCAGCAGCGGCAGGACCGAGACATTGGAGCTAAAATCCCCGCCGGCCGCCATTAAGGTGTTGGTGCGTCCCAAGGAGCCTGCATGCCAGGGGTGTAGCGCGAAATCTAGATATTCCAAGTCTTTGCCCAGTTCGGGATAGATACGGGCTTGTTGGCTTTTAGCCACCGCGTATAACTCTACTTCGAGCCTGCTGCCAAAGGCTGTAAAGTCTTGCTGACTGTGCGACGCAGACGGTAGGCGTTGACAGGCGCTTAAGCCCAGGATGACGGCGCAGCACAGGAGGCGCATCTAAGGTTTCCTTAAGCGTGATTCGATGGCATCCATCAGTGTGCCACTGATGTTGAGCCCGTACCCATGATCCAACTCACGGATACAGGTGGGACTGGTGACATTGATCTCGGTTAGGTAGTCGCCAATCACATCCAATCCCACGAATAACAAGCCCTTGGTTTTGAGTTGCGGGGAAACTTGGGCGCAGATCCAGCGATCCCGTGCGCTGAGTTCAACCCCCTTACCCTGGCCCCCGGCCGCCAAATTGGCGCGGGTTTCACCCACTGCCGGGATGCGCGCCAACGCGTAGGGGATCGGTTCCCCGTCGATGAGTAAAATACGTTTATCGCCGGCGCGTACCTCGGGTAGATAACGCTGCGCCATGATCGGTCGGGTTGCCAGTTGGGTCATGGTTTCCAACACCACATTCAGATTGGGATCGGTGCGGGTGAGGCGAAAGATCGAACGACCGCCCATGGCATCCAGGGGTTTGAGGATGATGTCATGCTGCGCGCTGAGGAATTCACGGAGTAATTCCGGCTGGCTGCTTACCAAGGTCGGTGGAATACATTCTGGAAACTGCAAGATGAATAATTTTTCATTCGCGTCGCGCAGGCTTTGCGGCCGATTCACCACCAGACACCCCCGGCTTTGGGCTAACTCCAACAAGTGGGTGGTATAAAGGTAATTCATGTCCACCGGCGGATCGGTGCGCAGCAGGATCACCTGCAACTCCGCGAGCGGCTGCCGCTGCGGATCACCCCATTCAAACCACTGCGCGGGGTCGAGCTTGACCCGCAAGCGCCGCATTGAGGCCATCGGCGTGGTGTCGCGCATGAATAAATCGGTTTGCCGCATGTAAAACAGTTCATAACCCCGGCGCTGGGCTTCCACTAGCATGGCGAGGGTACTGTCTTTGGCGTAATGGATCGTCTCAATAGGATCCATTACCACACCGAGTTTGAGCGTCACATTACACCGTCTGTGGGCTAACGTAGGATCAACGGTGTTCGGCGTATTCGCGCGCGGCCGCCAACATGGCCAGCCGTGCGATAACCCCATAGGCGTAGAAGCGATTGGGGTTGGCGTCAGGGGCTTTATTGCAGTCTGGAGTATTGCAGGGTTCGGCAAAGGCCAGCGGTTCAAAATACATTCCGGGGGCATTGAGATTTTCCGTGGGACCCCGATCACGGTGGACACGGTAGAAACCACCGACGACAAAGTGGTCGATCATATAAACCACCGGCTCAGCCACGGCGCCTTCCCAGGTTTCGTGAGAATAGATGCCTTCTTGAATGATAACTTTACTGATGGGTTGTCCGCCCTTCGAGGCCGACATGCGGGTGCGTTCCTTGCGATTGAGTTCTTGCAGCTCATTGATGTTGTAAATACTCATGATACCCATGCCATAGGTGCCTGCATCGGCCTTGACGATCACGAACGGTGCTTGGTTGATACCGTACTGGGCGTATTTTTGGCGGATCTGCTCAAACACAATTTCGGTATTTTTGCGCACACACTCCTCACCCTCGCGTTTTAAAAAATTAATTTCGCCACAATTGCGAAATAGGGGGTCGATCAGCCAGGGATCAATGTCGATAATAGTGGCGAACTCCTTGGCTACCCGGCGGTAATGGGCAAAATGACCCGATTTGAGCCGCATTGCCCAACCCAGGTCCGGGGGAGGGAGAACGGTTTGTTCCAGGCCCTTAAGGATTTCGGGGATGCCATCCGATAAATCATTGTTTAACAGGATGACACAGGGGTCGAAGCCGGTGATTTTTAGGCGATTTGCCTCGCGAAACAGCGGGTGTAATTCCACCGACCGGCCGGAAGGCAATGAAAATAGTGTGTTTTTTTCAAGTTCCGGATTCAGGCTGCCGATACGTACCGAATAACCTGCCTTGTTGATGATGTCACGCAAGGTCGCCAGGGACTCAAAATAATGCAGGTTGCGGGTATGATTTTCGGGCAGCAGCAAGATGTTGGCTGCATCCGGGCAGATCCGTTCAATCGCGGATTGCATGGCTTGGATACAAAGATGCTGAAACGCCGGGTTAAGATTATTGAACCCGGCCGGAAACAGGTTGGTGTCGACCGGTGCGAGCTTAAACCCGGCGTTACGCAGATCCACCGAGGTGTAAAACGGGGCCGGGATTTTTTGCCACTGCTGGCGGAACCAGGTTTCGATTTGGGTCTGGTTTTCCAGGAGATGCGCTTCTAGGGTATGTAAAGGACCGGATTGGGCGGTCGTTAAATGGGGAACCGGGAGCAAATGTTCTATAGGCATGGGATGGGGTCTGTGAAGTTACACTGGAAGCTAAGATTAACGTAAAGTAAGGGCTGCGTCGTGGGTTAACAACGGCCCGATGATTTAAGTAGAACACCGTACTAACCAGGCAAAAAATTGGCTGCAATTGGCAGACACACGAGGCAAAATATCCTAAATATTATGAATACTTATAGATTGTTCTTCAAAACTATGTTAAATAACGCCGCACCGTGTTTTCACTATAGCATTATTTGCTATAGGGAATAAATCCTAGCGTGGGGGCGTTATTTTACTCATGAGGATGGAAAACAACGTGTTAGCTGAGAAACTTATGGAAGAAGAATTTACCGGACTGAAGGTAATGGTCATTGATGACAGTAAAACCATTCGGCGCACGGCGGAGACGCTGTTGAAAAAAGCCGGCTGTGAAGTGTTTACTGCCACCGATGGGTTTGAAGCCCTGGCCAAGATCGCCGATCACCGTCCGGATATTATTTTTGTCGATATCATGATGCCCCGCTTGGACGGGTATCAGACCACTGCGCTAATAAAGAATAATCAATTTTTTAAATCCACCCCGGTTATCATGTTGTCCAGTAAGGACGGCTTATTTGATCGTGCCCGCGGCCGGATCGTAGGTTCTGAACAATACCTCACCAAACCGTTTACCAAGGAAGAACTGTTAGGTGCTATCAAGAAATACGTGGTTAAAGCATAAGGCTCGATAAATTTGTTATTTGAGGAGTAATGCAACATGGCAAGAGTGTTGATTGTGGATGATTCGCCCACCGAGGTGCATGTGTTGCGAGCCATCCTTGAAAAAGGTGGTCATCAGGTCAGTGCTGCGGATAACGCCGAAGAAGGTATTAAACAGGCTAAGTCGCTCAAGCCCGATGTAATCCTGATGGATGTGGTCATGCCGGGAATGAATGGTTTTCAAGCCACCCGCGCGCTCAGCAAGGATCCACAAACCGAACATATTCCCATCTTGATTGTGACGACCAAAGACCAAGAAACCGACCGCGTCTGGGGGTTACGCCAAGGCGCCAAGGATTACATCGCCAAACCGGTAGACAGCAACGACCTATTAACCAAGATCAAAAGCGTCTTGAAGAAATAAAACAATGGTTGCTGCTGAGTCTCCATCCGCGCCCTATGCCTTGCTCAAAGAAATTGAGACGCGTAGCCGGACCAAGGCGCTGGGGCTGCCACAACAGGTTGAAATGCAGCGCAGCTGGTCGGGGATCGGATTTCGGGTGGGTGAGTTATTATTAGTTGCGCCCTTGGAAGAGGTCAGTGAAATACTAATTTTCCCGACCTTAACCCGGGTGCCCCAGGTCAAGCCGTGGGTACGGGGGGTTGCCAATGTGCGCGGTTTGTTAATGCCAATTATCGATCTACGCGGCTATATTGAGGGAGGGTTGACCGAGCTTGGGCGCCGCAGTCGCGTTTTGGTGGTGCATTACAACAAACTCGCGGTGGGGTTGCTGGTGGATGATGCGCTGGGATTACGCCATTTCTTCGATGAAGAACGCGTCGGTGGTTTATCCAGCTTGCCCGAGCTGTATAAGGAATATATCGTAGGCGGCTATAAACAAGGTAATACCCAGTGGGGTGTATTCAGTGTGCGTAATTTAGTGGCGGCGAAAAAATTCATGGAAGTCGCCGCGCGTTTATGAACGTTTACTGTGGATGGTAACCGTATGACTCATTTGCTGATTGTGGAGAGGAAAAAATGAAAATGAAGCCAACGATGCAAACCACCGGCTTTACCTCCGGTGGCATCATGTTGATCTTGGTTGTGTTATTGATCGGTGCCGCCGGCGGCATGGTGTTTATGTTTTTTATGGGCGCGCAGAGCGATAAAAACGATAAGACCTACATCTTAAACCTCGGTAACCAACGGGTGTTATCCCAAGAACTGGCCAAACTCGCCTCCCAGGCGGCGCGCGGCCGCGTCGAGGTATTTCCCCAATTAGATACCGCGCGTAAACAATTCCAAGAAATTTTGGATTACCAAATGAAGCAATCCAATCCCGCCATCTATAAAGAAATGACCGCGCTGACGGAATTGGACGCAATGTGGAAGACTTATCGCAGCAATATCGATACGATTTTGAATCGCCGTGAAGTGGTGCAAACCATGCGGAATAGCGTTAATAATATTAACGACCAAATTCCCACTTTATTGGCGCAATCCGACGAAGTGGTTGACGCCATGAAAGAACAAGGCGCGCCCGCGGATCAGGTTTACATCGCTACCCGCCAACTGATGTTGGTGCAGCGTATCTCGGGTAACGTCAGCCGGGTGTTGGAAGGCGGTGAAGAAGCCGTGACGGCGTCGGATCGTTTCGGTCGCGACGCCGCGTTGTTCGGCAGCGTTATTTATTCGATGTTGAATGGCAATCAAACTCAGAAGATCCAACGGATTAAAGACCCGCTGGCGCGTAAAAAATTGGAGGATGTGTCCGCCAAGTTTAACCAGATCAAGCTGCAAGTCGGCGCGATCATGGAGAAGTCGTCGGAAATGTTTAACGTGTCCGGTTCGGCTGAAGACGTGTTAAAGAGCTCTGGCGCAATTCTGAGTAAAATTGAACAAGTCGGTAGGGCCTACGAAGGCTTAATCAGTAAACGGGTGCAGCCGACCATAGCGTATCTGTTGGCGGGGTTATCACTGTTATTGATTGTCGCGTTGGGATTCATTTACCTGCGCGACTCCAAATTACAATTGTCGACGACCGAGGCTCAACGCCGCACCACGGAAGATACTAATCGCCGTAACCAGGAGGCCATTTTGCGCTTGCTGGATGAAATGGGTGATTTGGCCGACGGTGATTTAACAGTGCAAGCCACCGTAACCGAGGATATCACCGGCGCTATCGCCGATTCGATTAACTACGCTATCGATGCTTTGCGTAACCTGGTGCAGGCGATTAACGAAACCACCCAGCAGGTATCCACGGCCGCGCAACAATCCCAGGCCACCGCTATCCACCTTGCCGAGGCATCGGATCACCAAGCGCAACAGATCACCGGTGCCTCCTCGGCGATTAATGAAATGGCAGTGTCGATCGAGGCCGTGTCACGCCATGCCGGGGAACTGGCGGAAGAAGCCAATAACTCGGTGGATATCGCCGTCAAGGGTACCGAGGCGGTGCGCCGTACGATTCGCGGTATGGACGGCATTCGCGAGCAGATCCAAGAAACATCCAAACGTATTAAACGCTTGGGTGAAAGCTCGCAGGAAATCGGTGATATCGTGGAATTGATCAATGACATTGCCGAGCAAACCAATATCTTGGCCTTAAACGCGGCGATTCAGGCCGCCATGGCCGGTGAGGCCGGGCGCGGTTTCGCGGTGGTGGCGGACGAAGTACAACGCTTGGCGGAACGTTCCGCTGATGCGACTAAGCAGATTGAAGCGCTGGTAAAAGGTATTCAATCCGATACCAAAGAGGCCGTGGCTTCGATGGAACAAAGCACCTCCGGTGTGGTACAGGGAGCGCAACTGGCACAGAACGCCGGTACCGCCTTGGAACAAATTGAAAATGTGTCCAAGCACTTGGCGGAATTGATCCGTAATATTTCCGATTCGGCGCGCCAACAGGCTAGCGCGGCTAATAACATTTCCGATACCATGAACGTGATTCAAGAAATTACCACCCAAACCTCGGCCGGTACCAATGAAACCGCGGCATCGATCGGTAATTTAGCCGAATTGGCCAATGAACTGCGTCGTTCAGTGGCGGGATTTAAATTGCCGTTGTAATCCATTAGGATGATACGCATTGATGTCCACCCAAGAACAATCACAGTCCGCCGCTTGGCGCTACATCGCGCCAGCGGATATGGAAGCCGGTCAATTCGAGCAGTGGGTAGACCTGCTGGAAGAGCGTACGGGTATTACGTTGCCGGTTGCGCGTAAGACGTTTTTAATTACCAACCTCGCGATCCGCATGCGGGAATTACGGATTGAGGATTATCAACACTACTATGAGTTGATTGTACGCGAGCCACTCGGGCAAATTGAGTGGGAGGTACTGGTCGATCGCCTTACCGTGCATGAAACGCGTTTCTATCGTGATGAACATTCCTTGAGTTATATTCGCAATAAACTCTTACCTTCTTTTATACAGCACAACCCCCGGCCCTATACTATTCAAGTGTGGAGTGTGGGTTGCGCCACCGGCGAAGAACCGTATTCACTGGCCATGATGCTGGATCAGTTTGTCGCCCAATACGACCAAGGCGTCTATTATGGAGTTACCGCCTCGGATGTGAGCCGTGCGGCATTACAATCCGCGCGGCGTGGTTTGTATCATAAACGCCGCATCAAGAACGTTCCGGAGAAAATGCGCCGGACCTATTTGCAAGATGTGGACTGCGACCATGTACAGGTTCAGCCCAGCTTGACACAACGGGTGTGTTTTTTGCCGATTAATATCTTGCAGCTTGATTCACAGAAGGTCGGGCAGATGGACATCATTGTGTGTCAAAATGTATTAATCTATTTCAAACCAGAACGCCGCCGCAGTGTATTAAACGCGCTGGTGGCATTCCTCAAACCCGGCGGGGTACTGATGGTAGGTCCGGGTGAAGCCGTTGGCTGGACGCATCCGCAGATGACAGCCAGCGTCACGTCGAGCGTTTGTGCCTATAAACGAACCGTTACCCAGGCCCAAGGTAGTTAATATGGCACAAGTGCGTACCTTAGACGGCAACATTCTAAATTGGGTCAAAGCCGAGATTGATACCACCATGGCGCAAGCACGCCAGGCGTTGGAAACTTTTGTCGAGACGCCGAGCGATCAATCCCAATTGCAATTTTGTTTGAATTATTTGCACCAAGTGCACGGCACGCTACAAATGGTGGAACTTTACGGCGCGGCTATGTTGGCCGAAGAACTCGAACGTTCGACCCAGGCGATCATCGATAAGCGCGTGGCTAACCGCGAGGATGCTTATGAGGTGTTGATGCGTGGTATGTTGCGGTTGCCTGATTATTTAGAAAAATTACAGGCGGGACAAGCCGACTACCCGATCATCTTATTGCCGTTGCTAAACGATCTGCGCGCCGTGCGCAATGCGGGATTGCTCACCGAGAGCGCCTTGTTCTCTCCGAATTTGGAGGTCGATGCGCCTATCCCGCTGGAACGCGCCGAACAACCGATCGACACCTTGGCGCGCAAATTACGCCATGCCTATCACCTAGGGTTGCTGGATTGGTTTCGCGGTCATGATATTAATTCCGGGCTGAATAAAATTGGCACGGTGATCGAAAAGTTACGCAAATCGGCCAACGAACCCGATGCCAGTCGAATGTTATGGGCCGCCAGCGGAGTGATCGAGGCATTACAAGACCACGGGATTGATTCCTCGGTGGCGGTCAAGATGTTGCTTGGCCAGGTTGATCGCCATGTGAAGAAACTCATCGACAAGGGTGAATTCGCGCTTTCCAATGAACCGCCGCTGGATTTGCTCAAGAATCTCCTCTATTACGTTGCCAGTTCCAGCTCGGACGGTACACGGGTTACTGAAATTAAGGATGCTTTTCATCTGGCGACCGTGATGCCGGATAAAGAGACCCTGACGCGCGCACGCGCGGATCTTACCGCGCCCAATGCCGCGTTAATGAAGACCGTGTCGGCCGTCATGATCGATGATTTGATGGCGGTCAAGGATTCCTTGGACGTGTTCATGCGCAACCCCGATCGTCAACCGATAATGCTCAAGGGGATGGTGGAGAAATTGGGCCAAATGGCCGACACCCTCGGGATGCTGGGTTTCGGCGATCAACGCCACATCCTAGTAGAACAACTGGTGGTGTTACGCGAACTGTTCGAGGGTAAACGTGCGATCAGCGAAGCCGAGTTAATGAACGTTGCCAGCGCCTTACTCACGATTGAAAATGTGTTAACCGAGCCACGGATCACTACCACCAGTCGCCAGCTGCAACCCGATGCCGAGGATAAAACCGCGCAACAACTGCTCGATCCGGAGAAGCGCAAACTCATCAAACGGGTGGTAGACGAAGCCAAGGTGGACTTGAGTGTTATTAAAGATGCGTTTAATGAATACGGCCGGGCTCCCAAGCAGATTCAATTACTAAAAGACGTGCCGGAACTGTTGGATCGTATCCGTGGTTCATTGTCAATGTTATCGCTGGGCCGTGCCGCGAATATCTTGAAGTCCGCCGCGGGTTATATCCAGGGCAAAATACTCAATACCCAGCTGCGGCCCGATACCCGCAGCCTAGAGTTATTGGCCGATTCGATCAGCAGTGTTGAATATTATCTTGAATCCTTGGTGGAGAGTTGGGGGCACCCCATTTCCATCCTGGAAGTGGCGGAGCAATCCTTATTAGATCTGGGCATTACCCGTCTTGAGGGCGAGACCGTCACAACCACTACCAAGGCGCGGGAGAAACAACCGACCGTAGCCGATCAAACCCTGGTCGATCTGGCCCAGACCGGTGAACCTGACGACGCGCAAGACGTTACCCAACAAATGGATATTTCGGCGTTAGCGGAGGCGGATCTAGAAACAGCAAGCACGCAAGATACTGGCGACTCGTCGATGATCGATATTCGCGGCTTCGATAATCTCGCGCAACTGAATCGAGCCGACGATATCAAAGAACCCGAGGTGGAAGGCAGCATCTCGCAAGAGTTCAATTTACCGCGCAACAATCCCACCGCCAACAGCCCAACGACAACTCCTGCAAAACCAGCCGCGCCGCCGCCTATTGCTGTAGTAACACAAAACAGCACCCTCGCCGATGAGTTGGATGATGAGATTGTCGAGATCTTCTTAGAAGAAGCCGACGAAGAACACGCGAATATTTCCCGGCTGTTACCGGCGTGGTACAACAATCCCGAGAGTACCACCGCCTTGAAAGAATTACGCCGTTCCTTTCATACCCTGAAGGGGTCGGGGCGCTTAGTGGGTGCCGTGGACGTGGGTGAATTCGCCTGGGCGTTTGAAAATATGCTCAACCGGGTGATTGACCATACGGTACAGCATAGCCCGCAGATGTTTGAGTTATTGGGCACCGCGCGTGACCAGTTGCCTGGGTTATTGCAACTGTTTCGCTCGGGGGGTAAACCCGGACAAGAAATTTTCAACCTGATGTCGCGGGTGGATGCCATCAGTCAAGGTAAAACCACCGCCGTCAAAGTACCTAAGGCCCCGACTAACCTTGTTAGCCCGGTGAGCCCGCCGCCACCCGTAGAACCACCACTCGCCACCAGCCCCAGCCTTGCACCCAACGTGGGGGAGTTGGAAAGCGATGATCTTGAATTAACCCCATGGGATGATGACCAACCCACCGTCACCCAAGAAATCGGTTCTCATCCCGGTTTGCAATTTGCTCGCGATGCGCCGCCCTTGGCCGTACCCGAGGCGACCGACACGCCCGAACTGAGTCTGGATGAGGTAGCCAGCGTCATTAATATCGATTTGGATGCTGTTCCAGAATCATCGCTTAACGAACAGTTTGATCTGGCCGCGGCGGCGTTTGATCTTTCGGCGGAGCTGCTCGATTCAACCGAAATTATTCCGATCCCGGCCCCGGCTATCGATCCGGTGCTATTGGATATCTACCGCAAAGAAATTGATGCGCATATTGAGAATATTCACGAATATATCGACGGTTGGTATGCGGGTCAGGATCGGAGCGCCAATTCAAAATTAAAACGAGCGTTACATACTATTAAAGGTAGTTCACGCACCGCCGACGTGCCCGAAATCGCCGATTTATTCGGTCCCCTCGAAGACCACGTGCGGCTATTAGAAGACGAGACTATCAGCGTCGATGCGGATTTTATCTCGTTGCTGCAAGAGTGCGAGCAATACATACAAACCACGGTAAAACTGCTCGATGTGCCGGGTGCTGTTTTACCCGATAATAGCCGATTACTCGCCAGGGCTGAGGCCTTGATGGTAATTCCCTCGATAATTCCAGATATACAAATCCCACCCAGCCAGCCAGCACCACAAACACCCGCCGCGGTTACGACCACGAGCGGGCAAACGGCGGCCAGAACTCTCTTAAATGAGAGCGGCCCCGACCTGGATCGCACGCCCGACTACGATATGGAGTTGCTGGAGATTTTCTTAGAAGAAGGCGTGGATATCCTCAACGACAGCGATCATACCTTGCACGCGTGGATGAATGAACTCGACAATAAAGAACACCTACGTGCCTTGCAACGGCAACTGCACACCTTAAAAGGTGGCGCGCGGATGGCGGGAGTGACCGAGATCGGCGATCTGAGTCACAGCATTGAAACCATGTTAACCGCGGTGGTGGAGCAAGACCTGACGGTTAATCCGCAAATGTTACAGGTATTACAAAAAGCCCAGGATCGCTTGGTGGGTATGCTGGATATTGTGCGCGGTAACCAAGTTCCAAAAGCGGCGCTACAATTAATCCATATCATCAATGAACTGGCCATCGGCCACGCGGTAGACGACGATTTTTTTAAAGAAACACCAGTAGCAGCCGAAAGTGCTGCTGCTGGTGGCCCTGACGATATCGTCATGGAAGTGGATATTTCTCTGGACGGGTTACCGTCGCAACCCATCATACAACCCTTACCCGAACTTGAGTCGGTTGAACCGGAGTCCGCGCCCACTGTCGAGATGGCGTTTGATACGCCGTTGGAAGTGGCAGATACTGTGTCCCATGAGTTCGCGGCGTTAGCGCCCGAGCCTGCGACCGAAGTTGCGACAATAACCGAGGCTGGCGGTTTGCACCGGCCTCGTGGTGAACAGGTGCGGGTGCGCGCCGATCTGTTGGATAACCTGGTCAACTTTGCCGGTGAGGTGAGTATCTACCGTTCGCGCATGGAGCAGCAAAACAACGCGTTCCGCTTTAATATCAAAGAACTGGATGACACCGTTACCCGCCTACGCGAACAGCTGCGCAAGTTTGAAATAGAAACCGAAACCCAAATCCAATACCGATACGAAGACAGCGTGCAAAAAAACCCGGATTTCGACCCGTTGGAATTTGATCGTTTTACCCAAATGCAAACCTTGTCGCGCGGCATGTTGGAATCCTTGAATGACTTGAATAGCCTGCGTGGGATTTTAACCAATCTTACACGCGAATCCGAGACCTTGTTATTACAGCAGTCACGGGTTAATACCGAATTGCAAGAAGGCTTGATGCGTACCCGGATGGTGCCCATCGCCGGACAAGTGCCACGCCTACGGCGTATCGTGCGTCAGGCCGCGGATGAATTACATAAACGCGCGGAACTGGAAATCCTTGGCACGGACACCGAATTGGATCGCACGGTGCTGGAACGGGTAATGTCACCGATTGAACACATGTTACGCAACGCCATCGCGCACGGTATTGAATCGTCCGAGGAACGCCGGGCCCGCGGTAAACCGGAATCCGGCAAAATTAAACTAAGTTTTGCGCGCGAGTCTTCCGACATCGTTATCAGCGTAAGTGACGACGGTGCTGGGATTAATTTAGAGGCCATCCGCAGCAAGGCCATGGAGCGCGGTCTGATCAAACCTGGGGTGAGCGTCAGCAAAGATGATTTGATCGAATTCATTCTTGAATCCGGGTTTAGCACTGCTGAAACGGTTACCCAAATCGCCGGTCGTGGTGTGGGCATGGACGTGGTGAACAGCGAGATTAAACAACTCGGTGGACACCTAGAAATCAAGACCGAACCCGGCAAGGGTGCGAGCTTCCGTATCAGTATGCCGCTGAGCCTATCGGTGGTGCGCGCCCTGATGATCCATGTCAGCGAAAATAACTATGCCATCCCATTGATCGGTGTGGAATCGGTTGAGCGTGTGCCGCGCGAGGAAATTTTACGTTTACAGAATGACCCGCAGGCGTCTTATAAATGGCTGGACAATGACTATCGCTATATTCACTTGAGTTCGATGCTGGGATTAACCGGTTTACAACCCCCCGGCGAGGAACAACGGCGCATCCCCTTATTGTTGGTTCGCGCCGGCGAGCACCGTGCCGCGGTACACGTCGATGGATTGATCGGTAGCCGCGAAATTGTGGTAAAACCGGTGGGCCCCCAGCTCAGTGCGCTGCGCGGCATCGCCGGCGCCACCATCATGGGGGATGGTAGCGTGGTGCTGATTCTCGACTTGGGTGTATTGATCCGCGCCGCCGCCGTGGAGTATGCTGTAGCCAATGAGCCATCCCTGATCAGCACGGTTGCGGAGGAAGCAGAGAAACACGTTCCCCTAGTGATGGTGGTTGATGACTCTATTACCGTGCGCAAGGTCACCACCCGGTTCTTGGAACGTAATAATTTCCATACGATATCGGCCAAGGACGGTGTGGACGCCTTGACCCAATTACAAGAACATAAGCCCGATATTATGTTGCTGGATGTGGAAATGCCGCGCATGGACGGTTTTGAACTGGCCACCAATATCCGTAACGATGCGGTGCTGAATCGTTTACCGATAATCATGATCACCTCGCGTACCGGTCAGAAACATCGCGATCGTGCCCTGAGCATCGGTGTAAATATCTACATGGGTAAGCCTTATAGCGAAGCGGAACTGCTGGATAACATCAATAAACTACTCTCCTTATGAACTATACGGTAAGGGGTGCACGCTGGATTAACTATGTCTACACCGAGTAGTACCGATAGTGTGAATACTGGGGTGGCGCAGCTTTCGCTGCACCATGTCAACATCGCGATTGCCTCGGACTCCGTGCAGCAGCGCAGTCGGTTGCGCAAAGTGGTGGCGAGCACCGGCATGCAGGTGGTGTTGATGGAACCCCTCACCCGGTTATTCTTGCGCAAGCTGGAAAAGGCCAACGCCGCGGTGATATTGCTCGATTTGCACGACCACAGCGAACACGATGAAGAAGTCCTGAGTGAACTGCTGGATAATGTCAGTTTACCCATCATTTTTAATGACGTCACGGCCTTAACCGTCAACGAACCTAAGATCAGCGATCTCTGGTACCAAAGCCTATTACGTAAGATTGCCGAGTCTACTGGGAATGAAAAATTCGACGTGACTTCTTTGTCGATGATAGAACAAACCTTGATTAAGTCCGGTAACTATAGTGCGCGGCCGCGTGATGCCGCCCATGTCATCGCTAAAAATATCTGGGTATTAGGCGCGTCCCTGGGTGGCCCGGATATGCTCAAGCGTTTCTTGACGGGTTTACCCGCCGACGTTCCCGCCGCATTTATTGTCGCGCAACACTTGGGCGCCAATTTCGTACAATTGTTAGCGGCGCAGCTCAGCCGCAAATGTAAATTGAAGGTGCTGCCGGCGAGCGAGGGTCACTTGCTGCGGCATCAAGAAGTGGTGGTGGCGCCCGTCAATGAGCGGTTGGGGATCAACACTATCGGCAATCTCGAATTGGAGGCCGTCTCCCAGCCTGGTCATTACACACCGTCGATCGATCGCATTATTACCGACATCGCCAACCGTTATCGGCAACGCGCCGGGGCGATTATCTTTAGCGGCATGGGTGACGATGGGGCGATGGGTTGTCGCAACCTGCGCGCCTTGGGTGGGCAGGTGTGGGTACAATCGGCGGAAACTTGCGTGATCAGCAGCATGCCGGATACAGTGCGGCGCAGTTGCGACGTACAGGTGGTGGGCAGTCCGGAATACCTCGCGCGCCGTCTGACCGGTTATTTAATGACTCACCACGGCGCGGCCAGCTAAATGACTGACAATACCGAACTGACCACCGCCCAGGGTGCGGGTGCCAATTTGCAGGCCATGCAACGCCGTCAATACGATGCCGTGCATTGTTTATTATTGCCCTTACACAAAGAGATCGGGTTATTGCCCAATGCCTCGGTGGCGGAAATCATTCCCTACATCCAACCGGAAATCATGGACGACGCCCCGGAGTGGTTGCTTGGCATGATCAATTGGCGCGAGCGCCATATCCCGGTGATTTCCTTGGAGATGGCCAGTGAAGGTCAGATCAGCCGGATCCATAAGAGTTGCCGCATTGCCATCGTGAATACCTTAAATGGTAATAACCGCCTACCGTATTTTGGAATTTTAATGCAGAGCCTGCCCAGCTTGCAGATCATTCGGCCTAACGCTATTCATCCTAGCGATCCTGAGCCCGCGGTACGCCCCTCGATCAAATCCACGGTCAATGTCAACGGCACCACCGCGATTATTCCGGATATTGATGACCTGGAAATGCGTTTGATAAATCTGGTGAAGGCGAGTTAAAGGTAACTATAAAAATCGGGTTTTTAGAAATCACCCCAGCGGGTTTGTAATGCACTCGCCACGGCCACGACAGCCGTTTCCGCGCGTAAGACACGTTGACCTAACCGGACCGCAATAAAGCCGTACTGCTCCGCGAGCCGGCATTCTGCCGGGCTTAAACCGCCTTCTGGCCCAATTAAAAAGGCAATCGAAGTTGGTTGTGTATCAAGTGTGGCTAATCCATGCCTGGCCTCGGTATCAAAATAAACCCGTAGCGACGCCTGTACCGCATGAACCCAGGTTTGCAACGGTATTGCCGGGTGCAGGGTAGGCATACGACTACGTTGGGCTTGTTCGGCGGCGTTTTGAATGATGCCGGTCCAATGATCGTGTTTATGATCGCGGCGTTCGGTGTTTAGTTGTACTACCGTGTGTTCGGTAACCAACGGTGTAATGTCTTGGATCCCCAGTTCGACCGCTTTTTGCAAGGCATAGGACATGCGGTCGCCTTTAATCATCGCAATGCCCGCGTGTAGCCGTAGCGGTGATTCATTATTTTCCGTTAGGAGTGTATCTAACCGCAGCACGGTGGGCTTACCGGCGGATTGCACGTGGGCATTGTAAACACTACCGTGATTATCGAAGATAACCACGGCCGCGCCTTCACGCAAACGTAACACCTTGCTGACGTGTTGGCTGGCGTCGGCCGTCAGGGTCACCGTGTTACCGGAAAGTTTCTCTGGATGATAAAGCCGTGGGATGCGCATCGGTCACTAAGCTTCATTGGTCGCGAAATGAATACCGTCGGTGGTAACCCTCACCAGCAGATCAATGTCATCGTGGTTAATAACATAAGGCGGCATGAAATAAATCACATTGCCCAGCGGCCGCAGCAATACACCTTGGGCAAGGGCATGTTGATAAACACGTAGGCCACGACGTTCTTGCCAGGGATAAGGCTCACCCTTGGCTTTATTCTTGATCAACTCGATGGCGAGGATCATTCCCTGCTGACGAATTTCGCTGACATGCGGATGGGCGCGCAGCTCCTGCACCGCGTCCAGCATATAACGGGCAAGCTGGGCGTTGCGTGACAAGATGGGTTGTTGCTCAAAAATATCCAAACTGGCGTTGGCCGCCGTACAGGCCAGGGGGTTGCCGGTGTAACTGTGTGAATGCAAGAATCCGCTAAGTTGTGCATAGTCTGCATAAAACGCTTGATAGATTGTTTCGGTGCTCAGCACCACGGACAAGGGCAGGTAACCCCCGGTGAGCCCCTTGCCCAAACAGAGGATATCGGGGCTGATGTCGGCCTGTTCGCAGGCAAACAATGTTCCGGTACGGCCGAACCCGGTGGCGATTTCATCCACGATAAGATGTACGCCCACCTCGTCACAAGCCTGGCGCAATAATTTTAAATACACCGGATCATACATGCGCATGTGGCCCGCGCATTGCACCAGGGGTTCAACGATCACTGCGCACAGTTCGTGGGCGTGTTGTTGCAGTGCCGTCCGCATCACCTCAAAACGTGCGATGCTATGCTCCCGCCAGCCGCTGCCCGGTTCACGCAAATAACAATCCGGCGAGGGGACGGTGATGGCTTGCATCAGCAGTGGGGCGTAGGTTTGTTTATACAGTGCAACATCGCCCACCGCCAATGCCCCCAAGGTTTCACCGTGATAACTATTGCTCAAGGTAATAAATTTTGTTTTGAGCGATTGGCCTTGGTTGCGATGAAAATGAAAACTCATTTTCAAGGCCACCTCGATCGCCGAGGAACCGTTGTCGGCGTAAAAACACCGTGTTAGCCCCGGCGGGGCGAGCTTAACCAAACGCTGCGATAGCCTTATCACCGGTGCATGGGTAAACCCGGCCAGTAATACATGTTCGAGGCTGTCCAGTTGCGCGCGGAGCGCATTATTAATATAGGGATGGCTGTGACCAAACAGATTGACCCACCAGGAGGAAATGGCGTCCAGATAACGTTGTCCGTCGTAATCCTCTAACCAAACCCCCTGGCCGCGCCGTATTGGGATCAACGGCAGCCATTCGTGGTCCTTCATTTGAGTACAAGGATGCCAGACCACGGCCAGGTCTTGGTCTATCCAGGTGGCGTTAGTACTCATGCACGTTATAGAAGGTCTAGGCTTTGTCGGCGTCGTCTGGATTGAGATAATAGAATTTCTCACCAATCGATAACGTTGCCATTCCATTGGGTAATTCGATCTTACCGTGTTGACGATGAAGGGATTGCCAGAGTTGATTTGCCCAAGCAGCGTATTTTTCCTGTTCCGTGGTAGTGGCGGTACCGTCAGCGAATGCGAATAGCGATAAACTGCACAAACCCGTGACCAACAGTGCGTTTAGTCTCAGCATAACTCCCTCCTTTGGTTTCTGTTTAGTGTACCACAATCGGGTTCAATTCCCGCGCATCCGAACGGCCGGGAGCTCCGACTTCGATTGGATTAAAATCGCGCTTTGTAGCGGGTTGAACAACTGCTACGATTGAGTTTCGCCAGCCACCGCTAATGAAAATTTATCGATATGAGGCCATTGCTAACCCAGCAGGTTCACGCGCAGTTACGCGCCGCGCTGTACGCCCACGCGGCCACGGTAGAGTGCTCGTTTGATCTTGGGCGTACGACCACGACCGCCGAGGTGAATGCCGAGGGCTGGTTATGGCAGGGTACACTATATCCTTTCCTACAAACCAGTCATGACAGAACGATTTATTATTGGGTTAACGGGGCCTTTCAGCCGGTGTCACGTTTCACGACGGCGTTGATAAAACTAGTGCCGACCCCGTGGGGGCCTCCGACGTTTGAAATCGATGGCATCAAAATGCTCCCCACGGCGCAGGTTTCGCCTTACGCCGATGCCGAGCGTAAAGTGGGATTGATCCAGCCACGCGGTAAAGTGATCTTGGACACCTGCGGTGGGCTGGGTTATTTTGCCGCTTGGTGTTTGCAAGGGCGAGCCAAGCAAATATTCTCGTATGAAAAAAATGCCGATGTACTCTGGTTGCGGAGTCTCAATCCTTGGTCGCCGCCGCAGGATCCCGTCTTGAGCTTAACCCATGGCGATATCACTGAACAGATTCGGTCCCTTGCCCAAGGTTCAGTCGACGCTATTTTACATGACCCCCCGCGCTTCGGGATTGCCGGGGAACTCTACTCGCAGGTTTTTTACGACCAGCTTGCGCGGGTCTTAGTGTACAAAGGTAAATTGTTTCATTACACGGGTTCACCCAATAAACTCCGTGGCGGACGTGATCTGTCCAACGAAGTTGCGAAACGATTACGCAAAGCGGGGTTTTCTACCGAATTAAACGGCGACGGTGTGTTAGCCTGCAAACACTGAGACCTGATGGTTGGAGAGTTGTGGTGCGAAGGCTACACGGTGGGGGCTGCTGCTGCAGTTGAATAAACAGGGCGTATTGCCGTGGTAAGGAGTAACCGCGCAGCGAAGGTGTATTACACGCTGTAAACATAGCATTATTATGCTAGCCTCTACGACGCTTAGTTGAAAAAAAAGTATCTCCGGGGATCTGTTAATGCGTTGGTTGGTACTGGGCCTGTTTGGGTTATTTGCAATACCGTCGCAGGCGGGCTGGTGGCAATCGTTGCAGGATTTGCGGCTTAAATCCGGGCTCTTAATGTTAGCGTTATCAATAATCCACAAGCGCGAGGGCCTCTGGGGTATTCAGAGGGTTCTGAATTTTTAGAGAGGATGTTGTAAACCGATGAATAAAATGAAAATCAATGTTTGGCTGTTGTCATTCTGCCAGGCGCTTATGAATACGGGGAATGTGTTGTTGGTGGCGACGTCGTCCTTGGTGGGTTACCAGCTCGCCGCGGACAAATCACTAGCGACCCTGCCGTTAGGGGTGCAATTTTTTGCAACCATGTTAACCACGATCCCCGCGTCAATGCTCATGAAACAGATCGGCAGACGGCACGGTTTTATGTTGGGCACGCTGTTGGGTATTGGCGGCGCTGGCCTAGGCGCGTGGTCTATTGCGCAGATGAATTTTTGGTATTTTTGCATCAGCACCGCCCTGGTGGGCGCGTTTAATGGGTTTGGAACCTTCTATCGATTCGCGGCCGCCGATGTGGCGAGCAGCGACTATCGTCCCACAGCGATTTCATATGTGATGGCGGGGGGCGTAATCGCCGCCGTGGTCGGGCCGAATCTTGCGAATTGGACCCGCGGTTTATTCGCCGCGACACAATTTACCGGCAGTTACATCGCGCTGGCGGGGCTTTATCTTTTATCCTTCCTAGCGTTAGTGGTGCTTAGCATACCGCCTCCGACGGTAGACGAAGCGCGCTCCGCCGGCCGCCCCTTGCCACAGATCGCTCGACAGGCAGCCTATGTCGTCGCGGCCCTGGGCGCGGCGCTGGGGTATGGGATCATGGCGCTGGTCATGACGGCCACGCCCTTGGCGATGCACCACCACGCGCACCTGTTTGACGATACAACCTTTGTGATCGAGTGGCATGTGCTTGGCATGTTTGCGCCATCGTTTGTTACCGGGCACTTGATCCGTCGTCTGGGGGTGTTGAATATCATGTTGACCGGCGCGGTACTCAGTGGACTCTGTGTCGTGGTGAATTTATTGGGGACGGATTTATTGCATTTTTGGGTGGCATTGTTGCTGCTGGGAATTGGTTGGAATTTTTTATTTGTGGGAGGCTCGACCCTGTTAACCGAAACCTATCACATCGACGAAAAGGCCAAGGCCCAAGCGCTCAACGATTTTCTGGTGTTCGCCCTGGTGACCGCGTCGAGCCTTTCGGCCGGTGTATTGCAATACCAGTACGGATGGAAAGCAATAAATATCGGTGTTTTACCGCTTATTTTTCTGGTATTTTTCTCGGTAGCGTGGTTAAAACAACATAGACGAGAGGCGTCATGAAAAAAATCGGCATATTACTGCTGTTGTATGTTTTTATACAGTCGCCAGGGTTTGCTTTCCAGAATGAAACCAACGGATTCGACGGGATCGCCTGGGGGACCGACGTCAGTGACAATGTTCGCGAGATGTGGTCGATGTCGGCCAGCACCACCGATGCCAATATTATTACCTATGAGCGTAAAAACGATAAACCCAGGGTGGGTTCGTTACGCTTGCCAACGGTTACCTACGTCTATTACAAAGAACGTTTCGCCTACGTTCAATTTCAGTCCGAAGCGATGCCAGCCCTCATCAAGGCGTTTAATGATTATTTTGGCGCGGGAGAAAAGCTGGCGCCGGAACTGGATTATTATTTATGGCACGGGAATACTACGCTGATCGCGCTACGGTGTGAATCCGTACGGGGTGTATGTGACGGTAAGTTTTATTCAAGCCGTTATCTTAAAGAGCTGGGGGTGACCCTGCCGCATGCAATTTTATTTGATAAAAAGATCATCGACAAAAAAGCCAGGGTCGCCTATTCCCTCTGCGACAAGGGGTTTGAAAAAACCGGGCGTCCTGCCGATGCCTATTATGCGGAGTGTGAAGCCCTGGTATATAAAACATGGGAGGCGGGACTGGAGCAGTTGTATTCAGAATTTTTGGGTAGGCTAGGCCCGAATTGCCAAGATAAACTAAAACAAGCCCAGGCGGAATGGAAAACCCTGCGGGATGCGGATTTCCCGTTCAGCGACGCCGTTTTAAATAGCCGTGCGGGTCATGCCCAAAAAAGCGCGCAATACCGCACTACCTACGTGATCGCGCGCGTGGATTATTTATTAAATTTATTTTACGCCACCCAATACGCCGATCCCTTCGATCCCCGCATTCGCGAATGTATTGTGTTTCGGGGGCCGGATAAGCCGGCAACTTCAACCCGGTAAGAAAAGGATAGTATCTGTGGTGTTCAAAATGTGAGGCAACACGATGGTTTTTTCGCGGGTTAGTCGCCATAAGGACGGCGTTTATATGGTCGGACTCGATATCGATCGTGAGGGCATAGAGCATCCCATGCTGGTTTGGGTAAATAATGATCTGACCCAGGCGACCTATTGGCCGTTTGAAACATCCCTTTATAATACCACGGTTGGTCGCGGCGATGAGCGCAGGCATTGCGATGCGCGATGAAGGATAGGTTTATCCGCACAAGGTGTAAAGTTTGGACTGGCGTCGATTTTTTATAAAAGCACTATTTTAGTTTGCACGATGCGCAAGCCAGGTGTGTTGACGAAAGCAAAATTCCCACGGCATAAAGCGTGATGGTCACGGATTTTTATAGGCTATGCAATACGTTTTTTTGTGAAATATTCACCAAGCCATTCGGTTGATTTTTTAGATTAAACCCAACAGAATATCGCGACTGCATCGCTTCAATTGCGAAGAAAAATCTGACATGTCCCGTGAGGGCGGTTATTTTTTCACATCTTATAAAATAGAGTTTGTTATTTAACACGGAGAGCTTATCAATGGATATTACACTGGACACATTACAACCCTTCCAAGATACATTACCGACACCTCCGGTGCTGCGCCCTAAAAAAACCGATGACAATGAAGATTGTGTCAATGTTCTGCAAATCTGCCTGCGCAATGTCAAAGTAAAATTACACGCGCAACTTCCCGAAACTGGATTATGGTCGTATCAGGGATCAATCCCAGGGCCTACCATTGAAGTTAATCGGGGTGAGAAAGTTAGGGTGGATTGGATCAACCATTTGCAAGGTCATGTCCCGTATCGCGCCTTTATTGCCACCACGGGTAGCGCCGAACCGCCGCAAAACGACGCCGGTCCCAGTGGCGGTGTGCCGCAACCCAATCTCGACAGTGTTACCCCCTGGACCGTGGTGCATTTACACGGCGCCAAGACCGAGGCCGATAGCGATGGCTGGCCGGAGAACGCGGCGTTTCCCAATCAATCGCAGTTGGTGCAGTATACCAATAATCAGAACAGCGCTATGTTGTGGTACCACGATCACGCCATGGCGACGACACGCTTGAATGTATACGCCGGTTTGTCCGGGTTATGGATCATTCGCGATGCGGAAGAGCGGGCGCTGGGGTTGGTGCCGAAGTCCGACGAAGCCGAATTTGAGATTCCGTTGGTGATTCAGGATCGTAATTTGGACACCGAGGCCAATGGTAAACTCAACGGCGCCTTGGTCTATAAAGTGGAAACCGATGTGATGGAGTTTTTCGGTCCGGTGACGCTGGTTAACGGCAAGATTTGGCCGTTCAAGGAAGTTGAGGCGCGGCAATACCGGTTGCGGGTGCTCAACGCTTCCAACGCGCGCGTGTATCGCCTGGTATTGATCGACGACAACGGCACGCCGTGTAACAGCATGATCAAGCAGATCGGTACCGATCAAGGATTGCTAGGTGCACCGGTGAGCTTCGCCAATGACGAGGGGATTATCCTTGCCCCCGCCGAACGCGCGGATTTAATTATTAATTTTGCCAATTTCAAAGGTAAGAACTTGCGTTGGGTGAACACGGCGACCGCGCCGTATAATGGCAATGATCCGCCGGTGGTTCCGGGCGTAAGCGACGCCATGAATCGGCTCAAATACCCCAATGTCATGCAATTTCGGGTGAGCAACAAACCGGTTACGGATAAATTCACGCTGCCCGCAAGCTTGGCCAAGAGTTACACGCGCATCACCCACGATAACTTTCAACATAAACAACACCGCTTGATAGCCTTGGTGGAAGATACCATCAACAACATGTTGTTCTTAAATGAATTGATTGAACTGGGGCTGGGTAAGAACCCGCCGCTGAATCAACCGGTATTCGAGTTGAAAAATAAAGACGGCACGCTGTCGCGTTATTACACCGGCGCGCATTTATTTCCCGACATGATCAACTGGTTTGCCGAGTCGGGATCAAATGAAGTGTGGCGGTTTCTCAACTTGACCGGTGATACCCACCCCATCCATATACACCTGGTGAAGTTCCAGGCGTTATCACGCCAGGTGTTCGACGTGACCGACACCAGTACCCATTACGATCCGCTCAGCGGCTATCTGGATACAGTGGGTAAACCGCCGGTGTCGTATGTTGCGGATGGAACGCTGGACGCCAACGAACGGGGCTGGAAGGACAACATCCGGGTTAATCCCGGCGAGATCGTCAGCGTGGGAATGAACTTCGCGGAATACACCGGCCGGTACGTGTATCACTGCCATATTTTGGAACATGAAGACGCCGGGATGATGCGGCCTTTCGTGGTGTTACCCGCGAATATTTTGATGTTTATGGGCATGGACGGCATGCACATGTAGCCGCGAAGCTGACGGGCGAGTGTGGATACAAACCCCTAGCCCGTCTTGAGCCGGATTTACCCTCCGTAAAGGGATCAAAAAAACGCTGCATTGAATTGTAAAGTGCTGGAGTTCAAGCAAGTAACCGGCTAAGCCAAGGGTAATCTTTCTGCGGGTGAATTTTAGTAACCACCCACCTGGGTAGTTGCGTTAGCGTAAAATCATCGTACCATGCCACGATGGTTGACACGCTCGCTTCGCCCTATATCCACGCCGCCGACGCGGATACTTTCAACGCCTTGGTGCTGGATAATTCGCAGCAAGGACCGGTATTAGTGAATTTCTGGTCGAAGAAGGCAGGGCCGTGTTTACGGCAGTATCCGATTCTAGATAAATTGATCCATCACTATAACGGTAAGGTGTTGTTGGTCAATGTCGATACCGAACAAGAAGTGGCGGTCACCAAAGATTACGGCATTGCCAGCGTGCCAACCCTGAAACTGTTTCGTCACGGGCAGGCTGCGGTAACCCTACACGGTTATCAATCCGAGGAAGAATTGATCAAGCTATTGGATCGGTTTGTCACTCGCGAGTCAGACCTGGCATTAGCCCAGGCGATTAGGCGTTATTCCGAAGGTAAGGCAGAAGATGCCCTTGCTCTGATCGCCGAGGCGATTGTGGCTGATCCGGTGAATCCCCGTTTACCGTTAGCCATGGCGAAATTATTGAAACACCAGGAACGCTATCACGATGCGCTGGTCTTGTTGAAGGCGCTACCCGCCGAAATCCTAAAAAATACGGAAATTGCATCGTTCCGGGATAGGTTAACCTTTTATGTCGAAGCGGATTTCAGCCATGACCTAACCGCGCTGTTGCAGCAACAGACACTACAGCCGCATGACAACTCCATCAAGCAACAACTGGTCGCGCACTATGTGATTACCCAACAATATGATCTGGCCTTGGCGCAGCTGGCGACGATTATGGAACAGCAACCGGGGTTTAATGCTAACTATGCCCAACAGGCGATGTTAAGGGTATTTAATATTATCGGCCGGGAACATCCCCTGGTAGCGCGCTACCGCGATTATTTAAAACGTTATTCCCATTAAGCCAGCCCCTGTTGCGTCAATGAAACCCTATTCTGAGGCCAGCGAACAAAACAAAGCGCCTATTTTGGCGGTGTTGCAACGGGAATTCGCCAACACCACTTGCGTATTGGAGATTGGCAGCGGTACGGGTCAGCACGGGGTGTTTTTCGCCGCGCAACTGCCGCAGTTGCACTGGCATTGTTCAGATTTGCCCGAGAATCTGGCGGGCATCGCGCTTTGGTTGCAAGAATTCCCGCGCGCCAATTTGCATGGGCCGTATCCGCTGGACGTCATGCAATCGCCCTGGCCACCCCAGCACTTTGATGGGGTGTTCACCGCCAATACCACCCACATTATGCATTGGCCAATGGTGGTGCGGATGTTCGCGGGTATAGGGAATTTATTAGCGGCGGGAAATACATGTTGTATGTACGGGCCGTTTAATTACCACGGTCAGTATACGAGCGAAAGTAATGCGCGCTTTGATCACTGGCTCAAACAACGCGACCCGGCCAGCGGGATCCGCGATGTGGATGAGTTACAAACACTCGCGCGCACCGCCGGGCTTACGCTGATCCGCGACCATGAGATGCCGGTGAATAATCGTACCCTGGTGTGGCAGAAGCTAGCGCCTTAGTGGCGGTAACAAAACGCTCCATGATCGGCGCCGTGCATTAATCTGTAAAAGTCCTCCGCTTTGAGGTGCAGCACTTCTACATGATCACCGGCCTCAATATACACGTCTTCGCATTGCATCAGGCTGTCGTCCATGATCACATCCATGCCATAGGCATTTCCAATGGGGGGGATGGCGCCCTGTTCACAATCGTTAAACAGTTGCGCAAGTTCCGGCTCCGTGGCCAGGCCCAACCGCCGTCCCAATTGACGGCTTAGTTGACCGATCGCCACGTGGTGCGAGGCCGGAACCACGGCCATTAAATAGCCTACCTCGTCTTCAAAAACCACCGATTTCACCAGGTGGGCCATTGGAATCTTGGCGGCCTGGGCCGTGTCGCGGCTAGAATGGGTGTGGGTGTGCTGTACGACCTCATAGTCAATTCCGCTGCTTTCCAGATACCGTTGTAGTGTCATTGCAATCGCCATGGGATACCTCCTGGGAAATTAAACGGGCGGGAAAGATCTGTTGCCGTCTAGTATTACTATAGTCTCTGCCCGGAGGTTGATCTGCTGCGCAAGGTTCACAATCTTTATTGGATTATCCTCCTGTCTCCCTGTAATCCCCCTAAAAATTACAAGGGTGTAAACCCGTTACCGCAGGTATACGTAATTTAATTGTAGATTTTTGTCTGGTTGGAATTTAGTATGTCGCGGTTATGGATAACAGCGACACTCCCGATAAGAACAGTGCCACGGTCATAAAGCCACGTGTCAGCGGGCAACCGTCCGCCAAGTCCGACCCCCCGAAAACCGTGCTTAAGACCGGCCCTAGCCTTGATACCGGTCAGGCCCGCGCACTGACCCAAATCGGCCGAGCCCTCAAGGCCACCGACAATAGTACCGGTTTTGAAAAGGCGCGGCAGGCGGCCAATCAAGCCCTCAAAAGCAACAAAATCATCCTGAATAACCGGTTTGTACTGGACTCCATTATCGGCAGCGGCGGTATGGGCACGGTATATAAGGCGCGCGATTTACGCAAGGTCGAGGCCAATGACGCCAACCCGAATATCGCCATCAAAGTGCTCAATGAAGATTTCCAGAATCATCCCGATGCCTTCGTCACCTTGCAGCGCGAAGCCAGTAAATCGCATATCCTAGCCCACCCGAATATTGTGTTGGTGCATGACTTTGATCGGGATGGCGCGATCATCTTCATGACCATGGAATTGTTAGACGGGGTGGACCTGGAAAGTTATATTAAATCCCACTTTGATCGCGGTGTGGAACTTACCAAGGCCAAGAAAATTATCCGCGAATTTTGTGAGGCGCTGATTTATGCGCACACGAAAAATATCATCCATTCCGATTTAAAGCCCGGGAATATTTTTATCACCAAAGAAGGCGCCAAGGTCCTGGATTTTGGTATTTCACGGATTAGCGCCAGTGCGCCGACGAAAGATAATTTTGACGCCGGTTCCATCGGCGCACTTACCCCCGCCTATGCCAGTTTGGAAATGATCAAGGGCGACCCTCCCGATCAGAGCGATGACGTCTACGCAGTGGCGATCATTGCCTACGAATTGTTGTCGGGTAAACACCCCTATCAACGCAAACCCGCCGATCAGGCCCTGCAAGAAAATCTCAAACCCACGCGCCTGGCCACGCTCAATAAACACCAATGGCATGCCTTAGAATCAGGGTTAAAGTTAAAGCGCGCCGACAGGGTTGCAAGCGTACAGGCATTCTTGAATGAGTTCACCTATGTACGTAAGAATATTATATTAAAGGTGGTTGCGCTGGTATTGTTGGTGATGACGGCGGTGCTAGGATATTATAAATTCTTCGCGCCCAATGAAGTCTCGGCGGTTGTTGCCACCACCCTCAAAAAGGCTAGTCAATGTTTTGACAATAAGGATTATGCGTGCGCCGTGGAAAGCGCCAATGCCGTGCTGAAACTCGACCCCACTAACAAGCTGGCCAAACAACTGCAACAACAAGCCGGCGCGGGGTCACTGCAAGTCCAGGAACAATACTATCATGCCGCGGCGCTAAAATGTATCGATGCAAATGACATGGATTGCGCGCGCGCCAATCTCGCTTCGATCAAACAACTCTTGCCCCAGTCCGCGTTGATTGCGGAGTTACAACAGAAGATTGAAATAAAAGTGGCGCAAACCGCCGCCGAAGGGTGTTTCGCCGAGCAGCGTTATGATTGCGCTATTGAAAATAGTAATGTTATTCTAAGGATTGACAGCAATAACCTATTCGCGCTAAATATGCATAAACAGGCCAGTGAGTTGCAGTCTAAAAACCAGCAACGGGCAGCGAGTAACTCGAAAAATTACAATGACAATATGACGGCCGCCGAGGCTTGTTTTAGAAATCAGGATTATGACTGCAGCCTGCGGCTGGCGAAACAGGCCCTGGGTTTTAAACCCAACGACAGAGAGGCCGATGCCTTGGCGCAGAAGGCTTCGTACGCAAAGCTGCAACGCAAGGAGGCCATCGATAAGGCCAATCAAGTGCTTAACGAGGGCGCTAAATGCTTTCAACAAAAAAATTATAGCTGCGCGATAGCCAAGTCAGAGTCGGCACTTACCTTTGTGCCTAATTATCCGAATGCTGTAGAATTAAAACGCAAGGCCGAAGAAGAAATTTCCAATCTTAAAAAGTCAATTGAAATTCGATAACACAAGAGGAGCGATCTATGAAACTAAGTACTTTGAAAGTAACGGTGTTGGTGTTAACCGCCATGGGGATGTTGACCGGGTTCGGTTTGGGTGATGTTACCAATAAACTCTCGGGCACCGATAACTGCGATAAATCTTCAGATCCAAAGCGATGCGAGAAGGAACGTGATCTCAAAACCGCCGGTAAAATTGTTGCGATCGGTATCGCGGCAAAATTGATCTACGACATGATCATCGACTACACATCCTCACAAGTGAGCGATGAAGACAAAGTGATCAACGACTATAAAAAGGTACATGAAGTACTGCCGCCAGAACCCGATGTGGTGCAATACAGCAGCACGCTCAAACCCAGCAATGTGGTTAGCGCCGGCAAGGCTGTGATAATAGACTCGGATCTGGTGGTCGTGCCCAGCGCCAAGAGCAAAACCGTGGACATCCAAGAACGGATTGATATTTACGACAATGAAAAAACCGACAAGACGATAAAATCGATGACCAAGCCGGTCAATGCAAAAACCAAAAAGAGTGGTGCATTTAAAAACGAGTTTAAATTCACCCTGCCGGTGGGTATGCCCCAAGGTGTATACCCCATCAAGACCATGGTGCTGGTCAACGGTAAGGCGTTTAAGCCCGCCGAAAATAAAATGCAATTGGTGCTGAATGTTGATAATCAACAGCACTACCGTATTGTGGCGGTGAACAAATAAATTTAACCGGGTCTTGCCAGGTTGAATATTTTCGTCCTGGCAAGATCTTACCTATTACTATTGTCGTCTCGCGGTGATGATGTGGGTTGTTCGGGGGGCATTTACCGTGGCGAGTGACCGTTGGGCCGCAGGGATGCGGCCGCCGAGTCTACAGGGAAGTATTTACAGCGAGTCGCTCGCCACGGTAAATGTCCCCCAACAACTGATATCACCACATACTCCCCCAGTTTTCCCTTCATAAATCAGGCTAATTGTCTATTCGCACCAACCTGCTAGAATGATCTACTGGTGTTAACTCTATTTTCATTTCGTTTCCGGCGTTTTTCCACCGATACAACGGTCGATCGCTCGTTGCGCCATTCGGTCAAGGATGGACTGGCCTATTCGGTAATGAGTGGTAGCAGTGAAAGTTATTTTTCTGCTTACGCCTTATACCTCAAGGCCAGTAACGAACAAATTGCCTTGTTGGCCTCGGTACCACTATTGATCGGCTCGTTCGCGCAGTTGCTTTCGGCTTGGTTGGGGCGGCATGGCCGATCGCGGCATAACATCATCTTATTCGGCGTTACCTTCCAGGCAATGATGTTGCTGCCGCTGATCTTCTTACCGTTTCTACTGCCAAGCAATGCGGTTTTAGTTTTGATCGGAGGGATTATTTTATTTAACGTCGGCAACGGATTGGCCTCCCCCCAATGGTGGAGTTTGATGGGTGACCTGGTGCCGGAGCGGCGGCGTGGGCGGTATTTCGCGATGCGTACCCGGTTTTGCTCCTTGGTGACATTTTTTACTTTTTTGATCGCGGGCACGATGCTGCACGCGTTTAGCGAACACAATCTCACCGCCTGGGGTTTCGTCTGTCTATTTATCGTGGCAGCCATCGCCCGTTTAGTGTCGGCCTATCATCTCAACCGCATGGTGGATCCCCCTGGGCACGTGGCCGTCATGGAGTCACCGTTTCAACGCGGTTTAATCCAACGCCTACGCGGCTCAAAGGCGGCCCAGTTCTCGGTATTTTTTGCCGCCATTCAATGCTCAGTCGCCGTGGCCTCGCCGTTTTTTACCGTCTATATGCTCAAAGAACTCAAGCTCAGTTATTTAGAATACACCATTGTTTCCGCCACCATGATCATTACCCAGTTCCTCACCCTGCCACGCTGGGGACGGGTCAGCGATGTATTCGGTAATCGGGTAGTATTGATGTTTTGCGGAAGCCTAATCCCTCTCATGCCCTTGTTGTGGTTGGTATCAACCTCGTTTTGGTATTTGGTTGCTATTCAGATGCTAGGCGGATTCGCCTGGGCGGGGTTTACCTTGAGTAGCGGTAATTTTATTTACGAACTGGTTCCCGCCGGTAAACGCGCGACCTATCTCGCTATGCATAACGGCTTAACCGGTGTGGCGGTGGTGCTGGGGGCACTACTCGGCGGTTATTTGAGCGAACACCTGCCACAGTCTATTCACTTTGGAGAATGGCGCTGGCACTGGTTCAGCGCGTTATACGGGGTGTTTGTGTTGTCAGCGCTGCTGCGCGCAGCGGTAGTGGTGTATTTCTTACCGCGTATTCAAGAGATCCGCGAGGTACGTTCGATCAGCCGATCCGAAATTTTTAGCCGGGTAGTGCGGCTGAAATCACGGCGGCGCCTGGCAATCAGTTTGAGCCGGATGCGAAAACACCTCACGACGGAATAGCCGGATCTCCACTAGTAAAATCAGAAAATCCTGACTTGATTTATCCTACCGTATCCCTTATTAGTATTAATATTTACTACTAATATAGCTATTTATAATAAATAGAGACTATAAGTATCAATAAACAATACTACTGAGGGGTACCCCATGCCACAAGCACAAGCGCTCGTCACGACTCTGAAAAAAAGCCTCAAGGCCCACAGCTTGACCTACCGCGACGTCGCTGCGGGACTGGACCTCAGCGAGGCCAGCGTCAAACGTTTATTCGCGGAACAACATTTTTCCTTGGAGCGGCTCGAACAGATCTGCCGGCTGATGGATATGGAAATCGGCGATCTGGTTAAATGTATGGAGGCGGATCAACAACATATTCACGAGCTGAGCGAGGCGCAGGAACACGAGTTAGCCACGGATACGCGGCTGTTATTGGTTGCTTTCTTGGCGGTCAACGGTTGGACCTTCGATGAAATTTTACAACGTCACGTCATAAATGAAACGGAGCTGATCCGCGACTTGGCGAAACTGGATCGGATTAAATTGATCGAGTTGTTACCCAAGAACCGGATTAAATTATTGATCGCTCCCAATTTTAGCTGGCGGCGCAACGGGCCAATCCAACGATTCTTCACCGCCAATCTGCAGGACGACTTTCTAAAAAGCAGTTTTGAGGATCGGGCGGCGACCTTTCAGTTCCTTTCGGGCATGCTCACCGCCGGTTCGATCGAGCAATTGCGTAAAAAAAGCCAATTGCTGGCACAGGAATTTCATTCCTTGAACCTACAAGATCGTACCGCCCCCCTCGAACAACGCGAGCCCTATACCGTGATGCTGGCATGTCGACCCTGGAAGCCGAGTGTCTTTCAACCCATCCGAAAGTAACGACGGATGACTGCTCTCTCCCGTGGGGAGAGGGCTGGGGTGAGGGAGAATACGCGTCCTTCTGGAACCGTTAATTTTGCTATAGTAACCCCTCGTTGATGAAACCTCCCGAGTACTCCTGCATGTTTGCATTAGATCCACAACTTGCCCAAGACAGCTTTGTCATCGGTGATTTCACCCTGTGTAGGTTATTGCTGATGAACGACAGCCAGTATCCCTGGTGTATTCTGGTACCCAAACGCGACGGGCTGCGGGAGGTCTACCAACTTGCTGCGACCGATCGGCACTTGTTAGTAACAGAGTCGTGTTTATTAGCGGAGACCATGCAGCACGTATTGCACGCCGACAAAATCAATATCGCCGCCTTGGGCAATGTCGTACCACAATTACACCTGCATCATATCGCGCGTTTCACCACGGACATTGCCTGGCCGGCGCCGGTATGGGGCAAATTTCCCGCGCAAGCGTATTCTCCCGCGCAACGTACCAGCCGTACCCAAGCCTTGTGCGAGGCGTTAGCCCACGCCGGCAATTTCAAACCGTGCCAATTTTAAAAACATAATTACAGTTGAGTTAAAACATGACAGCATCATTAGAATGGTTAGGTTACAGCGCCGGGCTATTAACCACCCTGGCATTCCTACCCCAGGTATACAAAACCTGGCAACGTAAATCCGCCCAGGATATTTCCTACGGTATGTACGCCTTGTTTAGTGTGGGATTGGTGTTATGGACCGCGTACGGTTTTTTTAAGCAGGCCCTGCCTATCGTGATGGCAAACTGCGTCACCCTGTTACTGGCGCTGACAATTTTAATCTTAAAATTTCACTATGAACATCGCAACAAATAGCGATTACCCATAGGACTGGTTTGAACTAACTTGTATCCCTATACGGTACCCCACGGACCAGGTAAACTATTTGCGCCTGCGTTTTATTTAGCCGCGTCTCATTGTGCCGTCCATGTATAGTGTCAAGATTTCATTATCAATTTCGTTGAGGATAAACGCATGAAATTATATTATTCCACATCGTCGCCCTTTGTACGTAAAGTCACGGTGCTCGCCTTGGAAACCGGCTTAGACGCCCTGATCGAACGGGTATTGACCAACCCATGGGGGGTGAATCAGGACTTGCTTGCCGATAATCCCTTGTCCAAGGTTCCAACCCTGGTCACCGATACAGGGCAGGTGATCTACGATTCCACGGTGATCTGCGAATACCTCGACAGCCTGCATACGAGCACGAAGTTAATTCCAGCCTCAGCTCCAGCGCGGTGGGACGTTTTACGGCTGCAGGCCCTGGCAAATGGTCTGATGGAAGCGGTCATGACGCGTTTCTTAGAACGTAATCGTGATCCAGGATTACGCTCCGCGGACTGGGACGCGCAGCAGCGCAACACGGTGATGCGTACTCTGGAATATTTGAATGCACAATCCCAACACTGGGCGTCGAATATGCATCTGGGTTTGATCACGGTAGGGTGCGCGCTGGGGTATTTGGAGTTTCGTTTTGCCGACGAACCGTGGCGCGCGGCCTACCCGCGGCTGGCGGCTTGGTATGCCCACTTTAGCCAGCGGCCGTCGATGCGTAATACCGAACCTAAACCAATGCCGGCCTGAATGATCGTCTAGTGTGAAAGGTAGTAGGCATTTTGCAGCTTTCTTTGTGAATTTTTTTGATCTTTGTGTCGAAGTCGGCTTTTCTTATCCGTCATAAGTTGAAGCACAATGTAGTTTCGCATTGTGCGCTGAACCCAACCTGGAGAACAGCTATGCAATACATGATGTTGATTTATGAAACGGATGCCGATTTTGACGCTCGCTCAAACGAAAAAAAGGAGGTATTTTGGGGAGCCTGGCGTGCCTACCACAAAGCCATAACCGATGCCGGTGTCTATGTTAGCGGCAATCCGTTGCAACCAAGCGCAACAGGAACCACTGTTCGCCTAAAGAGCGGCAGGCGCCATGTACAGGACGGTCCCTATGCAGACACCAAAGAACAACTTGGCGGTTACATCATCTTGGAACTGCCATCACTGGATGCAGCACTCGATTGGGCGGCGCGTTGCCCGGCGGCGGTGTCCGGTGCGGTAGAGATCCGGCCGTTAGTGGCGATGTAAATGGAGGATGTCCACCGGGCGATCGAGAGGGTGGCGCGTGAATCGTATGGCCATCTCATTGCCTATCTTTCCGCGCGTACGCGGGATGTGGCCGGTGCCGAAGATGCGCTCAGCGAGGCCTTGCTGGCCGCACTAAGACTATGGCCGAGCGAGGGTGTCCCGCAGAAACCAGAGGCGTGGCTGTTAACAACCGCACGTCGCCGCCTCATTGATCGCGCACGGCACGAACGCATGCGAACGGCAAATACACTGACGTTGCAACTCATCACTGAGGAAACGCAAGAAATAACAGCGTCGGAACAATTTCCGGACGAACGGCTAAAACTTCTTTTCGTTTGTGCGCATCCGGCGATTGACCCGGATGTACACACGCCCCTCATGTTGCAGACGGTACTCGGCCTGGATGCGGCACGTATCGCGCGCGCATTTCTTGTCTCGCCCACGACCATGGGGCAACGGCTGGTACGAGCTAAAGCAAAGATCCGTGATACGGGCATCACTTTTGCCGTGCCAGGCGAGTGCGAATTACCACACCGGCTCGATGCAGTGCTCGAAGCCATCTACGCCGCATACGGCAGTGGTTGGGAGGATGCTGCTGGTGCCGATCCACGTCGGCGCGGTTTGGCGGACGAGGCGATCTGGCTTGCACGCGCCTTGGCGCAGCGGCTGCCGGATCAGCCGGAAGCACGAGGACTGCTGGCTTTGATCCTTTATTGCGAGGCGCGGCGACCCGCACGACGGGCAGCGGATGGTCAGTACGTTCCCCTGTCTGAACAAGATGTGCAGGTGTGGTCCATACCCATGATTGACGAAGCAGAACGCGAACTTTCCATTGCAGCGAAACATGCGGACCCCGGTCGTTTTCAACTCGAAGCAGCGATTCAATCCGCGCATGTCGAGCGCGCGCGTACCGGCCACACCGATTGGGGAGCAATCACCTTATTTTATGAAAGCCTCATGCAGATATCGCCGACGCTCGGCGCATGGATCGGTCACGCCGCTGCGGTTGCAGAAGTAAAAGGGCCAGAAGCGGGGCTTGAACTCCTGGACAAAATCGAACTTAACACCGTGAACACGTATCAACCGTATTGGGCGGTTCGCGCCCATTTTCTCCGACAACTCGGACGAATACATGCAGCATCCGATGCTTTTGAGCGGGCAATAGGTTTAAGTGAAGACGATGCAGTTAGACAGTTTTTACTTAAGCGACGCGAATAATTTCCTGTCGAAATCGACTCTCCACGTTCGTTATACGTATGGATGCGATGCTATTGGGTGTGTCGTCAGGCTAGCTAATATAAACAAAAGGAATATATTAATGTTTAATAGGCCATCTTTTTTTGGTTATCCCGCTGTTATTGGTATTTTCGGTTAGCGTTCACGCTGCGCATACAAATGCTGAAGACAAAGGCAAAATGGTTGCCAATACATTTTTCCGTGCGACCAATGAGGGCAATACGGAAAGGGTTGTAAGCGTTTACCACAGGGATAGTGTGTATCTTCGCAAGAGCCATCCTGAGGCGCGAGGAATCGACGAAATAAAAACAGCCTATCAAGATATTTGCAGCAAAGTGAGATTCAAAGTAGACCATATTTTTCGCTAGGTCTTCGCGGACACATCCATTGCTATCCTTGAGAGCAACGCAAGCGGAACAATTACCATCCTGGATGGGATGAAAACTGCACCAGTCGATGTTGAGGAGGTATTTGTATTTCGCAAGATCGAGCACCAATGGAAAATTGACCGCTATATGTTTAACGACAACGCGCCAACCCGTTGGCCTTGTGTGTCCCAGGGAGAAAATAGATGTCCAAAAAATGTGTTTAGGAGCCATAGAGATGAATAAAATGAAACACCCCAAAACAGTATTGGGTGTAGTGAAATAAAAAGGCAACCACACGATGACATTGTTGAAACGCATGCCAACGCTTTCTGAAACGGCCAAAACGGTCTGTTTTCTGGCGTCAGACTATGCGAGCAATTTGACCGGCATGATTATCAACGCATCCTGCAGTGAAGTGATGGATTAACATGGCTCCGTCATGACCACACGAAAACCCAGAAAATGGAAACCCGCGCCAGCGAAATTGATTGAAATATTCACCGTATCCGTGAGTTGTATTCCCGGTATCACGCAACGAAAAATGTTTGGTTACCCGGCGGCGTTTGTGAACGGTTATCTGTTCGCCGGATTATTTGAGAACAGCATGGTACTGAAACTACCGGCCGAATCCCGATCAGAACTGCTTAAGCTACCGGGCGCTGCCCGTTTTGAACCGGTACCCGGTCGAACCATGGGAGAGTTCGTTGTTATTCCACCGTCGGTCGTCAAAAATCACGCACAGCTCAAACCATGGTTGGGGCTGGCTTACGATTATGTTAAGTCGTTGCCACTCAAAACCAAGAAAAAACGCATTCGATCAGGTAAATGAGGGGAGGGGACGCCCAAGATGGTAACGATAACGCGCTTTGAAAAACGATTGAAAAAATCAGAGGGGATGTTATGGTTGTAAAGTAGGTTTTTCTATGGGCTCATCATGCTGCGAGGAAAGATTGCTAATGACCAAGGAATATCTGGAACAACTATCTGCGTTAATGACACGGGCAACATCCGGTAACATTAAAAGAATAAATTTGGAGTACAAGCATTTCTTTAGCGGGGCGGCCGTGTACGCGAATGGAAAAATCTGCATGTCACTCACTCCAGTCGGTTTCGCCATAAAGTTACCAGAAGAAACGCGAAATACTTTAATAGAACAAGCAGGTGCTAAGCCGCTACGTTATTTTCCAAAAGGCCCTATCAAGAAAGATTACGTGGTTTTACCAAAAGACATCTTGGACGATACAAAAACGTTACGGCGTTGGGTAAAAGTAAGTGTTGAATATGCAACTTCACTGTCAATACCTGTTGGTAAAAAACGAAGCAAATGACCAGCCGTCATATCACTCTGCCTCGCACTGGCGGTGCCAAGACAATGCGCTGGCGGGGATGGTGCTGGGAACCATGATCGGAAAGCTCCGAAATCTTGGCAAGCGCTCGCAACAGATGCTTGCGGCGGCAGGAATTAACACGGAAGATCAGCTGCGGGCAAAAGGCGCGGCGGCGGCCTTTGTTGCCGTGAAGCGTGCGGGTTGTGCGCCAAGTTTGAACCTGCTATGGGCCATTGAGGGTGCGCTGACACAGCGTGACTGGAAAGAAGTCGCACGAGCTGATCGTCTTTCCCTGATCAGCCAGGTTGAAATACTGGAAAAGGGACTATCATGAAATGGCACCTGAGGTCATCGTCTTCACGGTCAAGACAGTTGCCTCGTAACGTCAACCGCAAACCTTACTCTGGGGATTAGATTTACCCCGTGATGGTTCGCCATCCCGGTTTTTCTACCCCTCATCAGCTGTATCCTGTTCCTGTAAAGTCTTGGAAAAGGCTGGATTACTCCGAAGACAGATAGTAGGACGGGTGCATCGCTGCCGACTCGTGCCCAAGCCCTATTGCAAAGGAGGATTCTTCCTGGGTATCAGTTTGAAAAAATATCTTGAAACCGGCAAAGGAAGTCCTCATCCGGAAGATCCAAATTTTTAAATATACTCACGACGAAACCCGGCGCGACGAATACAGATCCCCAGAGAGGGTGCTTATCAGCCTTTCTTGCGACCGGTTTTTTTCCGTCCGCCCACAATTTGTTGCGCAAAATGATCAAGAAACCCCGGCGGGGGTGTTGTCGTGCCTTCAATGTGTTTGTTACCCCAGAGAATCATTTCCCTGAGAATCGGAAACATATCGGTTCCCTTGGCGGTCAGGTGATATTCATACCGCACCGGGTTGTGTTGGTAGGGGTGCTTCTCCAGCAGGCCCGCGTCTTCGAGACGTTTGAGGCGATCCGCCAGAATATTAGAGGGATAACCTTCGGCGGATTGCATCAGCTCGCCATAGAGCCGTTTCCCTAAAAACAAAAGATCGCGGATCACCAGCAGCGTCCACTTGTCACCGATCAAATTGAGTGTATTGGCGATAGGGCAGGCGGATCGCCCCAGCTCATTAGCCGTGCAGGCCGTGCCGCGTTTTTTCATCGGCCAACGATAACATCGTTGCTATATCACTTGCAATTATAAAGTGACTTCTAGTAAACTCGCCCTAGTCACTTTCTTTTTGAAAGTCATAACGTGGAGCGGCGTTTTTGCAGGTGTAAAACTCTCTCCAGCCTACTTCCATCATCGGTATCAGAGGAGAACGAAAAATGACGCAACTGGATCACGAAATTTGTATCGCCGCCCCACCCCAGAAAGTATGGGCAGTGCTGGCCGACCTCGAGGCGGTGCAACACTATAACTCAGGCGTTAAACACGCCGAATACACCACTGCCCTGCGCGAAGGAGTCGGTGCGGGTCGGCACTGCGATTTAAAACCGAAAGGTTGGGTTAAGGAACGTGTAATCGCCTGGGAACCGCAGCAAGCCGTCACGATGGAACTGTATGAAAGTCAATGGCCGCTTGAATTTATGCGTTGGCGCACGGCGGTCACCCCGGAGGGCACGGGAACCCGAGTTACTCAAAAAATGGAATACCAAGTCAAGTTCGGTTTACTTGGCCGTATGCTGGACAAGTTTGTCATGCGCCGCAAACTCGATCAGACACTCACGGAAGTATTTGTCAGCCTTAAACAATTTATTGAGAAGAGCAGTTAACACGAGAACAAAACAGCCACGAAAAAAGATGGCGGTGCGACACTCCACCAACGTTGTCATTGACGAAACAGATGAACAGTTCCCTCCCATCATCGAAGCCTTTCGCAACCAGGCGGGAGTGTTCCTCGCGCGCAGGTAGGGTTCAGTTGGACTCAAGACAGACAGCAAGGTATTCCTCATGCTAGTGAAAAGTAATCTGGTGGCAAAACTTCCCAAACAACGAGTCGAGGCTTTGATTGAGGCGCAGCTTGGTGAGCATTTCGACCCCGGTCACGGCCGGGTAATGAAAGAGTAGATTGCGATTAAACCGAAAGCCCACGCGCAATGGTTGCAGCTTGCCAAAGAAGCGCGACAGTTTGTGGTTTTTGTGTCAGCGTAAAAAACGTGCGTGATCAATCTCGCTTGTACACGGAATACTTTTTACAAGCCATAGATCACGTTCTTGAGGCGACTATTTCTCAACGGGAGGTTGGTTGGAACCACGCGGATCGAAGTTGATCTCCTGGAGGTTCTTCATCGCCTTGCACCACAGTTCCTCGAAACCCTCGGCCAGGCTGGTTGCCAGCTCGTGATCTCGAACTAGCAACGATGCAAAACGGCCCTCGGGAATAAACGGATGATCGAGGGGCAACACAACCATGTCATCATCGATAACGTGGAAAGGGTGGCCGAGCTCGCCCGAGTAACGAACCCCGGTGAGGTGACGAATTTCCGCGCTATGTTTTCTTAGAAACTCGATCAACCGCGGCGCGGTTTGGTAGGAAAAGCCGAATACCGCTTGGTGGCGAACGTTTTGCTCGGTCGCGTTACGTGCGATACGACGGAGGATCGGGAAACCGCCATCGATAACCTGATCGATCGCGTTGAGATCGGCGCGCTCCATGTACGACAAAATACGCTTGCGTGCCGTGGCGAGGTGTCGTTTTACATGACTCTCGGTACCCATCGCGAGATCAACAAACAGATGTTTGCCGCGAACCCGTCCAGGCAGCGCGGCCAATAGCCGTTGCAGTTCCCCGGCCCCGGCGGCAAAGTGTTCGGCGCGTTCGCGCGCAATCGCAATAACACGATTAGTCACCACTTCAGGTGCCAGCGCGACATACATCTTTGGTCGAGTCGGTTGTATTTCAACAAGACCAAGTTGCGCCAGTTTCTCCATGGCACGGTAGATTTTTGAGGTGGGCACCCCACCCTCGCGGCACAACACGGCGGCATCGGCCACACCAAAAATCATAAGTGCAACAAGGGATTTACGCTCATGAAGCGTCAGGCCGATTTCTTCTAACAGTGCGGAATCCGGGATGCGCATGCGAGTCTTTCTACTATCATGAGTAGTTGAAGTATACCAGTACTCGATGGCAATGTAGGCGTGTACTAAAACAAATTCGCCTCAGCGCGAAAGGAGTGTTTCATGAATAAACCCGCAGCTAAAACCATTATGCCCATGATCGGGGTCGAGTCCGTTGACGAGGTCCGCCACTTCTACGTTGACGCCCTTGGTTTCGATCACATGATGGGCATGGTCGGTAAAGACGGTAAGCTCGACTTTTGCACAGTGGTCAAAGACGGTGCGCGTCTTATGTTCTCACGCAATCTGTTCTCGCGCAGCCATGGAAAAACAGCCAGCGGTAAAACCGGATCCGACAAGCAACCCATCGAGATTTACATCGAGGTGGCCGACATCGTGGCCTATCACGATCAACTCAGAAAAAAAACAAGTGTGAAAATTACCGATCCGCTCACTCTGCAATGGTGGGGTGACAAAACCTTCAAGGTGTTGGACCCGTGCGGCTACGAGATTTGGTTCTATCAAACCGTTGGTGAAATAAAGCCACCCGAAGGCGCGAAGATCGTGTGACTACGGCGACGCGTTACGATGAAAAACCGCTGGCCCCGCGTAAGGAGAACCGCGATTCTCTCAGAGGACGTGTGGTGGGATTCCTGATTGCAGAGTGCAGCGTATAACGCGCACGTATCTCTTCTATCAAGGTGCGAAACTGAATACCCCCCCCCACTGATCTCGAAAAATATACGGCATGACCGGATTGACAGCCCTATATTTTTGGCCGATACTAAAGTCAGTTGACTAACTAACTATATCCTGACTTGTGAAAAAATCCAAAATTGATAAGCGCAGTCGCTTGATTGAGGCGGCGGATAAGCTGGTTCAGCAACAGGGGTTCAATCAGACCACGCTGGCGGATATTGCCCAAGAATCCAAGGTGCCGTTGGGCAATGTGTATTACTACTTTAAGACCAAGGACGATATTGGCCATGCCCTGATCGAGCACCGCACGCAATGTATACTCCACGGCCAATTTAGCCAGTGGGACAAGTTGTCAGATCCGCGCAAGCGGATCTTGGCCGCGATCAAGGCGGTGGCCGATAACCGTGAAATCCTCGCGCAAAGCGGTTGTCCGATCGGTAGTCTCTGTCAGGAGCTACACAAGGAAGGTGGCCCGCTGGCCGACAAGGCAGCGGGCATGTTCTCGGTGCTGCTGGAGTGGCTCGACGCGCAATTTCACCTACTGGGCATGGGGAAGGCATCCTCCGATCACGCGTTGCATCTTCTTGCAGCGTTACAAGGCGCGAGTTTGTTGACCAATGCCTTCAACGATCCCACGCTGATGCTGCGAGAAGCCACGCGCCTGAAGCAATGGGTCACTTCGCTATGAATGAGGCAACCGGCCATGGAGAAAATGATGCTGACAAAATTGCCTGTCGCGGCACGGGTCAATAAGGACAATCTTATGAAAAGAATAACCGTTGGCGATGTCATCGAACAGCGCGTACTTGAGACCCTTCAGTCGGGACCTGTTGAGATTCCCCATCCAGTGCAACTCACCCATCTTCAGTTCAGACGGTTTGCGGGATGCCCGCTGTGCAACCTTCATAGAAGTCTTGATGTTAGCGAGGCAGGTGGAAAAACGATAATCCACCAGACAAGCTCGGCGTTACGACGCGAAACAAACTTTGTGCGTTAGGTTGGCACTCACCGGTTTCAATCCACGATACCTGTCCGCGTCGTGATACAGACAGAAGCGGGTATTCCGTTCGGGGTTAAGAATTCGAGGATAAGAAGGTTAGTGTGTAAGTAAACAGGTTTTGGCATAGGAGAATTGAAAATGACAAATACATTTATCTTGGTTACGGGGGCAACAGGAACCGTCGGCAGCGAAGTCGTCAAACAGCTCGTTCAGGGTGGCCACAGAGTGCGCGCAATGGTGCGCGACCTGGCGAAGGCGGCGCAATTCGGCCCTAAAGTCGAGATTGTGCAGGGAGATCTATCCAAGCCGGAGGCACTTGCTGCGGCGTTTGTCGGCGTGGACAAGGTTTATGTTGTCCTCCCGGCGATAGATCCAGAGTTCCCGGAACTGGAAGGCAACGCTTTCAATGCGGCGAAAAAAGCAGGCGTCAAACATATCGTAAAACAATCTAGCGTTGTTGCGACCGATTTCATGGCCGGCACGCCCTTCGCGGAGTGGCACGGTGCGAGCGAAAAACGGCTGCGCGCGATCGGTGTTGCCTGGACGATTCTACGGCCTCATTTCTTCGACTCGAATGTGATTGAGTTTGGGATCGTGCCGCGAGGCGGGTTGTTTTTCCCGGCAGGCAACGGCAAGGACGCACCCATCGATCCGCGCGACATCGCTGCGGTGGCGGTCAAAGTGCTCACGACGCCCGGACACGAGGAGAAGGTCTATGAATTGACCGGCCCAGAGCTATTGAGCTTTGCCGAGGTGGTGCAAAAAATCGCAACGGTAACCGGCAAGCCGCTGAAATACGTGGATGTGCCGGAGGCCACATGGCGAGAGGAGATGCTGAGTGCCGGCGCTCCGCCACCCGTGGTGGAATCGCTCCTTGCTTACTTCGCGGGAGGGGTCAAGGCCGGACGAATTCACATGACGTCAACGGTAAGCGAGTTGCTCGGTCGCCCGCCGCGCGCTCTTAATCAGTGGGCAAAGGATTACATCGCGGCGCTGCAATAATTTACGGCCGTACATTCATAGGATTCAAAATTCCAAGGAGTATGTATGACAGACAAGCACCCATTGCGAGTACTGGTCACCGGCGCTAGCGGTTTTCTCGGTGGTAATATTCTGCGCGCTTTACGCAAGAACCCGCAGATCCATCCGATCGCCGCTTGCCGCGACCCAAACAAAATCAGTTCCTGGTTTAAAGGCGAAACCCGCGTCGGTGATCTGATCGATCCTGAGTACCGGCGCGAGTTCTCCAAGGGTGTTGATGTTATCTGTCATGCCGGGGGCTGGGCATCGATGTGGAGCCATCGCGAGCTTGAACGCACGCATTTCTTCGAGCCCACCTGCGATTTGATCGATAAGGCGATCAGCAATGGCGTGCGGCGTTTTATCTTAGCCAACACCGTCGCGATTGCCGCCAAGGTTAACGATCCCCGGCCGATCGATGATTTCGCGCCAAAACAACACACCGGCTTCTGGCCGCATCTTGATCGCCTCATCGACATCGACGATTACATGCGCGCCAACAGCACGCGCGGCATGGGAATGGTGAATCTGCGGCTCGGGGGCTTCATCGGCGTCGGCAACCGGTTAGGATTCGTGCCGGCGCTGACACCCCGCTTACGCACCTATCTTGTGCCGTGGTTGGCGGGTGGGCATAAACGCCAAGCGCTGGTGGCGGACACCGATCTAGGACAGGCCTTTGCGCGGGCATCTGTCGCCGGGGGACTCGACGCTTACGAGTCGTTCAATATCTGCGGAGCCGAGTTCCCGACGTTGCGCGAGGTGGTGAGCTTGATCGCTGCCGAGACCGGCTTTCCCAAACCGCTGTACAGCGTCCCGTATCCGGCCGGTTACGCCTTCGGTGGGTTGATGGAGATGCTCCATCCGCTCTTACCCGGTCACCCGTTTCTCACCCGCTCGATCGTGCACCTGTGCGAGAACTGGATCTGCCCGAGTGATTACGCCACGCGTAAGCTAGGTTATGTTCCTGAAAAAGACTGGCGAACCACGATCCGTGAACAGCTTGCTGACCTGAAGCAGCAAGGCTATCCCTGGCCGCGGTTGTGCCAGTCGATCTAACAAACTCTTAAAATTCACCAAGTCCAAACCGGAGATCAAGATGTCAAATACAGTGAGGTCAGGTTTTTCCATCCCTATGTTCAATGGATCATTACGTACCGCCTGCTGGTTGTTATTGTGATCGTGGGCAGCCTGCAACTTGATTCCCATCCGAGCCTGTGGTCACCCCAGAAGCATGTCTATGTCAAGACGACTAACCTGCTGGATAAAATCTTCGGCGGCAAGAACTACACCGTGATCGGTATCGTTCCCAAGCAGGGGGGTGTTTACCAGCCGCAAGTATTGACGAAGATCAAGCGCATCCAGGCGGCGATCGAACAGTCGCCCGGCGCGCACCCTCGAGCAGTGGGCGAAGGACCACATCGCAGAGCTGAAGTAATGAGATTTAACCAAGCAACTAAAGGGATATACATATGAAAAAACTAGAAAACAAAATGAAAACAATCATTGATAAAAATAAATATGGTCCTTGGGCAATAGTGACTGGGGCATCCTCCGGGATAGGAAAAGAATTTGCCAGACAATTGGCAAGTGCTGGTTTGAATCTTGTTCTGGTCGCTCGAAGAGGCGCTCTATTAGAAGAGCTTTCGCAGAACCTGTCACGGGAATTCAAAATACAATGCAAGGTCATTGCCCTAGATTTAAGCAAAGACGGGTTTGTTTCCGATATCGACACAGCAGTCAAAGGTCTCGATATAGGACTCCTTGTTTCAATGCAAGGTGCAGGGAAGGCCGGGGCATTCTTGAAAATCTCACACGCAGAACTTCGAGAGGTTCTGAGTATTAATCTCATTTCGCATTTGGAACTCGTTCATTATTTTGCTCCAACGTTAGTGAACCGGGGGCGTGGCGGAATCGTGATGGTTGGTGCGATGGGAGCAAGTTTGGGGGTTCCTTATATAGCCAACATTGCCGCAACCAAAGCTTATGTCGAATCCTTCGGTGAAGCCCTTCACATTGAACTGAAAGAGCACAACGTGAATGTCTTCACACTTCTTCCTGGTCCGACTAACACTGATCTTATAGTTAAGGAATTTGGCATGGAAATAGACTCAATGCCAATGAAACCCATGTCAGTCGATCAGTGCGTTGCCGAGGGCCTCAAAGCGCTGCAGGCCAATCAATCGTCCCACATTCCGGGACGCCTCAATCGCGTGATGAGGAAGTTTATGCACACCAGTCCGGTTCGCAAACTCATGACAAAAATGCAGCGAAAATCCGCCATACGGCTGCATAGAATTTAGGAGCAAAAGTTCTATTTACTGGTCGCAAACATCAAACCTGGAGACTCAAAATGGAAGTAGCTAAATCCCGTTTTTTCCGTCCGTATGCGCAGTGGATCATTTCGCATCGCCTTCTCGTTGTCATCGTGATCCTGGGCATCACTGCTTTTTTAGTAACCCGCATCGGCAGTCTCCAGATGGACACCAATCCGAATCTCTGGGCGCCCCAGAAGCATGCTTATGTCGTGACGACGAACCTGCTGGAGGAAGTCTTCGGCGGCAGGAACCTGACCGTGATCGGCGTCGTTCCCAAGCAGGGGGGCATTTACCAGCCGCAGGTACTAGCGAAGATCAAACACATCCAGGAAGAGATCGAACAGTTACCAAATGCGGTTCGGCACAATATCCTGAGCTTGGCGGCGCGCAAGGTGAAGCAGATCAAGGGTAGTCCCGAGGGCATGGAGGTGCGCCCGATGATGGAGACGGTACCGCAAACGCCGGCGGAAATGGAAAGACTCAAGGCTGCGGTGGCCTCGATGCCAATTTATATCAACGCTCTGGTGTCGCCGGACGGCAAAGCGGCGGCGGTCGTCGCGGATTTCAAGCAGGACGAAAAGACTCCGAACTTTATCGCACTGCTCGAGGGGATGCGCAAAATCGTCGACCATGAACGCGACGACACGGTGGATATCTACCTCGGCGGGACGCCTGTGATCGGCGAAGCAGCGGATGTTCAGTTTATGAAGATGCCGATGTTTTTCGGCGCCGCGCTGCTCGTCATCATGCTTATCCAATACTGGTCGTTCCGCAGTTTGCAGGGGATGCTGCTACCGATGCTGACGGGCGTCTTGAGTGTCATTTGGAGTCTGGGATTGATGGGTTTGCTAAGCGTGCACATGGATCCCCTGAACACCACGACTCCGATTCTCGTCATGGCGGTCGCCGCCGGCCACGCGATCCAGATTCTCAAACGTTATTACGAGGAATATCACCGGCTACAGTCCGCCGGCATGAACGCGCGCGATGCCAACCGGACGGCGGTGGTGGAATCGATGATCCGTGTCGGGCCGGTGATGATCGTGGCAGGCTTGATCGCGGCCATTACCTTCTTCTCGCTCGCGAGTACCGGCATCTCTATGGTGCAGCACTTCGGTGTGTTTGCCGGTTGCGGCGTGCTCGCCGCCATGGTGATCGAGATGACGGTCATTCCAGCAGTGCGCTCGGCGCTTCGTCCTCCGAAAAAACGCGAAGCCGAACGCGAACGTAAAGCGGGTATATTGGACAAGTTCTTGCTTGGCGTGGCCAACAACCTCGTCGGCGGACGCGCTTCGTGGATCGTCGGCGGCGGACTTGCGCTGCTCGCACTGGTGGGAACCGGTGTGGCATTCCTGCGCATCGACAACAATTTTAAGCTCTACTTCAAGCCGACGAGCCAACTGCGTATCGATGATCGAGCGCTTAACCGGACGTTTGGCGGCACCAACTCGATTCAATTTCTGATCCAGACACCTGAACCGGATGGAATAAAAGATCCCAGGGTCTTGCAGGGAATGGCGCAGTTGCAGACCTTCCTCGAGAGCCAAGCAGACGTCGGCAAGACGCAATCGCTGGTGGATCTGATCAAGCGCATGAATCAGGCGATGCATGCGGACGACAAGGCGTTTTATACCCTACCGCAGAGCCGCGAGCTGGTCGCGCAATATCTCTTCCTGTACTCACTGTCCGGCGACCCGCAGGATTTTGACAGTTTCGTGGATAACAATTACCAGCGTGCCTCCGTTTGGACGTTTATCAAAAATGACAGTACTACCAACGCTGATATCCTCGCGCATAAAGCCCAGACCGTCATCGACAAGAGTTTTCCGCCCGGGGTCAGCGTGCAGATGGGTGGCAGTCTGCCGCAGTTGATTGCCCTGAATGATGTCATCGTCCAAGACAAGTTCCGCAATATGGCGCAGATGGCCTTGGTGGTGTTCATCCTCGGTGCCATCGTGTTGCGATCCTGGGTGGGCGGTTTGTTCGTGATTACACCGTTGTTTGCGGTGACGATCGCGAACTTCGGTTTGATGGGTTGGCTGCATACACCGCTCGATATTACCGCGATGACGACCGCAGCCATGGCCATCGGCATTGGCGCGGACTACGAAATTTATTTGCTGTTTCGGTTCCGTGAGGAACTCGCGCGCGGCGGTGACGTCCGGTCCGCGACCCAGACCTCTTTGTTAACCTCTGGCAAGGCCATTCTGTTCGTGGCGCTATCGGTTATCGGCGGCTACGCGGTTTTACAAGCGTCAGACTTTGCGTTTTATAACCAGCTCTCGAACATGGTCACGGCAACCATGGCGGTCAGCGCGTTCTTCGCCCTGTTCTTTCTGCGCGCGCTGATGATGATCTTCAAACCGCGCTTCATCTTTGGCGATCAGCCCGAAGCGTTGTTTAACAAGGTCGCCACTGTCACGCCAGGAGGGAGGACATGAGGCGCCGGGTTATCTCGGCCGCGCTGTTGCTGGGGGGGGTGGCATTGCCGGCGCTGGCACCGGTGGCTGCCGGTGTCATAGCGGAGTTGGGCGCACGCGCCATCATGGAGAAGAATTTTTTTGTCTCCAAGATAAAAACCCTCAAGAGCGACACGACAATGGTATTGATCAATGACACAGGCCAGCAGCGGGAACGAAAGAACACCACATTGCTCAAGCTGCAACCCAACGGCATCGACTCCAAGCTGTTGGTGAGGTTCAGCACGCCAACCGATATTAAAGGTACCGGATTCCTGCAGGTGGAACACAGCGACGGCGATGACGATTTGTGGATCTATCTGCCGGCGCTGAAAAAAAGTCGGCGGCTGGTGGCTAATAATAAAAAGGACAGTTTCGTCGGTTCGGATTTTTCGTACGGGGATATTTCTCTGCCGAAAGTGGATCAATACCAACACCGGTTGCTGCGCACGGAGTCGATTGACGATCACCCGTGTTACGTTATTGAATCGGTACCGATCAATGAGGCAGTGAAAACCAACAGCGGTTACAGCAAGAAACTCACCTGGGTGAGAACCGATATTTTTCTGGAATCCAAAGTGGAGTATTACGATCTGTCGGGACGGTTGCTGAAAACCCAGCGTGTTACCCGATATCAATTGGTTGAACCCGACACCGCGCGGTGGTATGCCTTGCACCGTGAGATGATCAATCATCAGACCGGACACCAAACCATCATCAACTTTGACAAGATTGAAGCCGGCGTGGCCATGCCGGACGACGTATTCACGACCCGTTATATCGAACGCGAATGACATCGGCGGGAAGGGTTATGCTTGCTGTTCTCAGCGGCAGTGTGGCGCTGGTTCATGCCGACGAATCGGCGGTGGCGCAGGCGCCGAGCGGGTTAACGGCCTTGTTGCAGGCGCAACGACCCAGCGGTACGTTGCGCATGGATTATTTTCGTTCATCGAACACCTTGGATAACGGCACCGATTTTCTTGGTGCCACGGCACAAATCAAAGTGCTGCCGGAATTAAGCAGTAGCATCGACGCCAAGCTCGAAGCGCGGATCACCAATGCTTCGCCCGGTAACGGCGGCGAGACCCAAAGCCGTTTACTGGAAGGCTATGCGACAGCGCATTTTGAAAAAGCGGATCTTCGCATCGGCAAACAGATCGTCGCCTGGGGACGCGCTGACGGGATTAATCCCACCGACAACCTCACCCCGCGCGACTTCGTGGTGTTATTGCCGTTCGAGGACGACCAACGTTTTGGTACCACGGCGATTAAATTCGATACCTATTTATCGCCACAACATACCCTCAGTGTTTTCGTGACGCCCTGGTTCGAGCCCTCCAAGATGCCGTTGCCCACCACTGCTACGATTAAACAGCAAATCCCGGCGCGGACCCTGTCGCATAGCGAGGTTGGGATAAAACTCGATAAAGCGGGAGAAGGCTTTGATGCTTCAGTGAGTTATTTTCGTGGATTTAGTTTGTTGCCGGATCTGGGTGTTATCGCTAGCGTTAGCTCCGCACCGTTACTGACACTTCATTATGACCGTATTACCGTATTTGGCGCAGACTTCGCGCGTAACTTCGGCCGCTTTGGGTTTCGCGGTGAGTTGGCGTATGTTGACAGCGCCGATCAGCGCGGTACCGATCCGGCGACCAAGAACCCGTTTCTGTTTTGGATCATTGGACTAGACCGCACGTTTTTCGCGAATCTGAACGTCAATTTGCAGTTTTTTGAGCGCCGGGTACGGCAGTACCATACCCCAGACGCCATTGTTGATCCGGTGGAGCGCGGTATCGCGATTCAAAATGCGATCCTCGATGGGCAGCGGGATCGTCTCAGCCATGGCATCAGTTTTCGGATCAGCGACAAATGGTTCAACGACACCTTGGAGGCCGAACTCTTCGCCGTCTTCAATCTCACCCGCCATGACAGTTTTATTCGACCGCTACTGACCTACGCGTTCAGTGATCATTGGAAAGGGACTCTGGGCGCCGCACTTTATAATGGCGCGGCGGATACCCAATACGGTAGCCTCGGAGCGAACCGCGGTGCGTTTGCGGAGCTGCGTTATGGATTTTAGACGGAGGTCCTCAGGTCAAGTATATTTAACCATATTTACTACTGAGTCACATGGACAGGACACCTGCCAATCAAGACCGTCCGCCGCAGGGATGCTACTGTCGAGCCTATAGGGAGGTATTGACGGCGTGTCTTGGTGGGAGGGTATCCTTTCCATGTGACTCAGTAATAAAAGAGCGGGGTAGGGTTTGGTACCAGGGGAGGGGATTCTATTTATTTGGATTTTGCCAATAAATCAAAGGCAATGGTAATGTGTTCACTGAAATGCACAAAGGTTTGAAAATCAGCATCGGTTAATGACCGGCCGCTGTATTTACAATCCGCGTATACTACGCCCCGGCCTTTATGGTTGATCCGGATCGGCATGATAAAAAATTCCAGCACCCCCAAACACTGACGCATGTCGTCGCTAATCAGGGGTTCGAGTTGCACACGGGTCTTGGCGTTTAACCAACAGCCCTCTTTCTGGTTCAAGACATAGGTGATGAAATCGTGACTTTGTTCTGCAACGGCAAAATTGAAGCCGCGTTTAAGTTTGTCTTTCTGATCGCCGAGCATGTATTTGGCGCGCAGGTGTCCATCCTCGGGGGAGATAAAGGCAATCACGGTACGTTCCATTCCCAGCACCCGGTAGACCGCCTCCATCACGGTACTGATAACCGCGTTGATATCGGCCTTTTCATGCAGCATCGCGGTAAGTTCACGCAGCATACCCATTTGTAATTGCAAATCGGGTTGTGGCCGCGGTTCACTGTCGACAGTGCTGTGCCCGTCTTGTATGGATTTATCCGGTAAGGGGATATGTTTACCGACGGTTTCAATACCAAATTCACGCGTGACCTGCACCGCCTCGAACGCGGCTTTATTGATCATGATCCAGGTTTCGTCCGAACTGCGATTGACGAGCTCGGCAATCGTGGCGCAACAGCGTTTGGCCGCGATGCTGCCCCAGCCTTCTTCAACCGCCGTGATCAAGCTAAACGCTTGCTGCAAATCTTCCCTTTCGGGGCTGGTTGATTTTGCGGTAAGAATGGATTTAAGCAATTCGCTTAAATGCCATTCCTGGTTTAGCCCTTGGGTAAGTTGGCGGAGGTTGAAGCCGAGCACTGCGTTTTCCGCCTTCTCAGGCTGGTCCCACTGTTGGTAGGCGTTATCCAGGGCATTGGCTTGGCCGCATGGAAAACACCAGAAGGCCATATTTCCCAGCCGGTAGAGCAAGGCGGCGATAAACACCTCTTCGTTATTGCTGGCACCGCGCGCCTGCGCAATGGCCTTGGCCTGTACCGCCGCGTGAAAACAGCGGGCCATCTCCCGTACCACATATTCGTGTTGTAATCCTTTAATCAGCGGATCAATGATAGCGATGGTTAAGGCAATGCTGCGCACCACGTCAAAACCCAAAAACAAAATGCCACGGCTAATGGTATTCACCGGCCGTCCCGAGGGGTTGTAATAGGCGCTATTGGCCAGTCGCAATACCTTGGCCGTCATGGAACTGTCTTGCAAGATTAGATGGGCGAGTTCGGCCACGGGGGTATCCAGTCCCTTGGAGGCGGTGGCGATGGATCGGGCCGTGTGCGCGAAGACCGGCATCTCTTCTTCGCTGATACGACGGACCCATTCTTTTAGTGGAGTAGTCTTGGACACGTGGTTAGCATTTTACTTACCCGGAAGAGGTATTCCTTCTATATCGTGCGCTAAGGAAAAATGATGAGGTGAATTACAGGGGTGTGATGGCTATAACCCTTATTCAAGTGGGTTTAAACAATGCACGCAGACTGTGCTCAGGGATGGGGGGCGGGGTATGTGGTTGCGCTATGCACTGGTCAGTTTGGTTTTGTTGTTGAGTATCGCAATTAACCTGCCGGAGGGGATGTTGGTGCGGCTAGGGGTGGAGCCGAATATCCTCGTAGTCACGTTGGCGGCGATTATAATTGCGGGGTTAATTGCGCACCGCCATTTACTGCTGATTGTATTGGTCGTGGGGTGTGTGGCGGGGGCGAATTTGCCCGTCGCACTGGCGCACCAGTGGGGGATCAACCGTGATGTTTTGTTGGCAACCTTGATTGGCTTGCTGGTGATGCCGTTGTTTGCCGGTAAGGGCCAATAGGCCAAACCGAAAATTGTTTGTAATAATCCAAGGTTAATTTCCTTTGAGGGGGCGTGCATGCAGATCGAAAATAGTGTCGAGGTAACACTGGATACCACCCTGGAAGTGGTGCAGCCCGCGGTGGATTTCATCACGGATTTAATGTCGAGGTTGGCGGCGGCGTTTTTTTGTCTCAACTCGGCGTATCAACCCCAGACCAAACGTATCGCTGTTTCACACATCGGTAGCGAGCGCCGGTGCGTGGTGAGTAGTCGCAGCGGTGAGCGCGTGTGCCTGGCCCGTCGGCATTTTAAACAATTCGTGCCGGATGCCCAGGGCGTGTTGATCGCTGCGGTGGAGGCCGTGGGCGGGCAGTGCGTGTCGTCCGCTGATCTGCTGAATCTCGATTTGCCGGCGGGTTATTATCTGACCCTGGCTCTGCAAAATGACAAAATCCAAGACATCCAAGTGATGCGCGAAGCGGTGATGCCGCTGCCCTGGTGAGCGGGTTGGGACTAATAGGTGAAATTATTGATGAAGCCTTGAGCAATATTATCTAAGCTGCTGTGATCTCAGAGTATTTTTGTAGATTTCCCTGGGAAAAGCACTTTGCTTGGTTATAATCCTATTCCATAACATTTCTAAAAACGGCATGCACTGATTTGCCATTTACGGCGGTGTGAATCGCGCCGATCAATACTGTTGCGGGGCATAGATTAGGATTGAGTTTAGGTGACTGATCAATTCATTGAGCGCCGCCGTCAAACGCGCCACCCCGTGCAGGCCAGGATGCGGATCACCAATAATTTCATCGGTATCCTCGAAGGTTACTCCCGCGATATTTCCAATGCGGGGGTGTTCATTTACCTCACCCCTGTTCCTCCCATTGCCCGGGGGGGCTATCTGGGCTTGCAGATGCTGGAATCGGCCAATCCTACTATTTTATTTAATGCCCGCGTCGCACGCGTTGATCCCCGTGGGGTGGCCGTGGCCCTGGTTGATTACGAAATTGACGGACGCCGCTATACCCTGCAAGAATTGCGACGTCAATGGAAAATAACCCATGTGGACATCGAAGATTTTAAAATTCGCAATTAACGCCGCGGGCAAGTCACTGCCTTTTATACCCCAGTACGCTATAGTTATCGCCAGGGCTCGGGGCAGGAAATTAAGGACAGCAAAATGGCATCACAACTGGAAAGCCGCTATCAGGAACGGCGTGGATTTTTACGCCGGCTGGTGAATTCGCGAATCAAACTGATGCATGGCACGATCGGTTCGATCATGGCCAAGACCCGCGATATTTCCGATAGCGGAGTGTTTGTGGAGTGTTATCCTGTTCCCAAGCTTCCGGTCGGGGCGCATATCAAGATGAATATGCTGGATTCTTCCAATCCGGAGATTGCTTTTAATATGAAGGTGGTTCGTACCATGCGCGACGGTATTGCCTTGGTATTTATTGACTATGAATTTGGCGGGCAGCGCTATTCCATGGAGGAGCTGCGTAAACAATGGACCCGACGTGCTAAAAAGAAAAATAATCGTCGTCAGTGAACCTTTGTAATGATGTGCGCTTAAAGACCGATTTATTTTGTTATGGCAGTTTGATGTTCGCGCCCGTTATGCGCGCGGTGTGTGGCGTAGTCCCCGCTTCACAGCCCGCATGGTTAGTGGATTTCGCGCGCTACCAAGTCCGTGCGCAACCTTTCCCGGGTATCTTGCGCCTGCCAGGCGGCAGGGTAGAAGGCGTTTTATATCACCGCCTCAGTCCAGTCCAGTTACAACGTTTGGATACCTATGAGAGTGATTTCTACCTGCGCACAGCAGTGCTGGTGATTACCACCGCGGGTGCCCGACTCGAGGTTCAAACCTATGTTGTTGCACAGACGGCCGCAAGACACGTATTGTCGTATGGCTGGGATGAACGTTGGTTTAAGCGTTATATACTGCCCGGTTATGTATGCAGACTACGTCATGGCCAGCGTGTAACCTGATGGTCACCCATGACACCTTTTGATTGGAAAGACGTCTACGCCGCCGTTTGGCGCAGTAATCCTGGGCGGTTACGTCCTATCCTGCAGATTGATCCGGTTGCGTTGGCGGATCTCCTGGGTATCGAAGAGCACATTTCGCGTTTAAAAAAGAATACCGAACGCTTCTTGGCCGGGCAGGGTGCGAACAACGCCTTGTTGTGGGGAGCCCGCGGCACCGGTAAATCGTCCTTGATCAAAGCTATTTTTAATCACTACCGACAGGCGGGGCTGCGGCTGATTGAGGTCGATCGGGACGATCTGATCCAGTTAGCGGAGATCGTCGACGCTATCCGCGACCAGGACTATCGATTCATTGTGTTTTGCGACGACCTATCGTTTGACGCCGAAGAACGGCACTATAAAGCGCTCAAACATGTCCTGGAGGGTTCGGTCGAACTGCCACCGCGCAATGTATTGATCTACGCGACCTCCAATCGTCGCCACTTGGTCCCCGATTATCACCACGACAATCTTGCGGCCCGCCAAGTGAACGGTGAAATTCATCCGGGCGAAAGCGTTGAAGAAAAGATCGCTTTAGCGGATCGCTTTGGCCTCTGCCTAAGCTTTTATCCCGTACCGCAACCGACGTATCTTGGAATGATCGACCGTTTGTTTGCCGACTTCAGCGGCGATCGCCGCCGCCTGCACATTTTGGCGAATCGGTTTGCGATCGAACGCGGTTCGCGCAGTGGCCGGGTGGCTAAACAATTCTATAATCAATATGACCCTGCCGATCTGGCGGACGTGAGCCTCGACACTGAACAATGATCCGCATCGATACCCATAGCGCTAGCCAGCAATACATCGTGCTGGCGCCGAATCTTTCATCCACCTGGCGGGCCAACCTCTACCTCATCGGCTGGGTAGCGACCCTGGCTTTTGGTATCGCCATTGGATTTGCGCTGCGCGGGGCGTGGATGATCTTGCCGTTTGCAGGTTTGGAGGTGTTGGCGATGGTGGTGATATTCTATATCGTCACGCGCCGTGGCCAACGCCTGGAAGTGATTCGGATCCTAGAGCAAGAAATCATTGTGGAACACGGACATCGGCGTATCGAGCGGCGCTGGTGTTCAGCACGTTTTTACGTGCGGGTAGTGATCATTCAATCACCGCAGCGTTGGTACCTGCCTCAAGTGATAATCCGCGGGCAACCCGGGGCAATAGAGGTGGGAGAATTCTTAAATGAGGCGGAAAAAAACCAGTTGATCGCACACTTACGGCAGTCGCTAACGGTCGTCAGATAATGCATCCACCGCGGTGTATCACACACCCCGGTGGATGCGATGTATCAAGCGGCGGCGTGTATTGACGTGTCCGCCACGTTCATTCGTTCAGCAGTTTCTTCGTGCAGGGATGCCAGGGTGATGCCATCCAGGTGATTGAAGATTTTGCTCTCCAACATACCCCAGGCCAACAGCGTGGCCGATTGAGGATGGCCGTGGGATGCCGAAGTTTTACGATTAACATCAATAGCGGTAACAACGTCCGCAACCGTAATTACCTCGGTGGGTTTACCTAGTACATAACCACCGCCGGGACCACGTACCCCTTTTACAAGGTGATGGCGGCGTAATAAGGCAAAAATTTGTTCCAGGTATGACAGCGAAATATCGAGTTTTTTTGCTAGAGCGGTGAGTGAGACCGGGTTGGGTACTTGAAACGCCAGATTGAGCATGGCTTTAATTGCATAGTGAGCACGCGAAGAGATCGTCATAATTTTTCTTCCTTAAAATGGTAGTTTAAACCTTCCCATGAAACGGCTTTTACCGTGCATCTTCCGTGAGTGGCAGGTGGGGTTCTATCTGCGTTCCATGGAAACCTGACACTAAAAGTAGATATTTATCCTTAGTTATACAACGTCTAATTTGTTAAAAATTGTAAATTCTTTGAACTCACGAGCGTAAAGAACCCGGTATGGCCGAGGAGAGGAAGCATCTATTGGTACCTGATTCGCCCGGTCGACGGCCTCGCTTAAACTTGCACACCCCCGGCAAATGTGGAATAACCCTGTCTGTAAACAAGAGTGAGGTAATATGGGGTTGACACATCAGCGGTGTAGACCCGTGGCCGGTTTATTGGCCCACGCGGTGGTCTTGTTGTGGTTATCGGGGTGTCAAAGCGGTTATTACACAGCGGACGGGGCTGCGAATCAGGATTTCACAGTGACCCGACAAAATACCGCACTGCCTGAGCAAATCGCGGCCAAGATCGCGCGTTTGAACGGCTACGATCCCCTCGAACGTGCCGGGGCGGCCTTTCAACTCGGTAAACTGGGCGCGGAGGCCGCGCCCGCCATACCGATGTTGATCGCGTTATTTGCGGATACGACACCGGTATTACTCTCGCGTTATATCGGCGGGGGTTACCGTTCTAGCAATGCGACCTCTCCTGGCGAAGAAGCCGCTCAAGCCATCGCCAAGATTGGCCACGGTGCGGTGGCCGAGCTGCGCCAAGCCTTGCGGCAAAACAACCCGCAGGTGCGCCGCTTGGCAAGCAAAGCCTTGGGTCAAATTGGAGAAATCGCTACCATCCCCGATCTCCTGCCGCTGTTGGATGATCCCGATCGCCAAGTGCGGGCCACCACCGCGATTGCATTAGGGAGTTATCGTCTTCCGCAAGCCGCCCAGATTATCTTAGATGCCCTGCCCACGGCCAAACCCTCGGTACGGACCGGGATGGTGTATGCCCTGGGTCAAATTAACGATGTCATCGCGGTGCCGACCTTGATCGACCGGGCCCCGCTAGAAGAGGTGGATGTCCGTGTGGCCATCATGTATGCCCTTGGCCGTTTACGGGATGCCCGCGCGATTGACACCTTAATGCGAGGTCTAAAGGACCAGGATGATATCGTCCGTGCCAATGCCGCTTACGCATTGAGTAATTATTTCAGCCCGCCGACCATAGAGGTACTCATCGGCGCATTGGAGGATCCTTCTGATCGGGTCCGTGAGGCTGCCAATGAGGGCTTACAACGCCTCTCCGGCGTGGTGGAACAGGATGCTACGGCGGCGAGTTGGCGGCAGTGGTGGCAACGACAGCAAGCCAAGATGCACGTCCCACCGTAGATCTATACTAAACTTCAGGGTTTACCCAGTAGGCGTCACGAGGTGCTTATGAGCCGCTTATCGATCGGTCAGGTGGCGAAACAGGCGGGAGTTACGGTGGAGGCACTGCGGTTTTATGAGAAGCAGGGCCTGCTGACCCCTGCGGAACGCACCGCCGCCGGCTACCGTTATTATGAAGCCGAGGTTGTACGGCGGGTACGCTTTATTCAACGCGCTAAGGCCCTGGGGTTTGCGTTGAAACAGGTCGCCGAACTGCTTAACCTGCGCCAATCCCGTCAGACCAGTTGTGCGGAAGTAAAACGTGTCGCGCAGGGTAAAATGGCCGATATCGACCAAAAACTGGCAGACCTGCAACAGATGCGCGCGGGTTTAGCGCGCTTGGCCGCACGCTGTGATCTTGATGGTGCGTTGGGTGAATGCCCGCTGCTCGATGCCCTGGATCAACTGCACGCCAATGAAGCCTTAGGGTGAGCGTCCATACTGCGATACTAAATGCAGGGCGCGTTGCGCCTTGTCTTCACAGGCGGGAAAGTGTTTTTGACCTTGGTCAATCTGGGCGGCGGCGATGAGATTTTGGGTTTGGCTCAGTTGATCTTTCTCTAAGTGCTCCCGGTAGCGATCCAGCAATTCGTTGGCGGACTTGATCGATTTAGCGCAGGCGATGTCTAGGGTTTCTTCCTTGGTGAGGCGCTGACAACCGACACTGGTCAGGCAGACTAGCCAAACCAAGGTCATGGGCATAAAGCGAATCGAGGGCATGTGATATCCTGCGGGGCCTGGTCTGGCAAGCATAGTGCAGGTGAATGAAAATGAAAGCCTTATTGATTATCGCCCACGGCAGCCGGCGTGAGGATTCCAACCAGGAAGTCCGGCGACTCACGGCGCAATTACGCCAGCGCGCAGGTCAAGACTATGCCGAGGTACATTGCGCCTTCTTGGAGTTGGCTGAACCCTCGATTCCCGAAGGTATTGCACAGTGCATCGCCCAGGGGGCGGAGGAAGTGGTGCTGCTGCCGTATTTCTTGTCGGCCGGACGGCACGTGGCCAAGGACATTCCGGCCGAGATGGCCAAGGCCCAGGCCGACCACCCGGCGATCAGGTTGCGGCTGGCGCCCTACCTGGGTTTGGCGGAAGGTTTGATCGATGCGCTGTTACGCTTGGCTAAATAACCGCATAACATCCTCGGGTTATTACGCTAACTACTTGACTGCAAGGGTTTTCTGTCATCGGGGTGTCACTACATACGGGCACACTATACGCCCATAGCCACCCCTGTCCTGCGGCGGGCTTGCAGTCCCCTGGTTGGGGCGCTATGGTGTGTTTACCCACACAGAATAATCTGCCAAGACTTCCGAGCCTTCCCGCTGAACACTGAGTTTTTGGGAAGGTTTTTTTTGTCCGCTGGAATCTTGTGCCCAGCGGGGTAGCGATCCGCCTCGGGCTAGGTGCCGCAATGAGTGAACACAGCTACCACTTTTTGGCCTTAGGCGTGAAGGCGGGCTATGGATTCATCCCGGTGGTTAACGGCAAATTTTTTTGCTGCTCATATTCCAACATTGAACCGGTGTAGAGTTTAACGTTTTCAAAGCCCAAACGCTTCAAGGTGAAATAAGTTTGACTGGCGCGGTGGCTTGAGCGGCAATAGGTAATGATAGGTTGTTGTTTATCCTTGATACCCACCGCGGCCAGGGATGCTGTTAACTGTGTTTCGTCGCGTTGCACAAACCCCTCGGGGTAATTCACAGCGTGGTCCCATTCCCACCATCTAGCACCGGGCACATGGCCACTGCGTGGGGTGGTGGGGTCACCACGGTATTCCTGCGCGGAACGTACGTCTAGCACTATGGCGTGCGTGGCGGTGGCGGTTACGATGTCCTGTAACTCGGACTGCGCCGATCGGCCGGTCTTCGCCGCGTTGTAGACGGTAGGAGGTAAGGCTGCTGGGAGCAGGTTGGTTACGGGTCGGTTTTCCAAAATCCATTGGACTAAGCCGCCGTCGAGCAAGGCGCAGCGTGGGTGTCCGAGTTGTTCAAGTTCCCAATATAAACGTGCAGCATTCAGTCCGCCTATGTCGTCATAAATAATTACATTCGCGTTGGAACGAATCCCGAGTTTTCCCAAAAGCCGGATCAGTTGGGGCTGTGGCAGTGGCTGACTTGTGCCGTTTTGTTGCACGACCAAGGCATCATACGGCAAGGCCAAGGCACCTGGCAGATGAAAGCGTTGGTACTGGGGTTGCTCTGACATATCGATCAACACCAGATCGGGGTTGTGCAGCTGTTCACTTAAGGCTTGAGAGGTGATCAAAGCACCTCTAGCCCAACTCTCGGTGGCCAAGCCGGTGCAAGACACACATAGCAGGAGATATACCAGGGCTCGTAATAGCAAGGGTGTAATCCGCGTCATTGTGGTAGAAAATACAGTAGAATGTTTGCAGTATAGCGGGATTTATTTGGGTTATAACAACGCATGGCGTCGATCACTTGTAAATACCATGTTCATATGCCAGCACGTTGGGCGTGTGAGCATTGCCAGATTAATTTCTGTACGGACTGCATCGCCATTCCCAAACCCGGCAAGTTGCCGTCCTGTCCCGTGTGTCAACGCGATTTAACCTCGTTAGGCAGTGGTAATTTGGTCACTCCGTTTTGGCAACGCCTAGGACGGTTTTTTCTCTATCCCTTTTATCCTACGCCGCTGTTAATTACCTGGGCCATGGTTGGGGCCGGGACGGGGATCGTGGCGCTGTTTGCCAATAGCACGTTGGGATTGTTTTCTATGGTGGTGTTATTGGTGTTGTTGGTGGGGTTTGCCAAATACGCGTATGTCGTGTTGGAAGACACCGCCCACGGGCACTTAACACCACGGCCCTATACCAATGATCTGTTTACCGACAACATGGTTCTGCCGTTTAAGCAACTTGCGCTAATGTTCGCTTTTGGCGGGGTTATTTTTACGGTGTTTGATATGTTCGGATATACCATGGGTTGGCTGGCCTATACGGTGATCATTTTGACCTTACCTGCAAGTACGATGGTATTGGCAATGGAACATAGTTTCTTCAGTGCTTTTAACCCGCTGCTTATATTCACGGTAATTAAACGCATCGGTTTGCCGTATTTATTTATGATGGGGTTATTGTATTTATTGAGCGCTGCATTAAGCACCTCACAAGCGTTGTTGTTAACCCTGCTGTCACCCAAAGTGGCGGCGATACTGTTAGCGTTTACTGGGCTATATTTTTGGTTAGTGACGTTTAATCTCATGGGTTATGTGTTGTACCAATACCATGAACAGCTGGGTTACAGCGTGGAGATCGAGGCCGAGGTCCACGCCCAGCCTAATGCCGAACTTACGGTCAGTCCCGAATTACGCGCCACCGAGATTTTGATCGCCGAGGGTAAAAGTGAACAAGCCGCCCAGCGTTTAGCCGAACTGATCATTGACATGCCGGGCAATGTCGAGGCACGGGAGAGAATTTTAAAAGTGGCGCGGTTAAACAATGATCTGGTGATGCATACCAAACAGGGCCAAGAATATATTTCCTATCTGTTTCACGAAAATAAAATTGGTTTAGCGGCCAAGGTGTATCAAAATGCGGTGGGTTTTGATAAACAGTTCCGGCCGGTACGGGCCCACGAACGGGTGGAAATTGCCCAGATGTTGCGCGCCAATGGCCAGGCCAAGATGGCGGTGACGCTGTTGGCCAATCTGCATACCGAGTTCCCGAGTTTTGATGGCATACCGGCGGCGTATTTGCTGGCGGCTAAAATGCTCTGTGAGCACTTTAGTGACGACGCCAAGGCACGGCAGATATTACAGTTTGTGCTTAAATATTATCCTAGCCACGCCTTAGTCCCCGAAGTACAGGACTATCTGGGGGTGGTGGAAAAACTCGCGGTAAAATAATATTCCGCGGTGTCAGGCGCGTTGCAGGTGCCGGGCCTCAATACTATCGGGATAGGTTCGGACCAGCAGGTTACGGTAATGTTGGGCCTTGCTGCTGTCCTTGCCGTTATAATATTTGGCCAAGGCCGATAATCCCTCGGCGTTACGCGCAAACCCAGGGTTTTCTTGCAGTAACAGGGTCACTAATTTTTCCGCATCGGTTAAAAAATCGTTGGCGGCGAAACGTAAGGCAAGCGTGATGGAGAGTTCCGAGGATAAGCGCGGGGTAGGTTTTGCCTTCACTAGGTATTCGACAAAGACGTCGTGCAGGATCTTGACCGTGCGGCGATCCGCCCCGTGCAGATTCAGCAACTGCTGCGCGAGCTGATGAAAATCCGGACTGTCAGGGGTCAGTTTCAGAATATTAAATAACTGCAGTTTCACCGCGAGATCCTGCGGGTGGTCACGCAACAGCTCGGAAAATATCCGACGCGCGGCTTTGATATTCATGGCGGCTAATTGTTTTTGTCCTTCCAAGAGGGATTGTTGGTAACGGTCTTGGGTAATGTCATGGTCGAGGTAGGCCTTGTCGAGGCTGGTCAAGAAACGTTTTGCCAACAGGGCAACCAAGGTCCCGCCAAGCAGACCACCGATATGGGCTTTGACATTGAGGTTGGTGTGCATGCCAAATTCAATATATAACTGCCAGGCAAGCATCGGGAACAGCATAATAATGGCCGGCGCCTTGAAGTAATTGAAATAGACGAATAAAAAAATAAAAAAACGGATCTTGCGTAGCCAGAATAATACCACGTACATGCCGAGTACCCCGAAAATCGCCCCCGAGGCCCCGATACCGGGTATGTCCACGTGCGGCGATAACACAACATATAAAACATTGCCCATCACCCCGGCAAATAAATATCCGCCGAGATAAGCCGCATGCCCCAACAGCGTTTCCACGACATAACCGATCAACAATAACATCAACATATTGCCTAACAAGTGTTGGGTGTCGGCGTGCAGGAACATGCTGGTAAACAGCGTGAGTAACGCAGGATGGGCCGGGTTAATAGCGAAGCGATGCGCTACGATTTGATTATCCAAACTGGCATAGTGGTTACGTTGTGCGTCCCAGGTTGGGTATAGCGGATCGGCACGGGTGATAATCTCTCCTGCCTGAAGTTTTTCTAAGAAGACTCCATCGTTACGCATGCGACGATAGGAGTTTGGGTTTTGGATAAAGTGCTGCGGCACGTTTAACGTGGCGTCACCCGCATTGAGATAACGGTAATAAGCACCGAGCTCGATCTCGGCTAAACCCGAGTCCAGGTAATACGTCATAGCCTGTTCTCGGTACATGTCGTCATCGTTTTGCCAAAAGTAAAAACAAGCGCAGTTGACCAAAACCAACAGCACGGTGATCACCGGCGGGTTGTGCCAGTTAATAGGCCTATCGATCGGGACTAGAATCATCGATTAATTCACAAATATTAACAATGTATGGCCAGATTCGATTAGCAATGGCCGAATATCCCCTCACAAGATATAGGTACTCAAGCGGCGAATACCTTCCTTTACCACTAATAGTTCGACAAGAATTGTGAAGGGCTTCCTGTTTCCTTGGCGATTATGGTGGAATGCTCTACGCTTGTCACGAGAGTTTGGAACATCGGCCTATGCAAAAACAACAAGTTCTTGAAGCTATCGAGCAAGCCGTTGAACGGCATCAGCTATTTGGTGATTTACTTACCACCGCTGAAAAGCAGTATCTCCTGGACCGTGGTATCGTACGTAGCGTCATGCCGGGGGTACAGCTATGTCGGCAATTCCAACGTGATAACCGGGTGTTCATCCTGGTGGTCGGGGAAGTCGAGGTAACGGCCGGGAGTGATGCCGGTAAAACCCATATCTCTACCCTTAAACAAGGCGAAATTTTTGGTGAGATCGCGGCGTTGTTCGGTATGCCGCGGGTTTGCGATGTGACGGTGAGTCGTCCCTCGGTGGTGTTGGAAATTCCCAGCGAAGTGCTCAACCAAATCATTGACGCGCGTACCGAACTACGCGATGCGGTGATCCAACGTTTTAAACACCGGGTTACCGAGACGGCGTTACGCGGGGTGCCGTTATTGCGTTACTTGCCGGATGATTCGATGCGGATCTTGATCGAACATTCCGCACTGGTGGGAGCGCCGCCGGGCAGTATTCTGGTGCAAGAAGGTGAAGCAGGGGACGCGTTTTATGTGGTGGTGTACGGTAATTTACGGGTAAGTCATCATATTAATAACAAACATATCAATCTGGCGTTGTTACGCCCGGGCGATTATTTTGGTGAGTGGTCGCTATTGACCGGTGCGCCGCGCGCCGCCACGGTGTCGGCATTATCACAAACCCAACTGGTATGTATCGAGCGTGAGGCGTTTCTAACCATACTCAAGGATAACCCGACAATCCGCGATCGTATCGATTTAGAAGCGCATAACCGCCACGATAAATTGATGTCAACCGATCAGCGCGGATCAGAACAACGTAACCATGAAAGCCTGGATCGGATCGTTGATATCATCAAAAAAAATAGTGACTAGCACGGGTTTTACCCCGACACGTCACACAATTTCATCTATACTTGCCCCCGTCACAATAACCTACCTTATGGAGTCGTACGTTATGAGATACTTGCGCCACTATCAGCGAATTTTGTGTGCTTTCCTAGCCACGGCGTTGCTGAGCCTAAGCATTAATCAGGTGGCGGTCGCCGCCATCGTGACCACGGAACAATTGGTTAGCGCTAAGGAAATTGATGTCAAACGCGAGCAGATCCGCGATTGGCTGGCGCGGGACGATGTACGCGAATTATTGGTTTCCCGCGGGGTTGATCCGCAACAGGCCAAGGAACGGGTGGCGAGCATGACCGATAATGAAGTGGTAGGCATAGCGAATAAAATTGATACTATGCCGGCGGGCGGTGACGTGCTCGGACTGCTGTTACTGATCTTCTTGGTGTTGATAGTGACGGATATTCTGGGTATCACCGATGTGTTTACCTTTATTAAGAAGCGTTAAGTTTTTTTAACAACCATGAACCGTCCCTATTCCGGCCACCTGCGGGTGGCCGGGTGGGTGTTGATTCTGCAACTGGGCGGTTGCGCCAGCACCCCGTTCACTGATCAGTTAGTACAACATCCCCCCAATGGATTACCCGCGGCAATAGAACTCGGCGGGGTGGCGTTTTTCCCGCAAGAGATTCATCAATGCGGTCCGGCGTCGTTGGCGATGGTGTTACAACCGCTGCAACCCGATATCACACCCGAACAGTTATCCAGTGAGGTCTACATTCCCGATCTCAAAGGTAGCTTGCAACCTGAGATCCTCGCCGCGACCCGGCGGCATGGTTTTATCCCCTATGAATTAGCCCCGCAACTTGACGCGGTGCTGCGCGAAGTCCAGCAAGGTCGGCCGGTCTTGGTACTACAAAATCTTGGTTTTAACTGGTGGCCACAATGGCATTACGCGGTGGTGATTGGTTATGACTTAACGCAGCAAACCATTGTGCTGCATTCTGGTACCACTGCACGCCATGAACTGGGCTTGAAAACCTTCGAGCGCACTTGGCAGCGTGCGCACTACTGGGCCATGGTGGCGCTTCGGCCCGGTACCCTGCCCGTTCAACCTGATCCAACCCAGTACCTGCAGGCGATCGTTGGATTGGAAAAAATTCACCGTTGGACGGAATTGCATCTTGCGTACCAGGCGGGGTTACGTCAATGGCCGCACGACCAAGAATTACACATGGGGCTGGGCAACCTCTTTTATCTAAGCGGTGATAAATCTTCCGCGCAACACACCTATGAGACCGTGCTGAGGGAATCCCCCGAGTATGCTCCGGCGCATAATAATCTCGCGGAAGTATTGGCGGATCTGGGTCAATGGGACGAGGCGGTGGCGCATGCTCGACGCGCGTTACAGCTGGGCGGGGTGCATGCCTCTATTTATTCAGCTACACTCCAGTCCATACTCACGCGACGAACGCAATCGCCCGATCATAAAAATTAAAGGTTATAACGCAGGGTTTCGATGCTGGTTTTACCAAAGAGGATACGTTCATGTTGTTAAAACGCAGCTGCCTGCTGGCCTGCTTAGGGTTGTTGGCAGGCTGGGTTAATGCCGATGCGATTAATATCGAATTGAGCAACAAGAGTGCGCATCTGGTGTATGCGAGCGAATTGTACGGTAGTCAATACGGTCCAATCGATATGGAGTTCAGCGGTTATTTCGACGAAGACAACAACAACATGCTGACCGCCGGTTTGTTGGTGCGTAACGACAGCTTGGACAATCCCGTGGTTATCTCCATCGGCACAAGGGCATATTATGCCGATGCCGGTAACGCTCCCGGTCAAACCCGCGCCAAGGCCGCCGCGTTAACCATCGGCGGTGAGTTGCTGTATTTTCCGAATAATCTTAAGGGGTTTGGTTTCGGCGCGAAGGTGTTTATTGCCCCGCGGGTGGTTACTTTTCTGGATGCCCAAGGGTTTATCGAATATGGCGCGCGCGCGGAATATGAAATTACCAAACAATCGAGTATTTATCTAGGCTATTCCAAGGTCTCCATTGATCTCAAAACGGGGAGCAAAACAGAAATCAAGCAGGGATTTTACGTGGGTATCGGCATGCGTTTTTAAACGGTGATGCATGGACAGGATACGGGGTCTGTGTTTTGATCTTTTTAATACCTTGGTGAATGTTGCGGCGGTACCCCGTGAGGTGGGGCGATTTACCGCGGATATTCTTGGGGTGCAGCGTCAGCAGTGGAATCACGTATGTTTCGGACCCGGCCACGAGATCTGCCGGCCGGCGCCGCATTTGGACACGGTTCGCCGATTAGCCCGTAGTATCGATGCTGGGATCTCTGATAGCTCGATTCAGCAAGCCACACGCGAGCGGCAACAGCGTTTTGATCATGCTTTGTTACACGTTGTGGCTAGCACCGTGGACCTGTTAGCCCGGTTGCGCGAGCGAGGTTATAAGTGCGCCTTGGTGTCGAATGCCTCCAGCGCCGAGATCCATGCCTGGCACCGCTCACCCTTGGCGGACAGGTTTGATACGGTTGTATTTAGCTGTGATTGTGGAGCGCGTAAACCCCATGCCTTTATTTATGCCCAGGCCCTGTCGCGGTTAGAACTCGCCGCTAACCAATGTTTATTTATCGGTGATGGTGGCAGTCAGGAGCATCGTGGTGCTTGGGAAGCTGGCTTGCAGCCGGTGTTATTAACCCAGCATCTTACGGCAGAGGATATAACGCGAATTCAAGACGAACAGGGCACGTATCTGCACGCACAAATCGCAACGCTCGATGAATTATGGGGATTATTGGATTAGAACAGCCCGGCGCATGGAAGCAGTGGTAGGGTCCACTACCTCCATGGCGAACTCATATCATACCTTATTACTTGGCCATTTCCTTGAGGGCCTTGAGGGCCAGGGCCTTGACGACGTTACGGGCCGGTTTGGCTTTAAAGACGGTGGGTTCACCGGTGAATGGGTTAATACCTTTGCGTGCCTTGGTAGCGGGTTTATTGATGACTTTGATCTTCAATAATCCTGGCAGGGTGAAGATACCGGCAGCTCCCCGTTTGATGTGTCCGTTGATCACACTGGTCAGCGTGTCATAGACGGCAACGATGTCTTTGCGCTTTAAACCCGTGGTTTCCGAGAGGGTGCCGAAGAGTTGTGATTTGGACATGGGTGTGCTGATGTTCTTGACGCTGGGTTTCTTGCTCGTATCTTTCTTTGCTTTTTTCTTGCTTGCCATGGGTACTCCCGCGATGAGTTAGAGGAATCAAATTTCCTGTTACAATAGCAGAATTATCGCATCTGTGGACGGTTTGTTAAATTATTTTTTAAGCGAATCGGTAAAAAAAGCCTTAAAATAGGCCATAGACGCTGTGTTATAAGTAATGTCAGTACTATAGAAGACTATTCAAGGCAAGCAATTTTAGGCTAAATCCCGCTAAAAACCGCATAAACTCCCCATGCCAAAACCTATATCGATACGTTTATGCCCGGTGGGGGAGTTACCTGCACCGGCCGCGCGTGGTTTTGAGGTCGCGCACCGGGGTGTAACCCTTGAGGTGATCTTGGTACATTGGGAAACGGTTTGGTATGCTTATCAAAATTCCTGTCCGCATACCGGGGTCAATCTTAATTGGACGGAAGATCAGTTTTTCGATCCGTACTACCGCTATTTGCAATGTGCCATGCACGGGGCATTATTTCAACCGCACAGTGGCTATTGTGTACAAGGTCCGTGCCGAGGTGAATATCTGTCCGCGTTGCCTGTCACCGTCCATGGCGAGGTGGTCTATCTGCTATTGGCATAATGCACTGGCCGGGCGACACCCGCCGCGTTTATCATCTGTATGTGTAACCCGGTATGACGATCGTTGTTAAAACCTTAAGGTTGGAAACTATATGAAGTACTGCAGCGTACTAGTGTTTATATCTTGTTTGATGGTGGTGTTACCCGTCTACGCGGAAACCGCGTACGTAACGGATAATCTGCGTATCGGTGTACGGCCAGATCCCGATAACAATGCTCCCCCAGTGGGGGTGGTTGTCAGCGGGATGAAGTTGGAAGTGTTAAAGCGTTCTGATGATTATGTCAAGGTACGGAGCGCGGACGGGGTCGAAGGTTGGATCAAAGATATACATATCACCCAGGACGTGCCGGTACGGTTGCAGTTAGAACAAATGACCGACCAGCAGCAACGGCTTAAAAAAGACTTCGACCAGCAGGCATCACAACTAAAGGGCGCTCAACAAACGGCTAGCCAAATGAACGCCGAGATCGAATCGTTACGTAATTCTAACCGGCAACTTAGCACTGCATTAGACGCCGTGGGTGCATCGCAGGGGAACAGTTGGCTGTGGCTGTGGATTATTTTATTGCTGGTGATGGCGGGGGGAGGATTTTATGCCGGAGCGCTATGGCACCGTCGGCGGGTGATGTTGCGTTTGGGTGGATTGCGTTTCTAACTATTATCCGGCTACGGCGTGGGCCATATCGTGCAATGTCGCACGGTCTTGTAGCACCTTATCGGTGATGAGGTAGACCTCTTCTTCGTCTAATCCCAACATGGTTAATAATTGCGGTGGAATTTCGTCACTGTCTGCGTCGGAGATACCGTGCATTTTTAATAGCCGTTCACTCAGGTTTAGCAGCTGGACGTAGTGGGCGTGTGGCCCCTGGTAGTCAAGATTATGGTGCTGTTCGACCGCGCATAACAACTCCGGCGGAAGATTCCAAGCTTTAAACAACCAGGCACCAAGCTGATTGTGTGAGACACCTAACAGGCGCGATTCGATAACTAACAAGGATTGGTCGGGGTGATTCTGTAACATCTTGTTAAGCCATTCATACTCACTACGGAAGAACATATACAATACGAGATAACCGATGTCATGCAGTAACCCGGCCAAATATGCCAACCCCGGTTTGGGGCGTTTTGATTTAGGCATCGCGTGCGACAGCTGTTGGACTAAAGCGGCACTGTAGATCGAGTGTTGCCAAAAAAATTGACTGCCCAGGGGCCCCTGTTCCGGTAATTTGAAGATTCGCCCCAGGGCATACCCGAGGGAGAGGTGTAACACGGTTTCATAACCCAGCACGCGAAAGATGGCGTCCTTGAGAGATTGCGCCTGGCTGTGGTGTCGAAACAACGCAGAGCCGGCGTAACGCATAATCTGGGCTGAGAGCGCCGGGTCGGTTTCGATAATAGCGATCAAATCATCGACGGTGCTGGTGGGACTGTTACGCAGCGCGAGTATTTTCGCGGGCATATCCGGCATAGCGGGCAGTCGGCTGATCTTGGCCATGCGCTGTTTGAGGTCAATCGCAGCGTGTTCAGCGTTGCTGCTGCGCCGAGGTAACATTCCGGCCCGCAGGTCAGAAAAACTCGAACCCATCAATACCTTGGCGGCGAGTTTTTCCAATTGGTCGGTCGCGACACTCAACAAACTACAGGCACGCGGGGCCTCAAAATACACGGTATCATGATTACTCAATTCTTCATCGATAATAACGTTTGCGGCCGCAGTCGAAGCGGGCTGCTTTAAAATGGATTGAAAACTGTGTACCACCTGTTCGGCCGCAACAAAACGTAAATCATGACTGATGAGCTGCCGTATTTTTTGCAAATTCAATTGATGGGTTTTGGGATAAATGGCCAGGATGAATTGCACCCCGGATTGTAATATTGAAAGTTGGGCGACTTGTTCCAGGGGTACGGTTTGCCCCAGCCAATCTTCGCGCAGGGCTACCGTATCCGGCGCGTATTTGATCTCAAATATAAGCTGGCGATTATCGAATAATGCCATTATTAAATCGGAAAAAGACACGGCTAAATCCTTAAGATTATAAGGTTATATTTGTTTAAATACAGGGTCTTATCGGCCTCATAACAAAGCACTTTAGGGCAGGGCAATCTACCGGCCCCGTTGCGTAAGAGTCGGCAAATTGCAGACAGTCATGGCCGAGGTTGAGACCCCTACAGCGTGTATTTCTACCTAAATCAGTAACGCATGTGGCAATTCGAAATCGTTTTGGGGATTTTTAAAGGACTTGCTAAGGATTTCACATCCGCTATCTAATAGCGGTTCCACTGCATGTTAGACTACATTACAACATCTAAAGTATGGTATTGAGTCACGATGGATGATAAAACCCGAATTGCAATCGAACGCCTAAAAAACCTCGAACCGATCGCGCATTTATCCGCCGCGCGCTGGGAAGAATTAGCCGGTCTGGCCTACGTGGAAAAACTCGCTGCGGGGATGAGCGTATTTCGTGAGGGTGATGTCGATAACCAAACGATTTATTTATTGGACGGTGAGCTGCAAGTAAATTCCGCCTCGGGTAGTCTCAATAAGGTGCTCAATGCAAAAGCCGCGACCGCAAAATTTCCTATCGATGATAGTCAGCCCCGTCAAGCCTCGTGCGTAACACTGAGCCGTGCCGAGATTCTGAGGTTGGATAACAGCGTCCTGGATTATATGATGATGTGGGATCAACTGGCGGTATCCGAACAGTTGGCTAGTCCGACGAACCCTGTTGCCGGATTAGAACCTGATACGAGCCAGGTTAAACCGCGGGATCCTGAACCCAAGCCTGCCACTGATCCGGATACCCATTCAGTCAATGACGAGGAAGTTAATTGGATGCGCCGGATGGAAAATAGCATGGCGTTTAAAAACATACCGCCGGCCAATATCAAATCGTTATTGGAACGGATGGAGACCCTGTTGGTGGAAAAAGATCAAACGATCGTTAAACAGGGCGAACTTGGGGATTATTTTTACGTGCTTACCGAAGGCACGGCGCAGGTAACCCGGACCATTGAATTAGCTGCGTTACAACCAGGAGCGTGTTTTGGCGAGGAGGCACTGGTGTCCGGTGGCGCGCGCAATGCAAATGTGACCATGCAGTCTAGCGGCATGGTGATGCGCTTGGCGAAATCGGATTTCGATGAATTGCTCAAGGAACCCCTGTTGAATCGCATTTCCGCGGAACAAGCCCATGCGCGGGTGAGCCAGGGGGCATTGTGGTTGGATGTGCGCCATGCCAAGGAATACCACCATAGCCGCCTATCCAACGCGATCAATATTCCGTTACACGAGTTGCGCATGCGGATGACCGAACTCGAAGCCGGTAAGGAATACATCTGTTATTGCGGCACGGGCAGGCGCAGCAGCGCGGCGGCATTTTTATTAGCACAGCACGGTTATAAAACCAGTGTTCTGACGGGCGGTGTGCAAGGCATCGCGCAGGACCTGGTGCGTTAAATTTCTCAAACACTTTAGAAACGGCACCACCCAGACGATAACTATTCCAACAAGCTCGTAACTTATTTTCTCGCACCGTTGCTCACCCTAACCTCTTTATTAGTATAGGTAAACGCTTATGAATGTTATGTCGTCTGCCAAAGTGGGTCTATTTGCAAAATTACCCATACGCCACAAGATCTGGGCGGGTTTTGCCCTGTTATTGATATTACTCATGGTGGTGGGCGTTATTACCCAGATCAGCCTGATGGGCAACGAAACCCGCGTGGTGAAGCTGGTCAATGATGTACAGCCGACCGTGGTCGCGTCTTTGAATTTAGTCGACCAAATGGATCGTGCCTCAGCGGCGTTGGGATTTTATTTATTAAGTAAAGAATCTATACACAAAAAAGATTATCTGGACAGTTTAAAGCACATCAATGAGTCGGTGCGGGAATTAAAAAAGAATGATCTAATCGTCACCGAGCCGGAAATGGTTGAGTTAATCAAACGAATCGAGGAAAGTATTGGCAAGCTTACCTCTTATAAGGAGTTAATGTTAAAGCTTGCCACCGACGACGCGGAAAATATCCCGGCCATGCGGTTTGCCGCGGCCGAGGTGAATCCACGGGTCCAGACCATGATGCAGTCGCTACAAGAGATCTTACTCTATGAAGAAGATCAGGCGGCCAGTCCCGAGCGCAAAAAATTCGCAATGCAAGTGGGGAATCTTCGCTATAAATTACAAAGTGCGGTGAATGAATTGCGGTTATATCTGGCTTTTAGGGCCGAGGCCCAGGCCGGGAATTTTATCAGCTTCCGTGACCTGGCGGCGGCGGACGCGGATAAATTATACAGTTATGACGATAATTTTCTATCTTTTGAGCAAATAGAATCGGTTAATAATTTCAAAAAGACCTTCAGTGATTACTTCAAGGCGGCGGACAAACTATTCAAAATCCATCGCGCCGCGGATTGGCGTAAGGATGCCTACCTTATTCGTACTGAAATCGCACCGTTGACGCTCAAGATCCAAGAGGAACTGAATCGACTGGTGGAGAAACAATATAAAATCAGTAAAGACGACAGTACCGCTTTAAAGAAGCTTGTGCGCGATACCCAGGCCGTGGTTATCGGTTTAATGCTTGCCGGGCTGATTGCGGCGACCATCGTCGGAACCTTGTTATCACGCGCCATCACCCGGCCGATCGAATCTTTGAAGATCAGCGCGGCGGCCTTGGCCTCGGGAAAATTAGACCAGGAGATCGATACCGCGCGGCAAGATGAACTTGGCAGTTTGGCCAAGAGTTTCGCCAACATGCGCGATGCGATCCGCAAGAAAATTCATGATCTACATATCCTCAACAATACCGGCAATAACCTCGCGGGCTTACATAACCAGATTGTCGCCCTGCAAACCGCGCTTAAGGTGATGGGCGAGAAAACCAATGTGCAATGGGGGTCGGTTTATTTGATTAATGAAAAAACCAAGCTTTTGGAAATCATGGCGTATTTTCCCGAGCGTGAAGCGGATGAACACAAGGCCAAGAGTTTTACTTTTGGGGAAGGCATTCTTGGCGAGGCTGCGGTACAGCGCCGAGTAATTTATATTCCAGATACCAGCAAAGAACCCAGATTTGTCACCGGCCTGAAGGGTGTCAACGAGTCCAAGGCGATTGTCTGTGTCCCGATGTTCGATGGTGATGAAGTGTTTGGAGTGATGAATTTTTGTGGCGAAATAGGCAAGGTGAAATTTGAAGATAGTGACGCAGAATTTGCCGAGACTATCGCGCGTATGACGGTGGTCACGACCAAGAATATTAAAATGTTAAACGTCATTGAAGAGCAGAACCACACGCTGGAGCACAAAGTAGAAGAACGTACGGCGGAACTAAAGCAAAAAACCAATGATATTAATAATATGCTACAAAATATGCACCAGGGTATATTCACCATTGATATCTCCCAACAGATCCACCATGAATATTCGGCATACCTAGAAACAATATTAATGACTAAGCAGATCGACGGTAAACACCTCATGGAGGTGTTATTTGATAATTCCGATCTGGGGTCGAATGCGCGCGATCAAGTGAAGGCGGCGCTGTCGGCGGTGCTGGGTGAGGACTTAATGATGTACGACTTTAATAAACACTGTTTGGTTAATGAATACGTCAGGAAGATGCCGGACGGCGGCAGCAAGATCCTGGAACTAGACTGGGATCCGATTGTGTTTGAAAACGATATCATCGACAAAATGATGGTTACAGTGCGCGATGTCACCGAACTACGTGGTTTGCAGGTCGAGGCCGAACAGCAGAAGTGGGAACTTGAGGTCATTGGACAAATACTCAAGGTATCACAACAAAAATTTGAAGGCTTCCTGAGTAATGCCTACGATTTTATTGCGCAGAACCAGCAGGCTATCCTGAATACGGATCAGATTAACCAAGATGTGATCGGGTTGTTATTCCGTAATATGCACACGATTAAAGGTAATGCCCGCACCTATGGTTTTGATTTCATCACCGATACGGTACATGAAGTCGAAAACACCTATGATAAATTACGTAAACACCAGCTTACCCAATGGAATAAAGAACAGTTGCTGTTAGAGCTCGACCAAGCCAAGCAATTGATCGATATCTATGATCGGATCTACCACGATAAATTATCCACCAATCAAAGTGACGGGGTATACGTGGATTCGGATTTATTTGAAAAGGCCAAGGAGACGATTAACCGAGTGAACTTTAATGACAAGCGCAGCCTCACCGATGGTGTAATGCGGATCCGTACCTTGGTACGCGCGGTTGGAACCGAAACCCTCGGCTCCTTGCTTGAGAGCATACATAAATCCATTCCAGAGCTGGCTCAACGGCTGGGTAAGGATACGCCAAAATTGGTGGTCGAGGACGACGGGGTGCGTTTTGCATCGGATGTTGCTCCGGTTCTAAAAAATGTCTTAACCCACGCGTTTCGCAATGCCATCGACCATGGCATAGAAACCACAGAACAACGTCAGGCCCTGGGCAAGCCGATCTCTGGTACGATTACTCTGCGCTCGCAGCAAGAGGGCGATAATTTGTTTTTGACCTTGAGCGACGATGGCCAAGGTTTGGACCTCGCGCGGATACGGGATAAGGCGATCGAGCAGGGTTTGATCAGCGTTGATCAACACCTCAGTGCCGAACAAATTAGCAATCTGATTTTTCTCTCTGGGTTGTCCACGGCCGAAAATGTCACGCAGGTGTCGGGCCGCGGAGTGGGCATGGATGCGATCAAAAAATTCCTTAATCAAATCGGCGGGGATGTGGTTATAAAATTAATTGATCATGTCACCGCCACAGAGCAACATCGTCGTTTTGAATTGGTGATGAGTTTACCGGCCACGTCGTATGTGAAGGTTGCGTAATACACCGTTGCTCGCGCGCCGTTCTGGGGTGGCGCGTATACTAATGAGGCGTATGGAAAGGATACCCCCCCACCAAGACCGTCCGCAGCACAGGGATGCTGCTGACGGGTCTACAGGGAGGTATTGACGGCGTGTCTTGGTGGGGGGGTATCCTTTCCATGTGACTCAGTAATATATGATTATTTTCCTCTAAGGCACAAGACCGGGATGGGGCCATGGCTGATCGGTCTTGGGTAAGGTTTTATTAATCAATTCCATCTTGAGTGTTGTTTCGCCAATTGTTGTAGGTTTGTCAACTGAGCCAGCGCGGCGTCGCGGCCGGCGGAGATTGCCGCGCCTGCTTGGTAAAACTCTAAAGTGCCAATCTGGCCTACCGCCGGTGTTAATACCAAATCCGGAGGAGATAACTGCGCACGTAACGCCACGATCTGACTCTGCCGAATATCATTGGCACGATCTATTACTTGACGCATTGACCAACGTGGGGCGCGTGCTTCATGTTTATCGAAGTATTCACGGCGCTCCTCCAGCCACTGACGCAGCCCTTGGCTGCGCTGAATCCAGGAGTGTGCGAGTAACTGGCTAATGCGTTGCGGCCATTGCGACGCAGGTTCCTCCGCCGGGTTCTGACGTTGGGTGGTGATATCGACCGCAATCGCGACCACCGGCCCGCCAAAACGCTCCCGGGCAATATCAAACGGCAGTGGATTCACCACGCCTCCGTCGATCAAATGATAAGAATTAGCAACGTGCGGCACCATAATACCCGGCAACGAGATGCTGGCGCGTATCGCATCGACCGCACGGCCTGAATCGATCACCACTTGCGCGCCACTTTCCAGGTCGGCGGCAATGGCGATAAACGGTAAGGCGAGATCTTCGATGCGCAAGTCCCCTAAATGGGTGTCTAAGAATTCAATAATGTTCTTGCCGGAGATCAAACCACCTCCGGGCACATCCGGCATGAACAAGCGCAGGGTATCGATCCAGTCTACTTCCGTGGCGATTTGGGTCAGTTTCTCGATCGGCATGCCGCTGGCGATAAAGGCGCCAATTTCCGCACCGATACTGGTCCCGGCGATAGCCCGCACCGGGATGGAATGTTCTGCTAATACTTGCAACACGCCAATATGCGCCAGCCCGCGCGCGCCGCCGCCGCCCAGGGCCAAGACCAATCCGGGCAGAGAGTGTTTTTTGGAGCCGTGGGGAAACCAGCGTTTAAGTGAATCGATCAATGAGTGTGATAGCATAGATCGCGATCCCTGTACGCGCAAATGACGGGCGTGAGCCAAGTAGTTATAGAATAATGCAGAATTCCACTTACAGCAGGCAGGGACAGAATTAATTCCGTCCCAGCGCGATAAACAAGAGTGGATTTTACACCGCTAGTTTAGCCGGCGGCGCGTTCGTTGCGTTTGCGGTCGTTTTCCTTCAAGTAACGCTTACGCAGGCGAGTGTGGTGGGGGGTGACTTCAACCAGTTCGTCGTCATTGATGAATTCCAGCGCCTGTTCCAGCGACAACCGGATCGGCGGGGTCAAGATAATATTCTCATCGGTACCGGCGGCGCGGATATTGGTGAGCTGTTTGGCCTTCATCGGGTTGACCACCAGGTCATTGTCGCGCGAGTGGATGCCGATGATCATGCCTTCGTACAGGTCTTCACCGTGGCCGATAAACATGCGGCCGCGTTCTTGTAAATTAAACAAAGCGTAACCCACCGACGTACCCATGCCATTGGAGATCAATACACCGTTGTTACGGTTGGCCAGCTCGCCTTTTTTCATCGGACCGTAATGGTCAAAGGTGGAATACAACAAGCCCGTTCCGGCCGTCGAGGTTAAGAATTCAGTACGAAACCCAATGAGGCCGCGTGAAGGGATCATATACTCCAGACGCACACGTCCCTTACCGTCGGGTTCCATGTTCAGCAGATCGCCCTTGCGTAAGCCGAGTTTTTCCATCACCGCCCCTTGGTGAACGGATTCCACGTCCACGGTCAAGGTCTCAAACGGTTCATGTGGTTCGCCGTTGATTTCTTTGATGATGACTTGCGGACGTGATACGCCCAGTTCAAAGCCTTCACGGCGCATGTTTTCGATCAATACGCCTAAATGTAATTCGCCGCGGCCACTGACCCGGAATTTGTCCGGGCTGGCGGTGTCTTCCACGCGTAACGCCACGTTGTGGATCAACTCGCGCTGCAGGCGATCGCGGATCTGCCGGCTAGTGATGTATTTACCGTCCTTGCCCGCAAACGGTGAGTTATTCACCTCGAAGGTCATGGTGACCGTGGGTTCATCGACGGTCAGCGCGGGCATTGCTTCCACTTTGGTCGGGTCACAGAAGGTATCGGAAATTTTTGGAGCCTCAACACCACTGATAGCTACGATATCACCGGCGCTGGCTTGTTCGACTTCGTAACGGTCCAGGCCGTGGAAACCTAATACTTGCAATATACGGCCGGTGCGGGTCTTGCCTTCAGGATTGATAATACTGATGCTCTTACCGGGTTTGATCGTACCGCGTTTGATGCGGCCGATGGCGATGGCGCCGACGTAGCTGGAATAGTCCAGGCTGGAGACTTGCATTTGGAACGGGCCGTCGATGTCCACGTCGGGCGCGGCCACGCGATCGATAATGGTTTGAAACAGCGGGTCCATGGTGCCGCTGCGGATTTCGTGGTTAGGACCGGCGTAACCATTGAGGGCGGAGGCGTAGATCACCGGGAAATCCAATTGTTCTTCGGTGGCACCGAGTTTGTCGAACAGATCAAAGGTTTGACTCACCACCCAATCCGGGCGCGCGCCGGGGCGGTCGATCTTGTTGACCACCACGATAGGTTTTAAGCCCTGGGCAAAAGCCTTACGGGTTACAAAACGGGTTTGCGGCATGGGGCCGTCAACCGCGTCGACCAATAACAAAACCGAGTCCACCATCGACAATACGCGTTCGACCTCGCCACCGAAGTCCGCATGCCCCGGGGTATCGACGATGTTAATCCGGTAGTCGTGCCACCGGATGGCGGTGTTCTTGGCCAAGATAGTGATACCGCGTTCTTTTTCCAGGTCATTGGAATCCATCACCCGGGTGCCGACATTTTGGTGCGCGGCAAAGGTCCCTGATTGCTTAAGTAATTGATCCACAAGCGTGGTTTTGCCGTGGTCGACGTGAGCGATAATAGCGATATTGCGAAGTTTCTGGATCATGGAACAACCTGGATAAACCGTGGAATAACAAAAAGTCGCGCATTATATAGGTATTGCCCAGTAGGTAGCTAGTGGCGGTAGCGCAAATAACGGTTAAATTTTGCCGTTGGCGTGGTGTTCTAGGCAGGCAACACTCGTTACGCTGTCCTGGCTGGGTGTTACAAGGAGTATAGCTTGGAAGAAATCGACAAAATATTAAACTGCATAATAGAAGTTGAGAAGCTTAAAAGCGTGTATCGAAAAACCCGACCGGTGGGATTGAATCGCCATGAAAATGCCGCCGAGCATAGTTGGCACGTATGTTTATCGGCGTTACTGCTAAAAGATTATGCCAATGAGGTCATTGCTATCGACCGCGTGATTAAAATGTTACTGATTCATGACTTGGGGGAGATCGATGCGGGCGATACTATTATTTATGAAAGTGAGAAGCCGGAAATAAAAAAGGCCGAAGCGGATGGGTTAGCCCGTATCCTCCAATTACTTCCCGAAGGTAAAGCCACGGAGTACAGTGAATTATGGGATGAGTTTGAGGCCGGAAAAACCGCGGAGGCGAAGTATGCCAGGGCAATTGATCGCATACCACCCCTGCTGCAAAACCTTTACAGCGCCGGGCATAGCTGGAAAGAGAATAATATTCCCCAGGAAAAAGTCTTTGCGGTAAATAGTCGGATTGCCGCAGGTTGCCTCAAAGTATGGAATAACTTACAGGCTAAATTAGAGAACGCCGTTGCCAGTGGTATACTCAAATAATAAATAACATAGTGTTTCATTGTCCGGCGATGCCTAACACTCCAGGATACTAGAGTCCGCTGTTAGGAACATACTAAGAGATCATTTGAGACCACTGATAATTTTACGTACCACAACACGGACCATTTCACAAAGTGAAGGTTCTGACAAGCACGTTGCCGCCAGTCAATCGAAGGGTTCTACGGTATGGTGGCCGAACCGTGTAAAGCCCGGGTTGAGCCCCGCGGAGAAAGCGGACATTAACCCGGTGGCCAGTGCATCGGACGGCCCGCGAGTAAGTGCAGGTGAACGTGGAATACGGTCTGACCCGCCATGCGATTGCAATTCATCACGATACGATAGCCATCTTGATCAACCTGAAGTTGTTTGGCGATGTTGCTGGCGGTCAGCACCAGTTTACCAATTAAAGGCGCCTGGGTTGGAGTAAACTCATTGACGGTGGCGATGTGCTGACGCGGTATACACAGGATGTGGTGCGGTGCCTGTGGATTGATGTCGCGGAAGGCGATGACGTCATCATCCTGGTAGACGATATCGCTTTTAATTTGTCCCTTGACGATTTTGCAAAATAAACAATCACTCATACGCTATTCCTTTATCGAGTTGTAGAACATTATTTATCTATGCGACGCGTGAGGATTGTATACCATTTGTTCACTGGTTTGTGGGGGCTACCCAACGAATGCGGAATGTCACTCCCGCCGTGGGATTGTTCTCAAGTGTAATCTGGGCGACATGTATTTTAGCGATCCATGCGGTGATCGCTAGGCCAAGGCCGGCGCCACCGGTGGCGCGTGAACGGTCGGAATGGACCCGATAAAAGCGTTCAAAGATACGCGAGTGGTGTACCGTGGCAATTCCCGGCCCGTCATCGCTGACTTCGATAGCGATGTGCTGCGACCGGTGAAAAACCTTGACATTAATCCGGCCGTTGACCGGGGTGTATTGAATAGCGTTGTAGACCAGATTCATGATGGCCTGGCGCATCAAGCCGACATCAATCTCTAATAGTATCGGTGGTTCTGTCTCGATACGGAGCGATTGGTGTTTTTCATCGGCGAGAATGCGTAAGCACTCCACCACCTCGGTGCTGAGTTGGCAAAGATCGTGGCGGGTTTTATTTAACGGGTAATGGCCCGATTCTATCCGGCTTAAGGTTAATAAGCTTTCGACCAGGTTGGAGAGCCGGTCGATTTCTTCCAAGATAGTGCCGAGGGCTTCGCGTGTGACGCGGTTATCCTCCGGCGCGGTTAAGGCTTGTTCGCCGATGCCGCGCAGGATGGTCAAAGGGGTGCGTAGTTCGTGCGAGACGTCCTGGGTGAAGCGTTTTAATTGCTCAAAGGATTGTTCTAGCCGGGCAAAGGTGTCGTTAAATACCTGCGCCAGGTGTCCAAATTCATCCGCCGGATCATCCATGGGCAGTCGCTCTGATAAATTTGCCGAAGAAATGGTCTTGGCTTTATTCGCCAGGCGCTGAAAAGGAGATAACACCCGCTGGGTAAAAATAAATCCACCCAGCAGGGCGAGCACTAAGGCAATCGATAAACCAGCGATAATGCCCTGGCGCAGTACCGTGAGGGTGTTATCCATGCCGGCAACCGGGTGCGCGACGCTGGCAATAAAGCTATCCGCGCCAACACTGATCGGTTTTTCAAGGATCAAATACGCCTGATGATCGCCGGTTAGGGCGCGGCGTAAGGGCGCCGAACCACGCGGCGGGATGGCGTGATCGAGATCTTCAAATTCCCAGTCGGAACTGGAATAAATTACTGCGCCGGCGCGCGTCACCTTGAATAATTCAACGTAACCCGGTTGTCCTAGTTCGTCGAACTCGGTGGGGTAGTCGTGCAAGGTTTTATCAATGATCGCCATGTCTTGTTGCAGTTGATGGGTAACAATGTACTGCAGGTGGTTTTCTACAAACCAATAGATGGCGCCCGAGAAGGGTATAACGATTAATACGATGGACAACAGGTACCCGTACAGCAGTCGTTTACGGATGCTCATTTGAGAACAAACCCCAAACCACGTACCGTATGCAGCACACTCGGGGCGAAGGGCTCGTCGATTTTTTTGCGTAAACGCGCCATGTGTACATCAATAACATTATCCAAGGGGGTCGCGCGTGCTGTCGATTTCCACACGATACGCGCCAGCATCTCGCGCGACACGATGTGTTGCCGGTGGCGCAGTAAACACTCCAGTAACTCGAATTCTTTGGTGGTGAGATCGATAGGTTTACCCGCACGCAATACACTGCGTGTGATCAGATTTAATTCAATATCCTGGTAATTCAATAAGGTGATCTCGTCCGGGTTACCGCGACGTGCCAGCGCGCGGATCCGGGCGCGTAGTTCGCTCATCGCAAACGGCTTGACGATGTAATCATCGGCGCCGGCATCCAGTCCAAGCACGCGATCATCCACGCTGTCACGCGCGGTCAGCATTAATATTGGGGTGTGTACACCCTGGGCGCGCACCGTGCGTAGGATTTCCAGTCCATCGCGACCAGGCAGCATGATGTCAAGTACAATCAGATCAAACGAATCTGTATTAATTAAATAGAATCCATCTTCGCCGCTAAACGAAACAGTGACGGCATGGTGGTCCACGGTTAATGCCTGTTGAAGTAACGCCGCCAGTTTTTCCTCATCTTCGACAATTAATATCCGCATATAATCTCTTTCTAAATAGCCGTTCTAAGAGAGGGAGCACCTCATAAGCCTGACTAAAAAAATCACCCTCATTGTGCAGTGATGATGCCGCCTGAGCCTATAGGGAGGTATTGACGGCGAGTCACCCGCACTGAATCAACCCGACAACCAGCAACGTTATCACCGGTAGATGCCGGTGATACCCGAATCATCTGAAGAAGTTATAAATCGCTCACTCTTTCAGAACAGTAACCTTAGCCTAGCACGGTGGTTCAACACCACCCTCCTAACCTGACAAAATTGTCAGACAAGGTTCAGTTGAGGCGACATGGGGGTATGGATAGTATGTTTTTCACGGTACAAGCCCCGTGTCACACAGACAGGAGAAATCGTTATGATCAATTACAAACGCGGTGTTTTGGTGGTTATTGCTAGTGTTATTGCACAATCGTATGTTACGACGGCGGCGTTGTCGGCAGGGCACGAACCCTCAATGGTAGGACACGAGCCGCCGACGGCAGAGGCTCCGGACACCCGGGTCGTCGCGGATTTTCCCGAGCCGATCAAGCAGGCCATGTTGCAACGGATGCGGCGTAATTTAACCGATATTCAGCGTATTCAAGCCGCCTTGGGGGAAGGTAATTTTGACCAGGCCGCGGAGGTGGCGGAATTCAGTCTCGGGGTGAGTTCACTGGGTCCACACAATGCGCGGCAGGCCCCGTACATGCCATCGGCGATGAAAGAACTGGGAATGACGATGCACAAGGCCAGTAGTCAACTGGCGCTGGTGGCTCAAACCGGCGATATGCAAGAGTCGGTGCGTGAATTGGCCAAAGTCACTGGCTATTGCGTTGCCTGCCACGCGAGTTATCGCGCTAAGTAAACAAGGTCAAGATCCCCGTGTAACCGTATAACCGGTTACCGGAGATTTCACCGTTGGCGTAGAAGCCCACCAAGGGGACATCGCCGATGCGGTCTGCGATCAATTGCATTTCGCGCGAACGTTGGCCGAACATATGTTCGCCCCGGCCCAGGCAGGAGAAATACAGGCCGCCTTTGATTTTTAGGCTGGCGCGGGCGTGCACCCGATCCACCATGCGGCGCAGGTCTTCCTCGGCGGAGTTGCGGTCGCGTTTACAGAACATGATCGGCGCGCCCACTTGCAGGTATTCACCGATGGCGATCGCGCCGCTGTCGGGATCGATACCGAGTAAATTACGCACTAAATAATCGCCGGTATCGGCGTCCTGTACCGGGAAACCGGCAAAGATATAACCCCCGATACGTGACAAGTCCCGTGCTAAGACTTCGCCTATGTCTTCTTTCATGACATCCAAGGCCGGGCGGCCATCGATGCTGATGGCGATATTACCGTCGCATTCGGTCAGCCGGTGAGTTTTTCCAAACGGTGAGACCCCTTGGGTGAGGCCGGTGACCAGCGGGATATGTTCATCGAAGATTACCCCGGAGAGGTTTCCTTCGGTGAGGTTGTCGGCGATCTGATAATAATAATTCGAGGCGGAGGTCAAACCACCGATTAGAAAACCGTTGCCTAAGCGATCCGGCAGATTGGCGACCAGCTGCGGTAATTGCCCATTACGCGGGTCGCCGTGCACCACGGCGACACGTACCGCGTCATGGGTAATGGCTTGCGGCAACTGGTCGACTGAACTGAATAACTGGAAATGCTGTAGCGGTAAATCGGTGACGAGGAGTACCAATGCAGGTTGTTCGAGGTATTCCTGCAGGGTGCAACAAATGCCGGTGCCCACGGTACCGACCCAATGCGCGACGCCACTACGCTGTTTGAGTGTTTGCAGTATCGCGTTTAACTGTGCGGCATGGGCATCGGTGGCATAGATAAAACCCAGGGTTGCCTCCGCAGGAACAGGGTGTAATTGTGCCAGGCACTCGTCCACCGCCTGTTGCGCGGCGGTGGCGGTGCTGTGGGCAAGCAGGAAGTGTTCCATCGCGGGGTTTGTGCCTCCTAGCCTTTGGTTTTTTTCTCAATTAATTCGCGAATGATGGGGTTTAAGACCATTTCCATGGCAAAACCCATCTTACCCCCGGGGACCACAATCGTATTAGGGCGTGACATGAACGAGTCCTTGATCATATTGAGCAGATAAGGAAAGTCAACATTCTGCGGTTTGCGGAAGCGGATCACGATAAAACTCTCATCCGGTGTAGGTATATCGCGTGCGATGAACGGATTAGAGGTATCGACCGTGGGAACGCGTTGGAAGTTGATATCGGTGCGCGAAAACTGTGGCGTGATGAAATGTACGTAGTCGTCCATGCGTCGCAAAATTGTATCGACGATCGCGTCGGCGGAATAACCGCGTTGGGCGTTGTCGCGGTGGATCTTCTGGATCCATTCCAGATTAACAATCGGCACCACACCGACCAATAAGTCCACGAATTTTGACACATCGACATTGCCGTCTTTGGCGCCGCCGTGCAGACCTTCATAAAATAATAAATCAGTTTGTTCGGTGATATCTTCCCAGGGGGTAAATTGGCCAGGTTTTAACGTGGTATGCAGCCGCGCGTTATGTTCAGCGGCTTCTTCGTCGCTGTGCAAGTAATAACGGCGTTGGCATTTACCGGTTTCACCGTACTGTTTAAAGGTATGGGCCAAGGTATCGAAATGATTGGCCTCGGGACCGAAGTGGCTGATTTGTTTACCCTTGGCGGCGTAATCGGCAATGGCTTGTTTCATCGCGGCGCGATCATAACGGTGATAGCTATCCCCTTCGATGATCAGCGGATTAATCCGTTCACGAAAAAAAATGTGTTGAAAGGCATTCTTGACGGTGGTGGTACCCGCGCCCGAAGAACCGGTTACGGCAATCACCGGGTATTTGGCTGACATAGTAACTCCTTACGGTTTCAATCTTGTTGTGGTTGTGACACGGGTGCTAGTGCTATACCCCGGTCCCCCCAAAGCGAGCCGCTTATTCTACTGAAAACACGGGGCTTAGTAACCCTCAGGATGGGGTGGAGGGTGCGCCGGAAACCGCCGGCTTGGCAACAGACTAAAAAAGGTCTAAATTCAGTCTTAGATTCCGGCGCGAGGTTAGCGATGAAATTTTCCACTCAAGTGAAGTCCATCAGTTATCTCAAGGGCAATGCGGCCGGGATCGTGCGGCAGCTGGCGGAAACCCAGCAGGCCATGATCATTACTCAGAATGGCGAGGCCAAGGCGGTGATCCAAGACGTGCAGAGTTACGAACAAACCCAGGAGGCCCTGGCGTTATTGAAGATCCTGGCGGTGGGCAACCAGCAGATCGAATCTGGCCAGGCACTGCCGGCGGGCAAGATCATCGATGAGCTGCGTAAAAAATACCCGCGTAAATGAGTTTTTCGGTAGCGCTGACCCAGGCGGCGCGCGATGATCTGGAAGAACTTTGCCGTCCTATGATCGAAGCTGATACGCCGGATCGGTGCGAGCAGATCGCGGACAAACTTGCCGAACAATTCAGCCGGCTGGCGGAATCACCGGAACGCGGTACCTTGATCCGCGAATTAAAATTACTGGGGATTAAAGAATACCGTGAGGTTTATCTCAAACCCCACCGGATCATTTATCGCGTTATCCATGGTGTTGTATATGTTTATTGTATCGTCGATAGCCGACAAGATATGCAGAGTGTATTACTGCAGCGCTTGGTGCGGTAGGGGGTGACGATAATGCGGGCGGTCGCCGGGTTGTCCACTGGGGGTGACTCGCCGTAAATACGTCCGTGTAGGCTCGGGGGCGACATCCCTGTCGCCCACGGTCACCCCCAGTGGACAACCCGGCGGCCACCCGCATTATCACCGCCACACGATGTTATTGAGCCCAGCTAAAAATCTATTTAGCGTGTTCCCGCGCCACGGCGCGATAACCGATATCGGTGCGGTGTTGTTCGCCGGTCCAGTGTATCGATTTAACCACGCGGTAGGCATTACGTTGTGCCTGCGCGACGCTGTTACCCAGCGCGGTGACGCATAACACCCGGCCGCCGTTGGTGATCACCTTTTCCTCTTTGAGGAGGGTGCCGGCGTGAAAGACTTTGGTGTCGGCGGCGGCTGTGGTTGGCAAGCCGTGGATCACATCTGCTTTGCGATAATCCCCGGGATAACCACCCGCTGCCATTACGACACCTAAGGCGGGGCGAGGGTCCCACTGGGCCTGAATAGTATCGAGTTTGGCGTCGATGGCGGCGTCACACAACACGGTAAGATCGGATCGTAGCCGTAGCAGGATCGGCTGGGTTTCGGGATCACCGAAGCGGCAATTAAATTCAAGCACCTTGGGATTACCCTGGTGATCGATCATCAAACCGGCGTATAAAAAACCGGTATAGGGTATACCCTCCGCCGCCATACCGCGCACGGTGGGTTCGATGACTTCGCGCATAATGCGCGCGTGCAGCGCGTCGCTGACCACCGGTGCGGGCGAATACGCCCCCATGCCTCCGGTATTGGGGCCCCGGTCACCGTCCAGGGCGGCTTTGTGATCCTGCGAGCTGGCCATGGGTAAAATATTCTTGCCATCAACCATGACGATGAAACTGGCTTCTTCACCCTGCAGAAATTCTTCGATCACCACGCGGCTTCCGGCGCGGCCGAATTGATTACCGGCGAGCATGGAGCGTACCGCATCCATGGCGGCTTGTTGCGTTGACGCTACGACGACGCCCTTGCCGGCCGCCAGGCCATCGGCTTTTACCACAATCGGTGCGCCGTGTTGTTGTATATAGTGGATGGCGTTATCAACGTCGGTGAAATGACCATAAGCCGCGGTTGGTATCGTATGGCGGGCGAGGAAATCCTTGCTGAATGCCTTGGAGCCTTCGAGTTGAGCCGCCAATTTGCTTGGACCAAAACAGCGCAGTCCGCAGTGACGAAAATGATCCACCAGTCCTTTGACCAGGGGCGCCTCCGGACCGACGATGGTTTGGTCTACTGATTGTTGCTGAGCGAATCGCGCCAGCGCCTCGATGTTATCGGCCTCAATAGCGAGGTTCACACATTTGGGTTCCAGCGCGGTGCCCGCATTGCCCGGCGCCACATACACCTGGGATACCCGTGGGGATTGCGCGGCCTTCCAGGCCAGCGCGTGTTCACGTCCGCCGCCACCGATGATCAATACCTTCATGGGGACTTTACCGCGGTATCAACCGCTGGGTTTTGGTTGTGGTACAACATGTATTTAGTGGTCTCATAAATGGCGTTGCACAGGGTTTCCAGCGCTTGCCGTGTCGCGGGGTTTTGTGGCGCGATATTTTGCAGGGGATCGGCTTGGTGTAAAGCGAACAGGGATTTTTGTTGGTTGGCGAGGTTATACGTATAGTAATAATCTTTACTTAAGAGACCAATGGTGTTGTCGAGCATGGTAAAGGCGTAGCGCTGGTCGTCATAGCGGCTATCCAACAGATCCCGTCCCAAGGTGGTATTGGTGAATTCTTTCAAGGTGAGGCCCGCAATCGTCGGTAAGAGATCCACTTCACTGGCGAGCATGTCGCTGCGGCGGGGTTTAATTAATTTAGGAGCATAAAATAACAGCGGCACATTCAAGTTATTGAGTTTGAGCCTGGACATATATTCCGGCGTGTGGGCGCCGCCATAACCAGCAATGCCGTGGTCGCCGTAAAATACAAAAACGGTGTTGGCGAAATAGTTTTCGCGTTGCGCCACTTTAATGAAATGACCGATGCTGTGATCCATAAAACGGAACGAATTGTATTCCTCATTACTGATAAAACCGTTTTGCTCTAACACGGATTGCGGTTGGGTATCGCGTTGGAAGCCGTCATTGTCTTGCGGAATATTATAAGGGCGATGATTGCCGGCGGTTTGTATGATCGCGAAGAACGGTTTGGTTTGCTGGCGCAATACCTTGTTGACTTCGTCAAACAAATGTAGATCATCCACACCCCATACATCCATGCGTGGCGAACTGTAATCAGCTTCTTCGTACAAGTGTAGCTTGGGGATGTTATACGCCAGTAGTCCGCGGATATTTCCCCACGAGGCCGAGCCGCCGATAAAGTAAAATTTCTCGTAGTTTTTATAGGCGTTAATCAGGGTGCGTTGGTTGACGACCAGGGGGTTGCGGGTGGAAGTTTCGTGCAATTCAATATCCGGTAAACCGGTGACCGCGGCAAAGACCGAGCGCGCGGTGCCGGTGAGGGGAGTGTAGTAATCCGTGAACAACAATCCACTTTTAGCGATGCGATCAAAATGCGGCGTGGGATTGAGGGGGTTGCCGTAGGTGCTGGTTTTATAACTGGCAAAGGACTCGAGAAATACCATTACGATATTCGGCTGGGTGGTGAGCGGGGGTGTCTGACGTACATGGCGGGTGTAATTTAAAGTGGTTTCATCCGGGGTGTCTGGTTTAAGAAAATCCCGCATCACCGGATAATATTTTCGCGTGGTGGCCAAGTCGTACATCAGCTTGCGATTCTTTAAGGTGTTGGCGAAATAAAGCACCGGGTTACTGGCCACGGCCGTACTGAAGGCATGGGGTGTGAAAAACGCATGGCTCCAGCGCAGCGGGTAATAAGAAAAACCCACCGCAACATTAATCAGCAGGCTGGTCAGCGCGGTTGCGAGCACGATGATGCCCGGCGCGATGATGATTGATACAAGGCGCGAGCCACGCGCCAATCCTGCGTAGATGCGGTTGACAATAGGCCGGTGCAATAAAACGAAGAACAATAACAACGTTGGCAGTAGCGACCAGGGGTTGGTGTAGTTGCCATACAGGGCCGCGAGGATCAACAGCGTGCTCAGGGCAATCGAGAGGGTTTTACCCCGCCAGCGCAAGGCCGGTGCCGGTTGCCGCTGGAGGTAATTCAACACACGGTGTAACCACCAGGTATAGAAGCCAATCACCGCCACCAATACCAAGCTCCAGGGCACGACGGCGTAGGTTTGCCACACCATGCGCATCGACTCGTTAAAATTTTTCAGAAGGCTAAACAACATGGCATTCACCCGGGTATTCAAATAGGCGTAATGCCCGAAGTCGATGGCATAGATCAATAAGACCACCGTCATGCAGAGGCTGATATAGCCGATCCAAAACCAATGCAGCGGCCTGCAACGAAATGGACTCATGAATCCAAACCCGCCCAGGAGCGCAAGCGGCAGAATGAACAGGGTGGCGAGCTGGATATCGAATTTCGTGCCCAGGTAAAACGCGTGCAGCAGGTCCGCGCCGCTGGCCGGGTCGTCAACTTGGTGAAACACAATCCAAAATGCCAGCCGCAGCACAAAAAAAATTACGACATTGACTAGGCAAATAAGCACTAAGGCACGTAATAGTCGCGGGATGTTATTGATGAGTTGGCGCATAAGTGTCAATATAAAGTTAAGGCGGGCAGTATATCATAAGTACTCTACCAGCCCTTATCACACTTAAGGAATCATAAGGCATGCAACTTATCGCCCGGCGGATAGTACGTTACAGCCTGATCACGTTGCTGAGCCTGGCGGTGTTATTTGCCCTTGGCCGCTATAGCGTGATGGTATACGGTGGCCAGTATCACGGTGTACGTGCGCCCTATCTACAACTGCCGTCACCAACAACAATGGGCCTGCGTTGGCAAACCCCAAACAGTGAGGTCGGCGTGCTGCAGTTGGGAACGGCCGCGGGTGTGTGGGGTCGTCGTGTACTGGAAAACCACGCCGCTGAACAACACGCCATAGACGTAACAGGCCTGACCCCGGCCACGCGCTATTATTATGCCGTGGGCAGTGAACAGAGGATGTATTATGGGGGTGATGCCTTGCATTTTTTTGAGACACCTCCGCTCCCCGGCAGCGCGCTGGACGTGCGCGCGGTGGTGCTGGGTGATCCCGGTTATGCACAAGACGGCGCGCAAGCCCGCGTGACGCAGTCCGTGCAAGCCTGGTTGACGCAACACCCGCGTCCAGGCCGAGCCGATTTTGATCTGTTATTAGCCACCGGCGATCAGGCCTATACCTCGGGGAGTAATCCGCAATTCCAAAGCAACTTCTTCATACCTTATCAACCCTGGTTGGCGCAGGTTCCGATCTGGCCGACCTATGGTAATCACGATGCGCGGCGCTTCGCCTACTTCCATATTTTTGATCTACCCGCGGCGGGACAATCCGGCGGGGTTGCCTCGGGCACAGAACATTATTATGCGTTTGACCATGGTCAAGTACACGTGGTGGTATTGGATTCACAAGACAGCAATTTAAGCACCGGCGGGTCGATGTACCAGTGGCTGGAAAAGGATTTACAGGCCAACCGGCAACCGTGGTTGCTAGCGATGTTCCATCATCCGCCGTACTCTAAAGGCTCGCACGATTCGGATCAATGGCGCGACAGTTGGGGGCGGCTAGTTGAAATGCGCGCGCATTTTGTGCCCTTGCTTGAACGTTACGGCGTGGACCTGGTATTAAGCGGCCATAGCCATATGTATGAACGCAGCGTGTTACTCGATTGTCATTACGACGTATCCAAGACCCTAACCCCGGCGATGATCCTCAGCCAAGAAGCGAACGGCCACTACATTAAAACCGGGCCGATTCACAGCCCACACCAAGGCGCGGTCTACGCGGTGGTGGGGTCCTCGGCCAAATTAGACGACGGGCCCTTGAATCACCCCGTTATGGCGCGTTCCTTACACGAGCGTGGCGCCTTGTTGCTCGATATCCAAGCCGAAACCTTGCAGGGCAATTTTGTCAATGAGCAAGGCAGGGTTAGCGACAGCTTTAGTATTACCAAGAACACCGCGCAGCCCGCATTAAATAGAGACAGCTGTCAGTCAAACTAAACCCTGCCCCATACCCATGCACCGTCCTTCTCTCCCGGTCCATACATAGACCGAGGGAGAGGAGCATTGCCTTATCCTTAATCTGTAAAAACCACGGGCCGACTCCTTATCGGTCGTACACTGTCACGCTCACTTCCGTAAACGTGTCGTTCAGAATGGGTTCGATTTTTTCCCACGACCCGCCTGCCAGCCCGCAACCGATGCGTGGCATATGAACCGACGCAGCGTGCTGCTTAGCAAAGCGGGCAACCTTAGCCAACCCTTGACGCACGGCGGCATAACGGATGGGCGGTTTACCTTGGGCAGCGTTTGCAATTCCATGTTGACCAATGAGGTTGGCGACGTACAGATCGTCGCTCACCGCGACAAATTGCACATTCCCTAACGCGGGTTTGGGTGAATGGGTAAATGCCGCACGGTAGGTTTTTTCCGGCAATGGCCAGCGTTCGCTTACCGCCAGCACAAATCCCTTACCCCATTGACCAAGGTCATTGCAAATATGCACCAATACCTTGGTCCCGCTACCGCAGGGAGCGGTGGCATCACCCTGGATATATCGAATCTTCATGAGGGAAAACCTTTCGGCTGGCTCGACCGGTCATGGAACGTTTCTTCAAAAGTTACAAGGAAGAATGGATGGGCGACCAGGCCTACTACACCCGCGATGCCGCCATGCACGCCCACATGAAATGGTATGACAGTGTTCGATTATATTCCACGCAGGGGTATCAAACACTGATGGAATGTGAAAATGATCTTAACAAGGTGTCCGGCATGACTTGACCACTACATGGTGGGGTAATATTATCCAAGAATATTCTTGCCAATCTAAATCAAAAAGGGAATTTAATATATGAGTAGTATAGTCCTGGAACATTCAGTTGGTCTTGGCGGGGCTAACCGAGCCATTGGTGTCGCCCTTGTTCAGCGGTTGCTGAAAAACTACTTTACAAGTTCAAAGAAAGAGCCGGACAAATAGATAGCAGAAATAACGAAGAGGATAGAATTATTACTGCGTTTGGCTATAAAGCCGATAGCCGATAGGTGGTTATAAGCATGAATATCAACGCAGTTATTATTGCCTTCTTTTTTTTCTGTAATAATTTTACCGCTTGGATGGTGCGATTCGGTAAAAGAAGGACCTCTCCCTGCTACCCGGGCGGCATGGCGAAACCTGTTGAAGTGGGACGATGCCTGCGAATCCGGTGTGGCGTACATCGCCAATTCTGGAGTCGGCTTTGTGGGGGTCACGCAGTTTAGAATGCACGATTCGAGTTCACTGGTGTCTGTGGTTTGCCGAACAGGCAGTTACAATCAAGGTAAAATTGTATTTCTTCTACGCAACACCGGCTCTGGCCGGCAAAGCACGGTGTTGGAGTTCCCACAATTTCGTTTTAAAGAACCCGAGCCAGATCCTTCAAAGTATTTTGATCCAAACGCAACAGTGCCCGCCAGTACGGTCGATTTGTTCTATACCTATAACGATCGATTGTTGTGGGGGAATCTAAAATTTGACAAGGAAAAACAAACAATCACCAATAACGATTTCTTTCGCGGCGGTGACAGCGGTTGTGGGATATATACGGTGTATAAGTTGGTTCAAGATAAACCGCACGTGGTCGAGTTTCGAGCGCAACCGCACTGCCGAACGGGCGCGCTACCCATTGAAAAGTGGAAATTATATCCACGAGGCATCCGTTCTAAATGGCCATCCGGGCCAGTGCCAACCCACTAATATAGCTGTTCCTAAAAGGTGTCCGCTTCGGGAACTTGGAAGCTCCTGACTGATCTGATCAATCGACGAAGAAATCACCGATGCACAGGAGCCCCGAGTTGAGCACGAGATCACACGCAACCATCGTTACACAACCTTGAATCAGTTAATGATAGCCGCGAGAACCTTTATGGAGGGCGTCTCGCCTTATCCAGGTACGGCGGTGCAGTTCCTACAAGTCTGAGCTGGACAGGAATTAGGATCGGCTATTTAGGCCAAAAATTGGGTTATTCGGTTAAGCAGTTTCATTTTATTTCCGCGTAAGGCACCTGCGCGAACCGGGCTCCCATCGCACGAAGCGCTTGCTTGCCGCGCACGGTCAGGTCCGTGATCATCTGAAATTGCTCGCGGCTTTCTTGCACATAGGCTTTCACCCTGTAGAGCGTGCCCCAGGGTTTTTCCAGCGCCGTTACTGTCACCTCTGTTTCCGGTTTGATGTACGAGCTTGATTGCGCGATCTCAACCAGACGCTGCCGCACCAAAACCGCATCGTGGTCGGGATGGAGATGAAAGGGCGTGACGCACAGCAGGCTGTGCTGACCGCTGCTGGCGTTGTGCACACTGGTCGACCAGAGCCGGGAATGCGGAATGACAACCTCGGTATCGTCCGCCGTTACAATATGCACGGCCCGCATGCCGATGGCTTTCACTTCGCCGTAGGTTCCGTCGATCTCGATCCAGTCGCCGGGCTGATAGGTGTTTTCCAGTATCGTCACCAACCCGGCGACAAGACAGCTGCCGTAGTCTTTGAGAGCGAAGGCCAGAAAAAACCCCAGCATGGCAATCAAGGCCACGGTATCCCGAAATGTCGGCCCGACAAGAATATGTATGATCAACGCGACCGTTGCCATCTCGATGGCCAGCCGCGCCACCGGTACCCAGCGCAGGATCGCAAGGCGCGTACCCGCAGGCGTCCGTTCGGCGATGCGTCCGATCACCAAGCGCAACAGCATGACCAGGACGCGTGAAACAATAATGATGGCCAGAACCAAAAGCAGATCCTGCCACACGACATCGCGCAGAAATTTCAGTGCCTGAATGACATCGCTCATACAATACTCCTGTGTTGGTGACGGACGTTGACGAGCGGTAACCCGTTTTTTTCGCTCCGGTGCGGCTTACTAACGAGGCGCACGGAAAGGATACCCTTCAACCAAGACCGTCAGCCGCAGGGAGGCGGCTGTCGAGCCGACACGGATGTATTGACGGCGTGTCTTGGTTGGAGGGTATCCTTTCCATGTGACTCAGTCATAATAATAGGCCAAAAAAGTTCGGTAACCCCGGTTTTCGCTACAACAATTCCCCTTGACCCTGCTTTAATCAAGTATTACTCTGTTAAGTAAGAATTTCATGTGAGGAGGCCAGCATGCGTATCACCAGTAAAGGTCAGGTTACCATCCCCATTGAAGTCCGGCAAAAAGCCGGGTTGCTGCCTGACACCGAAGTAGAGTTTGTCGTCCGGGGTAATACCGTTATCTTAAAAAAAGCGCAGAAAACCCCGCGTCGCGGCCGCCGCCTGTTGACGATCATGCGCGGCAAAGCCAGCAAACGCCTCGGCACCGATGAAATCATGGCGCTGACCCGCGGTAACTGAAAATAAAAATGGGTACCGCCGATGGCTGATATCTTAGTAGATAGCAATGTCATACTTGACGTGGTCACCGAAGACCCAACATGGTATGACTGGTCCGCCGGTCAGCTTGAAAAATCAGCCGAAAGCCATACGCTCGTCATCAACCCCATCATTTACAGCGAGGTCTCCATCGGCTTTGACCGGATCGAAGACCTCGATAAAACGTTACCGTCTGATTTTTTCCGCCGCGACCCGTTGCCGTGGGAAGCGGGATTTCTGGCGGGAAAATGTTTCATCAAATACCGCCGCTCGGGCGGCAAGCGACACTCACCGCTGCCGGATTTTTACATCGGCGCGCACGCCGCGATCAGTGGTATCGCGCTGTTGACACGCGATACGAGTCGCTACAGAGCCTATTTCCCGAAACTTAAACTGATCTCACCCTGAGGTATTCGCGAAAGACGTTATCCTTGTCTTTCATTCAAATCAGTCGATCATGGTTAACCCCGGTTGCGGGGCAACTGCCTGGGCCGCTGATGCAAGCGCTACGAAACTCTCAGCATCGCATAACGGTACTGATGGACAATGAAATGCAGGTATATCAGGGCATTAAATATCGCTTTACAAAAGATTGGCGAGAACTGAATTATCAATTCGCGGTGACCTCAACATAAATGACATCGGCGTAAGTACCGGCAGTCTCCTCACCGGACAGCGTGCCGACCGTGAATTCGATGGGAAAAGAAACACCGGTCGCGGGTGTGGTACCGGAACCGGCGATGACCGGCACGGGCGCGCCGGTTGAAAGATCGATGCCACCGCCGTTGAAGATGATGCTGTAGGAAACGACGTCGCTTATCGCCGGTGCGCGTGCATGTATCAGAAGTTGTTGGTTCTGCGATTGCATCGTCACGACGTAGCCGTCGTTGCTGCGCACCACCACGTCGAAGCCGCGCTGCTCGCCGCTCTCCAGCGTACCGAAATCGATGAGTTGCGTCGTGTCGCTGATGTCGAACCGTTGGCCGGATTCAACCAGTGAAACATCGACGCTGCTGTCCACGCGCGCTTGAAAGCGGATGGTCTTGGTGGCCTCCAGCGTGGGGCTGAGAAACAGCAGGCCGCTATAGAGGCTGAGCGTCAGGTTGCCGTCGGTATAGGGCGTGTCGGCGGCCGGCACCACCTGCTGCGGAGCGATCGTCCAGAAAAATTTATGCGCGTTGGTCTGGGTCAAGGCGACGACCACGGGAAAACTGCCAGTGATGATTTCGTTTTGCGTCGCGGTCGGCAATGCCTTGAGAATACCGCTCTTGCCGCTGTCCGTGTAGGCGTTGTAATTCAGCGTACTCGTCATCTCCGACAATTTGCGCTGGTTGAAATCGCCCGACTGCCCCGCGCTTAATGTCACGAAATACTCGCAGGTCGCGCCGGTCGCCTCGCCGCGCACCTCGAAGCTGACAGTTTGCAGGTATTCCTGCGGATCGTAAACCGCATAACCGCCGCTACCTCCTTCGAATGTCACGAGTGACGGCACATTGCCGAAAGCCAGATTGACGCAGAGCGCATGCGCCGCAGGTGGAAGCAGTAACAGCAGACCGAGGAAAACAATCCGGCGTTTCATGGGCTACGGTTCCTCCGCCGTGACGGGAAGCGTTAATATTCCGGCCTGCGTCGGCCCCGCCGCGTTTTCAGGAATCGTCAGAGAAAGCGTAACACCAGGGATGCTGTAAAGCTGCATGACATAGTGGCCCGGTTTTAATTTTTCGATGCGGAAGCGACCGGCGCGGTTGGTAAAAAAAGTTTCAGCAGGGGCGTCGGGCTCACCGATAAGACTTAGGCTTCCCGCCTGCAGCGCCACCGGTACCTCGTCCTTATATAGTAGTGTGCCATCGAGCAGCACGTTAGCGTCGCTGCCGAGACGCACAAACGTGCCGCTGCGGTAGCTGGGATAGAAAGTATAGGTGCTGTCGCCAGCATCGAAACCGGGCGGCAGGCCGCTCGCATCCACCCGTACCGTGCGGTAGAGATAGGGCGTCAAATTCGGCAGCACGACCGGACCCCAGCCATCGGTGGTGGCTTCATAGGTGCGCTCTTCGCTGCGGCGGCCCTGCGGATTGATGCCGACAGGATAATCTTTGATCGACGCATCGGGCGCGAAGATCGCAAAACTGTTGCTGACCGGCCGCGACAATGCCATGTGCCCTCCGGCATAAACCAGCGCCGAGGCAAAGCGCAGCTCGCTGCGGGATTCGGTCGCATTCGATGCGCTGTCAGTATCGCCGTACGGCGTGACGATATCATGGCTGGCCGTGACTTCGCCGCGCTGGCCGTAATAGGTGACGCTGCCGCTGCTGTCATAGCGATCTTGCGCACGCACGATGCCCACCGAAGCGCTCATACTTTGTGCGCGACCTTCCTGTGCGTAGTTCCAGTCAGTGCGCGTCGTCTTGCTGAAACTGTCATGGCTGCCGTGGAGCGACTGGCGCGAATCCCGCGGCGTCCAACCAAGACTCACAAACATGCCATAACCTTCGATAGCGCGCTGTTGGAGATTGACGTTGATATGAATGCCGTCCGGCAACTGCTTGTTCAGCGACAGGATGTAATTCCAATCATCGCGCTGGTCCCCGCGGCTTATCTTATAGCCGCCGCCAACACCGAAACTGACCGTCGGCGACCATTGCTGGCTGTAACGCGTGGTCACTTGCTGGGACCAGACGTTGGCCGGTTGCAATACACCGAGCGGCGCGAAACGCTCGCTGCGATAACTGGCCAACAGCGTGAAATTTTTTGTTCCCCTGAACGTGCCGTCGTTCTCGATCTTGCCGCGATCGACAATCTGATATTGGGTTTGCCACGCGAAACCGTCGCCAGCGTCGTCGAGATAGCTGCCAGCCAGATCGACGCGCAAGACGCCCCAGTTACCGCCCATGGTTGCATCGATACCCGCCATCCGTTGCATCTCATCGGCCTGCAGATTGCCGCCCAGCGTGAAGCCATCGCTCACGCCATAACGATGAAAGGCCGACAGAACCGGCCGATCACGATCATAATCCCTGTCACGATTCGCGGTGGTAGCGATGACACCGACGTTGTAGGCGAACTTGTGTAATCCGGCGGCCAGCAGATTGGCATCGCTGACGATATCGAAATAACGAACCTCCACGCGTCCGGTCGCGTCGGTGATCACCAGTTTGACATTGTTGCTGCCGTTGACGACCGGAAAATCGGTCATGTCGTACGGGCCGGAATTAAGTTGCAAGGTTTGCACCTTGCGATCATTGATATAAATATCTACCCGCGAAGAGGAAACGAGAAAAAAGGACGTCCGGCCGGTCGGCTCCGAAACGCGGTAAGGCTGCAAATCGAAATTGCGCGCGACCGTCAGGCCAAGCATCGGCTGGAAACTCTGGAAACCCTCGACCGGATAAGAAAGATCGCCCAGCGCCGTGCGGATCATGTCGTCCGGCAGATCGTGCACCAGTCGCGTGTCGCCGCGCTGCCACGGACGCGGATCGTTCTCGATGTAATCGCCGCTACTTTCCAACACCCAGCCTTTCATGTTCAGCGCGCCGTCCACACTCATGCGCAACGGCTGCCGCCCTTCGTGCTGCGATGGCAAGCCACGGTCGACGTAATCCTGTGCGCCGAAGACGTTGAGATAAGCCGACACTGCGTTTGGCGGCGTAATGGTTTTGTTGGCGGCATCAAAATCGCGACGCGCCCGCAACGAGCGCAGTTTCTTGTTTTCCGACGGGATGGTGACGACAAGCGCAATCCGCGCTGCATCGAAGAGCAACTCGACTACGCCCCTGGTTCCGTCTTTCAAGCTGAGAAAACCTTGCGTGACGGTAGTTTCCAGCGTCTTCAAACTTTCTGGCGGCACCCGATCTTTCAACAGCGTCAACACTGGCGCGGCCAGCACATAACTCTCCGCCGCGTTCGGCATGATGAGCATCTGCACCATGCCCACTTGGCGCTGCTCCAGATAGAGCGGCACCGCAATCGGCACGGCCTCTTTGGGCGGGAAATCGGCGGCCAGACTACCGGCGCAGGGACATAGCCCACAGGCAAGGATGAGCCGGGCAAAAAAGATTCGGGCGATTGTCACCGTGCGCTGCCATCTAGAACGCCTGCTTATCAAAAGTAAACTCGATATGCTTCACTTTACCGGCAAGTCCCTCGGGCCGCGGGATCATGAATCGCCGCCGGTGTTTGGCCAGGATGCCTTCACCGGTGATGCCCTTGAGCTGGTTCTCGCCGGAAAGACTGACAGTATTGTTCTTGTCGTCCTTGATATCGAGTTTCAGGTTACGCAGCAAGGCATGCTGAGTGCCGCGATTGTGCAGCACGATCTCCAGCATCTTTTTACCGGCCGCGTCCTGCGTTGCACCGGAAAAATCAAGCGTGACGTTTTGCGCAAGGCCCGGTGGCGTGACAAACAGCGCGCCGCGATAGGTGACAAGAAATTTGACAGTGCTGGTTTTGGGTTTTTCCTTGTTGAGATTGACCGGCAATTGCTCGGCGATGATGCGATAGGCTTTTTCTTCCTTGAGTTTGGGATCGCCCACCCACTGCACACGCACCGAACGCGTGGCGTGCGGCTTAAGCACCATCTGCGCCGGGTAAATCGTGAAATTCTTTTCAGCATCGGCATTCTTTTCGCCGCCGTCAACATCGACCTCGCGCGTCATGATGCGAATCTGCACCGACGCCGGTGCATCCGTATTGTTCTCGACGGTGAACAGCTGGTTGGCGCCCGCGCCGGAGGGTTCGAACTTCACCCGGAACGGCGAGAAGCGGAAGGCTTGGGCTTCCTGCGCGATCAACGCAGAAAGGGTAAGGACAGAAATGAACACTAGTTTTCGCATGGGAGTCCCCTACTTAGCCGAAATGGTGAAGGTAAGCGTTTCTTCGTAGGTGTTGGTCACGGTGCCGGAAAGCGTTTCATCCGCCGGATACGTGATATCGACGTTCTTCTGCACACCGAAAGTGGGCACGGTGCTGTCGGTGACGAGGCCACCGGGCGGAACCGAAATACCGTTATAGCTAATCGTGAAGGGGTGTGAATCGGTGCTGACGATATCGACGAACATGCCGGTGTGGTCGCTGGAATTGGCTCCGGTCAGGGTGACGGTATAACCATCGGGGCTATTACAGGTTTCCGTCACCGTGGCGACATGCCGGTTGGTATGGCCGGCGGAAATATCGGGAATATTGTCGGCACCCGCTTCCTGCTGCACCAGCAGATCGCAGGCGATCGGCACATTGCCGGTGATCGTTACCTGTCCCGTTGTCGCGGCGGTCGCAAGCGGAACAAAAAAATAGCCGCCTGCAAGCAGAAGCCCTGCGATCACCAACGCAAAGGTGTAAACGCGATCAAGCCGATGAAAACATACTATGCCGATGGTATTGAACGTGACGGACTTGCTCGCGAGTTGATGAGCCTGCTTGGCCATTGTCACTGCTCCTGATTAGATCACTTCGTTAGTGATGGTGAAACAGTAAAGACCACGAAGTCAAATCAGTCAAGCGACAATACCTGTTGCCTTCGTTTTAAAAACCAATTGCTTGAAAGCAAACGCGCAAAAAATTCTCCATTCAAACTTTGGTGTTTTTAGTATGACTAGGTTTTTACCGTCAAACCCCCGAGGTATTATTCTCCGCAATGTCATGCTGTGGTATCGGCACATACCGCCAAGGTTCGCCCCGCGTTACGGAAGAACTCCGTGACCAGGGTAAGCCCTGGAGTGGAACCGCGTGGCGGTGCGCATGCACGCGTTGGGCTTACACGCCGGTAAACGCAATCACAAGGCCACGACCCAATCCCATCACAATTTGCCGGTGGCCCTGAACCTGCTGGAGCAGAATTTCGAGGCACGAGCGCCGAATCAAAAATTATAACGTATGTGTGGATCGACGAGGGCGGGTTGTATTTGGCGGTGGTCTTGGATTTATATTCGCGTCTGGTTATCGGCTATGCCTTGAGTGCTCAGATTGATCGTGCATGGGTGATCACGGTGCTACGCAGGGCACTGTTTCGGCATAAATTCCCACGGGGTGTTATCCTCCACAATGTGAAACGTCGATATTCCACCTTCGGCCTACGATCCCCACAGGACTGTGAGTTGGCCAATGCCGCATGAACTCCCTTTTTCGGGTGTCTATGAAATCGGGGGAAGATCAAGCGCCACCGGCCCGAGCAAACCCTTCTGTACCGGATCATCGAACTGCATTACCCAGAATTCGTTGCCCAGTATTAACGACGCTGGCTTTTTTAAAAGGAGCGATAGACGTGCTACGCGCTAAAGCGGCTCGACTAAGTATTATTCCTTCGATTGTTTTATTGTTTTCATGTTGCGACGCTCAATCCGCGACGAATTTCAGTGGAAAGTGGCTCGATAATGCGAGTGCGCGCATCGGCGATCTTTCAATTACAAAAAACTCGATCGACATTGCTCACGTCGCGAGTTACACCGTGGCGGAAGCTGGAACCTTTGGGCCAGGTGAAATCTACAAGGTAAGTAACCTAAGTGTGAAACCGGATCCGTTGGGTTGTGGACCAAGCGGACGTGTCAATTACATTGTTATATTGCCACTCGCCGATATACCGGGAACGAATCAACAAGGAATTCGGATGATCTTCTATGGTGGTGCGGCCGCTCCCAGCATCACCACGCTAGACGACGACCCTGCGGTCTGTGCCCAACATTCCTTCGGTAAAGCGACGTCAGCTCGATAGTATGCCTTATCGCGCTGGCGTCTGATATGTCGTACTGAGATCAAACAAAATGCAAGCGTAATCCACACATACCAAGGAGGATGAGCGTAGAAGCCAGGGCGGACACGGCTGCTCCCCCGATCATTACTCCGTCGGCCAGTTTTTTCTGCTTGCCATGGGCAAGCATGACCGCTCGTGCTCCAGACGCAAGATGGGAAAGAACGAGAAATACTCCCAGCCAGTAGTACGGCAAGAGACGAATATTCCACGCATCATGGATCAGACCTGTAGGCGCACCGGTGGCAAATCCCCAGCCAGGATCGATACCCAAATACACGCGGGCAAACACTAATGACGCGTTGATGTGGCTGATGATGAAGAACAGCAGGAAGACGCCAGCGGCAACCTGGAAGGTACGGAAACGGTCGGTCGCTTTGTTAGTGAGTTGCCAGGCCAAATAGAAACCGCTGATGATTAGAAAGAGGAATCCTGCTAAAAGGACAGGTTCAATAAAGGGTGCGCGATATATATGGCGCAAGGCTTTCATGACAGAGGTATGCGCCTCTGGTCCGATGAGCCCAAAAAAATGATTAGCCAGATGGAATCCGAGGAAGATCAGCAGAATTCCCGTTGCAACGATGCCGTGGCTTATCCGGAGGTTTGCTTCAGCCAATTTTGGAGGTGGGGTAAGTTGGGTGTGATCGTCGCAGTAAGCGATAACAATTGCCAGCGCACCCCAAAAGACCGCCAAGACCCACTTATCGAGATCTGACATACCCAGCATATAAAAGATGACGCCAACCAAGGTAAACAACGGTGGCGAGGCGACAGATAAAAAGGCGATTCGACGCGCTAATAGTTCAGCCTTGGTAGGCGTCTGTATCGCAGAAAGCCGCATAGCCGACAGGATAGAGGCCAGAGGTAGCATGAACGCCAAGAGTAACAATATACTCGCGGCAAACCAGGCAAGCCAAGTCGGGCTACCCACCGCGTTAGCGGCCACCGTGACACAGGCGTGAAATCCAATCAGCGGTAAAGGATAAATCATGGCGGCAAGCGGGGAGACAAACAATAAAGCGCGGCTCCTTGTACTCTCGGACTGGGTATTAAGGTTATAAATTGTCGTCGACATCGAAATCCCCAATTGAACAGTGCGATGAGTATAATTCCATAATGGTCTGCAAAAAATAACCATTATGAAAATTTTGACTAGTCCAATTAGAAGAGGCAAAGATGAAGCGAGCAGCGGAGATTGAAATTGCGTTAAAACCGCGTCCACACGGGATGCAGCTGCAGCGATGGCTGTACGAGGAGATTCGTGCCGCCATTTTGACTGGGAGGCTAGCGCCGGGGGCACGTTTGCCTGCTAGCCGCGATCTGGCAAAGCAGTGCAAGGCATCTCGCGGAACCGTGCTTGCCGTATTCGCCCAGCTTGGGGCTGAGGGTTATCTTAATGGCGCAGTGGGCAGAGGTAGTTTTGTTACTTCAGAGTTGCCGGATCAGAGACCCGGTGCAGCTATCGCCACGCAAGCCGATCTTTCAAACAAGGTCGATTTGGTCACTGGACTGAACCGACAAAATATTACGTTATCCGCAAGGGGCAGGCTGTTGTCGCGCACTCCATTCAAGATTGAAGGGCTCGCCCATCCGGCCCGAGCATTTCGTCCCAGTCAGCCCGATGTATCAGAATTTCCGTTTGCAACATGGGCGCGAATTGCAGCCAGGCAATCGAGGCTCGCGCCTCGCAGCTTGCTGGCAAGTGGTGATGCGTGTGGCTTCAGACCACTTCGAGCGGCCATCGCCGAACATCTGCGTGCTGCGCGAGGTATCGTCTGTTCCGCTGACAATGTGCTTATTGCGAGCAGTGTCCAGCAGGTGCTGGACTTAAGTGCCCGGTTGTTGCTTGATCCGGGGGATGAGGTATGGATGGAGGATCCGGGCTACTTAGGTGCGAGGATGGTATTGGAAGCAACCGGTGCCAACGTCGTGGGTGTGCCGGTAGATTCTGGCGGTATGAAAGTTGCCGCGGGCCGTGCTAGTGCGCCAAATGCGCGACTGGCCTACGTGACTGCCGGTCGACAGTCTCCATTGGGATATCCGTTGGCGCTGGATCGACGCTTGGCGCTTTTAGCCTGGGCGGACGAAGCCGGGGCCACCGTGATCGAAGACGATTACGACAGCGAATATCGCTTCGAGGGTAGCCCGCTTGCTGCGATGAAGAGCCTTGACGACTCTGGACGCGTTATTTACGCGGGTACATTTAGTAAGCTTCTCTTTCCCTCGCTTCGTCTGGCCTATGCGGTACTGCCCGGCCAATTGGTCGAGCCATTTTCGGCTGCAATGTCACTTACCTGCCGCTATGCCACACTTGCCCCGCAGACCGTCTTGCACGAATTTATTGCTGAAGGCCATTTTGGCCGTCACGTCCGGCGTATGCGCGTGATTTATGGCGAACGCGCCCAGGCACTGAGGAGCGCCGCCGATATGCATCTGGCGGGGTTATTGCATTTGCCTACCATCACCACAGGGTTGGACGCACCGGCCTTTCTTGCGGAAGCTAGCGACGACGCGCGTGTTACACGTTTGGCCGCCGAGGCGGGCGTGGAAGTCCGGCCGTTATCTTTCTACGCAGGCAAAAATACTTGTCCCTCTGGTCTGGTGCTGGGCTTTGCCGCCGTGAGTTCGGAAGAAATTGAGGCCGGGGCTCGAACACTGGCACAGGTTCTGGAACCGTTGTGTAACATCTAAAGTACGCTCTTCATTTTATGAAAGGCAGGGCAAGGATAGTGTTGGGCCGGAAAAAGGCTGACAGCCGCTTGAAGTTGCGGGTTGTACCACACCCCGGGGCAGGCTATCGGTTGATGGGGGCCGAACAGCCTATTTGATGCAGAATTAGTGGGGTGGTTTTTCAGGAAAGAGAGGGTTTATAGTCCCTATACTTGCGCAAGGTGCTCAACTTGCGATTCGCGCCGCCGATAAAACCGGTATCCAAAATATTGGAGTTGGAATTCGCCGGAGTGCTCGCTGCTGCAGGCAGAGCCGCCCCCTTCGGGAACCGAATTTAATCTCAAGTTGATGAGACGAAGCATGCGTTTTATTTTCCTGGTCCTGTTTTTACTCGCAGGCCGCGCGGTTATTGCCGTTGAGTCCCCGCCGGCGAACGAGGCATCCCCGGCGGTGCTGGGTTTTGCGATTGTTCCGCAGCAATCGCCGCGCGAACTCGCAAAACGCTGGGGCCCCATTCTTCAATATTTAACCGAGCATTCGGGCGTGACTTTACAATTTCAGACGGCCAATAGTCTTACCACCTATCAGCAAGAAATGAAGGCCGGGCTGTACGATATATCGTTTATCAATGCTTACTATTATGTTGCCTTTAGCGGTGAGGCTGGCTACAAGGTTTTTGCCCAAGAGAAAGATGCTAAATTCATTGGCATCATGGTGGTACGCAAAGACAGCCCTTATCAAACGGTCGAAGATCTAAAGGGTAAGGAGTTGGCCTTCCCCGCACCAACGGCGGTTACGTCCATGTTGGCGTATACCTATCTCAAGAGAAAAAACATTAATTTCTCACCCCGCTATGTAATCTCGATGGATTCGGTATACCGCGCGGTGGCCAAGGGATTATTTCCCGCCGGTCAAGGTGAAATGCGCACCTTCGGCAGCATGGAGCCGGAAATTCGCGATCAGTTACGCATTCTATGGTCGGCCGATCCAATGCCGCCGTTTACCTTCAGCGCACACCCCCGCGTGCCGCCGGACGTTTTACAAAAAGTACAAAAGGCCATGTTTGAAATGGCCAGTGATCCCGAGGGTATCGAGTTGCTCAAAGCGATCAATATGAAGGGGATCGTCCCGGCCCAAGACAGCGACTATACGGCAGTGCGTAAACTCAAGCTTTTGACGCTGGAGCAAACACCTAAGCCTGACTAATCGAATGTGCATCATGTCGAAAATATTCTTGCCTCTTTATTAAAGTGGAACCAGTTCATGTCATTCCGGCTTAAAACCATCCTCGGTATTGTGCTTATTCAGGCGATCTTGCTGTTGATCCTCAATGGCTACGGTTTTAATGCTTTTAAATCCTCGAGCAACGCAGAGCTTCTAAAACGTGCCCAGACCACCACGGCCTTGTTCGCTTCCACCGTGCATAATGCTGTGTTGGCCTCGGATCTGGCCGCGCTGGAAAGTTTCATGGACGAAATACTGACTAATCACGACATCGTCTATGCCCGGGTTCTGGCCCGAGGGGTGGTGCTGGCTCAGGGCGGCGACCCCAGCGCGCTGGCCAAGCCCTTTGTGGACGATTCTTCTTTTGAAAGTGTCACGGATAGCGTTTTTGATAGCCATGCGGATATTAGTCTCGCGACTAAAAAATACGGGCGGGTGGAGCTGGGCTTCACCACCAAAGCCATGGAGAAAGTGCTCACGGAGGCGCGGCATAAGTTATTCATTTTCGACGCCCTGGCGATGGCACTGGTGACTATTTTTTCCTACCTGCTGGGGCTTTATCTCACGCGGGGACTGGCAACCTTAAAGAATGCGTCACGGCGTGTCGCCGAAGGCCAGCTTGGCTATCAGATCGCGGTACAGGGCGCCGATGAACTGGCGCAAACCGCCGCTGCTTTTAATGATATGTCGAGCAAGCTCGCCGTGTTGGATGAAGAGCATCGGCGTGCCGAAAGTGAAATCAAACTCTTGAATACGGAACTTGAAAAACGGGTCGAGTTACGTACCACGCAGTTGGCCTCGCTGAATAAAAAACTCGAACACCAATCGCTGCACGATGCCCTGACGCTGTTGCCGAACCGCACGCTGTATCATGACCGGCTGGATCAGGCGATTCTCATCGCGCACCGCAATACACAAAGCTTCGCGCTGATGGCTTTAGATCTCGATCGGTTCAAAGAGATTAACGATTCGCTGGGACATCACGCCGGCGATTTGGTCTTGCAAGAAACCGCCGAGCGGCTAAAAACCGCGTTGCGTCACTCCGACACCGTGGCGCGTATGGGCGGCGACGAGTTTGCGCTGCTGCTGCCCACCGCCAGCAGTGCGGACGAGGCGGCGGTGGTGGCCAAAAAAATCCTGCTGTTGCTCAATGATCCGCTGGTCATCGATGGGCGCTCGATCAACATCGGCGCCAGCATCGGGATCGCGCTGTTTCCGCAGCACGGGGATGATGCCACGACCTTGGTGCGGCGTTCCGATTCCGCTATGTATGTCGCCAAGCGCACCCATGCGGGTTATGTGCTTTACGATTCTAGCTTGGATGCCGAAGATGCGGAGCGGCTGACCCTGCACATGGACTTGCGTCATGCCATCAGCCATCAGCAGCTGGTGTTGCACTATCAACCGAAGATCGATTTTTCCACCCGCCAGGTGAGCGGCGTTGAGGCGTTGGTGCGCTGGCAGCACCCGCGCCTGGGGTTGATTTACCCTGATGCCTTCATTCCGATTGCCGAAAAAGCCGGCATGATGAAACCTTTTACACTCGCGGTGATCGAGTTGGCTTTAAAGCAATCTTCCGTGTGGACCCAGGCCGGGCTCAACCTCACCATTGCCGTTAATATTTCCGCCATTAATCTTCAGGATCCGCAGTTCCCCGCCGATATGGCGGCGATGTTGCATACACATCAGGTCCTGCCCACGAATATCGAACTTGAAGTCACCGAAACCGCCATCATGAGCGAACCGCTGAAGGCCATCGAGAACATCAAGAAGCTTAGTGGTATGGGTTTGCAAATCGCCATCGACGATTTTGGAACCGGTTACTCTTCAATGGCCTACTTGCGCAAACTATTGGTCGCCAAAATCAAAATCGACAAATCCTTCGTGATGGACATGCACAACAATAAAAACGACGAAGTCATCGTGCGCTCCACCGTTGACCTGGGTCATAACCTGGGACTCACCGTGGTGGCTGAGGGTGTTGAAACGCAAGGGGCCTGGGATAAGCTTAAAGAACTGGGTTGCGATTCCGCGCAAGGCTATTTTATGGGCCGGCCGGTGGCCGCTGCGGAACTGGAAAAATGGCTTGAGCGCTCGCCGTGGGGTTTGACGAATCCGGATACGGATGCAAACAAAAAAACAGTACAGGGGTCGAGTTAATAATGTTGACACCTGGTTTTTGCCAAAGCGCATTCACCCAACGGCGGTGGATCGGTCAGAGTCACGCTTGATCCAGCGGTTTGGATCCGTGCTCAATCTGAACATCCACTTCCCTATGCTGTTTCTCGATGGGGCGTAGGTTGACGGCCCTGATGGACCCGCCCGGTTCCGCTGGGTCAAGGCACCGACGAATGCCGAACTCTCGCCACTGATTCATCGGATCGGCGTGGATCTGCACCAGGGCCGCAAGGTTTTTACTCCGCAGACGCGACCTGCCAGTAACGCGGTGGGCCAGTCAACGTCATTGCCTGTAGCGAAGACCCGGCGGTAATCCAGAAAATTCCGAACCATCGGCCACACAAAGCGGTGATGAAGGAATCGACACGCCTGCCCGAGAGCCGAGTACCGCCGCAGGCCAGCGTATTTGATTAGAAAAATGCATTTGCGAATCACAGGGATGTGGTCGGAAAGGCGGGGCTAAGGATAATATTGGGCTGGTCGTTTGAGTTGAGCCCGGAAAAGGCTGAAATCAGCTTGAAGTTGCGGGTTGTACCACAGCACTGGGCCGAACAGTCTATTTGATGCAGGGATGGGTAGGGTGGCTTTTCAGGGAATAGAGGGTTTATATTTCCTATACTTTAGCCCTGAGCCTGTTTCGGATTATGGTTATCTATTTTTTGGAATGCTTAGTTTAAGGTGACTGTTACGCGTAACGAAAACACCGGCCTTGCTATATTTATCGCTAAGGGAGTGCTCGTGGCCTTCTGGCGTAGCACCGTAAAGTTGTGTATATCCCGCTGCCGCCAAAACGAAGTCACCGGTCGATCTCGGGTTGGCGATATTGTCTACCGTCAACGTGATGTGCACTCCGGTTATGCTCGCTGTGCCGCTTGGGGTGAAAGCAACGTTAAGCGTACCGGCAACCGTACGCACTGTCCCGCCGGGGCCGTTACTGAACCCAGTATCGAATTGAAAGAGGGTAGGCTTAGTAAAAGCAAGCGTGTTGCACGTTGCGCTGCCACTTGTAGGAAACGAAGGTAGAGTTTTTGCGATGAGATAATTAGCGGCGCGCAGACGGGGGCAAAGCACCCCAAAATTCTGTTTTCGTGTCCCTAGCTCTTACACCACATATATCTGATGCAATTAAATGATCGACCAATTTCTCGGTGACTATGACTAATGTAGGGCTTTCTGCCAAGCGAAAAAGTGGAGCTCCTTTTGTTTTCGATTCTGCAATTTGAAATGGTCCAAGGTCCTCCCCAGTGCCTGAGGGCAATGGGATTAAAATACTATTCTCTCTGTCCACACATTCAATTAAACCGATGATATTTGCAATCCAATAACCACTCTCCAAAGTGTCCATCGTTGGGTTACGTAACTGCACGGGAAAATACTGAATGTTATTAACTCCAAATTCCGTCAACGCCTTTTTGAGGGTGTCATGATATAGCGTAATAAGGCCATCAAAAATAGCTCCACGGTAAGCGCCACTGGCCTCGGACAATTCAAGGACCAAGTCCTTGGGTGGCGCGGGCATAATCTTGCCGCGGATCCAGTCGATTGGATCTATGGACTCAGGTAAACCATCTACTGCCGCACTGCCTTCTATTTCTGCATCTTGGTCTAAAATATAAAACATAATTATTTCGTTCCTTCAAGATTCGAAAAAAATTAGAGAGATTTTTTTGAAAGCACTTTTTTTGGAAGTTTCGGCGTGCTGGAGTATTCCTGTAGTGGTCAAGCCAACCCGGACACATTGTTAAGATTATTTTCGTATTCCAGCGGGGTTTGATACCCCGGCGTGGAATGCAATCGAACACTGTCATAGTATCGCATGTAGGCTTGCATATCAGTGATGGCGGCCTCGCGG
>JACQBC010000023.1 GCA_016194635.1 Gammaproteobacteria bacterium | reverse complement strand
CTGGGGGGTGCCGACGGCTTCGGTGACAGTACCAGGATTGCCTTTACTGTCGTAATTAGCATAGGTCGTGGTTTGCCCTTTCACCGTTTTGGACAATAAATTACTGTTAGCGGGGTCATACTGGTAACTGCTGTCGCCCGACCCGCAGGAAGAACACCCCGGGCCTGCAATCGCGCTTACCAGATTGAGCCCGAATCGATTAGTAAACGAATACACACTGTTGACGTTACGACTGTTCGTAACCGTGGTGGTGCCATTAGTATTATAGGTCAGATCGACTCGGTCGGCGTTACCGGCATGGGTGGAGGTGACCGCTCTCCCGGCGGTATCGTAACTGTACGTTGCGTAATGCACCCCCCGTTGGTCGATGATGCCGGTGAGCGCGTGAATAAAGTGGGCATCTTCGTACAGATATTTCTTGGTGGTACCGTCGGGGTAAGTGACCAGCGTCAGGTTATCGTGTATATCGTACCCGTACTGGATTGTACCGCTCGGGGCCTGCACACTGCTCAGGCGATTTCTTGCATCGTAGTTGTATTGTAAGCTTTGACCCACACTGTCGGTGGCGGTGGCTAACCGAGAGATGCCGTCATAGGTAAACGAGAGTGACCCGCCGTCGATAAAATTAATTTGGGCGAGATCCAGTTCAAACTGGTTCTTATCTGTGCGTGTCAGGGCGTTACTTGCATCAAAGCCCGATGTAATTGTGTTTCCTTGAAGTATTTTTATCCCATCAACACTGCCCGCGGTTTGTAATGCGTTGGGACGCGGTTGGTAAATTTCAGTAGCGTTATCGGACCGGTTGAACACCACCCGACCGTCGCTGAGCTGGTACAGTGACTCCCCGGTGAAACGGGAGAAGTCCCGAAATTCACTGGAAATGGTTACCCCGGGGCTGTACGTCGAGCCATTGGTATGCGCAATCCACCAGGGGAGTGCGTAACGACGGCCGTCGGCCTGGGTTAAAAAGTTATAGGCCGTACCGCTGTGGATTTGGTCGAATGCACGCTCATAGTTGTGACGCCAGTTCCAGCCAAGGGAGGATTTTTGGTTGTTGTCACTGTTGTAGTAACGCGTGACGGCAATGCGTGAGGGGCCGGTGCCTATATAATCTGTTTCTTCGAGAAATTTGTTGCCTGTGGCACTGTTGATGGGGTGACCGACATGGGTGGGGGATGAAGGACAGCTGCCTAAGTTTATATTATCAGGTGATGTAGCAACAATGCTGGCAGACGATTGATTAATACAATAATAGCCAACGATAGCTCCCGTCGCAGGGTTTACAGTCGGTGTTAGATTGTAATTTGTTGGGCATACATAGGGGGACGCGCACGTAATCTGAGTCGTACATGTGTGGGCACAAGTATTACAATTAGTGCTACTGGGAAAAGAAAAATACCAATTATACGTTGCACCATTTGGGTACTGAACGGCGGTAGTTACTTGGCAACTCGTTGCATTCTGATACCCAGCGTATGTTGCATACAAATTGAATGCATCCTGGGGTGTTGGTGAATTGATGTATGAACTAGGTAATCCCGCAGAATCATGGCAACCTTGTGGACCAAATTGTGTTGGTTTGGTTGGTATGCTATAACCCCAATTGTATTGAGTATTATTCAGGGGATACTGTGATGTCGGAACAAACAATCCCCCTAGGCCACCGTTCGGCCCAGCATAATTTTTTATATAGTTTTCCGCATCCTCGAAAGTGGAAAAAGTTTGTGAAGCGGCCTGATAATTTGACGTAAAATCTGAGATGAATGCTGTATAAGTGACGGTACTCGCCCAACCCTGCACGCTTACTGTCATCGCAAATAAAAATAAACTCACCACAAAATATATTTTTGATTTCATCGAACCCTACCCTCCCCCATTTCCGTCACACTTTTATTTCGCGCGATCGGATTTTTGTTGTTAACGTTGATTGAATTTAAACTGTTGTCATCTACCTATGCCTTGTTCTAGTAATGCCGCATCACAGCACGCCCCCCCAAGAGCGTCAAGCGGGTTACCCGATGATAAATGTGATCAATCCCGCAAAATTGGCCTGACCGGGATTTCCGTAGGAGGGATAGCCGTACCCTCAGTCGTGCCTTTTGATGTCACCCCCAACGCTAACCCCCTATATGATAAGACTGCCCGATGCCAACCACCCGTAAACACGCGGCCATGCCCGGGTGATCCGACAAACTCCCCGGCACTGCCACCTGGGGGATAGGAGGCGTGAAGGCTACGCGCAGCTGGCCATGGAACGCGGGCGGCCGTGCGTGGGCGAACCGGGTCACGGATAAGAAGCTTGCGTGCCCCACGGGGTTGGCCGGACTAATGCCGGGGGTTCGCGGAGGGATTGATCCGGCGACGTGGGATATATCTTTGCTTACTGCTAGAACCGATCCCGGGAGGCCAGTAGCCGCATAGCGTGGATCACGGTTGGCACCTGGATTTCCGTTGCGGTGATGTCGTCTATCAGCCGATAACTATAAATAAACCGTTCACGAATGATCGGATTGTGCAGTGCAGGAAGCATGCTGCCCATTCGTGGTTGTTCGAGGATTGATGTGCCGGTTGCGAAGATTCGTTCTAACACCTGTTGTGCATGGTATTCCGAATCACACCGATATATGCAGCGATGTTAGCGATAGCATCGAGGGATTGTTGCGACCTCCTCAGGGTTTGAGCCCTTTACTTAACCGTTGCTTGGCTGGTTCGCTGCTGTAATGGCGACTATTGCGGATGTCGTCCTGACCTCGGTGGATTTTTTCCAGCACCTACAAATGGTATGGCACATCCTCTACGCTGCAATCGTCGGGAAGGGTATGTAATAGTGCCAGAATTTGAGTTTTTGCGGTGCACACGGGGCGTAAAAAGTCTTTTGCTTTTTAGGGGTTGAGAACTTTCAACCCAAGGTGTTTTGCGTAGGCCCTGCCGCCGCGCCATCTTGACGCGCATTTCCAGCCCGGCTTCAACCGCTTCACGTTTGGTTTTGAACCCTGTGCGCTTGAGGGCCTGTGACATCAGTGGGTCTTTTATAATGATAAAAGTATACACATGCCAGGGCTCACTATAATCAATTGCAACATCACGCCTGAAAATATTGCGCGCGGGCTTTTAGTTTACTTTGTTTTATAGCTGGCCGCGCGGAGTTACAGTGTTTTATGCGTGCCGTCGCAGTACGGTTTAGTTTTACTGTGTTTGCAGCCGCATAACCATAGCTTGGTTTTTTCCTTCAGATTAAATTTTATCGGTGAGAATTCGCCGCCTTTGTGCGAGCCGTCGCAAAAGGGTTGGTTTTTGGATTTACCACAGGCGCACCAGGCATAGTCACCGGCTTCGAGTTCGAGTGCGTAGGGCGCTTTTTGGGGGGAAACGGGATCGGCCATATCAGTCTCGCTTTGCAGTTGTCGTGTTTAGGATTAGGATAAGAAATGCGTGCTCACCATCTTACGGTAAAGACAATTTGATTGACAATACTTCTTTACGGCCCGCTACTGCCATCCTGGAAGTGCAGGGGTTGCGGGTTAAACACCTCGGCCCGATGGATTTCCAGCTTGAGGCCGGACAGATCGTGGGTCTTTCGGGGGCTTCCGGCAGTGGTAAGACATTAATCTTAAAAGCCTTGGCGGATTTGCTGCCGCACGCGGGTCGGGTGGCGTTGGGCGGCGTCAACGCGGCGGCCATGAATCCCAGCCAGTGGCGCAAGCAGGTGGGGTATTTGTCCGCGGAGAGTCAGTGGTGGTTGGATTCGGTGGGGGCGCATTTTCAGCAACGTGATGATCTGCGCCTCGGTTGTCTGGGTTTGCCGGTGTTGGCGTGGGACTGGCCGGTGGCACGGCTTTCCAGCGGCGAGAAACAGCGCTTGGGGTTATTACGGTTGTTACAGAATAGCCCGCGTTGTTTATTGCTGGACGAGCCTACCGCGAGTTTGGATCAGGCCATGACGGCCCAGGTGGAAAATTTGCTACAGGAGTATGTGGTGCAGCAGCACGCCTGTGGGTTATGGGTGAGCCACTCCCATGAGCAGATTAGCCGTGTCGCAACACGCCACTGGCGCTTAGACGCGGGAGCGCTGCAGATCCATGAGTGAACCCGTCATCGTATTGTCCGCCTGGGACCTGGGTTTTGCGGCCCTGTTGGTGCTGCTGCTGGCGGTGCTGAGTATGCTACTGCGCTTGCGGCTCAGCGCGCGCTTGGTGATCGCCGCCGTGCGTACCGCGGTGCAATTGGTGTTACTGGGCATGGTCTTGGAGTACCTGTTTCGTTACCGTGACGGCTGGCTGGTACTATTGGTGTCGCTGCTGATGCTGGCCGTGGCCGGTTACGAAGTATGGGCACGACAACACCGGCCGTTTCGCGGTTGGTGGGGCTACGGGGTCGGCGCGCTGTCGATGTTTGTCTCGGCCTTTGTGGTGACGTTCTACGTGCTGCGGGTGGTGATCGGCCCCAGCCCGTGGTATGAGGTGCAATATGCCATTCCCCTGCTGGGGATGATCCTGGGGAACACCATGACCGGGGTGGCGTTGAGCCTGGATCGTCTTACTCAAAGCGCGTGGCAGCAACGCGCGATTATCGAAACCCGCCTGGCGCTGGGTCAGGATTGGCGGCATGCCTTGAGCGATATCGTGCGCGACAGCGTGCGCGGCGGGCTGACGCCGATTATCAACGGCATGGCGGCGGCCGGGGTGGTGAGTATTCCGGGCATGATGACCGGCCAGGTGCTTGCCGGTAATGCGCCTTTTACCGCCGCCAAGTATCAAATCATGATCATGTTTACCATCACCGCCGCCACCGGTTATGCCACCGTGCTGGCGTGTTGGGCGGGCGCGCGGCGGTTGTTCGATGAGCGGCAGCGGCTGCGCTTGGAACGGTTACGTCCGCCGGGGTAATCTGCTAGGCCGGACTTTAGTCCACCAATCCGATCTACAACACGATCTACCCTCTGACAGGGTTATTTTGCTTGCCACGCCTTGGCGCGGGCCTGCCAGGCTTTTTTCTGGGGATGGCGGAGTTTATGGCTGCGCACAAATTTCTTGCTGTTGAGAATAAATTCGCGCGCCTGGGTATTGGTGCGCACTGCTAAAAACTGCTGCAGAATTTCTTTGCGCTGACGGTAGGGGACCAAGGCGTGGTGGCGCAAAAAGGCTACGTGTAGAAAGCCACGCAGGGAAGGATCGATCTGCTTTTTTCCAGTGGCCTCGCTGGCGGCCATGTCCTGGGTGGCGAGTTGCGTCTGTTGGCGCATTACCTTGTCGGCCCCGGTGGCGGCAACGATAGCGTCCACGTTATCCTCGCAGGTCCAGCCTGAATCGGGTACGGTGGACAGCGTGGTGGGCGCGTCGCTACGCGGGCTGGTTAGGGACAAGAGATGCCGCAAGGAGTTGGCCTGGGTATCGCGTTTTGTCAGCGTGCCGAACCCAAACAACTCCGCGACGGTTTTGATCACCGAACTATGGTCGTACACGGCGTGATCAATTATTCCGCGCTGAATATAGGGCGACACGATCACCGCCGGCACGCGTACCCCCAGTTGGGTGAAATCAAAGTTGTGATGGTTATTGTCCGCGTCGGGAATGCCATCCCCGGGGTGCACGGTTTTGGGTGGCACGCAGTGATCATAGAAGCCGCCGTGTTCGTCATAGGTGATGATCAGCAATGACGATTCCCAGTGCGGCGAATTGCGAATGCTCTCGTAGACATCTTTTATGAGTTTCTCGCCGCGCGCCACATCGTCCAAGGGGTGTTGGGAATTGCCGCAGGTGTAATCCCCGGCGGTCCAGGGCAGGATATTGCCGTAATTGGGTTCGATAAAAGTATAAGACGCGGAAAACTTGGGATCATTGAGTGAATCGCGAAAATCCTCAAAATCACGGAAGCGACCTTGCGCGGCGTTCAGCGTCATGCCGCTGAGCGCCAACACCTGCGGGTTTTCATCCCCTTCAAACACCAGCCACTCGCGGCATTGATCCTCGAGACGATCATAGATCGTGCCGTTATCAAACCGGTAACCGTCCAGCAGGGTGCTGGTGACCACTTCAAAATTCGACGGGCTGTCGTCCAAACCGCCCGAGGAGGCGGCGTGGACAAACATTCGATTCGGCCAGGTCGGTCCGGGTAACGCGCAGTACCAATTGTCACACACCGCAAATTCCTGGGCGAGTTGGTTGAGGATCGGTAACTGGTTGGGCGCGAACACGTTCATGACTTTACCGGGCGAATCCGAACCCACGGCGCTGTAGTTCGCCACATAACCGCTGTTATTGATCGCCGCGGGATAACTGTGCGTGACCGGGTCTGGGTATTGCGCTCCCGGTCCTGCAAGTTGTTCGAGGGTCTCGTTAAACTCGTGACCGGGGCCTTGATTCGCGGGGGTTAATTTATAATCGGCCGGGGTGGCGGTGGTGTACACCGTGCCGGTGGCGGGGTCGGTGTTTTGTTGCGGCCGGCCGATCAGATTATTAATCTGCGTGGGTGCGCCGGTCTGCGCGTCGGTGCCGCGAATATCCGAAAACCCCAGCAAGTGATCAAAGGAGCGATTCTCCAACATCAACACAAACACATGGCGGATGCGTGGGTCAGCACGCCGCGCGGGAAAGATCCCGCGCAGCAAGCCCGTGAACGCGCAGCGAATATTGTCCCAAGCGATACACACCAGTTTTGCCAGCCACGACCATAGTAGACAGGCCGCTTCGGTGATGTAGGTCCAAAGGATACAACCCCATTCGACGAGGGTGGCCCAGGCGATACACACCTCTTTGGACACCCACACATAGGCCTTGCACACCCAGGTGGTGATATACGACCAGGCCACGCAAACCCAGGTGATGATCTTGCACGCCCAGGAGCAGGGCCACCAGCCGCAACAATGTTTATCCCAGGTGTCGCAGGATTTTTGGGTTTGTTGCTGCCAATTGTCGCAACGACTGTAACCTTGGTCGGCCTGTTGTGTGCATTCGCGGCGGCGGGTTTGCGCGTACTGTTGGCAAGCCCGGCGGGTGGTTTGCGCCCACTGTTTGCAGGTGATAACGCCTTTATCAACCCAGTGTGTACACGTCGACATATTGCTGCCCCGCTGTTGTTAGGGTTGGTTTTTATTAAACGTTTGCTGCAGCAGATACAATAACCGCTTCAGTTGCTGCCGCGTGATCGCTAGGCTGATCACCTTGGCGATCATTCCCAACAACAAGGCCAGCACGATGGAGGCCAGCGACCACAGTATTAACCCAAGCACGCTCAAACTCGCGGCGTGTTGATACAAGTAATATACCGTCACCGCCAAACTTAGCAGCGCGACTACACTACCGCTGACACAACCGCAACGGCGTTGCAGGCGCTGGATTTTCAGGTGTAAACCAGAATCTGGCATGGGTAAAATATCTTAGGGTTGGCTTAGTGAGAATGCAATTCTCGCCGCTGTGTGAAATTACCCAATAACATTAGCCAGATTAGGGTGACGTACTACGCACCGGGAGTCGCACTGGCTATGCTATGGTGTATGTCACGGACCTTGGAAGGGGGTCAGGCAATGAACCGGTATACTATATATATAGGGTTTCTAGCTTTGCTGTTGGCGGCATCGGCCGGGGCTGCCGATAAAATCTACAAATGGACCGACGCGCACGGGCAGGTCCACTACAGTGATGCCCCGCAAGGCAACCAGTCCGCGGTTCGTACCCAGGACAGTGATCCCATCACCTTGGAGGCCACCAAGCCCGGTGAAAAACCGCTTCACCCGATTCAACGTAAACCGCCAGGGCATAGCTCCGCCACTACGGCCGCCGCGACTACCCATGATAGCAATGGCACCCCTACCAGTAGTCCCGAGCAGCGGCTGATCCAAAGCTTCGAGGAAGAACGTCATCAACGCGAAGAAGCCGCGGCGCGCAAAAAACATCAAGAGGAGGAGCGTGAGCAGCGCTGTCACCGTGCGCGCGACAAACTCCGTCAGTACGAATCGGCCGGGTATTTGTATGATCTGGATCCCGACGGTAACCGGCGTGCGTTAAATGACAGCGAACGCAAAACAGCGGAAGAAAAATTAAAAGCGGAGATTGAGAAGTTTTGTAATTAATTTTACTTCAACGCCGTATTCAACAACGGCACCCCGTCGATCAGCGCCAGGTGTTTGGCATAACTGTAATACTTAGTTGTAAAAGATTTATGCCGCGACTCCGATTCACGGAAACGCTTTAGATCCCGTCCCTTGCCCGCCAGGGTGGCGCTCCACCAGCCGGAGGGGTAGATCGGTTGCGGAAAATCATAGCTGTGGGTGTTGGAGAACCCGGCGTTGCGCATCGCATGGTGCATGGATTTGATCAGCTCGACGTGGATCAGCGGCGACTCGCTTTGTTGCACTAAGATACCGCCGTCGCGCAGGGCGCGGTGGCAGGTGCGAAAGAATACCTCGTTAAACAATCCCTCCGCCGGGCCCACCGGATCGGTGCTATCGACGATGATGATGTCGTAACTGCCGGGGTTGGCGTCTTGCAGCCATTTGACCCCATCGTCAAAACGCAATTCAGCGCGTGGGTCACTGTTCGAGGCACACAGCTCGGGGAAATATTTTTCCGACAGGCGCGTCACGCGTTCATCAATATCCACCTGGGTGCAGTGTTGCACCTGGGGATGGCGCAGTACTTCCAACAAGGTACCGCAATCACCGCCGCCGATGATCAGCACCTGCTGGGGTTTAGCGTGGGTGAACAGGACCGGGTGGCTCATCATTTCGTGGTAGAGAAAATTGTCGCGGCTGCTGACCATGGTACACCCGTCGATCACCATCAAATAGCCAAACTCGGTGGTTTGGTAGATCTCAATGCGTTGGTAGGGTGTTTGCTCTTGGTGCAGCTTGGCGGTGATTCGCAGCGAAAAAGCCGAACCGGAGGGCTCAAACACCTCGGTAAACCAATGTTCATCCAACGCCATGAGGACTCCTTTGAGTAGGCAGGTGTGGTATATTTTCGCTTTATTAACCAACCCCCGCAAGTGAAACCGCCTATGAGTTCATGGACCCTCCACGACGCACGCCGTATCTATAACGTTCTCCACTGGGGAGGCGGTTATTTCGATATTAATCCGCTGGGGCACCTGGAGGCTCGGCCGCGACGCGACGCCACAACCGCGGCCATCGATCTGCATCAACTCGCCCTGGATATCAATGCCACCGCGATGAGTTATCCGATTTTGGTGCGGTTTACCGACATCTTGCACGACCGCGTTGATACTTTGTACACCGCCTTCGCCAAGGCGATTGAGGCCGAAGCCTATCAAGGCCGGTATCAAGCGGTATACCCGATTAAAGTGAATCAACAACGCAGCGTGGTGGAAGCGATTTTTTCCCACGGCCAGGGCCGGGTGGGCTTGGAGGCGGGCAGCAAACCCGAGTTGATGGTGGTGCTCGCGCTGATGGACCAGCAAGGGGGGGTGATCGTTTGCAACGGCTACAAGGATCGTGAGTACATCCGCCTGGCGTTGATTGGCCGGGCGATGGGCCATCGGGTATTTATCGTGATTGAAAAACCTTCCGAATTAGAGTTGGTGATCGAAGAAAGCCGCAAGCTGGGCATTAGGCCATTACTCGGGGTGCGGGCCAAGCTGGCCTCGATCGGCGCGGGCAAGTGGCAGAACACCGGCGGGGAGAAATCCAAGTTTGGTTTATCCGCCGCCCAAGTATTACACGCCGTGGAACGGCTGCGCGCCGCGGACATGCTCGACAGCTTGCAGATGGTGCATTTTCATTTGGGCTCGCAGATCCCCAATATCCGCGATATCCAACGCGGCATGCGTGAGTGCGCGCGTTATTACGCCGAGTTACACCGTTTGGGCGCCAAGGTGGACGTCGTAGATGTAGGCGGTGGATTGGGGATTGATTACGAAGGCACACGCTCGCGCAGTTTTTGTTCAATGAATTATAGCGTCGAGGAATATGCCAATAATATCGTGCGCGCCTTGTGGGAAATTTGCCGCGAGCATAACCTGCCACATCCCGATATCATCAGCGAATCCGGCCGCGCCTTGACCGCCCACCATGCGATGTTGATCACCAATGTGATCGATACCGGCCAGGTGCCCAATCCCAAGGTACTAACCGCCCCGGCCAAGGATGCGCCGTTGATCCTGCATGATCTATGGGACAGCCATCAAACCCTATTGCAAGCCGATAGCAGCGGTTCGGCGCGTTCGTTGATCGAGGTGTACCATGACATTCATCACCACCTCTCGGGCGCGCAGGACAAATACAACCACGGTCTGCTGAGCCTGGTGCAACGCGCCTATGCGGAAGATGTTTATTACGCCGCCTGTTGGGCGATCCAGGAACGCTTGCAGCCGCACGCCAAGCAACACCGCGAAATCCTCGATGAATTGCACGACAAGCTGTCGGATAAATATTTTTGCAATTTCTCCCTGTTTCAGTCGATGCCCGACGTCTGGGCGATCGACCAAATCTTCCCGGTGGTCCCGCTGCAGCGTTTAAACGAAGCTCCGCAGCGCCGCGCGGTGATCGAGGATATCACCTGCGATTCCGACGGACGGATCGATCTGTACGTGGACAACGAAGGGGTGGAAAGTAGCCTGCCGTTACACGCCATCCAACCCGGCGAGACGTATTTATTGGGTATGTTTCTGGTGGGGGCCTACCAAGAAATCCTCGGCGACATGCACAATCTGTTTGGCGATACCGATTCGGTGGACGTGGAACTGACCGGCGAAGGAGGTTATCGTATCGTGCGACCGATTCGAGGCGATACCGTGGACTCGGTATTGCGTTTCGTGCATTTTGATGTCAAGGATTTACAACAGCGCTATCGTAGTAAAATGTCCAAGGTGGAGTTACCACCCGCACAGCGCGATGCGTTGTTGGCGGAGTTGGAGGGCGGGTTGTATGGGTATACGTATTTAGAGGAATAGTGGTTTTCCAGCGGGGCTGGGTTGCAACTGGGAAATTCGTCAGCCCGTGCGTAGGCATTTGAATTTTTTGCAAATTTGGGTGTTGCTCAAGGAACGCGATATCTCGCCGCGCTATGATCAACAGGTGTCGGCAAAACAAATTTCATCCCACAATCCATACATATCCAGCAAACCATGCGCGAACATCAACGGCCAGAGCCGCCGGTAGCGCGCATACAAATAGAAGAATAACAGGCCCATCGGGATTATTGTAACAATGGCGATCGGTCCTTGGTACAGATGGTATAACAACCGGATGGATAAACTGATAAACATGGCCACGCCCATGCTGTAACGGGCGGCCAGGGTTAAATACACGTAGCCAACGACAAATAATTCTTCAAAACAACCATTGACCACTGAGAATACGATGACACTCGTCACGCCAAGCGTTGGGACGGGACTCTCGCTATAGAGGGCGGCGCTGTCCGGAAACAGTGGGATAAAGATCCATCCGACACTCACGGTGTATAGCGCGATATCAACCAGCATCAAGCCCAGACCCGCCAGGCTCGTGTAGAGGGAAAACGTAATGTTGAACTGCCGTATTCGCCAACCACGCAACCCCAAGATCACCGCGATTAATGCGCTGGCGCAGAGCTCATACAGTAAAATAGCGTTGAGGTCGTCGGGATCAGTGGCGAGAGGGTCCGAGCTTAGATCACCGGTAAAAAAATCCGTCAGCCCAATCAAAGAAGACACAATGAAACGGCCAAAGGCAATCGTGAGCACTACACTTACCTCAGTGAGTGGCGAGAGCCGGCGGATAATGGTTAACATCTGGCGTATTGTAATAAAATCAGCCTGCGGATGCAGTGAAATGTCGAAACGCCACCGTCACAAACAGCGTGGACGGGGATTTATTTCGCCTTCACCACGATGGCGGTGATGCCGTTGTCCTGCAAACGGCGGCGGGTTTTATTCAATAGACTGATATCCTTGATGGGGCCCACCCGCACCCGGTGCCAGGTGTCGTTGTTGATGGTGACGGACTGAATGGTTGCCTCCACCCCATTCAATGCCAGTTTGGCCTTGAGGCGATCCGCTTCCTCGTGGGATTTAAACGAGGCGGCTTGCAAAATATACGCGGTGTTAGAGTCGGGCGATTTATCTTTGCCGCTGGCGGCCTTGGCCAGTTCTTGATCCGGCACCGCAACTTCCAGCTCCGGTAAAATGTAATAAAAATCAAATTTGGGCGCGGGTTTGGTGTCGGCCGTCGGCGGGGACGTTTTTGATTCGATACTGGGTGTGGCTGGCGGCGAGGGTTTGCTAGCCGCCTGTGGCTGAATCTGTTTGATGGTTTGTTCAATCGTCTTGCCCAACCCGTTTCGCGCTGACGTCGGGGTGTGGTTGTTCAGATAGACCAAAAACGCCACGAATAAGCCGATGGTGAGACCACCCAACATCCATAGCCAGCCCGGTAATTGACCGGGTTTTTTACTGGGCGAGGTGGAGTCGGCGTAATCGCGGGGCATGCGCCATTGTACCAGAGTTGCGGTTTTTTCTCCTGCAAGAACACGGGCTCGAACCGCCGTGTCATAAGCCCAGCGGGCACCACGATCCTGTGCTTGCTTTAGCAGACACCCACGGGATGTGGGAGTTAAACAAACGCTGGGCGCGGTTGCCAAGAGCGAGGCTCAGGACACTAGGGAATAGATTAAAACAGGATCTTGATTAAAGTACGCAGAATCTCGGATGTTGAAAAATAGTGCTCGTGGATATGATGCCAAAATTCCTCAACCTACCGTCACAATACCTGTGCGGTAGCATTTTTCAAACCGTAACGGCTAACACTACTGTTACTCCGGGTTTTGCCCCGGCTTAGAAGTTTCTAAATCGAAAAACATTAAATAAAATTGTGAAACCTATTGCATCACTGGAGTAATTTGATCAAGCATACTGCTACACATAAAAATAATAATAAACAGCGCTTTTTTTATATTTTGTTCGTGGGGAAGCCGCCATGTTTACTTGTGCACCAGCCTCACCGACATACCATCACCTAACCACTCGTCAAGGAGAGATATATGGCTATTATTACTGGCGGTCCCTCGAATGATCTTTTACTAGGCACAATAGCGGGCGACCAGATTCAAGCGATGGACGGTCACGATGTGATCGACGGCGGACAGGGGCCGGATATTCTCATGGGTGGTATGGGCAATGATACCTATATCTTCCGACCCGGGGATGGTATTGATAGTATTAGCGAAGTGGGCGGGGGTGGTTTTGATACCGTTCGCTTGGCGGGGGGCTATATTCCGGCGAATGTCATCCTGCTGCGTGTCAATAACGATTTAGTCATCCAGTCACTCATTACCGCGGATACCATCACTGTGAGCGGTTACTATGATCCGCTTAATACGGCTGCACAAATCGAACAGATCGTATTTGATGACGGTACGACCTGGAATACCGCCGCGATTGAAACCAGGGTGATGTCGAATAATTCAAATCAGGTAACGCCATTCAACGATGTCATTGTTGCCACCAATAACCTAAGTCCTATCGACGGCATAGCGGGTAACGATAGTATTTCGGGCACGACCGGCGATGATGTCCTGATAGGCGGCAGCGGTAACGATGCGCTCTATGGCTATGGTGGCAATGATACCTTGGTGGGAGGTGAAGGTAATGATGTGTTGCGGGGCGGGGCGGGCAATGATGTATTACAGGGTGGCGTGGGTAACGATACCTATATCTTCGCCAGTGGTTCGGGATTAGATGATATCTTTGAAGAGGGCGGTCGGGATACTATTTATTTAACCAATACTTTTTTGGACAATAATGATAACCCAGTGAATCCGTATGATCCCGCCACCTTGATTTTACAGCGGGCGGGGAACGATTTAATTCTACTGGAGGTTACCACCGGTTCACGTATTACGGTGCATAACAACTTTGATCCGACCATACCGGATGCCCCCGGTGGCATCGAACGAATTGTTTTTGATGACGGTACTGTCTGGGAAACCCCGCAAATCCAAACACGCCTGAACAACTTCAATAATAACTCCCCTACCACGATGGATGATGTATTGCTGGGAACCGCACATAATGATTACCTCGCTGGGGTGGGGGGTAATGACACGATTTCCGGCGGCGCGGGGGATGATCAAATCATCGGCGACTGGGGCAATGATCGCCTCTTTGGCAATGCGGGCAATGATCTATTGATTGGCCAGGGCGGCAACGATCAATTCTGGGGGAATGCCGGGGACGATACGCTCGACGGTAGTTGGGGCAATGACACCTATTACTTTAACCTGGGCGACGGTCACGATGTCATTACTGAACTCTACAACGGTGAAAATAACCGCGTGGTGTTTGGCGAAGGGATTAGCCTCGAAAACCTGCGTGTGGGACAAGACGGCAGCACCGTGCTATTTGAAGTGCTGGGCAGCGGTGACAGCTTGCGCGTGGCGAACACCTATTTAGATCCGAATGGTCCCAAGGTTGTGAACCAATTCAGCTTCGCCGGTGGCATGGTGATGTCGCTGGCGCAGCTACAAACGGTGATCCGTGGAACCGAACAGAACGATTGGCTGATCGGTTCACCCGGTGACGACGTCCTGCTGGGGTTGGACGGGGACGATACGATTTTTGGAATACAAGGTAATGACATTATCAACGGCGGTAAAGGGAATGACACCGTCGCCAGTGGCGGCGGTAATGATACCTATATCTATAACCAGGGTGACGGCATGGACCGGATTGCGGTTGATAGCTTCTATCAACCCATGCCGTCGCCGGGGACTATCAGCGGTGTTGATACGTTAAAATTTGGCGATGGCATCGATCCATCCACTGTCGTATTGCAACAATGGGGCGGTGATTTACAGGTGTGGTTTCCTTCCAGCCCGGGTGACGCGGTTATTGTCGAGGGGTTCTTTGCACCGATGTTGACGGATGCACCGCTGGATCAAATTATTTTTGCCGATGGCACGGTATGGAATACCGAGGCGATCACTAACCGCGCATTATACAGTAATTCTAATTGGCCTACGCCCCAGGGCGACACGATCACGGGCGCGGCGGTGAATGATTTTATCGCCGGGATGGAGGGTAATGACACGATTTCCGGCGGCGCGGGGGATGATCAGATCATGGGCGATGCCGGTAACGATCGTCTATACGGTGGCGAGGGTAATGATGGATTAATGGGAGGCGCGGGCAATGATGTGTTGACCGGCGGTGGTGGTAATGACTTTCTGGCCGGGGACAGCGGCAGCGATACGTATCAATTAAATGTGGGGGATGGGATTGACCGGATCTGGGATGACGACCGTTTTGGCGGCGCCACAGGGGCGGCTACCGATGTGATTAAACTGGGGGACGGTTATGATCCGGCATTGCTCCAGCTACAGCGGTGGGGCGATGATCTGGTGATCAAAACATTCAATGGTCAGGATCAGATTACCCTACAACAACAATTCAGCACCGATATCGACGGGTTGACGCATAACGCCATCGAACGTATCGAATTCACCGACGGGACGATCTGGGACGCGGCGGACATCACTCACCGGGTGCTGCAGAACAATGCTAATTGGGCGACACCGCAAAGTGACACGATCGCCGGGATGTGGCTGAACGAGGCCATCAATGGCGGTGATGGCAATGACACGATCTCCGGTGGCGGTGGGGATGATCAGATCATGGGCGATCTCGGGGATGATCGTTTATTCGGCAATGCAGGGAATGACCTCCTGCAAGGCGGCGATGGCAATGATCAGTTATGGGGTAACCGCGGAGATGACACGCTCGAGGGTGGTGTGGGTAACGACAGCTATTATTTTAATCTGGGTGACGGCCGCGATGTGATCGACGAAGCGCTATTTAATGGTGATACCAATCGCCTGGTGTTTGGTGAAGGGATTGGCGTTCAAAATCTGCGGGTGATACAAGCCGGTCCGGACCTTGTCATCGAAATTATCGGTACGGGAAATATACCGGGCATGGGTGACGGTGTCCGCCTGACCAATACGGGGTTTGACCCCAACGGGCCCAAGGCCCTTACTCAGTTTGAATTTGCGGACGGTACTGTACTGAATTTGGATCAATTGCAAACTATCATCCCTGGAACCAATCAGCCCGATTATTTAATCGGCACCCCCGGTAACGACACCGTGGTTGGCCTGGGCGGTCCAGATTATATTGTAGGCGGGGGCGGTAATGACACCTTGATCGGCGGCGCCGGCGCGGATACCTATGTTTTTAACCTCGGCGATGGACAGGATGTGATCATCGACTCCGAGTCATCCACTCTATTCTATGGTATGGATAGCGTGCAATTCGGCGCGGGAATTACCCAAGCCATCATGACGCCCGGCCGGATGGGCAATGATCTGGTGGTGGATTTCACCAGCGGTGATCGCATTACCGTGAAGGATTGGTACACCTCGACCACTAACCAAATCGAAACCTGGTCATTCACCGATGGCAGCGTGCTCAGCGCGGCGCAATTACAAGCCTGGGCGGACAACCTCTCCCCGCAAGTCGCGCAGCCGATTGCCGCGCAATCCACCTATGAAGATACCCCGTTCAGCTTCACGATTCCCGCGGGCACCTTTGTTGATCCCAACGCCACCGATACATTGAATTTGAACGCCCGCCTGGCGGAGGGATCAGCCTTGCCCGGCTGGCTGAGTTTCAACGCCACCACCGGCACCTTCAGTGGCACCCCGGCAAACAATGACGTGGCCGCCCTGAGTATTCGCGTTACCGCGACGGATAACTACGGCATGACGGCAGTGAATGATTTTGCGCTAAGCGTTGTTAACGTGAATGATGCGCCCACCGTGGTTAATCCCTTGTCGGATGCCACTAGCGCGGAAGGCAATGTGTTTACCTATGTAGTGCCTAGCACCACGTTTAGCGATGTCGACCAAGGGGATACGTTACATTACAGCGCCAGCCTGTCCGACGGATCTACCTTGCCCAGCTGGATCAACTTTGATGCAACAACCCTCACCTTGAGTGGATCACTGGTTGATGGTAATGCCGGTGTGTATTCCATTCGCATCACCGCAACCGATGCGGCCAATGCCAGCGCCAGCGACGACTTCAACTTGACCGTGGCCGATACGCTGGCCACCACCTTCACCGGTAGCTCGGCCAACGATACCTTGAACGGCACGGCTTTCATGGATGTGATCAACGGTTTGGCGGGTAGCGATAGCTTGTACGGTTATGCCGGCAACGACACCCTCGACGGGGGTTCGGGACCTGACACGATGTACGGCGGTACGGGCGATGATACTTATAGTGTGAATAGCGGCGGTGACAGCGTCATTGAAAACCTCAATGAAGGCATCGATACCGTTAAAAGCGCGGTGTCGTATACCTTAAGCGATAACGTCGAGAACCTGACCTTGACCGGTAACGCATCGATTAACGCTTACGGTAATGCGTTGGATAATCGACTGATGGGAAATTCCGCCAATAATACCTTAACCGGTAACGCCGGTAATGATTGGCTCGATGGCGGCACAGGCAGCGATTCGATGCGTGGCGGCAGCGGCGATGATACCTATGTGGTGAGCAGTAACGGCGACGTCGTCATCGAGAATGCCAATGATGGCATCGACACCGTGCGCACCAGTATCAGCTACACACTGGGGAATAATGTCGAAAACCTGGTGCTCACGGGCGCGGGCAATCTATCAGGTAGCGGCAATGGTTTGAGTAATAGCATCCTTGGTAACAGCGCCTCCAATACCCTGACGGGGAATGCCGGTAACGATACCCTGCAAGGCTTGGGCGGCAACGATGTGTTACGCGGTGGAACCGGCAATGATACGTATCTATTTGGCCGTGGTGACGGCAACGACACGCTCGTTGAAAACGATACCACACCGGGCAACACCGACACCGCCGCGTTCAGCGTCAACCCGTTGGACCTGGTCTTCAACCAAAACGGCGCGAATCTAACGATCGCCCTGCACGGTGGAACGGACACGCTAACGGTGCAGAACTGGTACGGCGGCGCGCAATCTCAAACCGAAGTGTTCAACAGCGCCAACGGATCACACTTGTCTAACACCCAAGTTGATCAACTGATCCAAGCCATGGCCGGCTTCAGCGCCAGCCACGGTGGTATCCGTTGGGATCAGGCCATCGATCAAACTCCCAACGAGGTGCAGGCGGTGTTGGCGGCGTATTGGCAGGTGCCCCCGGCGGCCTAACGAAACCAAGTAACCGCACACCGGACCAGCAATGATGGGTGGGCATTGCCCACCCATCTATAGTTTGTAGTCGAAGCGTAGGCTGGACTTTAGTCTGACTTTAATTCGATTCATACTCCCATGGGAGAGAGTTAGCGGGAGGGGAAGTCGTGAGTACACAGGATATAAAGAAAATATGGGATTACCATTAGGTCAAGAGCTGGCCGCTTGTAACCTCTTCGCCCTAAGGGGGACAGCGACCTATAAGCGCATGCAGGGGCGAAAGTAGCCGGACTTGCCTGTGTTCTCAAATAAGCTACAATTGTAGCTTATTTGAGAACACAGTAGGTACCCGCGCGGTGCAAGTGGAAAATCCGGTTAGATTACTCTTTAGCGCGTATCACCGGCGTATTCTGGCTTTGTTACTGTTGCGACCGGAACAAACTTTTTACGTGCGGGAGATTTCCCGGCTAGCCACGGTACCGGCGGGGTCATTACATCGTGAATTAAAACGATTTGAGCGGTCTGGGTTGTTGTTGCGCGAAGCTGTGGGCAACCAGGTGCGTTACCAAGCCAATCGCGCCTGTCCAATTTTCGAGGAGTTGGCAGGAATCTTTCGCAAGACCGAAGGACTCGTCGATGTGTTGCAAGAAGCCCTGGCACCACTGGCTAAGATGATAGACCTGGCGTTTATCTTCGGTTCGCTGGCACTAGGACAGGAACGAAGCAGCAGCGATGTTGATGTGTTCGTAATGGGTAAAGCGCCGTTCGCGCGCATTGTACAGGTGTTGGCACCGATACATGTTCTTATTGGCCGGGAAGTAAATCCGGTGGTGATGCCAACGAAAGTGTTTAAAACTAAACTAACGGCAGGGGATCGTTTTGTTGTTAGGGTGATGAAGGAACCGAAGCTATATATAAAAGGAAATGCGGATGACCTTGGAAAATTTACTCAAAATCGGACAACTAAAAAGCCACGTCACTGATGCGGTAGAGGTGGGTCGTTTATTAGCCGCCTCAAAACGCAATCTCACCGATGCTGCGCTGAAGGGAATAAGTTCAGAAACGCGTTTTGATGTTGCCTATAAGGCTATCATGCAGTGTGCACTAGTGGCGTTGATGGCAAACGGATTTAGGCCGGATACAAAACGACCTGGCTATCATATGACGACATTACAATCATTACCACTCACGATACAAATCTCGGTAGATCGCGTTGTGGTATTGGATGCCTTGCAACGCAAACGTAACCTGAGCGATTATACCGGTGAAGATATTGATGACGTGTCGGCTGAAAATTGTGTGTGCGAAGCGCAGCAGTTAATACAGGAGACTAAGCGCTGGCTACAGAAAAACTGGCCCTTGTTATTGGAATCCGCGAGCAAATAAATATTCCGATGGACAGTACCGCGCGTTAACATTACACAATGAGCAAAACAGAGGTTGAAGTGGGGAAATTAGTGGACACCGGGTTGTTGAGCCTGTGCCTCATCGCCCGTTTCATGGGCATTGCGACCAGCACCGAGCAGCTGCGGCATCAATTTATTGAACCGAAGCAACAAGCCGACGCGTCGGATCTGCTGCGGATTGCCAAGGCCGTCGGGTTAAAGGCGGGCTTGATCAAAAGTGAATGGAGCAAACTTCCCAAGCTGGCGTTGCCGGCGATGCTGTCATTAAAATCCGGGCGTTATTTAATCCTCGCGGGGGTGAACCCGGACAAGGTGCTGTTGCAAGATCCGCTCGAGCATGCCCCCAAGGCGATGGATCGGGCTGGGTTTGAAGCAATGTGGGACGGCCAGGTTTTACTTTTGACCAAGCGCGCGAATCTGCGCGCGGAGGATCGTAAATTCAATATCAGTTGGTTTCTGCCTGCGGTATTGAAATATCGCAAGCCGTTAATCGAGGTGGTGGTGGCCTCGTTCTTTTTGCAATTATTTGCCTTGTTGACACCGCTGTTCTTTCAAGTGGTTATCGACAAAGTATTAGTGCATAAGGCGTTGACAACCTTGCACGTGTTGTCGATCGGGTTGTTGGCCTTGACCTTGTTTGAAGTGGTACTGGGTGGGTTGCGTACCTATTTGTTCGCACACACCTCGAATCGGATCGACGTGAGCCTCGGCGCGCAATTGTTTAATCATTTATTACGCTTGCCCTTAACCTATTTTGAGTCGCGCCGGGTCGGCGACATTGTGGCGCGGGTGCGCGAACTAGAGACCATTCGGCAATTCATTACCAGTTCCACCCTTACCTTGGTGATCGATATTTTTTTCACCCTGGTATTTATCGCCGTGTTGTTGCTCTATAGCGTGGAATTGTCGCTGATTGTACTGGTCACTATTCCTATTTATGTGTTGCTGTCGGTGATCGTCACACCGATCTTCAAGAAACGCCTGGATGAAAAATTCGCGCGTGGGGCGGAGAACCAGGCCTTTTTAGTCGAGGCGGTGAATGGCATCGGCACGCTCAAGGCGATGGCGGTGGAACCGGCGATGCAGCGCCGCTGGGAAGAGCAGATCGCCGGGTATGTCAAGGCGAGTTTTAACACCGCGACGCTCGGTAATATCGCCAGTCAAATCGCCGCGTTTATTAATAAACTCACCACCGTGGCGATATTATGGTTTGGTGCGTCGCTGGTGATGGACGGCAGTTTGTCGATTGGCCAGTTGATTGCATTTAACATGTTGGCCGGGCGGGTGACCGGGCCGTTGTTGCGTTTAGTGCAATTGTGGCAGGATTTTCAACAGGCGCGGATTTCAATTGATCGCCTGGGCGATGTGCTCAACACGGTACCCGAGCCCACCTATAGTCAGCATAAAAGCACCTTGCCCAGCCTGGCCGGGGGGATTGAATTCGATAACGTGATCTTTCGTTACAAGATCGACGGACCACCGATCCTCAAGAAACTTTCGCTGACGATCACCGCCGGACAGGTGATCGGTATTGTCGGCCGTTCGGGCTCGGGGAAAAGCACCTTGGCAAAACTCATCCAACGACTCTATGTGCCCGAGGCGGGGCGTATATTGATCGACGGGGTCGACATCAGCCAGCTCGACCCGGCCTGGCTGCGCAAGAACATCGGCGTGGTGTTGCAGGAGAACGTGTTGTTCAATCGCACGGTGCGTGAGAATATCGCCTTGGCCGATCCCGGCATGGCGCTCGAAGCGGTGATCGCGGCCGCCAAGCTCGCCGGGGCACACGACTTTATCGTCGAGATGACGCACGGCTACGACAGCATGGTGGGAGAACACGGTACCACCTTATCTGGTGGACAGCGCCAACGCATCGCTATCGCCCGTGCGCTGGTCACCAATCCGCGGATATTATTATTTGACGAGGCCACCAGCGCGTTGGATTATGAATCCGAGCGGATCATCCAAGAGAATCTCGCGCGGATCTGTCACGGTCGCACGGTAATCATGATCGCCCACCGGCTCTCCACGATTCGGGATGCGGCCCGGATCTTGGTGCTGGATAATGGCGAAATTGTCGAGCAGGGTGCCCATGTAGAATTGATCAAGAGCGCGGGTTATTACGCATGCCTGCACAAAAGCCATATGGGCGATCCCACCCCGGCTAATTATTACTGAGTCACATGGAAAGGCTACCCTCCCACCAAGACACGCCGTCACTACCTCCCTGTAGGCTCGACCGCAGCATCCCTGCGGCTGACGGTCTTGATGGGAGGGTAGCCTTTCCATGTGACTCATTAGTAACCCGACCTACATTTAGGTAATACATTTGGTTAGGATAAATAATATGTCGAGCAAATTATTCATAGCCCTTAAGCAACGCTTCGAAGTTGGTACCGTGAAGGAAACCGATTTTTATCCAGCGGCGTTAGAGATTATCGAGGCACCCGCATCGCCCCTGGGCCGAATGCTAGGGCGTTTGATTATTCTGTTGTTTACGGTGGCGTTGTTGTGGGTGACGTTGGGGAGTATCGACATCATCGCGGTGGCGCAGGGCAAGATCATCCCCAGTGACCACTCCAAGATCATTCAACCGCTGGAGGCGGGAGTGGTGAAACTTATTCACGTGCGCGACGGACAATACGTGCACCGTGGGGATCTGTTGGTCGAGTTGGATTCCACTTCTGCCGGGGCCGAGGCGGGCCGGGCTATCAACGAACGCATGGCCGCGCAAGTCGAGGCGGCGCGCTGGCGTGCCTTGCTTGACGGCAAGACCACGTTTGAGCCACCGTTTGAGGCTGATCCACAGTATTTGCAATTGCAGGGTAAGTTATTGCTGGATCAACTTAACGAAAGCCAGGCGCGTACCGAGCAGATCCGTTTGGTGATTGAACAAAAACAAGCGTCGATCGCCGGGATCAAATCCAATCTTACCCGTCTCGAAGCCATCGTGCCAATCCTGACCCAACGCGCGCAGAAACTCAAACAGCTGCTCGATCAACATTTTGTCACCGAAGTCGAATACCTCGATATTGAGCAACAACGGATTACCAAGCAACAGGAACTCGCCGCCGAACGGCATCACCTGGTGCAAGAAACCGCCTCGCTGTCCGAGGCCAAGCGCAACCATCAGGGGGTTATTGCCGAGTACAAAAACAAATGGCGATCGGAACTGTCCACCGCCGAAGTGCGCGCGACCTCGTTGGGCAAGGAAGTGGTGAAGGCCGAGACACGCACCAAACAACAAACGTTACAGGCACCGATCGATGGCGTGGTGCAGCAACTCGCAATTCATACCGTGGGCGGCGTGGTCACCCCGGCGCAACAACTGCTGGTGATTGCCCCCAACGAAGGGCAATTGGAAATCGAAGCCTATGTGGAAAATAAAGACATCGGTTTTATCGAGGCCGGTCAGGAGGCCGAGATCAAGATCGAAGCGTTTCCCTTTACCCGCTACGGCGTGATCGCCGGTAAGGTATTGCATTTATCGCAAGACGCCGTGGCCATCGATAAAGTGGGCTTGATGTACACCACCCGCGTCGGCATGCAGAGTTCGGAAATGGTGATCGATAACGGTAAACGTGTCAAACTCAATCCCGGCATGAACGCCACCGTGGAGATCAAAACCGGCAAACGCCGTTTGATCGAATATTTCCTGAGCCCACTCATCAAAGGTTTCAAAGAAACCGCGCACGAACGTTAGGCAATACCCTTGAGAGTGGCACCACCCTCGCAATAATTCGCCCTCTTTCATTGGGAGAGGGCAGGGGTGAGGGAGACTTACAAGAGAAGGAGAGATCATGCTAACGTTTCAAAAACTATGGGATAACCACCCGACAATTACCGGCAATGACAATCCTTGTACAACGAATGGAAAAGTTAATTTTTCCGATCAATGTGCGATTCGGCTGGGGGTGGCCTTAGCGGCGTGCGGTGTAAACACGGCGCATTTACCAGGTGTACGTCATTGTTGGCAACACAAAAAATCCGAAGGACATGTTTTGGTCGCTGAAGAGTTAGCCCACGGACTCAAGCGTTTCCCCGTCGGTGGATTAGGAAGTCTTCAACATATCAAGCCCGCTGAGTTTAAAGAAGTACTAGCCTCTCAAAAAGGAATAATTTTGTTTAAGGACTATTGGCGGCGAACAGTCAATGGAAAAAAGGAGGAATACAGAAATAGAAGCGGCGATCACATTGATCTCTGGAATGGGCAGAGGCTTACCAGTTGGTTTTCTTGGGTTAGAATTCAGGCCAACTTTTCATGGGAAGGTAGTTTTACGAATTTCCGGCAAGCCAAAGAAATATGGTTTTGGCGCATATTTTAGTATGAAAAGAACTTTATACATGTCAATGGTTTTGATAGCGCTGTTGTTCGCAGGCTACCGACTTCTATTTATTTCGTTAGATATTGCCGCGTTGTCAATGACCAGCGATGATGATATCAATCGTGCAGGCACGTGGGCTCTTTTCGTCATGGGGATACTTATTGTAATGGGCCTGTGGTTGGCCAATCGTCTGTATACGATATCACGTAGAGGTTTGCGTGCTAACAATGGTGTTGTGTTATTACTAGCGGTTTTTGGTGGGGTTTTGGGTGTGGCCGTCGTGGATACGTTGCTACACCTGGTGGTTCCTACCCTGCGCATTGCAGAGCAGGAAGTGGCAATGGCAATTCTTGTAGTGTCGTTCGTATTGTGCTCCTGTCTGATATTTATTGGTATGAAAAAATATCTGAAAAAAATCACTCGGGGGTACATTGAGTAACGTGTCGTATAAGGAAAATGTTGTGGCAGAACGCGAAGTACGCAATAACTCTCCTTCACACGCAATATCACTTACTAACCCGCAACTCCCATCACCACCACCGTTATAATGCTCCAATCACCTGAGCGTTAGTAAAATTCTCCGCGATAGCCATGAGGCTTTCCAACCACTTGAGCGTACACGCGGTAAGTATTTGAAATACAACAACCCGAAATTTTCGTCGCCGTGACTTTTAAATTTTTCGCGCGCTACAACGGAGAATAATCGCCTGCAGAGAATAAAATTCGCAAAAACGCGGCAATGAAGGCACGCCACGAAGTCCACAGCCTCCCGCAGAAACCCGCACAGTTCCGCGGCGGTTCGCACATGTGAGGGTCAGGCGAGAGCAGTTGGAAATTTCGGAGTAGTGGTGGGAGAAAGAATTGAACAGTTTACCTCACCTACATACTCTCCGGCGCACTCACGCCCAGGATCGTCAAGCCGTTGTACACCACGTGTTTTACCGCCAGGATCAGCGCCAAGCGGGCATTGCGCAGTGCCGCGTCGTCCACCAGAAATTTATGCGCGTTATTATAGGTGTGAAAGTGTTGCGCCAGTTCGCGTAAGTATTCGGTGACCTGGTGCGGTTCGTAATATTTAGCGGCGCTTTCGATCACCTCGGGGTAACGCGCCAAGGCGGTGAGCAGCGCTTGTTCGTGGGACTCGGTAAGTAAATTCAGGTGGGCCAGTCCACTGGCTTGATCGAACCCCCAGCCTTTTTCCTCGGCTTTGCGCAGCACGCTGTTTACCCGCGCGTGGGCGTATTGAATGTAATACATCGGGTTGTCGCTGGATTGGGATTTGGCCAGGTCCATGTCAAAATCCAGGTGTTGTTCGCTCTTGCGCATGACGTAAAAGAATCGCGTGGCGTCCGAGCCGACCTGCTTGCGCAATTCGCGCAGGGTGATGAATTCCCCCGAACGGGTTGACATCTGCACCTTGTGGCCGCCTTGGTATAAAATCGCGAACTGCACCAGCAATACAGTCAAGCGATTCGGATCGATGCCCATCGCTTGTAACGCGCCTTTGACACGCGGTACATAACCGTGATGATCGGCTCCCCAGATATTCACCACCTTGTCAAAGCCGCGCTCAAATTTATCCAGGTGGTAGGCCACATCGGAGGCGAAATACGTGGTTTGACCGTTGTCGCGCACCAGCACGCGATCTTTCTCATCGCCGAAGGCCGTGGAACGGAACCACAAGGCCCCGTCGTGGTGATAGGTGTGGTTATTCTGCTGTAATTTATCCAAGGCGCGTTGCACCGCGCCGCTGTCGGCGAGTGACCGTTCCGAATACCACTGATCATAATTGACGCTAAAACGTTGTAGGTCATCGCGGATGTCGTCGAGGATAACATGAAGACCGAGGTCGAAGACCTTACGGTAATCGTCGGCCGACAACAGCGTTTTCATCCGCGCGATGATCGCATCGATGTAGTCTTCTTTATCGCCGCCTTGGGGTTCATCCGCCGGTAAATCACCGGTGACGTCTGCCCAAGCAGTGCGATAACGCTCGGCATTGTCCCGGTGCAGGGTCGCGGCGATGTCCCACACATAATCGCCCTTGTAGGCATTGGTGGGGAACACCACGGCCTCGCCGCACAGTTCCAGATAACGCAACCACACGCTGGCGGCGAGGATATCCATCTGCCGGCCGGCGTCGTTGACGTAATATTCGCGATCGACGTTATAGCCGGCCGCGGTCAACACACTGGCCAAGGCCGAGCCGTAGGCGGCACCGCGGCCGTGGCCCACGTGTAACGGCCCGGTGGGGTTGGCGGAGACAAATTCCACTTGGATACGTTGGCCCGCGCCGATAGTGGAGCGGCCAAACCGCTCCCGCTGTGACAGGACGGTGTTCACCACGGCAAATATACTGTCTTGCTGCAAAAAGAAATTAATAAACCCCGGACCGGCGATTTCCACCTTGGCGATGGTCGGCGTGGCTGGAATGGCGGCGATGATTTTCTCCGCCAGCACGCGCGGATTCAGCTTGGCGGGTTTGGCCAACACCAGGGCGATATTGCTGGCAAAGTCGCCGTGCTTGCTGTCGCGGGTGCGGTCTACGTTGATCTCGGTTGTTGCCTCGGCGGGCAACTGTCCTTGCGCGCGGCAGGTGGCCAAGGCTTGTGTCAACACTGTAATAATGATCTGTTTCATTGGAAATAACCTAAACCTCGAAACGGGTTATTATGACGTAGGGCGCGCACGGGTGGAACCCCGACATCGCTTAAGTGTAGGGCGACTGTTAAAATCCACCCCTGGGTTTTATTCGCACGGTTCCAAAAACGTTTCCTATCGCCCAGATTCATCGAGCGTAGGGTTTTTCCCTCTCCTTTTGGCAGAGGGAGAGCAGGGATCCCCGCTAACAGTAATGCAAGACAGGACGAGTTCGACAATGATCACCACCACAGTCTGGTTAAGCGCGGCCTTTATCCTGGGGTTGGGCGCGCGCCTGCTGGGTTTGCCACCGCTGATCGGTTTTCTCGCCGCCGGGTTTGGACTGAGTTATTTGGGGCAAGAGAGTAATGCGGCCCTTGAGCAGATTGCCCATGTCGGGGTGTTGATCCTGTTGTTTAGTGTCGGGTTGAAGCTGCGGCTCAAAAGTTTATTACGTGTGGAGGTGTTGGCCGGTTCCCTCTTACATTTGTTTGTAAGTAGCGTTTTGTTCGTCGGGTTATTGTATTTCTGGTATGGGTTGGCCACTAAAAGCTTAATTCTGCTGGCCATCGCGTTATCCTTTTCCAGCACGGTTATTGCCGCGAAGATCCTCGAAGTCAAAAAAGAATTACGCGCCTTTCATGGTCGAGTTACCGTTGGTATTTTAATAATACAAGATTTAATAGCCGTGGGGATGATGGGGGTGGCGGGTGGCCATAGCCCTTCGCCCTGGGCGGGACTTTTGGTGCTGTCGGTATTTGCCTTGCGGCCCGTGTGGTACCGGTTGCTGGATCTCAGTGGCCATGGGGAACTATTAGTGCTGTACGGGGTAATGTTGGCCTTGGTCGTGGGCGCCAGCGGTTTTGAATACTTCGGAGTAAGCTCGGAATTAGGGGCCTTGTTATTAGGCGTGGTGCTTGCAGAACATAAACGCGCCAGCGAATTATCACACGCCTTGTGGGGCATGAAAGAAGTATTATTGGTCGGATTTTTCGTGCAGATCGGGTTGGCGGGTCATCCCACCCTCGTAATGGTCGGCAGCGCGTTGTTGTTGAACCTGTTATTACCCCTGAAGGCGCTGTTATTCTTTTTTATCTTATTGTTGTTCCGTTTGCGCGCGCGCAGTTCATTTTTAGCCGGGTTGAGCCTGGCCACCTACAGCGAATTTGGTCTGATCATTGCCAACCTGGGGGTGCAACATGGCTGGATGGAAGCCTCGTGGCTGGTGTTATTGGCAGTAACCGTGGCGCTATCGTTTTTGATCGCGGCGCCGCTGAATGTTATTGCGCATGATTTATACCTCGCCTGGGAAAGCGGCTTGCAACGCTTTGAGTCCCGCCAACGCCACCCGGATGATAAGCCGATCATGCTGGGTAATTCACACATTGTAGTATTCGGTATGGGCCGGATCGGCACCGGCAGTTACGATAACTTGACCCAGCGTCAACACCGTGTGATTGGTCTGGACTCGGATCCGCTGCGGGTTGAGCAACACCGCCAAGCCGGGCGGCGGGTGTTGTACGCCGACGCGGAAGATCCGGGTTTATGGGAGAAACTCGATCTCAGCGGGGTGCGGGCGATATTGGTGGTGGTGCCTGATCTGGAGGCCAAACGCTTTGCGATCCGTCAACTGCGTCAGGTAGGTTTCAGAGGATTTATCAGCAGCACTGCGGTGTTCGGCGAAGAAGTCGCGCAACTGCAAAAAGACGGGGCTAATACCGTCTACAACTATTACGACGGGGTCGGCGCCAGTTTTGCCGAAGCGGTGGTGGCGGATATTCCAACCTCGGCGGTTGTACCCTAATGCTGAAAAATTATTCTGGTTGTCAACGCTGGTGACCTGGGTGGGTGCCGGGTCCACAGGGAGGTATTCACGGCGAGTCACCGATACCGGAATACCCGGCATCCACCCACGTGGATACCGCGGCAGGTTAAGGTGAATACATAGAATTTAGACAGCCGGTATTTAAGGTGGGCTTTGTAACGTTACCTAGCCCCTGCCATTGCTCGGGCAAGCCAGGGTACTCCGGATTGGCTCAGTACATATCAATCGGATCGACATCGATTGACCAGCGTACCGAGCGGCTGGCGAGATCAGTTTCAATCACCGTTAAGAGTTGCCGCAGGGTTGTTTGCAGGCTGCCGCGTGTTTTACTGATCAAGACCAGTTGCGCCCGCACCCGGCCGGCGCGTTTTTCCATCGGCGCGGGGAAGGGACCGTAATGGTGGAGGGTGGCGGGGGCGAGTGTGGCCAATCTGTCCGCGACTTGCCGCAGGAAATCCAGCGCGGCGCTGGCGCGGGTTGATTCGGCGCGCAGTATGGCCATGTGACTGAACGGCGGGAGTTCGGTTTGTTCACGTTCCTGCAAGGTGGCCTGCGCAAAGGCGTTATACCCCTGTGTGATCAAGGTGTGCAGCAGGGGGTGATCGGGGTGGTGGGTCTGGATCAACACCTCGCCGGGGCGATCCGCGCGGCCAGCCCGGCCGCTAACCTGCATGATCTGTTGCGCCATGCGTTCGGTGGCGCGAAAGTCAGCGCTGTGCAAACCCTGATCGGTATCGAGGATCCCCACCAGGGTGACGTTGGGAAAGTGGTGGCCTTTGGAAAGCATCTGCGTGCCCACCAGGATCTGGCGCCGGCCCTCGCGTACCCGCTCAAGCAGTTTACCCAAACTGCCTTTACGGCGGGTTGTGTCACGGTCAATGCGGACAATTTCCACATCGGCAAACGCGGTTCGGAGGCCGCTCTCGATCCGTTCAGTACCAATGCCAATTCCGACTAATGCACTGCTCTGGCAGGTCGGGCACTGCTGATTTTCACGGCGTTGTAATCCGCAGTGGTGACAGCGTAACTGTTGTTCGTGCCGATGCAGGGTAAGGTGGGCATCGCACCGTGGGCAGGTGGCGATCCAACCGCAATCATGGCACAGCAGGGCCGGGGCGAACCCACGGCGGTTTAAAAACAATAATACCTGAGCTTGATCATTGAGGTGTTCACGCATTCGTTGAATCAAGGGCATCGACAGTCCATGATCGAGCGGCTGGCGGCGCATGTCGAGGATCTGAAAGCGCGGCGGCTGGGCTCCTCCGGCGCGTTGGGTTAAATGTACCGCGGTATAACGTTGACGCGCGACATTCGCCAGGGTTTCCAACGACGGCGTGGCCGAGCCCAGCAAAATAGGAACGTTCCAGCGCCGCGCGCGCAACACCGCCAGGTCGCGTGCGGAATAACGAAACCCCTCTTGCTGTTTGAAGGAGGGATCGTGTTCCTCGTCAATGATCACCAAGGCCGGATCACGCAAGGGTAAAAACACCGCCGAGCGGGTACCGATAAATACCGCGGCACTGCCGGTGCGTGCCGCGCGCCAGGTCTGTAACCGTTCACTGTCGGACAATCCTGAATGCCACAGCGCGATGGGCGCGTGCAAGCGTGTGCTAAAACGGCTTAGCAGTTGGGGCGTCAAGCCGATCTCGGGCACCAACATCAAGACCTGTCGATGCCGGGCAAGATGCTCGGCAATCCACTGTAAATACACTTCAGTCTTGCCGCTGCCGGTAATGCCGTCGAGTAACGATACCCCAAAGCCCTGCTGTTCGCGCAGGTGCTCAATGACACTGGTTTGTTCAGCGCTGAGCGCTGGAGCGGGAGTTGCTGCCCACGGCGTCATCGGGTCCAGGGCGATTGTGATCGGTTCGATCCAACCTGCGGTGTGTAACCGTTGCAGCACGGGGCTAAGGCCGGGTAACCCGGATTTGAGATCGGCCTCACTCAGTGCGTGCGGTGCTTGGCGCAGCCGCGCTAGAACCGCCGTTTGTTTAGCGGCACGCACGGGGATCTGCGCTGCGTGACCGGCCGCGGTGATGCGCCAATGAACACTGTTGTGCTGCGTGGATTTACCCGCGCGTAAGGCCGCGGGTAAGGCCGCCGCGATGACTTCACCAATAGCATGTTGGTAGTAATCACTGGCAAACCGCAACAGGTCCAACAGATCGGAAGGGATCACCGCGGAGTCGTCGAGCACTTTCTCCACGCGTTTGAGTTTATGCGGCGGCACATCACTGTGGGTGACGCGTTCCAGAATTACCCCCAGCCGCTGTTGACGACCGAACGGTACACGTACACGACAACCAGGCTGGCACCATTCGGCGTGCTGCAGAGGAACCAAATAATCAAAATGGCGACGCAAGGGGGTGGGGATTGCGACCCGCAAAATTTCCAGCGAGGTAGACATGGCGGCAGACTGTAACAGGTTATCGCGAATTTATTTTGCTAACTGCTTGTTGTACATGGATTCTGGGTTTTTTCCACAGATGCTGTGGATAAGTATGTGGATGGAATGGGTCCATCGTGTCTGTCGCCGCACCAATGTTGCACTTTTGTTAAAATGGCGATTATTTGAACTGGATTTTAATGGTATGAGAATCAATAAGATATATCATTTTTATAGTATGGCAGACGGAATATGGGGGTTAACACGCGTGCAAGTAATTGAAATTAAAACACGCTGTGCATAATTCACCCCAGTCGCCGATTAAAGGCTTGTTAGAATTAAGGTTAAGTATTCTACCCGCTTGGCACCGGGCAAGTCGATTCGGTACGATGGGGCTCCCCCTGCGTGAGAATTGTTATGCCTTGGCAACATATCGCCCGACACCTGCGTGAAGCCACCGGCCGGCCGGTCGAAATTCAATCTCACCATGCGCTCGGCGGGGGGTGTATCAACGAGGTGTATCGCGTACGCAGTACCGAACGTGAATTTTTTATCAAATTTAATCACGCGACTAAGGTGAATATGTTCACGGCGGAGGCCGCTGGATTACAAACCTTGGCGCAAACCAAGGCAGTGCGGGTGCCTCAACCGATTGCCCATGGCACGACCGGTCAACGGGCTTATTTAATTTTGGAATATATCGACTTAGGTGGCCAAGGTGATCGGAATGCCAATATTCGCCTGGGCGAACAGTTGGCCAAGTTACACAGCCATCGTGAACAGTGTTACGGCTGGCATACCGATAATACCCTCGGCACCACGCCACAACCCAATCACTGGGGAACGGATTGGGTTGTGTTCTGGCGCGAACAACGCTTGCGGCATCAAGTGCAACTGGCGCAGCACAACGGCATCGGTTCACGGGTATTGCGCAAGGCGGAAAGTTTGCAAGAGGCACTGCCGGCATTGTTTTCTGACTATACCCCCGCCGCGTCGGTATTACACGGGGATCTATGGGGTGGCAACTGGGGGGTGAGTGCGGCGGGTGAGCCGGTGATTTTTGACCCGGCGGTCTATTTTGGCGATCGTGAATCCGACCTGGCCATGACGGAATTATTTGGCGGCTTCAGCGCGGATTTTTACACGGCTTACCGCGCTACTTGGCCATTAGATCCCGGTTACAGCGTGCGTAAAACCCTCTATAACCTCTATCATGTGCTCAACCACTATAATCTGTTTGGCGGCGGCTATGCCACTCAGGCCGAGGCCATGATCGACCAGGTCCTGGCCGAAATGCGTTAACGGTGGGGTCGGTACACAACCTTGATGGTTTTGTGCACCAGATAACGCAGCATTAAAATCGGCAAGCCCACGAACAATAAAAACACCAGTACCAGTTTCATAAATAAACTCCCGAACATTGCGGTTTGCTCCCTTTAGCGTTCACTGGTAAATGCACAGCAGTTTTTATGCCAGTTTTATCCAGAGGGGATTTCAGATTCAGGTAAAACATTCCCAATCGGTGCAGGCCATCTCGGCGCGGGCAATGCTGGCCGTGTGCATCAGGGCGACATATTGATCGGCCTCTTGCTGGCTGTCTATGGGGCCGATGTTGCCCACCGGGGTTTCAACAAACCAACCCTGGGGGGTGTGCACTACGCGTAGTTCACTGGCCATATTGCAATCTCCTGACTCGAACACAGATTGTCAAACGCTTACGATCCAGTCATCGGCGCCCCTGTGGGGAGGTTGAGTGTGATCCGCGGGGTGGAAATCGATTAAAGCCCACTCGAGAGCCTATAATGGGTAATAAGTGGATTTTTATGATATAAAATCGCAATATAAACGGATATTTATAGTATTTCAGCCCATAAATGCAATAATAAATTTTATTTTGGCTTAAAGTAGGACAGTTTCCATTGGGATGTACTTAAACTTGGTTTTAAATCTTCAATCTGCCGTTTTTACCGACATAAGTGGGCCGATAGCCCGCAAAATACTGTCAAAAAGCCGGTTATTCCGGGCTTCTTCTCCCGCCAACAGCGATTTTAAATGTTGTCGTTGGGCCGGGTGCGCAAAACAGGCCGGACAGGAGTCAGGAACCACCGGCAGCCCGGCTTGGGCGGCAAAATCGCGGGTCTGCCGTTCGCGCACGTAGATAAAGGGACGGATGATCCGGAGATCGCCGTCGCGGTTGGTATAGTGGGCCTTCATGGTCCGTAACTGCCCACCGTAAAACGCCGACAGTAGAAAACTCTCGGCGAGGTCGTCCAGGTGTTGGGCCAAGGCCACCACGTTATACCCCTCGCGCCGTGCCGTGGCATACATGATGCCGCGTTTCATCCGCGAACAAAACGCACAAAACGAGTCATTCCCCATATGCCGTTGAGCCCGCTCGGCAATCGGTTGGCGTTCTAAAAACCACGGCACATTCCAAGTCTGCATATGGGGTTGCAAGCGCCCAGGTTCAAAGCCCTCTACCATGGGGTCCACACTGATCGCGCCGACTTCAAATTTAATCGGCGCATGGCGTTGCAAGTGCAGCAAGACTTGCAACAGTGACAAGGAATCCTTCCCGCCGGAAACCCCCAGCAGCACACGATCCCCCGCGCGGATCATGGCGTGTTTGACAATCGCGCGCCCGGTAGCGCGCAACAAGGCTTTGCTGGGACGAATCGGTGCTAAAGGCAGCATCTGCGTATAGTAGCAGGGAGGTTTGGATAATAGAAAACAAGAAGCAGGCGCGTCGGAGAGGGAGATGATCCGGACCGTTGTGGTCTAGATACACAAGTTCGTCATGAATCCGCACGTACTTGTGGTAGCAGTGATGTATTATCCCGTCTTAACCGAATATGAAGTTCGAGGGGCTTATGCCACAGTGGTACTGGTGGATTATCAGCGGGATTTTATTGATCATCGAGGTGTTTGCTTCGGGCATGTATTTTTTGTGGTTGGGGATTTCCGCGGCGGCGGTGGCGGTATTGACCTGGTTAAGCCCGGACACGGCATGGAATTACCAGTTTCTACTGTTTGGAATTTTTGCAATCGTCACCACTGCCCTGTGGCGGCTCTATCAGAAACGCCATCGGGATTAGTCCCGAGATCAGCCCACCCCCAGCGCAGAGCACGGTATCTCGTGAAGGGTATTTAGCTTGGAGGGGCCGATCAGCAACGGCTTGGGCAAGCTCCGGATAGACGATACCGTTTGGGAAGTTGCGGGCAAGGATTGCCCCTGGGTACCCGTAGTGTAGTTATGGGTGTGAACCGCGCCTTGCTAACAGCGGAGCTGACATCAACAACACCTGAATAAAAGTGCATGCCTTTGGATGTGGAGTAGGGGTGCGGCTGGTGTATCATTGCTCACCGGTATAGTCAGGATGATGCATGCACGTCTTATTGCGTTTTACCTTGGTATGGACAGTCAGCGGCGTATTGCTCAGCGGCTGCGATATTTCCAGGTTATTTAATAGTAATACCGAGCAACAATTTCAGTTACAGGTGTTTGAAGTCAGTCAGCAGGTTTATGAGTTGCGTCTGGAAACCCAGGTTTTACCGGGGAAGGATGGCTCGGATTTGAGCGAGATCGTCGCCGACGCCAATGAAATCAGCGAACATCTTAGCAAGCTGATTCGCAACCCTGATCCATTACGCCAGCCACAGCAGGATCAATTACTGCAATATTGGCAAGGCGTCAGCCGGCATGCGCAAGAATTAAAACTGCGCGAGACGATGTATCAAACTTTTCTGCAACAACGGGCGACCCTCAGTACCCAGCTGGCGGTGTTAACCGATGGCATCGATAAGCTCGCCGCCGCCCTGGTGCAAGCCAAACTGCCCGGTGATATGATCTACCAAGGCACCGGTATGCTGTATGTTAACGAGCGCATGCAATACACCTTAGCGCAACTCTCCGAGCAACCTTCCAATACCCCGTTGATCCTGGATCGGTTGACCCGTGATGTGTTGTTGATGAAGCGTTACCTGGGTGATCTACGCGACAGATTGACGAAAACCCGTCAACCGCAGCGAATCAAGCCCATTGCCGCGCAGGTCGAGAAATTACTGCGTGAATTCGTCAGCAATGGCCCGTTGATCGAGCAGGTGTTGGAGAATTCCAGCAATTACCTGGATTTTCTCGAACGCCACGCCAAGCTGCAAGAAATGCTCGAACACACCAGTGAACAATTGGACCAATTACGCGAGCCCCCGCCGTCCAGCCAGCCATAACATTACACGACCCAACACGGAAAATGTTAAGATTCCAATCTTGAGTCTTGTTTACCCACGGTTAACCCATGCCTAGTTTTGAACAACTCCTGCAACAACGCATTTTGATCCTCGATGGCGCGATGGGCACGATGATCCAGTCGTATAATCTGGACGAAAAGGCCTATCGTGGTACTCGTTTTGACAACTGGGGGCGGGATCTAAAAGGCAACAACGATCTGCTAACCCTGACCCAACCGCAGATCATCGCCGAAATCCACAGCGCCTATTTACAGGCCGGGGCGGATATCCTCGAGACCAATACCTTCAACGCCAATGCGATCTCGATGGCGGATTACGCGATGCAGGAATTGGTATACGAAATCAACTACCAGGCCGCCAAGATCGCCCGCGCCTGTTGCGACGCGCAGAATAGCGACAGCAAGCCGCGCTTTGTCGCCGGCGTATTAGGCCCGACCAACCGCACCGCGAGTTTATCTCCGGACGTCAACAACCCCGGCTTTCGCAATGTGAGTTTTGATGAACTCACCAAAACCTATTACCAGGCGACCGAGGCGTTGCTTGCCGGCGGCGCGGATATTATTTTGGTTGAGACTGTTTTCGATACCTTAAACGCCAAGGCCGCGGTGTTCGCCATCGAGCAGTATTTTGCCGATCAACAGCGTAAATGGCCGGTGATGATCTCCGGCACGATCACCGATGCGTCGGGCCGGACGCTATCGGGGCAGACCGCCGAGGCGTTTTATAATGCGCTGCGGCATATCGAACCGGTGAGTTTTGGCTTTAATTGCGCGCTCGGGGCCAAGGAGTTGCGTCAATACATTGAAGAGATCGCCTCGTTCGCCGATTGCAGGATCAATGTGCATCCCAACGCGGGCCTACCCAATGCCTTTGGTGGTTACGATGAAAGCCCGCGGATGATGGCGACGGAACTGGGTGATTGGGCACGCAACGGCTATTTGAATATTGTCGGCGGTTGTTGCGGCACCACACCGGCGCATATTCAAGCCATCGCCGAGGCGGTAGCCGCCTGTGAACCGCGCCAACCCAAGCCGCGTGATTACACCACGCGCTTATCGGGCTTGGAGCCGATGAATATCCGCGACGATTCGTTATTTGTCAACGTGGGGGAGCGCACCAACGTCACCGGTTCGGCGAAATTCAAACGCTTGGTGCTGGACAATAACTATAACGAGGCCTTAACCATCGCGCGCCAGCAGGTCGAAAACGGCGCGCAGATCATCGACATCAACATGGACGAAGGCATGCTCGACGGTGAGCAGGCGATGGTGACGTTTCTCAATCTGATCGCCTCCGAGCCCGACATCTCGCGGGTGCCGGTGATGATCGACTCGAGTAAATGGAACATTATCGAGGCCGGATTAAAATGTATTCAAGGCAAGGGCATTGTTAATTCGATCTCGATGAAGGAGGACGAGGCCAAGTTTCTCGAACAGGCGCGTTTATGCCGTCGTTACGGCGCCGCTATTGTGGTGATGGCGTTTGATGAAACCGGCCAGGCCGACACGCTGCAACGCAAACAACGCATTTGCGCGCACGCCTACAAGCTCTTAACCGAGCAGATCGGCTTCCCACCCGAGGATATTATCTTTGATCCGAATATCTTTGCGGTCGCCACCGGCATCGAAGAGCACAATAATTACGGCGTGGATTTTATTGAGGCCACCCGTTGGATCAAACAGCAGTTGCCACACGCGCTGATCAGCGGCGGTGTTTCCAATGTCTCGTTTAGTTTTCGCGGCAACGATCCGGTGCGCGAGGCGATCCACGCGGTGTTTTTATACCACGCGGTGCGGGCGGGCATGGACATGGGCATTGTTAACGCCGGGCAGTTGGCGGTCTACGACCAATTGCCGGCGGAGTTGCGCGACCACGTCGAAGACGTGATCCTCAATCGCCGCGCCGATGCCACCGAACGGTTACTGGCGATCGCGGATAAATACAAAGGCACGGGCGCGGTGGTCGAGCAAAAAGAAGATGCCGCCTGGCGCGGCTTGCCGGTGGCCAAGCGCTTGGAACACGCCTTGGTGAAGGGCATCGATACCTTTGTGATCGAAGATACCGAAGAGGCGCGGCAACAATTTCCCCGGCCGTTACACGTGATTGAAGGGCCGCTGATGGACGGTATGAGCGTGGTCGGTGATTTATTTGGTGAAGGCAAGATGTTTTTGCCGCAAGTGGTCAAGAGCGCGCGGGTGATGAAGCGCGCGGTGGCGCATTTGATCCCCTATATCGAAGCCGAGAAAAGTGGCGGGGCCAGATCCGCGGGCAAGATCATCATGGCGACGGTAAAGGGTGACGTGCACGACATCGGTAAGAACATCGTCGGCGTGGTGTTACAGTGCAATAATTTTAGCGTGGTGGATCTGGGCGTAATGGTGCCCGCCAGTAAAATTCTTGAGGCGGCCAAACATGAAAACGCCGACATGATCGGCTTATCGGGGTTGATCACCCCCTCGCTGGATGAAATGGTACATTTCGCCAAAGAAATGCAACGGCTGGATTACCAGGTGCCGTTGTTGATTGGCGGGGCCACCACCTCCAAGGCGCATACCGCGGTGAAGATCGAACCGGCCTATAAAAACAACCTCACCGTGTGGGTGAAAGACGCCTCCCGTGCCGTAGGCGTAGCGCAAAGCCTGCTGGGGGATTCAACCCGCGACGAATTTATTTCCCGCACGCGCAATGAATACGTGATGGTGCGCGAGCATTACGCCAATCGTCGCAGCAATGAACAGTGGTTGACCCTGCAACAGGCGCGCAGCAATAAAATCCAAATCGACTGGAAAAATTATACCCCGCCGGTGCCCAGACAATTGGGGATTCAAGTGTTTGACGACATGCCGCTGGCGTTTTTAATCCCCTATATCGATTGGACGCCGTTTTTTCACACCTGGGAACTCAAGGGCAGTTATCCCAAGATCTTCACCGATCCCGCCAAGGGTAAAGAAGCCCGCGAGTTGTTCGACAACGCGCACGCCATGCTGCAGGACATCATTACTGGTAAATGGCTAACCGCGCGGGCGGTGATTGGATTGTTCCCCGCCAACAGCCTCAAATACGACGATATCGAAGTGCGTGATGCCAACAATAAACGGCCGCTGATGATTTTGCATCACCTCCGTCAGCAGCTGCAAAAGCCTGACAACAAACCCCATCGCTGTTTAACCGATTTCATTGCCCCCAAGGATTCAGGTAAAAAAGATTATCTGGGTGGTTTTGTGGTGACCCTTCACGGCGCGGAGGCCAAGGCCAAGGAATTTGAAAGCGCGCTGGATGATTATCGCGCGATCATGGTCAAGGCGCTCGCCGATCGGTTCGCCGAGGCCTTTGCTGAACAGATGCACGCCTATGTGCGGCACGTGGCCTGGGGTTATGAGGCGGGAGAGTGGTCGCCCGACAGCGCTTATAAGAACCAACATTTCGATAACCAGACATTGATCCGCGAAGACTACCCTGGCATCCGTCCCGCGCCGGGTTATCCCGCTTGTCCGGACCACACCGAAAAACCCGCGTTGTGGAAATTGCTCAATGCGGAAAACAATTGCGCCTGCACCCTGACCGAAAGTTATGCCATGTACCCAGCCGCATCGGTCAGCGGTTGGTACTTCTCGCATCCAGAAGCAAAATACTTCGCGGTAGGTAAGATTAGCAAAGATCAAGTCGAGGACTACGCCAAGCGTAAAGGCATGAGCCTCGTGGACACCGAGAAATGGCTGGCACCGAATTTAGGATACGATCCATAAGAGAAAAACAGACTCTCCACGGTCGGGTTGGTGGGCCTGCCAGGGTTGACGGAATTGGAACCGATTTAGGCGTAAGCCCCCGTTAGACTTGACGCTACAACCACTAGGATATACATTATGCTAATGTATATCTAAGAGGTAGGACCGGTGCAAGTCTCAAAATGGGGTAACTCGTTGGCGGTTCGCCTGCCTGCCGCGGTCGTCGAGGCGCTGAATCTTAAGGAAGGTGAAGAAATCGACCTGCACGTGGTAGGTGTACGTAGCTTTGAAGTGTCCAAGAAGCCAGAAATTAAAGTACTGCTGGCACGGTTGCGTCAGTTTCGCGGTCGTCTGCCTGCCAATTTTCATTTTGATCGTCTCGAGGCTAATGAATCGGACCAGCAGGAGTGAATAGGCCGTTCATCGATAGCAATGTCATTTTGTATTTACTCTCAGCGGATTCTACTAAGGCCGATCGTGCTGAAGCGCTACTGAGTGAGCGCGGTATCATCAGTGTCCAAGTGTTGAACGAAATCGTATCCGTGTGTTTGCGCAAGCTGAAGATGCCATGGGAAGAGATCGATGATATCCTCGTTGCCGTCAAAGCCGCTTGTGATGTGGTGCCCATCACACTGCAAACACATGCAACAGCGATTGACATGACTAAGCGCTACCAACTTTCGTTCTATGACGCGTTGATCTGTGCGGCGGCAGTGTTGGCGGGCGTAACGCTTATCTTGTCGGAAGATATACAAACAGGTATGGAACTATATGGGTTAACCATAAAGAATCCATTTCGATAATTACGTAGCCAAACAACCGCTGGCCGTGGAGCGGTGGGGTGTCTTTATAGCAGAGGAAATACCACCCGAAATTCCGCCCCTGGCTGTTGGTTGACGACATCGATCTGGCCGTGCAGGGCCAGTACCAATTGTTTAACCAGGGCCAGGCCGATACCGGTGCCGACGGTTTCACGCGTCAGTTCATTTTCAGAGCGGTAAAACAGCCGGAAGATTTTGCGGAGCTGGTCAGTGGGCACGCCGGGGCCGTGCGGGTAAACTATTGATAGTGAAGATCAGCTCGATGCGACTGAGCGGCATCGGTAAACGCGCCAGGGTGGTGAATACTATCGATGCCGCCCTTACCGCTGTGGTGCATAAGCAGGGACAAGCCCAGCAGTATGAATTCGGTGCGCCACAAGCACCACAGAAGTAGTGACTGGGTTATTGCTCTCAGCTTGCCCTCTCCCCGTGGGGGAGAGGGTTCATGTGGTTATAGCCGTATGGAGTAATTACGCGGCCTTCTGTTGTTCCATGGTGGGATTATATTCGCCTCGGCTGGCGAGTGAATTTAACTTGGCGCGGAGTAACAGGGCCTTACGCGCCGCGTCGACTTTGGTTGCCTCGCCTTTCCAAATATTCATCGCGCAGTTTTGCAGGGCGCGCGCGTAGGAAAAGGTCAAACGCCAGGGCAAGTCCATTTTTTTTGCCAACAGATTCATTGCATTCAAGTGTTGGGTGGCTTCTTCATCGCTTTGGCCGCCGGATAAAAATGCAATACCCGGGACGGTTGCCGGTACGGCTTGGCGCAAACAGCGAATGGTTTGTTCCGCCACTTGTTGTACACCGGCGCGTTGACTACAGGTCTTACCCGATACCACCATGCTGGGTTTTAAGATCATGCCCTCGAAGGCAACGTCTTGTTTATACAATTGTTCAAACACGCAGCGTTGGGTTTCAACCGTCACTGCATAACAGGTTTCAATGCTGTGGTCGCCATCGAGCAATACCTCGGGTTCGACAATCGGTACTAACCCCGCTTCTTGACACAAGGCCGCATAACGCGCCAAGCCGTGGGCATTGGCTTCGAGACAGGCACGGCTGGGGCGATGTTCGCCGATGGTGATGACCGCGCGCCATTTGCAAAAACGCGCGCCCAGGGTCCGGTATTCTTCCAGCCGTTCGCGCAGACCATCCAAGCCTTCGGTAACTTTCTCACCCGCGTGCAAGGCTAATTCCTTGGCGCCGGCGTCAACTTTAATTCCGGGAATGATCTTTTGCCGTTTGGCTAATTCCGCAAACGAAACCCCGTCCAGTTGTTGCCGCAAGGTTTCGTCATACAGGATTGCGCCGCTAATGTATTCGCCTAGTCCCGGGGTCCCGAGCAATAAACTACGATAGGCAATCCGGTTGGTTTCGGTATTTTGCACACCCACGGACTGCAAGCGTTTGCCGATGGTAGGCATGCTTTCGTCCATGGCTAGAATCCCACGCCCAGGGGCCAGCAGGGTCCGTGCGGTGTCTTGCAATGATTTCATGTCCATTAAAAACCTCCTTTGGTTCACACGTGAAATTTAGTCGACGGTCATCCGCCTTGAGTATATGTCACAGAATAATTTTATTTTGGTTAATTCGAGCTAATTCGTTGATTAAATTTGTTTATGTAAACATCGCAATAATAAAATTGCATGCCGACAGAGAGAATAGACAGTGAATTAAGTGGATGGAAATTTTGTAAGGACATATTGGTTGAATCCAAAGCGATACTCGACCCCAGGGCAGCACTCCGTCGCCAGCGGAGGCACGGGGCTGTTATTGTTTGTTAGCACGTCTGTACGAAACAGGCAGCGTGTGCACGCCCGTGGGGGAGTGTGTTCCTATTGTAGGGCCGGACCAAAGCAGAGCTACGGTGCAATACCCTTGCTGTTTCTTTAAGACAACGGCTATTGGCGCGTTGCAGTCGGTAAAATTCGCGATGATTGTATGTACCTTGGCTGAACAAAGAGGTAATTGATCCAGTTGCTTTTACGCTATTTGCCAGACTAAACTGTAGGGACATTGTTCGCATAACGAGGAAGGTTTATGTCGCGCGGGTTATCTAATAAAATCTTAATCGCAGGTTGTTTACTTTGTGGCGCATCGCTACCGGTTTTTGCAGCCGAGGGGGATGAGGTGGTGATCGAGGGGGATGCCTACCGTCAATGTATTGAGGGTGTGGTGTTTGAGTTAAAACGAAAAACCCAGGGACGAGTTAATTTTAATTGGTCTAAGGAAGGCGAGTTGTATGTAAATTATAGTGACAATGCCATCACCGTCGATATCGGTCCTGACAGTCCGGAACAAACACTCTACACCTTGGAGAAGGACATTGACCCCAATGTTACGACGCTTGACCAGTCGTTAGTGCACCAGCGATGCGGTAGTGGAAGTAAAAAATAATTCCATATTGATGGCTATCGAGAGGAAGAGACGGGGTCGGTGGCCGTTGCTGCGGGCTGCAGCCAGTGCGCGAGGCGTTGCTGTAAGGTTGTTTTGGTAAAGGGTTTGGTGAGGTGGTCGTTCATCCCAGCGTTGAAGCAGAGTTGTCGAGTTTCCTGCAGGGTACTCGCTGTTAGGGCAATGATGGGAATACTGCGCCCGTTTTCCATGGCGCGAATGATCCGGGTCGCCGCATAACCGTCCATATTCGGCATTTGGCAATCCATTAAAATAATGTCGAAATGGTTATGGGTAAACAACTCGACGGCCTCGCTGCCATCGCTGGCAACGTCCACGTGGCACTGTAGCGCTTCCAGCAAGGCGACCGCGACGGTTTGATTGACCAGGTTATCTTCGGCGAGTAATACCCGCGTATTGGTAAATGCCGCGAGCGAGGGTGAATTTTCTGCGCTAGGCGGGGCCGTGAGTTGCCGACTATCAGCCGTAAATACCCGTAAGATGGCATCACGCAACAGGTTTACCCGCACCGGTTTTTCTAAATATTGAAGGATCCCAAGGTTCTGAAATTGTTGCGGGTCGATACAAGACACTGAGCTGAGCATGATGATCTTGCTATATGAAAATTCCTCGTGGCTGTGGACATAATGGGCGAATTCAATACCGTCCATTCCCGGCAGCATAAAATCCAACAGGATCAAATCATACGGGTCATGTTTGTCCAGCTGCGCACGCAGTAGTTTGATCGCCGCTTGGCCGTCGGCGGTGGTGTCCGAGGTCATGCCCCAACGGCTGATATAATCCTGCAATATTTCTTGATTAACGCTGTTGTCGTCCACAATCAACACATGTTTGCCGCGTAAGGATTGTAGATTCGGGGTGTCATAGACGATGTGGCGTGACACCTGTAGGCGGGTGGTAAACCAAAATTCTGAACCCCGCCCCGGTTCTGAGTGCACACCGATCTGACCTTGCATCAAGGTCACCAGTTGTTTACAAATGGATAGGCCCAGACCGGTGCCGCCAAATTTGCGGCTGGTGGAACTGTCGGCTTGGGTGAACGCGTCAAAAATAACGGCTTGTTTATCCTGCGGGATTCCAATGCCGCTGTCGGTGACGCTAAAACGGATATAAACGCTGTGCGCGTCTTGCTGCAGTAATGCCGCATCAACAATAATATCTCCTCGGTCGGTAAATTTGATCGCGTTGCCAATCAAATTAATTAAGATTTGGCGGATGCGTACATCATCCCCTTTGACAAAGCGTGGCAAATAGGTGGGTAGCCGGGATAAGACATCCAAGCCTTTATTCATGGCGGTATCGGCCAAGATCTGCACGCTGTCCTCGATACAAGCGTACAGATCAAAATCGTGATGCTCCAAAGACAATTTACCCGCTTCGATCTTGGAAAAATCCAAGATATCATTGATCAAGGCTAACAGTGATTGCCCGGAACGTTGTATGGTGTCGACATAGTGGTGTTGTTTATCACTAAGCGGTGTTTCGGCTAACAATCCGCTTAATCCCAGGACACCGTTTAACGGCGTACGAATTTCATGGCTCATATTGGCCAAGAATTCACTTTTAGCCTTGCTGGCAGACTGGGCGATCTGGGTCGCCGCTTGCAATTCTTTAGTACGGTGGCGCACCTGTTCTTCCAGCCGTGTCTTTTGCTGTTGCATTAACGAGCGCCGGGAACGTTGAATATAAATGATCGTATTAACCACAAGCACCATCAATACGGTCATGATCCAGGCAAAGCTGTAGTAGCGGTACTCGGATTTAACTTCGGGCAGCGACCAGAACAAGATATTGTTAACCCCGCACCATAATATCCATTGCGACTCCCCATCGATCAAATTTAATTTCACCACTTCGGAGTAGATCAGATCGTCCTTGGGTGTATTGCTGCGGATTTCTTGCTGTGCTGTTTGCCAGGGTCCGGGGATGGTGGGGGTCAACGTATAGTCGTAATCGTTATTGTGCAATACGTAGCTATTCCCCGGTAGCTGCGCTTGGATGGTTTTGGAGAGAAACACAGCAGCGATAACGCCGTTTAGGCGGCCGGTGTTGTCGTAGGCGGGAACCGAATACACCATCCCGGTGCGTGCCGGGCTGGTGGGTGCCTGTGGGTGGTGTGGGTCTGGGTGTATGACGACTTCGCGGCCGCTGATCGCCGGGTAGGCCAAGCCGGGAATGATACCGGTATTGGGCCAGGCATGGATGAACCAATCGAGTTGCTGGCGCAGTAATAAACCTTCGCTAAGGGCGATATCTTTATCGTCATTCAGCGCCGCATGAGCGAGGCTGGATTGCATTTTGTCTAATACAATTTCATCGAATTCATACAGGGGTTGGCTGGGTTTGTCGCTGCGCGGGTCGTGCGCCGTGGGATCAAAATCACGTTGCACCACGTAGATGGCCGTGAGTCCTATGTCAGAGGCCAGGTTATTGTAAATTTCTTGGATAACATGCAACGAAGTAGGGTCCAAACGCCGCTGCTGGCCATTCAAGGCTTGCACACCGGGCATACGGGCGATGGTGCGTAGACTATGGTAGAGATGGTTAAAGTCTTGTTCTAAGGCCGCGCGCAAGGTCTTGGTTTCGACTTGTTGATCGTAAATAAAATCGTATTGCAGATTGCGGATCCGAGTAAGGTGTTGTTCGTGCAGCAACATGCCCACTCCAATACCGATGAGCACGGCAGGTAAAAATAGGCTGTGGTGTTTTAGTCGCTGCAAACGATCCCCTTAAATCTAGACTTTAAACCTCTAAAGAACTGCGTTGACAACGCCTCCGCCTGCGCCAGCGGCGGGTGTCGGCAGCAGGAACACCGCCGTCAAGCCGGATGTATTCGCGATGCCCCGTTGAGCGCGCATGAGATTTTGTCATCGCATGCGCCGTAACTGCCCGTGACGGTGGGTAGATCATCGGCCGATCCCGCTAGGGGATTAAGCTTTTTCCTTACTAGAGCTAGGGCAGAGTTAAATGCCTTATAGATTATGTGTTATTAAGGTTTAACCCCTAAGGTCATTTGCAGGATGCAATGATCGGACGCCGTTGAGGGTACTGGTACTAACCGTGCAAAGAGGGGCTCTGTTCTACCGGTGTTCGCGGCAGCGTCCAGTAGGCCGAGCAGTGTTTCGCTCACCACCATGTGATCTAAATAGACAGGGCATTGCCTCCGCCGCGGGGTGGAGCCTTCGAGTTTCACCAGTTGCATGGCGCTGGCGGGGGGAACGTGATCATTAATCTCGGGAAACAGATTACGCACCCGGAGTGGATTCACGAGTGGTGTGGCCGGATCTGAACCGTCGATCCGCGCGGGATAGTGATGGGACTGTTCCGCCTCCAAGTCCCGATTCCAGTCACCCAAGATCATAAACGGATGCTTAGCCCGCGCGTGTTCTTCAATCCATTGTTCTAATACGGGGATCTGTTGTTGTAGCACTGCACAGGCGGGGTTCTTCGAGTTCGTCAGCGGGCCTTTGGGACAGGAGGATTTTAAATGTACATTGAGCAAGTTCACGGTCGTACCCGCGTGTTGCAGGGTGAGTTCCAGACCGCGCCGCAACAGGTGTTGGGTCCCGGGCTGCTGTTCCAAACTCAGGGCAACAACCTCACGGCATCTTATCTGCGTCAGGAGTTCGTTACGTACGGCATAACCGAGGTTTTGCGCGTCCGTTCGGGTAGTAAAACACGCCACCTGGTAACCCTCGGGCAACACTCTGGCCAGGGCCTGGGGATTCTGCACCTCTTGCACAGCGAGGATGTCAACCCGGTCGGCGGCCAGGCTAGCCAATGCGTGTTGAATCGGGTGGAGTTTTTTTTGCTCATAGGCGGGCGCAGTGTGGATCTGCGCGTGCCGGTAAGCATCACAACCGGGAAGATCGGGATGTAATTTTAAAGGGGTCCAACCCTGTGCCGCGCAGCGCTGCCAGTAGTGACTCTGTTGCAACCTGGGCCCATCGGCCAACCACTGCAAATTCCACGAGGCAATGGATAAGGTGAATGCGCTAACATTCGGCTGTGGCGTGGCGCCAGCCGCCGCGAACCCAGTGTTTATGTGCAATAGGAAGCAAAATAAAAAACCGGGGCGGAGAAAACACATCGTGCCGGGCAGTGTAGCAGATCGTCTGTAGTGTGCGTTTCACCGCTAGCGTACTGTATATGGATAGTATTTTTCCCCAACGGGCTTAGTGTGAAACAGATGGCCGAGGTTATCCGGTCCCAAAAAACTAACCAGGCCGCTAACCTACCTGTTGTAACCCGCCGTGTGAAGATTGGGGTCGCCGCGCGAAGGGTGTGATGCAATTCCCGTTAAGGATTGTGATCGGCCTACCAAATTTAACGCCAGTGGTGAGTGCTGGGATCGCCTTGGACAATAAGCCCTTTTATGGTAGGTATAACAATGTTGGATGTTTTTCGCATAAATTAAGTATTTCACTAAATTCTAATGTAAGATTTTTTTGCAATTATCGTGATCTCAAGGTATAACTAATTCAGTGTTACGGATGTATGTACGGGTAACTCACATAATGACCGGCGATACCACATCAGGTGTTTTCGCGGCTTTTTACTGGGAGGAGAAACGATGGGATTTCTTGCAACACTTTTTCATACCGCTGATCGGCCACAACCTACCTACATGGATAGCGAGTTGGGGCAACTGCGTTGGTCCGAATTTGACGAAGCGTGGCTGGGGTTTTTTAAGGGGTTTAAATACGCCATCGCTTACGGTTATGAAGACAGTCCAAATGAAGAATTACTGGCTTATGCACGCGATATCCTCAGCAAGCCTATCTGGTTAAAGGAAGCGATCGATAACGCGATCTCCGAGGCCAGTGAAAAATTTGCAACAACGTATTTTTATGAGATTCGCACACTCAAATTAAACTGTATCCGCTTCTATACCAATGACGATGAAAATCGCATCCTTGTGGAGTTTAACGGGGGTAAGAATTCGCGTACCTGGAAAGTGGAATTTCGCGAACGCCTGTGCGAGGGCATGTCCTACACGGCGCGGGTGGCATGAGTTTTAGTATTTTGCGTGCGTGACCGGACACCTGCCGGTCACGTACACCGCTTGCTTACGACCAATCACCACCGCCACTGCCATCCCCACCGCCAAAATCCCCGCCATCGCTCGGCAACGAAGCATCGTCCCACGAGCTGTTGTCGTTTAGACCAAAATCCTTACCGCCCAAATCATCGCTCGAGGTTGGTGGCAGGGGGGTATTGCCGGCTTGGCTGTGGTGATCACCGAATAAACTATTAGCGATGGCCTGACCGGCCACCATTCCCGCCGCCACCCCCAGTCCCGTGGCCAGACCGGTTTTCAGGGCCGAACTACCCGCCGGGGCTTGTCCGTAAGGCGGCGCCACGGGATTGGGGTTGGGTTGATACGGGTTGATGGTGGGTGCCAGGTGGTTGGTAGGGTTGTCGCGTTTGTAGTTTCCTAGGGCACGCACGATCAGAATAATGCCCACCACGCCTCCCACCACGATCAAGATCAAGGTCCAATTGGTGGTTGAACCGGGGCTGGTGCTGGACAGTGCGGGCAAGAGCGCGGGGTCCGCGATGTGTTTATGCAGCAAGCCGCGCAGGGAATCCACCGATTCCGGTTTGGCGAAGGGTAAACCCGGGGCCAGCCTCTCGGCGGTTTTTAGTTCCGTGGCAGCGGCTTGATATTCGGCGTTCTGTGCCAGGATATGCGCATAGACAAAATGCGCCTGGCCGCTGTTGGGACGTGCCTTCAACACTTCCTGCATCATGGCCTTGGCCTGGGCGAGGTTGCCGCTGTTGGCGGCGGTATACACCTCATGGATGCTTGGTAGGGCGAGCACTAGGTTGGAGAAAATCACCAATGATAGAGCAACTAACGAACGACGCAGCATACGAACTCCTTAAGGAACGTTTAGTGAAACCCAGCATACCAAAGTTTAACGACCGCTTTATGAAACCACCCGTTGGTGCTCCATCCTCCCCAGGTGTGATGTTATATGGTGTATTTTATCTGGGGATTCAATAGGGGGATAGCGTATTTGTGAGTGCCACCGTCGAGGCCACCGGGTTGATTGACCTGAGGCACACCAAGCATCGCCACCTCACGGGCTTTTGTGCCCGAGAGGTGGCGGACTGGAAGGCGGAGGGATGACCAGGATTAATGCAGCTTAGCCCCGGCCAGGCTCAGATTAAAACCGCTTTCTTTCATCATCTTGGTGAAATAGGCCTTAGCACCGTGTTTCATGAAGAAATAATCTTTCAGCCCCGCACGTTCTATGGCGTATTGTAACCATTGGACTTGTTTGCCCACTTCGTCGTAGATGAATAAGGTACGTTTGTCTTTCACCGCCTGGGCGAATACCTGTTGTAATTTTTCCCGATCATCGAGCGTTATCCAACGTTCCTTGGTGGCGAACACCCCGGCACCGGCGCGTTGGTATTTATCACGCACGTCGATGATGATACTTTTAGAACCCAGATCAAACGCTTGTTGGGTAAAGCTGTCCGAATCCAATAAGTGTCGCTCAAATTGCGCCTCGGATAATATATCCTGTGGGTTGATCGGATTTTTGCCCAGTAATACCGTGTGCTCTGGATAAGCCTTGGCCCAATCAAACATGCCCGCGTCATAGGCAAAAGTATTCTCAATATGGCGACGTTGTGCCTCTTTCACGGCCAGGTAGGATTTATGGCAGTCACGGCCGTTACAATAAAATACCAAGGGTTTGTCGGTTTTAAGCCGTAGTGCTTGGATCTTATCGCCAAAGGTCTTATCGGCGATCGACAGGTTAAGCGCCCCTTTGATCTGCAGGGTTTCGTATTCCAGTTGCGAGCGGGTATCCACCACCACGACCTGGTTTAACTGCTTGTTCAATTCGGCGATTTCCATGGTGGGAATCCCTGGGAACTCTAGCCGGCCGGGGAAGCCTTCTTCTTTGGCGTGGGTGTTATACACGGTCGAGAGCAACATCACTGCCCCACTGATTTTTATCGCTATACTCATGAGCACCTCGTTAATAGTTTAGTAAATTAGCAATTACTAATATATCGACCACGAACTAATAAACTTAAGAAAAATAATGGTATAACATACAAACCGCTAGGAATAGCCGATCGTGCTGTTGATCAGCCTTAAAACGGGCAATGGATACAGGAGCTTGATCTTACAGAGGTTATTTCTTTTGTAACAACATCACTTGGCCTTCACTGACCAAGGAGACATTGTTGAGGAACGAGGCGCCTAACAAGATTTTATCGGAATTAAAATTCGGCAACACCGCGGCCTGGACCTGGTTGATTTGGATGTCGCCGACCCGCACGGAGTCAACGGTAACCAGATAGGCATCGGCAACCCCATTGGCAGTGCGCAGTTGCAGGTGTTTGCCCTGGTGCAGGTAATTTATTCCTAGTGCCTGGGCTTGGTGGGCGGTCAGGGTGACATAGGTTGCGCCGGTGTCGAGGATAAATTCCTGGCCAACCCCATTGATCGATCCGGAGAGCTGATAACTACCATTGTTGGCGACAATACGCACCTCCCCACTGGTACCGCCACCGCTAAAATTTAGTACCGGGGAATCGCTCAGGCTGTGGCTGATTTTATGACCCTGGTATTCAAAGACGGCACGCTCACTACTGGCCTCGATCAAGCGCAAACCATTCCGGCTGGTGCCCACGCGTAACACGGTTTGCTGATTATTCTGGCGGATAATGGCTACGTCTTTAAACAAGCCGACAACTTGAATACTCGGCGTGCCGCGGTCGCCGGGGCTGGCGTACAGCGAGCAACTGCACATGCTTGCCCACGCCATGCAGTACACTAGTGCTTGTCTTGATAACATTCGGCATCACGCTGTTGGAGTCCTGCCCACTATGGCGGCAGAAATAACCGCGCAATGAACCCAAGTCAGGGCCAACCGTGATCCGAATCAATCAAGTGGGCTGTGATCAAGATCATGAATGTTAGGCGCACGGGCTGTCTGAGCGACGCCGGCCGGCGTTTTCGCGGTATTTATTTACTGCGCGGCGCGGCGGTAGTGGTTTCATCCCCCAGCCGCCAGATATCCACGTCCTTACCTTGTTCACGCAAATGATCGGCGCGCCCGGATAAATACCGTTGAAAGCTCGGTTGCTGCCGGTAGGCGCCGCTTAACACATAGTCGAAAATGCCTTGTGTGTGGAAGACCTTGAAAAAAGCCTCGGAACGGATGATTTCCTTGCCCTCGGGATTAAACAACACAATGGTCGGCGCGAATTTAATGTCGAGCTGTTTAGCCCATTGCCGTGCCGTAGAAGCATTGCCCGCGGGTAGCGTGACGGGGCTGTCGGACCACATGTCCAACTGTACCGCGTCAAATTGTGCAATGAGTTTGCGGGTGTCGGGATCGACCAATATCTTTTGATGCAAGGTGTCGCAATTTGGACAGTCACGCTGTTCAAAAAACACCGCCAGCGGCTTGGCCTTGCTGCCGGCGGATCGCGTCAGTGGGTACGGCGCGGCTAAAAAGAAATCTTCCTTGAGCATCGCGCTGCCGCTATTGATGGACGGGTTATTGGCCGCGAGATAATCCTGGTAACTCTGGTGCTGCTCGTGCTTACCCGCGACATAACTCACCGCCAATTTAAATTTATCCGGCGGCAGGTAACCGTTTAAACGCAGAACAATCTCACCTTGTTCGTTGAAAAATACCAGGGTTGGCGTGAATTGCACCTTGAGAGTTTCGGCGAAGGTTTTTTCATTATAAGGCTGGCCATCGATCGCGGTGATATGCCGGTCACCCCACATATTGATCGCAATGACATCAAATTTAGCGCGCACCAAGGCTTCGATATCCGCCTGGGACAAATTGCGTTCCACCAGGGCATTGCAATACGGGCAGCCGTTCTGGGTGAACATCAGCAGCAGGCGTTTATTATTTTTGCTGGCCTCGGCCAGGTCTTCTTTAAAATCCAGAAAACTTTCTTTAAACCAACGCGGATATTCGGTTTCTTTGGCGCCAAAGAATGTACCGCGTTCCGCGGCGGGTTTAACCTGGGCCGAGGTGAAGGGTTTATCGGACCTTGCTACCCATAGGCCACCGGCTATGATTACCCCCATGCCGATCATCAGGGCGAAAAACTTGCGGGTGGAACGACCCATGCAGCCTCCGGTGAGCCTTGTCATTGTACCTCTGGGTAGTCTAACAGTCCTGTGGGGAAGGACCAGGGGTACTGAATGGGGTTGCTTGAAACCCCAGGGCTAGCCACCTATATTAGCATTTGTTAATATTGCATCCCTCAACCCACCACCGAGGTAGTCACATGTTTTTAAATGTGAAAGAAATCGAAGCCGCCGAATTAGCGCGCTGGATGGAAGCACCGCCCCAACCGTTTCGTATCATTGATGTACGGGAGATGGGCGAGATCGCCGCCGGCACCATCCCGGGCGCGGAACCTATGCCCCTGGCCACCGTTCCCCTGCACATGCAACATTTACCGCGCGATGCAACCATGGTTGTGGTGTGCCGTAGCGGCGCGCGATCCGCCCAGGCTTGCGCCTACCTGCAACAACAGGGTTATGAGAAGGTATTTAATTTGCGCGGCGGGATGTTTGCCTGGGCGGGCGCGGGACAACCGATTGGATTACCAAACAAAAGCGTCGTAGGAGTATCGGGTAACAGGTAAAAATAAAAACAGGGGCTGTTCACCGCCTCTGTTTTTTTAGTTTCGCGCGGCCTGCTAAATCCCATCAGCTACATCGCCCGCTGTTGTAGAGACATCGCACAAGCCGCGGTGCAAGCGCAGCATTATTTCGCCTTGGATGCGATTGCATCCGCGATGGCTCCCGGACCGGCTGCTGCCTCGGTCACGGTTTGGGTGAAGCGCGATATGCCCAGTAGGAACGCGCTCAGCAGCAGATAACTGCTGGCAACGGCCGGAGATTCGCCGATGCCGACGGATTCCCCGTGGATCAAACCGAAGAAGGTCAGGCCAGCGCCGACCAAGGCAAAGGCCGCGGCCCGCAGGAATTGTTTTTCGATGACGAACACCGCGATGGCACCGAGCACCATACCGGCCAACGTGGCGCCGCCGCCGAGCACTTCCAAACCATGGTACAGCACCCCGTGTTGCCCCAAGCTGTCCAAGCCCACTTTCGCGGCAGTGGTCCCGGCCGCCCCCAGCGCATTATCGATCTGGGTCTTACCCCATTCGGCGATCTGTGGCATCAAGGCCAGCACGATGGCCGGGGCATGGCGGTGCGGTGTTTCTTGGAACGCCTGCGAGCCGATGAGCATACCGATATAGAGCAGGATCGGTAGCAGCGCGACCACTGGGATCAACGCCATCATCACGGAGAGGATCCCCAACCAAGACAGCAGAATCACCATCACCCCGGTGGCGGCCGAATAACCGATCCGTCCCCCCATGGACTTCCAACCCGGGTGACCGATGTACACTGCGTTAATGAAGGGATTGCCCATCACGCAACCGATCAGACTCACGACGCCATCGGCGGTGAGTACACGGGTGGTGGGAAATTCATCGCCCGCCGCCGAGGCGCTTTCCACATTATCCATCGCCTCCACTAAGTCATAGATGGAGAAGGGGATCGCGGTTACTAGAATGACCGGCAGGTAATGGAAACCGTTAAACACATGGTCGATGGCGGGCATGGGTAGCGATACACCGAAGTTGGAAAACGAAGCCTGCAGGCTGGCCAGGGTCATGCCGCCGTAGTTCAAACCAAAGGCATTGGAACCCCACGCGATAACCGATCCAACCACCAGCGCAACCAACCCCGCTGGAATTCCCCGTAGATAGCGCACGCCACCAAACCAACTCACCATAATTACACCGAAGCAGATCATGCCGATGATCGGCGTGCTAAAGACTTGCGCGGCGGGTCGAATCGAGATGAAGGTGATTGACACCCCCGCCAGCGCGCCCAGAAGCGCAGCGCGTGGCGTGATACGACGGATCCAGGGCGCGATAAAACCGCCGGCCATCAGCACAAAACTTTGGATGAACACCCAGGTCAATCCTGCTTCCCAGGCCGTGATGGGATTCCCCGAGTCAATCAAGATGGGTAACATCACCACGAACACGACCACAAACATGTGCGGCACGCTAAAACCCGAGGGCAGGGCGCAGACATCACTGCGACCCGTATGCTTGGCCAACCGGTACGCGAGCCAAGCGTAATACCCCGTGCTCAAGCACAACATCAAACCGGTGGCGGGCAAGATACGGCCGAACACCAGCTGGTCCGGCATTTTCAGAACAAAGCGCAGCAGCCCGGTCAATACCAGCAGGTTGACCAAGATGTTAGTGCCGAAACCAAAAAACGCATTCCAATCACCCGCTACCCAAATCTTTGGTTTATAAGAGATCGCAGTCATCGCAGTTTCTCCATTTTGTGTCGTGAAATTCTGGCCACGGTGGCGTCTTAACGACGTCAACCAAGGGCCGCCAAAATCCGCCGTGAGTCGCTGACCCAGCCGAAAATTCCCCCCTGCGCCTTGATCATGCGCAGGCCCACCTCATGAAACTCGGGAAAATACGACGCACAACAATCCCCCGGTACAATGCAGCGGTAACCACGATCGTTCGCCTCGCGCACCGTGGTATGTACACATACCTCGGTGGTCACACCACAGACGATGAGATTTTCTATGCCGCGGTTGTGCAGGAGGGTGTGCAGATCGGTGGCATAAAACGCGCCCTTGCCCGGTTTGTCGATCACCGGCTCTCCTGCGTGCGGATACAGTTCGGGGATCAGATCGTGGCCGGGTTCGCCGCGGATCAAGATGCGTCCCATCGGGCCGCGGTCGCCGATACGTGCGCTGGGTGCGCCGCGCTCAACTTTGGCCGGTGGTGCATCGAGCATGTCCGGACGGTGGCCTTCGCGCGTATGGATAACCAGCACGCCATGACGGCGGGCGCCCGCTAAAAGAGCACGGCAGGGATCAACGGCCGCGGTTAAAAGGCGAATGTTGTTGCCCAGGGCCTCGCCAAATCCACCGGGCTGGAGGAAATCCCGTTGCATATCGATCATCAGCACCGCACTACGCGCGGGATCAATTTCAATCGCGCGCGGTTCGGCATCAATCCGGACGATCGTCACGATGGAAAAACTCCTCTTGACCGTTGCCCGCACAGTATCTTTACCCCATGGAACAGAGTGACGACTTGGCTAAAGCGGATGTATACAAGCATGTGTACAAGACCAGCAATAAACAGTCCAATTCGTAACAAACCGTTCCGCAGGAAAATTTGCCTCACGACTCAACCAGTTAGATAAAGCGGGGGATCTAAGCTTGGAATAAATCCGGATGAAAAACGCGCTGCGATGGCGCAGTCTGTCTTATGCGGGTGCGAAGCCGAGCCTAGTCAAAACAGAAGTGGGTATTCCCAGTCAAACACGAGTGGTGCGGTTTCCAATCTATTCAGCCACAGAAAAAAACAAGAGCGGGTAGCCCTTGTTTTTAATCTTCGGCCCGTATTATTCCAAACTCATTTTTTCCTTGGCGAGGGTGTAGCTCCACGGCAAATTCGAGTTTTTCCAACCATTAACAGTGCGCCTGCCGGCATTGGGGCCGTCTTTGGCGAGGTCGCCTTCAAAGCCATCAACGATGCTATACACTTTGCTGTAACCGGCCTTGGCGAGTAGATCGGCGGCGCGGGCGCTGCGATCACCGGAACGGCACATCACAATCACAGGATCATCGGTTTTCATTCCTTTGGCTTTTAAACGGGCTGCCACCATGGTGACAAACTCCGAGTTGGGTTCGAGCACATAGACATTCTTTTTGTCGTCCCAGTTATACATGGGATCCATTTCCATGTAGGGGATGTTGGCGTCCACCAGGGTGGGCATGCCGAGAAAGTTGACTTCTTCACGGGTGCGCACGTCTAAAAACAAAACTTTTTCTTTGGTTGCGAGCGCATAGGCTTCGTTACTGTCCAGATATAATCCCAGGGTGGTGCGTTTAGCCTCAGGAACTTTGGAGGCGTCATAGGCAAATACCCCGGAGGCGGATACGCCCAGCATCACGGCCATGCAAGCAGAAATGATTGTTTTCATAAAAACCTCAGCAAGAAGGGTTAGGGTAGGCCCTGATGTTAATCAGGGGGTAAGGCTGAGATTTAAGACAGAGTGAGATATATTAGTAAAATCTAATATATTAATTGACTCATAATAATCTTTAATAGAGTGTTGTTAAGGATCAACTTTTCTCCGTGCCTGTCGGAGTGCGGCGCCGGGATAACAAGGTATAGGCGGTGGGCACCACGAACAGGGTCAGCAGCGTGCCGAGCAATAAGCCACCGACAATCACCATGCCGATGGGTTGGCGGCTTTCGGCGCCGGCGCCGTGGGCGAAGGCCAAGGGAATGGCGCCGAGGACCATCGCGGCGGTGGTCATCAAGATCGGCCGCAGTCGCAGTACCGCCGCTTCGGTGACCGCGTCGATGGCGGATTTCCCCTGTTCGCGCAATTGATTGGCGAAGGCGACGATTAAAATGCCGTGTTTAGTGATCAAGCCTACCAACATGACTAAACCTACCTTGCTATAGACATTGAGCGTACCGCCGCTGTAATGCAAACCGCTGTCGCTGAGTTTTAGCATTAATAACGCCCCGGTCACGGCCATGGGGACGGTTAGCATGATCACCAACGGGTCAATAAAACTTTCAAACTGCGCGGCCAAGACCAGGTAAATAAAGATCAGGGCGAGTAAAAAGATCACGTATAACGCCGCGCCGGATTCACTGAATTCGCGCGATTGCCCGTCCAAGCTGGTTTGCATATCGGCGGGAACGATGTCTTTGGCGGCTTGTTGCATGAATTTGAGCGCCTCGCCGAGCGAATAATTCGGCGCGAGCCCCGCCGAGATCGTCGCGGCACGAAACCGATCAAAGTGATTGAGTTCCTTGGGGGCGACGGTTTCGCGCAAGTTCACCAGGTTGGCCAATTGCACTAGATTATTGTTATTGCTGCGTACATAGATCGAAGACAGATCCCGCGGCGTGCGGCGATCATCGTCGGCCAGTTTCACGATCACATCGTACTGCTCACCGTCGCGCTTAAAGCGTGTGACCTGACGACCGCCCAGTAGGGTTTCCAAGGTATGGCCCACGGACGCGACATCCAGATCCAGATCAGAGATCTTATCGCGGTGTACATCGACCGCCAGTTGCGGTTTATTCAGTTTGAGATCGCTGTCCACCGCCACCAGGCCGGGATTGGCGCGCGCCTTAGCCAGCAATTTTGTCACCGCGCCGTCGAGGCTTTTGTAGTCGTTGGCTTGTACCACGAATTGCAGCGGTTGATTGCGAAAGTTCTGTCCTAGGGATGGAGGTTCAATCAGAAAACCAAACACCCCCGGTAAGCCAAAGATCAGTGGATTCAAACTGCTGGCAATTTCATGTTCACTGCGGGTGCGTTCGCTCCACGGTTTGAAACTCACAAACGATAAGGCGAGGTTGACGGGGTTGGGTTTTTCCAAGCCCGGTGCCAATACCATAAAATAGGTGTTTACTTCGGGAATTTTGGAATAAAATTGTTCGACTTGTTTGGCGTATTTATCCATGTAATTCAACGTAGAGCCCTCGGGGCCTAGCATAAAACCGATCAATATGCCGCGGTCTTCTACCGGTGCCAATTCCGAGCGTAACAACCATCCCATCAAAGCCGTCACACTCACAGCAATGGCGATACAAGTCGCGAGAATCCAGGTCCGGTGGTGCAACGCCCGGCCCAAGTTGCGGCGGTAAAATTCATTGAGTTGATGCAGGCCAGTTTCAATCGCGACGTAAAAACGGCCGTGTTGTTTTTCGTGATGTAATAACTTAGAGCACATCATCGGGGTAAGCGACAAGGCCACAAACCCGGATACCAATACCGCACCCGCTACGGTTAAGGCGAATTCGGAAAATAACCGGCCGGTATTGCCGGTGATAAACGCCAGTGGCGCAAACACCGCGGCCAGGGTCAGGGTCATGGCGACCACGGCAAAGGCGATCTCGCTGCTACCCTGCATGGCGGCCTCGAAAGGGCGCATGCCGTGTTCGATACGGCGATGGATGTTTTCGAGGATCACGATGGCATCATCCACCACCAGGCCGATCGCCAATACCAATCCCAATAAGGTGAGAATATTGATGGAGAAGTGCATGGCATACAAAAACACAAACGCACCGATGAGTGACACAGGGATGGTCACGAAGGGGATGAGGGTGGCGCGCCAGGAACGCAAAAAGAAAAAGATCACCAGCACCACCAGCACCAGGGCTTCGGCGATGGCGTGGTAGACCGAATTGATCGACTCGTCGATGAATAATGAGGTGTCAAACGCCACTTTTAATTTCATACCCGCGGGCAGGCTGGCGTTGATCTTAGGCAACTCGGCCTTGACCGCGCGCCCAACTTGCAAGGTATTGGCGGTGGATTGTTTGACGATGCCCAGGCCGACGGCTGGATTACCGTTCACGCGCACTGCGTTGCGTTCATCGGCGGCGCCGAGTTCGGCGTTGCCCACGTCTTGCAGCCGCACCGGGTAGCCGTTGACATTGCGAATAATAATATTGTTGAACTGCTCGGGCGTTTGTAGATCGGTCTTCATCAACACGGTGAATTCACGCTGCTGGCTCTCGATCCGGCCGGAGGGTATTTCGAGGTTTTGATTGCTCAAAGCATTTTCCACATCCAGCGGGGTCAGCTGATAGGCCGCGAGGCGATTGCGATCCAGCCAGATGCGCATGGCGTACTGCCGTTCGCCGCCGATGATCACGCTGGCCACCCCCGGCAGGACCTGCAGGCGATCGATCACGTGACGGCGCGCATAATCGGTGATCTCCATGGCGTCGTGGCGTTCGCTGGAAAAAGCGATCCAGATAATCGCATTGGCGTCGGCGTCGATCTTGGACACCACCGGTTCATCGGCCGCGTCGGGCAACACCCCGCGCACCCGCGCCACCCGATCGCGCACGTCGTTGGCGGCTTCGTCCGGGTCGCGTTCGAGGATAAATTCCACGGTGATTTGGCTGACTTCTTCACGGCTGCTGGATTTGATCGTGCGGATCCCTTCAATACCGGCGAGCGAATCTTCCAGCGGTTTGGTGACCTGGCTTTCAATGATCTCGGCGCTGGCCCCTTTATAGACAGTACGTACGGATACGACCGGTATGTCGATCTTCGGGTACTCACGCACCGACAGGCGTTGATAGGAAATAACACCGATCAGCACCAGCAGCAGGCTCATGACCGTGGCTAACACCGGCCGTTGGATCGAGATGCGCGGTAAAAACATTAGTGGGCCCCCGCGGGTTTACTGGTCACGGTGCTGGCGCGATTCATCGGTGTTACCGCAGCGCCGGGGCGCAGTTTCATTTGGCCGTCAATAACCACTTGATCACCTTCCTGCAGTCCTTCGGTTACTTCAACCTTGCCTTCCAGACGCAGACCCAATTTAACCGGCGCCAGTTGTGCCTTACCCTGGACTACTTTGTAGACGAATTGTTGATCGCCCACTGGCCACAACGCTTCCTCGGGGACCACCAGGGAACGGGTGTTGTGCCCGAGTTGTAACGTCACCTGCGCAAACAAACCGCTGCGTAACACGCCCTTATCATTGTTGACCTTGGCGCGGATGGCGATGCTGCGGCTAGTGGCGCTAATGGTGGGCGCGATCGCGTAAACCTTGCCGCTAAAATGTTTGCCCGGATAGGCATCACTGCTGAGCTGTACCTCCATGCCATTGCGTAATTGCGCGAGGTAGATCTCCGGTACTTGAAATTCCACCTTCAGCAGGTGTTGATCCACCACCGACACTATCGCCTGGCCGGGTTGCACATAATCACCGGGGCTGACCTGACGTAGGCCGGCGATGCCGTCAAACGGCGCGATCAATTGGGTTTTTTTCCACAACTCGTGGTTGACATTCAGCCGTGCGACCGCAGCGCTGTATTGTGCCGTGACGTCGTCGAGCTGTTGCTGGCTGATCAGTTTGTTTTTGATCAACTCGGTGGCGCGGTCGTAGCTGACCTTGGTAACTTCCATCTGCGCCTTACTCTCGGCCACCCGCGCCTGTGCCTCGCCTTGATCCAAGGTCACCATTACCGCGCCTTTTTTTACCGGTTCGCCTTCGTTGAAATGGATCTCCGCCACCCGGCCGCTGATCTCGGGTCGAATCGTTACAATTTCATTGGCTAACAAACTGCCCACCGCGTTGATACGATTGGTGAGGGGCATGTGTTGTACGGTGATGGTCTCCACCGGCAGCGTTGGTTCCGCCGGTGGTAGCGCGGCGCAGAGTGGTAAACTTCCCAGGGCCATGATTCCTGTTAATACAGTGACACGGTAAAGGTATGGCATTGTCCATCCTTAAAGATTTGTGAGTGGGAGGCATTGTATGCGTATCAGTATTTGTTGTCAGTGGACGTGGATTGGTTTGGACGATGTTTGTACAAGTAATTACCGTGTGTTCACCAGGGCATTTTATTCATCGAGGCATACCGTCGGCGCCAAAAAATAAAGTAATGCGGCAATGCGATGAAATAATCTAAATCAATATCTCAACGAACAACCTGATGGAGGATCAAATCTGTGTACTAAATCACAACGATCAGTATTTGTATCGCTGGGAATATATTTCTTAAGGGTTCTGAAATCTTGTCTCACTACAATGCGCGAAAACAATGGAGGATACTATTATGATAAGGGTGACTATTCGATGGATAAAGTTAGAAACGTTATTATTGCCAATACTGTTACTGGTCGCGCAGAGCTATTCCGTGCAGGCCGTACCGAGTTTTGCGCGTCAAACTGGCATGGCCTGTGCGGCTTGCCATACCATGTTTCCAGAACTCACGGCCTTCGGCCGCAATTTTAAACTCAATGGTTACACGATGGCGGGCACTAAACAGGTGGAAGCCGCGAAGAGTAAAGATACAGGGGGTTTAAAAATTAATGAGCTGCCGCCGCTGTCAGCGATGTTAGAGATCGGTTATACCCAAACCAAAAAAACCGCCGGGGCCGTGCAAAACAGCTCGGTGCAGTTTCCGCAACAACTGAGTATGTTCTACGCGGGCGAGATCTCACCTAACATGGGTTCTTTTGTGCAAATGACCTACGATCAAGCCAGTGATCACTTTAGTTGGGACAATGCGGACCTGCGTTATGCTGATCATATGGAACTGGGAGGTAAACCGTTGACCTATGGTTTAACCTTGAATAATAGTCCAACCGTGCAAGATTTATGGAATTGCACCCCGGTATGGGGAGTACCCTATGCCACTTCGGGGTCGGCCAAAACACCGGCGAATTCCACCTTGCTCGAAGGTACCCTGGCGCATGATGTGGCGGGTTTAGGCGGCTATGCCATGTGGAATAGCCGGTTTTACGCGGAACTTACCCTATACCGCTCAGCGCACCTCACTCAGAACCAACCCGATAATACCGTTAACACCACCAATACCATCAACGGAGTAGCACCATATTTACGTTTAGCCTGGGAAAGAAATACCGTGGACAACAGTTGGATGGTTGGATTGCTGGCCTTACACGCTGAACTTTATCCCACCGGGATCAATACCTCTACGGATAAATATACTGATCTCGGCGTTGATACGCAGTACCAGGGTAAGCTCGGCAGTAATCCAGTGTCAGCACACGCTAGCTACATCCTGGAAAAGCGCACGCTTGATCATTCCGATGTAGGCCATGCGCCAAAACTTAATTCCTTGCGGGTCGATGGCAGTTATTTCTGGAGCAGTCGCCTGGTGGGCACGTTGAGCCATTTTTCTACTAACGGCGACAGTAATACGACTACCTGGGGACCGGGTCTCACCCAACCCGACAGTGATGGCTGGAGCGCCGAGGTGAGTTATCTGCCCTGGCAGAATACCAAACTCACGGCGCAATACCGGACGTACGGCAAATTTGACGGTACCAGTGCCGGTGCCGGTAACAATGACACGTTGTATTTGCTGGCTTGGTTTATGTGGTGATCCCCCCCCCCCGCTGGGTTGTATCTATACAGCCCCGTATGCTTAACCTGCGCGCGATTTTCCCCCTACGGCCACACCCGGTGATTTTCCGATACTTTGATATATAGAAATACAAATGGTAAGGTAACGGCTACACACGCTTGGTGGGTTTGCACGAGGGAATACCATGACCAAAAGCTACATCCTGATCAGCAGCGGCTTGATGATGGGGTTGTTTTTCGGCGTTTTGCTGCGCCATTACCGGGTGTGTTTGGTCGCGGCGATCAGTCATTGGGTTTTGCTCCGGAATCATCGTTATATGGTGACCATCGTGGCGGCCGCCTTGGTAGCCATCCTTGCTACCCAATTATTAGAGATCAGCGGTACGGTAGCCATTGCCAATACCAGTTATCGCGATGGGGTATTGGATTGGCTAGGGGCTATTTATGGCGGTTTGATGTTCGGGATAGGGGCCGCGTTGGCCGGGGGGGATGCCGCACGCACCGTGATCCGCGCCGGGGAAGGGAGTTTCACCGGCATCGTCGTACTCATCGTGTTTATGCTCAGCGCCTACATGGCGCAATACGGCTGGCTGGAGCCCGCGCGGTTATGGGTCACGGCGCAAACCTCCATTACCCTCGTTGGCGGTGATACCGGTTTGGCCCCGCTGTTGGGGATCAGCAAGTGGCTACCGTTGTTAATCATCAGTGCGCTGTTACTGATCTATTTGGTCCGGGTCTGGAAACAGCACGGCGAGGTCGCGCTTTTAGTGATTGGAATTTTATTTGGCGCGGTGGTGATCCCGGCGTGGTATATCTCCGGCGTGGTGACGGTCGATGAATTCGCCCCGGAGATCAAACCCACTTCGCTTACCGTGGTGGGGGCCCTATCGCGGATTGGCAGTGTGGTGTTGCTCAAAGGCGTACCCGAGGCCTCGATCCCGATCTTTTTTGTCATCGGGCTATTTTTGGCCTCGCTGATTTACTCGTTGCTGTGGCGGCGTTGGGAGTTTTCGCGACCGCAGACCCGTACTCTAGTGACGGCGGTGATCGGCGCTGTGCTGATGGGTATTGGCGGTACCGTCAGTTACGGTTGTAATATCGGTCAAGGAATTAGCGGTTTATCAACCCTGTCGGTGGAATCGCTGCTGGCGGTGGCCGCAATATTTTGCGGTGTTTGGCTCGGAACGTTAGTGTTGGGAAGGCTCAGGGCCTGAGATGCCGGGCGGTACTTTGTGTTCGGTTTGTGGGTTGCATTACATCGACCTAACCGCAGCTCACGCTACGGCACTACAGATCGCGCAAACCGTGTTGAGACTTATCGGCCAGGGAGAGGGACAGGGCAGCCATTTTTTTGGGGGACGGTTTGAAAATCTTTATCTACCGCGGCAACAAATCCCGGGTTTAGAGCGCGTATTAAACCGTGTGCAACAGCACGCCGCGCGACTGTTGCACTGCCCTGCCACCAGTCTGCGGTTGGGTTACTGGTTTAATGTGATGCACCAGGGTCAGGTAACACTTCCCCACTGCCATGACGATAACAATGAAGTATTATCGGGAACCTATTATCTACAAGTACCACCGTCTTCGGGAGAGTTACGCTTGTCTTGTGTTGAGAAACAGCATGTGGTTCCACCCCGGGTTGGACGGTTGGTATTTTTCGCACCGGCAACGGTGCACGAAGTGACGCAACACCAACACCTGCAACCGCGGATCAGCTTGGGTTTTAATCTGGGTGTGCCCAATGTTAGGCACGATTAGTTTAGGGAAAACCAAAATGCTCAGCCGCGTCAGCAATATTATAAAACGCAGCTCGTTGCGCCACCTCGGGCCGGGTTTGATCACCGGCGCTGCCGATGATGATCCCAGCGGGATTGCCACCTATTCGCAAGCCGGCGCGCAATTTGGGTTTAATTTATTATGGACCGTAGTGCTGACCTTCCCGCTGATGGTCGGCATTCAGATGATCAGCGCGCGGATCGGCCGTGTCACCGGCTATGGTTTGGCCGCCATCATGCGCCGCACCTTGCCGCGGCGGTTGTGTTATTCCATCGTCGGGTTATTAGTCTTGGCTAATACGATCAATATCGCCGCCGATATCGCCGCGATGGGCGAGGCCTTGCAATTACTACTCGGCGGGGGCGAGCACTGGCATGCCTTATTGTTTGGCGTGGTATCGTTGCTATTGCAGGTATTCCTGCCGTACCGGCGTTATGTACGGGTGCTTAAATGGTTGACAATTTCACTGTTTTCCTACGTCGCGGTGGTGTTCACGGTGCACGTGCCGTGGAATCTGGTGCTTTCGCAAACCCTGATGCCCGACATCAAATTTAATGCCGCCTTCATCACCGTCGTGGTAGCGGTATTGGGCACCACTATCAGTCCGTATTTGTTTTTCTGGCAGGCTTCGCAAGAGGTCGAGGACATGCGGCTGGACCCTGCCGCCAAACCATTGCTGCGTGCAACCGCCGACGAAGCGCGCAGCCAATTATGGCGTATCAAAGTGGACACCTTCATGGGAATGGGATTTTCTAACGCGGTGGCGTTTTTTATTATTTTAAGCACCGCAGTGACCTTAAACAGCGCCGGGATCACCAGCATTCAAACCTCGGCGCAGGCGGCCGAGGCACTGCGTCCCCTGGCGGGAGAATTGACGTTTTTATTGTTCGGCTTGGGTATTATCGGCACCGGTCTATTGGCTGTGCCGGTGCTGGCCGGATCGGCCGCGTACGCGGTGGCCAATACCCTGGCGTGGCGCCATGGATTGGATCGCAAGTTGATTCATGCCAAACGTTTTTACGCGATTATCGCGCTGGCCACCTTGGGCGGAGTGGCGTTGGATTTTACACCGATCGATCCCATCCAGGCGCTCTTCTGGAGCGCGGTGATTAACGCTGTGATCTCAGTTCCGATCATGGTGATCATAATGCTGATGGCCTCGCGCGAACATGTCATGGGCGCTTATGTGTTGTCACGCCGTTTGCGCGTATTGGGGTGGATTGCCACCGCGATCATGTTGGCCGCCGTGGTGGCGATGTTTTACTTTTGGGCATAACAAAAAAATATCCTATGCCTGGTAAATCTAAAGATTTAACCAATGCGTTAAACCGGCCGATGTTCCCCACAACACGTAAGGTAGTACGTCCTTTTTCTGATACCCACCCTCTTTTAGCGCGAGAACAGTCACAACAAAAACCCACACTAATGATGTACAACGCCAAAGTTTAGAGAGTGGCTTTAACCGGCATGCGGTTGTGCGCTACGTCAGAACAATATACTTTAATACCGTTAAATCCACAATTGCTTGGCCACAGTGAGATAAACGCTACTAGCAAGGACACAAAGTTGCGAAGCGCATCGCATTTTCTGGAGAGCGCTGTTTCCCCGTCACAAATTCCGTCTAAGGTTATTCCCAAGGCATTAATGATATAAAAACCTTACTAGTATAACGAGGAGGGTCTATGCGGTGTACCAATAACGCGACGTCAAAGTTGCAACAGATGGCATGGGTGTTGATCAGCAGCGCGCTCTTGCTGCTGGGGGTGGTGGGATCAGTCCACGCCGCGGGCCCAGGTAATTTTGGTTATGGATACGGCCACGGCCACGGCCACGGCGACGAAGACGACCATCACTATCCAAGACCGACACCGACACCGACACCGACGCCTACCCCAACGCCAGTGCCCAATAACAACGCCAACTTAAGCGCGTTGATGCTTTCCAGCGGTAGCTTGGCACCGGCATTTTTACCGGCCACCACCCGTTACACAGCACAGGTTACCAATGACATCAGCAGTGTGCAGGTGACGGCCACCACCCAGGACGTGGCGGCGAGTCTGACAATTAACGGTGTGGCCACCCTGTCGGGGGTGGCGAGCAATCCTGTGAACTTAACCGTGGGTTCAAATTCCATTACTATCGTAGTTGTAGCGGCTGATAATATAACCAGCCTGACGTACACCCTGAATATAAGCCGCGCGGCGAGTAGTAATGCCGCACTGGCGGCGTTAAGCCTTTCCGCCGGCAGCCTCAGCCCGCTGTTTGCGAGTGCGACAACTGCTTACAGCGCGGATCTGAGTTATGCCATTAGTTCATTGCAAGTCACCGCAGCCACGGCCGATCCAGGGGCGGCGCTCACGGTGAACGGTGTCGCCACGGCATCCGGCGTGGCGAGTGCGCCGATCAGCTTAACGGTGGGCGCGAACCTTATCACCCTGGTGACCACCGCGGCGGACGCGTTTACCACTCAAACCACTACGATCACGGTCACCCGCGCACCTAGCGGCAATGCCGACCTGTCGGCCTTGAGTATTTCCGCGGGCGTATTGGCGCCGCTGTTTGATCCCGCCGTGTTTAATTATACCGCCAGCGTCGCGGACACGGTGCCCACTCTGAGCGTTACGGCCACCAGTGCTGACGCGGCAGCGACCATCAGCATCAACGGCGTGGCCACCGTCTCGGGCGTGGCCAGTGTGGCGTTTAGTTTAGTCACCGGTGCGAATGCGTTAACGGTCGCGGTGGCGGCCAGCGATGGTGTTACGATCAAGACCTATAACATTGTCGTCATGCGTCAGGCCAACACCGCATTAAACACCTTGGGATTGTCGGTAGGACAACTCCGCCCGGCGTTCCAAGTGGCGCAGCTCGCGTATAGCGTCAGCGTGGGGTATCTGGCCAGCGCGCTGCGGATTACTCCGGCGGTGGGTGATCCGGGTTCGAGTGTGACCGTGAACGGTATTGTGGTGGTCTCTGGCCAGACTAGCGGCCCCATTTTCTTAAACGAAGGACTGACCTCGATCGACGTGGCCGTGACGGCGGTGGATGGCACCAGTCGACATTACACCCTTGATGTCACGCGCCAAGCCTTGGCAAGCTTTGTTCAAGAGGTGTACGCCAAGTCCTCGAACAGTGATCTTAACGATGCGTTTGGCACCGCGGTCAGCGTCTGGGGGAATACGGTTGTGGTGGGGGCGCCCTCGGAAGATAGCGCTGCGGTGGGCATCAACGGCGACCAGGCCAGCAACAGTCTGAGCGATTCAGGCGCGGTGTACGTGTTCGTGCGTGATACGTCCACAGGTCTATGGTCGCAGCAAGCTTATATTAAAGCCTCTAATCCTGGTGTCACCGATTATTTTGGAAACAGCGTTGCGTTATGGCGCGATACTTTGGTGGTCGGCGCGATGTTCGAGGACAGCATTGCGACCGGAGTGAACGGCAATCAACTGGACAATTCAGCGACGGATTCCGGTGCGGCCTATGTATTCACGCGCGATGCTAACGGGGTATGGACGCAGCAGGCGTATTTAAAACCCTCCCACACCAGCAACGTAGCGGGACAAAGTGTGAATTACTTCGGTTACAACGTGGCGGTGTATGAGGATAGTATCATCGTGGGTGCCTATTGGGATAATGTGAATGCCACCGGAGTGAACGGCAATGAGGCTAATCTCACGGCCGCGCACTCAGGGGCCGCGTATATCTTTACGCGCGATGTGAACGGTAACTGGACGCAACAAGCATTCTTGAAAGCCTCCAACACCCAAGCCGGTGATGAGTTTGGGCGAAGCGTGGCAATTTATGGGGACACCGCGGCTGTTGGTGCGCCCATGGAAGGTAGCACTGCGACAGGCATCGATGGCAATCAAGTGGATAATTCCAAGGCGGGTGCGGGGGCGGTGTATATATTTCAACGTGACACCACGGGTACCTGGGCACAGACCGCTTATGTCAAAGCCTCTAATACCGATGCTAATGATCAATTCGGCTCCGCCTTAGCATTATGGGATCATACTTTAGTGGTAGGTGCTCCGAACGAGGCGAGTAGCGCCGCCGGGGTGAACGGCAATCAAGCCGATAATACTTTAGCGTTTTCGGGTGCCGCCTATGTGTTTGAGAATGTTACTGGCAGCTGGACACAAACAGCGTATCTAAAGGCGTCTAATCCTAATGCAAATGATTATTTCGGTTACTTTAGCGGCATAAGTCTGTGGGAAAACACCTTAGTAGTAGCTGCTCCGTTGGAGTCAAGTAATGCCACCGGCATTAATGGCGACCAAACCAACAATACCTTATCGGGTGCGGGTGCGGTATATGTGTTCTTCAAGGATGTTGTAGGTAACTGGGCACAAACAGCCTATGTAAAAGCATCGAATACAAATACATTTGACACCTTTGGTGCTGCTTTAGGGTTAAGCGGCGAGGTGCTAGGTGTAGGCGCGTTTAATGCCGATGGCGCAACACGCGGGTTGTACGGCAGTCAAAGCACGGCGGGCGGGATTAATTCTGGCTCGGGGTATTTCTTTAAATAAAAGTTATTTGCCGAAGTGTCACGGGGCGGAGAGTTAAAATCTCCGCCCCGTGTCGTAACACTCGGGCCTGAGCAGCAAGAGGCCACCGGGTTTGTTCACCACCCTATCTCAGGGCGGTTGAGACAGCGCGGTTCCTGCTGCAGTTACTCTGAGGGTGGGTGGTGCTCATAACTTACTATTTTGACAGCCTGAACTGACGCATTCACGGTAACGATCTTGGAGGAGCTGCGCGCGCTTAATGGTTTCCGTGGTAGCGCAATTAAGGTTGACGAAGAAGCCGTCGGCATCGTGTTTGCTGCAACTCGTGTTGCGGTGTTCTATCCAGGCCAATTGTCGTTTCTTCAAACGGGTCTTGCCGGTGGAATCCAGTTTGGCTACTAATTTCTTATAATTTTCGTTCAACTCCGCATCGGCTTCGGAATAGACTTTATTCAAGCAGTAAAGACCGTCGAAATCATCCTTCGGTTTATCGCAGGCGGAATTGGCGAATGCCGCGGTTGAGATTAATAAGGCGGTGAAATATAGGTAAAATCGTTGCATTTTCTTGATTGCTCCTTTGTTAGCGGTGTCAGGCCACGTAAATCCTGTCACTAATCGTCAATAACTTCAATACCTCAACCTTGATTGCGGTCTACGAATGTGGTTTTTATCTAGAGATAGTAGTACATTGTGTGCCAACCGCGACTCATTATTAGTTCTTTTAAATATTTAGATCAAATGTTGCGTGACCTAACCAGGTTGATCCTGGTGAGGCTGCGGTGACGTATAATATTCACGCATCTGGGTATATATCGGCGCCATATTGATTTGGTAGAAACCCAGCCCACCATATCGTAATTGTACGTCATAGGAGTCACCGGGCTTGAATCGCGCCCAGTATTCACGCAAGCTTTTATCGAAGGCGAGGGTGAGGCGTGGCAGCGATGGGTCTTGGGGAATAAGCAGCCCAGTTGCCGAGAATGTGTAGGTTTGATGTTGTAGACCTTGGCTGTCGGTGAGCTGGTTGATACGGCGTAATCCGGGGTAAAGCGCCCCGGCCGTTGCCAGGCATAATAGCAGGGCGATTACCAGTTTTTCAATCAAGGGCACTCGGCCGCGTTCGAGAAATAGATATGCGGCTAATAATACCAGCACCGCCGCGGCCATAAAAATCAACTGTGGCGGCAAGGTCACATAGTCTTCTTGTAGGACAAAAAAATTATCTACCAGGAAATACAACGACACTATAAAAAACACTATCACACTGATTAAGGCGTGGCGGTTTTTTTCGATCGCGAACCGCGACATCGCTACAACAGGGTTTTCAACCATTATAACGCCGGTAAAATAGCCGGTGAGCTGGGCAAAGATATCCCGGGTGCTGATCAAGGAATGTGCGATCGTTAATCCGGTTTCGGAGCTGAGGTAATGGGTATGTTCTCCATTTGATAAACTAAACCAATGTAGCCAGCCGTTGGGCAGAAAGTTTTGGCCATGCCAGCGGATACGGGTTTGATCGGGGTGTAATTCAATGCGGCGATCATCGTGCAAATAGAGACAGATCCGCTCTGGGGAAAGGTGCAGAATACCGCTGTCGTGCCAAGGAAATAATTTCAGCCAGCGGCGAAAATGCGCGGAATTGGCGTAACGGATGCGAAACCAACGGCCGGTTTGGAAGCTTGCCGCGTGTTGCTTTAACAGAGCGTGTTGGATACGGCCACGACGTCGCAGCGAATGTAGCCCATAGGCAAGAAATAATAGCACTCCCACCAGCAGCACAAGGTTCAAAAATGTCAGTAACAGTGGCATGGGGCGGCATCATAAGCGATTTTTGTGTAACTGCCCATGGTATGCTGTACTGGCCCTGGCCGGGTGTTTTCACTACGCCAATCAGACCGCGCTGTCTGCGCCTTGGCTCGATAGCGTGATGTTGCAGTATCCAGAGGATGTCGCTGCCAGTCTGGGAGAATTCTGGCAGGCGTTGATTGCACAACAGACGGAATATTTACCCGGGCTCGAACCGGTTTTATCTTTGTCGGCGTACCGGAGTATTGCCCGGCGGACGGTGCTGCCGATTTTGCAACATTGGCGCGTGTGTCGCAAAAAAGTATTACGCGAGGTATTACGTAGCGCATTTTTGGTTGCCGATCACGGCCTGTTATTAACCGTGGCGGATAACGCGTTACACGCGTGGGATCCGAATGATCCGGGGCGTTATGCGCTGTGGTTGGGCAGCGCCTATCTATTGGCACCGACTCGTTATGCCGCCGCGTTACAGGACTATATGGGCCGTTCGCGCGAACGTATCTTGCCGCCGCTAGATTTCATCGTACTGGTGTTAAGCGCGGATGTTGAGCAGCGTTTAGCTTTGTCGGCGCCAGCCTCTGCCATGTTGTTACAGATAATTGCCCCTAAATTCCCACCGCATCAAGATCAACACGGCCACCTATGCGATAACAGCCAAAAACTCCTGTATTTGTTTTATCGCTTGGCCCTCAGCGCCGACCCACAGGCCGCGGCGGCGATCGATCGGTTGTCACGGGTGCGGGTGATGAAATTGTTTTCCGATATATTGCAAGAAGTGCAAACCCTGCTGACGCGGCAGGCCGCCGTCCCAAGTTTCGATAACTTTGTCGCGGACCTGCAGCGGCGTGGCGCGATCCGTGCCAAAAAGAACTGGTCGGATGGATCCCAACACTGTAGAAATTAATCTGCCGTCCGATAATCTATTGCATTGTTCCAAAAGTGTGAACACCCGCGTTCACCTCCTGCGTGCAGGTTAATGCCCGATGAGAAGGGGGGATGCACCGATTGGAACTAGGGGATAACAACCTGGAGGCCTTCATGTCCGAGTCACTCACTGTATTGGATACCACCACCTTGGACGGGTTACGCAGTTTTATGCCCGAAGATAAATTAGTCACGTTATTAAAGCGTTACCTCGACGATAGCAGCGTGCTGATCGAACGTCTGGGGCGGGCCTGTGTCGAGGGCAATGCCATCGACGCGCGGCGTTTTGCCCATAGCTTGAAATCCACCAGCGCCAATGTTGGGGCCGCGGACTTGTCCGCCTTGGCCAAGGAACTCGAAGCCCTAGGCCAAACAGCGCAGCTCCCCGCCATTGAGGCGCGTCTTGATGAGCTGCAGGGTGTATTTCAGCGGGTAAAAGCGGTCATTGAATCCCTGCCCGGCTTGCAGCCAAGGCGAAGTTCGCAGGGTTAACGTTACTTGTACAGTGAGTGGTTGCCGGGTTCCCCTCTTCAGTGGTACGAGTGACTCGTCGTAAATACGTTCGTGTAGATTCGGGGGCGACATCCCTGTCGCCCACGGTCACTCGTACCACTGAAGAGGGGAACCCGGCAACCACCGACAGCTCAATCCATGGACGCTGCGAGTGATTATTTAAGGGTGTTTATATCTTTAAGACCTCCCGAATTTAGCAGTTGGGGATCGTGCCACATCTGGGTAGAATAGCCGCTCTTACTAGGGGTATTCGCGTGTCACGCTGCAATGAAGGCCAACGGGTTAAAATGAAATACCGGACGGATGACCTACGGATAGTCGAGATCAAAGAGGTTAGCCCACCCTCGGTCGTGCACGCCGAGCTGCCGGTTACCGAATCGGCCACAGAAACCATTTATAATACCCGCAATGCCATTCACCATCTTTTGCACGGGATGGATGATCGCCTGTTGGTGGTTATCGGGCCCTGCTCAATCCACGACCCCAAGGCCGCCCTGGACTATGCCCAGCGCTTATCGGCCCTGCGCGCCGAGCTGGCGGAGGATGTACTGATCGTGATGCGGGTGTATTTTGAGAAGCCGCGCACCACGGTCGGCTGGAAGGGGTTGATTAATGATCCCGACCTTGACGACAGTTACCATATTAATAAAGGTTTGCGCTTAGCCCGCAAGGTGTTGCTGGATATCAATAACCTGGGGGTGCCGGCCGCCACGGAATTCTTGGACTTGGTGACTCCCCAATACCTGGCCGACCTTATCAGTTGGGGTGCGATTGGGGCGCGTACCACCGAAAGTCAGGTGCATCGCGAGTTGGCTTCGGGCTTGTCCTGTCCGGTGGGGTTCAAAAACGGCACCGATGGAACCTTGAAAATCGCCGTCGATGCGATCCGCGCCGCCGGCCGGCCGCACCATTTTCTGTCGTTAACCAAACAGGGCCACTCGGCGATTTTTTCCACCGCCGGCAATGACGACTGTCATATTATTTTACGCGGTGGTAAAAAACCCAATTACGACGCGGCTTCGATCCAACAGGCGGCGCAGGATTTGATCAGCGCCGAATTGCCCGCGGTAATGATGGTCGATTTTTCCCACGCCAATTCCAGTAAACAATACGGTCGGCAAGTGGATGTCGGCCATAGTGTGGCCCAGCAATTGGCCAACGGCGATCGGCGGATCATCGGCGTGATGATCGAGAGCCATCTCCAGGAAGGCCGGCAAGATGTCCTCGCCGGTGTGCCCCTGGTCTATGGCAAGAGTATTACCGACGCTTGCATCGGTTGGGAGCAAAGTGTGCCGCTGTTACGGCAACTGGCCGCCGCGGTACGACAGCGCCGGGAAACAGCGGCGAATTCATAACCGCACCGCCCGGGCGTGTAACAACCGCGCGGATTGGATCCGCGGGTATAACCCATCCGGAGCAATGCCGGTGTGGCCGGTATGTCCCTTGCTAGTTGAATAACGCCTGCTGGGTTTGCGCGATCTGCGCCTGCGCCTGTTGAGCGGCCTCGGTTAACATGGCCGGGGTGAGGTTTAGCCGCGCTAAGGGGACGGGATTGATCCGTTGCAGGTCACTGGCATCGGGGAATTCGCTGTAGGGCAAGCTGGCGATCAGGTTGGCGATATAGATGATCGCGACTTCCAGCGGAAATTGTTTGGCCTTGTCGGGCGTGTGGTGGTAGGCGATACATTCGCGTAATACCGCTGGCAGGTGCCATTGTTGCGCCAACTCCGCGCCGACGTCGGTGTGATCAAAGCCCAATACCTCGCGTTCGGCACCGACCATGTCTTTATCAGCATCGCCTTGGATTGTTAGCAAAATCACTTGATGGGCGTGTTGCGGGGTACGGTGAAATAAGATCAACTGGCCGATGTCGTGCAGTAAACCGGCGGTAAACAGGGTGTCGGGGTTGGAGTTGGCGGTGATTTGCGCCAGGCTGCGCGCCAGCAGTCCACAATAGAGGCTGTGGTGCCAGAAGTCCTCCACCGAAATGATTTCACTGGGCATGCCGGCGAACATCTTGCTGGCGATGGCCGAATAGGCCAGGTCGCGGATCTGTTTGGTGCCCAGCAGGGTGACGGCCCGGGCCACGTTGTCGATCTGCCGCGAACTGCCGTACAGCGGACTATTGGCGATTTTTAGCAGGCGAGTGGCCAATCCTGGGTCATGCGCGATGATCCGCGCGATGTCCTGGGCGGAAGCATGTTCGTCGTTGATGGTCTGGTTTAGACGCTGTACCACCTCGGGCAGGGAGATCAGCGCGCTAACATCATCGATCAGGGCATGGGCGGTTAATGATTGCATAGGTTTACAGGACGGATCCCGTATGCAACAGTGTAGATGGCCCTGGCCGGTTTTTGGAGTATTTGCGAATTTATGACCTTAAACCCGTTTCACATTGCGTTTGGCGTGCATGATCTTGCCGCTGCCCGGCAGTTTTATGGCAAGGTACTGGGCTGTCCGGAAGGTCGCAGCGCCGACAGCTGGGTCGATTTCGATCTATACGGACACCAGATCGTGGCCCATCTTAAGCCGGGAATAATCCATCTCGCCCAGCATAACCCAGTGGATGGGCACGACGTGCCGATTCCACACTTTGGTGTAGTACTGGCCTGGCGGCAGTGGCAGGACCTGGCGCAACGTTTGCAACAGCACTCGATAGTATTTGTGATTGAACCCTACATCCGCTTCGCCGGACAGGTGGGGGAGCAGGCCACGATGTTCTTGCTGGATCCGTCGGGCAATGCTTTGGAATTTAAAGCGTTTAAAGATCCAAGCCAACTATTCGCTAAATAACCCGCCGCAAGGGAATAAAGCTCCAATGAAACGATCGTTAATAATCTGCACAAGTGTCTTATTAGTGGGGTCATGTTTATTCGGTTGTGTGGCCGCGCTTGATCAGGAAAGCCGCGACGAGTTTCTGGATAGCAGTATGGTTACCACGGATATAAAAGCTAAATTGATCGATGATCCGCTCACCTCCAATATGCAAATCAAGGTCAATACCTTCAAGGGTTTGGTACAGCTCAGTGGGTTTGTTGATAACCAAATAGAAAAGAACCGGGCGAGCGACATCGCCTATTCGGTGGGTGGAGTGAAAGAAGTAAAAAACGATTTGATCATCAAAGGCAACTGATCACGTTATGCTGGGCGAGGCGCGTGGTTTAGAGCGAAACGGCGCCAAGATTACCTACCAATGGCTCGCCGGGCGCTACCCTGGGATTGCCGTGGTGTGTTTACACGGCTTGGCGAGCAATGCCACACGGTTTCATGAATGGATGAGCCAATCGCGGTTGCGGGGACACTGTGCCTTAGCGGCCTTGGACCTGCGCGGTCATGGACGCTCGCTCACTTACCGATCCTTTAGCCGCGCCCACTGGTGCGGTGACTTGCACGCGCTGTTGAACCAGGAACAGCGTCACGCGGTGATCATCGGCCACAGCATGGGCGCGCAGGTTGCTTTGGAGTACGCCTGTTTGGCGGGCCATCGCGCGCGCGGTTTGCTGCTGATCGATCCGGTGTTCCCTCAGGCCCTCAGCGGTGTATTGCGCCGCGTGGCGCGCTGGCGCGGCTTATTGCGCGCCGTGATTGCGCTGTTCCGCGCGGCCTACCGTCTAGGGTGGCCCAAACGCGCTTACGTCTACCGTGATCTGTACGCCTTGGACCAACAAACCCGCGCCTTTCTCGCCGCCCACCCGGATCAAGATATCGCCAGTTTATACATGAACCCGTTTAGCGATTTGGAATTCATCCCGTGGGTGAATTATTTACAAGATTTATACGAGGTCACGCGGCCGTTACCCGCATTAAGCGCGATTCAAGTGCCCGTGCTGGTGTTATTGTCCAAGGGCGCCAGTACCAGTGACAGCGCCCACAACCAGCGAATTTTATCCACCCTGGCCCACGGTGAGATCCAGGTGATCGATGCCGACCATTGGTTGTTAACCGAAAAGCCCGCCGAAGCGCAGCGGGTTATCGACGCGTGGTGCGCACAGCTGTTACAGCTGCCTATGCCGTCACAAACCTAATCGCAGCGTGCGCGCTAGGTGACGCGGATCGCTTTACTTTTGATATAGGCTTGCCGCTATAGTAAGGCGATAGGAAGGATGTACGGCTATGGCGGCAGTCAAACGTGGGTTGATCATGATGGGCGGTGGCGCGCGGGCCGCCTACCAAATTGGTGTTCTCAAGGCGTTCGCGGAATTTATTCCCAAGGGCGCGCCTTCCCCGTTTCATGTCATTTGCGGTACCTCTGCCGGCGCCATCAACGCCGTATCCCTTGGCAGTATGGCCGACAATTACAGCCACGCCATGGCCCAAATGCTGCGGGTCTGGGGTAGCTTCCATGTCTCGCAGGTGTTTTATGCCGACCCCGGCAATATTTTAAAAACCGCCTTGCAATGGATGGGGGCCATGATGCTCGGCGGCATAGGCAAACGCAACCCGGTGGCGTTATTAGACCGCTCTCCGCTACGCCAATTGTTAAGCGAACGGGTGGATTTTTCGCGTATCTGCACCATGGTTGATCAGGGTTATCTCCACGCGGTAAGCGTCACGGCCTCCGGCTATTCTTCGGGACAATCGGTGACGTTTTACCATGCCCATGACGAGGTTCCGGCCTGGTCACGGGTGCGGCGCCTAGGCTGTAAGGCGGAGCTTTGTATCGACCATCTCATGGCCTCGTCGGCGATCCCGTTTTTATTTCAAGCGGTGCGAGTGAATCGCGAGTATTTTGGTGATGGATCGATGCGCCAAATGGCCCCCTTGAGTGCGGCGTTACATTTAGGAGCGGATCGCATTTTAGTGATTGGTAATGAACATACCAGCGAACGCCAAAACCGTGTACGCGGTGAGGATTATCCAAGTTTCGCGCAGATTGCCGGGCATATCCTCGACAGCATTTTTTTAGACAGCCTGGAAGCCGACTTGGAACGTCTGGAGCGAGTGAATAAAACCATCGAGATGTTCACCCATCACAAAATCACTCAAGGCGAGATCCCGCTGCGCAAGGTCAAAGCCTATGTCATTGCTCCCAGTGTTGATATAGGGACGTTAGCGCGTGCTTATGTGAAGCATTTACCACGCACGATCCGTTATTTACTTAAAGGGATTGGGGCTATGCGTAAAGAAGGCTCGGCCTTGGCCAGTTATCTACTGTTTGAAAAAGAATACTGCCGGGAATTGATCCGCTTGGGTTACAACGACGCCATAGCGCAGCGGGACATGATTGAAGTTTTTCTGCATGAGGGCTGAGGCTTCGCTAAACTTGGCGTTGCTCGCGCGCTTGTGTCAGAATAGATTGTATTCACAGAGGGAGTAACAGCGTTGCGAATTGCCCTGGTTGACGACGATTTTCATCTTGCCCAAATCATCACGTTGTGGCTGAAGGCGCGCGGTTACGCCGTAATGCATTTTATCTCCGGTCTGGATTTCACTAATGCGCTACGCAAAGACAGTTTTGATCTATACATCCTCGATTGGGTCATGCCTGATATGGACGGTGAAGCTGTGCTCAAATGGTTGATCGAACAAAATGACCACACTACACCGGTGATCTTTGTTACCCAACGCGATAGCGAGGAAGATGTCGCGCGGATACTGAACTTGGGCGCGGACGATTACATCACCAAACCGATCCGCGAAAAAGAATTGCTCGCCCGCATCGCCGCGGTGACCCGTCGCAGCCACACCCCCGCGACACTGCAGCGTGAAATCTTGGAATATCCGCCGTTTCGTGTGAATACCACCGCGCATATCGTCACCAAAGATAATGAAACCTTAAAACTAACCCAGAAAGAATACGAATTGGTGGCGTTTTTATTCAAGAATGCCGGGCGTTTATTATCGCGCGGGCATATCCTCTCGGCGGTCTGGGGTCACGGCACCGACTTCACCACCCGCACCGTGGATACCCATATCAGCCGGGTGCGCAAAAAACTCGAGCTAACACCGGAATCGGGCTGGCGTTTGAGCGCCATTTATCATCAAGGCTACCGTTTAGAACCGGTGGATAAAGATGAGTCCACTCCACTTACCTGAATCGCAATGCGCAGTAAGCAAGAAATTGCTGGATTGATCTGGGGCGTGTACAGATAGCACCCATGGCAGCGTAGTTTGCCACCCGATCCCAAGTCGCGGGCATTCCATCGGCTTGAGACTTAAACCATCCTTCATTCTATTGTCCGATTACAGTGTATAGTTATCCCCTGGGTAATGACTTATAGGAGGACATATGATTGGTAAGAAAAATATCGCCTTTGGGTTTTTATACTTGGTGCTCACCGCCGCGCTTGGACCTTACATGGTGGCCAATGTATTCCCTGGAGTGGAGAAATCCACCGCCGCCAAGCAGGCCCCGTTGGGAAGATTGCAGGATATTCAAACCAACCAATACGAAGAAAATATGGAAAAAGTGCCTGCCGATACCTTGGCCAAGGCCAATACCGATGGGATACTGGCGTTGAACAATGTTTTTAATGCCAGTGCGCAACTGAACTCGCCGCGCAGTGTCCACGCCCACGGTAACCTGGAATCGGTGTTGAATGTTATCGCCGGGTTGGTGTTGTGTTTTATCGCCATCGGGCGCGTGTATAAGCAGATCATCAGCGGGCTGTTTATACTCGGTGCTCTATTGCATTCCGGGATGTTGTACCTGGCTAACTTCGGTCAAGCCTGGGCGTATAAATTACTCGTCTTCGGCCCGTGGCTGTTGTTGTTAGCTTTTTTATCCCTGGGTATCGCCGCGGCGATTGGGTTTAAAGGCGAGATTGTGCAAGATTAATTAATCGTGCGCAGCCTGTACCCGGCGATCCAACCCTACCGGCAGTTCACCCTGCCGGTGACATCACCGCATGTGTTGTATGTCGAAGAATGCGGTAACCCGGACGGTGTGCCGGTGGTGTTTTTGCACGGCGGGCCGGGAGCGGGCTGTGAGCCCTACCATCGCAGTTTCTTCAATCCACAAAAATACCGCATCGTATTGTTCGACCAGCGGGGTTGTGGCAAATCCACGCCCCATGCGGAGTTGCATCATAACAGCACCTGGGATCTGGTGGCGGATCTGGAACTGCTGCGCGAACAACTCCAGATCACGCAATGGGTGGTGTTTGGTGGCTCGTGGGGTTCGACCCTGGCCTTGGCTTACGCTCAAACCCATCCGCAACGCGTCATGGGATTGATCTTGCGCGGGATATTTTTATGTCGGCGGTGGGAGATCGATTGGTTTTATCAAGCCGGCGGGGCGAGTCGAATTTTTCCGGACTATTGGCAGGCTTTTACCAAGCCAATCCCGGAAAATGAACAGACGCAGATGGTGGCGGCCTATTATCAACGGCTCACCTGTGACGATGAATTGATCCGCATGCAAGCCGCCAAGGCCTGGTCGATCTGGGAAGGGCGCACGGCCACGTTGCGCGGCAGCAAATCGGTTATTGATCACTTCGCGCACCCGCACACGGCGCTGAGCCTGGCGCGTATCGAATGTCATTATTTCATGCACGGGGCGTTTTTGCAGGAAAATCAATTATTGCGCGATGCACCGCGTTTAGCGAAGATTCCCGCGATCATCGTGCAGGGGCGTTACGATATAGTGTGCCCGCTGCAAAGCGCCTGGGATCTGCAGCAAGCCTATCCATTCGCCGAGTTACAGATTATTTCCGACGCCGGCCACTCTGCCGCCGAACCGGGCATCAGCGCCGCATTATTACACGCCACGGACCAGATGCTCAGCAAAATAAAATGATTGGCTTGCTGCAACGTGTACGCCAGGCCAGCGTCAGCGTTGATTCCCAGCTTGTCGCCGCCATTGAACGGGGAATATTGGTATTTATCGGCATAGAAAAAACCGATACGACGACACAGGCGGAGCGGCTGGTTGATCGGTTATTAACCTATCGCGTCTTTCCGGACGCGCAAAATAAAATGAACAGTAACGTCGTAGAAATAGCGGGCGGGGTGTTATTGGTACCGCAATTCACCTTGGTGGCCGATACCCGTAGCGGCACCCGGCCGAGTTTTTCCGCTGGCGCCGCGCCGCAGCTCGGCAAGCAATTATTCGATCAGTGCCTGGTCCTGGCGCAACAACGCTACAGCAAGGTTGCCAGCGGACGATTCGGAGCCGACATGCAAGTAGCGCTGATCAACGACGGCCCGGTTACGTTTTGGTTGCAGGTTAAATAGGGTGTGGGGCGGTGCAAAGCTACACACTTCGCTACCACCACCGCACCACTTTAATCCGGGTGTACAAACTCAAAACAATGAATATCAATCTGCGTGCACGCATCGTAGCTATTTTTTTCACAGATCACGACAATATCGCTTAGCGCAGGGGAACCCGCGTTATACTTATAATCCGCCACGTGATAGCGCGCCTGAAACCCTCCTTTTTCGCTATAGATCTCCTTGGAACCGCGCAACGGTAGAGCGAGCCCTACTAATTGCTGGATTTCTTCGTAGGTTAACCCGGGTTTTTTCCAAGTGATAGACATTCCCTGGATATCATTCAGTGTGGGTTGTGGATTCATTGTCACATGAATATAATCATAATCGGTGCGTGATCGGGGTTGATAAAATTTGAAATACCCTCCGCCTCCACTCTCAGCATCCAGTCCAAGCTTTTTTACCAGAGAGACCACCGTCGGATCGGTTTTCTCCTTACGGCAATACTCGTAAATCCGGTAGACCCCCGAAGGCGGGGATTGGGCACAAGCCACTGCGTTCAAAACCAAAATAATCAGCGTACATATCGTTTTGTTTCGCATCGTATTTATTTCCCATCCACCGACCAATGCGGCGCGTCAGTGAGAAGCTTGTGTACACCGTAGCTTTCAGCCACGGTGCGCAGTTTCGCATTCCCCGCCGGCTCCCCGCGCTGGCCACCGTGACGAGGGGTCGTATCGATTTTATG
>JACQBC010000020.1 GCA_016194635.1 Gammaproteobacteria bacterium | reverse complement strand
GTGGCGAGGGCGGGTTGTAAGATTTCGCCGCTGGGGGTCTGGTGGTGGACGGCGGTGATATGGCCGTGGGGGTCGCGGCGGAACACCAGCCCCGGTCCGGGGGTGCTTTCGATGCGCTGCAGTCGCCCGGCGGGGTCGTAGTGAAAGTTCAGGGCAACGCCTTGGGGCGCGCTGTGACCGCGTGGGTAGTGGTATTTCGAGGGCACGTAGCCGGGGTGGCGCCATTGACTCAGGCGGTAGCGCTCGCCGTCCGCCTGGCGTTCAAAGACCCGGATCGGGCGGCCGGGTTGGGTCAGGATCAGCCGCTCTTGGTGAAGCCCTTCCCAGCGCAGCAGCATGCCCTCGTGCAGATGACGGCTGGTGCGGTCGCGGTGCGGTCGCGGGAAGTCCATCCGCCGACCGTCGTCGTCGTGCAGGGTAATGGTGCTGGCGGTAAGGGTCAGCGTGGCCCGGCCGGGATAGGTCCAACCGTGGCCCAGGCCGTTGTTCTGATCGCTTTTGCTGGAGCGGTAGGTGCGCGCCCACACCAAGGGCAGGGGGCCGGGTAACACAGCGTCCGTGATACGCAGGGATTCTTCGCCCAACACCATGTTAATCGGATCGGCGGCGTGGGGGACGAGGTGGGATTGGGCGTCGCCTGCGCTCTGGGCGGTGGTTTGGTGTTCAACCGGGGTGCCCGGGGGCGGGCGTTGGTCGGCGCGCGGCGGCGGGAGAACGGCGTATTTTTCGGAGTGTTGCGTAGGGGGGAGAGGGCTGGACGCGGGTGTCGGTGAGGTGCCGCCGCCGTTGCCCCCGCCCGCGCGGGGGGGCGGACGCAGTATCGCGGCGCTGCTGAGCAGGGCGGTGTAGGCCGCGCGCGCGCGGCCGGTGACCTGGTCGGTGACGACCCAGTGGCCGCGGATCGGTTGGATAAAGGCGCGGTGGTGAGCGGCGCTGGGGCGATTATCTAAATAGGCCAGTTCACCGGTGTGAATTTTTTCTTCCAGGCCGGTCCAGGCAGCGTCAACCGACCGGGCCGGGCCGGGGGCGCAGGCCGCCAGCGCCTCGTTGAGGCCACTGACGTGGCCCGTGCTGCGGGCGCGTTTTACGGCGGCAAGCGCCGGGGTGGGCGCAACCACCGTGTCGAGGTCGTCGCGGGTGAGGTCTTTTAAGGGTTTAAGCAGGGGGTAAAGAACGCTCATGACCCGCCCCTCATGCCGCGGTAATCACTTCCCCCTGCCGGTAAAAATAACATGGCGCGATCCCTCGTGTGTGCTTTTAGGGGGTTACACTGCCCCCGCCCTTTTACCCTCTACTTATACGATACCGCCGGGGGTGCGCGTTCCAATTACACCCTAATCACACGCGTACTCTCGACCCGGCGGCGGCAACCTTTATTGCAATTCCCCGTCCATGCTGTAGGCACCATTGGTCATTACCATCACCAGGGTATCGTCCAGGTTTGTCGTTGTACGTGTGGTGGCCAGCCCTGTATACGTCCCGTTTGGTCCGGTGGATGCCGAATTAAAACAGTTTATGACAGTAGCTTTCACCGAATAAAGATGCGTGCCGCTGATCGGGGTTACGGTACTCAATGTACCGTCGACATCACAGAGAAAAGTTGGTTTACTTCCACCAAAGCTACTCATACTTCCAGTGGTACTATCGATCGTAAAATCGGTATTGATGTTGCCCTCACTGATTTTCCCCGTCCACAGCGCCGGGCTCACACGCCCCACGGTGGACAAAGCGGCCGGCTGGTTATTGTTGGCTGCATACTTCAAGGTAAAAGTGCCGTTACCCGCGCCTGTTCCGGTGAGGGTGCCGGTGATCGTCGCGCCGGGGGTAATCGTCCCGCTCACCGGCGCGCTCAAAGGGTTGATCCCCTTTTGGTACACCGTGAGGGTACCCGTGTAGTTGTTACCCGTGACCGCAATCATACCGTCGTAGGAGTAACCGGCAGATTTACTTAGCATAATTAAGCGGCCATTGTAAACCATCCCTTGCAGCTCAGTCATGATAAGTGGGGTTGTATTATTGGTCTGTTTCACACTCGCTGTTCCAGTAATATCGTAATACCCCGTCGGATCCGCATTCGCGGGTCCCGTTGAAACCGATCCGCCCCCACCCCCGCACCCCGGTAAGATGCCCATTACCACCACCATCACAGTGGCCACTATGTACCGAGGAAAACGCCGGGCGAATTTTGCAGTCATAACAGAATCCTTGAGTGAGTATGAAACGGAAAAGTGGGAGAGGTGTGCTGAAAGACTAGAGGTCATCACAGTATGCCGTCCCTCAACGGTTGAACAGTCAGGCGGTGACGGACGAGAACATGACAATCATTGAAGAACATACACGACCCCCAGACCGGTTGTATAGCGCCACCTTCTTAAATCCTTTATCGGTGACACCTGACTCTTCGGGAACCCTGCCACCGCTGCACTCTATATATAGCGTCACCGGCCAGTGGTTTTGCGTACCGGGAAACCCGGCGTGCCTTTATCAGAGCTGAGGACTATTCTAGCGTAACTGTCATCCCAAGTGTTAGCCTTTGACCTACTGATAATGGGGGAAATGTGTTAAAAATTGTGAACTTGGACCGCTTTGTTAAGGGGTTGGCAGTTTTACCCAGCCGCGTAACCTAGGGGATATCCTGTCTGGAAGATATACACGCACGGACTCAGGTTTTCACGATCAGAAATTAATGTACCTGTCTTACGGTGTCGGCGTTTCCAGCTTGGCATGTGCTACTAAAATTTGTTTTACTTTACTTCGGTCAATTTCAGGCTTATTCCGGCTCATTACGTCAACAAGTTCTAACGGGGTAAGGTTGTCGTATTCCGGAAGGGAATTTACATTTTTTTCTTTCCGCATGTTTGGATCAGCACCGTGATCGAGCAAAAACTTTACCAACTCGGGATCATTAAAAAGTACGGCCCCATGCAAAGGTGTTGCTCCATCGATAGGGCTGATCTTGTTAACATTGATCCCTTTTTCAATCAAGAAATTTAAAAATTTTGAGCGCGTCTCGCTGTCACCAAAGACAAAAGACAGTCCAGCACCCTGTTCTAGATCAGCAATGTCTTGCTTTGTGCCTCGAAAATGGAGGGTGTAATACTCTACCACGCTCTCGCAATGGGGTATGCGACAAGCGTCACCGTGGGTGGAGTATATCATTAAAGTTTCAAGGTTGAAGGTTGTCAGTGCATATACGGTGAAGCCTATCCAAGATACCGGGATAATAATGACTAAGGCTGCTAAGACTTTTTTTATCACGGTCAGATCCAGATAAAGTTATTGGTTTTATAAAAAACCGACGCATAATCCGCAAAGGCACCGCTGGTCGCGGATATCGTGCCATTGATTCTACCAATAAATTCTTTTATGTGTTAAAAATTGTGAACTTGCGAGGTGCTCACACACCAACAACCGTTGCGGGCGAATGTTTGACGAGTTGGGCGGGGTCAGAGCACGTAGTGCGCTTCGTCATGCATGGATTGATCAACACATACGTCGTAACAAGCGCGCCGCTAGTATTCCTATCCCCATCGAACATCGATTTTACTAACCTATGAACGTTGACCAGCGTATGCAGATTAGTTGCGCTGTATTACCTAGAGTTATAAGATGATTTAAAAATACTCCCATGATAATTCACTACCAAGCATCCATGGACACATAACGAGGGACACCCGATGCCGACCACGGTTCGCGACCAGCAGGGACGAGAATTCCGATTACACCTCCCGACCGAGCACCGGATCCCGCGGATCATTGCGCCGATCCTCTTCAGCGGGATGGAATCGGCGCGGACTACTCGCCTTCGCTACGCTCTCCATGGCTCGCTGCGATAGACAACACGGTATAGCCCTCACCGTCAGGCAAATACCCCAGTATAAATAATTTATTTTAGTGGCATGAAGGTGCGTTTAGAAAACTACCATACCCTTGCATTGAAAGCGATAACGCCGTAATAAATTCTAAGTGGATGATGCGCGGATCCCGGCAAAAATAGGCCGCGTCTTAATGCAACCTAAAGAAATAGTCGCGTGGGCGGGCGACGTGAATTGTTACAGCATGTGAACGGCGGGCGAGTAACCCCACTTTCCGTCGCAACATCCACCTCTTCCTTTACAGGCGTCCAAAAGGGGTAGTAGTATCCCGTGATGTCAAAGGTTGCGAAGGAAAATAGTCGCAGTCGAGAAACACACTTTATTAATGTTTGTGGATAACAATGACAATGGGGTAACGCATGGGACTGTTTGATTTTTTAAAAGTCTGTTTATTTTCCGACGTCCACGGCGTGGTCACGCTCCAGGGTAAGCCCGTGGCGGGAGCGGAGATCATCCGTAGCGGGGCACTCAACGAAGAAAACGGTAAAGCCTTTTCGGATATCGCGTTTACCGATGAACAAGGACACTTTCATTTCAACGCAAAGTTCGTCCACTCCCTTGTGGCCGTTATCCCGATGGAACCCCTCGTACCGCAAAAGATACTCATTCGTTATCAAGGCCGGGAGTATCTGGCGTGGAGCATGAATAAACGTCGTTACGTAGAAAATGCCGAGTTAGATAAGCCTATCCGGTTGGCATGTGAAATTACGAATCCCGATGAAGTGAAATGGTTCGGATCGACCTACGTTAAGGGCATTTGCAAAATTCTTTAAATTGATCCATAACGCCGACACATCAATTACGGCAACGCTAGCGTTCAAAACGGTATAAAGGGAGTTTTTATGAGAATTTTGAAACCTTTCCAAGCGGCGTTTGCGGCCGAGAGTGTTTATGCTGTTCGGACCGAGGCAATGGCGTTGGAGTACTTCAATTTAAATGCTAATCCGGGAAAAGAGTTTTTTGACGTGCATCCACAAACCGTCATGAAAGGCGCTTCTGGCGGTTATGTCATGAATACCGAGTCGGGATTTGGCCTTAAAGCCCGGGGAAGAGGTCTTTATGAAAAGGATGCGATTGTCGTATTCCGTGGCACCAAAACGAAACTTGATTGGGTATCGAACTTGTATACAAGTCCCTATAATCTCACGATGGGAAAATCGGTTCATTCGGGATTCCAACGTATATTTTTAACACTTCATCCCCAGTTAGAAGTATTTTTTGCAGGGAATCATTTCGAGCAAGTGCATTGTATTGGCCATAGCTTAGGCGGCGCTCTGGCCACACTGACGGCGGAGTGGGTTCATCGAAAGGGAATCTCCAAGCCGGTGTTGTACACGTTTGGTTGCCCGCGCGTGGGCGACTTTCAGTTTGCGCAAAGTCTTACCAATGCGATGGGTGTGGAGAATATTTTCCGTGTTTATCAGAAATCCGATCCCGTGCCGATGATTCCGTTATGGCCCTATGTCCATGTCCCACAACCGGGTACCGAATGTTATCTTGGAACCGATTCAATTGTAAGAGTTAGCGACCATGATATGAACCTCTATGCAAAACAAGTTGCAGGGAAAGAATGGACTGATTTACGCAAGTCACCGCCCCGGCCGAATTGGGACGCCATGAGCATCGAACAGTGGCTAAAATCGGCATCGGCCCTGACCTTGTCTCAGAGTTCATTGATGATGATTAATGCGGCTTTGATGCATGTGTTAAAACGTGTCGCGACAGCAGCGGGCTTGTCACTTAATTTCCTTGTTATCGGCGGTACAACAATGCTCGATTTAATGGCTATCGCCTTAGTGAAAGGGGCGCGTGAAACTGAAGAGATGGAAGGCATTGTGAAGCATCTGGTACGGCGTATGCTACAGGTTATTGGATTCGTCGTTGATCTCACGCATCTCACCTACAATGTTATCCGCTGGGCGCTTGACCAACTGCGACAGGCGATTCATGGCCTCGCTAAAGCGGCTGTTCTGAGGTTGCCTGGGACATGATAGCTCTCGTTGTTGTACTCCCTGAATTGGCTCTACCATGATTGATGGTGGCAGTGAAGCTTCCTTGATTTAAAGCGATTTTTACAGCCGCATCCATAAAAATAGAATTCCCGGCTTGTAATGTCAGCCCGCTACCTCGCGCATTATTATTACCCGTAGTATTCGCTGATACATCCACCGTGTTACTAAACCGGATGTTATTGTTGGCCTGTAACGTCACACTGCCGTTCGCTAACTCTGATGCTAACGCGCCCGTGGTAAGGGTGGCCAAGGTGGCATTTCCATCCACCGCCGGATTGGTAGTGGTAAGGTCATTAAAGGCTAAACCCCCACCGTTATTAAGAGTAGTATCCAGGTTTGTTGTTCCGGCAACGGTCGCGGTGGCAACGGTGATGTTTTTGGGGTCCAATAACAATAAACCGCTCTTGCCGTTCACCGCGGTACGATCCGTCCTGCCGTCAAACAGCAGGTTTTGTTTACCCGAGGTCTCGATAAATCCGCCGTTGCCCGCGATTGCACCGCCGCGAACAAAAATAGTACCTAAGAATTGGGTAGAGTCATCCGACCACACAATCACTTTACCGCCGTTGCCGCTTTGCAACGCATCGGCATAAATGTTCGCATGGCGATCTACAATCGTAGTAAGTCCTTTTCAGTTATCGCGGTGAGTCGGCTTAAATCCAGGTTATCTTTGATATCCTCGATTTTTACTCTACGTGCCAGGTGATTCGTTTTGATCCGCGCAATAAACTCCTCGTAGGTTTCGTTATGTTTTTTTGTTAAACACCCAATAGCCTCAACGATTGAGCATGAAAAACCTTGTAGTTGCAATTGTTCAAGGGTAATAGCGCTGTCTTCAACAACATCGTGCAATATTGCAACAATCATTTCTTCTTCATCATTAAATTTTAGCATCAACCTTAATGGGTGCAGGATATAAGGCTTGCCTGCCTTGTCGACCTGGCCGGTATGCGCCTTGCTGGCCAAGCTAATTGCCTTGTCTAACATAGTATTCATCGTTGAGTTATTTTCCTTTAATATATTCATCACGCGCAATTTCATTCCCATACCGGAGTGCATCATTAAATAATCGATTATCAAATGGAACAGGTTCTGTATTTTCGCTTTTTCCATAAAACTTTTTATATATCCTTTCTTCACGAAAATCCCATCGAAACATAACCTCTTCTAGTTCATAATTTACATATATATCTTGATGGTTGAACTTTTCTCCTTTATTAACCCCCATGTGCAGCCCTCCGAATGGCATCATAATATGCCTTACATTGGTTCGCGACTGATTGCGCCTCTGGTGATTACTGTATCCTATCAGTACTTGCTTCATCGTAATATCTACCTTCAAGGTTAGCGGAAGCTTTTCTTGCAAAGGTTTTTAGAAACGAGGTCGCTGACTTTCCAGGCTTAAAATACGCACCTCTGAAAATGATCTCGACAAATCCCATGGCGTAAGACGCATCGATGGCTTCCACAAGCAACCCCTGCGCAAATTCCCGCATGGTATGATTCATCTTAACCCCGCCCTACCTACTTTGCCCACAAGGACTTCAACACCACGGCCAGCACTATCTAACAAATACTCAAATTAATTTGAAATTATGGAGGATTACAATTATAAGTAATCCGAAGGCTGTAAAAAAATATGAATACGTAAATATCCTGGCAAGCCACCGATCAACACGGCTCGTGTGTTGATATAAGATATCGGCATCGGCAAACATAAACGAGAGTTTTGATTGCCTGGCTTTTCGCATTAGCTTCCGAGGAAACGACAAGGCCATTCCTACGTTGATAATATCCTTGCCGTTGACATACTCAAAGCCTAATATATCCTTTAATTCTGGTTTTTTACGAAGTCGACGTACCGTGTATTCGCCAAAAACTACAAATAATATTCCGACAATAACTAAGGAACCGAGTAGCGCAATCAAACTAATATCAAAGAATTTCATTTTAGATTCATGAATATCAGTATTAAGGCAACGCAAGCTATATGATCCAACACTTTCCCTGTCCTTGTGACAAATACTCAAATTAATTTGAAATTATGGAGGATTACAATAAAAAGCGTCCCAAAACTTGTTAGAAAAAATAAGTATGTAAATATCCTGGCAAGCCATCGATCAACTCGACTCGTATATTGATATAAGATATCGGCATCGGCGAACATAAACGAGAGTTTTGATTGCCTGGCTTTTCGCATCAGTTTCCGAGGAAGCGACAAGGCCATTCCTACGTTGATAATATCCCTACCGCTGACATATTCAAAACCTAATACGTCTTTTACTTCCGGGTTTTTTCGAAGTCGACGTACCGTGTATTCGCCAAAAACAACAAATAAGAGACCAACGACAACCACGGAGGCAATTATAGCCATCATACTGATTTGGAAAAACGTCATTAGCCACCTATCCATTTCATTATTTCATCATAGGTACTTCCGGCATTTTCATGAATCAGTTCGTTGCTGCCGTATGCGGCGGCGGCAGCCGTGCCCGCTATCACCACGCCACCTACAATTAAACCCACCCACCCCACCGGAGTGGCCATCAGTAACAGCAAACCAACTTCGGCTACTCCTTCTCCAATAATGGCCGATGTCGCAAAACTGCTCGATTCAACAAACATCTCACGTTCCCATTTACCACCCTCTTTATAACTTGTCGATATTTTATTGACACGTTCACCGAAATCCAGCACGGTAATCACATTACCCACGACTTTCGCCCCTTTTGCGAGTTTGGCAAGTTTGCTGGCTTCTACTTGATTTGCGACTTCAAGTTTGGCGACATTGCGGCTACTCGTGGCAATGTTGGTGGCGCGTTTAAAATTATTTAACGGGGTGACTTTTTTACGGCCATTTACTAATTTAACTTCCTTACGAAAATGCTGTTGCATTTTATCAAATGCGATCTTGGCTTTTTGCCTTGCCAAGGCACGCGCGCGCGTGTCGGCCTTCTTGGCTTGTTGTAACTCTAGAAGTCTTTTCTGATACTCTACGGCCGCTTCTTGTAAATTCTCCACATGTCTTTCAATAACACCTGCGGTCCGTTCAACCATTCCTTTCGACAGTTCAACAGGATCTAAATGGATTTTCGCCTCGTGCAACTTTGAATGAATTTCAGCAACGGCATGTAAATTATCCGCACCGATGGTTTGCGATAATTCAATTAAACTGAGCGCGGTGGACGGTGAACCTAATGTGCCAAGGATACATTGGTCATGGGTTGAGGGATTTTGTCCGAGGAGATAGGGCTTGAAGGGTGTGAGTGTGGGTGTAGTGTGATTTAGATTTAATCCGAAAATGTCTTCAGTCGATATACCGCATTGATTTTCTAATATATCGGCGTGCATTGGTTGCGAACACAGTAATATCTCGGCCATGGCATTTTCCCCTATAAATAATAATGTGATGGATCGGATCGTTTTTTGAGTATAAGTAGTTTTGACTAGGCTAACAATGTTAGCCATCACGTTCTGATGGAGGGCTTTTAGAATTAATCTAACGTGAGCTTAAGATTTGATTAAAAGGTGCTGTGTATCGATATGCGATCACATAAATCCGATGGAACGGCTGACATTGGGTTTGGCCTGGTATTCTTTGATGAGCCCGTCTAGCAATACTGCCGGTGTGATGGTTTGTCCCAAACTCGTGGTCTGGCGGATAATTGTGGCGAAATCACCGGGAGTGAGTTTATCGAGTTTGTTAATCGCGTGTTTGAAAGACTGTAGATCCTTATGGGTATTTTGACGGTGTTCCTGCAGTACCTGCATAAACATTTTCCAAGCTTGCTCGGGTAACATGTAGTTAAATTTTATCTTGAAATCAAAACGTCGGGTCGAGGCGGCATCGAGGCTATCCATTAAGTTGGTTGAGGCGATGAATATGCCACTAAAACTTTCCATTTGTACTAGCAGCTCGTTAACTTGGGTTACTTCCCAGGATTGCCGTGCCGCGGATCGCTCTTGCAAGAAGCTGTCGGCCTCGTCCAATAAAATGATCATCCCCTCGTGGGTCGCTTGATAAAACATGTTAGCGATATTGTGCTCGGCCTCGCCCACCCATTTGCTCAGTATATCCGACGCGCGTTTTAACAGAACGGGTTTGTTCAATTCCTTGGCGAGGTAATGCGCAAAGGCGGTCTTACCCGTGCCCGAGGGACCGTACAAGCAAATCCGTGCCTCGGGGTGACGCGCCAAGCCCGTGCATAAATCACTCAGATTAGCGTCTGGATTGAGGTACTCCAAGCGGTATTGGGTGTTGTGCAGGGCTTTTTTACGGATACCTTTGGGCAAACCCATCACTTCAAGGGTGTTGCCGATAATATTCTCCAAAGTGTGTTCAAGCTGCGTGGGATTGCTTTGATCCAAGTGGTTAACCACTTTCGCGGCGCGTTCGACCAAGGCAGGCACCAGATATTCTTGCTCGGCCAGTTGGGATAACCATTCGGCGCGCACTGGGAAATGACGCAGGTATTTTTTAATGATCCGCAAGCGCACCGCGTTTGTGAGCGGGCGCAATTTTAATACGTAGTCAAACCGGCGCAGGTAGGATGAATCGATTTGATTCACTGTATTGCTGATCCATACCGTGGGGATGGGGTTGTCTTCTAATAGGTTATTGATCCACGATTTTTTGTTGTTGGTGACGATGGCCTGGCCGAACATGTTAAATTCCGCATTGGGGAAGACATCTTCGATTTCATCGAATAACAACACACAGCGCTTTTTACTGGCAATAAGTTTTTGCGATAACTGCAGGGTTGCAAACCGATCGGCGCCGCTGATAGGCGCACCGTAAGTATCCTGCATGGTGATTTCAAATAGGGTGAATTTATTCACGGCGCAGAGCGTACGGACAAACTCGGTCTTACCGGTGCCTGGATCGCCGTAGATTAAAATATTTACGCCGCGGGTTTTCTTGAGAAAAACTGAGCTTAGATAGCTTTGGATCAATTCAAAATCCTGCTGCATATGCTCGAAGTCTTTTTTCCCCAGGCGCGCGCGGGGTGAATCGCGAAAGAAACACTGCAACATTGAGGCATCGGTTTTGTGTTCTTTGGATAAGGCCTGTTTAATCCCGTTGGGCAGATCGAGCCTGCCATGGAGCCGGGCAATATGTCCTTCGCCCGCGGTGATGTAAAGCAAGCCGGACGATAATAAAATGCTGTCAGGGTTTAGTGATCGCTCAATGTCAGCATGGGGTATATTTAAGATGATCGCGAGCGCATGTTTGGTTTGACTATAATTCAGTTCACCAATGATTTCCAGTATATAACCGAACCCGGTGCTTAGCGGCGCGCTGGCGGCAAAACGCAATAATTCGATATCGGCCTTGGTTAAGGTTAGGGATTTTTTTAACAGCCCAATACTGGAGGAAAAAATATCGTCTTGCACCGAGGCTTGTGATTTTTTAGATAAAAGTTTAAGTCGCGCGCTTAATTGTTTGAGTAAGGCCTGACGTTGGGGCGGGTGGCGTTGAATCTCGCTGTCCGAATGGTAAAAATCGTATAAACCAATCGACTGCAATACTTCGGCATTTTCAAAACCGCCGTAACGATCCACAAACCGGTCAAAAATATTCAGCTGCAAGAGTACACGTAGGCTCCACAGCGTGATATAGCCGTTATTTTGGTGGGTCACCGCGTGTTTGTTGTCGGATGCTGTGGTGGTGTCGGCGGTGGTATTCGGCATGATTGATTATCGCATCCTTAAAATTAACGCGGCAAGAGCGAGGGCGACAAAACCCGCATTCCATGTACGGATATCTTGGCCAGGGTTTTGGTCGGTACACTGGCGCTGAGTCATTCACATTTTACCCGACCTGTACCTCCCCTAGTAGGGGATAGGTCTAAAAACCAATGAATTTTCTGGTGTGATGCCGCAGATTTAGCCCTTACCCGTGCATATTATAACGACACCGTCACAATTGCTATATTGTCTTGACCACCGGGGTTGCCGTTAACCCCCGCCAATGCAAGTTCGACGAGCTGCGTTAGATAGTGTTTTGCATCGCCCGCGGATACGTGGTATAGGCGCTGCAGATGTTGATCAGTCACCGAGGTTGCCGGCGATCCGTAGTGGCATTCGTCCACACCGTCAGTAAATACCACTAATAACTCGTCGGGACGGAGGGTAAAACTGAACTCCTCGGCGCACGCGGGATCCAGGCTATGGGGCTTGTTTAAACTGACGTACTGAGAATTTTTGGTATTCAAATGCCGCACACCCTGGCGACCCACGCACACCGCGCTTGAATCGCCGAACGACACACCGAATCCATCGCCGGACAGTAAATTTAAGCAAACCATCAGCAAGGTGGTTTCAGAAGGCTGGCTGTGATCGCAGGACTCATCACAGAGTTGTTGTAGATACGAATACAGACTGGCCTGATCGGTAATGTCGCGCGCATAACCGGCCAACCCGGCGACTAACGCCTGGCTGGCCCACTGCCCAAAGTGGGCATCCGCCACCGCCAGTAAAGCCGTATCGCCGCAAGACACGGCCGTAAGAGCGTCTTCATTGGTAGAGCGTAGGTCTCCTTTAAACCGTAACGACGGCGAGGTTTTATCCGCGCCAACGCTGATGGCGCAGTGCATCTTCATCGCCGTGTGACAATAGCCTACCTCGCCGTAGTGGGCGAAATCCTTTCCTAACAGCATGCAGGGTTTATCGTTAAGAGGCATCGACTAGTATAACCCAATTGTTTATATCTTGGCATTCCCGAATAAAACGCAACCAATTCGTCCGCGAATAAATAAAAACGTGAAAATAGGCAAGACTTTTAATCCAATGAAATGGCAGAGCCGTTTCGCCGTGATGCGCACCAGCCAATTGACCGTATATAGCGCCAATCGTGCCCGCCTCGCCTCCTAGGTTTACAGCCATAAGCGCACCTGTTTCAAAACTTTCTGAATTAGAAGCCGTCATGCTACACCCGCTGTCGTCGAAAGAGATCGTGGATTAAAATGAGTCGACGCAATACTGTTGGTAATAAACAGCAACAGGCTACAAAGAGTATAAACAGTGGTCGATGGGTTATTCATTCATTAGAAAAGAGAAACAGTTTCATTTTTAAAGTGGCAATAGACCCTGTAAATAATTCTGTGTAGCTGCCCATTTAGTCAACATTAGAAACCTTTCGGTAACCGACCCTGATATTCCAGCATAAATCGATTCAAGACCACATTCCAATGATGCAGCGGCATCGTCCATTTTTTGGAGGCCG
>JACQBC010000019.1 GCA_016194635.1 Gammaproteobacteria bacterium | reverse complement strand
TTCTAAGCGTTCACGCATGGTTTTTTGCAGGCACTCAACATCGGTACCACAAGCGTTTCGCACAGCCAGCCATTTCTTCTGGGCGGCTTTGATCGTGCGCAAACCCTCGGGGTTTTTCACTTCTTTCATTAAATCGATCGCGTCGCGATACGATTGCGCCACGCTACGATCAAACGCCGCGAGCGCGAGGGAGCTGCAAATGGTTTTTTCCGTGGGGGTAGTGGCCTTGGCGCAATTAAACGAGGGGCTGGGTTTGGCGTTGGCGGCTACGCGATTCAAGGTTAGAATGGTTTCGGCGTACCAATGCACGATGAGCTGATCCTTTGATAACGCAACGATCCAGGCACCGTAAATGCCTTCAACTTGACCGACGGCGCCCCAAATATGTTCTTTGGTACATTTCACTAACCAGTAATCGACAGCGGTATTAGAGGTGAGTGGTAAGCCAAAATCCTCGGGAGTAGGTACGGGAGGAAAGCCACGGCCTGCCATGCTATCTTTGATCAAGGCGGCGGCTGTTGCGTGTGTACGCGTCACCGAAGGGCCGGTGCATGTCTGATTTTCCGGTGTGTTATTGGTTAACAGTTCTGTGGTGAAGGTAAACATCCGACCAACGAGTTGAGGATCATTTATTTGATACCCCGGGGTATGGCTGGCCCCTTTATCGATATCCACTTTTGTCACTTGCCATGTGCCAATAAGTGCTGCGGGAAGTGGACTGACGGGCGTGTCTTTTGCCTGTGCCGTTGAGACGATAAAAGAACCGATAAACACAAGCCATAAAACAAACCAATAGTGCATGCGATAACTATCCACCGGGATAGATACCAAGGGTAAGTTGATGACTAGCTCTCAGGATCATTCACGCCCTCGTCAATCGCGTCTAGCCTTTCTTCCATGGATTTTTGCAAGCAATTAATGTCTGTTTTACAGGCGTTACGTTCACCCAGCCACTTCTTCTGCTCGGATTGCAATCGTTTTAGCCCCTTCGTATTTTCAACATGTTTATAAAACGTGATGGCATTGCGATACGATTTCGCTACGCTACGATCGAAGGCGGCAAGGGCGATGGAACCGCAAATGGTTTTTTCCGCCGGGATAGTGGCTTTAGCACAATTAAAAGAAGGGTCCGGCTTGACGTCGGCGGGTAAACGTTTAAAAACAAGAATAGCCCCGTCATGCCAATCCACGGCAAGTTGTCCATTGGGCAACAACAGTAACCAATTGGGGTTGTCCGCACCAAAACCACCCGTCTTACAGCGCAACCACATCACGTTGACGGTACTCTGGCTCGTTAGCGGTAATTCATAATCTTCCGGGGTAGGTATTTCGGGGGGTAATCCTCGACCACCCATGGTGTCCTTAATCAAGACCGCTGCCGTGGTGAGTTTTGAAGATATTGTCGGATCGGTGCACATTTTATGTCCGGGCGTGTTCATTAATAATTTATCAGCTGACACCGTGAGCATACGACCTATGAGGCTAGGATCATTGAACTGTACGTGTAAGGTGCGAGTTGCACCAGTATCAACATGCACGCTCTCAACTTGCCAGGTTCCAATTAACTTGTTTATTTGAGCTGAAGAAGATTGCTCCTCAGCATAACACCAAGAACTTATAAATAATATTAGGAACACCAGCGATCTAATAGTCACAATTCCTATTGATTTTTCATTTATTGCTAGCATAACTATCCTTTAAGTCTTAGTTATTAATTGTATTTCCCATAAAGATACAACCTGATCTCATCGTTGCGACGATTTACTAAACCCTTCATAACTTTCCCATCAGATAAAACAGCATTTTTAATTACCGTCATACCATCCCCTGTTTTATCGTGGTTAATATACCGCGCGACAATGTTAAACTCGCCCCCTGGGTTATAGGCAAAACAAACCAGTGCATCGAACTGATTTTGCGTTAGGGGTATTACTATCGCACCTTGAACTATTTTTTCATATGCTGGAACTATCAAGACCAACAGCTGTTTTTCTTGCTCAGTCGTTAACTTCACAAGATTTTTGTTGGCATCCTTAAATTCCTCGGCTTTAGAACCTTTTAGGCCCGCCGCCTGCCCTATTTTCTGAGCTGTATCGCTGTCTAGGCCGATTGCCAGCATATCGCGTTTAATCTCGTCTGAAGTCCGTTTCTTCATGTCATAACCCGGCCCCAGGGTGACACCACTTGCACCTTTGGGCCAATGGAGGATGTTACTGTGTTCTGCCCATGCTTCATGGTTATAAATAAACTCCAGCCCTCTCTGCGATGTACGCAGCGTCCCCGGCAGCATCGCCGGTACCGCAGGTGGCGGGTCCTGTTTGGCGGCAAGGGCGGCATTGGCGAGGGTATTCTTTCGCTGAAACGTACGGACGGCGTCGTAGGTCTTAGGCCCAAAATAGTCCGTGGCGGTGAGCGGGAAGCCGACTTTGATCAGGGCCTCTTGCAGGGCTTTCACCCGCGGGCCCCGGTCTCCTTTGCGGAGGGCTGAAAGCGACGCGGTCGTCATACACATCCTTAATGGTCAGGGGGTATCTTTGTTTTCAGTGTATCCGCGCGAAATACCAAATGCCATAGCCGTGCTGTGGCGAGCCATTTAAAATGGCATAGGTTGTAGCTTGGCAGACTGTATTTTAGTTCGACGGGTCGCTATCGGACTGAAGTCCGACCCGCCAAGCTTACGAGGTGCTCAGGATTTAAGCGGTATAAGCGGCTATGGAATCTGTGGCTTTGTGTTACGTACCTCATCCGGGATATGCATCGGGCCTCACCGATCAATTCCAAGTTGCGTACAGTAGCGTCGTAATTGAGGGTACTAGCAATAAGACTTGCCTGATCCAGACCCGTGGTCTAGGTAATGATTTTTTCGGCAAAGCTGATCATATCGTCGAGATAGAACTGCCACTCGCGTTGTACGGCATCAGACATGTACTGCCTCCTTTTCAATGAAAGGCCGCAATTCTGGACGCAAGGCTTTTACCGTCACTAAATCGATCCTGCTATCGAACAGGTCTTCGAGATAGAACTGGACGCCGAAGTAGCGTTCCGACGTGGCGGGCCCGTCAAAGGCAACCAGAATATCAATGTCGCTGTCACTGCGGGCCGCATCACGCACGGTGGAACCAAACAGGGCAAGCTGCGTGACACCATAGCGGGCCGCCAGCACCGTTTTGCTTTGAGTGAGTAATTCAAGGACGTGTGATCGATTCATTATCGGTTTCTTTCCATAAGTCGCGATGAGCGCCAAATCCCTCGAATTCGAGGGATTTAGAATCGGAAGTCTTGTGTTCGATAGTATTAGAAGATGAGTTCGTCAAGGTACTGCTATAACGCTTTAAGTCGTTATCCGCCGATAAATATCCGACACCTTCAAGGGTAACTTCGCCACATCGTCGATCACGGTGTAACTTGCCGGGCCGTACATGTGCGGCAGATAGTCGCGGCCTTCTTTGTCGATGGTGATGCAATACGGATGGATGCCGCTGCGGCGCGCTTCGATCAAGGCGCGGCGGGTGTCTTCGATGCCGTATTCACCGCGGTAGTGATCGTAGTCGTCGGGTTTGCCGTCGGAGATGGTAATTAAAATTCGCGTCTTGGCTTCGGCCTCATTCAACAGCCGGGATAAATGCCGTAGCGCGAAGCCCATGCGGGTGTAATCTTTGGGCGTGATGCCGCTGATGCGCGCCTTGACGTCGTCGTGGTAGGGTTCGTCAAAGTGTTTGATGCGGTAGATCTCGCAGCGTTTGCGCGCGGTGCCGGAGAATCCGTAAATCGCATACCGATCACCGAGCAATTCCAGGGTTTCGGCCAGCAAGATCAACGCCTCGCGTTCGGCCTCGTTGATCCAGCCCTTGGTGGAACCGCTCATGTCCACCATGAACAGCACCGCGATATTGCGATCGCTGCGGTGCATGCGGGTAAATAAACGATCCGACATTTCGCTGCCGTCCTTACTGTCGGCCAGGGCCTCGACTAGGGCATCGATGTCGACGTCATCGCCGTGCACCTGACGCTTGAGCAGACGATCTTCGTCGCGCATCGCCTCGAAGGTTTTACGCAGGTGTTTCACCAGCCCCGAATATTTGCGCAGGGTCTTGGCGACGAAGTCATCCAGCACCGGCGCGATATCTTTTTCACGCACCGCGCACCAGTTCTTGCGGTAATGCTGGCGTTTGTAATCCCACTCGTTATATAAAAACGCGCCTTCTTCGTGGTACGTGCCTTTCCAGACCTCATCGGGATCTGGGTGTTGCGGCGCGAATAAGGCCGGGTCGTATTCGCCCGGACCGGCCGGGGTTAAATACTCCGGGGGAATTTCACCAAAGTCTTGCATGATCGAAGTCAGCAATGCTTTGGCGTGTTCGGGTACCGGCATCGGTTGACCGTCGAGGGTTAATTCGATTTCGCCTGCGACGGGGTCTTCCACGGAGCTGTTTTGTCGAGCCTCGTAGTGATATTCCGAGGCATCTTTTCCTTGTTTACCTTTGATCTCTTCCGTGAAGTGCCGCAACAAGCTGCGTAATTGAGCTTTTTCTTTCTCAATGCGTTGTTGCTGGCAGGCCGCGACTTTTTCTAAGCGCAACGGGCCTTGGTAAAAACAGCGGGGCAAGGGATCGAGGCTATCCAAGTGTTGCGCGGTAAGTTCAATGACCTGTTGCACCGTCAAGTGTGGATCGGTGAGTTGCCGCGCATGGATCTGCCAGGGTGGCGTCAAGGTCTCACCCAGATCGGATAACAGCCGTTGCATGTCACGGTACAAACCGGGTAATTCGCGGGCTAAATGCGCTTCCAAGCGTAACCGTTCAAAGCTATGAAATAACGCCAAAAAACGTTGCGGTTGCGGCCGGTCGGCGATGCCGCATGCCAAGGATTCGCGAAATGTTCCAAACCGCACCTGGGCCCAATGGTAGGCCACCATGGCTTTGTAAATTTTAAAATTATCCTCGGTGTTGGGTAACCGGCCTATCAGCGGCGGTAAATAAATGGTTTCAGTATCGGTGTAAACCTCGTCGGCTTCTTGCAGGGTTAGGGCGCGGCCGGAAAGCCCGTGGGTAAAATGCGCCAGTACACCGATAATATCCTCTAAGACAGCACCGGCGGTGCGTTGGTGTGAGTGATGGATAAAACGATCAATATGCCGCAACACTTCCAGCGCCGGGTACATGCCGTCTTGGTCGTAGATGTCCATCGCATGCAAGGCCCAGGCCTCGATGATTTTTTTATCCATCACCGCCAGTTTGCCGATCACCTCGTTCATGAATTGATAGGCGAGTTGAATGTTGGTGCTGGATACCCGTTTGACCCAGGTTAAAATAAACTCTTGTTCGCGGCGTTCCAGCCCGGCAATGATCTGTGCCGGTTGCAGCGTTTTTAAAAACGAAAACTCCGCTTCAAGTATGACATCAAGTTGTTGCGCGATATCGTCGGCGTTGCGGCTGGGGTGTTTGGGATCGGACATGAGATTTTAATGCGGCTGTTGATTACACGAGGGGTGTGTTGGTTGCTGGCCACAATCAATTTTAGTGCCCGAGCCGACAATGCCGCCTTCATCGCGTCGGGTGGATGGCGCGCAACCCAGCATAAGACCGCCGCAGATCAAGCCAAGCAGGGTTAGATGACGGAGGGTTAGGCTCATGGTAGGGGTTCCTCGATAGCGTGTATCGCCAATCCAACTTTGATGCGCTTAGTGCCACGCACCGCCGGGTGGTTATCCCGATCATAGTGGGCCAGTTTGCGGTTAATGGTTTCCAGACATTGCTGGCCTTGGGCGGCGATGTACTGGCGCAATTCCTCCATGACCTCCACCGGTATGTTATTGTAAAACACCTTGCGCTGAAAGCGCTTGTGCTGCGGATCGGTGTGTTCGATGTTATGCGTAATGGTGTTGAGTAGATCGGCCACGTCGTCGGCCAGAAAATTGATTTGTTCATCACTGCCGGCCGCGGGGATATAAGCGGCGCGTAGTAGCTGTAGTTCCCCTTGCGTTGTTAACGCGATGGCGCCCAGACGCGTGAGCTCGTCGGCGATGGTGCGCGGCGGGATGTCACCACTGTAGTCGCGCACCAAGGTGGAAAAACTATTTGCAACACCGTCAAAGGCTAAACTCAACGGCTGTTGGTTTTTATCGGTAAAACGTCTATCGCTGATCCAGCCGCCGATCACCCGCGCCGCACGGTTGAGTTTGTGTTGCGCGTCAACCACCCCGGTGGTTTCCAGGTTCAGTAACCAGCTGACTTGTTTGCGGGATAAGCCGGTGAGCGTCGAGATGCGTGACGCCGTGGGTTTTTTGCCGGGTAAGGCCAGGTCGTGTAAGGCGGCCTCGACAAAGGCCAGTTTGGTGGCTTCGGAAAACACACCGTAACTCAATCCACGTTTTAACAACAGCCGCGCCAGCGGGCGCAACATGCGTACCACCGCTTGAAACAATTGAGAGTGATTTTGCTGCACCGTGGGCTCGTCTATTTACCATTTCGGAGCGCGTGCTGTGGTTGAGGCGACCTCACGCACTACGCGAAATCCCAGCACGGTATAGCGTGTATCCGGGGTATCGGCGGCGCGATAGTTCACGCGCATCAAGTGCGCTTGGCAATGGTACGATCCACCACGCCGCACCCGTTTTGTGCCGCTATCGGGGCCGGAGGGGTTATCCCGTGGCGAGTGGCTATAATACTCCGACTGATAATAATCGCCGACCCATTCCCACACATTACCCAACATGTCGTAGACACCCCAACGGTTGGCGGGTTTGGTGGCGACGGGCTGGGCGTGGTCGCCGGAGTTGGCGATATACCAGGTATTTTCCGCGAGCTGGGTTTTAGGAAAGGGACGGGAATCTACACTACCCGCGCGCGCCGCGTATTCCCATTCTGCCTCGGTGGGCAAGCGGTAGGCGGTGGATTTTTCGAGGGCGTTGAGTTTACGAATAAAACGTTGCGTGTCTTCCCAGCTGACCGACACCACCGGTAAGTTCTTCCAGTCACCACGCCACAGTGCGTCGGGACCGGGGCGCGTCCCCATCACGTTAAACCACTGCGCCTGGGTTACCTCGGTTTCTCCCAGCCAAAAATCCTGGGTGATCTGGACCAGGTGCGGCGGGGTTTCATCCTGGATCGATTCGATGTCCCCGTCGGGTAGTTCAAAGGCCGTGTCCTCGAGCTGTGGATTGCCCATCGTGAATTTGCCCGCGTTGATTTTGACAAAGCGTAAATTCAGGCGGTTGCTCCACGTTTCGGCGTGCAGCGGGGTGCTTAGCCACACACTGCCCAGGCATAAGCACGCCGCCAGGTTTAATAAAAAGCTCCGGCCAGTCATTAACCGGTGTGACATCCTCAGCATCGCGGTTCTCCTTTGGGTGGTCCGGAAGCGATTCTAGCGTAATTGGTCTTGACATCCCAAATATATGGGATATATTTCCCACTATTAATTGGGAAATATATCCCATTTAATGCCAGAGAGGATAAGAAAATGCTCATTATCAAGCTATTACGTAATAAACGGCTCATTGGGACGGGTCTTGTTATCACCCTGTTGGGGCTCACTGCCTGCGGTACTCAAACCGCCCGTATGGATTTCGTCAATCAGAGTCTCGCAGAAGATCATGTGTTGGGAACGGAATCGGTCGAGGTCGATGATATTCTGAACCAGTACCAACATGACTATTCCCCCGGCGACCCCGCGTTGGCCCTGCATATCGATGTTGATCGCCCACGGATCATGGCGACGGGCGGGGAGCTGTATGCGCAACTGGGTATTGTCGCCAAACCGGCGGCGTTACAACCCGCCGCCATCCATGTGCTGATCTATGATGAGGCGCTCGACAACGCGCACTACCAGTCATTTGAGCAACAGGTGATAAACGCGTTAGCGCAGAGCAGCGCCGCATCCTCCAGCGGTTTATCGATCAGCGTTGACACGGCGTTTACCCGACCGGCCTGGTTAACCACGCCAGGTGTACTCACCGATAGCTCCGATTCGCTAGAAATGTTCTTGAAAAAAATATCCCAAGCCAAATTTGCCGCAAGGCCGCAACATTTTCTGCTGTTGCTGGGGGATATGGCTCGACCGGGTGCGGCGGCGCGACAAGACCTGATCGATATCGCGGGGCTGTTGAAGATCAGCACGGGCAAACTTTCGATCCTGAGCCTGGGGGAGAAACCTGATTTTGCCTTGCTGGATGCCATTGTGACGCAGGGCGCCGGGCGGTTAGCGTTTAACAATGACTATTTTAATCTGCCCCTCTGGCTTAATAGCGAATTGCATTTTATCCATGCCAGCCACTATCGCGAGTTACAGGCCAGTATCGAACCCGCCGCGGGGGTGGAACTTATCGAGGTGGTCAACCCAAAAAATATCGTGATCCAAAAAAATCGTATTCAATTGACGTTAAACAACCTGGATGCCGGCGAGACGCGGGTGTTGTTAGTAAAACTAAAAGTACCGGCCATGTCGAGTGACAAACGCCGCGAGTTGTTGCATGCAAGCCTGGAGTATTTTCATCCTGCGCAACAGCGCTACCAAAAGATTCAGCAAGCAATAGCGATAAGTTATGGAGTAGATCACAACGACTGCCTGCCCTATCACGAAGGTAAGGTGGCGCGTTCCAAGCTTATTTTGGATACGCAGCAAACGCTTATGAATACTGCCTATGCGATCCAGCAAAAACGAAATTATCACGCCATAGCCTTATTGAACCAGCAAATTATTCGTTTAAAAGCCTATCCCGGTGCCGATCCGGAATTGATCCGCGATGCGGCCATCCTGACTAAATATGCCGGTAATCTGTATCAGTTTCAGGATAAATGGTTTCAATCCGTGCGCGTCTGGTGGGATATGTCCTGGAATAAAGATCGTTTCCAAGCGGATTATCGATAACCCAATTAAAGTGGAAGTGTACTATCTGTAGTTGATTGGCAGGATCGGCGGGACTTGGCATGTTTTCCTCTCCCGCCGAGAGAGGGCGGGGTGAGGAGGTTTTAAAACAACGAACCGCTCAGTTCGTTGATCGCCGCGATCATTTCCGCGTCATCGGTTAGCGCGGCGGCGATGGCGGTGTGACAGGCGGTGACCGGTGCGATGTCGGCGGTGATGAGTTTGGCGGCGTGCACCAGCAGTCGGGTGCTGGCCCCTTCGTCCAGGCCGCTGCCTTTTAAATTGCGCGTCATGCTGGCGAACTTCACCAATTTGCTCGCCATCTCGCGCGGCAGGCCGGTTTCTTTTAAGATGATCGTGGCCTCCAAATCCGGGGCGGGGTAATTAAACTCCAGCGCGATGAAACGTTGGCGGGTGCTTTGTTTGAGATCCTTTAAGACGCTCTGATAGCCGGGATTGTAGGAAATGGCCAGGCAAAAATCCTCGTTGGCCTCGATCAGTTCGCCGAGTTTCTCGATCGGTAACACCCGCCGATCATCGGCCAGGGGGTGGATTACCACCATGGTGTCTTTGCGGGCCTCGACGATTTCATCCAAGTAACAAATGCTGCCGCTGCGGACCGAACGCGCCAGGGGACCGTCTATCCACACGGTCTCGCCCCCCTTGACCAAGAAGCGCCCCACCAGATCCGAGGCGGTTAGATCATCGTGGCAGGAGACGGTGATCAGCGGCCGGTGGAGTCGCCAGGCCATGTGCTCCATGAACCGGGTCTTGCCACAACCGGTGGGGCCCTTGAGGAGCACCGGCAATTTTTGCCGGTAGGCCGCGCTGAACACCGCGATTTCGTCGCCGATCGATTCATAATACGGCTCTTCGGTAATAAAATGTTCTTCGGGTTTAATAACCTGGGCTTGCATCGGTGTCACGCTGGATGTGTACTGAACGGCATTATCGCACAGCTTCCCGGCGGCTGCATCGCCGCTGGAGGTCATTACACGATGATACGAATTGCCATGCGGCGGGGGGCATGCTTAACTTGGGGGAATTGACGGGGTTAGTTCAACATGAAAACCTTTCGCTGTGTATGCGGCAACAACTTGCACTTTGAGAACACTCGCTGTCTGGTGTGCGAGCGCCAGCTGGGTTTTGCGGTGGATCGCCTGCAGTTACTTGCCCTAGAACCGGTGACGGAGGATCTTTGGCGCGATGCCGCGGTACATGCCGGGCAGGGCCACTACCGTCTGTGCCGGAATTACGCCGAGCAGCACGTGTGTAATTGGTTGGTTGCCGAGAACGATACCGAGCCGTACTGTCAGGCCTGCCGCTTAAATGATACGGTCCCTGATCTGACCCACCCGGAGAACCACCTGTTGTGGTTACGTACCGAATCGGCCAAACGGCGTTTGTTATATACCCTGTACCGTTTGCGATTACCGCTGCAGGGTCGTGATGCGGATAATACGCGTGGCTTGGCGTTTCAGTTTTTGGCCTCGCGCGAACCCGCCGAATTTAACGACGCGGTTGATGAACAGCAGGTCATGACGGGTCACAACCAAGGTGTGATCACCATCAACGTGGCCGAGGCCGATCCAGTGCAACGCACCGTCATGCGCGAGAAGATGGGAGAGCAGTACCGGACCCTGCTGGGGCATTTTCGCCACGAGATCGGCCATTATTATTGGTATGTGTTGCATACCACACCGAGCTTGCTGACGGACTATCGTCAGGTCTTCGGTGATGAACGGCGGAATTATTCGCGGGCCTTGGCGGACTATTATCAACAAGGTGCCCCCAAGCAGTGGCCGGTGTCGTATATCAGTGCGTATGCGAGCGCCCATCCCTGGGAGGATTTTGCCGAGACCTTCGCGCATTATCTGCACATGGTGGACACCCTGGATACCGCCTACGATTACGACTTCGCGATTCGCGGCAAAAGCTTCAGTGCACCGTTGGTGAATAGCGGCACGGCGCAACTTACCTCGGATGCGCGCTGCAAATCCAGCTTCGATGACATGTTGCGCGATTGGGTGAGTTTAACCTTGGTGATGAATTCGTTGAATCGCAGCATGGGTTTGCGCGATGCTTACCCGTTTGCCATTACCGCCACCATCAGTGACAAGTTGCGGTTTGTGCATCGGATCATCGGACGCTATTAGGGCGTAACAAATCCAAGGTATAGGGGTATTCCGCATTGGATTCATCGGCGGCTACCGGCCGTGGCCCGGGGGTGTAGCCGTACGGCCAAAAACGCGCGTTGCGGCGGGATTCGGCGGCCTGGCTGTTAACCGGAAAATCGGTGAAATTGCGCCCGCCAGGATGGGTAACATGGTAGGTACAGCCGCCAATCGAGTGGTTATTCCAGGTGTCGATAATATCAAACACCAAGGGCGCGTGTACGCCAATCGTCGGATGCAAGGCCGAGGGGACTTGCCAGGCGCGATAACGCACCGCGGCGACATACTCGGTATGGGTGCCGGTGGCGTGTAACGGCACACGCCGGCCGTTGCAGGTGACGACGAAACGCGTATCGGTCATGCCGTTGACGCGCACCTGTAAGCGTTCGCGCGAGGAATCCACATAACGCGCCGTGCCTTGGGCGGTGACCTCCTCACCCAACACATGCCAGGGCTCCAAGGCCATGCGTAACTCCAGTGACAGGTCTTGAATTTGAACCTGACCGTAGCGCGGAAAACGAAATTCCACAAACGGTTCTAACCAACCTGCATCAAAGCCAAACCCCGCGCGATTAAGATCAGCCACGATGTCTTGCATATCCCGCTGTACATAGTGCGGCAGCATAAAACGATCGTGCAATTCAGTGCCCCAGCGTACCAAGGGTTTGGTGTAGGGTTGACGCCAAAACCAGGCGATGCACGCGCGCAGTAATAACATCTGCACCAGGCTCATCTGCGCGTGCGGTGGCATTTCAAAACCGCGCAATTCCACCAATCCCAGCCGCCCGCTTTGGCTGTGGGGCGCGTATAATTTGTCGATGCAAATTTCAGCGCGGTGGGTATTGCCGGTGATATCGATCAATAAATTACGCAGCAGGCGATCCACCAACCATGGCTGGGTGACTACTCCCGTGGGCATCTGCGCAAAGGCGGTTTCCAGTTCATACAACATCTCGTCGCGACCTTCATCCACCCGCGGGGCTTGTGAGGTCGGACCGATGAACAATCCTGAAAATAAATACGACAAGCCCGGGTGATGTTGCCAGTAGGTGATCATGCTACGCAATAAATCCGGGCGGCGCAAAAACGGACTGTCGGCCGGGGTTGCGCCGCCTAAGGTGATGTGATTACCGCCGCCGGTGCCGGTGTGGCGGCCGTCCTGCATAAATTTCTCCGTGCCCAAGCGTGTGGCGCGCGCGATGTCGTACAGGTCGGTGGTGATCTGGGTTAGTTGCGCCCAGCTTTCGGCCGGGTGAATATTAACTTCGATCACGCCGGGGTCGGGTGTTACCATCAGCCGTTGCAGACGCGGGTCCGTTGGCGGTGGGTAACCCTCGATGATCACCGGCAGTTGTAAGTCCGCGGCGGTGGTTTCCACCGCGTGTAGTAATGCCAGGTAATGTTCCAAGTGTGTCAACGGCGGTAGGAATATATGCAGCCGTCCCTGCCGTGTTTCGACGCACAAGGCCGTGTGTATCAACGGCTCCTTGGGTTTATCAATAACCTGATCGTGGATCTCCGGATGCGCGGCAGGGGTACGAACCGGTACGCTGTAACGCCGTGCGATCTCGCCGCTGTCATCACCCAAGGGCGGCAACGGCTCAAACAGGCTGCGCGCATGGGCGGTGTCGCGCTGCGCCGGCTCGACCCAGGGGAGGGAGTCCAACGGCAGTCGCAGTCCCATCGCGGAATCGCCGGGCACCAAGTACATGCGGCCGTGGCGAAACCGCCATTCACAACTGCGCCAAGCTTGTCGGGTTGCATCAAGCTGCAACGGCAAGGCATAACCGCTGGGGGTTGCCAGTCCACGTTTGAGCAAGGCGGCGAGCCGTTGGCGCTCCAAGGAGTCATTCAAATCGGTCTGTAAGACGTCAAGGTTGATCGGCAATTCGCTCTCGCGATGCAGATAATACACACTGTCTTCATAGCCGGCAGACACATGCTGTGGAACTACCCCCAGCTGTTTAGCCAGGGCGACGATAAAGCGTTCGGCGTGCAGCGCACCAAAGCCGTAATCCTGGGTTTCATTCGCGAGCCACTTGGGTTGTTGCCACACCGCGACCGTATCTTTGCGCCAAAAACATCCCAACGCCCAGCGCGGCAGGGGTTCGCTAGGGTACCATTTACCCTGTCCATAATATAAGAGTCCGCCTTTGGCGAACTGTGCCCAGAGGCGCCGCAGCAGTTCACCGGCACGCTGGCGTTTGTCCGCGCCGTCGGCGGCCACGGTCCACTGTGACGAGTCCATGTCGTCGATCGATACAAACGTCGGTTCGCCACCGAGGGTTAGACGTACATCATCGGCTTGCAATTGATCATCGATGTGTTGTCCTAATGCCTGGATGGCTTGCCACTCCTCCGTACGATAGGGTTTGGTCACGCGCGGGTCTTGCTGCAGACGGGTGACGTGGTTGTGAAACTCAAACGTGGTGGTGGCCTGGCCCTTGAATGCGCCGGTCAGCGGCGCGGCACTGGCGGGTTCGGGGGTACAGGCCAAGGGAATGTGGCCTTCGCCGGCGAATAAACCCGAGGTGGGATCCAGGCCAACCCAACCGGCACCGGGAATATATACTTCGGTCCAGGCGTGCAAGTCGGTCACATCCTGGCTGGGTCCACTTGGTCCGTCGAGGGGTTTTTGATCGGCGGTTAATTGTATGGAGTAACCCGAGACGAAGCGTGCCGCCAACCCCAGGTGACGTAAGATTTGAACCAGCAACCAGGCCGAGTCACGGCAGGAGCCGTCGGCGCGTTGCAAGGTCTGTTCAGCGCTTTGCACACCGGGTTCCATGCGGATGTTGTAATGGATCGCGGCTTGCAGTTGTTGATTGATACGTACTAGAAAATCAATCGTGTTAACCTTGCGGGTGTCGATGCTTTGCAACCAGCCTTGCAGCCGCGGCCCGTGCTCGGTCAGCGCAAGATAGGGTGACAGTTGCCGCTGCAGATCTTTAGCATACTTGAAGGGATAATGTTCGGCGTATTCTTCCATGAAAAAATCAAACGGGTTGATCACCGTCATTTGCGCGATCAGACTAACGTCGATACTCATCTGATCGACCGGTTCGGGGAATACCACCCGCGCCAGAAAATTACCGAAGGGGTCTTGCTGCCAGTTGATAAAATGTTTGGCCGGGCTGATCCGCAGGGAATACGCCTCAATGGGGGTGCGGCAATGCACCGCCGGGCGCAGGCGTAATACCTGCGGCTCCATTATTACAGGAGCATCATAGGAATAGCGAGTGTGGTGATGAATAGCAACACGGAGGGTCATTTAGGAGTATTTTTCATTTAGTGGAGGGGCTCTCCCACTCAAACCGCGGCAAGCGGCTAAAGGCGCGACGGATGCCGTCGTTCCAGCTCTTTTGCAGACTTCTGTACAAGGGCGTGTCGTAATTTAAACTCAGGTGCTGGTCGATACGCAGAGAATCTTTTTTGCAGATCGTCAATTCTATCGGGGGGCCCACCGAGATATTGGATCGCATGGTGGAGTCCAACGACACCAGCGCGCAACGTGCGGTGTCCTCGAGGGTGGTGGTGGGACGAATCACCCGATCCAAGATCGGTTTACCGTATTTGGTTTCGCCGATTTGTACAAACGGCGTGTCGTCCGAGGCGCTGATATAATTGCCCTCGGGATAGACCAAATACAATTGCAATTCACGATTGCGAATTTGCCCGCCCAGAATAAAACTCGCCTCCGCATTGATACTGTGGCGTGCCAAGCTGGGGCTGTGTTCTTGTTGTATGCGCTGCGACAGTTGTCCGACGTAATGCGCCGCGTCAAATAAATAGTCAACACTACCCAAGTTAATCTCGGACTGTTCTTCCAAGTCACGCCGCAAGCCATTGATCACCGCTTGGCTCGTCGCGAGGTTTCCCGATGACAGCACCACGATAACGCGATCCTCCTGCAGTTGGAACGTATGCATTTTGCTGTAGGTGTTGATGTAATCCACCCCGGCATTGGTACGAGAATCCGATGCAAATACCAAACCATCGTTTACTTTTACTGCGAGACAATAGGTCATGCGTGGCGCGCTCTGTTATGGTGCAATTAAGTGCAAGGAATTATCGCACACAATTCAATTAAGTGTTGAAGTGGTGCTAGAGTCTATACAATAATCTTAATCAGGCTGGGCTATTTTTCATGAGTTGTGAATGACGATCCGTTGGTCATCTTATACAGCAAAGGGCTTTTTCGATGAACTCATTGAAAATGGTCGGCCGCGCGATGCATCAAAGCCCTTAGGCGAACATCTTAGTACCCTTAGCAATGCCGAAATCAAAGAGCGTAAGGCCGCGGCGGAGCTGGCAATCCAGGTCATGGGTATCACATTCACGGTATACTCCCAAGAAGGCGGTTCTATCGACCGGGCGTGGCCCTTTGATATCATTCCGCGGATCATCCGCAAGTCCGAATGGGATGTGATCGAAAAAGGATTACGGCAGCGGGTCAGGGCCTTGAACCTGTTTATCGACGATATTTATCACCAACAACGCATCGTCAAGAATAAAGTATTTCCACGCGAATTACTGCTCGATTCGAAAAATTTTCGGCCCGAATGCAAAGGCGCTTCGGTTCCGCACCAAGCTTGGGCAAATGTCTGTGGCTCTGACCTAATTCGGGACAAAGACGGCACGATGTATGTGTTAGAAGATAATTTGCGGGTTCCCTCCGGGGTATCGTACATGCTGGAGAATCGCCAAGTGCAAAAACGGGTGTTTCCGGAATTATTTGCCTCTGGAAATATTTTACCGGTGGATGATTATCCCTCGCAGTTATACGACATGCTCGCCTCGTTGTCGCCGCGCAAGGTGAAACGGCCCGAGGTCGTGGTGTTAACCCCGGGTATTTATAACTCCGCGTATTTTGAACACGCCTACCTCGCCCAGCAAATGGGGGTGGAACTGGTCGAGGGCCGAGATCTTGCCGTCGCCGACGATGATTGCGTGTACATGCGCACCATCGAAGGCTTGGCGCGGGTGGACGTGATCTATCGGCGGATTGATGATCTGTTCATGGACCCGAGTGTATTTGTCAAAGATTCGGTGATCGGTGTCTCGGGCTTGATGCGCGCCTGGCAAAAAGGCAACGTCGCCCTGGCCAATGCCCCCGGCGCCGGTGTTGCCGATGATAAAGTCGTGTACGCCTACGTGCCGCAGATGATCAAATATTATTTAGACGAGGAGCCGATCATCCCCAATGTGCCGACCTATTTGTGTATTAATAAAGATGAACGCAAACACGTGTTGGCCAATTTGGATAAGCTGGTGGTGAAACCTGCCAATGAATCCGGCGGCTACGGTATGTTGATCGGTACCCGTTCCACCCGCAAGCAACGCACCGAATTCGCAAAACTCATCAAACAGGATCCGCGTAACTACATCGCGCAACCGTTAATTGCGTTATCCACGGTCCCAACCTTGGTGGATGATCATGTCGAAGGCCGGCACGTGGATCTACGGCCGTTTATTTTGTCGGGCAAGCGCACCTATGTCACGCTGGGCGGATTAACCCGGGTTGCCTTGGTTAAGGGCTCGACCGTGGTGAATTCCTCGCAGGGCGGGGGTAGTAAAGACACCTGGATTGTGGATACGGACAGTTAAAGATGCTATCGCGAGTGGCGGAAAATGTCTATTGGATGTCGCGTTATGTCGAACGCGCGGAGAATATCGCGCGCATCATCAACGTCAATGCGTTTTTGCTCTTGGACCTGCCCAAGAAAGTCCGGCCCGGCTGGGAACCGTTGGTTCAAATCACCGGCGGTGAGGCATTATTCAAAGACATGAAGGGAATTTACGACGAGCGCCACGTGGTAAAATTTCTCATCGGTGAAGAACTCAATCCCGGATCCTTGTTAAGCTCGTTGCGCCAGGCGCGCGAGAATGCGCGCACCATCCGCGATTTTGTCCCACGCGAAACCTACGAATACCTTAACGAGTTATATCTATTCGCCCGCACCCACCTCAGCAAGGGTTTATCGGCGCAAGGTCGCTTCGGATATTTAAAATCGATCATCCTGGGGACACAGACCATTACCGGGTTATTGGCCGGGTCCATGATCCACGATGACGGTTACGATTTTTTGCGTATGGGGCGTAATTTAGAACGCGGCGATATGACCACCCGCATCATCGATGTGCGCTCGGCCAATTTGTTACCGAACGTGGCCAGCGAATTGCGGCCCTTTGAAAGCATTCAGTGGGTCAGCGTGCTCAAATCCCTGTCCGCTTACCAAATGTATCGGCGTAAAATGCAAGTTAATGTGCGCCGCGCGGAGGCGTTACGCTTTTTGCTGCAAGAGCGCAGTTTTCCACGGGCCTTTGCCCATACGGTGGGCGAAGTGGAATTTTGCTTGCGCAGCCTGCCGCATAATACCCAGCCCTTGAAGATCGCCCGTGGCCTACTGGCTACCGTAAACAGCGTCAAACCGGAGAAACTACAACAAGCGGAATTACATCAGTTTATTGACAGTTTGCAACTGACACTGAATGAATTACATGACTGCATTTATTCCACCTACTTCTCGGCCCAAGCCAGCGAGCCCAAGCCACAGGCCGAGGCAGTGCGGCCGTCACAACGCGTGGCCTTGCCGCAGCAAGGCTAGGGCTTGACAGATACATACCGGTTGGTATGTAATTAGCCGATGCGTATCAAACAACCCGACCAGACCCGCGAGACCCTGCTCGACGCCGCGTTTTGGGAAATCTACCGCCATGGCTTTCAGGCCGCCAGCCTGAGCAATATCCTGCACAAGACCGGCCTGACCAAGGGCGCGCTTTACCACCATTTTCCCGCCAAACACGACCTGGGATTGGCGGTGGTCGATGAGGTGATCCACCAGCGCCTGGAAAAATGGCTGTTTTTGCCGCTGCGCAACGCCACCGATCCCATTACTACCTTGCGCGAGATACTCCGCAATCGCGCCAAACTCACTACCCCCGAGATGGTGGCCTTGGGTTGCCCGTTGAATAATCTCATGCAAGAGATGAGTCCCTTGGATAAGGAATTTAAACAACACCTCTCGGTGGTATTAAAAATTTGGCAGGACACGGTGTTTAATGCCCTCAAGCGCGCGCAACAAAACCGCCAGTTGCGCCAGAACATTGATTGCCGCGCGGCAGCGTTGTTTATTATCTCCGCGTTTGAAGGCTGCATCAGTGTGTCAAAGAATTTGCAATCCCCCAAGGAGTTTCGCCTGTGCATGACTCAATTGGACGATTACCTGGAACATCTATTAGTGAAAGTAAGCGCGTGATATTTTTTTACCCCGATACATACCAATCGGTTGGTATGTATCGGATTGAGTCATCATCAACCGCAACCTAGGAGAACTAACATGTCATTATTAGCAACCGTGAGTCCTGATAAAGCCCAGGGGAAAGTGGCTGACGTTTACGGCAGTATTAAAAAGGTGTTTGGGCGCATACCCAATGCCATGCAAATGTATTCGGTCAGCCCCAGTTTGTTGGATAACCAGTGGAGCGGGATGAGTTATTACCTGCAACATCCGAACCTGTCCTTCACCCTGTTGGCCACGATTCGCATGCTGGTATCGCAGGAAAACAAATGCGACTACTGCATCGGTATGAACGGCAGTCTGCTGATCAACATGGCCGGCTGGAGTGCGGATCAAGTCAACGCTACCAAGCGTGACGCCAGCGCCGCACCCTTAAAGGACAAAGAGAAGACCTTGTTACAGTTCGTGCTAAAAACCGTAAACCAACGCAAACCCATTACGCGTGCCGAAATCGACAAATTGATCGCACTTGGTTGGACCGAGACCGATGTGATCGACGCCGTCGCCCACGGCGCGCGTAACGTCGCGGTGGATATCATCTTCAATACCTTCCAAGTTGAACATGATTTTTAATGTTGTAACCACCCACCCCGGTATCGCCGGGGTGGAGTGTTATTGCGCTAGTCGTGTGAGGTCATGGCTTAGGGCGTCATGGGCCCAATGAAATACGGGCGCATCATCTCATTGTCTTCATGTTCGACAATATGGCAGTGCCAAACATAAAGCCCGGCAAGATCAAACTTCGCCTTGATACGGGTAATCTCGCCAGGATAAGCGATAACCGTGTCCTTTAAGCCGGTCTCGTTGTGTTCCGGCGGCCGCGGTTCGCCCCCAAAGGGTTGGCGATTGACGATCTGAAACTGCACTTCGTGCACATGAATCGGGTGCGCGTCCTCGGTGAAATTATGAATCTCCCACACCTCGGTGGCGTCAAGCGCCGGATTTTCGGTAATCGGGTCCATCCACAGCAGCGGCGTACCGGCGCCCGCGTCGACCGTACCGAGTTGCGCTTGCCGAGGGCCGACACCGAGTAACAGATTCGATTCTGCTTCGTTTAAAGATATCTGACGGGTTTTACTGGCCGGGCCCAGGTCACGTAGTTTGGGCAGCTTGAGTTGATTCGGCGGCGAGCTGTTATCCACGCCGGTTAGCGGTACCACACGAAACTGCATCACCTGCCCCGTGGTGTCGGGATCGGCGGAGACAAAATCAACCCCCGGCGTGCCACCCCCAAACGGTGCGTCAGGCCCAATATTTTGCAGAATGACCTCGGCGCCCGGCGACAGCTCGGTGAAATCGATGATGATATCGGCGCGTTCGGCCGGCGCGAGCAGTAATTTCGTGAGTTGTACCGGTGCGGGCAGAAGCGCGCCATCGCTGCCAATTTGCCACAAGGGCAGCGTGGGATCGTCGAGTTTGAGGATCAAAAACCGAGAGTTGCAACCGTTCACAATTCGTAAGCGGTAACGGCGCGGTTCCACCTCGAGATACGGCCAGGTATGCCCATTGACCACGATGGTATTGGCAAAAAACTCCGGGTTCCAAATCGGTGAGATATCGCTGTCTGGAATATACGGCCCGGAGAATTGATCGAAGAATATCCGGTTATCCGGATAAAAAAGCGAACCGTCGCTGTTGAAGGCGCGATCTTGAATCAGGATCGGTATTTCGTGGTAGTTCTTATCCTTGGGGTTATCCCCCCATTGCGGCGCCGGTCCCGGCAGCACGCCATCTTCCACATCGCCCGAACCATCGCGCACCAAATAGAAGCCCACCGGTCCCGCGTAGAGATTTAATCGCGTCATCCCCAAGGTGTGATCGTGAAACCACAGGGTGCAGGCGCGCTGATCATTGGGGTATTGAAACACCACCGTGCCCGCTTCCCAGGTTACACCCTGCTGTGTTTGAAATTGTGTTTTGAAACTGTCATACCGGCTACCCTGGGTGGCATAACCTTCGGGAATATTGCTGGCGGCGGGCAGGAACCAGGCCTCAGGATAGCCGTCGCTCTCCTGACTGGTATGGCCGCCGTGCAGATGCGTCACCAGTGGAACCGGTCCGGTATAGGCCGCGGGGGTATCCTTGAAAGACGGGCGCATGTCACGCCCCATGTCGCCACCGGGCGGATTGGCCCAATGCAAGGTTGGATCAACCGCCAACAAATGCGGCAAATAATGTCCGGTGACAGGATCTTTTAGATCATTGATCCACTTGATGCGCACCGGTTTACCCCACATCGCCTCGATGCTATTGGTCGGATAGTGAAACGAGCTGGGCTGCAGAATCGATCCATAACCCCACACCGTGGTTGTCGGCATACCGGCAGGCAGTATCTGTTGTTGGAATTGCCGCACCGCGATTTCATAATAGTCGGCATCCAGGCCATTCTGGGTTTTAATTTCACCGCTGCGTGGCATGGCCGGCGGGATAAAAAGCGGCATTTGATATTTTGCAATGGTCGTGGGATCGAGTGTGCCACCGGGAATAGCGGCATAGGCGAGAGCCGGAAGCCCAAATTTTGAATACAAACAAATTCCACCCGTGGCTGCTGCTGTTAATTTCAGGAAACCTCGTCGTGTAATCATTACAATTTCTCCATGTTGTGTTATTTTCCATAGGCACCGCCCACTCTTCGGTGGGGTTATACCGAATTTCTTGCCGTGTGAATTTACTTGCGGTACCCCTACAATCCCCTGCAAGCCTGTTGTTACACTTGCCTCGATCAGATCCGAGTTCGGATTTCTCTAGGAGTCAGTTTTGAAAAATGACTCAGTCGATAATCACAATCAGAGGAGGCGTTAGGAAAACAAATATCGCAATGGGTCTCAATAAAGCGAACCACGCATTAGGTTGCAGGTTAAAACAGTATTTTTATAATGGAAATTACTGGTGAGCTTTATGTTATTTTCCTGATCACTCGAAACAACCCCACACTCGCCTAAACACAGAGCGCGTCGCGTGGCCGGACTCGACGGCGCAAATTTTTGCGCACAGTGTCTGCGCATGCACCACGGCTTACAAAAGATGCGTCAATAGGTAGCCCACGGACCACAACAGGGGACCGGTTGCTCTATAGCAGTGCGGCGGGTAAGACGCTAGGAGAGAACGATCATCGAGAAATGGATTGCAGCATACATACTAATGAGGCGTATGGAAAGGATACCCCCCCCACCAAGACCGTCCGCCGCAGGGATGCTGCTGTCGAGTCTACAAGGATGTATTGACGGCGTGTCTTAGCGGGGGAGTATCTTTTCCGTGTGACTCAGTAATAATAACCAGGAGCCAAGGCATCCGTTAACTCGGTAAACTGTAGTGATTCGTTAAACGAAACTTACTGACGCGCGACGAGTTACTGATACGTTGTCGTCACTGCGGTTTGGCGGCGATGGGTAAGAAATCCTTCCATTCCAAAAATGATCAGCGCCAGCCAGACGCAACCAAAGCCCCACCCTTGGGCGGCGATAAACGGCTCATGGTAGACCACCACGCCTAATAGGAATTGCAAGGTGGGGGCGATATATTGCAACAGCCCCAACTGCCAGAGCGGGATGCGTTGCGCGGCGCTGGCGAACATCAGCAAGGGAATGGCGGTCAATATGCCCGCGCCGATCAGTAATAGGTCTATCGCCGTACCGCTGTGCAGGAAGGCGCCTTGGCCGACATTTTCGCTATACATCAGATAAAAAAAGGCGGGCAGTAACAAGATCGCGGTTTCGAGCGTGAGTCCGTGCAGCGAGCCCAGCGGCGCGGTTTTTTTTACCAAGCCGTAAACACCAAAGGAAAAAGCCAAGGTCATGGCAATCCACGGCAGAGTGCCGTACATCACGGTGAGATAAAGTACCCCCGTCGCCACCAGCGCAACACAAACCCACTGCCAAACACGCAAGCGTTCGCGCAGAAAAAACACCCCTAACAACACGTTGACAATCGGCGCAATAAAATAACCCAGGCTGATCTCGATAATGAAATTGGCATTAACCGCCCAGACAAAAACCAGCCAATTTATGCCGATCAATACCGCCGCGATCACATAACGAAGGATGATACGCGGTTGTACAATGGCGGCGCGGAACGTCGTCCACTGGCGCGTGAGCAACACGCTGGCGCCCAATATAAGACAGGACCAGAAGATACGGTGGCTGATCAATTGCAGCGCGGGAACATGACGTAGCAATTTGAAATAAATCGGGAATAAACCCCAGGCAATATACGCCCCAACACCGTACCCAATACCTTTATTCATGAAAGTCATGTATTTCCGCTAGCTACTACACCGCTTTTCCCGCGGGGGAGTTGTCCCCCGGGATGAAGGTGGGATGAAGGGTTGTTCTGCATAAAACCTGTGGAAGCGCGGCTAGGCCCAGCCAAGCCCAGCAGGCAGGGTAAAACTACTGTACTCCAAGTGTACTACGCGGCGATGGCTGGGTTGCCTGGCCTTGCTGGAGGCATGCAACAGGTGCGGACGCATGATCACCGCATCACCTGCCGCTACGATGCACGGCGTAGCCCTCGTGTCCTGGACAATTGCATCTATTTGCGTCTGTTGTAGTATTCCAAGTTTATATGACCCGGGGATGACTTTCAAACAACCATTGTCCTCATCGGACGGATCGATGTGTAAGCGCAAGGTGATCATTTTGTTCAACACCGCAAGCGGGGGTTGGACGTGATGCAATCCCTCTTTAATCGACCAGGGCCCCCACCCCGGCAGCTCGGTTTTTCGATTAACGGTTACCGTTTTATCTTGATGCCAAGTGACGTACCAGTTTTTCTCAGGTGTTTTGTCAAAGAAAAGCGCGCGGACTAAGCTCACCCGGCTATTCAACAGATCCTTGGCAATCGACAAAATAGTTGGGTCTCGCGTCAGTGCCAGTATCGAGCTGAATCTTTTTTCTAGATTTCTTACTCCGTAGATCCGTAACTTCTCGCATTCAAGATCAATATCGGATTTAACCTGTTCGAGGCTTGCCGGCGAAAGCAGCCCCTCGCGTATTTCAACACCGTCGTGATCGAAATGTAACAGCGGCAAGCGAGTCTTCTCATGAATTGTGTAATCTTAAGGGGTGGAGTGATTGTCAGTCACTGCATATAAGCTCGCTTACACCGCCAAGGAGATCGTACGGCCCCCCTGGCGGCGTAGAGAGAGGTGGTTCGGGTTATTTGGATGCTGCTAAATTGGTTTCGAGCACCCCTTTCTTACCTTCTACGTCGGACATGAGGTGAAGTTTAGTACGGGCGTAAAGTATTCCCATTTTTACTTCCTGCCAAACGTAATAGAGTTTGCCAGCAACGGTATCCACATCAAGGTTATCGGTATTTTCTGCCTTGGATGTGATGGTGTGTTTTCCGGGCGATACTTCTGTGTAGAAGAATGTCTTAGCAGCAGTTTGTCCCAGAGGTTTTCCATCAACCTCGACATCCATACGTACAGCCCCACCCATAGATTCATTACGGTAGATATAAACACCCGCGACCCCGGGCTTGGCGGAAAATGTTTTTAATGCGGCGTCTTGTTTGGGATCACCCATGGGGACAGACGCACAACCGACAAGACTAAGTATGATTACAATGCTAGTTAATCTGCGTAACATAATTTTTCACTCCCTAAATATACGTAAATAGATGATTAATGTTAGCTGTAACCACCACCCTATTGTCGGTGAGTGTCGTAGCTAAACAGAGGTCCAGATACCAACCAAGAATACGGTTGATCCAATGCCAGGCCTATTGTGCGCTAGATGATTTTAATAGTTCAATAATTTTCTTATAATTCTTTTAAATCACGAGTATGCGCGGTGTATATTTATACAAATCAGCCTACCTAGAAGGTCGGAGTGTAATCGATCACGGTTTAGCGATATCAAACTATAGGCAGAGACAATTTATTTCTTTATAGAACGCCCTTAGTGCAGCATGAATGTTAATACTAAGGACTTTCACACCTGGCCGTCTCCCATGCGTGCAAAGCGTGTTTGCGTGTTTCACCCCAACGATACCCGCCCAGCTTGCCGCTTTGTTGGATGACGCGGTGGCAGGGAATAAGAAAAGCCACCGGGTTGGCGCCCACCGCCAATCCCACGGCTCGTGCCGAGTGTGGCTGATCGATGGCGGCGGCTACTTGGGAATAACTGGTTACCGTCGCGGGCGGTATCGCTAACAAAGCCTTCCATACGCTGATCTGAAAATTCGTTCCACTCACGTACAAAGACAACGGTCGTACTGGTTTCGCCCGCGTAGAAAACATGGTCTTGATCACCGCGAGCGTTCGTTGGCGGTGTGGTCGCATAATCGCGTGTGGCCATGTTTTATTTAATTCAGCTAAACAGATTTCAATCTCGACACCCTGTAGAAAAGAAAACCGGCAGATACCCCTGGGAGTAACGGCAATAAAGGCCTTGCCAAAAGGGGTGTCGTGTACCGCGTATTCGATAGTCAGATCCAGGCCGCGGGTTTTGTATTGCCCCGGCGTCACCGCTTCCAACTGCACGAAGTGATCATACAAACGCGAACCGCTGCTTAATCCAAGTGTATCTGACACCTCAAGCAGGGGTTTGGATTCGGCTAGCAGTTGTTTAGCGCGCTCCACCGTGAGCACTTGCAGAAACCGTTTAGGGGTTACCCCGGTCCAGCGGCAGAATAAACGCTGGAAATGAAATGGACTGAGGTGTAAATGCGCGGCAATGTCCGGGAGGCTCGGCTGGTGATGCACCTGCTCGGCAATGAAGGCGATCGCGGCGGCGATACGATCATAATCCGACATATAAATTTTCCATAGAATACCGGCGGTGTGTGTTTAGGTCCGGTGGACGGAGATTCCTCCGTCCGCCAGCAGCGCCGAGCCGGTCGTGAAGCTGGAGGCGTCGGAGGCAAGATAGAGGGCCGATTGCGCGATTTCCTCCGCTCGCGCCATGCGTTTTAAGGCGTGTAAACCCTGCACGAATCCTAGCGCTTCGGGCGTGCTGGCGAAAGCCCGGCCCATGGGGGTATCGGTGCCGCCGGGCAGCAGGGCGTTTACCCGGATCCCTTGGGCACCAAACTCGGACGCAAGGGCCTGGGTGAGGCCGATGAGCCCCGCCTTGCTCGCGGCATAGGCGGCCATGCCCGGCAAACCGACCGTGTAACCGACAAACGTGGAGGTGAAGATCAGCGATCCGCCGCCACGTTCGAGCAGCGCGGGGAGTTGATACTTCGCGCCGAGGAAGGCGCTGCTCAGATTGGTTCGGATCGTATCGTCCCACTCCACGAGTGAGACCGCGGGCGTGGCCCCTAACGCGCCGAGGCCGCCGGCGTTGTTAAACGCCACATCCAGACCGCCGAAATGATCAAGCGCAGCTTCGACCAGGGCCTGGGCAAACGCTTCATCCTTGACGTCACCAACAAGCGCGACGGCATGGCCACCGGCCTGGGTAATTTCCGCCACCAGCGCGTCTAGTTCTGCTCGACGGCGTGCGGCTACGACCACCTTGGCGCCTTCCCTGGCGAATAATTTTGCGGTGGCATAACCGATGCCGGAACTTGCGCCGGTGACAATGGCGACTTTATTGAACAGTGCTGTCATTTTGCTATACCTCGTATAAATTGATTTTTGTGATGAAACGGGCGCCACGGTTTTGGAATGAGAACAACCGCTCATCGTTCGACGCTGCGCGCACGGTCTATGTCCGGACTTCGATACAGCGACTCTGGGATTTTCGCCAAGGCTGAGGCGTGCAGCTGTGACCCGAGGCCATAAAACTTCTGGAAGCTCATGATAAGCGGCCGCCACCTATCCGGGTCAATGCGGTTGGATTCCCCGCGCATGAGTATCGACTCGTCCAGGTGCACGCGCTGAATGCGCACCTCGAAACACAGCATGAATCCACGTTGCACAGCATCTTCCTGCGCCAGGGGATGAGTGGCTACCACCACCGCCTCGAGTTGCACGGGACATTCGCGTACACGCGGCGCGCCAACCGTTTGCGACGCCACCGGCGTCAACTCGGCAATCCCAAACTTGTCAGCGACATAGCGGTAACCCTTGCGCTGTTTAAATTCGGGAACAGGATCGGAGCCGGTGGTGAGTGCCAGACGATTCACCGCGGCGACCTCGTTGACCGACGGCAGGTTAAGGACACACTCACCGTTGCGGAGCATGTTCTGCGGGGTTTTGGACTGTGCCGCCAAACCGAGCATACACCGCCAGCCCAGCCAGAACGCCGAAGACATGGGCGCGAGATTATAGGTCGCGTCTTCGTTTAGGGTGCTGATTAAAACCACGGGGGTCCCGAAGTATAAAATCGAAGGCTCAAACGTCTGCTGCATCAATGATCCCGCAAGAATATATTTAGAGTGCGGATGTAGTATTGCAGTCTGGCTAGGCGTTATCGACCCGGATCTTGCGGTTTGGCACTTATTACGGAATCACATGGACAGGATACCCCCCCACCAAGACACGCCGTCAATACCTCCCGTAGGCCCGACAGCAGCATCCCTGCGGCGGACGGTCTTGGTGGGGGATATCCTGTCCATACGCCGCATTAGTAAGCCGGTGCGATTTTGACGGGGCTCGAATGACCAAGGGTCGGAAAGTGCTTAGTAACGCTGTGCGGTAACGGTAGTGCTAGCTCGGTTATCCCTGGTTATGGCCGATGATCAGCACCGCGAGGGATTTATATACCGTCAGTTGTTTTTTATTGAGGCAGGAAAAAAACGCCGCATCGGCGTTTTCAATCGCCACGATGGCTTTTTGAATCAACTTTTTTCCCCGCGCGCTGAATCGAATCCGGGTCGCCCGGCTATCCAAGTCCGAGGGCTCCCTTACCACCAGACCCGCCGCCTCGAGTTGGCGTAGGGATTTTGAAACCGTCATTTTATCAATCTTCGTGTGATCGACCAGGTGGGTCTGGCTGGTGGGCTGTTGTTGTTCTTCAAACCACCGTAACGACGCCAACAACGCGAATTGTGTTTGGGTGATCCCAAACTCGCTCAATACCTCGGCTAACTTTCGCTGCCATAACGTGGTAATTTTCCAAAGCAAAAACCCCGCGCTGTCATCGGCCTTGGCATGTTTAAACGGCGAGCCCCTAGACACGGCGGGCTTGCTCGATCAGTTGCGCGGTTTGTTCGGGCATGCCCTTGGCAATCCCTTCCGCCACCAGCTTTCTCCACAGCAAGGACAACCACCCCTCGACGCGCATCGTGGTTTTTATCTCCAGCTCCTCACCATGATCAACAAACGCATGGGTGCCGTACATCCTCGCCAACGGAAAACGGGTTAGATCGGTGAATAGCGTATTTGTCACCACTTCAATAAGCTCAATACTAACCCGCGGGCCGCCCTTTGGTTTAAGCACAAAACGATTACCTACTTTAAACTCGCCGTCGAGTTTGGCGTACTCAATGTCGCCTTGCCAGCGATGCCATTGGTTTACGTCGGTCCATACTTGCCAAACTTTATCGGCGCTTAGGCCGCGTACTTTTTGACTATAGGTCTTGCTCCACATAAGGATCTCCGCGGCAATCGCTGGTACGCGATATAGTAAACCAGTTTACTATATGACACAACCAAAAAATCCTTTTTAGCCCAAAGGTTCAAATAATGCCTCTAGATCATCTGCACTCAGCGCCTTCCCCGCCTCGCCACCGGCACTGAACAAGCTATCAGCCAGGGCTTGTTTACGGGCCTGCATTTGCAAGATTTTCTCTTCCACCGTGCCGCTGGTAATTAATTTATACACAAACACCGGTTTATCCTGACCGATGCGGTGGGCGCGATCGGTGGCCTGGTTTTCCACCGCCGGGTTCCACCACGGATCATAATGGATCACGGTGTCGGCGGCGGTGAGGTTTAAACCGGTACCCCCGGCCTTGAGGCTGATGAGGAACAGCGGCACCTTGCCTGCTTGAAAGCGTTGAATCGGCGTGGCGCGTTGCTTGGTGTCGCCGGTGAGCTTGACGTAGTCGAGCTGTTGTTTACTTAGCGCGTCTTCGATCAAGGCCAACATGCTGGTGAATTGTGAAAACAATAAAATCCGCCGACCTTCGGCGATGAGTTCGGGCAGGGCGTCCATCAGCCAATCGAGCTTGGCCGAATGGCGCAAATTTTTGGCGTTACTCAGTTTAAGCAGCCGCGGGTCACAACAGACTTGGCGCAATTTCAGCAGTGCATCCAGGATAATAATGTGGCTGCGCGATATGCCTTGTGCGCGGATCGCGTCGCGGACTTTTTCGTGCATCGCCAGGCGAATACTTTCGTACAGGTCGCGTTGCGCGCCGCTCAATTCGATGGTTTGAATGATCTCCGTTTTGGGCGGTAATTCGGTGGCAACCTCTTGTTTGGTGCGACGCAACATAAACGCAGAGACGCGACGTACTAGCCGTGCTAGGCGCGGTTTATCGTTGTGTTTCTCGATCGGGGTGCGAAACAGGCGACGAAATTCCTTGTCATTGCCGAGCAAGCCCGGCATCAGAAAGTCGAATTGCGCCCAGAGTTCGCCCAAGTGATTTTCCAGCGGCGTCCCGGTCAGGCACAGCAGGTGCCGGGCCTGCAGTTGGCGTACCAGTTGGCTGGCCTTGGCGGTGGGGTTTTTGATGTTTTGCGCTTCATCCAAAATCATCAGGTGGTAGCGTTGTGCCAATAGCACGTCTTGATCGCGCGGCAATAACGGATAGGTGGTGAGGATCAGATCATAGTCGCGCAGCGCGTTGAAATGTTGTTTGCGTTCGCTGCCTTGCAACACCAGAACACGCAGCTCCGGAGCGAAGCGTTCGGCCTCGGCCCGCCAGTTATACATCAAGCTGGTGGGCGCGACCACCAAGCTGGGCAGGTCCATGCGGCCGGAATTTTTTTCGCACAATAGGTGCGCCAGGGCTTGGATGGTTTTACCCAAGCCCATGTCATCCGCGAGAATTCCGGCCAGTTGATACTCCCGCAAGAATTGCAGCCAATTGAGCCCTAATTGCTGATAAGGGCGTAAAGTCGCTTGCAGATTATTGGGTATACTCACGGCCTTGATACCGTCAAACGCCTTGAGCTGACGGCCGAGTGTGCGTTGCCGTTCACCGCCGTGCCATTGGGTGTTCTGCCCGAGGGCGTCTTCCAGTTCGGCAAGCTGCGCCAGTTGGTATTGATTCAAACGCAACGCCGAGGAGGTATTGCTGTGCGGCTGGTGTAATTCTTCCAAGGTGCTCAGAATAGTGTAGAGCCGTTCCAGCGGTAGGGACAACAGCCGCCCATCGGGTAAACGCGTGGCCACGGTTTGGTAAGCTTGCGGTTTGCCCGAGTGCATCAGGGTTTTGAGTTCGGGTAATCCGGCTAACATCGAATCTAGAATGGGCAATAAACTCACGGCCTGTCCGTCGACTTCAATACCCAGATCAATATCAAACCAGGGATGGGCCGCGGGTGTGTCCACGCTGACGTACCACTCGCCGGTCTGGGTTGCGCTGCGAAACGGATAATCCGCGGTGAGGTGGATTTTCCAGCCCTGTGCCTGCAACTGCGGGATGCCGGCGACGGTAAAATTTACCAGCGCCTGGGTGCGTTGTTCGTCAAAACACATTGACAGGTCCATGATGTTTTCTTCCGGAACCTCGAACGCCATGGCCATTTCAATCGGTTCAAAACCCCATTCATCCAAGGCTTGCAGGGCCTGGTGTTCGGTTTTTAGGTCGCGCTGGGTGTAGGTAATACTATTACCGGCCACCCGGCAAATTTCATTACGCGGATCATTGAGGCCGATTAATGTGTCGTCATAATTGAAACGTAGTTGCGCAAGTTCAATGGCAACCTCACGCTGATCGAATTCCCAACGGTATTCATACCGGACCTGCAAATTTTTCACCAACAGGGTCAGGTGGGGAACGGGTTTGACCGGGCGTTGGGTTATATCTTCAAATTGTCGCGGCAAGGGGATCGGCAGCGGCCCGGCAAGCTTGCCGAGTTGTTTTCGTACCGCCGCGGCCTGTTGTGGTGCTACCAATGGTGCATGGACTAAAAGTTTGGCGATGTGATCCGGTACATTTAAATCAATCTGGCCGCATTGGTGCTGGGTGGTATCGATATACCAGGGCGGCTCGAGCGGGAGTAATATATCGATGCCGTCACCTTGGCAACGCAGTTGTTGGCTACCGTCCGCCTGCAGTACCCATTGCAAACCGGCGCTGCGGATGGCGCCGGGCAGCAGCGGCGGATGCGTGGCGGATTGCCAATGACAACGTCCAGTGGCGATCATGTCGTGCAACAAGCGCGCCCCTTCTTTGCCTAGGATAGTGGCGCGCAGGGTCTGAAAATCCTTCAGGGCTTGCAGCCAGCGCAACAAAAAGCGATCGTCCTCGCTGATGGTCGTACTGTTTAGACCACCGCGAAACACTTGCGGTTTACCGGGGCGGCCGTCTTTTTTGATCCGCAGCGTGAAAAATTCTACGTATAATTGCGGACGAGGTAAGCGCGTATCCACGTTCAGCACATAATGTAAAAATTCCATCCGTGGGGCGACCGGTGCGGCGGCGATGCTCGGTTGTATCGTCTGTGTGAGTTGTTCAAGCCAGGTATCGACTGCCGGCGTTAACGTATCTGTGGCGGGTCGCGGCGTGGTTGGCTTAAGCGATAACTCGGTGTTCTCTTGCAGGGCGTGTAACAGCAGAGCCACCACGTGTTTGCAGTTGAATTGCATCGGGCAGTCGCAATGCCCATTGATCGTAACAGCGTGTTTACGGTTGGGTTGAATTTGCACCACGACGTTGTAAGGGGCGGTCTCGCCGCCTTGTATTATTCCGGTGATTAAATTACCCGCCTGGGCGATATGGCAACTCAGCACGTGGCCGGAGCGTTGGTAGGCCAGGCCGCGATCATAGGAGGCGGGGGTGGTAAATTGTTGAATATCTTTAATTGTGAATAACATCGGTGTTTAGTGTGACGATTACAACTCCACTTGTGTTCCCAGCTCGATCACCCGGTTGGTGGGGATATTAAAATACGCGGTGATGCTACCGGCATTGCGGCTCATGCCAATGAATAATTTTTCACGCCAACGGGCCATGCCGGGGCGATCAGTGGAGATCAGGGTTTCACGGCTTAAGAAAAACGAGGTCTCCATGACGTTTAGTGCCAGCCCTTGGTCTTTACACAAGGCCAGGGCGCGCGGGATATCGGTGAGGTCTTTGAATCCGTAGTTAACCCGTAGGCGATAAAACCCCGGCGCCAGGGTTTCGATCTGAATGCGTTGGGCGTCCTCGATGTACGGGACATCATGAAAATGCACCTTTAACACGATCACGTGTTCGTGCAAGATTTTATTGTGTTTTAAGTTGTGTAACAGGGCGTGCGGTACACCGTCCTGACTGGTCGTTAAAAAGATCGCCGTGCCCGGTACTTTTTGCGGGGGGTGTTTCGATAATGACTCCACAAAGGGCACTAGTTTAATCGTCAAGACGGCCAAACGTTCGTACAACAAGGCCCGGCCGCGTTTCCAGGTGGACATGAGGGTGAACATGACCAAGGCGATAACCAAGGGGAACCAGCCGCCTTGCATAATCTTTTCAGTGTTGGCGCTGAAAAATACGATATCCACCGACAGAAATACCACGATGCCGATCACCGTCATTACCCAGTTCCATTGCCACAAGCCGCGTACCACCACAAAGGCCAGGATTGTATCGATGGCCATGGTCCCAGTGACGGCAATGCCATAGGCGGCGGCGAGATTGCTCGACGATTGAAAACCAATGACTAGGATCAAAACGCCCACCAACAATCCCCAGTTCATGAACGGAATATAGATTTGACCGATCTCGCTTTCGGAGGTGTGGGTAACACCCATACGCGGTGCATAACCCAGTTGGATCGCCTGGCGGGTGATCGAAAACGCGCCGGAGATCACCGCTTGCGAGGCGATGATGGTGGCGCAGGTGGACAGCGCGACCATCGGGTACAGGGCCCAGTTGGGGGCCAATTCATAAAAAGGATTGGTGATATTGGGGGTGTGCAGTAACAGCGCGCCCTGACCGAAATAATTCAACACCAGGGCGGGCAATACAAAACTAAACCACGCCGCGCGGATCGCGTGTTTGCCAAAATGCCCCATGTCGGCATACAGGGCTTCACAACCGGTGACGGCGAGCACGACCGCGCCCAAGACCAGAAACCCGGCCCAATGGGTGTGTTCAAAAAATCCAAGCGCATAACCGGGGTGCAGCGCGGCCAAGACATCCGGGTATTGCGTAATACTGATGATGCCCAGTACGGCCAGGGTAATAAACCACGCAATCATGATCGGCCCAAACACCGCACCGACGCGCGCGGTGCCGTGGCGCTGCAACAGGAATAACACCACCAACACACTCAAGGTGATCGGAATAACAAAACGTTTTAGCGCCGGGGTGGCGACTTCCAGCCCTTCTACCGCCGACAGCACCGAGATGGCCGGGGTGATCATCCCATCGCCGTAAAATAACGCGGCACCGAAGATCCCCAGGGTCATCAATAACCAACGTAACCGCGCACGTTGTTCGGTGGCGCGTTGTACCAAGGCCATCAAGGCCATGATCCCGCCCTCTCCGTGGTTGTCGGCACGCATGATCAAGACCACGTATTTCACTGAAACCACGAAGATCAGCGACCAGAAGATCAACGATAACACCCCTAAAACATTATCGTGGGTAACCGCGATGGCATGCGGGCCGTTAAAGGCTTCTTTTAAGGCATACAGCGGGCTGGTCCCGATATCACCATACACAACGCCGATTGCGCCGATGATCAACGCAAGCAGTCGGGTAGACGTAGTGGATGAGGCAGGAGGCTGGTCCATGGGTATTTTTATGCTGAGAACGGCATAGCATAACAAATTCGCGCGGCTACAGCTGAATCTACGGGAGATTGCCCATTTTGCAGCGGCCACTACCCACTAGACCCCAGGCGTCTTTCTGAATATGCGCGGCTGAATACAATGATTATGCGATGAAATACATGGGGTTACTTTAAATTAATGGACGGCAGGGGGAGGAGAATCGCACCCAATGAAATGTTATTCACAGGTTAATAATGTATTGTATGCGGGGATTCAAATTCGTTATAGTGTTAACCAGGTCTCAACCCGTTGGGCCCACCCCTTAAATACACTGCATAACATCATGAGTGATTCATTTACCACATCGGAAGACGGCATCCGCCAGGATCGGAAGTGGGTGTTTAGCCGTGTCTTAGTGATGGGTCTTGTGCGTTTGATCGAAAATCAACGTGCCTTCGCCGGACAGCTGGGTATACCGTTGCAACGGGTGTTCCCTACCAGTCACCATTTATTCGCCGGCCATACCGCGACACAACTCGTGGCCGCGTTATTCAAGAATGATGCGGAAGGGGCAGAAGCCCTGAGCCTGTTGTTAAATGACCTGGCCATGCATCAGGTGGGAATTTTCAGCGCCTTGGACGGTGTGGCCTGCGAGGCCGTCAGTCAGTTGTGTGATGAGGAAGCCAGTCATGGTGTGGGCCGGCTCAGCGACACCGCCGCCTGGTGCTTATTAAAAGAGAATATCCACGAACTGGTGGACAACCCGACACTGCGCTTTGAGAAGATCGTGGTGCCCGGTTTTATGAACAGTTATTTCAGTTGCATCGCGCGACGGCGTAAAAAGTCCGCGCCGCCGCGCGTGACTTCACGGGAAAAAGATAACGCCGTCAAGACTCTGTAATTCAGTCATGGCAATGCCGCGCTGAAGTTTGTTAGAATCGCCGCCTCCACGTACTAACACACACAGGGAGCGCGTGCATGTATACCCCCATTCGTACTCAGTTTTCTTTCAGCGGTTTGCATCGGCAACTGGGTTTTGGGCTGGTGACCCTCGGTTTTATCGCCGTGGCGGTTAATCTCGGCTTGCAGCTGGGCTTATGGTTAGAAAGCGGGGCGCTGGTATTGTTGGGGGTGATCACCACCTTGCTCAGTTACATGCCGGCCATGGTGTGGCAGTACAGTAAGTTTAGTTACCGTGCGTGGTTGGCCGGGCGGCGCTCTATGATTGAATTCAAAAATGTATACTTTATTGCCTTGGGCGAGAAGGAAATCATTATCAAGGCCAAGGGTATGGCCTCAACCTTACGGATTAAGGCCATGTTGTATAACAACGCCGATCAAACCGTGATCCGAAAACTGTTCACCGAATTGGAACACCTGATTAAATCCGCGCACGAGGAGCGCGCCGTCAAGGCGCCTCCAGCAGCCAGCGTGCTAGTGGTAAAACACGAAACGTACGGCGCCTAGTTAAACTAGAGTTAGATTTAAATTCGTATCACCTCACCGACTTTACAACCAAAGTGCTGATCCAGGTGGAGTTCTTTAATCAATTGATCCACGCCGGCCTGGCCGTGCTCGCGTTGAATTTCCGCTAGGATCAATCTAGCCGCGTTGCGGTTATAGCCGCTGCCGAGACCGATTTGAACATTGAGTAATTCGCGGGCCTTATCGAGTGTCATGGCGATCCCTCAAGACGCTATTAATGTGGGATTGTATTCTGATCGGCTTGGGGACAGAATGAATTCTATCCCCAATATCTCCGATACTGTAGCTTACACCTTAAACTCATCCTTAAGTTTTTTCTTCACGGCGGTATTTTTTAAACGCACATACTGCGGCATGCCGTCTTTATACGGCGGATAGTCTTCGCCTTTAATCAGCGGTTCTAAATACGCCCGACCCTTGGCGGTGATATCAAACCCATCGGCGCTGATAAAATCCGCGGGCATCATCTTTTCAACATTGGCGACCTTTTCCAGCGGTGCCACGCCCACCGCCCATTTATAGGGTTTGTTGCTCTTGCGCACCACCGTGGGCATCACCGAATTATGGCCCTTGATCGCCAGCTCCACCGCAGCCTTGCCCATGGCATAGGCCTGTTCCACATCGGTCTTCGAGGCGATGTGACGCGCGGCGCGTTGTAAATAATCCGCCACCGCCCAGTGGAATTTCAAACCGAGTTTGGCGCGGATCAGGCCGGCGATCACCGGCGCCACGCCGCCTAGTTGCGCATGACCAAAGGCGTCTTTTAAACCTTGATCAGCGAGGAACTTGCCATCCGGCCCCTTGACACCTTCGGATACAACCACGGTGCAATAACCAAACTTCTTCACGGCGCCGTCCACCTTGGCGAGGAACTTGGCTTCATCGAAACTGACTTCGGGGAACAGGATCACAATCGGTAACTCACACCCCTTGCTGGAGGCCAGCGCCCCCGCAGCGGCGATCCACCCCGCGTGCCGACCCATCACTTCGATCACAAATACCTTGGTGGAGGTTTTGGCCATCGAAGCAACATCCAAGGTGGCCTCGCGGGTGGACACGGCAATGTATTTGGCCACCGAACCAAAACCGGGGCAGGTGTCGGTGATCGGCAGATCATTATCGACGGTTTTAGGAATGTGAATGGCTTGAATGGGGTAGCCCATTTGTTGCGATAGTTGCGAGATCTTGTAACAGGTGTCCGCCGAGTCACCGCCGCCGTTATAGAAGAAGTAGCCGATGTTGTGCGCCTTGAACACTTCGATCAGGCGTTCATACTCGCGGCGATTTTCTTCCAGGCTTTTTAATTTATAGCGGCACGAACCAAACGCGCCCGACGGTGTGTGGCGCAGCGCGGCGATCATGCTGTTGGATTCCTTGCTGGTGTCGATCAGGTCTTCGGTGAGCGCGCCAATAATACCGTTACGCCCGGCGTAGATCCTACCGATTTTATTTTTGTGCTTGCGCGCGGTTTCGATAACACCACAGGCGCTGGCGTTGATCACGGCCGTGACCCCGCCCGACTGTGCATAGAAGGCGTTTTTTAACGGCGCCTTGGATTTTCTTACGGTAGGTTTAGAGGTTGCGGCCTTGCGGGCAGCGTGCTTGGGTTTTGCCATGGAGACTCTCCGTTGGGTTGGTTATTAGGTTTGATTGCGTTTGCGTTTATCCCCTCGCGTTGGGAGAGGATAGGGTGAAGCGGCGCGGTTTGACTTCACTTCAATACCTCGGCCTTAGCCCGACAAGTCAGCTATCACCTTGTTCTTGCTGCTGATGTTGTTCCTGTGCCTTAAGTAAACTCACGATGCAATCAAAGAGATCATCGTAACGTTTCTTTTGCGTGCCGTATTGTTGATACAGCCGGTAAAAAAACGTGGCATGGTAATGCGCTTTATCGACCTTACTAATTAAGTAATGACAATTATCAACCTCCCAGTAGACGGTCGGACAGGGGGTGATTTCGGTCAAGGCGGGATTGAGGCGCAATTCAGTCTCGGCCAATTGCAGGGTAACTTCCCGTCCAAAGCGCTCCTGCAAGGTGGCGCGGATCAAAACCAATTCGTCCTTAGTAAACTCGGGGATCGTTGACGCCATAGATGCCGGGGTTAATACGCAAGTCCAGGGCCGCAAGGATACCCGATTTGTCTAACGGATTAAACGGGTATGTAATAACGCCAGGCGCGCCTTCAACCGGGCCACGTCATCGCGCAGGGTTTCGACGGCGTGGTTAAAGCGATTAACTTCGGTACGCGACGGCGCGGCCTGCTGTTCTTCTTGGAGGTATTCCACCGCATCCCGCGTCAGCCGTTCACGGCTGGCGCGCCACCAACCTTGCGTGTTTCGCAGCAGAACGCCGATGTGGTGGGCGAGCACATCGCCGCTTAGCCGCGACAGCGGTTCTTCGAGGTCCAGTGCGCTACGGGATAAGATCGCTTTAAAGCGCTGCCCCAGTTCGATGTCACCGCGAATCGTGACGCTGCCGCTGAATAACAAGCCACTGCTATCGGTCGCGCGTGCCAAGCGCAGCAGCGCCAGCGGACGGCCGCGCAACACGGTGTCGGCGGCGGCCGGGTAGTGGCTTAAAAGCGTTATCCCGTGGGGACCGGGTAAACAGTAAAGCGTGATACCCAGCCCCTCGATCTCAAGGGCGATCACCTTGCCGTGCAACGCCGCCAGGGCTGTCAACGTGACGGGGTCAAGGCGTAACAGGCGATTGATCCCCTGTTCGACAATTTCCAACGCGCCACACCAGGCCTCAGCCAAGCTCATGCGAACGATCCGAGATCCATCGTCGCGAGGTCGATAGCGTCTTCTTGCGCATCGACCACCCAGGTATTACAAATTTTGTCATGCAAGCCTTGTTTTTGCCGATCCCAGATCAACATCAGGATGCCCAGTACGGTCAACATCGCGATCGCGCGCATGAATAAACGTGCTATGGCCTGTTTCCAGGTGAGCCGTCCGCCGTGGGTGGCGTCAATAACCCTGAGTTCAAATAACAGCATGCCGGGGGTCGCGCCGTATTTAACCCAGAACATGACGACCAGTAGCAATACCCAGCCGTCGGCCAATACCAATTGCAGCGGTATATATAGTAGATCAGCACCTAGTTGCGGACGCACGCTGTGTTGCAGGTAATAAACCCAGGGAAACAACACGGCCTTGGCCAGCACGGCATCAATACCATAGGCGCCGCTGCGACGCCAAAAACCGCCATAACTCAGTGGCGGGCTCATGCCTTGTAGCCACGGTGCAGGGCGACAATACCGCCGCTGAGGTTGAAGTATTCGCAGTGAATAAACCCGGCGTCCTGCAACATCTGTTGCAAGGTGTTTTGATCCGGGTGCATGCGGATCGATTCCGCCAGATAACGATAACTGTCGGCATCCTGGGTGATGATCTTGCCTAGCCAGGGCAGGATCGAAAATGAATAGGCGTCATACAGGGGTTGTAACGCTTTAATCGGTTTGGAAAATTCCAGCACCAAGAGCGGTTTGCCCGGTTTGAGGACACGCTGCATGGCGCGTAACGCGGCCGTTTTATCGGTAACATTACGCAGCCCAAAGGCAATGCTGACGGCATCAAAACTATCCGCGGCAAACGGCAGCGCTTCAGCGTTGGCTTGAACGTAGTGCACATTGCCTGCGATACCACGATCAGTGAGGCGTTCACGTCCTACCTGTAACATCGTTCCATTGATGTCGGCCAAGATCACCTGACCCTGGGGGCCGACGATCTGCGAGAATTTCGCGCTGAGGTCGCCGGTGCCCCCAGCCAGGTCCAGTACTCGATGACCGGGGCGTATGCCCGCCATTTCAACCGTAAACCGTTTCCAAATACGGTGAACACCCAACGACATCAAATCATTCATGATGTCGTATTTGCGCGCAACCGAATCAAATATGCCCGCCACCTTGCGGGCCTTGTCTTCCCAGGGGACTTGGGTATAACCAAAATCGGTGGTTTTGTCGGGCATGGCAACCCTCATACCTCGCGTGGAACGGAGGCTTAGAATAACACTTTACGGTAGTGATCTACAGCGACCAGGTAATACCAACACTGGCGTTCCACTTCGAGGTGAGTTGCATACCATTGACGCGTTGATACAACGGCAATTGCACATAGCCATAGGTGCGTGTGGAATGGCTTAACTGCAGGTTCAATCCCGGACTCAGCCATAAGTACTCCCCGCCCGAGGCATCCGGTTCGGCATTGTCGCCACGGTCGCGGCCTTTGCTCAGCGCATTGAGTTGCACAATGGGACTGACATCGGCGTGGGGGCGGAACACCATGCCGATATTAAAGTGGTATTGAGTACCGGGGCGATACGCCGCGTGATCATTCAACGCGCTTTGCAGTTGTGCCTGTAGAAAGCCCCGCCCGGTGCTATCCAACCACGCCATGTCACGGCTATCAAAATAACCGGCGAGCAGATCGGTTGTGCCGGTACCAGGTTGCAGGCTGCGCTCAGCGACTTCGCCCGCGGCGTTGGTTTGGTTAATCTTACCGGTGGGAAGTTTGACCCCCAGTTGTAACCCGGTTTGGCCGCGCGTGGCCATGGTGTTATCGAGTATTACCCGGCCTAGGACGCGGATATCGCCTAGCGCGCTAAAATTCCAACGTTCATCAATAGGTACGCCGCCGGTGTTCTGGATGTGATAATGCTCGCGTTGCAGGTAGGGAAGTTGGATCGACACGCCCCAACGATTATCGGCGCTATAATCAAGCGTGGCCAGAACATTGTTGTTTTTAGTATAAACCTCGTTATGATCTTGAGGAATTGCGCCAACTCCCACCGTATGGGTACCGGCGCGCAGATCGTCTTGATTGATATATTCATACCGCAGATCGGCTTGCCAACCGTGATTGGCGGTAATCCCTAAACTATCGATAGGCGTGCTCAGGCTGCAACTGGCGCTGCCACAGCTGGCATGCACCGACGCGGCGAATGCTGTAAAACACACGCCTATCAGCACAACAGAAAGTTTCATTTAGTTACTCCACAGAAAACACAGAAAATCCTTGTGAGGGTGTACTGTAAAAGCGCGCCACGGTTGCGACAATGCGGTGCAATGTCGCACGCGGCATTTTGCCGCAGTGCGATAAAATGTAATTCGAGGCAAGGCGATACGGATTGCCTGTGGTGTGACTCCCTATAAATACTTTCCCGTATGCTCGACGGCCGCATCCCTGCGGCAATTGCTCTCTGCATGGCACTACCTCGTGCATCCCTGCACTGGTGGGCCGATGGTCACACCACATAGCAACCAACCACATGCAATCCGTATCGCCATGAATATTGGATGAGTTTATCGTCTTTAAGGCGTAGTTCAGGGTTTGATATACGATATTAAGTTCAGCGGTGTAGGCGGTTAGCCTCTTCACATGACCGCCGGCCGCAGGGATGCGGCCGCCGAGCTACAGGGATGTATTGACGCGTGTCATGTGAAGAGGCTAACCGCCTACACCGCTGTCCAAGTTTCGTAGGGCTTAGCCTTTTGACGGCAGAACCTTTCTGCCGGTGGGTGGGCAGGCAGGGTTGCTTAACTACGTTTACAATAAGTGCATGATACCCATAGATAACCTCGTTTCCCCCGCAAGCCAAAATCTGCGGCGTTTATGCCGATTACGTTACGCAACGGTGGCGGTGGAGCTTGGCGCGATGATGTTGTTGCAAGGGATGTTAGGCTTGAGTCTGCCGATGAGGGCAATTGGTTTTTTACTGGCCGTGGTGGCCTTGCTTAACACCGTGGTCTGGTGGCGCTTGCAGCAACCGTGGTGGGTGACCGAGCGGGAATTATTCGCGCATTTAATTTTTGACGTTGCGAGTTTGACGGTGTTTTTATATTTAACCGGCGGGTCGACCAATCCGTTTGTCATGTTGTACTTGGTCCCGTTGGCCCTAACCGCGGCGAGTTTGCCGCAACACTATACTTGGATCATGGTGGTATTGAGCACGTCGTGTTATGCCGTGCTGATATTTCATTTTGTGCCGCTGATCAAGGATGAACACCATCACGACCGGGTATTTTCCCTGCACATCGGTGGGATGTGGTTTGGTTTTGTGTTGAGTGCGGTTTTGATTGCCTGGTTTGGTGGGCGTATGGCGCAGGCGGTGCGTAACCGCGAACAGCAATTGGCGCGCATGCGGGAACATGATTTACGCCAAGAGCGGGTGGTGGCCTTAGGGGCGTTGGCGGCCGGCGCGGCGCATGAACTGGGCACGCCCTTGGCAACCTTGTCGATCCTAAGCGGTGAATTAGCAGTCGGCAAACCCCTGCCGTTAGACACGCATAACATTCTGGTGGAGCAAATCGATCGTTGCAAACAAATTTTACAATCGCTGGCGGCATCGGCCGGGCAGGTGCGTGCCGAAGGTGGCCGGCGGATTGGGTTGACACAATTTCTACGCGAGCTTGTCGCGCAGTGGCAGCGAAGCCGTCCGGGGATAAGGTTAATACGCGAAGACTATCACGGCAATGATCCGGAACCGGTGATCATCGCCGAACAAACCTTGACGCAGGCCATCACCAATGTTCTGAATAATGCCGCCGATGCCTCTCCGCAGCAAATCGAATGGGAATGTCATTGGGATACAAATCAGGTACACATCGAGATTGCCGATCGAGGCAACGGCCTTGCACCCGAAGCCGCTCTGCACGCCGGGGATAAAATTTTTAGCACCAAGACCGATGGGCTGGGATTGGGCTTGTTTTTAAGCTATGCCACCTTACAGCGCCTAGGTGGTGAGGTGCAGTTATTTAATCGCGCTGGGGGCGGGGTGGTATGCCGCGTGAGTCTGCCGCTGGCAACACTACAGGTGAGCGCTAGCGCATGAACGACGAAGGCATCAGTGTATTACTCGTCGATGACGACATCACGTTTTGTGAGGTGCTCAGCCGTGCCTTGGAGAAGCGCGGTTACGTCGTACACGTAGCGCATGACGTGCACCACGGCCGCCGCTTGGCGCAACAAGACCCCCCTGAATATGCGATTGTCGATTTAAAAATGCCCGGACCTTCAGGTTTAGAACTGGTGGCCGAGTTGATTAAACTCGATCCCGCCACCCGCATTGTGGTGCTCACCGGGTACGCTTCGATCACCACGGCAGTGGAAGCGATCAAGCTCGGCGCGGTACATTATCTTAGCAAGCCCGCCAATCTAGAGACTATCCTAGCAGCGTTTAGTCGTATTGAAGGTGATACCCAAGCCCCGGTGGCCGATAAGCCATTGTCGGTGGCACGCATGGAATGGGAACATATTCAGAGTGTGTTGAACGAATGCGACGGCAATATTTCTGAGACCGCGCGCCGTCTCAACATGCACCGTCGCACCTTGCAACGCAAATTGCAAAAACGTCCAACCCGGAATTGAACTGCTGAAGGCATGAATTAAGCCATGGTCCTGGTGGTTGGCGGGCATTGAGCCAAGGATCCGCAACAGTCGTTAGCCGTTTATTTCGCGCCGCGCCAAGGCGATCCATTCCTTGTGGAAGTTGTTGTAGTGTTTACCGGAAATCTTACTGGTATTTAATACACTTTGAAAAAGCTCGCTGGCCCGTGTTAAGTTACCGCTGGATTTCAGAATAAGCGCAAGCCGGCAACAGGGCTCGGGTCCTGGATAATAGGAACATAACGCTTCGTATTCGTGAATCGCGTCGGCCGTATTACCCAGTTGTTCCTGGGTGCGTGCGTAAAGCAGATGTCCCTCTACGGATTTAAAGGTTGGGTTTTTCTCTTTAAGGGTGTCGAGCGTTTGTTTCGCCGCATTGAATTCACCCAGCCCGAATTGCGCCCTGGCAAGACCGAGCAATAACGGCGGATCATCCGCATGGATACCTTTGAGGCTTTTAGCGAAAAGTTCTTTGGCTTCGGCATACTTCGATTTTTCCAGGTATTCGGTGGCCAGGGTCATGGCGTTCTGAACGGTGTCGGCGACCGCCAAGTTTTGCGATGCGGTGTTGAGGTTTTTATCCGGGTTGAGTGTTTTTGAGAAATTTCGGCGCAGTCCCCGCCCCGTTCGGCTGGAGGTTAATTCGGGTAATAGCTCGATGATTAAATAAGCCAGGGTTCCAATCAAGGGAAAAATTAACACAATAAACACCCAGGTCACACTGCGGCCGGTTTTGATGATATGGATCACCAGCGCGAGCTGAATGACAACCGATAAGATTATAAAAGCCATGCGTTTGTGGTTCCTCTTAACTCGATCCAACCCAGGTTCAAAGCGATGCGCGCAAGGTTGCCCGATAAAATTAGCTAGACGCTGCGCGCCTGTTGCATGTCCCGGTTAAGCCAGGGGTTGGGCGGGCGCGGATGAAGCCGCGCCATGGCGTACGCATCGACGTAGACACCGTCGCGTAGCGCATAGGCGCGATGCGTGCCTTCGATGATAAAACCAAATTTTTGGTATAAATGAATCGCCGCGGCATTGTCCGTATAAACCGTAAGTTCCAAACGTATAATATGCAACCAGTTGTCCGACTGGGAAACGGCTTCTTGCAACAACGCCGTACCCACGCCGCGGTTATGCCAGTCGTCACGCACCGCCATGCCGAGGCTTGCCGCATGGGCGCGACGCGCCCGCTGCAGCGGCCAAAGCCCCAAATGTCCCACCGGCTCGGTTCCCGCCACCAGCAAAAATGCGCGCGTGCTCGGGGGTTGGTCGGCGAGATTTTTTCGCCACAACTCGGCGTTTGGTAAAGGCAGTTGCAAGGTACCCGCCATGGCCAGTGGCGAGGCGTAGATCGCGCGCAGCGCCTCATAATCGCCTGGTTCAACCTGCCGAATCAGGTATTTAGGACCTGCGGCTACGACGGCCTGGTTCTGCGGGGTCACGCCAGCTCCTGGTGCGTTTCAATAATCCGCGACACGATCCCGTAGTCAATGGCCTCATCGGCGCTCATCCAGAAGTCACGGTCCATGTCGGTCTGCACTTGTTGGAATGTTTTGCCGGTTTGGTTTGCGATAATATGCGCGACCCGTTCGCGGGTGCGCAGTATTTCTTTGGCTTGAATCGCGATGTCGGTGGCGTGCCCACCCATTCCACCGGAGGGTTGGTGGATCATGAAACGCGTGTTTGGCAGACAAACACGCCGGTTTTTAGGCGCCGCGAGAAAAATAAGCGTCCCCGCGCTGGCCACCCAGCCGGTGCCCACGGTGGTCACCGGCGCGCGCACGAATTTGATCATGTCGTGGATCGCGTCGCCGGATTCCACATGGCCGCCCGGGGAGGATATTAGAACATTGATGGGCGCATCCGATTCCTCGGCCAGGGCAATTAATCGCTCACTGGTGGCGCGCGCCATGGAGTGATTGATCTCGCCAAACACAAGCACAAAGCGCGATTTGAAGGCAAGCCGTTCTGCGATACCTTCCATTTTCTCCAGCTTCTCGGGTAATTCTTCATTGGCATTCATAGTAGACTCCTTAAGGTTCTGGTTGCAGCGTTGGATAAAGTTCGTACGGTAGAGTTCGTTCACTAAAGCCGCTACTTAGAAACAGTTACCTAAGCGCCGGGATTATTACTGAGTCACATGGAAAGGATACCCTCCCACCAAGACACGCCGTTGATACCTCCCTGTAGACTCGACAGCCGCATCCCTGCCGCTGACGGTCTTGATGGGAGGGTATCCTTTTCATGTGACTCAGTAGCATGAGCGTTATTCACGATTAACCACCGTTAATATATAGACTTGGTAACCGCTTGGGGATAGCGGCTTTTATCCAGGAACTTGACAATATAGCCCTGGCGTTTCCAGAGGTACTCATAATAAAGCGTTTTTATTTCAGGGACGCAGGATTTGCGCACCGCTTCCAATTTTAGGAGATTATTTTTCCAGGTGTTGATGTTTGGATGCCGGGCCGGATTTAAAATATCGGGGACCAAGGCAGCAAGATAGTCCAGCCGTTGCAGCAGCGGCGCATACCCGGCATCCACCAGTGAGAATGCGGTGCCATTAAAAAACGGCGTGGCGCGAACCACTTTTTCGAGGTGATCGAATTTATTCTGTAGTTCGTCCCGAAAGTGAATAAATTCCTGTTCGGTTTCTTTGATACTCAATTGAAAGGCGTCTCCCAGGCAGGCGCTGCCGAACTCGATCCAGCTGCGGTTTTTGGCCCGGAGGATACTCTCCCGCGGATGCAATGGCGGGGGGTAGGTTTCATCGAGGTATTCGTTGATCACCGCGGATTCAAAGATTACGTGCTCGCCCACCTGCAACACCGGTACTTGTTTGAGCGGCGAGAGATCCAAAAACCAGGCCGGGGGATCGGCCAGATCGATATACACAATATCGTAGTCGATCTTTTTATGTTCCAGTACGATCACGGCCCGTTGCACAAAAGGACACAGTGTGAAACTGATAAGCTTGGGCTTCATGGATCGGTAACCTCCTTTGGTTTAATCGCGACCAATCCCGCGGGGATCGACATCGTTACGCAGCCTAAAATGCATACTAATGTCGTACCGTTGCTCGTCGAGTTGCGCGGGAGTTAGATTTGTGCCACCCCAATTCTGCGTTGCGGTGACGCCAATCTCAAAGATAGCATACTTGCCGGCATAAACTCCCAGCAGTGCGTCACCGCCTTGCAGCCGCGGCTGTCCGTTCACGTCATCCTTGAAGCGAGGATTTGTTAGTGTGTTGGAGAAATAGACGTCGGCTTCTTCAAACCCGTACAGGTACTCGCCAGAGTCCGGGTTGTCGCGTCTGGCGGGCAGGTTACAAAAATATTTCGTCGCCGCGTCTGCCCAACTATGCCCACCCATGGCCAGCAATTGTGCTTGAGTAGCCTTGCGGTAGAAATCATTTAGGTTGTGTATTCTGGGGTTTTCTTGTTGCAGCTGCGTAACCACTTCCTTGGCAAGTTGAAGCGCGCGTTTATAATCGTTTACCGGGGCTTCACACAGCTTGATACCGACAAAGGCGACCCCTAACTTAAACGCGGAATTTCCATCCGCGCTCACGCTGTGCGCGCAAACCTGAAGGCGTAAATCACCGTCGCTATAGTGCACATCCGTTGTGGCTTGCAAGGATAAGCGCATTTCATCCATAACTTGCTTCTCCTCGGCCTTTGGCAGCCACAGCACTCCTTTTAAGAACGGGTTTTGTTGCAGCAGCTTTTCCCCACTATCCCCCACCCCCAGGAGGAGGCGCGGGGGCTTACTACTTGAATGGAATACGAAACCATGGATATCGGTGTATAGTTTGACGGCGGCGCCGCTGTCTGGTTTTTGGCCACAGCCTAAAATTGCCGCCATACTGAGCAGAATGAAAATGTTACGCGTACGCATAGGTGAAATAAGGCTACCACAGCACCAAGCCGCGCGCGACCGAACGGAACACTCTTTTCAAGCGGTGTTTCCACAAGATCACTCTTCTTGGCGGTTTAACAAGGCCGTGGAAAAGTCCAATCTGCAATTGGAATTTGTGAGGCCAAGTGCTGTGTTATTCTAATGCCCAGGATCCTTTGCCGCTTGCTGGGGAAATATTAAAATGCAGATGACGATGAATACGATGAGCGCCGTCGATGCTAAATACCGGCTCAACGCTAAACCCCCGGCGCTCATTGGCTTGTCAAGAAAATCACCGACAACCGCACCCAGCGGGCGGGTCAAGATGAATGCGGTCCAGAAGAGCGCGGTTTTTGAGATGCTCGTCCAGTGATGAGCCGCGACCACCAATACTAAAAGTAAACCAAAAACAAAAGCCCCGCCGGTGTATCCAAGTCCGGCGCTATCCGCCGTCCAGTCGCCCAATGCGGTGCCCAGTGTTTGAGAAAACATTATCGTGAGCCAATAAAACATTTCTGCCTTAGCGGAAGTCACGCTAGCAACGGATACCGTGCCGAGCGACCGATGCCAAATAGCCAAGCAGGCCATGAGCAGAATGAACAGCAGTGAGGCACCTCCTGTGTAGCCGATACCGAGCGAGCGGTCGGCGAAATCCGCCAAGGTCGTGCCGACCGTTGTTGTTGCGATAATCGTGGTCCAATACAGGAAGGGGTGAAAGTTCCTTGCCTTAATTTGTGCGGCGACGGCTACAAGAAAAATCACCGCAAAGATCGCCGTGCCCAGCAGATAACCAAGCTGCATCGACATCGACACAGCGTCACCACCGGTTTCGCCTAGGGTGGTGGCGGCGATCTTGATGACCCAGAAGATCACGGTTACTTCTGGAACTTTACTGAGAGTGTATCCCGTGGCTCGGTTCATGTGTTTACCTCATAATTTTGTCCTAATAATTTGTTCTCATGCGCAACGACAGCCAGTCAGACAAAATCCAGGAATTAAACCCAATCCTATTTTCCAGAGAATGACTGGCAGGTTCATAATTTCATAAAGTCAAAAATGACACAAGCTGAAAGTAAAAATGTTTAGGTGAAAAAATTCAGACATCACTAGCACGGCTAATTAAAATGATTTAGTCATGGTCCTTTGGGGAAGGAATCATTCAGGAACTCGATCACGTCACGCGTCGCCGCGTGCTTCTGTCGAAGATTGGTCCAGACCGTGGCGCCTCTTCGCATGCAGGTGTTGCGTAGATCCGCCAGCAGTGAAGTGTCAGCCGGCGCGTACTTCTTGCCCGCATAGGACCGCCAGCCGTTTTCTTCAAGGTAGACGGTGCACTCCTTATAACTCTGGGCGAAACGCAAGTTGATCTTACGGGTGCTTGCCGGGTTTCCATCGAAGGCGTGTGATGCATTGGGATAGATCTTAACGGAGATCGTCCCACCCGCTTTTCTGAAGTCGTCGGCAATCTCTTGGCAGGGTTTAATGCCGGTGTAGTTGTCTTTCTCCGCGAGCAGCATGAATACGCGGCTTGCCGGTTTGGGAGTGCGCGGGTGGATGTTGCAACCAGGGTAAAACGGAATCGCCACCGCAAATCGATCCACTTGCGCCGGAAGAAAGTTACGGTCCGCCGCGTAGAGCGCAACCGCGCCGCCCTTAGAGAAGCCCATGATGGCGAGGCGCTCCGCCGCGAAGCCCCGTGCCAGCAACAAGCGTCGCGCGGCGAAGGCGTCGCGGGTCATTTGCAAAACCGAGATTTGGGACTGATCGTTGATGGTTTGTTTGATCCCGCGTGGACCAAACGTATCAATAGCGAGTGCGGCGTAACCGGCCGCGCGTAGGGCGCGTCCGTAATATCCTTCGCGAAAATCGCTCCATCCACCAGAGCCATGCACCAGAACCACGGCCGCGCGTGCGGGTCCCGCCGGGAGCCAAAGCATTGCGCGCAAAACAAGGCGGTTACCCGAGGCGTCGTGCGTTGCAAAGCTGACCGCCGCGCCTCCCGTGGGTTGTGCGTAGGCCATCCCGGCCGAGGGAAAAAAAGACGTAAAAATCCCGGCGCAGAGGCAAACCGATACAAAACTACGACGAAGCAGGGACGGCATTCATAGCTCCTTAACCAAGTATTTCGAGCAAGGCGCTGTCGTAACAAATCAAATCAAGCGATGTATTATACGCTAGGCGCTGCCCATTTTATACGCGACAATCGGTACAAACAATGCGTGCGCAGCATACTGCCTACGGCTACGTTGGGATACTCAAATGTTTCCGCCGCCGCCTCCATCCCAAGCCTTTCCATGACGGCGCGCGAGCGTAGATTGCGAATTGACGTAAACGATACGATTTCAGATAAGTCCAGTAACTCAAAGCCCACCTGAAGAGCGCCCCGCGCCGCCTCCGTGGCGAAACCCTTGCCCCAATGCTGAAAAGCAAGACGCCAGCCAATCTCAACACACGGAGCGAACGGCAGCGCGGCGGTCGGGATATGTAAGCCGACAAAGCCAATAAATACCTGTGTCTGCTTGATCTCAACCGCCCAGAAACCCCAGCCGCGTCCAGCGATAAGCGCGTGACAACGGTCCGCCATTGCGTCACTGGCGGCCCGTTCAAGCGGGGCTGGGTAAAACGCCATGACGTTCGGATCCGCGTTTAACGCCGCGAAAGGTTCGCGGTCCGTCGCACGCCATTGGCGCAAACGCAGGCGCTCGGTGTTGAACTCGATTAATTCGCTCATGTGTCTTGACGCTGGCTTGGTTCTCAGATTAGCGACTATTATCGCACTAATTAACCACCACACCATTCCCTCGCGGGCCCAAATAAGGTACAAGGGCGCTATGAAAATTCCAAAACGAATCCAGCCACTGGTGGATGATGGCCTGGTGGACGAGGTGCTGCGTCGGTTGATGAGCGGCAAGGAGGCCGATATCTATGTGGTGCGCTGCGGCGGCAAGATCCGCTGCGCCAAGGTCTACAAAGAAGCGGCGCAGCGCAGCTTTAAACAGGCGGTGTTATACCAAGAGGGCCGCAAAGTGCGTAATAGTCGGCGTGGCCGTGCCATGGAAAAAGGGTCCAAGTTCGGTCGTCGCCAGCAGGAAGAAACCTGGCAGCATGCCGAGGTTAACGCGCTCTATCGCCTGGCGCGCGCCGGTGTGCGCGTCCCACAAACCTATGGCTGTGTTGACGGGGTGTTATTGATGGAATTGATCACCGATAAACAGGGCGAGGTGGCGCCACGTCTGGTGGAGGTGTCCATGACCGCGCAACAGGCGCTGCACGATCACGCCGTCGTCATGCGGTACGTGGTGCGCATGCTTTGCGCCGGGCTGGTGCACGGCGATCTGTCCGAATTTAATGTGCTGGTGGATGAACACGGTCCGGTGATTATCGACCTGCCACAAGCCGTCGATGCAGCGGTCAATAACAACGCCCAGTCGATGCTGCAACGCGATGTCGACAATATGACCCGCTACTATGCCCAATACGCCCCCGAATTGGCCGACCGTCGCTACGCCCAGGAAATCTGGGCGTTGTACGGCGACGGGGCGTTACACCCGGAGACGCCGCTGACGGGTTATCATGCCGAAGACACGCACGCCGCCGATGTCGATGCGGTGTTAGAAGAGATCAAAGCGGCCTTTGTCGAAGAGCAAGCCCGGCTTGAGCGTCTGCGTCAAGCGCAGGAGCCGGGATAATTTATTTTTCAATTAAGGTAATACCCTGCTTGTCAAGGCTAATGATCCGCTGCTTGTACAAGCCGCCAATGGCTTTTTTAAACGCGCTTTTACTCATACCAAACAGTTCCGCGATTAATTTGGGATCCGAGTTATCGTGCACCGCAACATAACCTTTATTATTTTTTAAGTGGTCCAGGATGATGTTTTCATGTTTGTCGCGAGTTTCCCGGCTACTTCGGAGGCTGAGATTAATTTTCCCGTCCGGTCGGATATGTTTGATATAACCGTTGATCGACTGACCGAAACTTAAACGCCCGAACACCTCCGCTTTATAGAGCATTCCCCAGTGGCTGTGATTAATAATCGCCTTGTAACCCAGATCGGTACTGTTGGCGATGATCAGCTGCACCGCTTGTTGCGGTTTAAACTGATGCGGTTTGTCATCCTCCAAGATGTTATCAATATTCGACGAGGCGGTGATGCGGCCGTGGATCTTATCCAGATACAAATACACTAAATACGAATCCCCGACGAGCATCGGCCGATGTTGCTCGGCAAACGGCACTAAGACATCCTTATCCAGACCCCAATCTAAAAAAGCACCCACCTCGGTGTTGGCCACGACCTTTAAATAAGCGAATTCACCTACCTGGGCCTTGGGTTTTTGCGTGGTCGCCACCGGCCGGTTATCGGCATCAAGATACAGCAAGACCTCGATAACATCTCCCACGCTCAGGGTTGCGGGTGCGAATTTACGCGGCAATAACACCTCACCGAGATTCTCGGCGTCGACATAGAAACCAAAATCGACTTTTTTGATCACGTTTAATGCGTATGTTTTGCCAAGGGTGATCATTTTTTTCTATATACTTCTTGTGTCATATAATGTTATAGAAAATAGCCTGACACTACATGCACGTGCAATGTTAAACGATGCTTGGTGGCCCTCACAGATCCAGTTCAGACAGCGTCGGATGATCGTCGGGACGACGACCCAGCGGCCAGTGGTATTTCCGTTCGCTCTCGTTTATCGGCAGATCGTTGATGCTGGCGATGCGTCGCCGCATGAAGCCCTGTGGGTCAAACTCCCAGTTTTCGTTGCCATACGAGCGGTACCAATGGCCCGAATCGTCATGCCACTCGTAGGCGAAGCGTACTGCGATTCGGTTACCGTGAAACGCCCAAAGTTCTTTGATCAGCCGGTAATCCAGCTCTTTGTGCCACTTTCGCGTCAGAAACTGAACGATGGCGTCGCGGCCCGATAAAAACTCGGCGCGGTTACGCCAGACGCTCTCCGGGGTGTACGCGAGCGAAACCCGTTGCGGATCGCGGCTGTTCCAGGCATCCTCCGCCATGCGAACTTTTTGGGCGGCGGTCTGGGCGTCAAACGGTGGAAAGGGGGGTCTTGGGTTTTCGGGGGTAGTCATGTCAGCTATTCTCATCTAGGAAACTGCAGTTTACAACGATACCATCCCCACCGATATTTTCAATTGTTTATTTTTTCCTGCACGGCTGCAAGCATATTCAGCTTCAATGTTGAGATGCGACAGGTGCAATAGGTTGCAGCAAAGTATCAATTGCGCGTGTAATGTTACGTGCTAACTACACTTCAACCTTGAAACCCAGTTCAACGTCACAGCCGGCTTGTCCGCCGCGAATGCCCCAGTTTTCTTTTGCGATTTCGCGCAGCAGAATTTTCACGTGGTCTTTGGGGATGCCGAAAGGTTCAAGATTGTTCACGATGGCCTGGTACAGAGCGCGCTTCGCATCCAGCGAACGGCCGGCGAAGGCGTCAATACTGATGTGCGTATAAAAATCCGGCTTGTCGCGGGCGGGTGGGCAGGCGAAGCGGTGCGGCTCGTGCACGATAAAGCGGACATTCTTATCGCCTGGGACGATTTTAAAAGCCTCACGCAAGGCCCGGTGAACCGCTTCCATGAGCGCAACCTCTTGCTCCGGCGTGTATTGCCGTCGTACTTCGATTAAGACACTGGGCATTTCAACTCCTTCTGTATATTTAAAGTAAAGTTACTAATGAGTCACATGGACAGGATACCCTCCCATCAAGACCGTCCGCCGCAGGGATGCGGCTGTCGAGTCTACAGGGAGGTATTGACGGCGTGTCTTGGTGGGAGGGTATCCTGTCCATGTGACTCAGTAATATGCGTGGCGACCTATTCGCTCAATGCGAGGCGCAGGGGGATCATCGCTGAAAAACTAAAACCGTGTTTTTGATAAAAACGTTGCGCCGATTCATTCGTTCTATCCGTAAGCAGGGTGATGCGTTTGCAGCCATTGAAACGCGCGAATTGAATGGCTTGTTCTAGAAGCCGAGAGCCCACGCCGGCGCCACGGGAGTTGGGCGAGACCACCATGTCTTCTAATAACGCGACGCGCTCGCCAAGCGCGGTAGATACGGTATAGAGAAGATTGACCATACCGACAACTTGGTTATCACGGCGAGCGACAACGATAAGCCCAACCTCTGGGTTGTTAATGATGCGAGCTAAACCACGGCGTTGTGCTTCGCGGTCAGGCTTGAAATCGGCTTCTTGAGAAAACAAGAGATCCAGCAATTCACAGAGTGCTGGGAGGTCGGAAGTGGTTGCGGGGGTAATTTGCATTTTTGGCGGTTATACGGAGGATACTGTGTTTAAAGTTACTACACCGCAGGTTACACCGCGTAATGTGCGTATGCCCGTAATACCTTCTGGTCGGAGCCAAAATGGAAGACTTCCGCGGCGAGGCGTCCGCGCGCACCTTTGTAATAGAGGGTGATGCTGTTAACACCCGTCAAGAGTGCAAGCAGTTCAAACCGAAGATCGGGGATCAGCTGTAACGCCTTGGCCCAGTAACCACCCACCGCGTGTTTGCCCTTGAGCGTGCCGGTGGGCTCGCCCGTGATCTGAATAATAACCGGGGAGGACATCTCAAACTGATCGGAATAATGCCCGAGGATGCGATCCAAGTCGTGACTATTCCAGGCGTCAATCCACTGCTGCGCGAAATGCTCTGCGAATGTTTTGTCGATCATCACTACTCTCCTCCTAAGGATTTGATCCGAGGTTAGCCCAACGACGCGGTCTAGCCAAGAAATTCTTAGCCGTCTGCACTAGGCAGTCGCGCCGCCATCCACTACCAGATCATGACCCACAACAAAGGAAGATTCCGGTGCGGCCAGCCATAACACGGCTGCCGCGACTTCCTCGGTGGTGCCCACCCGGCCCAGGGGCACGACCGTTTTGATTCGCGCGTCGCGATCCGCATGGGTTTCGCCCGGCCGTCGTGACAAGGGAGTATCGGTGGCCCCGGGACTAACGGCGTTGATACGAATGCCGTCAGCAATATACTCGCGCGCGGCATTGCGCGTGAGCGCGCTGACCGCCGCCTTGGTCGCCGCGTACGCACCCAAGCCGGGACGGCGGGTGTGCGCCCCGATATTGGCGGCCATGTTGACGATGCTGCCGCCGCCGTGTGTTTGCATCTGTTTAATTTCATACTTCATCGACAGCCAGATCCCGGTTAGATTGGTTGCGATCATCTCGGACCAGAGGGTTTCGTCCAAGTCTGCAAGCGGGCCGGGTTTTCCAACCGTGCCGGCATTGTTGAAGGCGATCTGCAGGCCGCCGTGGCGTTGCACGCAGGTTTCAACCATGCGCGCGACATCGGCCGGATCCGCGACGTTGGCGAGCACCAAGCTTGCCGTGCCGTTCGCGGCTTGAATCAGTTTTACCGTATCGGCAAGAGGCGCCTCGCGGCGGCCCGCGATAACAACCGCGGCGCCTTCACGGGCAAAGGCCAGCGCGGTCGCTTGTCCGATACCGGAACCTCCGCCGGTGATCAATACCGTTTGGTTGGCAAAGCGTGCGGTCATTGGTGTGATGATATAGGCTAGTTGCGGACCATTATATGTGTGACCCCGCCAAAAAGCGACTGCGTGTTATGCACGCTATCCCGCCTATCTCTGCGCAAGGTTTCAGCGTGGCGGACGGCTGAACTTCGGCTGCCATACCGGTGGGTATTTCTAATTGCCAGCATAGGCGTATTTCAATTTGTAGTTAATCCACCGTCAACGGCGAGGATCGCTCCGGTAATCCAACGTGCGTGTTCCGAAGCGAGAAACACGGCAGCCCCCGCAACATCATCGGGTTCACCGATACGCCCCAGCGGGTAGACAGTTCCGATCATGTCGCTGAATTTTATCTTGCCTGCTTCCGTAAGCCGGTCGATGTTGGATCGTACCAAGGGCGTATTCACGGTTCCCGGGGCGATTGCATTTACCCGTATCCCTTGCGGTCCCGCTTCATACGCGAGGGCCTTGGTAAACGCATCGATCGCCCCCTTGGTTAACGAGTACGCCGTTGAGGGGCGCCCTGGTAGCATCCGATGTGAAAAAAAGGACGAGATGTTGATCACCACGCCTTGGCGGGCGGCAAGTGCGTTAAACAATTGTTGTGTTAGGAGGTATGGCGCTTTTACATTCAGGTTCAGGTGTAAATCCAGCTGTGCCTCGTCGGTTTCGGTGAAGGGGTGAAACCTCGCTATACCGGCATTATTGACCAGCACATCCACTTCCGGCCAGATATTAAGGATATTTCGAGCGGTTTGCTTGACCGCCCGCGGATCGGACAAGTCGGCCGGTAATAACTCGACCTCCACGCCAAAGGGCGTAAGAGTCTCCGCCGATGCTTTGAGCTTGGCTGCGTCCCTGGCCACCAGTAAAACGCCAACACCGTTTTTCGCGAAGGCCTTGGCAATTCCAAAGCCAATGCCCTCACTGCCGCCGGTAATTACCACTCGCTTGTTAGATAACATCAATTGCTCCGGAATATTGCGGCGTGAAAATATTTTTCTCAATTCACGGTTACGATTACAGGGGTGTTACAACAGTTCTATGCCAAAACGGCGAACACTGAGCGCAAACAGGCCGAAGCACACCATGGTGATGACGGTGCACGCCGCCAGGGTTGGCCAAAAACCAATGCGAGAAAGAAGCATTGGAAACAGCAGGAACATGGGCAAGGTTGGAACCACATACCAGAATGTGTACCAAGCATGATTGGCAATTTTTTCTTGGGGTTGGTTCTCGACGTAGAGCCAGATAAGGGCCAGGATGGTCACCAGTGGAAGCGCCGCGATCAAGCCGCCGAGTTTATCGCTGCGTTTTGCGACTTCTGACACAAGCACGACGATGGCCGCGGTCAGGAAATATTTAGTGATGATCCAGAGCATAGTTCCTCGCTGTGCTTGATCGCGAACTCGCTGGCAAGTTTAGCCATGTTGACGCGCCCTTGCTTATGATCAACCGGATTGTGGGCCGGTCTATCCCGCAACGCTAGAGTACCCAACATAAAGTGTATGAGCGCTACGTTTTTGCGTCGTCCTGTATCAGTGCAGGGCGAGGCGGGGAACGCCCAACTGCAAAATCATACTATGTTTTGGGTGCGCGTATAAATGCAGCAAGCGTTAGCGCAATCAAGGCCAGCGGGGCAAGATAGGTTGAAACAATACCACGTCCTGCAAAAAAAGCCTCAAGCACCCATGCAAGTGTAACACCAACTCCCAAGCCAAGAAGAAATGAGCGTAGTGCAGAGCGTGTCATGGCGATGGCCCTAATGTATAAAATAATGTACCTTGCGGCGGTATTAGCACGATTTTAGTCGCTGCACAGGGATGGCTTAGTACTGTGCATCGCGGGTTTGCGGCAGGCCTTCGGCTTCCCAACGTGTATAACCGCCGGCGAGGTTGAGCACTTTTTTGAAACCCATCATCTGTAACACGGCCGCCGCCATGGCCGAACGACCGCTGGTGGCGCAGTAGAGGACAATCTGCTGGTCGCGCGCAGTGGCTAGGGGCGGATAGTGCTTGGGATAACTTGTATCGGCGGCGGCTTCGATGATACCGCGCGGTACCAGATGTGCCCCGCCAATATGGCCGTGCTCGAACTCGGTAGGCTCGCGGACATCGACGAGTAACAGGTTTTCTTTCGCGTCCAATTTGGCCTTGAGTTCCGCCGGGGTAATCTCGGTAATGCAGGACTTGGCGGCGCGCACGAAATCCATCAAGCCGACGGGTTGTTCGGGTTTGAATAAGTTATACATTAATTTTCTCCATCAAAAGTGGTGCCGGGCAACTGCGATGTGCGAGGTTGTATCATATCGAGGTTTTCCCATAGCCTCAACCGCCTATCGGGCGGAGGAGGGGATAAAACCTATCCTGCTCGAACGCTGGGTGTGATAGGCGCGCATCAGCCAAACATGGTATTGGCGCGTGCTTGCATTTCTTTGGGTTGGCGGTCGTTTGTTGCCCCATGGTACTGATTCCTCGGCAAGCATGATTTTTGAATCGCCAACTTGTGTCTCCGCAGGTGCGATGGTTCCGTCCCCAGGGTAATACGCCCAATTTCGTGTGCAGCAACTGCTTTTTTGTAAAACCCAATCGCTGCAACCGCGCCTTTAATGTTGATATTAAGGGGTTAGGGTGTGATAACCCACGGGTATAGGTTTAACGGCCATGGTGAATCTTCTTTTGCGCTGAACTTGCCAAATCCTCGGTTGTTTAACCCGAGCAATGTAACGGATGCTTGAATCCTACTGTAGGCCGAGGCGCTGTTTCAAGGGCACAGGATAGCCTGCGACAGCCACACGCGATTCTACGGCGCGTTTTTTCTAGCGCCAAACCAGGCAGTGGAAAACCCCGATGTTCAATTTTGAAAGCCTTACTAATGAGGCGTATGGAAAGGATACCCCCCACCAAGGCCGTCCGCCGCAGGGATGCTGCTGTCGAGCCTACAGGGAGGTATTGACGGCATGTCTTGGTGGGGGGCTATCCTTTCCATGTGACTTAGTAATATTTAGAGACACCGTAACGAGCCTGTGAGGAATTTCTTTTTATCTAACGAAAGGTCAAACACGATTGTGGAGCTAGATACAAATTCTCCGTTGTTTCGATTTTCATTAATTTGAACCGTGCATTCCCATACAGCAATTATACTGCCGGATGTTTTTTCAAATTTGGACGGCGCGCAAGAGGATTTAAGCATCGTTCTGTGCGGGCTTTCGTAGGACACTGAAAATGCCAAGGCCAGTTGCTGATACAATTTTATATCGGCTTTGCAAAGCGGTTCATTAGCAAGATCAATATTTCCCTTTTCGAAAAGCGCATTAAAGACATCTTCCCCTCGGGGAGGAGGCGGTAAATCGCGGCGTGGAGTGTGCCTGCTGATAGAAAAACCAAAACAAGAAAATACCTCATATAAATTTACCCTGCTAAACTTCAACCGTTGCCCTAGCTTGCCTGTCTTCCGCTAGCCTCGCCCAAAAATAATCAATTTCGGTTGGGTTGTCGAACCACAAGCAAGGGGTCATTATTTTTGCACAGGGCTGAGCATATTGGCATCGCGCGCAAGTAGCCATATGCCATTTTGTTTCTGTAGGATAGTCAATGTATGACCTGCGTGCATCATGGTTTGAGCGCCTCCCGGTGGAGTTACGACGACGGTGAGCTTAGTCCACATAAAGGCCCAGTCGCCGAGAACCTTAGATCTCTTGGATCTCGCTTGCGCTGTCAAATGGGGGGGCGTCCTGAGCGGATTGAACCGGTGCCGCCGCAGTGAAGTCGGTTTTGCGCATGACCGGTTGACCCGGCACGAGAAAGACAACATCTTCGGTTAGCAGCGATAAGAGTTTCTCAACATCACCCGCCTTGCTCGCCGTCATCCAGGTGGAAACAAGCTGTCGAATTTCCTGTGCATCATTTTGCATAGACAATCCTTCTCGATTGAAACTTACCCGCAGCGACAAGTCGCGGTTTTAATCAGGGGCATCTCCTGTTTATTTACGCATAAAACGATGATCTGTATCCAGTACCGGCCCTCAGTCGTTGCGGTGCAGCGTGGTATTCAGACCGCCCCATCGCGAGGAGTCGGTGGGTATGGCCTCAACCGAGCCTGTTTGGCTGTTGCGCCGAAACAGAAGTCGGGACTGCCCGGATAATTGTCTTGCTGATACGACTGTTCCGTCCGGCATCTTCACCTTGGTGCCCGCCGTTAAGTAGAGGCCTGCCTCAACAATGCATTCGTCCCCCAGTGAGATACCGATGCCTGCGTTCGCGCCGAGCAGACTGCGCTGGCCGATGGTTGTCCGGTGCTTTCCGCCGCCAGAGAGTGTTCCCATGATCGAGGCGCCAGCGCCAATATCGGAGTTTGGACCCACGACAACCCCTTGCGTGATCCGTCCTTCCACCATTGACTCTCCGAGTGTACCCGCATTGAAATTGACAAATCCTTCGTGCATGACGGTAGTACCCTCGGCGAGGTGTGCACCGAGTCGGACGCGATCAGCGTCGGCGATCCGTATGCCGGTTGGGGTGACGTAGTCCGCCATTCGAGGCAACTTGTCGATGCACAGCACGCTAAGATGGTGGAATTCAGTTGCCACAAGATCGCGCAGTGCTTCGACCTTGGCCGGCAGCACGGGGCCAGCCGACGTCCATGCCACGTTCGGGAGAAGACCAAAGAGCCCATCGAGATTAACTTGGTTTGGCTTAGCGACCCTTTCGGACAGAAGATGCAGTCGCAGATAGGCATCCTCGGTGGACGCGGGCGGAGAATCAAATGAATCGATGGTTACTGCAACGAAGTCGGAACAAATCAGTCCGACCTTCTCGGCTAAGCAGCCCCGTTTGCTGGCACTGTTTGATTGTGGGAACCAGATGTCGATAGTCCTTCCACTTTCTACATCACGGTAACGATGGCCAGTACGACGTATCAACATTGAGTTCTCCTTCGTTTAGCGGTGCGGGCGGTATCATATTGATGTAACGCCAATGTAAAGTTGAGGGTGCGATGTTTTTAGTGTGTGCCTCGTGAAGATAATATCAGCCTTCAATGCTTATATCCTCCGATTGAACGGCTGTTATCGTAGGACCCATGGATAATGTTAAATTGTGGTGCTCGCGGATTTTCTTTGCGGATAGGTGCTTCTTTTCATGAGTGGTGTGAGCATCGGAAACGAGTTGCACGGTATAACCCAAGCCCGTGGCCCTGCGCGTTGTATTGTCGATACAAAACTCCGAGGCATAGCCGCAGATGATAAGGGTAGTGACATTGAGTAATGTTAATTTTTCTTCGAGGTCGGTCCGCAGAAATGCATCCCCTGTGGTTTTGCGCAGGCGAATATCGCTGTCTTTTACGATCAAATCTTTCTGTAATCGCCAACCCTCGCTGGCGGGGTCCAAATAGCCCGGGCTTTCATGTTGGATAAAAAAGACCGGGACGCCCGCGGCTCTGGCCAGCGTTGTTACGTGATTGATCCGTTGCACGACTTCGTCGGCTTCAAACGGCTGGGGGCTGGTGTCAAAGATCTTGGCTTGAACATCGGTTACCAATACGGCAGATTTCATGGTGTCGTTTCTCGTTTGAGGGCCAACGTTTGCCGTGAACGGTAGTCGGCGGTGTTATGTGTTCTTGGTAAGTTCATTATAGTTAGAAATCAGCCATTGACGCTGTGTTGAGCCGCGCGGGGTACGAATCCAACTGGCTTGGGCGCCAGACTCTGTGTTTACGCAACCTGCAATTGAAAGACATGTCGCCGGATACTGGCGCGCCCTGCCCGAACGCAGGCTTAGACCTGTTGTACCCTAAGCCATGCGATGACCTCACGCGCATTATTATCGGGCGGGAATACTGGATAGAAAACCTTCCGAATAAGACCATCGCTTGCAACAATCGTTAACCGTTTTATCAGGCGTGTGCCTGCATACTCAAAGGTGGGCAGTTGCAGCGCTTGGGCTAAAGCCAGTTGTCCGTCATTCAGCAACTCAAAAGGAAGGTGCAGTCTCGCGTGGGCTTCGTATTGATCTTCTAAACGTTGCGCGCTCACACCAAATACCTGGGCACCAAGCTGCTTTAACTCCGCATGGAAATCGCGGAAGGCGCAGGTTTGCGGAGTACATCCCCTAGCACCGGGTATCTCATTCCAACCGATGAGAGGGGGGCTGTCGGGACGGCCCAGCAGGGGGTAAAAATAAATAACCACTGCGCCCGTACAAGCGCTGAGATCTAGCGCCCTACCGGCGGTGCTGGTTAATGAAATTGAAGGTAAGGTTATCCCCGGTAAATGATTGCATGCGCCATCGTCTACTGGAACCGGTAAATTAGCGGGTAATGTGTGCAGGTCTTTTATCATATTCGTATCCGGGGACAATTCTTTTTTTTAGCGATGTACGCATGCTGCACACACTCTTTGCTGTTATCAGCCGTGATCGCATCTCCCTAGGTCGCTACTATCGACCAATCCAAGGTCAACCCGAACTCTGGGGCTTGGGACTTGTCGCTTTCGCGACTGCAGAACCAATGAGAAGCTTGCAGCCGAACCAACCCCAATAGATCCTGTGTTTGTGGATTTTGCCCGCGTGTATTTCCATGACTTCAAGAATATCCACTTGCTCGCCGTCCGGTGTTTGACGAGGATATTCCCATACCAGAGAACGGCCATCAGTGAAGTATTTTCCGTTTCTGTACCATCGAACCAAATCATTGGGTCGACGCTGGGTGCCCTCTTCAAGGAAGCGACGGATTTCAGAATGACCTCGAAGCAGGCCCGAATCGCAATCGAGTATGGCCGGCACCAATGGGCTTTCAAAGACGGCATCCGTAGCATACAACGCAACTAACGCGTCAACATTGCGGCTGCGCGCGAAGTCGTGCCATTGGTTGTTGGGCTGCTCACTTCTGCGGAACCACGGCAATGGCATCAATCTCTACAAGAAAATCGGGGTGTGCCAGTGCAGACACAAAAATACCGCTAATGACGGGGGGATTCGGACGTTGGCCCCACACTTTTTGAAACGCCTCGAATCCCATTTTGGCTGATTGGCCGTGCAGGATATAGACGTTCCACTTCACCACATGTTGCAGTCCGGCCCCGCCTGCCGCCAGGGCGGTTTCCACATTCTGTAGCGACTTTTCCGTTTGCGCCCGGAGGTCGCCTTTGCCGACGATGTTGCCAGCAGCATCCACCGCATTCTGGCCACCGACATAGACTGTCGTTACATTGCCGCTGACAACAACGGCCTGAGTATACCCGGGATTCTTGTGCAAGCCTGCCGGATTGAGATGTTGCACATATCCATGCGCCTGCATTGCTTCTCCTTACGGTGCGAGAGCCTGACGGCCCAAGATTAGTACCGCGGATACGATCACTGCCAATCGATGCATTATCATTCTCGTAGCCCAACGAAGCTGTAGGAAAACTTGATTTTGCGGTTTTATGCAATTATAAGGCATTGTTTTTGATCACATTTAGTAACTTGAAATTTATGATTTAGGGGTTTTCCTACAGCTTCAACGACCTGCTTCACGGGCGGCGGCGCGTTAGTGTCGACCTTCCGTGGAGGCGATAGTTAGAGCCGTATTGTTTTAGTCTGTCTTTGGAACATAATTCTCGACTGCGGTGGTTACACATTGAATTAGTTTTTGCTGGTCTGTTTCTGGAAATTTGTCTTGACATGCCAGCACCTCACTCGCAACCTGATTAAATCGACTAGGAGCAGGTTTGCCTTTAAGCTCCTGTATAAAGCGATTGTGGGTATATGCGAAGTAGGTAAGCCCTTTTACTTTTGTAAATTCATAAATATCGTCTGCAATCTGGTGCATTTCACGACCCATACGCGACATTGGACTTCCTTTCGGTGGGAGCGCGTTTGTAAGAAATTCCTTAGGTTTTCCCGCATCACGGAACTTAACAGCCGCAACTGCCGCCTCCGGGACCTTTACGGCTAATATACCCAGCGGCAATTCCTCGGCGGCGTATGAAGTACAGGATAGGGCTACAAGTGCTATTGCAATACTTAGTCTTAGCATAATTTTTGTCCTTGGTGGCTCTAGCGTTTAGCATGAGCAGCGGCCGACAGACGGCGAAGCCGGCTGTTGGGCATCCGCTCGATAAAAGGGTTAGGCCGCTAGTGGCTAGACATACCAGTGAACGAGCTCCACTGCAACGGCCTTTTTATCTGCCACGGCCAGGAAAGAAGCAGACGATAGGGTGAATTCCCGGACGATCTCGAACTCCGTTGGCCCACCGCACCACCGGTTGCCTTCGCCAAGTGCGTCGCGTTCAGCACTTGGTTCGAATCGGAAGGTGAGGCTTAGCTGACTGATTACATCGTCATCTTGAAGGTCTTGCTCGATGAACTGTCGAGTGATGTTCAGTTCGAAGTGACGGCCGGCACCCCAGTCGTATGTTCCCCACTGGAATAGCAGCATGTCGCCGTCTGGCTCTTGGCTGCCGATAGGGAACACCGTTTGGTAGAAACAAAACATCAAGTCCACACCTTGGCGAGGAGTGCAATCGGAAAGGCTCACCGCTCTCGACGCAGCGAATGAGGCAAATGCGGTAGGCGACTCGTCTGGCTTCATAGCGGCCTAACGTTGTGTTGAGCGGCGCGCCGCAGTTTGGCGCGTCCGGCGCGCGAACTTGAGCGACTTGTTATGTTTCAATGTGTACTTATTAACAAGCTGTTGCATTCTTCGAACCTACTATTTTCAAAGCGGTTTATCCAACTCTCAAACATGTCTTTACCCTATGATAAATCAACTGCAGCCTCAATTGCACCAGATCTTGTAGAACCTAATGGCGCTTGAAATAATGGTTTTCCTACCAACTCACACTGCCTTGCTAAAAACCAAATTGCCTCTACAGAAGGCTCATCAACGTATAGCTTTACTGTTTCAAAGTTGTGTAACTGGCCAGTGTCGTACATCATTTTGGCGATTTTTAGAGTATGAAAATCAGAAAGTGCTCGCACAAAAAGAGAGTCTTTACCAAAGTGGCTCATAAATGAATCACACCAATGTATCAGGAAACCTTCTTCTATATTAACACTAAATTCTATCCATTGAAATAATCGCACCTTAAGGAACATAACGTTAGAACTCAGGCGCGCCGCTTTTTGGAGTCGCCTGGAGCGATTTGTTGGGCGGTTTACCGCCCATGACTAACACGTAAGATTCTCCCGTTTTCTTTGGATATCTCTGCGATTGCCACACCACCCCGCATAGTTTTTGGAAGAGAACCTACTACTATCCACACTCCATTTTCTAATCTTGCATGATATGGCTTTTCACGCGCTATCTTCTCAGCCCCATAAATAGATGCCCATATTGCTACAGCAATTTGAATTGCTGTATTTTCATCTGGCACATAACCAGCTTCTCGGCAGTTCCTCGAAACGGTGGTTAGGACACATCGCTGAGGTATCCTCGTACTATGCCTGATTCACGGTTTTGTTTGTCTTTTACCTAGGTCGTCGCTCCTGTATTCATTTTAAAAAGGCGACAACTAGGCTGACACAGGGGGCCATGTTAGGTGTTTTTAATACCATAAATAATTTCTTTTACTTAAAAAGAATGACATACTGATTACTATTTATTTTATTCATTGATTACGCAAAACCCATTGCCAAAAGGGTCGGCACAGTAAGCAATAGAACCCCAGTCACCCCTATCTCCCCCTTCATGGAATCCCCCCAATTTCAGTATTTTTGATACAAGCTCGTCGACATTGTTACAGATAAAATCTAAGTGCACAGGTGTCCAGTGACGCTGATAATCACGGACAACCCTACTTGATACGAGGGGCTTTGTTCCAGGTTCTTTTTCTTGTAGATATATATCAGAGTTTTCCACAGAAAGAACAACCATAGTAGAACCTTGGTCACGTACTTTCTTACAGCCAAGGGCTTCAACATAAAAAATCTCTGCTTTCCTCAAGTCTGAGACATCAATACTCACTGAAATTTTTATCATAATAAATTCTCCTCTAAATCAATTTTTGTTTAATTTACGCACTTGCGTCGCAGACACCTAACGACCAAGCTCAGACGTGACGCCGCGCCGGCGGCGACGTTGACTGGAGCGCCTTGTTGGGCTTATTCTTTGAACAAACGCAATACCATCTGCTCTTCATTAAAATATGTTTCGCCAATTTTCAGGCCACGTTCTTCCAGCGCGAATGTCTTGAAGCCCTCTGAAGAATAGAGGTGCTTCGCTCTTGTGTTGGACGCAACAACCGTCAGGTTGATCTGCTCCAGACCATCAATTTTTCTTGCACGTTTAACTGCTTCCTGGATGAGACTTCTACCGATGCCTCTATCGGACGTGTCCGCACGGACATACATTCGGTAAAGTAATCCTTTGTGTTTAAGTTTTGCGCGCGCCTCTCGCTCAAAACTGACCACTCCAACTAATTGTCCGTCTTCTAGCCAAGCCCCAAGGGTGAAGGTATCTGATCTGCTCGAAGCGAAAGGAATCATGGGTTCTCCAGCATCCTGTGCGGAGATGCGGAACAATTCAATGTGTTCTCTTAGGCCGCAAAGAATCAAGGTTTGATAGGCCATTGTGTCTGCCGGTGTCAACTCGCGAATTATCATGATTCCCGTTAAACGCTCACAGTGATTTGATTGACGCGCAACATCGAAGCTAAGGGGCGATACAAGAGCGTAACTTTTGTGACGTCACCTCGAGCGCCGGGCTAGACAAAATTAGTGTGCAAGCTGCCTGAACTTGGGGTTTTGAACGACGTCCTCAATTAATTTCTGGATAGCCGGTCCAAAGGCTTGCGCGACTTCTTGGCAAGCTTTGTCAGCAATGAAACTTCCTGAAAATTCATAGGTTGAGTTGGCTGTAAAGCTCTGATTCTTGTTGTTTGATACAATCAGAGAAAATATCCATTTCCCATCTGTCATACCAGAGCTGAAATCAACGTTCTCAAGGTTGCCTGTAAGAACAAGTTCAGAGTTTTGGTTATAGACACCAGCGAGTTTTAGTTCGTCAATTAAGGCTTTTTCGATGTAGGTCTCAAAGTTTGGCTTAACAATTACTGGCCCGGCAGCACGGCACGTAATGGAGTCCAGCCCCGGTTTTGACGATTTGAATGGCGCAACCGCAACGGGTTTGATGTTAGCCGATTTGATTGATTCTACATTTCGAATCGAAGCGCCATACGGTGACGCGTTGTAAGCACAGCCAGAGATTAGAGCAGCTAAGATAACTACTGCTAAGGAGAGGATTCTCATTTTTTGCTCCGGGGTTGGTTATAAAAAAATCAATTTTTCACATTTTGTAAATTTGTAATCCGCTGGGTTCATTATATAAATATTTCTCAAAAATAGCGAAACTGGGATTTTCCTACAGCCTCAACGTAAAGCTACGGGGCGCCGTGCTTTTGCCACATCCCTCTCGAACGCAAGGTTAGGCCCGGTGTTCAAATCGCTGCTCATTTACCTCGGCACCCCATTGAGTACCGCGTTGCTGGTGAGTTAGGCGAAAGCCGAACTTTTCGTAAAGGTGTCTTGCTGCGCCAAGGCCTTCAAAAGTCCACAGATATACTCGTTCGTAATGTCTTGACTGACAGAACTCCATCGCTGAAGTAAGCAAAGCTGTCCCAACGCCTGTACCGCGCATGTTGTCTGATGCGATGAACCAGCGAAGGTGTGCTCCGTCCTGCTCGGCATGGGAACCGTCGATTGCAATCGCTCCTTCAATATTGCCATTTTGCAGCGCAAGCCAAAGACCGTCACGTTCGCCGTCATATCGTTCGCAGAACTCGGAAAGCTCGCGCGCCACCTTGCTCTCAAAGGGGAGGCCAAATCCGACAAGTTTGCTGTAATAGTGGGCGTGAAGCTCAACGATTGTTCCGATGGAGCCCGGTATGTAGTCTTTGTGAATTGTCAGAGTCATGATGAAATTCGAAATGGGCTTAACGTAAAGTTGCGGTGTCCCGCCCGAACGCCGGGTTAGGCTGAGGTGATCGGCTCATTACTTAACCCCGTCAACAGCGATAACCTCAAAGCTTCCAATACCCTCTCGAAGTTTACGAGCCTCTGAATATTCAGGGGAGTAATAGTACGCCTTAACATCGGATAGTTCTGGAAACTCCAAGACAACGATGCGACGTGACTCGTCTGGCCCCTCAAGCGTGACCACAGCACCTCCTCGTGCAATGAACTTGCCGTGGTATTTTTCGATGATTGAAGGAGTCGCCGCCTGATAAGCTTTGAGCAGCGCTGGATCATCTACGTTTACTCTAACGATGAGATATGCGGGCATGGCTTTTTCTTTCCTCTGGATTAACGCAAAACGATTTAATGGCCGAACGCTAAGCCTACGCGGCCGAGCGTAGGCGAGGCTCGCGCAGCGCGAACTTGAGCGCCGGGTTAGACCTGGGCTTTGCTTTAACCATAAGGTATTGAATTTACCACCACCATTAACAATAAACAACTTTTTACTCACTTTCGGTGCGGTGCCGATGCCGGCTCCTGCCACAACGCTAATGATGGCCTGGGTGCACGGCACTGGATGTTGTACTACTTTAAAACGCTGCCATCGTGCATCACTGATGACGTATAACCGCGTGATCCTCAGCCCACCCACCAAGCACCATTACGTTAGTGCGATTTTATTTTTAGGTATAACGTAGCGTTGTGTGACGCGCCGCATTTGGCGCGCCCCTCTCGAGCGCGGTGCTAGCCGCTCTCATGTTCACAAGCTACCGTTTTTCAGGCGGTATGGTTTTGATTGCAGACGAGAATAAGGCGTGAGCCGTTGCATCAACCGGCCTGTGTTTAACTTTGGTGCTCGCCGGGTCTTTGCCAAGAAAGTTGTCACCCTTCCAGTTCTTAGATGGTCTGATTGGTCTGGGAACAAAGCCGCCACCGCAATTTGGACAGACATTGTTCAGAACATTGTCCACACAGGTGGCACAAAACGTACACTCATAAGTGCAGATGCGCGCCTCGAGTGAGTCGGGTGGTAGCGGCTTGTTGCAATGCTCGCAGGTTGGCCTGAGTTCTAACATGGCGATTCCTTTTTGTAGTGGCTAACGAGGCTGTAGGAAAACCCAATTTTCACATTTTGTAAATTTGTAATTCACTGGATTCATTATATAAATATTTCTCAAAAATAGCGAAACTGGGGTTTTCCTACAGCCTCAACGCCGCGCTTGAGCGGTGAGCGGTGCGCGGAGAAGGTGTGAAGCGCCGACGTAGCGAGTCCATCTCGAAGCGCTGGCTAGCCAAGCTCACGTTGAACCTGCTTGAGTTGTTGAACCCAGCCTCTTAAATAACTTTGATCGGCATGAAACTGCCCCGATAGATTTGCTCCTTCCCAGCCCAAACCGGCCGCGAGTCGATAGTAGCCAATCAACTGCCCACGGGAGTTTAGAGAAAGCTTAAGCTTGATGTTACTCTCGCAGTTCTCCCAGTTAATCTCAAACTCTTTTCCAACAGAACGTTCGAGTTCCTGAAGGTTTTCCAGTAATGCCTGCAGTTCCGAAGAAAGTATTTGAAAGACATAGGTGCCAGAAAACGGCACAGTCGAAACATCAGCAACGGCCGAAAGCCAGTCTTCTTGATCCGGCCCGGAAAGACGCAACCGGAGATTAAGGCCTGGCGCGTTAAGCTCGAACACGGATGAGTTTTGTTTTCCCATTTGGCTAACGAAGCTGTAGGAAAACATGATTTTGCGGTTTTATGCAATTATAAGCCATTGTTTTTGATCACATTTATTAACTTGAAATTTATGATTTAGGGGTTTTTCTACAGCTTCAACGTAAAAGCTAACCTGCCGCCGGAGCGTGCAGCGCGGAGGGAACCCACCAGCGCAGCCGGTGGGCGGTCAGGTTGAGCGACGGGTTGGACGTAAGAACAACATTCATTGTGAGCTTCCTGTTGTAGTTGCACGAGTCAGAGAGGATGCTTGTCGGCCACCAAGCCTACTCGGCTGCAATGGCGGGATTTTGGTGAAGGAGAATGATGCCCAAGGACTTTTTTGTTTATACAGAAGCATACGCACAAGATCTGCAGCGCTTTCAATCAGCCTTGCTTGTCTTAGCTCGCCGCAATCCACCGGCGTAAAACCGAGCGATGCTACAAGTTGCGCAACAGTCTCGCGTGCTTCTGGTTGATCACCAGCGATAAAACATGCAATGTTGAGTCCATCAAGGCTTCGATTAGCGTGCTCGAAGATTTCTTGGGTGATTGTATTGAACGCAGTGACGACTTGAGCCTCTGGGATTTGAGACTGTAATGTCTCGGCGCGAGACTCAACAACAGGTGCGAAAGAAAAATCCGATGGGACGGTGCCATTGTGTGATTCAACGACCACTTTTCCGTTAAGCACATCAGGATTGCTTAGGACATCTGCGGGGCAGACATCGCGGGGGTTGTAATAAATCACATCGCCAAATTCAGCGGCCTGCTGATTGTCGCCAAAAAATGTGTTAGACGTTCCGATCTGTGCTGCCTGCCTGGCTTTCTCAATATTGCGCGCACCGAAAAACACTTGATGCCCTCTTTCTGCCAGAGCCAAGCCCAGAACGCGCCCCATATTGCCAGTACCAACGATTCCAATTTTCATGAATTACAAACCTTTCTCAGACTTCATGCCGCCCAACGTAGAGCTAACCGGCGGGGAAAATGCGCAGCATTTTGCTCGTCCGTGTTGAGCGCCATGTTATGTGACGTCTATTCATTTAAGCAAATGGGACAACCTGTATTTGACCATCTCAATGACAAGCTCCTTAGGGATGGGTTTGTTCAATGGGAATTGGATGGACCCTTTGGCGAATTTGTACTCAGTAAGCCGATCAGAGAAAGCTTCAATCACTGCCGGAGCGGGATAGAAACCGACGTGTTTTGAAAAGCCGGCAATCATGATTTGTTGGTCGCGCTTCCCGCCCTCTACTAAGGAAAAAGCCGGCATCTTGTAATTCATTAGTTCTGAAACATTTGGCGCAGCATGCCAAATACAGAGCCGCAACTCTTCAAGCGCCTGCTGAGTTTCAGGAGGAAAATTTGAAATGTAATCGTCTACCTCCTTTGATTTATTCCCTTGCTCACTCATCAAAGCCTCCTAATGTGCGTTTCAAGTCACATAACGAATGAAAGGGACTTCCCCGTCCCGAAGGCGCGGTGAGGTTACCGCAAACGGCATCAAAAGTACCATGATGGAATTCCTGTATTTCATCAAAACCTGCGAAAGGGGAAAGTCATGAGCATTATCCGCATAGGAATCGA
>JACQBC010000018.1 GCA_016194635.1 Gammaproteobacteria bacterium | reverse complement strand
CATAAAATCGATACGACCCCTCGTCACGGTGGCCAGCGCGGGGAGCCGGCGGGGAATGCGAAACTGCGCACCGTGGCTGAAAGCTACGGTGTACACAAGCTTCTCACTGACGCGCCGCATTGGTCGGTGGATGGGAAATAATATGCAAATTAAAACCGTTTGTGTTTTGATAACCCTGCTAGGGAACGCGGTTGCCTGTGCTCAATCCCCGTCTTCGGGGGTTTACCGGATTTACGAGTATTGCCGAAAGGAGAAAACCGACCCAACGGTGGTAGCCTTGATAAAAAAACTTGGGCTGGAGGACGCGGGAGGTGGTGGTGAATATTATAAATATTATCAACCCCAATCGCGTACCGATTATAAACTCGTTAGTGTGACGATAAATCCGCAGCCGACACTCAATGATATCCAGGGTTTTTCCATTAGCTGGAAAAAACCTGGGTTGACCTACGAAGAAATCCAGCAGTTGGTTGGGTTTGCTTTGCCGCCACGAGGCGCAAAAGAACTTCATGTAGGGGGACTCAACTTTGAATCACGCTACCGTGTCACAGGGTACAAGTATGACGATAAACTACCCGCGCTAAGCGATATTACAGTGATCTGTGAAAAGAATAGTTACGACGCGTGCACCCAAATTGATATTGATTGTTTTGAGTTTGTACACCCGGATTAAAGTGTATGGCTGTGGTGGTGGAGTGTGCGGCTGTGCGCCACTCCATACGCTATATGAATTAACTTGCAACTAAAACATAAATGGAGGCGACTCTAGTAAGCCAAGAGGTAATGAGAAACTGTGCGCCGTGGCCAAAACCTATGAGATTCACAAATTACTCAATGACGCATCACATTGGTCAGTGGACGGGAGATAGCATGCAAATTAAAACCGTTTGTGTTTTGATAACCCTGCTAGGGAACGCGGTTGCCTGTGCTCAATCCCCGTCTTCGGGGGTTTACCGGATTTACGAGTATTGCCGTAAGGAGAAAACCGACCCAACGGTGGTAGCCTTGATAAAAAAACTCGGACTGGAAGACGCGGGAGGTGGTGGTGAATATTATAAATATTATCAACCCGGACTAAGCACAGACTATAAACTGATTAGTATGAGGATAAACCCTCAACCGACGTTGAGTGATATCCAAGGTTTTTCTATTCATTGGAAGAAACCTGGTTTAACCTACGAAGAAATTCAGCAGTTAGTGGGACTTAGTTTACCTCCACGTGGTTCAAAAGAGATTCATAGTAGTGAAGATGGATCTGAGTCACGTTATTCTCTGCTGGAATATAAGTATAGTAACGGTTTGCCAACGCTTGATGAAGTTGCGATTCTTTGTACTAAGAACAGCTATGACACATGTACCCAGATCGACATACATTGCTTTCCCTTTGTGCACCCGGATTGAAGTGGTGCGGTGGTGGTAGTGGAGTGTGTGGATGTGCGCCACTCCATACGCTATATGAATTAACTTGCAACCAAAACATAAATGGCTTGCGAGTGACATACGCCCAGGGGGAAGCGGTGGGGGCTATTATCTATACCATCTGGTAAAATCGCAGCAGGATTATAAACTCCTCTACATCAGAATAAACCCCTATCCGCAGCATAATGATATCCAAGGGGTGTCTGTCTTTTGGCGAGCGTCTCCTGGTCTGTGCTACGAAGAAATCCAACGTCAGATCGGTATTACATTGCCATCACGACGTGCGGAGGAATTAGGTGTAGATCCAGGAATCGGCTATGCGATTCGCTATTATGCGCTTCAACGTAGCCACTCACTTCCCCGCCGCATGTTTACTCAACCAGCCTCGCACCCGTTTCACCAATTCATCATCCATTTGAGTAAAAAAATGGTCCGCGCCCGCGACGCTGAATTGGGTATAGTGTTTATTCCCGGCTTTAGCGGCGGCATCGGCGCGCGCCTTGGCGTTGTCCAGTACCGGCGCTAAATCTTGACTGCCGTAAAGATCCAGCACCGGAAGTTTAATCTTGCTCAGGGCCACGGCGTTGTCCAAACGTGGATCGCCTTCGATCTTGCCCATACCAATACCAACGAACGCGTGGATTAACGGATCGGGTTTGTCGGCCAAGTACGACGACGCCATGGCTGCGCCCAAGCTATGGGCGATAATGACGATGTGTTTGATACCTTTTTGTTTTAAATACGCAACCCCGGCATTGATCCGCGGCGCGACCTCGTTGAGTAACGGTATGTAGTCTTCAGCCGCGGCGGCATTGGCCAGTATCGGCATTTGCAAGGAGAGGGTGTGCCAACCGTGATCGGGTAATTGGGTGCGTAAGGGCTCAACCACCTCCGGCCAGGCGGGATGGGCGCCCATCCCGTGCAAGATAATCGCGGCGCCCTGCACAGATTTCGAGCTTGGGGTATACAGGGCGAGGAATTCACCTTTGTCGGTTTTGAGTTTTACGGGTTCGCCTACCGCTAGGCTGCCGACGATTTGGGATTCCCAGCGTTGTTCTTTTTCGCTATCGGAGGCGTGGCAGGTTATCCCCAACGTGGAGAATAAACCAAGAAAAATCAATATATTAATTTTTGACATGGCCACTAGTCTCGGGGTTGTATTGCAGTTCACACTCTGCAGTATAGGCCCAAACCTGCTCGTTCAGAAGGCTGCATTTTCATGGCTGATAAGGTAGAGTGTGCGACGCTTTGCAGCTACCTAAAGCTGCCGTGGGTTCACGGTTTGTTAGACTGAATTGTTGAGGATATTGTTATGGCGAATTATATGATTGCCCCGTCGATATTGTCGGCGAATTTTGCCCGGCTGGGGGAAGAAGTGGACCAGGTATTAAAATCCGGTGCCGATATTGTCCACTTTGATGTGATGGACAACCACTACGTTCCGAATTTAACCATTGGCCCGTTGGTATGCGAAGCGCTGCGCAAACACGGGGTCAAGGCGCCGATCGATGTGCACTTGATGGTCAAGCCGGTGGATCGCATTATCCCGGATTTCGCGCAGGCCGGGGCAACCTATATTACCTTCCACCCCGAAGCCTCGGAACACATTGATCGTACCCTGGGGTTGATCCGCGATAGCGGCTGTAAATCCGGTTTGGTGTTTAATCCCGCCACACCGTTGGATCATCTGCGCTACGTGATGGATAAAATCGATATGATTTTATTGATGTCGGTGAATCCGGGATTTGGGGGACAGAAATTCATTACCGGGGTGTTGGATAAATTGCGCGAGGCCAAGGCCCTGATCAAGGCCAGTGGCCGCGAGATCCGTTTAGAGATCGATGGCGGTGTAAAAGTAGATAATATCAAACAGATCGCCGAAGCCGGTGCCGATACCTTCGTGGCCGGTTCGGCGATTTTCAACGCCGCCAAGCCCACCGATCCGAACCGTTACGACAGCGTGCTGAAGGCGCTACGGGATGAATTGGCGAAAGTAAAATAATCAACCGAGTATTGATCTGCAAGGATTGCCATATATGTTAACCAAACCCAAAATGATCTTGATCGATGTCGATGGCACGTTGGTCGATAGTGTGCCGGATCTGGCGTTTTGTGTAGATGCCATGTTGCGGCAGCTAGGCATGCCCCCTCAGGGCGAGGACCGGGTCCGCCACTGGGTAGGCAACGGGGTAGAACGTTTGGTGCAGCGTGCCTTGATCGGTCAACTCGAGGGTCAACCCGACAGCGCTTTATACCAACGGGCTTACCCGATCTTTATCGAGCTGTACCGCGAAAACACCAGCAAACGCAGCGTGTTATTCCCCGGCGTGCGGGAGGGCTTGGCGTATTTAAAACACGCCGGTTACAAACTAGGCTGCGTTACCAACAAAGCGGCGCAGTTCACCGAACCGTTGTTGCGGGATCTGGCGGTCTATGATGATTTCGGTATTGTGGTCAGCGGCGATACCCTGACGCTTAAAAAGCCCGACCCCGCGCCTTTATTATATGTCTCGAAACATTACGGGGTTTCGCCTAAGGAGTCCTTGATGATCGGTGACTCGGTGAGCGATGTGCAGGCTGCCCGCGCCGCGGGTTTTCAAATCGTGTGCATGAGTTATGGCTATAATCATGGTTTGGATATCCACACCGCTAAGCCCGATGCGGTCATCGATTCGATGGTCGAGCTGAAAAATCTGCTGGAAGGGGCTAGGCAAACAGGAGTGGCCTAGGCATAATCCGATCTATTCTTACCTGGTGACAAGACAAATGAATTACGCATTCGCATACAACAAACGATGGTGGCGGCATCGCTAACTGCTCCCTAGGTTTTTGTATTGTGTGTAATACGCCGACGCGATGCGGTCGGCAAGAAAACGACCAGGTGACATCATGACACCCCAGGAATTCCAAGCCCTTGCTGCGCAAGGCTACAACCGTATTCCGATCATGCGCGAGGTGCTCGCCGATCTTGATACTCCTTTAAGTACCTATTTGAAATTGGCCGACGGGCCGTATTCGTATTTGTTTGAATCGGTGCAGGGCGGTGAAAAATGGGGGCGTTACTCCTTCATTGGGTTGCCGTGCCGGCAAGTGTTGCGTATCGAACAACACAACATCAATGTTTTTACCGATGGGCAGCTTTGCGCCAGTCACTCGGTGGAGGATCCCCTGGCCTGGATCGAGCAATTCGCCGCGCAGTTTCGTGTACCGCGCCTAGCGGGTTTGCCGCGTTTTACCGGGGGATTGGTCGGGTATTTCGGCTATGACACGATCCGTTATATTGAACCTAAACTCGCCAAGGCTGCTCAGCCCGATCCCTTAAAGGTACCCGATATCTTGTTAATGGTGTCAGAAGAGATCCTCGCTTTCGATAATTTAAGCGGCAAGTTATACGTTGTAGTCCACGCCGATCCCGCCGTAAACGACGCCTATGACCAGGCGCAGACGCGTATTGATCAACTCATTGGCATGTTGGATCGCGCCACGCCACGCCATGTGATGCCGCAGCGCCGCCGGGTTAACGAGCAGGATTTTATTTCCGGATTCACCCAAACGGGGTTTGAACAAGCGGTAGATAAGATCAAACAATACATCAGCGCCGGTGACGTGATGCAAGTGGTGTTATCGCAACGGTTGTCGATCCCGTTTGCGGCGCGGCCCATCGATTTATACCGTGCCTTACGCAGCGTCAATCCATCGCCCTATATGTTTTATCTGGACCTGGGCGATTTCCATATCGTGGGTTCATCGCCGGAAATTTTAGTGCGCCTGGAAGACGACGTGGTAACGGTACGGCCGATTGCCGGCACACGGCCGCGCGGTGCCAATGAATCAGAGGATCTCCTCTTGGAGTGCGAATTACTCGCCGACCCCAAGGAGCTCGCCGAGCATTTGATGTTAATTGATTTGGGCCGGAATGACGTGGGCCGGATCGCTCAGATTGGATCGGTACAAGTCACCGATAAGATGATCATCGAACGTTATTCGCATGTCATGCACATCGTTTCTAATGTGGTCGGCCGGATCCAGCCCGGTAGCCGTGCGATGGATGTCTTGCGGGCTACATTTCCGGCCGGTACCGTCAGTGGCGCGCCGAAGATCCGTGCGATGGAGATCATCGATGAACTCGAACCGGTTAAACGTGGAGTTTATGCCGGCGCGGTGGGGTATCTTGGCTGGTCGGGCACGATGGACACGGCAATTGCAATCCGCACCGCGGTGATCAAGGATAAACAATTGCATATTCAGGTCGGTGCCGGTGTGGTATACGACTCGGTGCCGCGTAATGAATGGGACGAGACCATGAATAAAGGGCGCGCGCTGTTTCGCGCGGTGGCCAAGGCCGAGGCGGGATTAGATGGGACGCATCACTAATTGTGGCGTCCGACATGGAGAGGATTTATGTTATTAATGATCGACAACTACGATTCTTTTACCTACAACCTGGTGCAGTATTTTGGTGAGCTGGGTGAAGACGTTCGCGTCTACCGCAACGATCAGATCCACTTGGATGAGATCGCCAAACTCAAGCCGCGTTATATCGTGATCTCGCCCGGGCCGTGCACGCCGCTGCAAGCCGGCATCTCGGTGCCGGCAATCCAACGTTTTGCCGGGCAAATTCCTATGCTGGGGGTATGCTTGGGACACCAGAGTATCGGCCAGGCGTTTGGCGGTAATATAGTACGCGCCAGGGCGATCATGCACGGTAAGACCTCGATGATTCAGCACAACAGCCAGGGGGTATTCGAGCGGTTACCTGTACCGTTTGAGGCGACGCGGTATCACTCCTTGGTGATCGAGAAACAATCCGCGCCCGCGTGTTTAGAAATAACCGCCTGGACACACAATGCGGCCGGTGAGCTGGATGAGATCATGGGCGTGCGACACAAAGAGTTTGCACTGGAAGGGGTGCAGTTTCACCCTGAATCGATCTTGACCCAACACGGCCATGACCTGTTGCGGAATTTTTTGCGGCGTTATGCCGGTTAAACCCGGGTTAGGGTGCCCACCCTGTAGTGAGTCGCTGTGAATACATCCTGGTACGCTTGACGGCGACAGTCGCTCACGACATCCCTGCCTACCGCGACACGTGTACTTCCCTGTACATCGTCCCTGTCGCCGACGGTCACTACAGGGTGGGTACCCTGACCCCGAATGGGTAAGATTGTTTTCAACGAGGTATTGCAACCCGGTTTTGATAGTTGGAGATCACGATGGATATGCAAGCTGCGATTAAAGCCGTTACTGAACGGCGCCCTCTCAGTCACGAAGAGATGCGCGCGGTAATGCGCTTGATCATGACCGGCGCGGCCACACAAGCGCAGATCGGTGGGTTTCTGATCGGTTTACGCATGAAGGGTGAAAGCGTCGATGAAATCGCGGCTGCGGCGCAGGTGATGCGGGAGTTGGCGACAGGTGTGAAGCTTAACGGTGAACACGTGGTTGATATCGTGGGTACCGGTGGGGATGGATCCAGTACCTTTAATATTTCCACCACCTGTTGTTTTATCGTCGCGGCGGCCGGCGGCAAGGTGGCCAAACACGGTAATCGTTCGGTGTCGAGTAAATCCGGTAGCGCGGATGTGTTGGAGGCCGCGGGGGTAAATCTGGAGTTAGGCCCCGAGCAGGTGGCGCGCTGTATTAATGAGATCGGCGTGGGGTTTATGTTCGCGCCCAAACATCATGGCGCGATGCAACATGCAATTGGTCCACGGCGTGAGATGGGCGTGCGTACCATTTTTAATCTTCTGGGTCCCTTGACCAATCCGGCGGGCGCGCCAAATCAATTACTCGGGGTATTTAGTCAACACTGGCTAGAACCGTTAGCCCAGGTGTTGAATAAACTGGGCAGTCGCCATGTCATGGTGGTGCATTCGGACGATGGGATGGATGAGATCAGCATTTCGGCTCCGACCCAGGTGGCCGAGTTACGCCTGGGCAAGGTCACGACCTATTCGATAAAACCGCAAGACTTCGGTTTAGAACCGGGTAAGCTGCAAGAATTAACCGTCCGCGATCCCGCCCAGTCCTTGGGCATGATGAAGTTAGTTTTGGAGGGCCATCACGGACCGGCGCGCGATATCGTGGTGTTCAATGCCGCCGCGGCCTTGTATGTGGCCGGGTTGGCGCGGGACATTGCCGCTGGGGTGGGCCAAGCGCAACAAATGCTAGATTCGGGTGCGGCGTTACAAAAACTGAATGCGCTGGTGCGGTTGTCGCGGTCCTTTAAATAAAGGATTATTATATTTTGCTATTTACTAATGAGGTGTATGGACAGGATACCCCCCCACCAAGACCGTCCGTCGCAGGGATGCTGCTGTCGAGCCCATAGGGATGTAGTGACGGCGTGTCTTGGTGGGGGGTATCCTGTCCATGTGACTCCATAATAAAGCGATGACGATGCATACGACCCCCGATATCCTGCAGAGGATCCTAGCGCGCAAAACCGAGGAGATCGCGGCACGCAGCGCGCAGGTCTCCTTGTGTCAATTGGGCGAGCGTTTGCAACAGGCGGATCCGCCGCGCGGGTTTATGGCAGCGTTACAAGCCAAGATTGATCAGGGATCACCCGCGGTCATTGCCGAAATAAAAAAGGCCTCGCCCAGTAAAGGGGTGTTACGGCCCGACTTTAATCCAGCCGACATTGCTAAATCGTATGCCCGCGCGGGCGCGGCCTGTTTGTCGGTACTAACCGATGTGGATTTCTTCCAAGGCGCGGATGTTGATTTGCAACAGGCGCGTGCAGCCTGCGCGCTGCCGGTGATCCGCAAAGATTTTATTATCGATCCCTACCAGGTATACGAGGCGCGTGCGCTGAACGCCGATTGTATTTTATTGATCATGGCGGCCTTGGAGGATGCGTTGTTGACCGAGTTGATGCGTTTAGCGTTTCATTTGGGGATGGACGTAGTAACCGAGGTCCACGACCGCAGTGAACTCGAACGCGCTATCCAGGCGGATGCCCCCTTAATTGGAATTAATAATCGCAACCTGCGTAGCTTTGAAACCAAATTATCCACGACGTTGGATGTGTTAAACGCCATTCCACCTGATCGATTGGTGATTACCGAAAGTGGGATTTTAACCCCCGCCGACGTAAAACTCATGCGCAGCCACGGGGTGCATGGGTTTTTAGTCGGTGAAGCTTTGATGCGGGCAGAGGATCCCGGCGCCAAGCTAAAAGAATTGTTTTATTGATTATCTAGCGTGTTCCGAACACCACGATAGTTTTACCTTTGACCGTGATCAGTTCCTGTTCTTCCATGGTTTTTAAAACCCGGCCCACCATTTCGCGCGAACAGCCGACAATACGGCCGATCTCCTGACGGGTAATGCGGATCTGCATGCCGTCGGGGTGGGTCATGGCGTCGGGTTGTTTGCACAGGTCTAACAGGGTACGCGCGACGCGCCCGGTGACGTCCATGAAGGCCAGATCGCTGACCTTACGGCTGGTATTGCGCAAGCGCGCCGCCATTTGCGAGGCCATGGCGAATAACACATCGGGATGATCGGAATATAATTGGCGGAATTTCGCGTAGCTGATTTCGGCGACTTCGCAGGAGGTGCGGGTACGGACCCAGGCACTGCGGTTGTGCTCTTCGCCGAACAGGCCCATCTCGCCGAAGAAGTCACCCCGGTTGAGGTAGGCCAGGACGATCTCGTGGCCATCAGAATCTTCTATTAATACCGAGACCGAGCCGTCGATAATGAAATACAGCACATCGGGTTTATCACCGGCGTAGATAATGACGCTCTTGGCCGGGTAGTGGCGGCGATGGCAATGCTCTAAAAAGCGGTCGAGGGAGGTGATCCCGGTTTGTTTGGGTTGGGAGGCGATTGGCATGTGGTTCCTTTATGAAATACCCCCGGTGAACATCTATTATCGTTTAGCCATGGTATACCAGTGCTTTTATGGCGGCGCAAGGTTATTCTATTACCTATAAAAAAAAATGAGATCAGCTTCACCTTATTCATTCAAACGGTGACGAATTTAACAGGTGGCAGGGTCCTCGGCTAATAGTAAGATGAAATCTAACTTATTTGTACTGGGTAAAAGGGCGTAGCGATGAAAGGGCGAGTTAAGTGGATAGAAGGTGTCTGTTTTATGGCTGAAGCCCACAGTGGGCATGCGGTCGTCATGGACGGACCCCCGGAACACGGCGGGCGTAATTTGGGCCTCCGGCCTATGGAGATGGTGCTGCTGGGGATGGGCGGGTGTACCGCGTTTGACGTGGTGTCCATTTTGAAAAAAAAGCGCCAGTCGATCGTTGACTGTGTGGCGGAACTGGACGCTGAACGCGCACCCACCGACCCCAAGGTTTTTACCAAAATACACGTGCACTTTATTGTTAAAGGGCACAAGCTCGATCCGCAGGCGGTGCAACGGGCGATCGAGTTATCGGCGGAAAAATATTGTTCGGCCTCCATCATGCTGGGTAAAACCGCCACCATCAGCCACGACTTTGAGGTTGTGGACGTGGACTCCGGGATCTCGTAACCGGCGCGCTATGGCAATCGAGCGTTATCACGGCTTATTGGACGAATATTACCGGGCATGGTTTTACCATCACCCGGACACCGCCGTGGACCTCGGCATCGAAGGTTATGCCGGCCGCATGACACCCTATGGGGACGATGACAACAGCGCGCTGATCCGGCTGCATGAAAAATTACTCGACGCCATCGAGGAGATGGATCTCACCGCGTTGCACCCTGATCAACATATTGATGTCGAGTTGATGCGTGGCCAAGCCAGTATCGAACGCCGCGGTTTGTTGGAACAAGATTGGCGTATTACCGATCCCAGCGCTTATTTGCCGGTGAACTCTATTTATCAATTGACGGTACGCGAGGTGAAAGATCCCGCGGCGGCGTTTCGCGGCCGTCTGGCCGCGATCCCCGAGTATTTGCGGGGTGCCCGTACCCAATTGCGCGTGGCCCCGGAGCGTATTCCTGCCGTTTGGTTGCAGGCCGCGGTGCACGAGGCGGAAATCGGGGCAGGCTATTTTCGTGAACTGACCCATCACCCTCGTCTGCAAACCTTCGGCCTGGATAACCTATTCGAGCAGGCCGCCCTTGCCTTGGAGGACTACGCGCGTTTCCTGGATCACGAGTTGGCCCCGCAAGCCCATGGCGATGTCGCTTGCGGCCGGGGTATGTTTGAAACCTGGCTGCAGTGTCGGCATGGGTTGGATATCAGCGCGGATCAATTGCATGCTTTCGGCGAGCGTCTGTATGCGCGGGTTGAGGACCAGCTGCGCGCCGTCACCCGTCAATTACGCGGCGATGACGATATCGCCGCGATGACCGAGCATATTCGCCGGGAATTCGCCACCCAGGGAGGCTTACTCGGCCATTACCGCGAGCATATGTTGGCGGCACGGGGATTTGTTCAGGCGCACGCGTTGGTGAGTTTACCCGCGGAAGAATCGCTTATTGTGGTTGAAACCCCGCAATTCATGCGTCACCGTATCCCGTTCGCCGCCTATTGGCAGCCTATGCCCACGGATACGAAACAGCGCGGCATTTACTATGTAACCCTGCCCAAGGATGCGCAGAGTGAGGGCGAGCATAATCTGTTGGAGTTACGCCATACCTGCGTGCACGAAGCCTGGCCGGGACACCATTTGCAATTTGTGGTTGCAAACCGCGCCCCCCAGTCACGCAGTGTGCCACGGTTGGTAAACACCTCGGCCACCCTGTACGAGGGCTGGGCGCTGTATAGCGAACAGTTGATGTGTGAACAGGGATTCTTAAACCGGCCTGAATCGCAGTTTGTCCTGCTCAAGGATCGGTTGTGGCGTGCCTTACGGATTATGCTGGATGTGGAGATCCATACCCGCCAAGCCAATTTGACGGTCTGTGCCCAGAAAATGCAGGCCGTATTAGGCTTTACCCGCGAACAAGCCGAAGCTGAAGTGTATTGGTACAGCCGTGCGCCAACGGTGCCCATGGGCTATGCCACCGGTTGGAGCCTGATCAACGCGGCGCGCGAACAGATCCAATCGACCCAGGCCAGCATGCCGTTGCGGGAATTTCATGATCGCTTGCTGTCCGCCGGGAGTATCGCCTTGCCCACGGTATTGCGCCGGGCGTTTGATGCGGCATTGTGGCCACGGCTGCGGGAACGGCTATTTTTAGCTTAACCTTTGGGTTGGGTTTGCTTACAATACGCGTCCTTTTTTGGGGACCTCCGGCAGGGGCACAACACCATGGCACAGCGGCCAGGCTCTACACTCGGGTTACGCCACATCGCCCTCTACGTGCCCGATCTGGGCGCCTGTGAGCGATTTTATGTTGAGCTGTTGGGGATGCGGGTGGAATGGCGTCCCGACCCTGACAATCTCTATCTGAGTTCAGGGCACGATAATCTGGCGCTGCACCGTGCAACAACACCGATCAGCGGCCAGCAGCGACTCGACCACATCGGAATTATTATAGAAACACCACAAGCCGTCGATGCTTGGTATACTTTCTTAAACGCGCAGTCGGTGCCAATGCGCAGCGTCCCCAAGACCCACCGTGACGGGGCACGGAGTTTTTACTGTGAGGCACCGGACGGCACGGTGATCCAGATGATTTATCATCCGCCCCTGGCGGGTAACCGTAACAAATCTTAGCGCGAGGTGGTAACAGGCGATGAAATCATTATTGGATAAAAAGATCAAATTGCACGGTTTTAACAACCTCACCAAGACCTTGAGCTTTAATATTTATGATATTAATTTTGCCGATACCCAGGATCAACAAAACAGCTACATTTCCTACATCGACGAAAAATATAATGCCGAACGTTTAACCGGAATTCTCACCGAAGTGGCCCAGATCATCGGCGCCACTATCCTCAATATCGCCCGCCAGGATTATGATCCCCAGGGGGCGAGTGTCACCATGCTGATCTCGGAAGAGTTTACCGTCAGCACTGATATGCAAACTCCTCATCAGGACGACGAGCAGCCCGGCCCGGTGAGTGTGGTTCGGCCCGGGGCTCCAACCTCGGTGGTCGGGCATTTGGATAAGAGTCACATTACCGTGCATACCTATCCCGAGAGCCACCCCGCCAATGGGATTAGTACCTTTCGCGCCGATATCGATGTTTCTACCTGCGGTCGGATCTCACCGCTGCGCGCCTTGAACTATTTGATCCATAGCTTTGAGTCGGACATCGTGATCATGGATTACCGGGTGCGGGGTTTCACCCGCGATATCCGTGGCAATAAACATTACATCGACCACAACATCAATTCGATTCAGAATTTTATCGGCAAGGATTTTCAAGAGCTTTATCAAATGATCGACGTCAATGTGTACCAGGAAAATATTTTCCACACCAAGATGATCTTGAAAGAATTCAAACTCGATAACTATATGTTCGGGATTAACGAAATAGACCTGCCCGAACAAAAACGCAAGGTCGTGCGTAAATCATTAGAGCGAGAAATGCTGGAAATTTTCTATGGGCGCAATATCACCAAGATCTGAACACCATGACGAGGAACGGCTGTTTTTCGCCATCCACAGTCTGGATTTCAATCTCACTTTTGCCCGGTAGGTTCTGATTTTTAGGTACACCTGTTGAATTCAGGCTAATCTGCTCTGCCATTAGTTAAATCTGCATTGCCTCGGCAATTTTTAACAATAACCCACGTCGCGTGGGTTCCAGATTGGAATAAATCTCCATGATGCGCTGCATGTCATCGGGGAAGCTGGCGCAAATCGGGTCCAGTTCAATATGCTGTTCATCCATATAACCTGGGCGTTTGCCGGCGTAGTGTTCCGCGCGGCGGGTGAGTCGGGCGGAGATTGCTAAAAAAGGGTTGTGTAAATGCTCTGCGAGTGTTTTACGCGAGACGCCGAGTTGTTTACATAAGGCGGGAATTTTCTTGTGTTGTTGCGCGCTATGGTACAACGCGCTGAGATTCTGGTGGCGAATCGCCTGCAGGTCGCGGCCAACGGTACGGATTGGCCCGGAACCGAAATAGATCCAGCAGGCGGAACAAGCGGTGATCTCCTGATACAACAAGGCCACCTCGGGCGGGGCCAGGGAAATACCCGCCTCGTAATTCGTCAAGGTGGAACGGCGTTGTTCCCATCCCCGTGCCTTGGAAATCAATTTATCGATGCTGGTCAACTGCGCCATGCGCCGTGCCTGTTGCAGGCGTTGGCCGATGGCGACGGCGTTGGGATCTTTGGCGGTTTTTTTTAGCATGGGGTAGGGGCACCTTATATGTGTTTGTCTAAGTAAACAAGAATCTTGTCTGAGATACTTGCAAAGAAAAAACCTTGGTATATACTACGCGCCATTGTTGATTTATCAAGTGCCGTCTTTGGTGCATATTTTTACAGGAACCAGAATGCCAGTAACACCTATAAACAACCCTGCAGCACGCGTCGCCTTTCGGCGTAACAGACCTATTGTGTCTGTTGCGGCCAGCGCTGTTGTGATAGCGGGTAAATGTTTTGTGCAACAACAGCGTAATTTGTTAAACCGGGGTTATCTCAGTATGACCTAATCTTCCGATCCTTAACCGCGGAAGGTGAATGTGCAGCGCCTGCCGAGGTAAAAAGTGCAAACTTTTAAACCCCGTACGGCGTTGAGCCAAACGGGGTTTTTTTATGCCCCGCGAATATTTAGTGAGGAGTCGGCGTGATGAAAATGCCACACAAGGCGGTAAAACAACGGAATTACTTGCATGACCATCCCTTAATGAAAAAAGGTGGTGTGCACCAGAAATCCAATAAAGCAAAACGGCGTGCGGAAAAACAGGTGCTGCAACGCGACTGGGATGAGCAGAGCGGATTGTTAAAAGAATTGTGATGGGATGCGAACAAGGCATTTCATTCAGAGTGTGTTGGGATGCATTTTTTGTTTAGCGGTACGGGTTCTATATACCCGTCCTGTGCGCCGATGCTCAACCGTCATAGGGGATGGCAAGGGGTATACAAAACAATAAATGGTCCAATGCAACCAGCGAAAGATAGCTCATTGGGTAGAGCAACCGACGTTTAATCGGAGTGTAGTGGGTTCAAATCCCACTCTTTCACCTTCGGCCTAAAACGCTGAACTGGATAGGGCGCAAGCCTGCGGTTCGAATCCGCCCGTGGGGTGTCGGTTAACACCAGTCGCGGGGAACACACCCGCGGGTTATCGGCGCGGTGAATACTTCGGTATTAACGCTGTCGGTAATCCCGCAGCGTTGCTGTGCTGCGTGGAAGTCATCCCGGTTTTGACCAATGGGATTTGGAGCAGGGTGCGTCGCTGGCTAACAACCGAGTGTGGTTTGCCAGGGTGGGGGAGACGACACACCGTTATCCGGATTCGATCCGTCATCACTGCGAGGAATTCTCCGCACCGCAACGTGGTGTGTTGCCCACTTATTAAATGAAACAAGCAGGAGAAGACTCATGTACGGAATCAAGCGCGTGGTAATTGCACGGCACGAACGTGGTGTGTACTTGAAGGACCGTAGTATCCAAAAGATTCTGCAACCGGGGGTATATACCGTGTTTGATCTGTTAGGTCGGGTCGATGTGCAGGTGTATAACCTGACGACCCCGGAATTTACCCATCCGTATGAGGATGTGTTGCTCAAGGAGCAACGCGCCCTGTGCGAACTAACCTTTAGCGTGGTGGAGTTGGGTGAATACCAGGTCGGCCTGGTGTACAAGAATGACAAGTTGGCCGGGGTCTTGGCCCCGGCGACACGGCAGTTGTACTGGAAAGGTCCGGTGTCAGTGCGTGTTGAGGTGATCGACATTGCAACGGATTATGCCGTGGCCAAGCACTTGGCAGGGTTGTTCGCCAACGCCCGTAAGTTACCGGCGGAGGCACTCAATGCCGTGCTCAAGGTGGAAGTTGCCGACAATTACCTAGGTTTGTTGATTGTCGATGGCGCTTTGGCAAAGACCTTGTCGCCGGGACTGTACGTGTTCTGGAAATTCAACCGCAGTATCAAGGTGGAACTGGTGGATCGGCGTGTGCAGGCGGTCGATGTCAGCGGTCAGGAAATCTTGACCGCCGACAAGGTCAGCCTGCGGATCAACTTGACCGCGTTGTTTCAGGTCAGTGATCCGGTGTTGGCGCGTACCGCGTTGAGCAACTACAGCGACTACTTGTACCGCGAACTGCAGTTGGCCTTACGCCAGGTGATCGGTACCCGTGGTTTGGATGTGTTGCTGGCCAACAAGGATGAACTGGATCAGGCAATCTTCGCGGTGGTGAGCAACAAGCTCCAGGATGTGGGGGTGGTACTGCGCAGTGTGGGTTTGAAGGACGTGATCCTGCCGGGCGAGATGAAGGAGATCCTCAACCAAGTGGTACAAGCGGAAAAGGCCGCGCAGGCCAACGTCATCAAGCGCCGTGAAGAAACGGCCGCGACCCGTTCCTTATTGAACACGGCGCGTCTCATGGACGAGAACCCGACTCTAATGCGGTTAAAGGAATTGGAAGTATTAGAGAAGGTAACCGAGAAGATCGACAAATTGACCGTCTTCGGTGGTCTGGAGGGTATCTTAAAGGATACTGTGCGGATCAATGTGAAGGCGGATTAAGGAGTGAATGCGGGCCCAAGCGCAAGCGCGGGTCCGTATTTTAGGGTAGACACCGGCAAATAGCGTTGTGCTTGGCCAGCGTCAAAAATGATGGTGATGGGCATTAAGAGGCGATCAAAATGAGATTGATTTTGAGAATATATGAGTATTCAATGACGGCAATATTGGTTGCTGTACAGTAATATTTAAATTAAACAGGAATAAGTTTATGCCAATTAAAACAATGATCACCAAGGGTAAGGTGCCGGTACATGTCTATACCGATGATATCGAGCACGAAGCCTATCAGCAACTACTGAATATTGCGCAGTTTCCCTTCGTGCATCATCATATCGCGGCGATGCCGGATGTCCATTACGGCAAGGGCGCAACCGTAGGTTCGGTGATCCCGTGCAAGGGCGCGATTATCCCCGCCGCCGTCGGTGTGGATATTGGTTGCGGCATGAACGCCGTGCGCTTGTCGATCAACGCAAAAGAGTTACCCGATAATTTGCGTGCGGTGCGTCTGGCGATTGAACAGGCCATTCCGGTGGGTTTTGATATGCACAAAACCGATAAGGCACGGGCATCAACCGTTCGTGCATTATCGGTCGGCCTGGATACCATTGTCGGTAAACATCCCAAGGTTTTAAAAATGCAAAACAAACCGTATCACACCTGGGTGCGTCAATTGGGCACCTTGGGCGGGGGCAATCATTTTATTGAACTGTGTTTGGATGAAAAGGACGATGTCTGGATCATGCTGCATTCCGGTAGCCGGGGCATCGGCAACAGCATCGGACAATATTTTATCCGGCTCGCGCAGCACGATATGCAGCGTCATGTGCATAGTTTGCCGGATAAGGACCTGGCGTATTTCAGCGAAGGCGCCGCGCATTTCGCGGATTATATCGAAGCGGTACACTGGGCTCAGGATTACGCCATGGCCAATCGCCGCGAGATGATGCGGTTGATCGTCGAGGGTCTAAAAAAGAAATTACCGGCGTTCTCGCTGACCAAGGAAGCCATTAACTGTCACCATAACTATGTTTCGATCGAACAGCACTTTGGCGAAGATGTCTATATCACGCGTAAGGGCGCGATTCGGGCCGGGGTCGACGAACTGGGAATCATTCCCGGCAGCATGGGCGCCAAGTCGTTCATTGTGCGTGGCAAAGGCAACCCGGATTCGTTTTGCTCTTGTTCGCATGGCGCGGGTCGACGCATGAGCCGCAATAAGGCAAGACAGGAATTCTCCGAGGCCGATATGGAAGCACAAACCGTCGGGGTTGAATGCCGCAAAGATGAAGGTGTCATTGATGAGATTCCGGGCGCGTATAAAGACATTGATGTCGTGATGGCGAACCAGAGTGACTTGGTGGAGATAGTGCATACTTTACGTCAGGTGGTCTGCGTGAAAGGTTAAATTGTTATTTGTAATAACTGGAAGACACGCCGTCAATACATCCTGTAGGCTCGACAGCAGCATCCCTGCTGCTGACGGTCTTGGTGGGAGGGTATCCTTTCCATACACCTCGTTAGTATCATCTGTCGCGGTATTCAGTCGGTGCTTCAAATAAAGCGCCGCAGACACGGCGACAATCGCGAGAACAAGTAACACGAGTGCTAGCATCTTCATGCCGATGGTTTACCCATCAATGATGTTGTAGAAACGCCGGAACCGCCAATCTTTGGAATTTGCAATACAAGCCGTGGCGGCGTCAGAAGAGTTGCCACAAACGCTCCGCCATCCTGCCTTTCTCGTCTGTGCCCAAGCGGGCGGCTACGATATCCAATGTGTTCCCTTTGATATGTTGCCCCTCTAGGGATATGAGGTTGCCGCTGCTCAATTCGTCGTCTATCAGAAACAGTGGCATGTGCCCCCATGCCATGCGCTGCAGAATGACTTCTTTTTTCGTGTGCTGATCGCCGACGGTGATGTGAGGTGTATCGTCGAGTACAAAGTAGTTTTTGTTTCCGCCACGTAGCGCCGTATCCCGAATAATACACTGCGTATAACCTTGCATGTCGGTGTAATGAATGTTGTCGCTGATCGGAAAGGGCAGGAACCCAGGTGCGATGACCGGCACGACCGACACTTGGCAAAAATCCCGGTACTCGTAGCGCGGGTCGGACTTGTCGATATGGTGTATGATCAGGTCGGCTTTACCGTCCAACAGCCATTCGTTGGGTCCGTAAAGATTTTCAAAGAAGAGGTTGATGCGGGTGTGTGGATAATCTTCTACAAACCTGCGCAGTACCGATAGTGCATCCGCCATGGGGGTGATATCACCCAAAACGATATTGAGTTCCGTCTCTTCTCCAATTTTTATATGCCTGGCCCGATTCTTCAGGTCCTGCAGATTACTCAGAATTCGCCTGACACCCTGGTGAAACGCTTTCCCCTCTGCTGTTAACACCGACCGGTATCCCGAACGATCAAACAGCACAAAGCCCAATTCTTCTTCCAGATTCTTCAGTGCGGTAATCACACTGGGGTGGGTTTTATGAAGCAAACGCGCACCCGCTTGAACACTTCCTTCGTTGACCACCGCGTCCAGGGCCAACATTTGCTGCATCGTGATATTCATAATGTAGATTATATCTACTGTTAATGTAATTTAAATGTACTTTTTAATTACATCCCGGTCAACTAGGATGCCTCCGAACCCAGAATCGGAGGAAAATCTCATGCAAGCCATGGTCATTAAGCAATACGGTGGAACGGATCAACTGTGCATTGAAGAGGTTCCACTGCCGAAGCCAAATAAAGACGAGATTTTGATTCGGGTGCGCGCCTTCGGGATCAATCGCGCCGAGACCTACATGCGTCGCGGGTTGTGGGGTGATGTCGCCAAGGTCAGTGGTATTGAATGTGTCGGAGAGGTTGAGGATGATCCCTCGGGCAGACTGACACCAGGACAGAAAGTGGCGGCCATCATGGGTGGGATGGGGCGTACCAGAAACGGGAGTTATGCCGAGTTTACCTGCGTGCCTGCGGCCAACGTGTTTGCGTTGCAAACGAATATGGCGTGGATCGATCTGGCGGCCATTCCGGAATCCTATGCCACGGCCTGGAGCTGCCTGCATGAGAATATGAAACTCACACATGGCGATACGATATTAATTCGTGGCGGCACCTCGGCCTTGGGTCAGGCAGCGATCAATATCGCGGTCAACACGGATCGGGTGACCGTTATCGCGTCGACCCGCGACAAAGATAATATCGCCCTGCTAAAATCGATTGGTAGCGCCGAGGTGTTGATTGAAGGCGAGGATCTCAGCGCGCGGCTCAAAGTGATGTATCCGCAAGGTATCAACGGTGTTTTAGACATTGTTGGCAATACCACCTTGCTTGATTCGTTGAAGATGGTGAAGAAGGGCGGTTATGTTTGCAATGCGGGTTTTCTCGCTGGCGGCAATGCAATTCCATTCAATCCGTTGATGGATCTTCCGTCTTCGGTCAACTTGAATTTCTTCGCCAGCTTCATGTTGGGTACCAAAGATTTCCCGCTATCGTCAATTCCAATGCAGGCTATGGTTGACCGTGCTTTTAAAGGGTACTACAAGGCCAAACCCGTCAAGGTGTTCGATTTCGCAGAAATTCCCGCCGCCCATGCGTTGATGGAGAGTAATAACGCGCACGGCAAGATCGTGGTGAGGCTATAGCCGCGTTTGCTGTGCAAGCTCATACACCGCATTCGGCTACAACACAATAACGGCGCCAATATTCGATTCTAAATTGGCAATTTGATAAATTTCAGTATATAAAATTTTCTCATTTACGAAAGCTTGAAATGCCCAAAAAACTTTATTTCCGCGATAGCTTCCAAGTAGGGCAAGAACCGTGGATCACCGCTTTCGAATGCTTGGGATGCGACGATGGCGTTTTCCAGGCTCTCCCATTTAGCGATATCGGCAAAAACCCTGTCGTCCCCTACCGGCGAATAGCTGTCCACTTGTAATAATCCCTTGAAGTCCTTCAGCGCTTTTCTTAAGCCGTTCCTGATCTGTGGGATACGATGTATATACTCTTCTTTTACGCTAAACACAGCCACTTCCAGCACATAGTCATTCATGATCATTTTCTCTCAGTGTGAGTTGAAAAACGAGTCTACTCGCACCCTACTGACAACGTAGTGTCACTAGGAGCACTCGTCGTTCTGGGCCTGAGTTTTAATGTACAAAGAAAGACTAATGTCATTGGTTGTTTCAAACGTGTCTTCTAGTATTTGAAGGACTTGTATCCGATCGACTCGGAAATCCCGGTAGGCGGCCCGCAAGGTACACCACGCTCCCAATGTCCATTTCCCGCCCCAATAGAACAAGCCGAGAGGGTACAGCTGTCTACTCGATAAGAGGCCCTTGAGCGTCACGTATTCAACACGGATTTTATGCTGATCCCGTATGGCCATCCGTAGTTGTTCCCAGTACTCGGATTCTTTCAGCCTAGCGCCCAGCTTAGGCACATAAATATTGGCCTCCGTGTGGTGTTTCATGGTCTCGTTTAAACCGGAGCAAATCTTGTGTAGCAATGAACGTGCCGATGCAGGTAATTCCGTACCAGTCCAACCCGACACCATGCGGACCCCGACGAGCAAGGCATCCAGTTCATCCGGGGTGAGATTGAGTGCGGGCAACTCAAAATTGTCCTGCAGACGATAACCCGTTCCGACTTCGCCATAGACGGGTATGCCATTGACCGATAAATCGTCCACATAGCGATAGACCGATCGAACCGAGACGTTGAGTTTTTCCGCTAGTTGTTGTGCGGTGACCGGTTGGTAACGTCTCAATAGATTGGTGAGCTGGAATAGTCGGTCGGATTTTCGCATTTTATTAGTTACCCGGCGGGGTTATTTGTCAAGAATAATGTCCAGATTGTTTGAGTGCACTGTTCACCGGGTCATTATATAAAAATTCTCGCCAAGAATGAATCGGGACAGCGCTATCGTGGTTTGCGCGGATCGGCGACTTAAAATAAAGTGATATCCGCCACCACGCCTGATGTGGCCGCGCCGTATCACTCAACTTATATTTTACTCTGTCAGCAATCCCACCGCATCCCGTTTAAAGCTCTCGTCATACTATTTCCGAGCTTTCTTTTTCACTTTCATTGGGTACCTTGTTTGGTCTTAACGAAGTGTCCAGAATCAGTAGACCACAACATGTCTAATGGGTTTGTACCAGCCGCTCGCTTTGGGAGGCTATACGGCGCAACAGGTCGTTCCAAGACTTGACGAAAGCGAGGGTGCCTTCACGTTGTAGATCGGCGGCAAGCGCTTCCGCGTTGACACCCTGGCGGGTAAATTCGGCCAGCACCGCTTGAGCATCGCCGCCGTCGAACCGCAGGCTGTCTTTCAGTCTGCCATGATCGGCGAAGGCGAGCAGGGTTTTTTCTGGCATTGTGTTGATCGTGTCCGGGGCCGCCAGGGCTTCAATGTAAAACGCATCAGGGGCGGCGGGGTCCTTGGTCCCGGTGCTGGCCCACAGCAGACGTTGTGGTCGAGCCCCGGCGGCGGCGAGTTTCTGCCAGCGTTTTGAGGCTAGCAGGTCGCGATAGGCGGTGTAGGTGCGCTGGGCGATAGCAATGCCCAGACGGTTGCGCAGTTCGGTGGGAACCTTGTTCTGCACCGCGACATCCCAGCGGCTGATAAAAATCGAAGCCACCGATGCAACCTTGGGATCAAGGCCCGCGGCGATGCGTCGCTCAATGCCGCGCAGATAGGCCTCGGCGGCGGCGAGGTAGTGCTCGCGGGAGAACAACAGGGTGACATTGACCGGCACGCCTGCAAAGATCGTCTCCTCGATTGCCGCGATCCCGGCGCCGGTCCCTGGGATCTTGATGAAAAGATTGGGGCGGCGCGCGCGTGCATGCAGTTGCGCAGCCGCCTGGAGGGTGCCAGCGGTATCGTCCGCGAGCAAGGGCGATACCTCCAGTGATACCCAGCCGTCGACACCGTCGGTGGCCGTGTGGATCGGCTGAAAGAGATCGGCGGCCTGGGTTAAATCTTCCAAGGCGAGTTCGAAGAACAAGGCCTCGCCCGATTTAGCCGCGAGCGTTTTTGTGCGGATGGCGTCATTGTAGAAATCACTGTTTTTGATCGCTTGATCGAAGATCGTGGGGTTAGAGGTGAGCCCGGTTACCGCATATTGCTTTATATATTGGCTGAGGGTGCCGCTGGTCAGCAGGCCACGGGTAATATTGTCGAGCCAGAGGCTTTGACCAAGGTCGTGCAGCTGTTGTGTCGCTTGCATGTTGTCTCCTATTGTCTAACAGTACGGGTGGTCGCTGTTGACGCGCCCGCGTCGCCAGTGTTGTCGTAGGTGTATCACGAAAATCCGAATCCAGCCTCGAATGTACAGCGAGGCCGGCATCTCCTGCAGTAGGTTGCATTGGTCAGTACTCCATACCCAGTGTCCGCAGGCGTGTCCGTAGCGTTTCGATCTCGTTCAACAATTCCAGTGCCAGTGCTGCCCCGGCGAGATCAATGCTTAGATCCCGCTGCAAGCGCAAGACCGTACGGGCACGGTACAGGCTTTCACCCCCGAAACGCCAACGCGTCGGTTCGCGACCGTCCGGCTCCAATACACCGATCTCCACCAATTCGATAATCCGTTCGGCATGTACAGCACAGGCGCGACAGAGTTCGGCCAGTGTCAACGGCGCTTGTTCTTCGAGGATACATACCCCAAGCGGCGGCGGTCGATTGTGCGTAGTCATGACTTAGACTCCTAATTTGGCGCGCGGATTGAAGCTCAGTGTCTGCGCCATTTTCCTGTATAGATCCTTAGCGTCTTCAGTTACAGCGGGGGGCAATGTGATCACCAATATCACATAACACTCGCCGGGCGGATCGCCCGGTAGGCCGCGTCCTTTTAGCCGAAGCTTGTGCCCGGAACTCGACTCTGCGGGTATTTTGAGTTCCACAATGCCGCCGAGTGTGGGTACCTTCACGCTGGCCCCCAATGCGGCTTCCCACGGCGCGACGGGTAGGTCGAGATAGATGTCCCGCCCTTCGACCCGGTAAAGGGGGTGTACACGAAATTTAACTTCAAGATAGAGATCGCCTGCCTGACCTTTGCCAACACCGCTACCGCCTTGTCCACGCAGGCGAATGTGTTGTCCTTCGCGGATACCTTTGGGAATGATTACATTAAGAACACGTTCCTTGTTGATGACATGACCCTGCGCATCCGCGCTGGGAAGTCGCAGTGTGATGGTCCGGGTGGTGCCCTGGTATGCGTCTTCCAGATCGATGAGTATCTTAGCGTGGTGGTCTTCTCCATTGGCGTGGGAAGACAGGCCTGCACCACCGTCGGTATGAAAACCCCGCCCGAATAAGGATTCAAAGAAATCACTGTAGTCGGCGGCATTAGCCGCGGTGAAACCACCGCCGCGGAATTCAAATCCGGTGTTCCAGTCCGGCGGCGGGCGAAATTCCTGGCCACCTTTCCAGTGGGTTCCTAACTGATCATAGGCGGCGCGTTTTTCCGTATCTTTCAGCACCTCATAGGCCTCGCCCAGTTCCTTGAAGCGTGCCTCGGCGTCAGTTTCCTTGCTCACGTCCGGGTGATACTTGCGGGCTAACTTGCGGTAGGCGCGCTTGATCTCATCCTGTGTCGCGTCACGTGCGACCCCCATGATGGTGTAATAGTCCTTGTATTGCATATTCGCCGGATTCCTTTACAAAGAAACAACCAGGGTCGCACCTGTCCACCAGTCGAAAATCAAACAATGGATCGATACATCAAGCGGCCACGGCGCCGCAGTTGTTTATATAGATATAGACTGGGACAGCGATTTTTTCAAAATATCCGCGGCAGGATAAAAATACCTATTCTGCGTGGAACCATAAAATGACGATTTATTTTTACGTTAGAATACTGTTGTTTTTACCGTGGTTGTAAATAAAGGAATCCGTGGCTAAGTATGTATTAGCGTCAAGGATTTATCCTTAACTGCCCACGCGCAGTTTTAGTGGTGGAAATTATTAATGACTTGATCCGTGTTACGGCTCGAATCTTCTATACCCAATAGGCGGTGGTGGTCATTAGTTTGGAACTAAGTCGCATCAGCCGTTGCACCGGGGCGGGCAGGGACACGCCACCGGCTTCCAGTGCCACGGTGGCATGTTGGCCTTCATCGGTTTTCATTTGGGTTAAAATAGCGCGGGTTTTTGGGTCGGCCTCGCCGATCTGTTGCAAATGCTTATCCAGATGCGTGACCACTTGTTTTTCGGTTTCGGCGACAAACCCCAGGCTCCATTTATCACCGGCGAGCCCGGCCAGTGCCCCAAGGGTGACCGAACCCAGGTACCAGAGGGGATCCAAATAACTGCGGTGGCTACCAAGCTCGCGCACCCGTGTCGCGCACCAGTTCAGATGGTCATTTTCTTCGGCGGCGGCTTGTTGCATGCTCGCGCGTACCTCGGGGAGTTTGGCGGTCAGTGCCTGGCCTTGATACAAACCCTGCGCGGCGATCTCCCCGGCATGGTTGATGCGCATGAGGCGACCCGACAAGTCACGTTGTGTCGCGGATAATTCTGCTTCGGGCAGATCCGCCGCGGGGTTGGGCCGTGAACTGCCCGGAGTAACACACAAGGTACGTAATCCGATGTCGAGTACACCCAGGAGTTGATCAATGGCGGAGTAATGACGTGTGGACATAGTGTTAACCATAATGCCTAAATCATTTGGATGCAAGTTATCAACCCCCTCACCCCGGCCTGCTCCCAAGGGGCGAGGGGGTGGTTAATGCTTGTGCGTAAAAGGTTAATGGGTGCAACACGGTAATGTTTTGTCGCTGATCGCGTAATCCTGCCGCGAGCGATAAACAACAACCGAGGTTGGTGGTCACTAGAAACTGGGGTTGTAGCGCCACCACGGCATCCAAGAGCGGTTCGCGTACTTGCGCCGCGAGTATCGGATTACGAACCACATAATCGCCGGCCCCCCCACAACAGCCCTGGGCTGGTAACTTTTCCAGTGTGATGCCGGTAATACGCCGCAGCAATTTTTCCACCGCCTGGGTGTTACCTATGACATTGCGGTGCGAGCAAGGCGCATGAATAACCACGCGGGTGTTATGGGTCGTCTGCGTTGAAGGTTCGGTGTGGCGTTCGATCCAATCACAGGTCTCGTGTAATTTATTAACGAAGCCTTGCGCCGCTGCTTTATCGGCTGGGGTTTGCCAGTCCAAGTCTGCGTAGTGACGCAATTGCATCGCACAACCGCTGCTGAGAAACAAGATAGCATCGTAATCGTAGCGGCTAAAGAGTTGAATATTGGCGCGCGCCAGGGCCAGGCTGGTAGCTACCTCTCCTTGGTGGTGCGCCAGCGCGCCACAACAGCGTTGTTGCGGCAAGAAATCAACCTGGTATCCCGCCCGGGTTGCGATCGAGGCGGTGGCTTCGATCGCCTCGCGTTCAAAATAACGCCCGACACAGCCGGTAAATACTGCAATTCGTCCGCGCGCTGTGGCTTGCGCGGATCTTGCCACGGGTAATGGCCACAAGCGTAACCGTGGTAGCCACGCTTCACGCTGCGCGAGGCCAAGCGCGGCGAGGATCTGACTCACCCGCAATAGATACGCCAAGCCGCTACGTTGATAACACCACAACACCATATTCATGACGGCCAGCAAGCGTGGACGTAAGAGGGTCTGACTCAGCCAGCTGCGATGGGTTTTCCCACGGGTCGTGCGCAGCCACTGATACGTGCGGGTATAGAGGTGATGGTAGGCCACCCCTGAGGGGCAGGCTTGTTCGCAACTGCGGCATTGTAAACAACTGTCCAAATGTTGCAGTATCGACGAGTCGACGGGCGCAAGGCCGCAGGCCAGCGCCTGGCACAGGGCGATCCGTCCGCGCGGAGATTCGACTTCATTGTGCTGCGCGGTATAGGTCGGACAATACGGCAGGCAGATCCCGCATTTGACGCATTGGTCGGCGAGAGAAAGAATTTGGGCGGCGAGGTTCACGGCTGTTGCTGTACTGTCGATCCGAGTATGATGGGCGAACCGTTGTTATAACACCCCGGCTTGCGAAGGAACAGCCCCATGGCGTTTTATCGTTATCATGTGTTTATGTGTACCAACCAGCGTGAGCCGGGCGAAGATTGCTGCGCCAATTTCGATTCACGGCGGATGCGCGATTACCTCAAGGCGCGCAGCAAGGAACTGGGTTTACACGCCGAAGGCGGGGTGCGGATCAATATCGCGGGATGTTTAGGCCGCTGTGAACTCGGGCCCACCCTGGTTATTTACCCCGACGCGGTATGGTATACCTACGTGGACGAAAAGGACTTGGACGAGATCCTACGTGAACACCTGCAACAGGGTCGCGTGGTCGAACGCTTGCGGATTTAGACGACGGTGCAACAACAGGATTTTTTAATCGCAGGCCCGGCGGGGCAGCTCGAGGTTAAACTCGCGCGACCTTCCAGCTGGCATGACACCCAGCCGTTTGTGGTGTGTTGTCATCCGCACCCGCAACACGGCGGCAGCTTAAACAATAAAGTGGTACATACCTTGGCTAAAACCTATTTTGACAGCGGCTTGGCGGTGTTACGGTTTAATTTTCGCGGCGTGGGGCAATCCTTGGGCCAGTTTGATGACGGCCGGGGTGAGCAAGAGGATCTGCTGAGCGTGGTGCAGTGGATGCGGGCACAGCATCCGGCTGCAATCTGTTGGTTGGCAGGGTTTTCTTTTGGCGGCTATATCGCGGCCGCGGCGCACGAACCTGCCCAGGCACAGTATTTAACCTTGGTGGCCCCGGCCGTGCCGTTGTATGACGTTAACCAACTTAGGATCAACCGCATCCCTTGGTTACTGGTAATGGACTCGCACGATGAGGTGGTGTCCGCTTTGCAGGTAAAACACTGGTTGGCCTTACAATCCAACCCGCCCGTGCAAGTATGGCTAGATGAGGTAGGCCACTTTTTTCACGGCAAACTTACCTTGTTACGCAACGCGTGTTTGCAACACCTCCCACTTCAGGACCGCTAGTGCAGGTCGATAACGCGGTGATCCGCGCCCAAGCGCTGTGCAAATCGTATCAAGGCCAACGGGTCGTGGATAATATCGATCTGATGATCCAGGCGGGAGAATGTTTTGGTTTGCTCGGCCCCAACGGCGCGGGCAAGACCACTACCCTGCGGATGTTTTTAGGTCTAACCCTGCCTGAATCGGGTAGCCTCACCATCCTCGGACATCCCATCCCAGCCGTGGCGCGTGAAGCGCGGGCGCGTATCGGCGTGGTACCGCAATTGGATAATCTGGATCCGGATTTCACGGTGGCGGAAAATTTACGCACCTATGCCAGTTATTTTGGGTTGCGTGGCGCTGCGGTGGAGACACGTATTACCCAGTTACTGGTGTTCGCCAATTTGCAACATAAAACCGACGCACCGATCGATACCCTCTCCGGTGGAATGAAACGGCGTTTAACCTTGGCGCGGGCTTTGATCAATGATCCGCAGATTTTAATCTTGGATGAACCCACCACCGGGCTGGATCCGCAAGCGCGACAAATGATCTGGCAACGGTTGCGGGAATTAAAACAACAAGGCAAAACCTTGATTTTAACTACTCACTATATGGAAGAGGCGCAACGTTTATGTGACCGCCTGGCGATCATCGATCACGGCCGTATTATCACCCAAGGTTCCCCCGACGCCTTGATCCAACAACACATCGAACCCTATGTGGTCGAAGTGTATGGTAACGGGGTACAGGCGGCATCTCTGGCCGACGGGTCACTGCCGCGCAGCGCGCGTATCGAACAGGTGGGCGAGACCGTATTTATCTATATGTCACAGGAAGACCCCAATGTCATGGCGATGTGTCAGCGCGAAAACCTGCGCTTCTTGCACCGCCGCGCAACCTTAGAAGACGTCTTCTTGAAACTCACCGGCCGGGATCTGCGCGAATGAGACGGGCATTATTTTTACCAGCCCTGTGGCGTTGGGTACCTGTCTGGCAGCGTAATTTCGCGGTGTGGTACAAATTATTCAAACCGGCCATGTTGGGCAATATTGTCGAACCGCTGTTGTATTTACTCGCCCTGGGTTACGGCCTGGGCAGTTTCATGAGCAGCGACATGGCGGGCGTGCCGTATCTGCACTATTTGGCCTCGGGCATGGCCTGCGCCAGCGCCATGAACACCGCCTCGTTTGAAGGCATGTACTCCGCCTACACGCGGATGATCATGCAGGGAACCTGGGTGGGCATGATGACCACGCCCCTGTCCCTGCGCGATGTGGTCATAGGTGAAATTATCTGGGCGGGGAGCAAGGGCTTAATCAGCACCGCGGCCATCCTCTTAATCGCCACCTTGATGGGGCTGGTGGCCGACGCCCGGGCACTGTGGGTGCTGCCCCTGGCCTGGATTGTGGGTATTTGTTTTGGCGCGATGGCCGTGGTGATCACGGCGGTGGCCAAGAATTACGATTTTTTTCTCTATTACGTCACCTTGTTGATAACACCGATGATGTTGTTGAGCGGTGTGTTCTTTCCCGTTGACGGTATGCCCCAGCTGCTCCAAATCGGGGCCAAGTGTTTACCCCTCTACCATGCCATCGGCCTGATCCGGCCGTTGATGCTCGGGCAACACAACAGCGATGTTATCCTGCATCTGGGCGTGATCGGGGGGTATATCGCGCTGGCGGTTCCACTGGCGATCCGCTTGGTGGGCCGACGTTTGCTGACATAATCAGTTGTAAAATCAGATGGTTAAGTCTTGTTCACTGAGCCCTAAAGATTAAACTTAAGGCGAGCATTGACACCGGTTCAGCAGATTAGTATATTAGCAATCACTAAATCAATGTCCTCCTGGGCGTTGGTTTATTGACTCCTCCATCCTCCTTAATGGTGGTATTAAGTATCAGGCGCGGTTCCCCCCTTTACCGCGCCTATTTTTTTTGCGCGGCGTTTTTCTACCTTTCTTGCCACTTGTACCAATATATATTCAAACCACCACCTTCTAGGGCTTGTCTCAACCCCGGAATTTCTTTACCATTTCGCCTCTTTTTCGCCTGACTTGGGCGAGGCACATGTTTTGGAGCAGATGTAACAATGAAAACGACGATTTCCGCCAAACCGCAAACCGTCAAACGTGACTGGTATGTGGTCGATGCCACCGGTTTGGCCGTGGGCCGTTTGGCCACCGAAGTGGCCCGTCGCCTGCGTGGCAAACACAAGGCCGAGTTCACCCCGCACGTGGATACCGGTGATTACATCATCGTAGTGAACGCGGAGAAGGTAAAACTCACCGGTAACAAAGAAACCGACAAATTCTATCATCATCACAGTGGCTATCCCGGTGGAATTAAATCCATCTCTGCGGAAAAACTCCGCATCAAGGCCCCCGAACAGATCATTGAAATCGCCGTCAAGGGCATGTTACCGAAAAATCCCCTGGGCCGCGCAATGTTTCGCAAATTAAAAGTCTATGCAGGAGCGGCGCATCAACACAGCGCGCAGCAACCGCAAGAATTGAAGCTCTAAAGTAAAAGGAACCCCATGGCACAACAACAGAATTACGGTACCGGTCGGCGTAAGAGTTCCACGGCACGGGTGTACATCACTCCGGGCAGCGGCAATATTGTCGTTAATGAGCAGCCGCTGGATATCTATTTTGGTCGCAAGACCTCGCGCATGATCGTGCGTCAGCCCTTGCAAGTGGCCAATGCCACAGATAAATTTGATATCAAGGTGTTTGTCGCCGGTGGCGGCAACAGCGGCCAGGCCGGCGCTATCCGTCATGGTATTACCCGCGCCTTGATGGACTACGACGAAACACTGCGTTCGTCCTTGCGTAAAGCCGGGTTTGTGACCCGCGATGCGCGCGAAGTGGAACGTAAGAAAGTGGGCTTGCACAAAGCGCGTCGCCGTCCACAATTCTCGAAACGTTAATCTCCGGTTGTTCACATTACAAAACGCTCGATCTACACTTGGATCGAGCGTTTTGCATTTGGGGAATCGTCCAACGGCAGGACTACGGACTCTGACTCCGTCAATCTAGGTTCGAATCCTAGTTCCCCAGCCAAAAAAATAAATCCGCATTGGAATACGAACCCTTAGCTTCGACAAAATAGTCAGGAGCAATTTTGAACAGAGCCGGGTAGATAATTTTTTACCTACCCTATTGATGGAATCGCACGATTGCCTAAAATTGATAGGTGAATTCACTAGGGAGAGACTATGGCACGCACGACCCGAAAACCCGCTACTCGTAAGAAAACAATCACTGTCCGCACCAAGAAGGCCCCGCGCCGGGTCGTAGTACTGGTGGCGACACGCAAAGGCGCCTGGTTATTCCACGGTGATCCGGCGCGCAAGTCCTGGCGATGTGACGGACCGCATTTCCTGGGCCACATTATTAATCACGTGGTGCTCGACCCGCGCGATGGCCGCACCTTATTGGCGGCCGCGAAAACCGGCCACCTCGGGCCCACCGTGTTTCGTTCCACCAATCAAGGCCGCACTTGGAAGGAAGCAACTAAACCGCCTGCGTTTACCAAAGCCATGACTGGGCCAGGCCGTGCGGTGGACCACACGTTTTGGTTGACGCCTTGCCACGCGAACGAACCGAAGGCGTGGTACGCCGGGACCTCCCCGCAAGGATTGTTTCGCTCAGAGGACGGTGGCGATACCTGGGCAGCGTTTTCCTATATCAATGACGATGCCCAGTACCGCGCGTGGATGGGCAGTGCACAAGACGGCACGCCGGACGGCCCCAAGCTACATTCGATCATGGTGGACCCGCGTGATCCAAAACATCTTTATTTTGCGATGTCAGGCGGTGGAGTGCACGAGTCCATCGATGGCGGCCGGACCTTTACGACACTGGTGAAAGGCATGGAAGTGGTCAATGGTTTCGACGCCGCCAATATCGCCTTCCATGATCCGCATTGCGTGCGACTTTGTCCAAGTAATCCCGATCGGTTGTATCAGCAGAATCACTGCGGTATCTATCGGCTTGATCGACCCTCCAACGAATGGCAACGCATCGGCAAGAGCATGCCCAAGCGCGTCGGTGACATCGGTTTTCCGATGGTGGTACATCCGCGTGATGCCAATACCGTGTGGGTGTTTCCCATGGACGGTCAAACGGTGTGGCCACGGACCAGTCCGGAAGGTAAACCCGCCGCGTATGTGACGCGCAACGCCGGTAAAAGCTGGCAACGCCTCGACACGGGGTTACCGAACAGCCAAGCCTGGTGGACGGTCAAACGGCAGGCCATGACCGCGGATCACTACGATCCCGTGGGTTTATATCTTGGCACAACCGCCGGTGAGGTGTGGATGAGCCGCGACGAAGGCAAGCAATGGCGTTGTATCGCACGTCATCTGCCTGAAATCTATTCCGTGGAAGTCGCGGAGCTGGGTTGAGATTATACGATGCAAGTGCTGATCCCCAGCGCGTTACAGTCATACACCAAATCGAACACCGTGGAAGCCAGTGGTGCAACGCTGACTGAACTACTCGCCAATCTCGATCGCCAATACCCTGGCCTACGTTTTCGCATTGTCGATGAACAAGACCAGATGCGCCCGCACATGCGTTTTTTTGTGAACGGAGTACAAGTGTTTGATCTCACCCAGGGACTCCAGCCAACGGATTGCGTGTACCTGGTGCAAGCGTTGAGCGGGGGTTGAAAGAAAATAATGTAGGGCTTGGCAGATGTGCAACGCATCGGTGTCGGCAGTCCACGCGCGACATGCACGCATTGGATGATTCAGGTCGGCATGTTAATCCAATCCGTGATCAATTTACGGTGTGATAAGACCTTGTCCCAGATCCGATCCTCAAAGAGCTACCAGCAAGGCTTCACACTATTTAATAAAATTGAGCGTTTATTTGGGTTAGCGCTTGACCGAGCGAAGACAGGACGAGCGATGGTACGCTAGCGCGCCGGGCACGTGTCCGCCACGCGTGTCCAGCGTTGCTGCAACCGGGCCTCGTTAATCGCGGCGCCACCGCTGTCGAGGGTCGCACGGATCGCGCGCAACTGCTGTCGGGCAAGCGCCGCCTCTTGCGGGTTGCCGGTGCGGATCTGCGCTTGCAGCGCCTCGATGACCGGGGCCATTGCCGCGTTCGCCTGGCTGACCGAGGGGATCGACGCCAGTTCCGCTTGCGTACGGGCGCGTTGTTCCGGGGTCATACCTGCCATCGCCATTTCGACGGCCGCCTGTGACGAGTCGGGTGTCGGGCTTGAACTGGACTGCGGTGTCGCTGTTGATGATCTTTCCCAGATACGCTCGTCGATGCGTCGCCATCTATGGTCGAGATTGTAGCTGTAGCAATCGGCACGCACAGAGGAACCGCGAGAGTTGGCCGTATGCGACAGCCCCTTGCAGACGGTGCCGATGTGCACCGCCGCAGACTTGGCGAGGAGGATCGACAAACACCAGTGCTCGGGGCCGTCGCCCTTGTAGATCCGTGTCACCGGATGTCCGGGATCTGTCGAGGAGGTGATCGTCACAGTGTGCTGGCCGGAGGCTGCATCGACACGCTCGGTGGTTTCGGTGCGGTCGCTGCCGCTGCCATAAATGGTGACTGCTTCGGAATCCACCAAGTAATAACCAGGCGGCGGGTAGCCCGCGACTGGATCGGCGACGGCTAGGTTAGCGCACAGAATTCCCACCGTAGCGGCTGCAACTTGTATAACAGGTGTCAAATCAGGTGTCCTCCAAATAGTTCACACGCGGCGACTGTAGGCAACGAGAGCATGGAAGTACAACTCCTCCGATTCACTCTCGCCGACATATCCTACCTGATGTAGCGCAACTTCCCGTAGTGTTTTATCTGCGGTTTTCCTAATCGAACAACCGCAGCAGTGGCAGGGCAGTGAATACCAGCTTAGGCGGATGCCAAGCCTGCAACTCCTCCAAACTAAACACTTAATACCAGAAGCCTTCATGCGGTACTGCCGCTTCGTCTTCCAGCATGGGACCCATTACCTCTACCTCGCGCTGACCGGCGGCGAATACCTGCCGACAGGGCAGGGAAAGCGTTGGGTTTTGCGGGTGGTTGCCGGTAAGCTGCAACAGGCGCTGTTCCGATAACGCGTAGACCACGCGACAGATACCTGTCCAATAAGCGGCGCCTGCACACATGGCGCAGGGTTCGGCGCTGGTGTAGAGCGTGGCGTTACGCAGACGCTCAATCGGCCAGCTCGCTGAAGCCTGACGTAACGCCATCATCTCGGCGTGGCCGGTGCGATCGCTGTGGTGGGCGTTGTACGCTGCAGCAAGGACGGTGCCTTTCACATCGACGATGATCGCGGCGAACGGGTGGTTGCCCGCCGCGCGCGCGGCCGCGGCCGCGGCGATCACGCGGCGCAGCCATTGTTCGTGAATCGCAAGGTCTGTGTTCATGCCAGCCCCGCGTCGGTCAACATGCGCAGGCTGATTTTGTTGTGGCGCGCGATCAGCGGACCAAGATCAACACCCGGCAACGCGCCGTCTTGTACCACGATTCGACCGTTGATCACCGACAGCCAGGCCCGACCCGGGGTGCATGTGAGCAAGGCGGCAACCGGATCGAAGTGCGCACCCGCGTGTTCGATGCCATCGATCCGGAAAGCCACCAGATCGGCGGCCTTACCGGGCTCAAGACTGCCGATGTCATCGCGCGCGAGCATCGCCGCGCCGCCACGCGTGGCGAGTGCGAGCGCGTCGCGTGCCGACACGCGATCGGCGCGCGATTCAAAACCCGGCCAGCCGACACGCTGCAGCAGCATGGCCTGGCGTGCTTCGCCGAGCATGTGGTTACCGTCGTTGCTGGCGGAGCCATCAACACCCAGACCTAGGTGCACGCCGGCATCGATCATTGCCCGCAGCGGTGCGATGCCCGAGGCGAGGATCATATTACTGCTAGCACAGTGACAGACGCCGCAGTGGCTGCGAGCGAGTTTATGGATGTCGTCACCCGACGGATGCACCATGTGAGCGAACCAGACGTCGGGCCCTAGCCATTCGACCGATTCGGCATAATCGATCGGGCGCTTGCCGAATTTCTGTAGACAAAAGCGATCTTCGTCGATCGTTTCGGCAAGATGCGTATGCAAGCCGACCTTGGGATGGGCGCGCGCCAGGCGTGCGCTTTCGCGCATCAAATTAGCGCTGACGCTGAACGGCGAACAGGGCGCGAGGCCAATGCGCAACATCGAGTAGGGCGCGGGATCATGAAAAGTTTCAATCACGCGTAAGCTGTCGGCGAGGATTGCGGTTTCGGTTTCGACCACACTGTCGGGGGGTAGGCCACCCTTGCTTTCACCCAGACTCATCGAACCGCGCGTGGCATGGAAGCGCACGCCGAGTTGCTGCGCGGCGGCGATCTCGTCATCAAGCCGTGCACCGTTGGGGAACAGGTAAAGATGGTCCGCAACCGTGGTCGCGCCCGATAGCAGCAACTCGCACAGCGCCAGCTTGGCGCTGACACGCACCGCTTCGGCATCCATCTGCGCCCACAACGGATAGAGCCGCTTGAGCCAATCAAACAACACCAGTCCAGGGCCGGTGCCGATCGATCGCGTCAGTGTTTGAAAGAGATGGTGATGGCCGTTGATCAGGCCGGGCAGTACAATGCAGCCGCGCGCGTCGATAATTTTTTTCGGCATGCGCGCAATCGGGTTGGCGGCGATCCAAGCGTCGATGTCCGCCGTGTCGCCGACCCAGGCAATCGTGTTGCCGTCGGTGATCACGCTGCCATGGCGGATTTCGCGGCGATCCTTGTCCATGGTCACGACGACCTCGGCACCGCGCACGAGCAGCGTAGCGGTGGGTATATGATCTGTAGTGTGGCTCAAGTCATACCATTATTGAACGCTTCAAACAGATCCACGGCGGATTCCACACCCAGGCTGGCGTCAGTCGTTCGCTCGGCGGGCTGGAATAACCGCGATTGATGTCGACAGCCGACGGCCGCGTCTTCATCTTCTCCCCAAGGGGCAGGCCGAAGCAACCATCGATTGCAGCCGCGAGGTCGGTGATCGCGGACTCAGGAATACCATGTCCGGTGATCTGCGTGAAGTCGATGCGGCGTGCGGCGTGATCTACTTTGGCCGCGATCTCACCACGCTGGGTGGGCAGTCCAACGTTGAACCCGCCGATATCGATCAGCGGGATACTCAGAACACCGTTATCGGTTTGCGCAAAACTCATGTGCTAAGTCTCCATCACGCTCAGTCCGTATCTGTAGGCGGAAGAAGGCCTTGCTGCGGCGCGCGCGGCTCGACCGCTGCTTCGAGTTCCAACAGGGCTTGATAGAAAGCAAACACGGGCTCCAATTCACGGCGGAGCAGGATGATGCTGACGCTAAGTGGCATCGTCGTTGGCTCAGTGTGCGGACGCATAGACATCGATGCGCGCGAGCAGCGGCGCCTGCTCGCTTTGATCGAGAAACGAGGCGCGGATGGAATTCGCGGCGAGTTGCGCGATATCAGCATGGCTAAGATGCAATGCCTGTTGCACGGCGAGCAGATTGTCCGCGATATAACCACCGAAATAGGCGGGGTCGTCAGAATTGACAGTGACGCACAGGCCGCGATCAAGCAGACGCTTGAGGTTGTGATCTTCGAGGCGGTCGAACACTTTGAGTTTGATATTAGATAGCGGACAGACGGTGAGCGGCACCTGGGTACGCGCAAGACGTTCGACCAGCGCAGGATCTGCTTCACAGCGTACGCCGTGGTCGATGCGGGCCACCTGTAGGATATCCAGTGCTTGCTGGATGTATTCCGGCGGCCCTTCCTCGCCGGCATGGGCGACCACCGGGAATCCCGCGGCGCGTGCGCGGGCGAACACCTCGGCGAACTTCGCGGGCGGGTTGCCGCTCTCGGACGAATCCAGGCCAAAACCGTGGATCAATTTGCGCAGCGGCAAGGCTTGCTCGAAGGTACGCATGGCATCTTCCGCACTCAGATGACGCAGGAAGCACGGGATCAACCGGTATGAAATCCCCAAACGTTGCTGTCCTTGCGACAGCGCGCGGCTGATGCCTTGCACTACGGCCGCGTAGGAAATGCCGCGCAGCGTGTGGGTTTGCGGATCGAAAAATATTTCCACATGAACCACACCGTCGTGTTGCGCCCGTTCGAGGTAGGCCAGTGTCATGAGGTAGAAGTCGTCCTCGGTCCGCAGCACATCGGCGCCGGCATAATAGATGTCGAGAAACGACTGTAAATTCTCGAAGCGGTAGGCTTCGCGCAGCGCCTCGATGCTGGGATAGGCCAGTCTCACCGCGTTTTTTGCCGCGAGCGCGAACACCATCGCGGGTTCGAGCGAACCTTCGATATGCAGGTGCAGCTCCGCTTTGGGAATGCCACGCACAAAGCGTTCCATGGCGGCAGTTTCATATGGGATGGCTGTCATTTATTTCTGGTGGGGGTTGTACCCCGGCGCAGCCTCCTCCTGCTGCGTTAACTGCGATCAGATACTATTATTTAGGCATCTATTTAGGAATCGTTCCGTCGACCCCCTCGACATACCAGTTGATCGCCATCAAATCACTCAGTGGCATCACCGCGCCCTTGGCCAGTTTTTCTATCCCGGTACTGTCCTTGAGTGGGCCGGAGAAAGGGATCAGCGTGCCATCGACGATAGCCTTCATTTTAGCCTCGAACAGCTTGGCCACCTCGGGGGGAACGGCGGGATTGAGCGGCTTGAGAACGACCATGCCTTCCTTGATACCCCAATGGGTTTCACCCGGCTTCCAGGTGCCATCCAATACCCGTTTTGCTTCTCGAATGTAATACACGCCCCAGTTCTCGGTATTCGCTGTCAGTTCCGCGTGCGGACCGTACTGGGCCATGTCCGAATCCCAGCCAAAGGCGTGCACCTTCTTTTCTTCCGCGACCTGAACCACGGCCGGTGAATCGGTGTTCTGCGCCAGCATGTCCGCGCCCTGCGCGACCAGAGTTTCCGCCGCTTGACGTTCTTTGCCCGGGTCGTACCAGGTATTCACCCAGATCACCTTGGTCTTGATGTTAGGATTCACGCTGCGCGCACCCATAGTATAGGCATTGATGTTGCGTATCACTTCGGGAATCGGAAACGAGCCGACGAAGCCCAGCGTGTTGGTCTTGGTCATCTTGCCGGCAATAACGCCCAGCAGATAGGCGCCTTCATAAAAACGTGTTTGGTAGGTTGCCAGGTTTGGCGCTGTCTTGTAGCCGGTGGCATGCTCGAAATAGGTTTTGGGGAAGAGCTTGGCCACCTTCAGTGTCGGATCCATATACCCGAACGAGGTGGTAAAGATCAGTTTGTTGCCATCGACCGCCAGCTGACGGATAACCCGTTCGGCATCCGCCGTCTCGGGGACATTTTCGACATAGGTGGTCTTGACCTTGTCACCGAGTGCCTTTTCCACGGCGAGTCGGCCTTGGTTGTGTTGAAAAGTCCAGCCGCCGTCGCCCACCGGACCGAGATAGACGAAAGCAATCTTGAGGGGTTCCGCAGCGTTGACAACCGATGTCGCAGCGAGGCTGGCGACGGCGCTGAATACCAGAACAGCAAGTTTCAAAATGGAACGGATCATCATGAGCATCTCCAGGAAAATAGTCGACTGCGCACTGCGCGGCGTTTTGATCGCACCGCGTTGTGGCCGGATCCGAGCGGACCCAGTGGGTAGTGTCGTTGCCAGAACATTTTCATCCCTGATCAGAAGTGATACTCGGCCCTGACCATGGGGGTCTTGGCGAACGCCCCACTGCCTGCCGGGCCGGAGGCGTCATTGCCAAATTTGTTCTTCCAGTATTGGTATTCGAGACCGAGCTTGAAGCTGTCTTTTGGTCCACCGCTGAGTTTGCCGATATCGGCCATGATCTGGCCATCAAAATTCGTTTCTGGTTTGGTGGTGGCACCAAACTCGTCGGTACCCTTGGAGGCGATGTAATTCATAAATCCCTCGAAGGAAAATGCCGACGCGCCGATAGGAATACCCCAAGCCGCGGTCAACATCGGATGGGTTTTGTAGCGGTACCGTGAGACGCAGGTAGCGCTGTAGGTATTGCACGGCGCATTGCTCTCCCACAACGCGAGCAGACTGACATTGAGAAAACCAGGTACGTCGAACATCAAGGTGGGTCCTAGTACCAGCATCCGCTTCTTGGAGTTATAACCTGCATCGGTCTTGGCATTCCAATCGAACCCAAAGGTCGCGCCGACATCTTTCACGACGCTAAACTTGAAGTCGCTACCGGTGATTTTGCCGAGGTCAAGCGTGTTGCGGTAAACCACATAGGCCTCTTGCGCGCCATCGGTCGAATGGGCGTTAGACGGGTCCTTGCTGTCGGACATTAACATGTCGAGATTGAAGAAGTTGATGCCGTATTTATAACCGCTCACATGGGTCAGGGCAAAGATGTTCTTGGAGATGTCATTGGTCTCGTAGGGCTCGGCGAATTTGCTGCCATAACGCCAACTGATCGAAGTGTCGCTCCAGTCCGCGGCGTATGCGGGAAGGCCGGCTAACAGCACGGAACTTCCAAACAGTGCAACCGCTATTATTAATGTAGTAGTGTTTTTGAAAGCGCATGTTTGAACCATTTACCTGTCTCCCGAAAAAAATTTAAAATGTTGTATATGACGGTGTGAGTGGGCAAGCCATCCTTCCGCTTAGCAAAGGTAACAGCAAGCAACATGCCAGCGACTCAACCCAATCCCGTTGTATACATCTTTGAATACAAGAACGCCGTCTGATCAAGGATCCCTGACAACGGGACACCTCGCGGCTGTTGAGATCGACGGGTAAATAATGCGTTAACCTGACGCATTAGCGGTTAGCTACGTACTAAGATGGTGCGGTTGTTATGGGAGGATGGCCGTTGCAGAGGACATGCGATGAGGTGTTGCTGAGGCCAAAACGACTGCGATTTGATGCAAACGGTGGCTTTATCGCGTCAGCGCGATAAGCCGCAACTTGGCGATCTTGGCGATTTCGATGAGGCAGGTATTAAATTCGACGGCGTGATCATTTCCCAAACGAGTGATCAGGCTGGTAAGGATATCGCTCCGTGTCAGGCCGCGTACGGCGATTACGAAGGGAAAGTCAAACTTGTCGCGATACGCTTGGTTGAGAGCATTGAATTGCATCAGTTCGTGCGGCGTGCATTGGTCCAGTCCAGCTGATTTCTGCTCGTGTTGTGAATTTGCCGTCAGTTGCGCCAGCGCGGTCTTGCCCTGCAGCTCCGGGTGCGCGCGGATAAGCGTAAGCTGCTGGTCGACGTGCGCGCGATTGACCTGTGCCTGCATCGTTCCCAGTAACTGCGCGAACGATGCAAACGGTCGCGCTGCCGCTGCCTGTTCCGCCACCCACGGCGAATGTTCGTAGAGCGGCCCAAACACTTTGACGAATTCATCCAAACTCAGTGCATTAACCTGCTGCAGCGAATAGGTCACGGTCCCCGCCAAGGATGCTGCGCCATCCAGTGGCGTGCGATCTCGATGCGGCGGCAGATCCATACCTGTGGATGGCGCTGCACGTGGTCGAGAAAACGTTCCAGCGCGGCGATGCGCGCAGGGCGGCCTGCAAGCCGGCCATGCAGGCCGATGGACAACATCTTCGGGGAGTCGATGCCCTCGGCGTACAGCGTATCGAAGGCATCGCGCAGATAGACAAAGAACTGATCGCCGCAGTTAAACCCCTGCGCCGAGGCAAAACGCATGTCATTGGTGTCCAGTGTGTAAGGCACGACGAGGTGTGGCTTGCCGCCCACCTGTTGCCAGTAGGGTAGATCGTCGCTATAGGAATCCGCGTCATAAATAAACCCTCCGTGCTCGACAACGAGACGGCGAGTATTTTCGCTGTTACGTCCGGTATACCAGCCTAGCGGCGCAATGCCGGTCAAGCGTGTGATCACGTCGACTGCCCGTTGGATATGTGCGCGTTCAATCGACGCATCGATCTGATCGTAATCGATCCAGCGCCAGCCGTGACTTGCCACTTCGTGACCGGATTCAACCAGCGCTTGCGCGACTTCTGGATTACGCGCCAGCGCCATGCCGACGGCGAACGCGGTCAACGGCAACTGGCGCCTCTCAAAAAGACGCAGTAGTCGCCATACACCCGCGCGGCTGCCATATTCGTAGAGCGACTCCATGCTCATGTGGCGTCGGCCTGTAAAAGGTTTGGCACCGATGATTTCGGAAAGAAAACTTTCCGAGGCCGGGTCGCCATGCAATACCGAGTTCTCGGCGCCTTCTTCGTAGTTCAGTACGAACTGTAGTGCGATGCGCGCATTACCCGGCCAATGGGCCCGCGGTGCGATGCGGCCGTAGCCCATCATGTCGCGCGGATAATCCGCCAGATTTTCGGGGTCGGGCATGGGACGGGTATCAAGCGTGCTCACCTGTGGGTAACCTCCGCAGTAACTATCAATGTATCCGGCGGTATCGTCATAAAGAATCCGTCGTTTGCGTATATCTAGCAAATGCCGCACCATCATTGCCCTGACGCCAGCGGTAATGAGGCTGGCGTAGCCCCCATGTTCATCACCGTTCTGCCCCGTCTTCGTTAGGCATTTTATCAAGCGGTGAATTTACCTGTGTTGCTCGTTGGTACATATATTGCCTGAGAACTTATACGCGATCCTGTTATGTAAATGCGATTGCTGCCACGTTCGGGAGATGTCCGTGTTAACCGGTATCTACATATATAAGCATGAGGGTTGCAGCGGTCTGTCCTTGCGCCGCCAAAGCCCGCGACAAACAAGGCGCTCGATCGCACAGCGCTTGGATCGTGGGAGAGTGAAGAGGGGGCGAGTAAGGGTACACCGCTTCGACACTACTCCTACGGCGGGGATAACAAAGTGTGGTGCAATATTTTCCGGTTTGCACCTTTTTAGTTCATCTGCTGTGCTGCGAGTTCATGGGTGATGGGCCGGTTGACGACGCATGTTCTCAATACCGCGAGGGGCATTCCAGCCGTTGGGGTGATGATAGAACTGTATCGCCTTCCGGGTGTATTGCTGGCCAGCAGGGTGACCGGCAGCGACGGGCGTTGCGACAAGCCGCTGCTGGAAGAGGCTACGATGGAATCCGGTGAATACGAACTGCTATTTCACATCGGCGAATATTTTCGGCGGCAGGGCGAAAACCTACCCAGCCCGGCTTTTCTCGATACCGTGGTCATCCGCATCGGGATCGCGGATATTCACGCGCACTATCACGTGCCACTGCTGCTGTCGCCGTGGGGCTACTCCACCTACCGGGGTAGCTGACATGAATTGCGAGGGCATTCGTTTCATCCTCGATGGCAAGGTGATCACACTCGACAAGCTGCCGCCCACCACCACGCTGTTGCAATACCTGCGTGAGGGGCTAGGCCGCACCGGCACCAAGGAAGGCTGCGCCGAGGGCGATTGCGGCGCCTGCACCGTGGTCGAGGGCGAACTGTGTGGTAGCCGGATCGTGTATCGGGCGGTCAATTCCTGTATCCGTTTCATAGCCAGCTTCGACGGCAAGGAAATCGTCACCGTTGAAAGTCTCCAGTCCCCTGCGGGAAAACTCCACCCGGTACAGCAGGCACTGGTCGACTGCCACGGATCACAATGTGGTTTTTGCACGCCCGGGTTTGTCATGTCGCTGTTCGCCCTCTACCTCGAAGACGCAGCCCCGGGCCGCGCCAAGGTGGTTGATTACCTGTCAGGAAATCTGTGTCGCTGTACGGGTTATCGTCCGATCATCGACGCCGCCGCAGTGGCGATGATCTTGCCTGAGCCCGAAGTATGGAGCCGCCATGACGCGCAATCTGAATCGCGGCGCGCACTGCATGCCTCGATTACCCGTACCCACAGCTTGAACATCGCCGTCGCCCCCGGCTATGTTGCTCCGCGTGCATTAGACGAGCTGGCGGGTTGTTACGAAAATAATCCCGGCGCAGTGCTGCTCGCCGGCGGCACCGACATCGGTTTGTGGGTGACCAAGCAACTGCGCGACTTGCCCTCGATCATCTACATTGGCAATGTCGTCGGGTTGGCAACCATCAGCGAAACAATGGATAGGATCGAGATCGGTGCGGCGGTGCGATTGCACGAAGCCTATCAGGCAATCTGCGCCCATTATCCCGCATTGGAGGAACTGGCCAACCGTTTTGCCTCGATCCCGATTCGGAATTCGGCAACACTCTGCGGTAATCTCGCCAACGGTTCGCCGATCGGCGATTCGATGCCGATCCTGCTGGCGCTCGGCGCGACGCTGGTGTTGCGCCGCGGTGGCCAGACACGCACCTTACCACTTGACGAATTTTATCTTGGTTACCAGAAAAAAGCGCTCGAGCCGGGTGAATTCATTGCCGCGGTGCGCATTCCAATTCTGCACGATAGCGCCGGGGTCAAAATCGTTGTTGCCAGCTACAAGATCGCTAAACGTTTCGATCAGGATATCTCGGCGCTATGCGGAGCGTATGTGGTGCGGATCGAAGCAGGACTCGTTACCGCGGCACGTATCGCCTATGGCGGCATGGCCGCCACGCCACAGCGTGCGCGCCATAGCGAAACCGCGCTGATCGGCCGACCATGGTCGGAGGACAGCTTGGTTGCCGCGGGTAAAGCGATCGCCCAGGACTATCGGCCGATCAGCGATATGCGCGCCAGTGCGAACTATCGCCTGCAAGTCGCTGGCAATCTGCTCAAGCGCCTGTATCTTGAACACGATGCCGCCGCAACATTCCCAACGCGTATTCCCGCCGTGAGCACCGCGCTGCGGGTGGAATCACCATGAATACCTCGACCGCCAAGCCGTGCCCCTCCGAGGTTGTCGGCAAGGCGATTCGCCATGAAAGCGCGCATCTGCATGTAGCGGGCAGGGCTTTTTATACCGACGACATTCCCCTTCCGGCCAACACATTGCATGCCGCCCTGGGCATGAGCACGATCGCGCACGGCCGACTGCGTGCCATCGATCTGTCCGCGGTGCGCACCGCGCCGGGTGTGGTCGCGGTGATGCTGGCGGGCGATGTGCCCGGGCATAACACTTGTGGCCCGATCCGTGACGATGATCCTATCTTCGCGGATCACCTCGTGCAGTATGTTGGTCAGTCGTTGTTTGCCGTGGCGGCGCAAAGCGTTGAGGCTGCCCGGCGCGCCGTGCGCTTGGCGCGCATTGACTACGAAACCCTGCCGGCGATTCTGGACATTCGTGCGGCCTTGGCGGCGCAGAGTTTCGTTATCCCGACGCAGCGCCTCGCACGTGGTGATCCGCACGCGGCCTTGGCCGCCGCGGCGCGGCGCTTACGCGGCACGGTCGAGATGGGCGGACAGGACCAGTTTTATCTGGAAGGGCATATCTCGGTGGCGATTCCACAAGAAGACGGCGCGATGCTGATTCATTGCTCGACCCAACACCCCACCGAGGTCCAGCATAAGGTTGCGCACGCGCTGGGCCGTAGTGCCCACGATATCATCGTGCAGTGCCGACGCATGGGCGGCGGCTTCGGCGGTAAAGAAAGTCAGCCGGCATTGTTCGCCTGCGCCGCCGCGCTGCTGGCGCAGAAAACCGGCCGCGCGGTGAAGCTGCGCGTCGATCGCGATGCCGACATGATCATGACCGGTAAGCGCCATGATTTTATTGCCGATTACGATGTGGGTTTCGATGCCAGTGGACGCATTCAGGCGCTGTTGGTGATGCTCGCCTCGCGCTGCGGTTATTCCGCCGATCTGTCCGGGCCGGTGAATGATCGCGCGATGATGCATGTCGACAACGCCTATTTTCTCGAACACGTCGAGATCATTTCGCACCGTTGTAAGACCCACACCGTGTCCAACACCGCCTTCCGCGGTTTCGGCGGGCCGCAGGGCATGCTGGTTATCGAACAGATCATCGACGACATTGCCCGCACGCTAGACCTTGATCCACTCGCGGTGCGGCGTGTGAATTATTACGCCATCACCGAGCGCAATATCACGCCCTACCTGCAACCCGTCGAGGACAATGTGCTTGCCCTAATGACCGATCAACTCGAGGCGAGCAGCGATTACCGGGCGCGGCGTGAGCGCATTACCGTCTTTAATCAGCACAGTCCGGTGATCAAGCGCGGCATCGCCCTCACCCCGGTCAAGTTTGGCATTTCCTTTAATGCGACGTTGTATAACCAAGCCGGCGCCTTGCTGCATGTCTATACTGACGGCACGGTGCTGGTGAACCACGGCGGTACTGAGATGGGGCAGGGCTTGTTCACCAAAGTAGCGCAGGTCGTGGCCGAGGAACTGGGCATACCGTTAGCCAGCGTGCGTGTCTCCGCGACCGATATCGGCAAGGTGCCAAATACCTCCGCCACCGCCGCCTCGTCGGGCAGCGACCTCAACGGCAAGGCGGCGCAGGCCGCGGCGCACACTATTCGCCAACGCTTGGTCGATTACGCCTGTGATAAATACGCACTGACAGCGGATAAAGTGAGTTTTACCCAGGGCCGTGTAACCCTGGGCGACAAAGCAACCGATTTCGCCGCTTTCGTACTCGAAGCCTACGGCGCGCGTATTTCGTTGTCCTCCACCGGGTACTACAGCACACCGAAGATACATTACGATCGCGCCACACTCACCGGCCGGCCGTTTTACTATTTTGCCTATGGCGTCGCCGTAGCTGAAGTTGCTATCGATGTGCTGACCGGTGAATCGCGCCTGTTGCGCGTCGACATTCTGCACGACGTGGGTCGCTCGCTGAATCCCGCCATCGATATCGGTCAGATCGAGGGTGGTTTTCTACAGGGTGCGGGTTGGCTGACCAGTGAAGAACTCTGCTGGAACGAACATGGCGAGCTTAAGACACACGCGCCGTCGACTTACAAGATTCCGACCGCGCGCGATTGGCCCGCGCAGGCCACGGTGCGATTGCTCGAAGGTGAACCCAATCGCGAAGACACGATCCACCGCTCGAAGGCGGTTGGCGAACCGCCGTTGATGCTAGCGATAGCGGTACTACACGCGATTCGCGCTGCGGTTGCCAGCTGCGGTAAACGGGGTGTGGTACTGCGTTTGACGGCACCGGCAACGCCGGAATCGATTCTGCGCGCGATCAACGCGGTACAGAAAGAAGGAGTGGACGGATGAATGACTGGCTCGCCGCCTTGAGTTCTCATCTGTTGTCGGATACACCGATGGTGCGCGTGGTCGTAGCTAGCGTTCATGGTTCCTCACCCCGCGCCGTGGGAACCACGATGTTAGTAGGCGCTACACAGTTCGAGGGCAGCATCGGCGGCGGTCATTTGGAATGGCAGGCGCTTGCCATCGCCCGCACGCTGTTGACACACCCACAGCAACCGGCGGTGCGTTTGGAGCGCTTTGCGCTGGGCGAAAAACTCGGGCAATGCTGCGGCGGCAGCGTGGAGGTGTGGTTCGAGCGCTACGACAGTTCCGCGGCCGACTTCGTCGTCAACACACTGGCGCGGCGCAAGCCTGACTCGCTGCTGTTGACGGTATTTGGGTTAACCTTGGAACGCCTTCTGGTTGACGCCGATTGCCTGCCGGACGGATTGATTTTGCCCGCGGATTTTGCCGTGCAGGACAGGGCCTTGCTGATCACCCGCAATGATAGCGTTGTATTGATCGAACCCATCGCGTCGACGCAGCAACAACTCTGGCTATTTGGTGCGGGCCATGTTGGCAAGGCACTGGTGAAGCTGTTGGCGGATCTACCCTTGCGCATCACGTGGATCGATAGCCGTCCGCAGATGTTTCCCGCCACGCTGTCCAGCAACGTCACGCCGTTGTGCACGGATGATCCGGTCGCGGCCGCGCGTGGATCGCCGCCGGACACTTGGTTTCTGGTGATGACGCACAGCCACGATCTCGACTACGACCTCTGTTGCGCCCTTCTAACGCGGGCCGATTTTGCCTGGCTGGGCCTGATCGGCTCGCGGACCAAGGCGGCGCGTTTCACTCAGCGGCTGAAACGCCAAGGCATCACCGCGCAACGTCTCGCACGATTGACCTGCCCAATCGGCTTGGCCACGATTTCTAGCAAGCTGCCCGCGGCGATCGCGCTGTCGACGACGGCGCAATTGCTCGGTCTGATCGAACAGCGCAGGGCCGGATCGCTAACGTCACACGCGTTACAACACGGGGCTAAAAGCGCATGACGGGCGTGATCTCACCACGACTGGCCCTAACAGACATCAGCAAGCGTTATCCCGGCGTCGTCGCCAACGACGGGATCAGTCTCAAGGTATTTCCCGGAGAAATTCATGCCCTGTTGGGTGAAAATGGCGCCGGCAAAAGCACGCTGATGAAAATCGTCTACGGCGTCACCAAGCCGGACGCCGGCACGATTCTGTGGGAAAACCGTTACCAAAACATCAATAGTCCGGCCGAAGCGCGCCGCCTGGGCATCGGCATGGTGTTCCAGCACTTCTCATTATTCGAGACGCTGACGGTGGCCGAGAATATCGCGCTCGCGCTGGATCGACGGATCAAGCCCGTCTTGTTGGCGGAGCAGATTCGTGACGTCTCGGTGCGTTATGGCCTGCCCATCGATCCACGGCGTCTGGTGCACAGCATGTCGGTGGGCGAGCGGCAACGCGTCGAAATCGTGCGCTGCCTGCTGCAGACACCAAAGTTGCTGATCATGGACGAGCCGACGTCGGTATTAACGCCGCAAGCGGTGTTGACCCTGTTTGAAACGCTGCGGCGCCTGTCTGCTGAAGGGTGTAGCATTTTGTACATCAGCCACAAACTCGACGAAATCCGTGCGTTGTGTGACACCGCAACAGTCCTGCGCGGCGGGCGTGTCAGCGGCAGGGCGATTCCGGCAAAAGAATCGAACCAAAGTTTGGCGCGCATGATGATCGGCGCGGATTTACCGGAATGCCGGCTGATGGAAAACACGATCGGAGAAGTCAGGATAGGCATACAGCGACTTTCGCTTAGGACCGAAGATCCGTTCGGCACCACATTGAAGGACATCAATCTTGCCGTGCATAGCGGAGAAATCGTCGGCATTGCGGGGGTATCCGGCAACGGGCAGAAGGAACTGCTTGCCGCGCTGTCCGGCGAAACCATAGTCGCGCAGCCGCAGAGCGTGCTGATCGATGGACACCCCGCGGGCAGACTGAATCCGGCCCAGCGCCGCCATCTTGGTTTGAGCTTCGTGCCGGAGGAGCGCCTGGGTCGTGGTGCTGTACCACCGATGAGTCTCAGCTATAACGCGTTGTTGACTGGGTCGCGGCGCGGCATGTTACGTTCTGGTATTGTCCGCAAGGCGATCATGCGGGCATTTGCCCGCAATGTGATTGATCTATTCAAGGTCAAGTGCAACCAAGAATACTCAGCCGCCTCCAGTCTTTCCGGTGGCAATCTACAGAAGTACATCGTCGGCCGCGAGACGCTGTTGCAACCACGCGCCATCATCGTTGCGCAACCCACTTGGGGGGTTGATGTCGGTGCCTCAATGCTGATCAGGCAGGCGTTGATCGATCTGCGTAATCGTGGGGTGGCGGTGCTGGTTATTTCTGAAGAACTGGAGGAGTTGTTCATGATAAGTGATCGTATCGCCGTCCTTGCGCAAGGACGCTTGTCGCAACCGGTTCTGCTATCGGACACCAGCGTTGAGCAAATTGGGCAATGGATGAGCGGTCAATTTGACACTATTGAATCGGAACGCGAGGAGAACGAACTTGTACCGGCTTGAGAAACGTCCGCAGCCTTCCGCCGTGATGCGGGTTGTATCGCCGCTGCTTGCGGCCGTGGCAATGTTGGTAACCGGCTTTGTCGTATTTACCTTGTTAGGCAAGGATCCAGCGCAGGCTTTTTATGTATTTTTTATCAAGCCGATCAATACCAGCTATGGTTTTGGCGAACTGCTGCTCAAGGCGTCGCCGCTGATTCTGTGCGGACTCGGTCTGGCCTTGTGTTATCGCGCCAACGTCTGGAACATCGGCGCTGAAGGACACCTAACGCTAGGCGCGATTACCGGTGGGGGAGTTGCGCTCTGGCTGGGCGATAGCACCAGTCTGTTTGCTTTACCATTGATGTTGCTGGCGGGGGCGCTGGGTGGCGCGGCATGGGGCGCGATCCCGGCCTGGCTACGCAACCGTTTTCATACCAATGAGATTCTCGTCAGCCTGATGTTGGTCTACATCGCGCAACTGCTGCTTTCCTATCTGGTACACGGTCCGTGGCGCGATCCGGCCGGATACAATTTTCCCCAATCCAAAGCGTTCGGTGAAGCCGAACTGCTGCCCATGCTGATTCAGCAGACGCGCGTCAACGGGTCGTTGGTGTTGGCGCTGGTGCTGGCGGGGGCTTCGTGGTTTTTTTCGGAGAAAACCTTTGCCGGTTTCCGCCTGCAGGTCGCCGGTTTGGCGCCGGCGGCGGCGGCCTATGCCGGATTTAGCGAAAAACGTAACGTCTGGTTAGTGATGTTGCTCAGTGGCGCCAGTGCCGGGCTGGCGGGCGTATGCGAAGTCGCCGGGCCGATCGGACAGCTGCAGGCATCGATCTCGCCGGGTTACGGTTTCGCGGCGATTATCGTCGCTTGGGTTGGCCGGTTGCATCCGCTTGGCGTCGTGCTCGGCGGTCTGCTCATGTCCTTGTTATACCTGGGGGGTGAAGCCGCGCAGATGCAACTCGCATTACCTTCCGCTGTCACCGGGTTGTTTCAAGGCGTATTGCTGTTTTATCTGCTTGCGGCGGACATCTTCATCAATTACCGGTTGCGAAACACGGCTACCGCAACGCCGCCCAACGCTGCGCCATCGTCCACCGAGGCTGGCGTATGAACTCCATGGTTGCGGTGATCACCAGCACTGTATTTGCGGCAACACCACTGATTTATGCGGCGCTTGGCGAGACGGTAACGGAAAAGGCCGGCATGCTTAACCTCGGTGTTGAGGGCATGATGCTGGTCGGCGCCGTGACCGGGTTTGCTGTGGGCATCAAAACCGGCAGTCTGACGCTCGGTTTGATTGCGGCGGCCATCGCCGGGATCGCAATGTCGCTGATATTCGCGGTTCTCACCCTAAGCCTGCAAACCAATCAGGTTGCAACCGGGTTGGCATTGACGCTGTTCGGTATTGGTTTTTCGGCCTTTGTCGGCCACGATTACGCCGGCATGCCGATTCCGTCACTGCCGGATTTGCATCTGCCGGGGTTGACTGATCTTCCGGTAATCGGCCCGTTGTTGTTCAACTACGACGTCATGGTGTACCTGTGTATACCCTTGATCTTCGCCGTGCAGTGGTTTCTTACCCGCAGCCATGCTGGACTCAAGATGCGGGCTATCGGTGAATCGCCCTCGGTCGCGCATTCGATTGGCTACCCGGTATTAGCCGTGCGTTATTACGCCGTGATGTTCGGCGGCGCCAGCGCCGGACTGGCCGGTGCGTATCTCTCGCTGGCGCAGACCCCCATGTGGGTGGAAGGCATGACGGCGGGCAAAGGTTGGATAGCGCTGGCGTTGGTGGTTTTTGGCACCTGGAAGCCGTTACGTGTGGTGCTGGGCGCGTTGTTGTTTGGTGGCGTGACGGTGATGCAGCTGCACGCCCAGGGCTTCGGCTTTTCCATCCCGTCCGAATTCCTTTCCATGCTGCCTTATGTCGCGACCATCGTCGTGCTGGTGCTGATCTGCCGTAACCCGAAAACCATCCTGCTCAATCAGCCGGCCTCGCTTGGCCGCAACTTTCACCCCACCGCCTGACGCCGATAAACCATGCAAGCCTATCTCTTTGAATGGATGAACTTGCTAGGGCGTTGGTTACACTTGATTGCGGGTGTTGCCTGGATCGGCGCCTCGTTCTATTTTGTCTGGCTCGACAATCACTTGTTGCCGTCCGAGGATGATCAGCTGCGCAACAAAGGTGTTCGCGGTGAGTTGTGGGCAGTGCATGGCGGCGGTTTCTATAATGCGCACAAGTACGCCGTTGCGCCGCCTGTGCTGCCGGCAACCCTGCACTGGTTTAAATGGGAAGCCTATGCTACCTGGCTGTCGGGCATGTTCATGTTGTGTGTCGTGTATTACGCCACCGCCGACGTCTATCTGATCGACCGCAGTGTCGCCAATATCAGTCCGGCCTTGGCCATCGGCATCGGACTGGCGGCATTGATTTGTGGCTGGCTTGTTTATGATCGTCTCTGTGTCTCCGCGCTGGGCCAACAGCCACGTCTGCTGGTCGGCAGCATAGCGCTGTTGCTTGCCGTCGCCGCTTACGGCTTGTGTCATATTTTCAGTGGTCGCGGCGCCTTCATCCATTTCGGGGCCATGCTCGGTACGATCATGGTGGCCAACGTATTCTTCGTCATCATCCCGGGGCAGCGCCAACTGGTGAGGGCCAAGCAGCTAGGCACAAATCCTGATCCACTACACGGTCAGCGTGGCACACAACGCTCGGTGCATAACACCTATTTTACGCTGCCGGTGCTGTTCACGATGATCAGCAATCATTCCGCGATGACCTATGGCAGCGACCACAACTGGCTGGTGTTGATCGCAATGTCAGTTGCCGGCGCGGCGATTCGCGTCTGGTTTGTGGCCCGCCACAAGCGGCGCATAACCGGATCGACATCACCCGCACCGCTGGTTTTGGGCCTGGCCGCCCTCGCCGCTGTCGCCTTCGCCTTGATGCCGACACAACGACGGGCAGGAAAAAATGCCGCGAGTGATATCGATTTCGTGTACGTACAGACGGTTGTCAAACAACGTTGTGCGCAATGCCATGCCGCCATTCCCTCGCAACCGGGTTTCAACCGCGCGCCCAAGGGCGTGTTGCTCGACACGCCCGAGCAGATCCTGGCACGGACCGCCCAGATACGTCAGCAACTGCTAGCCAAGACCATGCCGATTGGAAATCTGACGCAGATGACCGATGCAGAACGCGCCGCGGTCGTTGCCTGGATCGATGCGGGCGCGAGGCGCTGAGCTTCCGTCATGACACACCTTGAAACAGGACTTTCCGCTTTCCGCGCCCGCATCCTGCACTTCATTTCCGATCCAGGTGACCACGACAGCCCCGCTTCGTTTGAGTATTTCGATGACGGCCTGTTACTGGTCAATAACGGTTTAATCGCCGGCATTGGCCCAGCAGCCGAGATGTTGCCGACGTTGCCGCCAGCGACAACCATCGTTACACACCGGGATCGACTGATCCTTCCCGGCTTTGTCGACACACATATCCATTACGCGCAAACCGATGTCATCGCCTCTGCCGGCAAGCAGCTGCTCGACTGGCTTGAACACTACACCTTTCCCGTCGAACGGAAATTCGCCGCGGCGGAACATGCGTTAGAAGTCGCAGAATTCTTCTGCGACGAACTGTTGCGTAACGGCACCACCTCCGCCTTGGTTTATCCCACGGTGCACAAGGCATCGGTCGAGGCGTTTTTCAGTGTTTGCGCAAAACGCAATTTACGCATGGTCAGCGGTAAGGTGCTGATGGATCGCAATTGTCCCGGCTACTTGAGCGACACGGCGCAAAGCGCTTATAACGACACGTCTGCGTTGATTGAAAAATGGGATGGACAATACCGGCTCAACTACGCCATAACCCCCCGATTCGCTATTACTTCGACCGAGTCGCAACTGGATGTTATCGCGCAGCTGGCCGGTGAGCATCCGGATATGTATATACAGAGCCATCTTGCGGAACATCTCGACGAAGTTGCCCTGGTAAGACGCCTGTTTCCGTGGAGTCGCAGCTATCTCGATGTCTACGATCGTTACGGCCTGCTGCGCAACCGCGCCGTTTATGCCCACTGCATTCATCTGGATGAGCTCGACGTGAGACGGATGGCCGCGTCCGGCGCCGCCGCGGCGTTTTGCCCGACGTCCAATCTGTACTTGGGCAGCGGCCTGTTCAATATCGACCGCGCCGATGCGGCTCGAATGCCCTTCGCCATCGCCACCGACGTCGGCGGTGGTACCAGTTTCAGTATGTTGCGCACCCTGGGCGAAGCGTATAAGGTGGCGCAAATGTGCCAGCAACGGCTTACGCCACTGCGCGCGTTCTATCTCGCAACCCTGGGCGGAGCCCGTATTCTCGGTCTTGACGACAAGATCGGCAATTTCATGCCCGGTAACGAAGCGGATTTTATCGTGCTTGATCCTTACGCCACGCCGTTGACCGCGCGTCGCAGCAGGAGCACAAACAACCTGAGCGAATGGCTGTGTGTGCTGATGACACTTGGCGACGACCGCGCGATCGCCGAAACTTATATCCTGGGTCAGGCATCAAATCCAGCCCACTGAAAATGAATCTATGCCATTGACCAATCATCCGGTACTTCATGCGTCGCTTCCCGATCTGCCAGACTGGGCGAAACGCACGATCAATCTCGCCGATCCGCGTTTTGGCGCCAGTATCCGCTCCTGCTCGGATGATTTTTTCGCGCCCGCCGCGCGCATGCTGCAAGCACCCGCGGCGAGTTTCATTCCCGACAAATACGACGAGAACGGCAAGTGGATGGATGGATGGGAGTCGCGGCGCCGTCGTGATGGCGGGTATGACTGGTGCGTCGTCAAACTGGGACGGCCCGCCACCTTGGTTGGCGCCGATATCGACACCAGTTTTTTTACCGGCAACTACCCGCCCTCGGCATCGCTCGATGGTTGTCCGGCGGGCGCCGATCCGGACAATGCCGCGGGTTGGACAACCTTGATTCCGCAAACACCGCTGCGGCCCGATAGCCACCACCTGCTGCCAATCCAAGCCGCCGCTGCCAGCGTCTATTCGCACGTGCGGATCAACATATTTCCGGACGGCGGCATCGCACGGCTGCGTATCTACGGCCAAATCGATCCCGGCAGTATCGAATACGCGCCGGACGGTCTGGTCGATCTCGTCGCCCTGATCAACGGCGGACACGCCATCGCCTGGAATGACGCGCATTACGGTACGGTATCCAACCTATTGTTACCCGGACGCGGTGTCGATATGGGTGACGGATGGGAAACCCGTCGCCGCCGCGAGCCAGGACATGACTGGTGTGTTCTGGGCCTCGCCCTACCGGGTACGGTCGAACGCATCGAGATCGACACCGCCCATTTCAAAGGCAACTTCCCGCATCGAATTTCGTTGCAGGCCATTGATTTGCAGGCTGATGTGAGTGAAGGCGAGATTGCACGAAGTTACCAATGGCCGACGCTGCTCATGGAGCAACCCCTGGGGCCCGACCGCATCCATTATTTTTCCAGTCTCGAAGGCTTGGGAATCATCAACCATGTCCGCTTCAATCTGTTTCCGGATGGCGGCATCAGCCGACTACGGCTATGGGGCAAACCTGGGACAGCAGCATGCGCCGGGTATTGATTGCGAAAACGCTGCAGCGCGCCGCGTTCGCGCCTTTCGGCGACGTTATCGAAACTGAAAAAACCCCGCATTTCCAGATAAATGCGGGCTGGGCGGAGCGTTACCACGATCTGGCAACACTCGATCTCACCCAGCAGCAAGGCAGACCGGCGCTGAGTATTTTTCGCGCCGAACCGCGTCCAATGCCGGTGATGCTTGCAACCATGGAACGCCATCGACTGGGAAGTCAGGCGTTTTTCTCCCTATCGGCCCAGCCGTTTCTTCTGGTCGTCGCTCCCGCAGGACCTGTCCCAGCCGGCCCCGAGGACCTTGTCGCGTTCGTAACCAACGGCAAGCAAGGTATTAATTACCGGCCTGGGGTCTGGCACCATCCGCTGCTGGTGATTGAGCGCAGCAGTGATTTTCTCGTCGTGGATAGAATTGGCCCCACAGCGGATTGCGAGGAGTTGGACATTGCCGCGTGGAATGTGAGCCTCAGCGGGTGAGAAACACCCATACGCTGCTTTAAAAACTATATCAATCCACTATCAATAATGTGTACCCGTGGTTGACATCCTACTACTAGGTAGCCTACTATTTCCGCATGGAAATGCGGGATCAGATACTGGCAAGCGCGCAGCGGTTGGTGCAACAGCGCGGTTTTAATGGTTTTAGCTATGCCGATATTGCAGACGAGGTCGGGATTCGCAAGGCGAGCCTGCATCATTATTTTCCCACCAAGACAGATCTTGTCCTGACCCTGGTTGAGGTGTACACGGCCCAACTCGAGGCAGAGCTGCTACGTATCAGTAACGCGCCCTCGCCCGCCAATGCGAAATTGCGTGCCTATGCGGAAATTTATCACGGTACTCTGGAGTCCGGGCGTATGTGTCTGGGGGGCATGCTTGCGACCGAGTCCCTAACGCTGGATCCGGCGTTGCTGCCCAGTCTTAAACGTTTCTTCGCCCGCAATACCGAGTGGTTGACTGAAATCCTGGCCGTGGGACACGTGCAACACCTCTTTGTCTTGACGGGATCGGCGGCGGATCATGCCCGCATGCTCTTGTCCGCGTTACAGGGTGCTCTATTAATTGCACGTGCCACGGGTGATCATGCGGCCTTCGATATGACGGTGTCGTTACTGATTTCAGGTTTATTGAGGAAGGGCTGACCTCTTTTTTTAGCCCAATTATCTACCTACTAATAGGTAAAGGATTTGACAATGTCAGACAGCACTATGCACGGTAACAAAAGCAAAATCCGAACCGGAACAAATTTCACGGCCTATAAGAGCGGGGCGCGAAGTGAATGGCCCGATCATTCCCTAGAAATTCCTGGATTGGGGGAGATTCACGGCAAGCATTTCTTAAAGGACATCGTTGGGTTCACAGGCAGTGAGATTTCCATCAACTCTTTGCCGCCAGGCGCAGGCATGCCTTTTTACCATCAACATCAGGAGAACGAAGAGATTTATATCTTCATCCAGGGCAGGGGACAGATGCAGATTGATGGAGAAATAATTGATGTGCAGGAAGGTTCGGTTGTGCGCATCGCGCCCAACGGTTTACGTACCTGGCGCAATAACTCACATGAGCCGCTGCTCTATATCGTCGCGCAGATGCGGGCGAACTCGCTCAGACAATACGGCTTCGGCGACGGCGTTGTGTCGGAGAAAAAAGTGACCTGGCCCAACTAATCGAATCTCCTTAGTTGCAGTTCACTTTGGCCTTACAGATTTTCGAGAGAGTAAGTTTCATCCAACCAAGCTGCAGGCGATATGGTGTCGTTTGCGGTTAACAATTAATGAGGTAAACCATGCAATCAATTCATACCGCTTGTCTAACGGCAGTAATCACAGTACTCACCTTCGCTGACGGCGCTATCGCAGCACCGGACAAAATCCCATCTGATCCGACCCAACTCAATATCAATATGCCGGTAACCGAACTCCATTGGGGCTCAACGGGGGTGACTGCGCCAAACGGTACCGGTACCTTACAGGCTGCACCTGCGTTCGGCGATTTATCAAAAGGCGAACACGGGACCTTCATTAAAATGCCGGCGGGTTTCGTTAGCGCAATTCACACACACACGCAAGCTTACTTCGGCGTCGTGATCACGGGTGTGGGCGTTAACTCGGCCGTTGGCGACAAGGACATACCACTTCCTCCTGGTTCTTACTGGTTTCAGCCGGGCGGCAAGCCGCATGTGACTAAATGTATTTCCACGACCGAATGCATTTTCTTTATTCACCAAGGTGATAAGTTCGATTATTTACCCGTAGCACATTAAATCTCAGTTGCATTCGTTCACCGGCGACCGCCAAAACGGTGGTCGCCGTTGCCATAATATACTATCGGCGTCGACTATCATTCGACCTACTCCGATCCTTGGTTATGCTTCATCGGTATCACGAATATCGTCACCGTACGTTATCAACCAACCCTACCGACGAACGATCCTGCAGCCGGTTTGAAAGCGGCATGCGCAGAAGCGGTCAAGATTGGACAGCGTTGAGCAAATAAAATCTGATAATATGAGAACAAGCGTATTCATGGTGATTAAATGAAATGCCAATATCTCGGTGATGCGAAAGACAGCTTCATATGGACAACCACCATTACTTGATGGAGGCGCTCGATTATGCTTATCTTAAGATTGTATGGATGATGACTGCCACTGATGAAAGCACGCATGGAGGTTCGGCACCAGAGTTATTTCTGCGAGACAAGAAATACTGACACTGTGTCAGCGGTTGCGATCCACCCGCGCCCCGGGGTTGGTGTTTGGTTTGCCGGCGATACCAGCAGCAAAATATCAAGTCAGTTTTCATGAGCCGGTAGAAAACTATCAAGCTGTGAATCAGCTTTTATCACGTGCCTTGTTTGTTATTCACCTGTCGGCTATGCGGTGGAACATAGCGATAAAGCGCAACAAGCTGATCCGCATATCGTTTAGAATAAATGGGCCGCGGGGTCTTTTGTATGGTGACAAGATAGGAGGCTGGGGAGACGAGTTCAAGGAGATCGATTTAAGCAGTAGCATAGCTTGTTCAAAAGTAGAGGGGAAGATGATTGACGACAACGTATTTCAATGGAAAATTCGCGCAGATCAATTGCGCACCATGGCGCGACAGATCCCCGGCGGCGTCGTCGGCGGGACCCTAGCGGCATGGATTTTGGCATTTCTGTTTCGCGATACGTTTCAGGATAACCGAGTTTTATATTGGGTTATCGCGGCCACGTTTATGCATGTCGTCTTGTTTACCACCGTATTCGTTTTATATCGGCGCGTGCAACCAGCCGATCACGAGACGGATATCTGGGGTTTTCGATTCACTCTCGTGTCAGGAATTGCCGCCGTGGTATGGGGATCGATAGGCGTTATTTTTTTCCTGCCAGATTCACACGAATATCAGTTAATACTTGCGGTTTTCCTTTGTGCGTATACCGCAGTCATGATGATTAACTCGGTTTCCTATAAACCTATTTTCCTCGTCAACTTAACCCCGTTGTTGCTGCCCCTGATGGCCAACGTGTTTTGGCATGCTAAGGATGTGCAGTGGAATAAGAATTTTGAGTTGGGCTTGGGGCTCATATTGCTGGTATATTATTTAGCTATTCTACGTGGTTATGCGGTGTTGCATCGCGCAATGTTAGAAACTATTACGCTACGCTTTCAAACTAGTTATTTGGCAGAAAGCCTAGGCCAGCAGAAAGTCATCGCCGAGCAAGCCAATATGGCCAAGTCACGTTTTTTGGCCGCCGCAAGTCATGACCTGCGCCAGCCGCTACACGCACAGAATCTGTTCGTGGGTACCTTGCGTATGCAGTTGCAAAACAGTACGTATATCGACATTCTCGAAAAATTACAGTTGTCCATGGACATTCAGAGTAGCATGTTGAATGCATTACTGGACATCTCCAAACTCGACGCCGGGGTGATATTACCCGAAATCATGGATTTTCCCATTGATCGATTATTGGCGCCGCTTACCGTTGAATACGCGCCGGTCGTTTTGGAAAAGAATATTGAATTAAGGATCATATCTTCAAAGCAGATAGTGCGATCCGACCCGGCATTGTTAATTCGCATACTCAAAAATCTGGTGGATAACGCGATTCGGTACACGTCAACCGGCGCGGTGATGGTGGTTTGTCGCTACCGAAAAAACGTTTTGCGCATCGAAGTGCGCGATAGCGGTTCAGGTATTCCAGAAGAAAAGCAGAAGATAATCTTCCAAGAATATTACCAGCTTGATAATCCCGAGCGCGACCGAAACAAGGGACTTGGTTTGGGATTGTCCATCGTAGAGCGGTTAGCGCGATTGTTAGACCATCCCATTGAGTTGCGTTCTAAGCCTGGGATGGGCTCGACCTTCGCTATCGACGTGCCATTCGGTGACCAACGCCGAGTGGCGGCGGTGGAAATAGCCGAGCCTGGTGTTAGGTTCGGTCGCCCCGGTAATTTTCTGGTGATGCTGATTGATGATGACCTGAGTGTTCGAGTCGCGACGCAAGCATTATTGAGTGCTTGGGGTTGTCGCATCCAGCTGGCCGAATCGAGCGAGGACGCCATTAGGTTGATCCAAGGCAGTGGAGAGGTGCCGGATGCGGTTATCGTCGATTACCGGCTGCGTGATAACAACTCAGGTGTTGAGACGCTGGATCATTTATGCAGCGTGTTTAATCGAGACATACCGGCGGTCATCATCACGGGAGATACCGAGGTTGAAAAACTGCAAGACGTCCAAGCCAGTGGCTACCCCGTGTTGTTTAAGCCCGTGTCCGCCGCGCGATTGCGTGCGACCTTGCATCACTTGCTTCAGCAGGACGCCGTGCCTGGTGAAGATCGCACAACTATTACTCCACCGAGAAATTGAGCTCCACGGCCTGTTGCGCCGCCTCTCTATGATTGCCAACCCGCAGAGTTTGCAAAACCGAAGTTACATGCGACTTGACGGTGCGCTCGGTGATGTTGAGTGTGCGAGCAATCTGCTTGTTGGTTTTTCCTGCGCATAAGAGATAACCGTTGATCCCATAACCCATGGCCTTCCCGACAATCCCCGGTTCTTCGGTCGCGGATAACACGACTAAGGGAATAGTCGGATAGTCCGCGCGAATCTTTCGCACGCCATCCAAAAAGGGCATTCCGGGCATGTTCAGATCCAACACGACGAGTTCAATATCGTGCCATGTTTTTAGTACCCCAAAAACCTGAGGATAGTCGGTTGCTTCAAGGACCTCCACGGGCTGCCCCCCGATGAGTTGCAGCACGTGCTTAAATCCTTCGCGCACCAAGGCATGATCGTCGGCAAGTAGTATTTTCATACCGTAAATATTATGGATTGCATTAGTACCGCCAGAGTACTAGTACCTCGAATCATACCCCCTGTACTTCAAGATCGTTGTGAAAGATAAAAATTCAGAATAGCTTTATATCCATATCACGAGACTTGCGGTCGATGGATTCGACGGACAGCTGAGAAGCACGTTCAACAGCAAGCGGCATAACACCGATAGACAAAGCGATACAGTCCTAAATAAACCCACAGGGAGGGTTCATGAAAATATTAAAGTATTTGGTAGCGTTATTGCTAATACCTCGCTCCGCCGGTGAGCCCAAGGAAAGCACAGTGCTGGCGAAAGCTCAGCATAAATTAATGCAGGCTATCGGTGCTGGCTCGGTAATATTAAACGGCATGGGGCTTGCGAGTCAGTTTGCCGGAAGGCCATTGACGGTACTCGGAGCTAATACTTGCAACTTAATGGGTAACGATGCTGAAGATGTAAACAATACGGTCTCATCTAGGTAGCGTCTTTAAACCGACGTTCGATGAACGACGAATGGTTCTTTGGTATTCAAGGGGGAAAATGTATGAAAAAGATCGTTTCAGGAATCACATTTATAGTCCTTTCATTAGTCTTCAGCAGTTTCACAGCGCTGGCTGATCCAACGACGGCGCCTGTGCATATTACTCAGATCCGCCCCTATAACACTCAAGGTGCCTCATGCGGAGTTGTCTATATCGCAGTTGACCAAACATTGGCATGCAATACCAATGTATTTCAGATTGATCTTTGCTTTGGCGGAGGTAAGGAAGTGTATGCAGCAGCCTTAACTGCCTTTGCAGCCAGCAAGGCAGTACAGGTCGAAGTGGTCAATAGTGGTTGCACGGGCTGGGGAACAAAAATTCAATCTCTATTTATGAATAATTAAAGTCTGTGGCGATTGCCAATTAGTTGTAAAAACGAAATTTAAGAGGGGTACTCCAATGAACGGATCACACGTTAACTCTAGTATCTGGATCGGCAGCCTGATAGTCATCGTTCTCGCAGTCGGCTATCCCCATCCCGCGCTGCCTGCGCAGAGCGGCGTTCCCACGGTTGCGTACATTCCGATTCCCATCGACGACGACTTGAACATCGTTATTCCAGTGCTGGTGAACGTTCCGCCGGATCCCGGTGCCGCGGGCTCGGCGACACTCGCGGGAGTTGATTCCAACAATAACGGTGTGCGCGACGACCTCGAACGGCGGATTGTGCAACTCTACCCCAATAACCCTCTGGCGCAAGCGTATATGAATGAAGCCGCCAAGGCCTATCAATCCGTGCTGCTCAACAGCGCCTCAGTGGCCACGGTTGTCGCTGACTACACGCGGTTAACGCAGATGCAGTTCTGCCTGGAACGGACCGTCGGCGCCGACGCGCGCAGCGCGGACTTGGTCCCGTATTTGTCGAACACCTACGAGCGCAGCCTCGCTTATCTTGCTGCGCTTACCGCGATCGAAACCGTAAACGTACCCACCCAGTTTGTCTGCCCATAAGGACCATCAGCCATGTACCACAACGTTTCGATGGGAAGGAAGATGGGAATCAATCGGTTAGTCATGCCGACGTGTCTTGTCGCCTTGCTGTTGTGCACCGTCGCGGTGAAGGCCGCACCGCTCGATGACTTTAACATCTACTACATCAATGGGATCGACAACGATCCGCTGGAAGTCCTCAACAGCACCCGAGTGCTGAAAGAACAACTGGCTCGCTATTCCAACATCACGTTCGCGAATGTCGATGTCCTCTACAACCAGTCCGAGGGTTTCGGGCGCGACGTCGTAGAGACGGCTCGTCAGGCAGAGTTACAAGGCGCGCGCGATTTCTACACACGGCTTTGGTCGATCATGCGCGGAAACATGAGCGCGAGCGATGCCATTGCGACCGACCCGGTGGTGCAAAAGATCGTTTCCAGTTTCGATGAAAAGTCTTTTGTGCTCACGCCCGACCTGGCGAGAATGATCGGCAAGGTGGAGATTTTTTCCACCCCCCCCAACGCCCCGCGCAGAAAGAAAACCATCCTCGTGGCGCATTCACAGGGAAATTTCTTTGCCAACCAGATCGTCAACGGTCTCATCGCCAAAAATTCCGACTTGGTGGGTTGCATCGGCATTGTGGGTGTTGCCACACCCGCGACCTTCGTCGCCGGTACGCCTGCGGGTACGGTGAATAGCGTTCCGGTGACGGCGGTCAGCGGGACCTATCTAACCCGGCCGGACGATGTCGCGATCAATCTTATTGCGCGAACGAGTTTCGCGGGAGGCGCGTTTATTCTGCCGGCGACATCCACCCTTGTGGTGCCGCCGGGTATCGCCTCGACAGATCCGGCACATCACAACTTTGTGGCGTCGTACATGCTGCCGTTCGGTAATCGCGTGGTGACTGAAATCGAGACGGTGGCGAATCAGATTAATGCAAATGGCGCGAACTGTAATCCGCCACCGCCAACCGCGTGCGGTGCGCCAATCCATAGCGCTGGCTCTAGTGGTACAAGCCCATTTATCTTAGCCATTGGCCAGGGGACACAGTCCGTAACGGCGAACTTCGAAGCGTATTCGATCCCGGATGGCCTCGTGCTATCTGCAAATGGCGTTAACCTTGCGAGCACAAACGGGCTTGTTGGCGGCTACCACTCCTATACGTTCACATTCGATTCGTCAAAGCTTGGAACCACCAATCTCTTGGCGACGGTAACAGGAAACGCAGATACCAACACATTATGGAAGCTTTGCCTCGACTGTAACAACCTGGCAGGATCCACTTGTGGGCCGAGTTTTCAGAGCCGATCAGTAAACATGACGATGAATTTTGACACCGTGGCAAACACATGGCTTTGCACAACAGGGAACATGACACTAGATGGTCAGGCAATCGGTAACTTAGACTCGCCACCCGGTAACACAATCAAAACCGTTTCTCTTACACCTACACTTGGCGCCGAGACCCACACACTCTCTGCACCTCTGGCAGGATGCACATGCCTTAATAGGCTGGGCTGTATCGGCTTCGGTCCCAACCCGAAATTCCAAATTACATACAAAGATGGCGCGGGGACACCTGTCTTACTAACCGCGCCATTAACGAAGCAATTTAAGTTTGTTATCCAGTAGGAAGCGATATGGAGGCTATATACCTCAAACCCCGTGCGACTTGGACTGGAAACAATATTCTCAGATAGAGGAGACATAAAATGGAAGCTCTGCGGCACGCTAATCAGCGCTGTGATCTTGGCGCGCGCTTACCGCTTATGCACACGATGTGGGGTTTGCATACGATCAACCAAGGAAAGCGTATCAAGTGTTTATTGAGACGGTCACGACACAACGATATTTATTTAGGGAAAACGAAATGACCAAGATACTGCAAGTATTGATTTTCGAATTATTCGCGATGCTCTGCTTTACCGCCCATGCCGGTAATAGCGCTGGGCAGATTACTCAATTGGAGCTAACTGTATGAACAAAACAAGGCGCCGCATTAGAGATATAACGCGTTTTCTATTGGTGGGATATGCAGCCTTGTGCGCGCCTGCTTATGCTCTTTCACAGAACGGTATTACCGTAACGTTAACCGGAGCAGAAGGTAACGGAAGTCAAGCCTATATCGGCCTTTCGCCAAATCCTAATGGATGTCTAAATAATGGGATCTATTTTATAAATCCGGGTGAGGTGGGTAAAACTCTTGCCATTGCCGTGGCGGCAAAACTGTCAGGAAAAACAGTGCGGATAGATTTTACCCAACCAGGCGGGCCCGGAACCCAGTGTAATGGGTACGGTATTTACATTGAGTAAGCGTTGTGTCGCGGCCTTCAGCACACATTCGTTCACTATTCAATAGAGAGAGGAGAGGGTTGATGACTACAGTGCGCACATTTGGTTTGATGATGGCGATATCGATATCGGTCATCCCCTTCGTCGCCAAGGCGAACGACATCTTTCTGAGCGCCAACCCAAGCTCGTGGCGGCTGCAGAATTATATTCCGGGCACGGTGGTCGCGTGGTTTATGGGTTCGCCTTGTGTTAACGGTGGACTTAGCTTGCCTGCGAACAGCAATACCGACGATAAAAACCGGTCTTACGCAACGGTGATGGCTGCTAAATTGAGCAACCGGAATATGTATGTTTACTACGATAGCGCTACCACGCCTGGCAATTGCGTAATAAATAGTTTTGGCTTGGATCCGTGATAGTTCTGTGGAGAGTGAAGCGTGGGTCAGCTCACTCTTTCTCTGGTCTAATTAATTTGTATTGGAGATAAATTATGAAGCGCTCAATTGCCGTTACCGCGATGTCTTTATTTTCTATTGCCAATCTTGCAGCAGGCATAACATTAACGTTGAAGAAGACGCTAAAGAAGTTAGGATTGGGATCGCTCATTGCGACATTTAGTTTTTTCTTTATCGGAGCCGATGCCATTGCGGGAACATGGACCGCACCCTACACGGTAGCAACTGTTCATTCTGGTCACGATGCGGCCTCCTTCTACATCATAACCGCAGAACACAACACCACTTCTTGCGGATCGAACAACATGTGGCAATTTATTACAAGCGATACATCGGATGGACGCTACTCGTTATAATCAATCGCGAAGCGATGCGTCACATCATGGATCTCATCGAGATCACCAAAAATATAAATATAACGGATCTCGATAGCGAGTTTGTGACACCGGACTACGAACACCGGTGCTAAGAACTCCGGCCCGTTGTCACGGGCGGCCGCCTGCGGCAAACCACGCCAAATGGCAAGATTCTTCAGCGCATGGTTTGGCGTTCGCACCGTCGATACGATCGGGCGCGCCTTTAATAAAGGGAAATCGTTCTCTGGAGTTAATGTTTGGCGTGCGGGTCTCTAGCGCGCCGTGTTGGCTTCAATGGCGGCTTCTAAATAAGGCCGCTAACAATTGCAGTTTTCCATGAAGAGTGGTGGAGGTTCCAATGAAAATGACATCCAGAAAATTACCCACCCGCGTATCAACGCTCGCGTACATTATCTTTGTCCTAACACTCACGGCTTGTGGCGGAGGTGGTGGTAGCAGCGGCAGTACGCTACCAGTGACAGGTGGTGGGGGTTGTGGAACAGGAGCATCATCACGCTGTGTCTCCTGGGCAGTCCCAACGACCAGGATCGATGGGAGCAGTGCCTCCATGGCTGAGATCGCAGGTTACATCATTCGCTATGGCGTATCGGCCAACGACATAACCAATAAAATAGTACTCACGGACCGATCTGTCACCCAGTACACGTTCACCCAGCTTGCAGCGGGTACGTACTATATTACGGTGAGCGCGTATGATGCGGACAATGTTGAGAGCCCAACATCGGCTGTGTTAGTAAGGAGTTTTTAATGAGAACCAATACTGGTGTGAACATGAAAAGTTATGTTCGTGCGGATTTTTTGAAGAGGGTTCTTTTTCCCGCCGCTGTACTACTGGCCACTTCGCCTGTCTCAGCCGCCGTGATCTTTCAGGATGATTTTAGTACAGGCAATATATCGAAGAAATTAAATGGCGCCGCATTCTGGACCGATAATTCGAGCAATTATCAGCAACCAAGTGCAACCAAACTCAGTACCATTACTGTGCAGCCAGAAGCCGCCGGTGGCTACTCTGTCCGCGCGCTCTATGCGGGGACTACGAACGTGGCGGAGGGCGCACGTCCCGAACTGCGGTTTAATCTTGGCGGCCGGTATTCCGAACTGTGGATATCTTACAAGGTTTACATTCCGGCGAATTATTACCACCGCACAGGTGCAGCCTCGAGCAACAACAAGTTTTTCATCATTGATAACATGATGGGTAGCCAGTTTATGGATTTCGAGACCTTCCCGGTGGGCAATGGGACGGATGTGGCAAACATGCAGCTAAAATATAACGGCGTCAATCATGATTTCCAAGGTGGGGCGTCGCAGTGGTACATCGGGGCACCGGCGGACAGAGGCATGTGGCACAATTATGCGTTGCATTTAAAACTTGCAACAAGTGCGACGGCAAATGATGGTGCCGCGCAGGTCTGGAAGGACGGAGCTCTGGTCAGGGAATTTTTGAATCTTCCTAATTATACGCCAGGCGCTAATTACTTTGAGGAAGGCTACCTATTCGGTGCTTCTAATTCCGGTTTCGCCGTCGACACAGAACTGCGTTTAGACGATATTACATTTGCGATCACACCGCCATTAAGTGGGCCGCACTGGATGCCCTAATGGGCCAAGGCCATGGTCAGTGTAACGTGTCAACACTCAATTCGATCTGACCCACCTTCACTCATTTTAAATTGCCCCACTGCTGGTTAAGGAAATTAGAATTGGTTCATCGTGAACCTCAAAAATAATAGCACGGTACAATCTCGGTGTAATATTATCGTTGCCAACGAATCGTCGTGAGTTCATCAATGCGATATTTTGACGCACCAAAGCTGGGCGATATTGTGTGGCGCCGATTCCCTCAGGAGAAGAGTCTTAACCGGCACCCAAGGCGCGGCCCGCGTTGGTACTCGGGCGAGTGAGATCGACGCCCACCCGGCGATGGCAATTGTCTACAGCACCAGCCAAAAATTGGAACGGCTTTATATTTTTTTAAACGTAAAACAGTTCTTGCACGTGGAGGGGAGCATGATCGGCGATACTGCGTTTCAGTGGGAAATACGCGCAGACCAATTGCCCACCATGGCGCAACAGATCCCCGGCGGTATTGTCGGAGGACTTCTGGCGGCATGGATCTTGGCATTTTTGTTTCGCGACCAGTTTCAGGATAGCCGCGTTTTATATTGGGTTATCACGGTCACGTTTATCCACCTCGTCCTGTTTACCTCTGGATACATTTCATATCGACGCGCGCAATCCGCCGATCACGAGACGGATATATGGGGTTTTCGCTTTACCTTTGTGTCAGGAACCGCCGCCCTGGCATGGGGATCGATAGGCGTTATTTTTTTCTACCCGGCTCACACGAATATCAATTAATACTCGCGGTATTTCTCTGTGTGTATACCGCCGCATTGATGATTAATTCAGTTTCCTATAAACTTATTTTACTCGTCAATTTAACACCGTTGTTGCTTCCCTTAATAGCTAACGCGTTTTGGCATGCTAAGGATGTGCCGTGGGGTAAGAATTTTGAATTGGGCTTGGGCTTGGGGCTGATATTGCTGGTTTTTTATTTGGTGATATTGCGCGGTTATGCCGTGTTGCATCGCGCAAATTCAGAAGCTATCACGCTACGCTTTAAAACAAACGATTTGGCAGAAAGCCTAAGCCAACAGAAGGCCATCGCCGAACAGGCCAATATGGCCAAGTCGCGTTTTCTGGCCGCCGCGAGCCATGACCTACGCCAGCCGTTGCACGCACAGAATCTGTTCATGGGTGCCTTGCGTATGCAGTTACAAAACAGTACGCAAATTGAAACCCTCGATAAATTACAGATGTCCATGGATATATTAACTAGCATGTTGAATGCCTTACTGGATATCTCCCGGAAAGACGTTTTGCGCATTGAAGTGTGCGATAGTGGTCCAGGAATTCCGGAAGAAAAGCAGCAGATGATTTTCCAGGAATATTACCAGCTTGAAAATCCTGAGCGCGATCGCAACAAGGGGCTGGGTTTAGGACTATCCATTGTAGAGCGATTGACGCGATTATTAGCCTATCCTATTGTGTTACGTTCTAAACCGGGGAAGGGCTCGCTCTTCGCTATGGACGTGCCATTAGGTGACATATGCCGAGTGACGGCGGTGGAAGTGATCGAGCAGGGTATCGTGTTCGATCATCCCGGTAATTTTCTGGTAATGCTGATAGACGATGACCTGAGCATACAGATCGCGATGGAAGAGTTGCTTCGCACATGGGGTTGTCGTGTCCAGCTGGCCGAATCAAGCGATGATGCCATAAGATGGATACAAAGTAGGGAGAGGTGCCAAACGCGATTATCGTCGATTACCGGTTGCGTGAGAATAACACAGGCATTGAGGCGCTGGATCGTTTACGTGGCGTAGTGAGTCATGATATACCGGCGGTCATTATCACAGGTGATACCGCGGTTGAAAAACTGCAAGACGTCCAAGCCAGCGGCTATCCGGTATTATTTAAGCCCGTTGCTGCGGCGCGATTGCGCGCGACCTCGCATCACTTAGTTCAGCAGGACGACTTGCAGCGCAGAGATCGCCAAGACCTTACTCCTCAATTAAATTGAGTTCCTTGGCCTGCTGTACCGCTTCTTTACGGTTAGTTACCCGCAGCGTTTGGAAAACCGAGGTCACATGTGATTTTACCGTCCGCTCGGTAATGTT
>JACQBC010000017.1 GCA_016194635.1 Gammaproteobacteria bacterium | reverse complement strand
TGGATTGAAACCAAATTCCGAAGCTGGCGGCGTGGAGGAGTTGTGCGGTCGCGCTCTACACGAGCGCGTGGATTGAAACTGGTTAACCTTAGCCGCTTTTGCGAGCTTATTCTCGTCGCGCTCTACACGAGCGCGTGGATTGAAACAGTCGAGCCGTCCTCTTTAGGCGCGGATCAATTCGTCGCGCTCTACACGAGCGCGTGGATTGAAACTGCTAGCAAAGTATTTCGCGCGCAATATGTCAAAGTCGCGCTCTACACGAGCGCGTGGATTGAAACTGGAAAAGGCGATGGATCAAAATCATTATCAACATGTCGCGCTCTACACGAGCGCGTGGATTGAAACAGAAAGATATGGACACACAGATCGGCGTTATGGGGTCGCGCTCTACACGAGCGCGTGGATTGAAACCCGACCACCCATCCCTGGAGATACCCCATGAACCGTCGCGCTCTACACGAGCGCGTGGATTGAAACAGTCAAAACGAACTGGCGCGCACCACGCAAGCGGGTCGCGCTCTACACGAGCGCGTGGATTGAAACACGTTTGATGGTATTGACGTGCTAGGCGCTGGTGAGTCGCGCTCTACACGAGCGCGTGGATTGAAACTCTTTGTTGTTTTGCGTGATCTTATTGAGCGTGGAGTCGCGCTCTACACGAGCGCGTGGATTGAAACTGCGGCGCGCCTCAGGGGGTCACATGAAACTACCAGTCGCGCTCTACACGAGCGCGTGGATTGAAACAATAGTGACACCATCGATGGGTGGGAACCTCTCCAGTCGCGCTCTACACGAGCGCGTGGATTGAAACTGCCTTGTTCGTAGAGGGCTGCCACGGGTTCTGCGTCGCGCTCTACACGAGCGCGTGGATTGAAACCAGGACTCCGGTACGCGCATAATCAAGTCCGGCGGTCGCGCTCTACACGAGCGCGTGGATTGAAACGCTTTCCGCGCCTACGGGTGGTTGGAATGCGCGCGTCGCGCTCTACACGAGCGCGTGGATTGAAACAAAGCTACATGAATAAGGTAGCACTGGCATTGGTTCGTCGCGCTCTACACGAGCGCGTGGATTGAAACAAAGCTACATGAATAAGGTAGCACTGGCATTGGTTCGTCGCGCTCTACACGAGCGCGTGGATTGAAACGATTAATAACATCTCAGGTGTTGATCTAACCAACAGTCGCGCTCTACACGAGCGCGTGGATTGAAACGTCACAGATTTGCACAAAGTTCGTTTTCCGCGCCAGTCGCGCTCTACACGAGCGCGTGGATTGAAACATATTATGGAGGTCCAGCACTTATTGGGTTACTTGTCGCGCTCTACACGAGCGCGTGGATTGAAACTTCTCATGTAACGCGTCCACGCTACCCTCCTCCGCGTCGCGCTCTACACGAGCGCGTGGATTGAAACTTTGGTGCTGAGGGTAAGGTTTGTACTATTGTAAGTCGCGCTCTACACGAGCGCGTGGATTGAAACGAGCGTCACGCGCAGATGCGAGGGGAAGGCATACCGTTGCGCTCTACACGAGCGCGTGGATTGAAACACCTAATTCAAACCTTCCTTTTAAAACATTAAAAGGTCGCGCTCTACTGTCAAACAGCGTGCATTACTTCTCACTTGTCAGCGCCCAATTGTTTCCACAAAAGTCATTAAACACAAGGTAGGGCCGTTAAATCTGCCCCAAGAGTTAGAGAATGTGTCCCACGCCTGCAAGAGGATGGGGCTGTCGCGGGATACATTCTACCGCTACCAAACGGCGCTGGAAACCGGTGGTGTCGATGCCTTGTTCGAACACAGCCGACGTAAGCCTAACATCAAAAACCGCATTGATGAGCAGACCGAAGCGGCGGTGGTGGCGTATGCGGTGGCCTACCCGGCCCATGGCCAACACCGCACCAGCAACGAATTGCGCTTGCGTGGCGTCTTCATTTCTGGCAGCGGGCGTGCGCTGTGTTTGGTTACGTCATGGCTTGGCAAATTTTAAAGACCGGCTCCGTGCACTGGAAGACAAGATGGTTCGCAAGGGCATTGTGCTCACCGAGGCACAGATTACCGCCTTGGAACGAAAGCAACTCGATGACGAGGTCAGCGGTGAAATTGACACGGCACACCTCGGTTACCTGGGCTCGCAAGACACGTTTTACGTCGGCACACTCAAAGGTGTGGGCCTTTATGCCCTGCCAAAGCCTTCGGCTGCGGGCTGCTATTGGTCAGGCGAATCTAAGGTCATCTTGTTTAGGGTTTCTTATATAAAGGCTAGACTTATCATATTCACTCTGTGGGAGATTTAATATGAACTGGAAAGAACGCATTGTAGTTGATCCGAGCATCCTGGTCGGCAAGCCCGTGATCAAGGGCGCGCGTTTGTCGGTGGATTTTTTGTTGAAACTACTCGCTACAGGTTGGACAGAACAGCAACTGTTTGATAACTATCCGCAACTGAAGCCCGAAGATCTCCACGCGTTATTTGCGTTTGTCTACTGATCGTGATTACGGTGAATTGGTGTTTAATCGACGTTTGCCATGTCCTCCCGCAATCCTTTACCTGCGGTTTGATCCTGACAACCCAGCGGAACCCACAAGAATAATTCTGACCCTCTTCAGTCGCGTCGAAGGTGAGGTAGATGATTACTTCTTTGTGCTCGATAAGGACAGTATTCGTCAATGGCCTCTTCCTGCATTGGAGACGCGAAGATGACGACCGCGTTGCTTGATCGCGTTACCCATCATTGCGATATCTTGGAAACCGGTATGATTCTTTCCGCTTTAAGCAAAGTAAACATCGTTCTCAAAAACACGAAAAAGAAAAAGTGGGAACAATGGGGCGCTGACACGTGGGAAGTATTGGACGCTGTTTGACATCAGCCGTTGCGCTCACACGAGCGCGTGGATTAAACCCGCGATATTTTATCATTAGCATCCCCTAATATTCGATATTAATCGCCACATGCAATTTGTAGAAAATCGTTTTGCTATATTCTCTAACAATCTATTACTCTAAACCGCGAGGACCGCATGGCCACCCTGGAGGTGACACCTAAGGAAGGCAAGAAAACCGAGCAGGAATTACGGGCGCAGCGGGAAAAAATCTATTGCACGGACACCCAAGGTGGCGCGCCCTTTACGCCGGGGGCGATCGCCCAAGCGCTGGGGATCACCCACGCGGGTGACATTCCTCCGGTGGAGAGCCGTATCACGATGTTTCACCGCTTGGTCGAACAAAACTTTGTTCAAGAAATGGATGTTTTTTCGGAACATTATCCGAGTTCTTGGCAGACCCACGTCCTTTCTCAATTCAAAGACTACCATTCCTTTCTCCCTCGACCATTGTATCCTTTACTACCAACCCCGATGCGAACGTCCGGGAAATTGATTTTGATATGCCGCTGCCGTGTGCGGCATTCCACCAAGCGTTTTATTATCTCGTCAAAGTGAAATCCTTGGGAGGGAATTATTTCGTGAGAAAGAAATTTCCTGCGAAAGCGTTTTATCATTCCAGCTCGGAATATTAATTTGAATATGAATAAAGTACATCGGGCCAGACGTAACCCTACCTCGCCGGAGTGGTTCAGGCCCATCGAAAGGGGCTACTCTCGATTCTTTCCCATGCGCCCCTGTGCTGCCGTTGTACGCATACTGCATCGCTCAATGTATCCATAAAGATAACCGGTGTCGAAGCGACTGGATTCTGGAAGACAAGGAAAAGTCATTGACTCTCCTGAACTCCTGAAGAAATTTCCGGGTATTCCGCGGTATAACCGCTCGGGCGCACGGTGATTCCAATAACCGGCTTGAGCAGTTCAAGCCTCCTGGGGGCATTTAACATGGACTGGAAAGAACGCATTCCAGACGTGAATCCGCTCAATGCCATTTCGTTATTTAAGTTACCACGCGAATTGTCCGCTAGTAGGCAGGGATAACGAACTGTTTAGCACTTAATCCTAGTATGGTATCAGCCTGAGGGGGTGGCAAGATGTTTAAACTAGTATCGATCAAATACAAACTGTTTATTGTTACGGCGATGATCCTTGTTGGAATGCTGGGGATGCTCGGGCTACAACTGTACGCGATGTCGGGCACCAACCGCTTATACGAGTTGCGGATCTTGGCGGAGCAGGTTGATGGCAATGTATTGATGTTGCGCCGCCACGAGAAAAATTTTCTGGCGCAACAAGAGCTGAGCTATTATGAAAAATTTACCAAAACCAAGGCTGAAACCCTTGCGCGTATGGATACACTCCTGGAAAAACTCACCACGGTGGGTCTGCCGACGGAAGGCGCCGTCAATGTAAAAAACATCTTACTCGAGTACGGCCTAAAATTTGATGTCCTGGTTAAACAACAGCAAGTGATTGGGCTGGATGAAAAATCCGGTTTATACGGTGGTATGCGTGAAGCCGCCCAGCAAACGGAAGATCGCATTACCAAGCTGGGTGATCATGAGCTGCTGGTTGATCTACTAATGTTGCGTTGCTATGAAAAAGATTTCATGTTGGATACTAGCCTAAGCCATGTCGAGAAGTTTAATAGATCGTTTGAAGCGTTTACTACCCATTTGGCCGCGCGCGGGTTCCCTGTTGAAATCAAATCTGAACTGCGCAAGTTGGCGGATAATTACCAGCAACAATTCACGGCCTTGGTGCTGGCAACGCAACGCAAAGGGTTGGATATCTCCAGCGGCACCTTGGGCGAATTACGTAGTACGGTCAATAAAACCGAAGGAATCCTCGGTGCCATGGAGGCGGATCTATCCACCGATGTTTCCACCTATCAAACCAAGCTCAGTGTCATGGCCACAGTGGTTGCCTTGGTTTTGCTGGGAGTAATTGTTGCATTCGTGGTAATGCTGGCGAGCAGCATTATTCGTCCTATTACTAAACTAAGTGCGATCATGCGTGAAGTCGCCTCTAGCAAGGCGCTGGAATTGCGTAGTGATATCGACGGGGTGGATGAGATTGCCGACATGAGTCATGCCTTTAACGAGATGATCGAAGTTTTTTACCGTTCGATTCAAGAAGTTTATCAATCCACCGTGATGTTGAGCACCGCCTCGGAAGAGCTTTCGATGATCACCCAGAATACCCGTGATGGGGTACAACGCCAGCACCAGGAAACCGAGCAGGTTGCCGCCGCGATGAATGAAATGACAGCCACGGTGCAGGAAGTTGCGCGTAGTGCGCATGATGCCGCCGCCGCGTCGCGCAGCGCCGATGAACATTCCAAGAAGGGTCGACAACTGGTGGTGGAAACGATCACCGGGATTAAATCCCTAGCCGACGAGGTGGATCATACCGCCAATGAAATTAATCAATTAAAGGGTGAGACGGATAATATTAATACCGTTTTACAAGTCATCGGCGGTATTGCCGAGCAAACCAATTTGTTGGCCCTCAACGCCGCCATTGAAGCGGCCCGCGCCGGTGAACAAGGGCGTGGTTTCGCGGTCGTGGCGGATGAGGTTCGTACCTTGGCCTCACGCAGCCAGACGTCAACCCAAGAGATTGGCACGATCATCGAACGGTTGCAACATCGCGCCGGTGCCGTGGTTCAGGCGATGGGGCAAAGCCGTCATCTGGTGCAGAGTTGCGTGGCCCAGGCCGATGTTGCCGCATCCGCCTTGGATGAAATTACCAGCGCGGTGTCATCAATTAATAATATGAACCTGCAGATCGCCAGCGCCGCGGAAGAACAATCCACAGTGGCTGAAGAAATTAACCGCAATGTTGTCAATATCAACGATATCGCGCTATCGTCTACCGAAGCGGCGAATCAAACCTTGAACACCAGCCAGTCTCTGGCGCAATTGGCGACTGAACTGCAATCGGTGGTGCATCAGTTTAAACTTACACAACAAGAAAAATTTAACTAACTCGGCGGAGTTCGTTATAATGGGGTCCGGTTTTCCCACCTCCCAGACCCATGCCGTTATCGCAGGAAGACAGTCTCCGCCTCAACGTTCTGCTGAATCAATCCGTACACGCCATACGTATCGATGAAGGCAAAATGATGGTTTATGGCCTGACCGCGCGGGGCGAGGCCAAGATTCAACTCAATCCCAATTGCCGCGACGAGAACTATGTGCGGCACGTCAAGGAAATGATCTCCAGCCATGTCTTGGGTTCGCCCGGGGGTTATCCTATCTTTCTCAAACGCTGGACGCGTATGGGGCAGGCCCGCGCGGAAAATTTGGCGAGTTTATTAAAATTGGGTGAACCCGAGGCGGTGGTGGCGGTGGTGGGGGCGGCGGCCTTAACCGATGAACTGGCGCGCTGTGCCTGGTGGGCCATGCCGGACGCGGATAACGCACGGCGCATGCTGGCCCGCGAAGACGTCGCCACGGGTACCATGGGGAAGATATTGGCGGAATTTTTACTCGAATTCCTCCCCTTTGAAGAAGAGCCGCGCAATATTATTGAATCGGTACGGTTGGTGTTACAACCCGGTTTGGTTTCCACCGAGGCGCAGGCGCAGTTATGGTCGCGCGGGCAACGCAAAAATGCCTATTGGGTGGGGTTCCTTAAAAGCTTGCCGGATCAATTGCCCACCCGGACCCGTGCGCACCCAAATTGGGAGCGGTGGCAACGCCCATTAGCCGTGGATGATCTGCGCGATAACCCCCTCGCCGTGCACTTGTTACGACTATTAAGCCCCCGCGGGCAAGCGTATTTGCATACCGTGACAACCGTGTTGGACAAGCCGGTAAATCAAGACGTGGTTGTCGCCACGTTTGATACGTTGGAACAGTATTTCCATACGGTACGGCCCCATCAGGAAAAGCGTCGTGAGCTCTCCCAAATTCTCGCCGAGGCCGATTTATTCTGCGCGGCCGGCCAGGACTGTTGTCAGAGGGAGGCTATCGCGCAGTTAAAGGCGCGATTACCTGAGTTGCACCCGATAATCGAAAGTGTACTGGTGGTCGCCTGCGTGGGCGAGCCCTTGATCGCCCCGGTGTTTGCCCTGACCGATGCGGTGGGTACCGTCATGCGCCGTAAAATCGAACCGATTGTTGCGCCGGTGTTATTGCATTTGCGCCGTCTACAAGGGCAAGTGTCCTAAGTATGGTGTTGCAACTCTCAAAAGTTGCACTGGGGTTGCGTTTGCAGGTACCGATGGAAGCGATAGAACGCCACGTGGCGGCTTCACCGCGTGTTGTCGGTGAGTCGATTGCGCAGCAAGTCCAACACTATGCCACTACCCAGCATTTAGGGTACTACCCCGCCATCGATTTTTTTCTAACCCAAGCGGGGGTCGATAAAGAATTAATCGATGCCTTGGAAAATATTTCTTGGATTGTGACCGGCATGGTGCGCAATGAGATCCGTATCCGGATGCGGCCGGTATTTTCCACCATCCAATACGAAGCCTTATCAACCCTGGCCTTCACCATGCCGACGGTTCGGCCTGGACAAAATGACGCGTTGGTGCTGTTGTCGCAGCATTTTACCGCCGATGTGGTTAAAGTAAATTTAAACGCGACCTTGATTCAACACTTTCAAGACGAAAATTTCGCCGAAAAGATGACAAGCAGCCTGGCCTACCGCTGGTTGCAGCCGCATTTTACACAGATGGAAGTGACCAGCGTTAAATATGTTGGTTAATGCGCTGAATGAGGCGTTCTAGCGCACTGGTTGTTCGGGGGATGATGTGGATTAGTTGGCTTGGTTGCCCCCGCCATTTACGCAACTCTGTGTAGCCAGGCTGCGCGTTTGGCGTGTGAATCGGGTTGGCATTTTAAATAACAGGTATCGGCGTTGGGCGCTTCAAGTAACATCGGTATGACCATCAACTCATCGCGTCGGAACAGGTGCAAGGTGACCGTGTCGCCGGGCCGGAAGGGAGTGATAACCGTGCGCAGGCTTTCCTTGCTGACACGGTAATGATCGATCGCAACAATGCAATCACCCGCCGCCACACCGGCACGTTGCAATGCACTGTGGTCATAGACCACGTTGACGCGCACACCGGCGGGATCGGCGCTAAACCGTCCCCCCAAGGCAACGGCGGGATAGTCTTTTTTATCCGCCTCTTTGCCTCCGTTGTCGTCATCACTGGTGGCGGGGCGCAGCAGCAGATCCACCCCCACGTAGGATAATAATGCCTGCAGTGGTAAATCCTCGGTGGTATATAAGTACTGGTGAAAATATTCTTTCACAGTGGTTCCCGCCAATTGTTCGGCGATGCGCGCAATGCTGTCCGTTGCCACGCCACGCTGGGTTTTTCCGTGGTCGATCCACAAACGCCGCATCACATCATCCAACGAAGCTTGCTGGGAGGTCTCGCGCCGCATCAGCAGATCCAACCCTAACGCAAACAAGCTCCCTTTGAGGTAATAACTTACGATGGCGTTAGGCGAGTTTTCGTCTTGTTTGTAATATTTGCTCCAGGCATCAAAGCTGGACTCGGGCAAGGTTTGTTTTAATCGGCCCGGTTCGCGCAACACCCGGGTGATATTTTTAGCCAGGATTTCCAAGTATTTCTCCACGCTAATCATTCCGCTACGAACCAAGGCGAGGTCATCGTAATACGAGGTGATGCCCTCAAAGGCCCAGAGTTGTTCGGTGTGGACTTCGTGGTGTAATTGATACGGAATAAATTCCTGGGGTTTGATTTGTTTTACATGCCAGGTGTGAAAATATTCGTGGCTGAATAACCCCAGCAAATTGTTGTAGTCATCCGAACCAGCCGTCATGCCGGTAGCGGGTAAGGATTTACGGCTGGCGATGAGGCTGGTGGAGGAACGGTGTTCCAAACCTCCAAAGCCGTTGTCCACTACCGTTAACTGAAACAAATACCGCTCCATGGGGGGCAATTCGCCGAATAGGCGCCGATGGGTTTCGCAAAGGATTTTAACATCGCGGCCGAGCCGATCGGTATCGGCATGTTGGCGTCCGGTGATCGCAATGGCATGGGGGATGCCGGCGACGTCGAATGTGTGCAAAGTGAAATTGCCCAGTTCGACCGGGTGATCGATCAATTCCTCATAATTGTCGGCGCGGTAGAGTCCAAATTCGTACAAAGCGGCAGTCTGGCGGGCGAGGGTGGTTGCCACCCGCCAGTGTTGGTACGATTCACCCGTGGGACGCACCATTTCGATACTACAGGCCTGTTGTTCTTGACCTGTTACCGCTACAAATACGCTGCTGCCGTTAAAATACCCATGGGTGGTATCAAGATGCGCGGAACGCACCGATAAATCCCAGGCGTATACCTCATAGTCGATCTGCAATTCTCCGCTGCAGGGTTCACAGCGCCAGGTTTGTTTGTCGAGTTTACGCACCTTGACGGGTTTACCCTCACAGCGGGCGGTCAGGCTGACAATATTACGGGCAAAATCCCGGATCATATAACTGCCCGGTATCCACGCCGGTAACCACAGCTGTTGCCCCGGCGGCGCGGGGCGCTGAATAGAGCAGGTAACGGCGTACAGGTGGGCTTCCGGACGTACAGGTACGATCCGGTAGTGAATCAACGCCATGTTATTCGTCATGGGGAAGCTACTTCGACTTTCACCCAGAGTTGGTCTTGTTGTGAACTGCGTGCCTTGGTGGTGTATAACATCCCGTCACGCTCGGAGGAGCGCGAGGTGCTGTTACCGCCAAGTGAGATCCATTCGCCGAGTTTGCCCGTCACCGTGGTCTGCATGGATTGCACGTCGATGGCGCCGCTGTTTTGTGCATTGATACTGGCGTTGCTAGGACGAATTTGCAGCGTCACCTGTTCGCCATGGGTGCGCGGCAGTACTTGAAAGCCGCTGGTGACGTTTTTATAGGTGACGGTGGCGGTTACCGTTCCGTCCGGATTACGTTGCCGTGTCATGATAGGCACGGCCTGTCCCATTTGAATCGAACCCCAGGTACCTTCTACCACCCGCATCTGTTGTGTACTGGGCGCATCCTGGTGTTGTTGCGTTTGGGTAATGTGTGCATCGATTCTTGCTGTATCGCCACGGCTACTCAGGGTTAGCCCTGGCGCATCGGCGGGGAGCGGGCTACCGGCGGCGGCATGGATATCACCGGAATCAACCACCACCTGGGCCTGGCTGCTGCTCAGCAGCTGTTCCATTTGGCGGGTGGTGGCGACGGTAATGACCAGTTGTTTTAAAGCGATGTCGATATCGGCCAATAAATGTTTTAGCTCGTCGATATTGTCCGGCGTGCTGCGGATTATTAATTTATAACCGGTACCGGTGAGGGAACCGCCTGGTTTTACCAGCGGCTGCAGGACGGGAATGATATCTTCACTGCTGCGGTGGTGTAAATCAATGGTTTCAATCTCGTCTTGGGCAAACCCATGGATGCTGGTCAAACTCAGCACGATACTTAGTCCAGCGATGCAACGGTTGAGAACTGTCATGGGTGTCCTGTTAAATGTATAGGCGGCGGAATTCGGTGTATTGGCGGCTATGATTCCATGCTTCATTGAAGAATTGCAACAGCTCGCCGGATTTTAAGGGGTCATTAAAATTAACGCTGCCTTCATAACGGCGCGCTAAGCTGCGGTATAACACCCCACGGGCGTCCACCACCACGAAGGCGCTGGGGTTCATGGCGAAGTCTTCATGGGTTTTGCGTATTTCAATATAACTGCTCAGATGGCGCGCGATGTGAATCAAACGGTGATCGTGTTTGATGGCGTGGTCGGGCTCATTGACCAATATCCGCACCCGTATCCGTTGATTGCGCAGCGCCATGGCGCGTACCGCGCTGACAAAATCACTGTTATCGTATAAACGCGGTTCCAAATCGCGGCTGAAGATTTCCAAACTGTTATTGGCTTGTTGAATTAAGGCAAGGCTTGCGAGTCGATTGGCCTCCATGCTGTCAAGGAGCAGCTCCTCGGCATGCACGCCTAATGTATACTTTGCCCAGTCCAGCATCACCGCACCCTAAGGTTATTGAAATACAGGTCCCGAACGACTAAATCGCTTATATCGCCTTATTTATTGCTTTGAGTATAGTGAATAACCTGCGACAGATCGCGACACATCTTCTGATGTAAAATTCCTTCTTCTATATAGTGTTCACCTTGGGCGATAAACCCTGCCCGGGTATAAAACCCTAGTACAGCGACCTGTGCGCTGAGATAGACCTGGGTCTTGCCTTGCTTTGCGGCAATGCGTAGGAGTTGCTCTAATATGTGTCGGCCCACGCCATGGCGGCGCCATGCCGGTAACACCGCCATTCGCCCGATGCGGCCATCGATTAATAACCGGCCGGTACCGATGGGCTGTCGCTCCTGGTCCCAGGCCAAGACGTGTTGCGCTTGTTGATCCTGGCCGTCCCATTCCGCGCTGGCATCGATTCCTTGCTCCTGGACAAACACGGCATTACGTACCGCATAGATCGCCGGCTGCTGCTCCATGAAGCTGACCGGCTGTACGCGAAACGAATTCATTGGATCAAAGTCGTTAATGATTCGGCCAACCCAACATAGCTTGCGGGTGTCAGCGCCAATAAGCGTGACTTCGCGTCGGCGGGTAGGTCCAAGGCCGCGATAAAGGCACGGATGGCGGTGGCGTCCAGCCGTTGGCCGCGGGTGAGGTCTTTGAGTTTCTCGTAGGGGTTTTCCACCCCATAGCGGCGCATTACCGTTTGGATCGGTTCGGCCAGCACTTCCCAATTCGTATTTAAATCCTGTTCTAAGCGCGTCGGGTTCACGACCAGTTTGTTCAACCCTTTTAGCGTTGATTGCCAGGCGATCAGCGTGTGGCCCAGTGCCACGCCTATATTACGCAATACCGTGGAATCGGTGAGATCGCGTTGTAGGCGTGATACCGGCAACTTTTCGGCGAAATGACTCAGCAGGGCATTGGCGATGCCAAGGTTACCCTCGGAGTTTTCAAAGTCGATGGGATTGACCTTGTGCGGCATGGTGGAGGACCCAACTTCACCAGCGACGGTTTTTTGTTTGAAATAATCAAAAGCGATATAGGTCCACAGATCGCGATCGAGATCCATCACGATAGTATTAATGCGCAGCAAGACCTGGAAATATTCCGCCATATAATCGTGCGGTTCGATTTGGATGGTAAGCGGATTAAACCGGAGTCCCAGACGGGTGACCAATTTTTCCGCCACTGCAGGCCACTGGACCTCGGGATAGGCCACGACATGGGCATTATAATTTCCCACCGCGCCGTTCATTTTACCTAGGATCTCCACTTGTTGCAGTTGCCGGTACTGACGTCGCAGTCGATAGACGATATTGGCGAATTCTTTACCTACCGTGGTCGGCGAGGCCGGTTGACCGTGGGTATGGGCGAGCATCGGGATAGCAGCGTTGTCTTGCGCCAACTTTGTTAAGGTGGAAAGTAGCGCATCCAGCTGCGGCAGCACGATGACTTGGCGCGCCTCGTGGAGCATCAGCGCATGGGCGAGATTATTGATATCTTCCGAGGTGCAGGCAAAGTGCAAGAATTCACTGATGGTTTTTAATTCTGCCGTGGCCGCGAGTTTTTCCTTAAGAAAATATTCAACCGCCTTTACGTCGTGATTGGTGGTTTTCTCAATGGTTTTAATCCGCTCGGCATCGGCCGGGGAAAAATCGCTGACAATCCGGTCGAGCCATGTCCGGGCGGTAGTACTCAGGGGGGGGACTTCGCGGATGGCGGGTTCATCGGCCAGTTGCTGCAGCCAGCAGATCTCGACCCGAACACGGTATTTAATCAGCCCAAATTCACTAAAGAGTGCCTGTAGGGGCTCTGTCTGTTTGCCATAACGGCCATCAACCGGGGAAAGTGCCGAGAGTCGCGATAGGTCCATGGATATCCTCGTTTAAGAAAGGATATCCTACACGATTTGCCCTGCCCAATGGGTATGGGCAGGGGGAAGTAATACCGCCTTAGTTAACCGGCGCGGTAGATTAAACCGGGTTGAAACAGTACTTCATTTTTCTGCAGTTGTTGCAGTGGACAGCCATCGCGATCGCATTCGGCGAGTCGGTCGAAGACATATTTATGGCCTTCAGACTCAATAGTGGAATAAATGGGTTTACCCAAGTGCGACCCAATTTTAGGACCATAATTGCGTTGATTCACAGCGTTTTACCTCGTCAACATAACAAACAGAGTGTCTTTAAATATCCCCCTTTGTATCGGCACGACAGGGGTGGTTTTTAACATGGGTATTTGTGATGCAAGTATCAACCCAGGCAACCGGTGACAGGCATACGACCGTGGCTTAAGGGGAAAATTCAATAATTATGGCTAGCTTGTTGCAGCGCGGACAGTACCGCCTCTTTAGCGCGATCATGGCCTTTTACCCGTGCGACCTTACGAAGGATGGACTCGAGATCAAAACGATGGTTTTGGGGGGCTTCAAGTTCATCCAAGATCACGCGATGTTTACCGTTGGGGATCAGTTCCAGCTGTTTCAGAAATAGCTTGGGTTTACGCTGCAGGACTTCAAACAGTAATTCATTTCCCCAAGCATGAAAGTCGTCGTGGTGTTTACAGTTATCATCAAAGGCCAGGAATAACCGTTGCACGTCTTTGGCCTTCAGGTGCGTAAGATTATGCTGGGTCTTGACCAGGATTTTACGGTCGCATTCGGTGATGATTTCGGTGCGTTTGGTGGCCAGGGTTGTTAGCGGAAGTATAAGCAGGCTAGTGGTGAGTAACAACAACATCGTCCTTGATTGTGTGATCATCGATACCTCAGATAGTTTAAAGCAGGTGATATTATGCCAGCTGCGGTGGGGTTCAGCCAGGGGAGGACACGCATAAATACATCCTTGTAGCGTGGCGGTCGCATCCCCGCGACCGACAGTCCTCCCATGGCTGAACCCCACCGCAGCTGGCATTACCGTCGAGCTTTTGCATGTACGTCGAACTTTAATTCTGCACGTTAACAGTAGCGTTGGGTACTGCCCGGCCTATAAACACGCGGTTTACCCTCCAATACGTCCTGCCTGTTGAAGGAGAGCAGCCTCGGTGTGGTTGGTTAGGGCGGTGATCGTTTTAAGCCGCCAATGACCGCAATACATAATGCAGTATCCCGCCGTGCCGGTAATACTCCACCTCTTGCGGTGTATCAATTCGTACCATGACCTCGAAGGATTTTTTACCTCCTTTATCATCGGTGGCCGTGATGGGCAGCTGTTTTAGCGTCGCGTCGCCCAGGTCGCCAATGTCGTACACTTCAGTGCCGGTAAGTCCCAGCGACGCGGCGGTTTCACCGGGTTTGAATTGCAGGGGAAGTATTCCCATACACACAAGGTTAGTGCGATGTATGCGCTCATAACTTTCCGCAATCACCGCGCGCACTCCGAGTAAACGCGGGCCCTTGGCGGCCCAGTCACGGGAGGATCCAGATCCGTATTCCTTACCCGCGAGAATAATCAATGGGACACGCTCCTGTTTGTACTGCATAGCCGCGTCATAGATCGACATCGGTTCCGCCTTGGGTAGATGGACGGTAACCCCGCCCTCGGTCCCAGGGGCGAGTAAGTTACGCAGGCGAATATTCGCGAAGGTACCGCGCATCATGACTTCATGGTTGCCGCGCCGCGAGCCGTAAGAATTAAAATCCACCGGTTGCACGCCCAGCCCCATCAGGAATTTTCCCGCCGGGCTGTCTTTTTTAATCGACCCGGCGGGGGAAATATGATCGGTAGTCACCGAATCACCCAATACCGCCAAGACGCGCGCCCGAGAAATTTTCTCAATCGCCCCCGGCGTTTTGGTGATGCCCTCAAAGTAGGGTGGATTCTGTACATAGGTCGAGTCGTGCTGCCAATGGTATTGTTGGCCACTGCCGGCCTGGAGTGTTTGCCAACGCGCGGGGCCGGTGAAGACGTCTTTATAGGTACGGGTAAATTGCTCACGGCGTACATGGGCACTGACCACTTGCTGTAATTCTTTCTGGGTGGGCCAGATGTCTTTTAGAAATACAGCCTTGCCCTGTTTATCGTTGCCAATGGGTTCATTGTACAGATCGATGTCCATGCGTCCGGCGATGGCATAGGCCATGACCAGCGGTGGCGATGCTAAATAATTCATGCGGACTTCCGCATGCACCCGGCCCTCGAAATTACGATTGCCGGAGAGCACTGAACAGACGGTGAGTTTGGCCGTGGCGATTGCCTTGCTGACTTCTTCGGGTAACGGACCGGAATTACCGATACACGTCGTACAGCCGTAACCCACGACATGAAAACCCAGCTGTTCCATGGCGCCCATCAATCCCGCGGCATTGAGGTATTCAGTCACTACACGCGAACCCGGGCCCAGCGAGGTTTTTACCCACGGTTGTACCCGCAAGCCCCGTTCTACGGCTTTTTTAGCGACCAAACCCGCGGCGATCATCACTGACGGATTGGAAGTGTTGGTGCATGAAGTAATGGCGGCAATTACCACCGCACCGTCGTGCAACTCGACGGCTTCCCCTTGGAGCGTAACTTTAATGCTGCCATTCGCAGCTAACCCGCGTTCTTTTTGTAAGGCGGTTAATGCCGTTGCGAACATGGTTTTTGAGTGGCGTAACGGGACTCGATCTTGTGGGCGCTTCGGACCTGCCAAACTCGGTTCGACACTGTTTAAATTTAATTCTAATTGACTGCTGTAGTGTGCTATGGCCTGCCCCGGTTCGCGAAACATCCCTTGAACACGCGCATAAGCTTCCACCAAGGCGATTTGATCGTCATGACGGCCAGAGAGACGCAAATAATCCAGGGTTTCATTGTCGATGGGGAAGATACCGCAGGTGGCCCCGTATTCGGGAGCCATATTGGCCAGCGTCGCGCGATCGGCCAGGGGTAAATGGTCCAAGCCCTCGCCAAAAAATTCAACAAACTTCCCAACCACGCCGTGTTTACGCAACATTTCGACCGCGGTTAATACCAAATCGGTAGCGGTTGCACCTTCGGGTAGCGTGCCACTGAGTTTAAAACCCACCACTTGAGGTATTAGCATGGAGATCGGTTGGCCCAGCATTGCGGCCTCGGCTTCGATGCCACCCACCCCCCAACCCAGCACACCCAGCCCATTGATCATGGTGGTGTGGGAATCGGTACCGACCAGGGTATCGGGGTAGGCGTACAGTTCGCCGTTTTTCTCCTGGGCAAAGATGGTTCGTGCCAGGTATTCCAAGTTCACTTGATGCACGATACCGGTTTCAGGCGGTACTACCTTGAAATTGGAAAACGCGCTCTGCCCCCATTTCAAAAACGTGTAACGTTCTTGATTGCGTTGGTACTCTAACTCTTCGTTCTGTGCAAAGGCATGGGTAGTACCGAATTTATCCACTTGCACGGAGTGGTCGATGACCAATTCCGCCGGTTGCAGCGGGTTGATCTTTTGTGGATTGCCGCCGAGTTTCTGCATCGCATCGCGCATCGCGGCCAGGTCTACCACCGCGGGTACCCCGGTGAAATCTTGCATCAACACCCGCGCCGGGGTGAAGGCGATTTCTTTATCGGGGGTCGCCTTGGGGTTCCACATTCCCAGGGCTTGAATATCTTTTTGGGTGACGTTTTTCCCGTCTTCATGGCGCAATAAATTTTCCAGCAGAATTTTTAGCGAAAAGGGTAAGGTGCCACTCCCAGGGACGGCCGCCAGTCGAAAATAAATATAATTCTTGCCGTTAACGTGGAGGGTGCTGCGTGCTTGATAACTGTCGGCCATGAGCGTTCCTTTAGTGAGTGGGATAGGATTATCCTAGACGAAATTTTAGAGTGGCGGTTATCACCGCAACGCTGTTTGTAATTCGCGGGCATGTTGCACAATAGCCTTGCGGTTCCAAAGTATTTGCCAACGGTTGCCGCCCACTTGAGTCCATAACACCGCCGCGCGAATTCCCGCCAGCAGCTGAGTACGGATCCGCGCCGTGAGCTTCGGGTGGGTGAGGTGAGATTCATTGCCAATGACAATTAGTTTTGGTGGTAGTTGGCTGATGGTTGCAGCGTAGATATCCGCGAGGTTAGCCAGGACATTATCGTGGGTTGCGCCATATAATTCCACTTGTTGTTGGCAGCGCGCCAGTCGCTCGCGTAAGGTTTGCTTCACACCAGGTTGGCTGGCAAGTTTGCGTTCCAAATGCAGCAGGGTGATCACATAGCGTGCAATTTGTAGCGTGCGTGCCTGGTTGGAATCTCCAAGTTGCACCACCAAGGTGTGTAAACCGCGTTGTAAATTTGTTTCTGATCCAAAAACGGCCAGGGTTGTGGGTGGATCGAGCATCAAGATGCTGCGTACCGCAATGCTCATGTCCGCGTCGTCACATTGTCCTTGCGTGGCGATTTGATGCACCAGTGCCGTGGCTTGGAATACCCCAGCCAGGGCCAGCGTTTTATCGTGTAAATTTTTCATGCCGTGGTTTCAGCTCGACGGATGATCCCGCCTCCCAAACAGACCTCCTGCTGATAAAACACCACCGACTGGCCAGGGGTAACCGCCCATTGGGGTGCATCGAACCGCACCTGCAAGACATTGTCGTGGCCCAGCTCAACGCAACAGCCGGCATCGTGTTGTCGATAACGTGTTTTGGCGGTGCAATGCAGGGGGAAAAACGGCGGCCGCGCCGACACCCACTCAATCTGCTCGGCCTCTAACCAGCGGCTGTAGAGGCGCGGATGTGCATGGCCCTGCACCACAAGCAGTATATTTTCGCCGAGTATTTTATCCGCCACGTACCAAGGGGCATCTGTGTATTCGGCCAACCCGCCAATCCGCAGACCTTGGCGTTGACCGCGGGTGTAATACATCAAGCCATCGTGCGTACCAATTTTTTTGCCTTCCAGGGTATGGATGGCACCGGGCTGTGCGGGGATATAGCGTTTTAGAAATTCCTTAAAGTTACGTTCGCCAATGAAACAAATACCGGTGCTGTCTTTTTTATTGTGGGTTACCAATTGGTGGTGTTGCGCCAGGGTACGCACTTGCGATTTCGATAATCCTCCCACTGGAAACTTCACGTGGGCGAGCTGGGCCTGTTTGAGGGTATACAAGAAATAGGTTTGATCCTTGTGAGGGTCCAGTCCGCGTAGCAGGCAGTATTCACCGCCGCGCTGTGCGACTTGGGCGTAGTGGCCGGTGGCGATGTATTGCGCCCCTTGAGAAAGGGCGTAGTCTAAAAAGGCGCGAAACTTTATTTCTTTATTACAAAGCACATCGGGATTGGGCGTGCGTCCGACCCGGTACTCATTTAAAAAATATTCAAACACCCGATCCCAATATTGGTCGGCAAAATTCACCCCCTGGATCGCGATGCCTAGGCGCGCGCAGACCTGGCGGGCATCGTTTAAGTCCACCTCGGCGGCGCAATAGTCATCGGTATCATCCCCCTCCCAATTTTTCATGAACACCGCTTGCAGGCGGTGGCCTTGCTGTTGTAACAGCAGGGCACTTACCGAGGAGTCCACGCCTCCGGACATTCCAACTACGATGTCGGCACGGACGGGCTGGGCTGGAATGTTCATGCGATTTCGGTTATTAAATCCAGATCATACCGTTGGCCGCGGCGGTAATCCTCGATGCAGCGAGCGACCAGGGGGCTGCGGGCGGGAATCGTGCTGGCTTGGAGTTGCGCGGGGGTATACCACAGGGCACGGATGATCCCTTGATCGAGTTGCCGATCGGCTACGTAGTCGAGCAATTCCCCGGTAAAACAGAACCGCACATAAGTGATGTTAGCCTGGGTATTGGTCCAACGGTAAATTCCGGTCAAATGCGTGGGACGAAACTGCCAGCGGGTTTCTTCCAAGGTTTCACGCACCACGGCATCCACGATACGCTCGTTTTGTTCTAAATGACCGGCAGGCTGGTTCAGGACATGCCGTTGCTGAACATGCTCTTCCACCAACAGGAAGGCACCGTCACGTTCGAGTACCGACGCGACCGTGATACGAGGGCGTGAATTCATGATGAAGGTTTACCTCGACGTTGACGGTTGGGCTGGGGGCGAGATTTTGCCATAACAGCGTGGCTAAGAGTGGTCTGTATCACGTCCGGGATGGGCAGTTCACACCAGTCACCAGGCGGGATGTCCGCCAATGTCCAGGGACCGATGCGGTGTCGCACCAGGCGCAAGGTAGGTAAACCCACAGCGGCCGTCATGCGTCGTACCTGCCGGTTACGCCCTTCATGGAGAGTAACCTCCAGCCAATGGGTAGGGATCGATTGACGTACCCGGATAGGGGGAACGCGTTCCCAGAGACGGGGGGGATCAATGTGTTTTACCTGTGCCGGTTGAGTCATGCCCTCTTTTAGCAGGATACCCTGTTGCAGTTGCTGGATCGCGGCAGGGTTGGGTTCACCTTCGACCTGCACCCAGTAGGTTTTAGGCATTTTGTGCCGCGGATCGGTGATCCTATGTTGCAATGCTCCACAATCGGTCAATAAGACTAACCCTTCGCTGTCCTTATCGAGCCGGCCGGCCGGATACACCCGGGCAAGTGAAATAAAATCCTTTAAGGTGCGATCCTCGCCGTGCGCCCGAAACTGTGTGGGGACACCGTAGGGTTTGTTGAAGGCAAGCAGTTTCACTGTGGTCCGGTATGTGTTTTGCTACAATGGGGTTACCCAACAATAACACTTTAGTGATCCGGAGATTATGAACTATCAAAAAATCGTTGTACCTTCCGCCGGCCAAGCCATCACTGTTAATCCCGATTTATCGCTCAAGGTTCCAAATAATCCCATTATCCCCTTTATCACAGGCGATGGAACGGGCGTGGATATCACCCCGGTGATGCGGAACGTACTAGATGCGGCGGTGGAGACAGCTTACGGCAAGCAACGCAAAATACACTGGATGGAAGTGTATGCCGGTGAGAAATCCACCCAGATTTATGGTAAGGATGTCTGGTTGCCGGACGAAACCATGGATGCGATTAAACACTTCTTGGTTTCAATTAAAGGGCCGTTGACCACCCCGGTGGGGGGGGGGATTCGTTCCTTAAACGTAACCTTGCGGCAAACCCTGGATCTCTATGTATGTTTACGGCCGGTGCGTTATTACACGGGGACGCCCAGCCCGGTGAAACAACCGGAAAAGATCGACATGGTGATCTTTCGCGAGAACTCCGAGGATATCTATGCCGGTATTGAGTGGCCAGCCGGGAGCGAGCCCGCGAAAAAACTGATTGCATTTTTACAAAACGAACTGGGTGTCAAAAAGATCCGTTTTCCACAAACCTCGGGAATAGGCATAAAACCGGTTTCCTCCGAAGGCACCAAGCGTCTGGTTCGGCGTGCCCTGCAATACGCAATCGACAACCATCGCGGATCGGTAACCTTGGTCCACAAGGGCAACATCATGAAGTTTACCGAAGGTGGATTTAAGGAGTGGGGCTACCAACTGGCGAAAGAGGAATTCGGAGCCAAGGAGATCGATGCCGGACCTTGGTGCCAATTTATACACCCCACGACCGGTAAACCGATTGTGGTGAAGGACGTGATTGCCGATGCTTTTTTACAACAAATTCTCTTGCGTCCAGAAGACTACGAGGTCATAGCGACTTTAAATCTTAATGGCGACTACATTTCCGATGCTCTGGCGGCGCAGGTAGGGGGCATCGGCATCGCCCCGGGCGCGAATCTTTCGGACACGGTCGCGATGTTTGAAGCTACCCACGGTACCGCGCCGAAATATGCGGGTCAGAACCGGGTCAATCCTGGCTCTATTATTCTCTCAGGCGAGATGATGCTGCGCCACATGGGATGGATAGAGGCGGCCGATCGTGTCGTAAAAGGCATGTCCGGGGCTATCGCTGCCAAAACCGTCACCTATGATTTGGAACGGCTTATGGAAGGCGCAACCCTGCTGAGTTGTTCCGGTTTCGGGGATACCGTCATCGCGGGGATGTAATCCGGCTAAAATACCGGTACACCGTTACAGTGTACCGGTTGACCTCTTGGTGACGAACAACGCCTAGTGCGTTGTCATCGAACCCTCAAGGAAGAGGGTAGGTTTGATTTCAGTCGCGTGTAAACCCTTTGGTCCCTGGGTAAATTCAAATTCCACTTTTTGGCCTTTTTTTAGGGTTTTATACCCGTCCATTGTAATAGCGGAAAAATGCGCAAAAATATCATCGCCGCCTTGTTCAGGTGAAATAAACCCATAACCCTTGGCATTACTAAACCACTTTACGATTCCAGTAGCCATCCTTCCATGCCTCCTAACAAATGTTCGGGGAAAACTGCCGTTAACCGTGTCATGAGGAAAACCATGCGGGGACGCTGTATTTTTTCCGAGAGTTGTGTCACGAGAAACGGACCCTTTTAACTATAGACAAAAATCCCTATCATGCATGTTACTAGTTGCTGAAATACCAATGGAGGGTAGTTCTATACCCGGATTTATCATGGTTTAATATCACGATGAGTGACCCAATGAACCCTGGGCGTGGCGATGACGGTTTGGCCTTGCAAGAAGCCAAACCAAAATTAAAACGTCCACCCATGTATAAAGTAATTCTGTTAAATGACGATTACACTCCTATGGAGTTCGTCGTGCACATCTTGGAGAAGTTTTTTGGCATGAATCGTGATAAGGCTACCCATATCATGCTGAATGTGCATACCAAGGGCAGTGGAGTTTGTGGTGTCTATACGCGTGAAATTGCCGAGACCAAAGTGGTGCAAGTCAATGATTATTCACGCAAACACGAACACCCTTTGCTGTGTACCATGGAAGCTGATTCGTAAAGGGGTTTTGCTGTCATGTTAAGTAAAGAACTGGAAAATTCACTCAACAACGCCTTTAAATTGGCGCGTGATCGTAAACACGAATTCATGACGGTTGAGCATTTATTACTGGCCTTGCTCGATAATCCATCGGCGGCCGATGTGTTGCGTGCCTGCGGGGTGAATATGGATCGCTTGCGCAAAGAGTTGAGCGAGTTCCTCGAAGAGACCACTCCGGTCCTGTCGAGCAATGATGATCGCGATACCCAACCCACCTTGGGTTTTCAGCGGGTCTTACAACGCGCGGTATTTCATGTGCAATCCTCGGGTAAAAACGAAGTAACCGGCGCCAATGTGTTGGTGGCGATCTTCAGTGAACAAGAATCCCAAGCAGTGTATTTCTTAAAGAAACAAAGCATTACCCGCCTCGAGGTGGTTAACTACATCGCGCACGGCATCTCCAAAGTGAGCGAAGACGAACGGATTAATCCCGAAAGCACAGGTGAAGAGGAGAGTGACGATAAGTCCACCGACCCTCTGAGCCAATTTGCTACCAATCTGAATAAATTAGCCAAGGCCGGTAAAATCGACCCGCTGATTGGCCGTAAAGACGAATTAGAACGGACGATACAAGTGTTGTGCCGGCGGCGTAAAAACAACCCCTTGTTTGTGGGAGAGGCCGGGGTTGGAAAAACCGCGCTCGCCGAAGGTTTGGCCAAGAAAATCATCGACGGCGAAGTTCCGGAGATCCTGGCGCATAGCACGATTTATTCGTTGGATCTGGGCGCCTTGCTGGCGGGCACGAAGTACCGCGGTGATTTTGAAAAACGTTTAAAAGCCGTGATCAACCAGCTCAAACGCGAGCCAGGCGCTATCATGTTCATCGACGAGATCCACACCATTATCGGTGCGGGTGCGGCCTCGGGCGGTGCGATGGATGCCTCCAATCTGATTAAACCGGTGTTGGCATCGGGCGAATTAAAGTGTATTGGTTCGACGACCTACCAAGAGTACCGTGGCATTTTTGAAAAAGACCGTGCCTTAACCCGGCGTTTCCAAAAGATCGACGTCACCGAACCGACCGTGGAAGAAAGCGTTCAAATCCTCGATGGGTTGAAAAGCCGTTTTGAGGATCATCACGGTGTGCGTTACACCCGCCAGGCCATCCGTTCTGCCGTGGAATTATCCAACCGCTATATCAACGAACGGCATTTACCGGATAAAGCCATCGATGTCATCGACGAGGCCGGTGCCAACCAACGCATGCAAGTCCCCTCTAAACGTAAACGTACCATCGGGGTGCGTGAAATCGAGGATATCGTGGCCAAGATCGCCCGGATCCCGCCCAAATCCGTTTCGACCAATGACAAAGAAGCCCTGCGTAACTTAGATCGGGATCTGAAATTGGTTATTTTCGGCCAAGACCAGGCGGTGGAAACCCTTTCCTCCGCCATTAAATTAGCCCGCGCCGGGTTACGCAACGATGAAAAACCGATCGGTTCGTTTTTATTCGCTGGCCCCACCGGGGTGGGCAAGACCGAGGTCACCCGCCAATTGGCCAAGATCATGGGTATCGAATTGATCCGTTTTGATATGTCCGAATACATGGAACGCCATACCGTGTCACGCCTGATTGGCGCGCCTCCGGGGTATGTCGGCTTCGATCAAGGCGGTTTACTTACCGAAGCGATTGCTAAACATCCGCACGCCGTGGTGTTATTGGATGAAATCGAGAAGGCCCACCCCGACGTGTTCAATCTGTTATTGCAAGTCATGGACCATGGGACATTAACCGATAACAATGGCCGCAAGGCGGATTTTCGTAACGTCATATTGGTCATGACCACCAACGCCGGTGCAGAACAACAACAACGTGCTTCGATAGGTTTTGCTCATCAAGACCATTCCACCGACGCGATTGAGGTGATTAAAAAGGTATTTTCGCCGGAGTTTCGTAATCGCCTCGATGCCATTATTCAATTTAAATCTCTGACAACGGAAGTTATTACCCGCGTGGTCGATAAATTCCTATTTGAATTTGAAGCCCAATTGGAACAAAAGGGGGTTACCCTCGATGTGGATTACGAGGCCCGTACCTGGCTCGCCATGCACGGGTACGATCCGCAAATGGGCGCACGGCCGATGGCACGGGTGATTCAGGAAAGCGTCAAGAAACCCCTGGCGGAAGAACTGTTGTTCGGTAAACTCGCGCACGGTGGGCATGTGCGGATCAGTCTACGTAACGATAGCTTACACCTGGAAATGGAAGGAAAGGACGAGCTGGTCACCAGTAAATAAACCGGCGGCTTGATATTTAAAGCTTTAAAACACAACGCCCTCTATGGAGGGCGTTGTGTTTTATTTAGGACAATAAAACTTCTTGCGAGATAAAATTCAGCGCGTCGAGACTATTTACCGCGGAAAGTGATGCGGCCTTTGCTGAGATCATAGGGGGTGAGTTGTACCATGACCTTGTCTCCGGTCAGGATACGGATATAGTTTTTGCGCATTTTGCCGGAAATATGCGCGGTGACCACGTGTCCATTGGCCAATTCAACTCGAAACATCGTATTCGGAAGGGTTTCCACCACGGTCCCTTCCATTTCAATATGCTCTTCTTTGGCCATTGCTCCTCGCTGTGCGGTTGGCGGCAAAAAAACAGCGCGAATCATGCCTGAAAACGCGGTAATTTACAAAAGCCAAAGGGGGTAAGGCGGGCTAGGCGTAGCGGTTTATGACCACTGATCACTTAAAGGGTAACCACTTTTGACCATCAAAATAATCTAACCCGGCAAAATGACGTTTGTAGGTCATATTAGCGCAATGGGCGATCCAGTACCCTAAATACAAATAGGGCAGCCCCAAGGTCCGGGCCGTGGCCAACTGTTGCAGGATGGCATAGACCCCCAGCCCGCGTGTCTGCACGTGGGGGTCGAAAAAGGTATACACCGCGGACAGGCCATCCTCCAGCCAATCGGTTATTGCCACGGCGACCAAGCGGTCGTCATTGCGTAATTCGAGCAGCCGAGTGCTACCCCAATGGGTGAGCATCATGCGGCGGTATTGTTCGGGGTCATCGGTGGCCATGCTGCTGCCGACGTGACGCACCTTCAAATATTGTTTATACAAGCGAAAATGTTCGCTGGAAAAAAATGCATCGTGCCATTGGGCCTTGATATCACGATTGCGTTGCTGGGTACGGCGTTGCGAGCGATTGGGGACAAACCGGTTAACCGCAATCCGTACCGGGATACATTGCTGACAAGCCTGGCAATGCGGGCGGTAAATATGCTCGCCGCTACGGCGAAACCCCAAACTGACCAGGGTGCTATACATACGCTCGTTCATCATTGCATTGGGATCAGCAAACAAGGTAACCGCGTCCTCGCGGGGTAAATAACTACACGCGTGTTGCGGGGTTATATAAAAACGTAAATCTTGCAGGATACTTAGTAATTCATTATTGGCTGTCATAACATTACCAGCTCCTGTGCAATGTCGGGGTCCATCGTCCAACGGCCTTGAAGGGTAGGAGGCTGGGTAAATATAGTCACATTTTCTATAAATTGCTCGCGTGTTAAGCACACGGCGCCCAAGGAGGTTAAATGCGCCGATTGTACCTGGCAGTCAATCAGTGCGAATTGCCAGCGCTGTAATTGTTTAACCAAGTAGACCAAGGCTACCTTGGACGCGTCGGTTTGCCGTGAGAACATCGATTCGCCGAAGAAGAGTTTACCCAGACTAATACCGTATAAGCCGCCCACCAAGTGATTGTCCTGCCACACTTCCACCGAATGTGCATACCCTTCCTGATGTAAGCGTTGATAGGCATGACGCATGGCTTGGGTGATCCAGGTCCCGCGTTGATCTTTGCGGCTGCTGGCACAGGCGTTAATGACTTGGTCAAAGGCGGAATCAAAGCGCAGATTGAAATGCTCGCGGCGTAAGGTCTTATGTAAGCTGCGTGAAATTTTCAGAGCGTCTAAAAACAATACGGCACGGGGATTGGGTGACCACCATAAAATCGGCTGGCCAGCGCTATACCAAGGGAATATTCCTTGCCGGTACGCCGCCAGCAAGCGGGCAGTGGATAAATCTCCTCCAATGGCCAGCAGGCCGTCCGGATCAGTCAGCGCAGTAGCGACATCTGGAAAATCACAGCACTGGCGTGGGTCAAGAAAAAACGGCCTGGGTTGCGGTGTTTGCATGATTTAATGGTGTAGCAGTTAGCGGCTGGGTTGTCGACTCCTGACCACCCCCTCCAGCAAGTAGCGTACCGCGATAACCGTAACTACCGCAAGCAGGCTGCCCGCCAGTACGTCGGCCGGAAAGTGCGCGCCCAAGTTAATCCGCGAAATGCCTACCCACAGGGCAAACCCAATCCATCCCACACGTTGCCGCCTGGTCGCGCTGGGCCACACACAACTCACCAAGGTGACGGCGAACACGGCGTGGCCGCTGGGGAGACTATGGTGAAGATCATGTTCATGGACTAACACATGCACCTCTTTAGGCGCGAGGGCCAAGCCGGGTCGGGGGAAACCCAACTGCTGTTTGAGCCAGCCTACTAACCACGTATCGATAAAATATACCGTGACGAAAACATTCAGCGCAATAAAATGCGCGGCGGCTGGCGAGGGTATATTGGTGGCGGGGTATTTTTCGCGTAACCACAGCTGTAATACGATAAGTAGCGCGAGGTAAAACCAAAATAAACGGTGATCACCCAAGGCGGTACCCAGCCGCATAAATTTATCAAGGTTAACACCGCGTAGATTGTTGATAGCGTGGAATAGCCACAGGTTCAGTCCGGCCCAATCGTAGAAAAATGTTTTCAGCATTAAAATATTACGCCATGAACGACATGATAGTTAGAATCAGCGCACCGCCGGCAGAGAACCCCGCTACAGCGAATAACCAGCGTTTACGGGTCAACGCGGTGATCGAGGCCAATGAAATCGCGATCTGTATTAAGGTCATAGCCTGTTCGGATAAGTGCAGCGGATGCAGTAATTCAGCGCTGTGTTCGTTGGCTTGGTGGGATGCGGCCTCGAGGCTTTCGGCCTTGGCCTTGATTTCTTTTTTCTCGTCGTCATACCGTGCGACCTGTTGTTTATAGTCGTTGGCTAGCTTACCTGTAGTGAGAGCTGCGGCTATATTCATTAAATGTTGTTTACTGGATTTTGCCTGATAAAAATTCCATTGGTCCGAGGCTTCGGTTTTTTTTAGTACCGCTTCATTTTTGTATAACATTGCTTCATTGAGGGTCGTGGCCACTTTGTAGCCGATGAGTGCTCCCAGGGCGGCCAGCAGTGCGGTAAAAATCGCGATATATTGTGCCAAGCCCGGTCCTTTATGGGCTTGATGTTCGACTTCATGATCATGCGCGGCGTGTACATGAATCCCGTGACCAGACATTATAGTATTCCTCCATTTGCGAGTTGTTTGAATTACGACGGCTAAACCGATGTTATCGATTTAAAGGGAGAATGTTCGCTTAATAATAAATTAACTTCCGCCTCAACCGCGTGTTGTTCACGCTGTACAAATTGAGTGATGGCGGATCGAAACTGTGGCTGGTCTATCCAATGCGCCGAGCGGGTGAGGGTGGGAAGAAAGCCACGGCTGAGTTTATGTTCGCCCTGCGCGCCGGGTTCAAAACGGTGTAAGTTATTTGCGATGCAGTAATCCAAGCCTTGGTAATAACATGCTTCAAAGTGCAGGCTGTGATATTCTTCGGCACAACCCCAGTGTCGTCCGTATAATGTCGTGGCGCTGCGATAATTAAATGCGCTGGCGACGTATTTAGAACTGTGCAAGGCAAATACCACAACCACTTGCCGTGGCAAGGCGTCGCCGACGGCTTTAAAAAAATCCAGCGATAATGTGGGCATGCCGCTTTTACGCGCGAAGGTATCGCAATAAAACTGATAGTAGATGGACCAAAGCTCCTCGGTCATTTCATCGCCATGACGGATTTCCAAATGGATATCTTGTTCAACCACCCGGCGCCGTTCGCGTTTGATTTTTTTACGTTTATCGGCGCTAAAATCCTCGAGGAAGTGATCGAACGAAGTATAGCCGTGATTTTCCCATTGAAACTGATAACTCAGTCGTACCGGTAACTGCTGTGACTGAAAAAAATCAGTGTCGCGTGGATCGGTGAATAACCAGTGTATGCTCGAGGTTTGCAATTGTTGTGCGTGTTGGGTCGCGGCGGATAACAGTGTGCGGGCGCTGCGGGTGTAGTCGGCATCCCGGGCAATTAATAATCGAGGTCCGGTGGCGGGTGTATAGGGGATCGAACAAACCAATTTGGGATAATACGGCATGCCCGCGCGCTGATAGGCTAGCGCCCAGGACCAATCAAAAATAAATTCACCGTAGGAATTATCTTTGAGGTACATGGGCATGGCGGCGATGATTTTACCGTGGTCTTCCAGCAGTAGGTGTTGTGGATACCAGCCATATTCTTTGAGACAACGGTGTTGTTCCAGTGCCAATAAGAAGGCATGTTGTACGAACGGGTGGTCATCACCGTTCAACCGATCCCAATTGGCCGCTGTTATCTCGCGCAGAGAACCGATGATGCGTGTTTGCATTAGCGTGGTAATCCAAACCGTAATGTTATAAGCGCGTTTAGAGGCGGCGGTGTGCGCTATTTATGTTCCATGGCATCAAGATATTTTTCAGCATCCAGCGCCGCCATACAACCGGTTCCGGCCGAGGTGATGGCTTGGCGGTAGACGTGATCGGCTACATCACCCGCGGCGAATACGCCCGGCACGCTGGTGGCGGTGGCGTTGCCTGCAGCGCCGCTTTTTACCTTGATATAACCTTGATCCATAGCCAGTTGACCGGTAAATATTTCAGTATTGGGCCGATGGCCAATAGCGATAAACACCCCCATCAGCGCGATATCCTTGGTAGAACCATCGTTGGGATTTTTAATCCGGATACCGGTGACGCCGGTTTTGTCTCCCAGCACTTCATCGAGGGTATGGTTCCATTCGATCGCGACATTACCGCCCTTGGTTTTTGCGATAAGCTGATCGGCGAGAATTTTTTCCGATTTGAATTTATCCCGGCGGTGCACCACGGTGACATGCGAAGCGATATTGGATAAATACAGGGCCTCTTCGACAGCGGTATTACCGCCGCCGATCACCGCGACGTTTTGATTACGGTAAAAAAAACCATCACAGGTAGCGCAACCCGAAACGCCCTTGCCCATAAACGTCTGCTCGGAGGGTAAACCCAGGTACATCGCCGAGGCGCCGGTGGCAATAATTAAGGCGTCACAGGTATAGATACCGTTATCACCGGTTAAACGGAAGGGGCGGGTTTTCAGATCAACCTTATTGATGTGATCAAATATGATTTCCGTTTTGAAACGCTCGGCGTGTTGCTGCATGCGTTCCATCAAGGCCGGACCGAGCAGACCGTGAATATCCCCGGGCCAATTATCCACCTCGGTGGTTGTCATTAATTGACCGCCTTGTTGCATGCCGGTGATCAGTACTGGACTTAAATTTGCGCGTGCCGCATATACCGCAGCGGTGTATCCTGATGGCCCCGAACCTAAAATCAACAAACGGCAATGCTTGGTATTCATGCAGCTACTCCAAAATCATAAATTATTGTTGAACCACCACACGCACTATCCATCCGTGGATGTTTGTACGCGTTTAGGCTATGGTACGTAATGGTCGCAAGTGGGTAAAGACATTCTTATGCGTATAGGCGTTCCAACTGAAATCAAGCCCAATGAAGGGCGCGTGGCGCTCATCCCCGCCGCGTGCGCGGAATTGATCAAACACGGTTTGCAGGTGATCGTCCAACACAATGCCGGTATACACAGCGGCTACAGCGATGACCACTATCGCGGAATCGGTGTGGAAATTGCTCCGACGGCCGCAGCGCTTTATGCCCGCGCTGAGATGATCGTTAAAGTCAAAGAGCCCCAGCCCATAGAACTGGATTTGCTGCGGGGTGATCAGCTGTTATTTTCCTATCTGCACCTGGCGGCCGCCCCTGAACTACTGGAAGGATTACTCGAACTCGGCATTACGGCACTGGCTTTTGAGACCGTGCAAGCAGGGCATAGCTTACCGTTGTTAGCGCCCATGAGCGATATCGCCGGCCGTTTAGCGGTGCAGATTGGCGCCACCTTATTGCAGTCATCCCAGGGTGGACGCGGGGTGCTGCTCGGCGGCCTACCCGCGGCCGAGCGCGGTACTGTGGTAGTGCTCGGCGCCGGTGTGGCTGGGAGCAATGCCGTGGCGATGGCCCAGGCCATCGGTGCCAATGTCACCGTGTTTGATCCGCAACGCGAGAAGTTGCTGGCGATGCGCGCCCTGGGGCCAAACGTTACTGCCTTGCACCCGTATGAAAATGCCATCGCTACCGCGATCCAACAGGCCGACCTGTTGATCGGTGCTGTGCTCATCCCTGGAGCCAAGGCGCCTAAATTGGTTAGCCAGGCCATGGTTCGGCAGATGCCCAAGGGCAGTGTGATTGTGGATATTTCCATCGACCAGGGAGGTTGTATTGAAACTATTCATCCCACAAGCTATGCGCAGCCTACCTATCTATGGGAAGAGGTTATCCACTTTGGTGTGACCAATATGCCCGGAGCGGTGCCGCGCACGGCCTCGCAAGCATTGTCGGCGGCCTTGGTTCCCTATATTCTGCGGTTGAGCCGTCCGGATTGGCGCGAGCATACGGATTTAACGGCGGGTATTAATGTTGAGGCAGGCAAGATCATCTATCCGGCCTTGCAATCACTGAATTAATTTATTTCATGTATAATTAGTCAGTTACAATATATATCTAAGATATTGGTTTAAGCATTGGCGCAAGCAAAACAGCATTCAGTTCGACCCCCACTCTCAACACAAATGCTCCGGGGCATTCGTGAAGCGGCTCTATTTGCTTTCAGTGCCCTTGCCTTGTATGTGCTGCTTACCCTGGTGACCTATCAGACGGCGGATCCTAGCTGGACCCACAGCAGCGATACTCAAACCCAGGTACACAATTTGGGGGGCCGTGTCGGTGCGTGGTTGGCTGATATCCTCTTATTGGGGTTGGGGTTTATGGCCTATGTCGTCCCCGTGGTCTTGGGCTATAGCGGTTGGCTGGTATACCGGCGTGTTGAGCCTGCAGTGCATGACCTGCGTGGCATTGTGATTCGGGGCAGTGGTTTTGCACTGTTGCTCGTAGCGGGATGCGCCTTGGCCAGTCTATATGATAGAGGGGGGCATATCCTGCCGCTGGATGCGGGCGGTATTCTCGGCCAGCTTGCCGGGGGTGCCATGCATGCTGTCTTTGGTCGTTTAGGTACAACTATTCTATTACTCGCTGCATTTTTCAGCGGCGTGACCCTCTTTACCCACCTTTCCTGGTTCCAAGTGATGGACCGACTTGGGGAGTGGACCTGGAAGATGTTCGGCTGGTCTCAACGACAGCTACGGCCGTGGTGGCAACGTCTGTATCGACCGGTCACGGAACCTCCGGTACTGATGGATAAAATCGTCACGCCTACTTCCATCCTCCGATCCAAGATGGCCTCGGACGAGGACAATGACGAGCTTCCCGTACGCCAACCGCCGCGGATTGAACCCGTGGTTAAAATACCTCAAGTGAGCAGCCGGGAACAAAAAGAAAAACAAGTGCCGCTGTTCGCAGCCGATGAAGACACGACCTTACCTCCGCTGTCGATCCTCGACGCGCCGAATAAATCCACCCGCCCCATGGCAAAGGAATCGTTGGAGGCTATCTCGCGCCAGGTGGAATTAAAACTTGCCGATTTTGGTATCGAGGTGCAGGTGGTCGCGGTCCATCCCGGTCCGGTGATCACCCGTTACGAATTGCAACCGGCGGCGGGGGTCAAGGTAAGTCAGATCACCAACCTGGCCAAAGATCTAGCCCGCGCGTTGTCGGCGATCAGTGTGCGTATCGTCGAAGTGATCCCCGGTAAGCCCACCGTGGGGTTGGAAATTCCCAATGAAGAACGTGCCGTGGTGCAATTGATTGATACCCTGCGGTCCATCCAGTTTGAGGCGGCGAAATCGCCGCTGACCTTGGGTCTAGGCAAAGACATCAGTGGGACACCCATGGTGGCGGATTTAGCCAAGATGCCGCATTTGTTGGTTGCGGGTACCACCGGCGCGGGTAAATCGGTGGCGCTCAACGCCATGTTGCTGAGTATTTTATACAACGCCAAACCTAGCGAAGTGCGCTTGATTTTGATCGACCCCAAGATGTTGGAGTTATCGATTTACGAAGGGATTCCGCACCTGCTCGCACCGGTGGTCACCGACATGAAACAAGCCGCCAATGCCTTACGGTGGTGCGTGGTGGAAATGGATCGTCGTTATCAGCTGATGTCGGCGCTCAAGGTGCGCAATATCGCCGGCTATAACAAAAAAGTTCAAGAGGCGATTGACGCCAAACAGCCCCTGGTTGATCCCCTGTTTCCGCCCGATGCAGCGCAGCCGCCGCCTGAATTAACCGTCTTGCCCTATGTCGTGGTCATCGTCGATGAGTTGGCGGATATGATGATGCTGGTCGGCAAAAAAGTGGAGCAATTGATCGCACGTCTGGCACAGAAGGCGCGTGCCGCGGGGGTGCATTTGATCCTGGCCACGCAACGACCGTCGGTGGATGTGTTGACGGGTCTAATTAAGGCCAATATTCCCACCCGCATTGCGTTTCAAGTCTCATCGCGGATCGATTCCCGCACGATTCTGGATCAACAAGGGGCCGAACAACTCTTGGGTCACGGGGATATGTTATATCTACCCCCGGGGGTAGGGGTGCCAATACGTATTCATGGGGCCTATGTGTCGGATCAAGAAGTGCAACGCGTGGTGGAATATCTGAAACAGCAGGGCGCACCTCAGTATGAAGAAGACATTCTCATCAGTAATGCCGCCGAGTCGGGCAACACCACCAGCCTGGCGGGTATCGACGCCGGTGAGTATGATAGTGAACAGGACCCCCTCTATGACGAAGCGGTGAAGATCGTGACCGAATCACGGCGTGCGTCGATCTCGGGAATCCAGCGGCGTTTGAAAATCGGGTACAACCGCGCGGCCCGTATGGTCGAGGCGATGCAAGCCGCGGGTGTGGTCGGCCCGCAAGAAAGCAACGGTAACCGTGAAGTTTTGGCTCCTGCCCCACCAAAGGAATGAGCATGTCAGTGCGTCGTTTATCCATGATCATACTCGGGTTAGCCGCCACCACGGCGTCCGCCACGAGCTTAAAGAATTATCTGGGCGATGTGACCACGTTGAGTGCTGTGTTTCAGCAGACCACCCAGGGGGAAGCGTCAGGGAAGCAACAACCAAAGCCGCAAACCAGCGTAGGTAGACTGGTGGTGCAAAGTCCAAATAAATTCCGTTTAGAATACGATAAACCGTATAAACAAATCTATGTGGCCGACGGCAAACGCCTGTGGAGTTACGATGCCGACTTGGAACAAGTCACCGTCAAATTACAAAAAGACTTGTTAGCGAATTTACCGGCGCTGGTGTTAAGCAATCCGGCGGATCTTGATCGGGTGTATAACGTCAACCAGGAGGCTAAAGTCGATAACCTCGAATGGTTTCGGCTCACCCCCAAGGGTAAGGACAGCAGCTTTGAATCCGTGCGCTTGGGGTTTGGCGAGGGTAAACTGGCCGTTTTTGAAATGCGAGATTCCTTTGGGCAGGTGACCCGCCTGACGTTTACATCGATGTCCTATAATCCCAGCGTATCGGCCAGACAATTTCAATTTACACCACCGGCCGGAGTGGATGTGATCGATGACAGCCAGGAAGCCCCTGACCCATGATGGGGGATTTATTTACAGCGTCCACCGAGAGTCGCTTCCAACCTCTGGCGGATCGCATGCGGCCACAACATCTGCAGCAGGTGAGCGGCCAACGCCATTTACTTGCGCCGGGTAAGCCGTTATATCAGGCGATCAGCGCGGGCAAACTCCATTCGATGATCTTGTGGGGGCCACCAGGCACGGGTAAGACCACCTTGGCACGATTGATTGCCACTCAATGCGACGCCGAATTTATCAGTATCGCAGCAGTATTGGCTGGAGTAAAAGATATCCGCGCTGCGATCGAGCGGGCGCAGATGGTTCGGCAACGCGATCAGCGCCGTAGTGTGTTATTTGTGGATGAAGTTCACCGTTTTAATAAAGCCCAACAAGATGCTTTTTTACCTTTTGTCGAAGACGGCACGGTGATCTTGATCGGCGCCACCACCGAAAATCCCTCGTTTGAATTGAATAACGCCCTGTTGTCGCGCGCCAAGGTCTACGTATTAAAACCCCTGGACAGCGCGGATATCCGCGCCATCATTGATCGCGCTCTGGATGACGGCGTGCAGGGTTTAGGCCAGCTCCGCGTGAGCATGGTTGTGGAGCTACGTGATCAGCTTGCGCAGGCCGCGGACGGCGACGCGCGCCGTGCTTTAAATTTATTGGAAATCGCCGCCGACCTGGCGGCGGAGCATGATAACCAGACGATCATTGATCAAGCGGTGTTAAGCAGTGTATTGACCCAGTCGCTGCGCCGTTTTGATAAACAAGGCGATTATTTTTATGATCAGATATCCGCCTTGCATAAAAGTGTACGCGGTTCGGCGCCGGATGCCGCGTTGTATTGGCTGGTGCGGATGTTGGATGGCGGTTGTGATCCAATTTACTTAGCACGACGATTGGTCCGCATCGCCAGCGAAGACATCGGCAACGCCGATCCCCAGGCGCTCAACCTGGCACTGAATGCCTGGGAGGTGCAGCAACGCCTGGGTTCGCCCGAAGGGGAATTGGCCCTGGCGCAGGCCGTGGTGTATCTGGCGTGTGTGCCGAAGAGTAACGCCGTGTATTGCGCGTTTAACGCCATGTCGGCGGATATCAAACAGTATGGTTCGCTCGAAGTGCCGTTGCATTTACGTAATGCTCCCACCGCATTGATGGCAGCGTTGAACCACGGTACCCAATACCGCTACGCCCATGACGAACCGCATGCCTACGCCGCGGGCGAACAGTATTTACCGGAGGGTATGCCGGACAAATCGTATTACCAACCGACCGAGTTTGGCTTCGAGAAAAAGATCAAAGAGCGCCTGGTCTTCCTGCGTAATTTGGACCAACAGGCGAAAGCCAAGCCATGAATTTCACGATCATGCATTTAGCGTTGGTCGCTGCGGGTGGCGCGTTTGGATCGGTTGCACGGTTTCTGGTTTCCGCCACGGTGCAACGCTGGGCGGCAGTGGATTTTCCCTATGGCACGCTCAGTGTCAATGTCATTGGTTCTTTGCTGATGGGTATTTTGTACGTTTTATTGCTCGAACGCACCAGTCTAGGCACAGAGTGGCGCGCCCTGTTACTCATCGGCGTATTGGGTGGGTTCACCACGTTTTCTTCTTTTTCAATCGAGACCATGGTGCTTATTGAACAAGCTCAATTGTTGAAGGCCATGCTCAATATTGTAACAAGTGTAACCCTATGCCTGGTGGTAACATGGCTGGGTATTTTACTGGCGAGGTGGCTATGAAAAAAACACTACGACAAAGAAACTCGCTATGTTAAACCCAAAACGCGTGCGCGACGAACTCGAATCCACCGCCGCACAATTGGCCCGCCGTGGATTCAGGTTGGATCTGGCACAAATCGGCGGCTTGGAGCAGCAGCGCAAGGTGATCCAAGTAAAAACTCAAGAACTGCAAGCACAGCGCAATAAATTCTCCAAAGAAATTGGTATCGCCAAATCCAAGGCCGCGGACCTGCAAGACCTTATGGCGGCGGTGGCCAGAATCAATGCGGAACTGGTCGATGCCGAAAAACAACTAACGGTGTTACAACAGGCATTGGACGCGGTTTTATTAACCCTGCCGAATATTCCGCATTACAGCGTCCCCGACGGCAGTGATGAAACTGCCAATGTTGAGTTACGCCGCTGGGGAACACCGCCCGTGTTTGAATACACACCGCGCGACCATGTGGACATCGGTACTACCCTAGGTCAGATGGATTTTGATACGGCTACCAAGATCACGGGGGCACGGTTTGTGGTCTTGCACGGAATGATCGCGCGTTTGCACCGTGCCTTGATTCAATTCATGTTGGATACGCATAGTCAGGAACATGGCTATAGTGAAACCTATGTGCCTTATATGGTAAACGCGGAGAGCCTACGCGGCACCGGGCAGTTACCCAAATTTGGCGCGGATTTATTTAAACTTTCCAATGAGCACGATTATTATTTAATTCCCACCGCCGAAGTACCCGTCTCCAATATCGTGCGTAATACCATTATCGATGCCGCACAGATACCACGCAAGTACGTCTGCCATAGTCCGTGTTTTCGCTCCGAGGCCGGTTCTTACGGAAAAGACACCCGTGGCATGATTCGTCAACACCAATTCGAGAAGGTTGAACTGGTGCAGATCGTCGAACCGGATAAATCCTACCAGGCGTTGGAAGAGTTAACCGCTCATGCCGAGCAGATCCTAAAACGTTTACAATTACCTTACCGTGTAATGACCCTGTGTGCCGGGGATATGGGATTTGCAGCGGCCAAAACCTATGATCTGGAGGTTTGGTTGCCGGGGCAGAAGTGTTACCGCGAGATATCCTCGTGTAGTAATTTTGAAGATTTTCAAGCCCGCCGGATGCAAGCGCGTTATCGTCATCCCCAGACGGGTAAGCCCGAACTGGTGCATACGGTTAATGGGTCAGGGTTGGCGGTAGGGCGTACCTTGGTGGCGGTGTTGGAAAATTACCAGCAAGCGGATGGGGGGGTACGGATCCCAGAGGTGTTAGTGCCCTATATGGGGGGGATTGGCGTTATTCGTTGATTAGCGACACATCCTCCACTGCGGCTGTAGATTACCGTACTGTGATTAAAAGCACTACAAACAACACCACGCCCGCAATTAAAAGCGCGAAGGTCTGCCAATCCTTGCGTTCGCCTTTGGGGCTGTTCTGCATAGCGAATTTTACGCGTGGCCATAAAAACAAGATCATTAATCCCATAAAAATGGCGGCGACGATTTTATAAAAGGTGTTTTCCACGGGTTATCCCTACAGGGTAAAAGCAAAGGCCCCGCTCGTCGGGGCCTTTGGTTGTCTCTCAAATAACAGAGTCACCATTAATCATCGCTGCCCATGATGCCAAGGATCTGCAATAGACTGATAAAAATATTAAAGATATCCATATATAACGCCACCGTGGCGAATAGATAGTTGGTTTCACCGCCATGAATGATGCGGCTGGTATCAAACAGGATAAATCCGCTGAAGATCAAGATCACCGCGCCGGAAATGGCCAGCGACAAGATCGGCATTCCGATAAAGAGATTTACCAGCGACAGCACGAACAGTGTTAACAGACCGACCATCAAAAAACCACCGACAAAACTGAAATCCTTGCGGGTGGTTAATACATAGGCCGACAGGGCTAGGAAGATCACACCGGTACCGCCAAAGGCGGTGGCGATGATTCTGCCGCCATGGGCCATGTGCAAGTACATTGATAAAATGGGGCCAAGGGCGAAGCCGAATAAACCTGTGATGGCAAATACCACTAACACGCCGGTCGACGAGTTCGCGGTGCGGGGTAGTACGAAAATTGCCATCACCATGGCGGCGATGATGGAGATGAGATACGTCCAAGGACCCATATTCAATGAAGTTGAGACGGCTGCCGTGAGGCCACTGAACAACAAGGTCATCGATAACAGCGAATAGGTATTCCGCAATACCTTATTGGTCTCCAGTACGGACTCGCGGGGGCGAGTAACAACTGTTTGATTATTGAACATATCAATACCTCTTAAGTTTCAACTAACACTAGGATACCGTAATAAACCACAATTACAACCCCCGATATTGGGACGCTAAGTGCTTGTTACAAGTAGATTCCGCTATCTAATTGGGGTATTCTCCTCAGCCCTTACGGGCCAGGCGCCAGCCCAGAGGTGCGTTTGGAGAGGTGGCAGAGCGGTCTAATGCGGCGGTCTTGAAAACCGTTGACTCGCGAGGGTCCGGGGGTTCGAATCCCTCCCTCTCCGCCAATTGATGCCATGATTGATTGATAATAAAATTTATTTTGAATGATCTATATTCGCACCAATTCCCCACGTTTCAGACGTTGGCCTGTAATATTTTCAGGGGATCAAATTAAGGAGTAATCCCTTTTGGTGGGTTTGAGCCGCTCCGGTGAGGTAGGATTACGTTTAGTCCGATCCGGGGTTGTAGAACACTTTCGCAGGAAATTTCTTTCTCACGAAATAATTTCCCTCCAGGGATTTCACCTTGAGGAGGTAGTAAAATTTTTGGTGGAACGCCGCGCAGGGCAAGGGCATGTCAAAATCAATCTTTTTGATATTGGTGGGGGGGTATCTTTTCCATGTGACTCAGTAATCAATAGGGAGCCAAGCCAATAGAATTCCGTAAAGAGATCAACGGCCTGAGAGCGGTTGCGGTTATCGCCGTTGTCCTCTACCACTTTGGAATTCCAGGGCTGCATGGCGGTTATGTTGGGGTCGATGTATTTTTTGTAATATCGGGTTATTTGATGACGCAGATCATCCTTAGCCTATCGGCGGCGGGCCGTTTTTCGCTACTGGGATTTTATGCGGCGCGGGCACGCCGGATCATTCCGGCCTTGGTGGTGATGGTTGTTTTGGTCTGTCTGGCGGGGTGGTTTTACCTGCCGCCCGTGGATTATAAAGGCTTGGGAAAACACGCCGTCGGATCGGTCGCCTTTGTTTCCAATATTATCTATTGGCTGGAGAGTGGGTATTTTGATGTTGAATCACATCAAAAATGGTTGCTGCATACCTGGTCATTATCCGTGGAATGGCAATATTACCTGGTATTTCCGTTGTTGGTGTCCGCCTTGCAGCGGTTTAACTCGGGGAAGTTTCTAAAGCCCGGGATCGGACTGGGTTTTGTCATTTCATTGCTGTTATCCGTAGTCCAGAGTCAGTGGTATCCCAGCGCGGCGTTTTATTTGCTGCCGGCGCGCGGCTGGGAATTTTTTGCCGGGGCACTGGTTTACCTTTATGCGCAGCACTTAAATAAAAATCTCAATCGTTACAATGGCGGGATTATTTTAATTGGATGTGCGGCGCTGGTTTACACAGCGGATCTGGCCTATCCGGGCTGGTATGCGCTGCTACCGGTGCTCGGCACCAGCATGGTGATCGCGGCGGGTAATCCTGGGATACTGCTGCGCAATTCTGTTATACAGTTTTTCGGCAGGATTTCATATTCTTTTTACCTATGGCACTGGCCGGTGTTGATCGCGGCGCGTTATAGCGAGATTGAACTCACCTTGCTAACACTGTGTTTATTACTTGGCATTGCAATACTATTGGCCTATGGGTCCTGGCGGTTAGTTGAAACACCGTTGCGTAAGGGCGCGCCAACCGTACGACCTCCAACGTATCTTTTGAAATATGCGGTCGTGTCGTTGGCGGTTGCCATCCCCTGCGGGTGGCTGTGGCTCAATGGCGGAGTCGCGCAACGTGCAGCTCCGGAGCTACGGGAAAAAATTGCCGCGAATGAGCAGCAACTCAATGCGTGGGATTATCCCGGCAAATGTCAATTCGTTGATCAATTGTGTATGTTGGGTGAGCCGGCCCCCCGTAAAGTGCTGTTTTGGGGGGATTCACATATTGAACAATGGTACCCGGTCTTAATGGATCTCCTGCGGCAGGGAAAAAATCATGGTTATCAAATCATAATCGCCGGTTCCGGCGGTTGTGTACCCATACGCCATCTGAATCGTATTCAACCAGGGTATGATTGTGCCGGTTTTAATGAAAAGGTATTCCAGCGCGCGTTGCAACCGGATATTCATGCGGTTGTCTTGGGGAGTATTTGGTCGACGTATTTTCGAGACGATATTTTTACGGGCAGCGGTCAACCCACCGTGTGTAATGCCAGTGCCGGTTGTGCGCGGTTTGACTCTGCGCACGCCGCGGTGCAATTTGCCCAGCAACAACTGCGGCACGATATCCAGCAATGGGTTGCGCAGCAAAAAGCGGTGTATGTGTTATTGCCGGTGCCGGTCTACCGCTATTCCGTGCCGCTGTACATGGCCCGGCATTGGTTTCTTCACAAACCGATGACGCTGAGCCAAACCCTGTTACAACACCGGCAGTACGCCGCACCGGCCTTAGAGCTGCTGACGGCTGCAACCCAGAACACGACCGCGGTAATGCTCGATCCCGCCGCGTTATTGTGTGCCAGTGGCACTTGTATTAATGCACACGACGGTGTGTCTCTTTACAAAGACAGCAATCATTTAGTTCCACGCGCCACTTTGGGCCTAGCGCCTCTGTTTTCGAGAGTGTTTGAGTCGTCGTCGTAATGACGGTATTGCCGTGCCTGGCCGGTCATCCAGGGCGTTTGCGTTTATAATAATTTATTAACCCATTGGTGGACGCGTCGTGGTGGGTACTCGGCGCGTCGTGATGCAATTCATCTATGATTTCCTTGGATAATTTCTTACCCAATTCGACCCCCCATTGATCGAACGAATTTAAATTCCAAATAATGCCTTGCACGAATATTTTGTGTTCATAAAAGGCGATCAGGCTGCCCAGGGTGCGAGGTGCAAGGGTTTGAAATAAAAATGTATTGCTCGGACGGTTGCCGTCAAATACGCGGTAGGGTAACAGACGATCGATCTGTTCTTTCGACAGGCCTTGCTGTTTCATTTCATACATCACTTCGTCCGCTGTTCGCCCTTTCATTAAGGCCTCGGTTTGGGCAAAGACATTGGCCATTAAGGCGCGGTGGTGTTCAGCAATGGGCTTATGGTCGGTGATCGGAGCGAGAAAATCCGCTGGGATCAATTGGGTGCCTTGGTGCAGCAATTGGTAAAACGCATGTTGGCCTTTGATCCCAATTTCACCAAAGATTACCGGTCCGGTCGAATATCCTACCGGGTTGCCCTCGCGATCCACGGATTTACCGTTGCTTTCCATATCGGCTTGTTGCAAATAGGCCGAGAAACTTTTCATATGTTCATCATAGGGTAAGATGGCATAGTTCTTGGCACCAAAGAAGTTGTTATACCAAATACCCAATAGCGCCATTATGACTGGAATGTTTTTTTCAAGAGCCGTGGTGCAAAAATGCATGTCCGCTTCGAACCCGCCGCGTAACAGTTCCCGGAAATTATCCATGCCGATAGCAATGGCGATAGGCAATCCAATCGCAGACCACAAGGAATAGCGGCCTCCCACCCAATCCCAGATTTGTAGAATATTCTCGGCTGGAATACCAAATTCAACCGCGGCTTGTTGGTTGGTGGTAACCGCCAAGAAATGGTGGCGTAACTGCGTGGGATCTTTCACCGTGGTTTGGAACCAGCGGCGCGCCGTTTGTCCGTTCATCAAGGTTTCAATGGTAGAAAAAGATTTTGACGAAATGATAAATAAGGTCGTTTCAGGTTTTAAATATTCCAAGGTATCCAGGATGTGGTTTTCATCCAGGTTCGACACAAAATGATTACGCAGATCGTGTGCCGCGTATGGCCGTAATGCCTCGGTTACCATTTTTGGTCCCAGGTCCGAACCGCCGATGCCGATGTTAACAATATCGGTGATAGGTTGCTGGTTGCACCCTAACCAGCGCCGCGAGCGGATTGCATCACTGATGGTTTCCATCCGTGCGAGTTCGTGCTGCACCTTCGCAAGCAGATTTTCAGCATCGACCATTAACGTACTATCATTAAGATTGCGCAGTGCAGTATGTAACACCGACCGCTGCTCGGTATGATTAATTTTATCGCCGGAAAACAATCGGTTGATCCAGCCTGATACATCCGCCTGACGCGCCAGATTAAATAATAACGGCAGCGTGGTTTCGTCAACAATATTTTTAGAATAATCAAACAAGATGTCGTTGCATATTAAATGCATACGATCAAACCGTTGCGGGTCGGCATTGAATAATTGTCGCATATGTTGCTGTGCGATGGACTTATAGTGCTGCTGTAATGCGTTCCAGGCGGGTGTGTTCGTCAGTGTGGTGGGGCGGCGTGCGGCTTGATCTCGATTCATAAACTTACCGTTAGTCGAATCCTTGTGTAACTTAGACGAGTCTGAAGACGACAAAGCAATTTCTGTTCCACTGGGATAGGGTAGGGCGTGGGGTTTTACTTGCGAAAAATGCACTTGTAAAACGCAACGCGGAATTGAATACTCCACCCATGAACCATTTTAGAACATGCGGGTGTATCCTTATAGGGTAAAATAGTTGACGATGCGCCGACTATTTACTTAATTTGACTATGGGCAAATACCGGTGCTGCGTGAAGTCGGGCATGGCGATGGACTGAACAATTGGTGTTTATCCCCGCTTAACTTCCGCAACGTGCTAGTATAACCACAATCCTAATCTAAGTTAGATCTCATGAGCGAAACTCGATACCGACTGGAAGTTCGTCCCCGTGTACCGCAACGGTTAGAGGGTTTAAACCAACTGGCCACGGATCTGATGTATACCTGGGATCGAAGTATCCGCGGCCTTTTCTACCGGCTGGACCCGCCTTTATGGGAAGCCTGCCACCATAATCCCAAATTATTTCTGCGACGGGTTGCCCAACGGGTATTAGACGAAGCGGCTGAAGACCAGGTGTATGTCGAAGAATACCACCGGGTATTATCCGGCTGCCAAACCTACCGTGAAAAAATTATTAACAAACATGTCGCGCAGCAGCTTGATATTGATCAGGATTTAGTCGCCTATTTCTGCGCCGAGTTTGGATTCCACGAAAGTTTTCCGATTTATTCCGGGGGCTTGGGTATCCTCGCCGGTGACCACTGCAAGGCCGCCAGCGATCTGGGCGTCCCGTTTATTGCCGTGGGATTGTTATACCGTCAAGGTTATTTTAGCCAGTCGATCGATGGAAATGGCAATCAAATCGCGCAATACAACTCCATCAACTTCGATGAATTGCTGGTCACGCCCGCCACCGACACCAACGGTGTAGAGATAAGCGTCGAGGTGGAAATCAATTCGCGTCCAGTGAAATTGAAAGTCTGGCAGGCCGACGCAGGGCACATTCATTTATATTTATTGGACAGCGATCTTGAAGTGAATACCAGCGATGATCGTTCGATAACCTTTCAATTGTACGGCGGTGATAAAACCACCCGAATCCAACAGGAAATGGTCTTGGGTATCGGCGGGGTGCGCGCGTTACGCGCCCTGGGAATTACACCGACAATATGGCACATCAACGAGGGTCATGCCGCTTTTCAGATTGTCGAACGCTGCCGCGAGCAAGTAAAACAAGGCTTGGATTTTGATAGCGCGCTGGAATACGTCGCCGGCTGTACCATCTTTACTACCCACACTCCAGTACCGGCGGGACATGATATTTTTGATGCCGGGCAGATGACCAATTATTTCACTCGTTATGTCGCTGAGCTTGGTATTGATATGCAAGAATTTCTTTCGCTTGGAAGCACGCCCAATAACCATGGTACGTTTAATATGACGGCCCTGGCCTTGCGTGGGTCGCGTTTTCACAACGGGGTGAGCTGTATCCACGGCGGCGTCGCATCACAAATGGAAGGGTATATCTGGCCGCAGATTCCCCACGATGAAAATCCCATCACCTATATCACCAATGGCGTGCATGTGCAGACTTTTTTGGCGCGCGAGTGGGTGAATTTATTCGACATGCGGTTTCGGGAGTGGCGCAGTGAATTACTCAACGCCAAATTCTGGCATAACCTGGATGCGATTCCGGATCACCGCTTCTGGAGTTTGCGTCAAGAGTTGAAGACCCAGATGCTGGAAGATGTGTATCACCGCACCTTGGATCGGTTTCATCGCTCCGGCCATGCGGAGGCCATCATTGGCCGAATATCGCAATACATCTCGCATCCCGATTCCAATGTATTGGTACTGGGATTTGCGCGGCGTTTTGCCACCTATAAACGCGCTACTTTGATGTTTAATGATCCGCAGCGTCTGGCGAGATTGTTAAATGATCCGCAACGTCCGGTATTGATCGTATTCGCCGGTAAGGCACATCCACGTGATTTACCGGGGCAAGAATTGATCCGCACCATCCATGAATATTCCCTGCGCCCCGAGTTCATCGGTAAGCTCATCTTATTGGAAGGTTATGACATGGCCTTGGCGCGTAAACTGGTGTCTGGGGTCGATGTCTGGGTGAATACACCGCAGTACCCGTTAGAAGCCAGCGGCACTTCAGGACAGAAGGCTGCCATTAACGGTGTGATCAATCTCAGCGTATTGGATGGCTGGTGGGGTGAAGGTTACAACGGCCTCAACGGCTGGGCAATCCATCCCCACGAACAACAAATTTCCTCTGACCGGCGCGATCGGGAAGAATCGGGCGATTTATTGAATATCCTTGAGAACGAGATCATCCCGACCTTTTTTAATGTGAACAATCAAGGTTATTCACCGGCGTGGGTAAGGTTGTCCAAAGAATCGATGAAGTCCTGCATTCCCACCTACAACTCACAGCGCATGGTGGTGGACTACGTGAATAAATGCTATGGCCCCGCGTGCCGGCAACACCGTAAATTGGCTGCGGAGGGCGCCAAACCGGCGCGTATCCTGGCGCAGTGGAAACAACGTATCCGTGATCATTGGAAAGAGGTTAGCTTGCAACGGATCGATAGCGCCGTGGAACAAGTTTATGACGGTGAGGTCTTACCGATTCGTGTCAGTGTTAATCTTAATGGATTGGTGCCGGAGGACGTTATCGTGGAATGTATCTTGAGCACGGAAGAAGAACTCAGCGCCGTAAACCGTTATGCGCAATTAAAATTCACCTATGTCGCGCAACAACAGGGCAACCATATTTTTGAGTTAAAATTACAACCCCAGATGCCGGGGCTGAGTTATTATAAGATCCGCATCTATCCCTACCATGAATTATTGAGCCACCCGTTTGAATTGGGTTTTATGCGCTGGATTTAGCACCGGGTGTCGTACTTGCAGGTCTTAGCAACTTTACCGGTGTCTGAACATTCCGCGTTGAAGCACAAACCACTCCCTGGGTAGTGCAAGCAAACCCTCCGAGTCAGACGTTTTAAATTTATTTGCGATTAGGACTTTAGCATATGAATAGCATAGCCGATGACTATGCAAAATAAAGGATGAGCCCATCATACCACGATGAACTGTGCTACCGATAAAAATGAGGGTATTTTCCATGCTGAGCTTACTGTTAGGTAGTAGGGTAGCTGGGTTCTATTTTTCCCGGTGTGTAACCGTATGTCTTCGGCGCCAAGTGCAATCGGTAATTATAGAATCTCCTCTACAGAACATCCTGGTTTCCATAGGTTTTACTCGACAAGTCGCGATAGCCTTAATTTGGGCGGTATTGGTTAGTAACTGCGCCTGGAGTACTGGGTCTACGCCGGATGCATTTGTGGATCTTTCCCTGGAACAGTTAGGCAATATCGAAGTCACCTCGGTGTCCAAGAAGCAAGAACGCCTACTGGATGCGCCTGCCTCGATTTACGTGATCACGGGTGAGGCTATTCGACGCGCGGGGGTCTATACCCTGCCGGAAGCACTACGTTTGGCCCCCAATCTGCAAGTTGCGCGGATCAACAGTAGTCAATACGCGATCAGCGCGCGTGGGTTTAATTCCAGTACAGCCAACAAACTCCTGGTGATGCTAGACGGTCGGACGATTTATACCCCGCTCTATTCAGGGGTATTTTGGGATGCGCCGGATGTCATACTTGAAGACGTCGATCGCATTGAAGTGATCAGCGGCCCAGGGGGAACATTGTGGGGCGCGAACGCTGTGAATGGCGTGATTAACATTATCACCAAACCAACCGAGGAGACGATGGGCAATTTCGCCTCCGTGGTAGGCGGCAACACCGGTCAAAGTCTAGCGGTGCGGCACGGCGGAGCGCTGGGGGGTACTGCCAAGGGCAACTACCGCGTCTACGCGAAGTTCAACAATTTTGAACACAGTATTACCGCCAGTGGCAACGCGGTGCCGGACGCATGGGAACATGGTCAAGTGGGTTTCCGTTCCGACTGGAACACAGTAAATAAACGCCTAACTTTGAAAGCAAACATCTACCAGGACGCAATCCATCAAGCCACCGCCAGCAGGCAGCATAATAACGGCGGCAATATACTCGGCCGCTGCGAACAGATCTTGCTCGACGGCTCGAACCTGCGCACCCAACTTTATTATGATCATACGACGCGCGATTATCCAGGCCGGTTTAGCGAAAAGCTGGATATGTTGGACGTGGATCTGCAGCACGCCTTACCGGTTACCGTGAACCATCAATTGATTTGGGGGGGAGGGTATCGGATCGCCACCGACCGCGTCAGAAACTCCAGCGTGTTGGCATTTCTACCCGCGGATCGTGATCTCCACTGGGGTAATCTGTTCGTGCAACAAGAATGGATCTTACAACCGGAATTGCGGTTCACGGCGGGTAGCAAGCTGGAAAGCAACGATTACACAGGGCTTGAATTCCTGCCTAACGTAAAGCTGGCATGGAAACCTCACACAGATACCCTGTTGTGGACCGCGCTTTCACGTGCAGTGCGGGCACCGTCGCGGATCGACAAGGAATTTTATGCCAATATCCCCCTTGTTACACCGAATTCACCGACGCCTACATTATACTCGCTGCAAGGCGGCCCAGATTTCCGTTCGGAGATCGCCACTACGCTGGACCTCGGCTTGCGGCATCAAGTTGGCACAGACCTTTCGTATTCGCTCACGGTATTTTTCAGCCGCTATGATCGCTTGCGCAGCCTCGACACGTTGCCAGGTAACATCGCTGTTTTAGGCAATCAGATTAAAGCCCGGGTAGAAGGCTTAGAAGCCTGGGGGAGTTATCAGCTCGCGACAACCTGGTCGCTGAACGCGGGGGTGGTATTACAGCAGCAGCATTTTGAAGGCGACAACGTGGCGCAATCATCACCGGGCAACGACCCACATTCACAATGGCGACTCGGATCTAAATGGGATTTGAGTGACGCTATGGAATGGGATGTGTCGATTCGTCACGTCGGCGATCTGCCTTCACCGGCAGTGGCCGCGTATACAGCGGTTGACACTCGCTTGGGTTGGTATATTTCGCGGACTGCCCAGTTGGCGGTGACGGCGCAAAATCTATTTGATCCTCGCCACCCGGAATTCGCCGCCTCAAGTACCACTACCGTGGCCAATACCATCCAGGTTGAACGTGCGATTGACGTGACATTAACGGTGAAATTCTGATGCCGAGGGTTCATTTATATCAGCTATGGGTACGACGGTACACCCCACCCGGACGATGGATCGGAAACGATCGACGGCCGCAGCCGTTACGGTACAGGCAGGTTTTACTGCTGTGCTGGTGTGTGCTTTCTTATCCGGTGACGCTGGTGGGGGCGATAGATACGAGTGACGATGATATTGAATACCAGATCAAGGCGGCTTACCTTTATAAGTTCGCAAGTCATGTCGAATGGCCGCCAGCCAGCTTTCCGGAAGCCGATACACCGGTGTCCATTGGTATTGTCGGTGCCGACGCGATGGCGACGGAACTCAATAAATTGACGCTCGGCCATTTGGTTAATAACCGCAAAGTCGAGGTGAAGCGTTTGAAACCGGGCGCACCTCTGTCCGACATTCAGATTCTTTTCATAGGCCAACGGGAACACGGTCAGCTCAAACAATTGTTGGACACGATCAAATCACAGCCCATCTTGACGGTAACGGAATCGCCTGGAGCGCTCGAGGCCGGGAGTGTGATTAATTTTATTCCACTGGACAAGCGGATCCGTTTTGAAGTCTCGGTCGCCAGTGCTGAGCACAGCGGACTCAAAATTAGTGCCCGCCTACTCGAGGTAGCGCAACGAATCGAAGGCGGGAGACCCTAAGGTGAATATTCGGCTGCGCTCGGTCCGTCATAAACTACTGCTAGTGGTGCTGGTAACAAATTTCTGTGCGCTGGTGGCCGCCGGTGGCGCGTTGCTGTATCACGATTTGATGGAAGATCGTAACAAAATGGCGGGAGTGCTAACCACCATGGCTAACATCCTCGGCCAAGGCAGTGCTACCGCGTTGGAGTTCGATGATCCTCGGGTGGCCAACGAGAGCCTGGCGCTGTTACGTGCCGATCCAAATATTATCACGGCCGCAATTTATACCGCCCGCGGCACATTATTCGCGCAGTATGTCCGGGATCAAGAACACAAAACAGATATTCCCATCGCCCCCGCGCGGGAAGGCTTTCATTTCGGCACGGGTGAACTGACAATGTTCAAACGTATCACTAAAGCCGGGGTGGTACTGGGTACTGTCTATCTCAAACAAGGCTACGATCTTTCGCAGTGGATGGGGGATTACCTGATTATTTTGGGCGCGGTGCTGTTGGCAAGTTTAGCCATCGGCGCGGCGGTATTGTCGCGTTTACAACGCTGGATCTCGGGTCCTATCGAAGCGATCAGCAGGGTGGCGCTGCAGGTCATGCAACAACGCAACTACCATCTACGCGCGGACAAAAGTACGCAAGACGAGATTGGTCAACTCGCCGATGCGTTCAACGGCATGCTACACACATTGGAACACGAGATCGCCGAACGCAGCGCCGCTGAACATGAAGTGCGAACCCTCAACGCAGAATTGGAACAGCGCGTAACCGAGCGTACCACCGAACTGCAAATTGCCAACCAGACGCTGCTGGCCCGTACCGGCGAAGCCGAGGCTGCTAACCGTGCCAAAGCGGATTTTCTCGCCAATATGAGCCACGAAATTCGCACGCCGATGAACGGGATCCTCGGTCTGGCGTATTTGCTCGATCAAAAACACCTTGACGCCGATGCGTCGGAGTTGGTAAAGAAAATACGCAATGCGGGCCGTTCACTGCAAGCCATCATCAACGACATTCTGGATTTTTCTAAAATCGAAGCCGGACGGATGGAGATCGAACACGCAACGTTCGCGCTGACCGATGTGCTCGATAACCTGGCCAGTATCATGGGCGCGAACGCCGGCGACAAGGATCTTGAGCTTATTATCGCTCCGCCGCCGAGTGTCGGCGGCCAATTACTCGGTGATGCGTTACGGCTCGAACAGATCTTGATCAATTTAACCGGCAACGCCATCAAATTTACCGATCACGGTATGGTCCGGGTGGCCATTAATTTGCTGGCGCGCGATGACAAGACGGCCACGCTACGTTTTTCGGTGAGAGATACCGGTATCGGTATTCCACTTGAGAAACAAGCGCAAATATTTTCCGCCTTTTCACAGGCCGATACCTCGACCACACGGCGCTTCGGCGGCACCGGATTGGGATTAACCATCAGCCGGCACCTGGTGACCCGGATGGGAGGGGAGATCGGCGTGATCAGTGAACCCGGCCGGGGGAGTGAGTTTTGGTTCACCATCCCCTTCGAGTGGATCGCTGCGACGGAATACGCCCCAGTGGGGTTGGCCCGTCTCAATATCTTGGTTGCCGATGATAGCGAAATCGCGCGTGAAAATTTAGCGCTCACCGCCTTATCCATCGGATGGACACCGAGCAAAGTGGAATCAGGTCTCGCGGCCATTCAAGCGGTGCGCACCAAGGTCGAGAACAACCGCCTTGCCTACGATGTGCTGCTGTTGGATTGGAAGATGCCGGAAATGGATGGGCTGGCCACCGCCAAGGTGATTCGGAGCAGTTTCAAAACCGAATCATCGCCCATTGTACTCATGGTCACCGCATTTTCGCGCGATGAAATGCTCAAACAACCCGACATCGACCTGGTTGACGGTGTGCTTAGTAAACCCGTGACCAGTTCCAATCTCTATAACTGCGTGGCCGAGGTATTACGTCGCCGCGGTCATGCGCACAACGTAGCCTCACAACTGGCCTACACTAACAAACGCATTCCCGGTGTGCGCGTGTTGGTGGTGGACGACAGTGATATTAACCGCGAAGTGGCGCAACGAATTCTGCAAGCCGATGGTGCGCTCGTCACCCTGGCGAACGACGGTAAAGCCGCTATTGATTGGTTATATGCCAACCCGCAGGCGATAGACGTTGTATTAATGGATGTGCAGATGCCGGTGATGGACGGTTACGAGGCCACGCGCGAAATACGCAAGTCCGCCCAATTCGCGAATCTGCCGGTGGTCGCGCTCACCGCCGGTGCCTTCAAGGCACAGCAAAACGCGGCGCAACTGGCGGGTATGAACACCTTTGTGGCAAAACCGTTTAACGTTGAAGAGTTGATGGAGGCTATTCAACGCTTAACCCACTGTAAGCCTGAACCGGTATTAATAGACAATTCCGTTGGTACGGCAAATGTTAAGGGTAACCGCCTTGTTTTTACAAATCTGCCCGGCATCGCTATCACTAAGGCGCTGCAGGTGTGGAAGGATATCAATGACTACCAGAATTTCTTAAACAAATTTGCTGTGGATTATGCGGATTGCACGGCTGAGATTAGGGCATTCCAAGCAGAAAATAACCAGCTTGCTGCGCAAGCGCTGGCCCACAAGTTAAAAGGCGCGGCCGGGAATCTTGCCTTGACCGAGGTTGCCCAGTTTGCGTCTGAGATTGAAGCCATTACGGTGATTGCCGGTGATGCCAGCGAACCGTTGGGTCGGCTTCAAACCGCGTTGAACACGGTGTTTACTTCGATCGCACGATTTAACCTTACACAAGACGTTCAATCTGCGCCGCAACTGATCGCTACCGATCCTGCGCGAGCGGCGCCACTGTTGGAGGAACTGTTGCACGCGCTTGATAGGGATAATCCCGACAAGGTCAAACCACTACTCGACGCGCTCGCACAGATGGTTTCAACGGTCGACCTGACCTCCTTGCACGCCTGTGTGGATGACTTTGACTTTCGTGGCGCCGAGACGCTTACACGTCGACTCATTTCCAGCCTGCGAATAAATCCGAAGGAGTAGCCCATGTCGACCAGCACGTTACTCATTGTCGACGATGAACCAAGCAATTTGGCGACCTTGAAGCAAATTCTTGCGCCAAGCTATTCTTTAGTGTTTGCCCGCAACGGAACCGAGGCGTTGGCCGCTGCGGAGAAACACCGGCCTGCGCTGATCTTGCTCGACATTCAGATGCCGGACATGGACGGATACAGCGTGTGCAAGAAACTCAAGGCGGATGAATCAACAGAAGACATCCCGGTGATCTTCGTTTCATCGCTCAGTGAAGTAGGGCATGAAGCCGCGGGTTTTGAATGCGGCGCGGTGGATTATATCGTCAAACCGGTTTCTCCGGCGCTGGTGCATGCCCGTGTGCGCACCCATATCTCATTGGTGCGCACCACGATGCTTGAACGTTATATCAAACAACTTGAAGTCCAACAGGAAAAGATTGCGCGCCTGAATCGGATCCAAGCGGTGTTGAGCGCCATCAATTCCGCGATTGTGCGTATCCGCGATCGCCAGGCGCTGTTTGATGAAACATGCAGGATTGCAGCGGACTATGGTGAATTTGATACCGCTTGGATTGGCCTATGCGCCGCGGATGATTCGGTTTTGACGCCCGTCGCCTATATGGGCATTGAATTAAACCGTCTGCAAGACCTGTTAAAAACTTCGGAGCTACAGGGATCATTTCAGCCCTGTGTCCTCGATCAGGCGCTAACCAGCCGAAGCACGGCATTCCGCAACGATATCAGCACCATAGCGCATCCCAGTCCACTGTGTCGTGATGCGCTTGAACATGGTTATCGTTCTATTATCGCCTTGCCCTTGGTCCCGCAAGCACAAACCGTGGGGGTAATGGTGCTCTATGCGCGCGCCGCGAACTTTTTTGACGAAGCGGAATTAAAATTGCTGAATGAACTGGGCGGCGATATCGCGTTTGCGCTGAACCATATCGAACAGGAGGAACGGGTTAACTACCTGTCCTACTATGACACCTTGACTGGCCTACCCAATAACAGTCTATTTCTCGACCGCCTCGGACAAATTATTCAATCCGCGCGCCATGAGAGAAACACCGCTTTCGTCGTGATCATTAATCTGGATCGTTTCAAACTGTTGAACGATACTCTGGGCCGCCATGTGGGGGACCAAGTGCTTAAGACTGTGGGTGAGCGTCTTAGCCGCGGTTTATCCCGTCCCTTTACCGCAGCGCGCCTGGCCAGTGACAACTTCGCGCTGGCGTGGACACGCACTCCGGATCGCGATGTCGCCGTCTGGGTGGGTCTCATCGCGGATCTGTTGGATAAGCCGATGCTGGTTGAAGGCCGGGAGCTCCATCTATCGGTGCATATGGGGATCGCCGCCTACCCGCTGGACGGTGAAGATGCAGAATCGCTTTTCAAGAATGCCGAGGCGGCGCTCAAGCAAGCCAAGGCGAATGGCGAACGGCACGCGTATTATTCGCCGGAAATCAGTGCCCGCATGGCGGAAAAAATCGAGTTGGAACGCCTGTTGCGAACCGCGCTAGATCAGCGGCAGTTTGTCTTATTTTACCAGCCCAAGGTGGACCTGCGTACCGGGCGTATTGCCAGTGCCGAGGCCTTGATCCGCTGGCGGCATCCGCAGCGCGGTATCATTTTGCCTAAAGAGTTCATTCCATTGGCGGAGGAAACCGAACTTATCGTACCGATAGGCGACTGGATCATCCATACGGTTTGCGCCCAACAGCTCGCCTGGCAAACGAATCTAGTGAACATCGTGCCGGTGGCTATAAATCTGTCGGCACTGCAATTCAAAAAAGGTCAGGTACAAGAATTTGTGCGCCAAGCACTGCTTGAATACCGATTGAAATCTGATTTTGTTGAATTAGAATTGACCGAATCATTGGTGATGCAAAATCTCCAGGAAGCTGAAAAAATCATGCGCGAGTTTCGTGCCATGGGTTTGCGTCTGTCATTGGATGATTTTGGCACGGGGTATTCCTCACTGGCTTATTTAAAGCGCTTTCCATTTGATACCGTAAAAATCGACCAAGCCTTTATTTCCGATGTTAACCACAATCCAGAAGACGCGGCCATTGCCACGGCCATCATCGCCATGGCCCACAGTTTACAAATGAACGTGATTGCGGAAGGTGTAGAAACCGAAGCCCAGCTGAATTTCCTGCGAGTCAAAGGTTGCGACCAGATCCAAGGTTATTTTTTCAGTAAGCCGGTCTCGGCTGATGAGTTCGAGGCCATGCTGCGCTCCGACAAACGCCTTGTACTCGATCCGGATTTAAATAGAGTTCTAAAGAACATCCAATCACCGCACTGATGGGAAACTCAACTACTTTAATCACCCGCCGGTAAACGATCATAACGCTGCAACAGTTCGCGCAAACGGCTGGTAAGTGTGGCCGGAAATTGCGACCATTCGAATCGCCACCGCCAGTTGCCCTGGGTTGTGCCGGGGGTGTTCATGCGGTGTCCCTCGCCCAAGCCAAGAATATCTTGTAACGGCACCACCGCTAGGCAACATACCGAGGCCAGCGCGGTGCGGATCAACATGTCCGGCATCTGAGTGTCGAGCGATGGACTCGAATGTTGAAAATACTGGCGGATATAGTCTTGGGTCGCTGGCGGGAGTTTTTCATGCCAGGCGAGCGTCGTGTCATTATCATGCGTGCCGGTGTATACCACCGAATTAAATTCGTGATGGTGGGGTAAATAAATATTGGTAGGATCACCGTCAAACGCGAATTGTAAGATCTTCATCCCGGGCAAGGAAAAATTGCGCCGCAACTCGTGTACCTCGGCGGTGATATGGCCGAGATCTTCGGCCACCAGCGGTAACTCGGCGAACGCGGTGTAAAGGGATTTTAACAAGGCCTTGCCGGGTGCTTTAACCCAATGGCCATGGATGGCCGAGGTTTCCGCGGCGGGTATTTCCCAATAGGCGCTTAGGCCGCGAAAATGATCGATGCGGATCAAATCAAATAATTGCAGCTGGGTGCGGATCCGATCGTGCCACCATTGAAAATCGGTTTTTTTCATCTCCGCCCAGCGATACTGCGGGTTGCCCCAACGTTGGCCGGTGGCGGAGAAATAATCCGGCGGCACACCGGCCACGGTAAGCGGCTCGCCGCGTTCGTCCAGATTAAATAATTCACGCTGCGCCCACACATCGGCGCTGTCCAACGCTACGTAAATCGGCATGTCGCCAAATAAAAGAACCTGGTGGCGCTTGGCGTATTCTTTTAATTCCTGCCACTGCGTAAAAAATACAAACTGGACGAATTGATGAAAGCCAATCTGCTGCGCATACTGATGTCTTGCCTGTACCAGGGCCTCGCCGTGCCGGTCGCGTACTGGGCCTTCCCATTGCAACCAAGGACGGTTGTCGAAGGCTTCGCGTAAGGCCATGAAGAGGGCGTAATCGTCCAGCCAATAGGCGTGTTGTTGGATAAAGCGTTGTAGCGCGGTAGTTAAGCCAACGGGTTGATGGGTAAGAAAATTACCGTAGGCGATTTGCAACAAACGACGATGACTGCTGCGGTCATGGGCGAGGACCGGAGCGGTTAGCAACTGCCGATCCGCCAACCAGTCCAAGCTGATCAGATAACTATCGCAAGCATGGGCGGATAACACCATATAGGGTGAGCCGTCCGCGTGGGTTGGCCCAAACGGTAACATCTGCCACACCGACATACCGCACTGGGCTAAAAATTCAATAAACCGATAGGCGTCGTGGCTGATTTGGCCCTGGGATGAATTTCCCGGTAGCGATGTAGGGTGTAATAAAATACCCCCGCGTCGATGGTTATGGAGTTTATGCGCGTAGTTGGTCACCCTGGATTATTCCTGTCCACGGCGCATGACCCCGCCCATGGAAGGATGGCCACCCCCCTGACTGAAGGCTTGGGATAAATAACTGGGCGGTTCGATCCCCAGTAGAATATACAAACTCGACAGTTGCATACGGTAAAGATAATCAAAATCGCTTACCGATTCGGACGGGTTGTAATCGCCAAACCACCAAAACCAATCCGATCCTTCACAAATGGCCAGTTGGGTTTTTAAGCGTTCCACCATCTCCTCAGAAAATGTTTTGCTTGCGAGCTGCTGGTCGTAGGCTTTTTTTGCATCTGCTAACATTACCCAGCCGCGGTTTTTATCTTTGCTGCCGATCCAGGTGGAAAACGTACCGTAGACCCAACTGCCGGCCACCAACTGCTGTAAAGAGCGGCGTTGACTGTGTTGCGCAAGGTAATCAGAATAAGTGCTCAAACGCAGCGCGGAGTGATTCGCCAGACCCTTGTAGAGGGCTTGCAAAAAGTAATAGCCATTCTCGGGGTAAAATTCCCAGGCGTTTTCCCCGTCCATGATGATCGATACCACCGAGTTTTCATTATAGTCACACGCCGACGCGATATTCTCCAGGTGATGTAGCAGATTGGCGACGGCGTCGTCGGCATGCCAGGTGGAATAGGTAAACCCGATTTGATCCGAGAGTTTATCGTCACGAAAGAAGCAGGCAATGGGGATCTGCGCGCATTGATAGGCGCGGTGTAAACACGCGGCGGTTTCCGCTTGGTTATCCTTGCGGATACTGTTGTGTAACACGGTTTCACCGCTGGCGGTCCATTTAAATCCGTGTTGCTGTAATAAGCGCAGCGTTGCTTGCGACAAACTACCCTCGGACGGCCAACAACCCGCCGGCTGCATTCCAAAGTAGTGCTTAAATACCGCGATGCCTTTTTGGATATGCCAATTGACACGTTCCTCGCCGTCGGGGTATTTCTCCAACGGCGGGAGTTCCGCTTCCGGCAGGGCCTCATGGGTTGATTTAAGATCGAGTAATAATGGCATGATCGGGTGGGCATAGGGGGTTACGGCCAATTCAATTTGTCCTAACACGGCCAAACGGCGGTAACGTTCGATGACTTGCCGGATCAACTCACCCACCACGCGCAGCAGTTGGTTGCGGTCGTGCAGATCAAAGCCCGCGGCCTTGGTCAATAACGCTTGCACGCGTGGATCGGTACGGCGCACGGTTTCGCCCAACCAGGCCAGATGAAACCATACCAGCAAATCTATCAGGTATTGGTCAGTCGCGTACACAATGGATTCGGGGTGTTGTAATAACCAGCGTGCCATTTCGGCTAAATGTTTATAGTGGGGGTAACGGTTGATCAGCCGCTCTTCGTTAGCACGCAGGCACTGCCGTAGCAGCGCGATACGTGCTTGCCTGCTGTTGGGTAACACCGGTTGAATCAAGGCATCGAGCAGTGGATCGTGTAGTTCAGCGCCGGTTTGGAAGTAGTGGACGATTTGTTGCGCATAATCGTCGATTTGCTCTAATAATGTGGGCGTGAAATTTACCACCGCGCGTGCCTCGGGGATGGCCTCCAGGTGTGCCACCATGTCGACATAGTCCTTGATGACGTGTAAATACGTCCAGGGCAGGAGGTATTTGCTGGAACGCATATCGCGGTACAGCGGTTGATGCATATGCCAGAGCAGTACCACATTTAAGCGGGATTTAGCGGACATAATGTACGTGTTGGCCAAGCATTTCGGGGGTAACCAATACTACCCCACCGGGGGAAACATAAAACCGTTCTTTGTCCTGCAGCGCATCCACACCGATGTGAGTATTGGCGGGTATGATACATTCCTTGTCGATAACAGCACGGTGAATAATACAATTTTCACCGATACTGACGTTGGGCAAGATGACCGAATCTTCAACTTGACTATAGGCATCGACGGTAACACTGGAAAACAATAAAGAATGGTGTACCCGCGCTCCGGAAATAATACACCCGCCCGAAACCATCGAGTCGATGGCGATACCACGGCGATTATCTTCGTCAAACACGAATTTTGCCGGTGGCAGTTGTTCTTGGTAAGTCCATATCGGCCAGGCATGGTCATACAGATTCAATTCAGGGGTGACACCGATCAATTCCAGGTTGGCCTCCCAATAAGCATCCACGGTACCCACATCACGCCAATAGTGCATTTTGCCGGTTTCAGGATTGGTAAACGGATAGGCATAGGCGCGGTATTTTTGGATCACGGTGGGGAGTATATCCTTACCAAAATCACGGTTGGAATGCGGCCGGTCCGCGTCGGCAATTAATTGTTCAATGAGGAAATCGCGGTTAAAGATGTAGATACCCATTGAACACAGGGCACGGTCGGGATGACCGGGAATCGGGGTTGGTTGCTGGGGTTTTTCGACAAAACTGTGGATAAAGCCGTTTTCATTCACACCTATCACACCAAAGCCGCGCGCCTCTTCGATCGGGACTTCGACGCAGGCCACCGTGATGTCCGCGGCCGATTGCACATGGGTCACCAGCATTTCACCATAATCCATTTTGTAGACATGGTCACCTGCGAGAACCAAGACATATTCGGGATTATGGTTGCGCACGATATCCAAGTTTTGAAATACCGCGTCGGCGGTGCCGGCATACCACGAGGCCTCGATGCGTTGTTGAGCCGGCAACAGCTCCACAAATTCACCAAAATCTCCGCGAAACATCCCCCAACCTTGCTGAATATGGACAATCAGGGAGTGCGCCTTGTATTGGGTTAAGACACCGATGCGACGGATCCCGGAGTTTATACAATTGGAGAGTGGAAAATCGATAATACGAAATTTTCCTCCAAACGGTACGGCGGGTTTGGCACGCCAGTCGGTGAGGTGCATTAGACGTGAACCGCGTCCGCCTGCCATGATAATGGCCAGGGTATCGCGGGTAAGACGGCTTACAAAACGCGGTGATCGATTGTGCAGCACTATCTATGACTCCTGAATTATCACCTCGTTAATAACACAACGGCAAAACCCATGCCAAGGGCGAATTGGCCGCAACCGTGTCGTTCCATGTCCTATTGTGAAATAGGTACGCACTGTAGTGCAACACGTCCGTATCGAATCGCACCAGGGTTGTTCGTCGAAGGTGGATTGCGTCGTAACGTAACATCGTGTCATGATGCAAGTAGCCGTAATCGCAGTGACGTTACAGCACGGATACCAGCAGCGGATGGATAACGCGTTTTCACTATAGCAGTTTTTATTTTAATGATTTGCACAGACATTATTACGGTTTTGTGCCTTATACTAGACGAGTCGTACCCTTTGGTTAAAATACCCGCTGCAAATGCGTGAAGCAAAACAAAAACCGGTTGAATTACCCGCTGATCTGTTACGTATCTGTGAAGCGCGCCACCATGATCCCTTTGCCCAACTGGGGCGGCACGCGATCAACGCGGAACAGTCCTGCATCCGGGTATTTGCGCCGCATACCCGGACCCTCCTGCTGGAAGCAACCCAAGAACAATTTAACCGGATTGGGACGACCGATCTGTTTGAGTGGCGCGGCGCTACCAAATCTGTAACAGATTATTACCGTCTGGTGCGTATTGATAGCAGCGGGCTGCGCGAAACTTTTTATGATCCGTATAGCTTTGCGGCGTCGATCTCCGACTTAGACCTGTACTTATTCGGCGAAGGCCGGCACTGGCAAATTTATTCTATCTTGGGCGCACATCTGCTGAGCATAGCGGACATCGCCGGTGTGCGGTTCGCCACTTGGGCGCCGAATGCCGAGCGGGTGAGTGTGATCGGCGACTTTAATCGTTGGGATGGCCGTTGCCATCCGATGCGTAATCGCGGTAGCAGCGGGGTATGGGAAATTTTTATTCCCGGCTTAAAGCCGGGGCAGTTGTATAAATTCGAAATACGCCACCGTGACAGCGGTAGCGTACAGCAAAAAACCGATCCCTACGCACAAGAATTTGAGTTACGTCCCCATACCGCCTCCCGTATCACCCAGAGTCAATACCACTGGCAAGACCAAGACTGGATGCAACGCCGCTCTTCGAGCAATTGGTTACATACCCCGATGAGTATTTACGAGGTGCATTTAGGCTCCTGGCAACGCGATAACAACGGCCGTTTCTTCAATTATCGAGAACTGGCCCGGCGGCTGGCCGCGCATGTCCGTGATCTGGGGTTCACGCACATTGAATTATTACCGATTACCGAACACCCCTTGGACGATTCATGGGGCTATCAGACCACCGGCTATTTTGCGCCGACCCAGCGCTTCGGTAGTCCCGATGACTTCCGCTATTTCGTGGATTATTTTCACCAGCAGGGGATCGGAGTGTTTATCGATTGGGTGCCGGCGCATTTTCCCCGCGATGATTTCGCCTTGGCGCGGTTTGACGGCAGTAATTTATACGAGCACGAGGATCCACGCCGCAGCGAACACCCGGATTGGGGTACGTTGATATTTAATTATGCGCGTAACGAAGTGCGCAATTTTTTGATCAGCAGTGCGGTCTATTGGTTAAAGGAATTTCATATCGATGGAATGCGGGTGGATGCCGTGGCCTCAATGTTATACCTGGATTATTCCCGCAAGGACGGCGCGTGGTTGCCCAATATACATGGTGGTAACGAAAATATTGACGCCATTGCATTTCTACGCGAACTCAACCGTGTCACCCATCGTGACTTTCCCGGCAGCGTGATTATGGCGGAAGAGTCCACGGCCTGGCCTATGGTTACGCGTCCCACCGATATCGGCGGCTTGGGATTTTCCATGAAATGGAATATGGGCTGGATGCACGACACCCTAAGCTATTTTAGTAAGGATCCGATTCACCGGCGTTACCACCATGATCAGCTGACGTTTGGGTTGTTATATTTATTTCACGAGAATTTCATTTTGCCCATGTCGCACGATGAAATCGTGCACGGCAAGGCATCGCTATTGTACAAAATGCCCGGAGATGAATGGCAACGATTTGCGAACTTACGTTTATTGTATACGTATATGTTCACCTACCCCGGAAAGAAACTATTGTTCATGGGTTGTGAATTTGGCCAGGGATCGGAATGGAATTTTGCCACGGTTTTGGACTGGTACGTGCTCGAATATCCCTATCATCAAGGCATACGTCAATTGGTGCGTGATCTCAATCGGTTATACGTCAATTCCGCCGCGTTGTCGCGCCATGAATTTGAACCCAGCGGGTTTGAATGGATCGACTGTCATGACGCCGCCCAGTCGGTACTGGTATATCTGCGCCGCAGTGAAGACGCCGTCATGGTGGTCGCCATGAATTACACTCCAGTGCCACGCGAGAAATATCGCATTGGTGTGCCACACGCCGGCCGCTATCACGAACGTTTAAATTCCGATTCACATTTTTATGCGGGTAGCAATATTGGAAACAGCGGTGACCTCTATGCCGAGTCGATTCCCTGGATGGGCAGGCCGTATTCGATCGCCTTAACCTTGCCACCGTTGGCAGGGATCGTGCTAGAGTGGAGCGGCACTAACGCATGACGTTGGCCGCGCAACGCATATTATACTGCACAAGTGAAATCTACCCGCTGGTAAAAACCGGCGGCTTGGGCGATGTCGCCGCGAGTTTAAGCTGCGCCCTGCAGCAACTCGGCCACGATGTCCACGTCGTCTTACCCGCTTACCGTAGCCTGCTGCAACAATTTAAAACCCAGCCAACCCGTATTTTGCGCACCACGGTGCGCGGTTACAGCGTGGAGTTATTACGCACCAGTTTACCTGGCAGTCGCGTTCCGGTGTTGCTGGTGGATTGTCCGACCCTGTACGATCGGCCCGGTACGCCCTACCATGACGAGCACGGACACGATTGGAAGGATAACGCAGAACGTTTTGCGCTTTACAACCACGTCGCCGCGTTGTTAGCCGATGATCAACTCGATTTGGACTGGCGTGCGGACATTGTGCATGCCAACGATTGGCAAACAGGGCTCATCCCGGTGTTGCTACGCAACACCGCGCAACGCCCGGCAATGCTCTTTACCATCCATAACCTCGCGTACCAAGGGTTTTTTGACCGCAAGACATTTGACGCTTTACACCTTGACGCGGAGTTATGGCACCACGACGTACTGGAATTTCATAATGGGTTTACCTTTATGAAAGGCGGGTTGGTGTTCGCCGATCGCATCAATACGGTTAGTCCGAGTTATGCCCAGGAGATCCAGACCGCGCAATTTGGCCAGGGTTTGGAAGGTCTGCTGCAACAGCGTCGCACGCATTTAAGCGGAATCCTCAATGGGATCGATACACGTGTGTGGAATCCGGCGACCGATAACCACATTGCCCACGCCTACCACTATAATGAATTACACCACCGGCGCATCAACAAACATGCCTTACAAGCGCGCTTTAACCTTCCTATCACCGATGGCGCCATCGTATTGGGTCTCGTCAGTCGCTTGGTTGATCAAAAAGGTATTGATTTGGTCATTGCGGCGATTGAGCAATCCTTATCGGCTACGTGGCAGTGGGTGGTTCTTGGCAACGGTGACAAACGTCATGAAACTCGTTTGCAAGAACTTGCCAAAACCTATCCCGACCGCGTGGGGGTGCAAATTGGTTATGATGAAGCCATGGCGCATCGTATTGAAGCTGGTGCCGACGTGTTTGTAATGCCGTCGCGTTTTGAGCCCTGTGGACTCAATCAAATGTATTCGCAGCATTATGGGGCAGTGCCGATCGTGTCCCCGGTGGGGGGATTGCGCGATACCGTGGTCGATGCTACGCCAACGACTCTCGCCAATCAATCCGCCACCGGGATTGTCATGACCGAAGTCAGCACCGCCGGTTTACTGGCGGCACTGCGGCGCGCACAAACCTTATTTGAAAATAACGCTAGGTGGCAACAACTGCAGCGTACCGGGATGCAACAAGATTTTTCCTGGAAGCACCGCGCCGAGGAATACCTTGCGCTGTATACCCTGGTGTTACAGGACCGGATGCAATAAATTTTGGCGCGGCGAGGGCGACAAGCAGGGTGGTTTCTCGTATAATTCTTGGGCCGCACCGATACACTGCCTATGCCCACTGATACTCTAAAACCTAGTTATAGCGCCGATCTTTACAACCAATCCTGCCATTGCTCCACCCTTGACAGTCGGCTTATCGATCAAGAACTCGCCCTGCTCGAGTCCCGGCCACATCTGTTTTCCTCAACCCCGGTATTTATCACCCATGATCAACTCGCAGAAATGCAGCGGGTGATTGCCGCGGTGGAAACCGTCGTAGCCTTGCCTGCGTATCAGCAGCAAGTATTAACCTGGGCGCCTTCCATCGCTGGGCATGCGCCAAACAATTTGGGCGTGTTCCTCGGCTATGACTTTCATATTAATGCCGACGGGGCCAAACTGATTGAGATCAACAGCAACGCGGGCGGTGCCATGTTAAATGTAGCCTTGATGCAAGCGCAGCAACGCTGTTGCGACAACATCGAACCCGCAACCAATCTACCGCAATTGGAATTAACCTTTTATAACATGTTTACGCACGAATGGCGTTTACAACGTGACACTGCGCCACTACGCACGGTTGCAATTATTGATATTGATCCTACGCAGCAATATTTATACCCGGAATTTACCCTGTTCGCGCGATTGTTTGAAACCTATGGATTACAGGCCGTGATTACCGATCCACAGCAATTAGAATATAAGCAGGCGGCGTTATGGTACGGCGATCAGCGTATCGATCTGGTATACAACCGTCTCACCGATTTTGATTTTTCCAGTCCCGCCTGCGCCGCATTACGCGCGGCGTATCTGGCCGATGCGGTGGTGGTCACCCCCCATCCACGTGTTCACGCCTTGTATGCCGATAAACGTAATTTGACACTGCTTGCTAACCCTGACAACTTAGCAGCGCTGCATGTACCTTCCGCTACCATCAACACCTTGGCGCAGGGTATTCCGTCGAGCCGTATTGTCACGCCGAGCAATGCCGAACACTTCTGGGCTAGCCGTAAACAATGGTTTTTCAAACCGTTTGGTGGCTTTGGCGGGAAGGCCGTTTACCGCGGTGACAAGTTGACACGCAAGGTGTTTGCCGCGATCGCGCAGGGCGGTTATATCGCCCAGGCATTGGTTGCGCCAGGAGAGCGGCGCGCCAAGGGCGGTGTGGCACCGGTACTGCTAAAAGTAGATTGGCGCAATTATGTGTATAACCGCCAGACCCAGTTGGTCTCGGCGCGTTTGTACCAGGGCCAGACCACAAATTTTCGTACCCAGGGCGGTGGTTTCGCGCCGGTCTATTTTACCGCGACCAGCACGGTGGCCTGTCCTACTGGGAATCAGTCCCGGCCTTCATCCTTATAATGTGTATGTGTATTGGATTAAAGCGCTTCTAAAATATCACAGCATTGTTAAAACCACGTATACTCCGCAGTCAGCACCTCCCAAGTAACAACACTTAAGCGTGCGATCTATGATTAAATTAATGTTGGCTGACGACCATGATCTTGTCCGTACCGGATTGCGCCGGTTATTGGACGATATCGAGGGTATCGAAGTTGTCGCCGAGGTGATCTGCGGGGAAGACGCGGTTCAAAAAGTCAAACTAATCCCCATCGATGTTATTCTGATGGATATCAATATGCCAGGAATCGGCGGGTTAGAAGCAACCCGCAAAATTCTGCATAAACATCCGGAAATCAAGGTGATTATTGTTACCATGAACGAAGACGAGGTGTTCGCGCAACGCCTGTTGAAAGCGGGTGCCGCCGGCTACCTCACCAAAGGATGCAAGATCACCGAAATCACCCATGCGATTCGTGAAGTCATGGCCAACAAGCGCTACATCACGCCGCAAATCGCCCAACAACTGGCGCTGGCCGATTTTAAATCGCAAGAAGAGCGTTCGCCGTTCGTTGACCTGTCCGAGCGCGAACTGCAAGTCATGATGATGATCATGGACGGTGGCAAGGTCAATGCGATTTCCGACAAGTTGTGTTTGAGTCCCAAGACGATTTCGACGTATCGGCAACGCCTGTTTAGCAAGCTAGGTATCAGTACCGATGTTGAACTCGCCCGCCTGGTATTACGTTATGGTGTATTACAAGACAAGTGATATTCGATCCTACATGTAGCCGTTGTCCACGGCTTGATCGGCATTTACAACAGGTGCGCCAGGACTATCCTGACTATCATGCGCTTCCGGTTGCTCCCTTTGGTGTAAGCAAACCTGTGTTGCTGATCGTAGGGCTGGCCCCCGGCATGCACGGCGCCAATGCGACCGGCCGACCCTTCACCGGGGATTATGCGGGCATTCTGTTATATGAAACCTTGTATAAATTTGGTTTTAGCAACCAGGCCACGTCGGAATCCTTACGCGACGGCCTAAAACTAAAACAGTGCCGGATCACCAATGCCGTGAAATGTTTACCGCCAGAAAACAAGCCGACACCACAGGAAATTACTACTTGCAATGGGTTTCTGTCCGCCGAATTAATCGGATTGCGGCCGGGCTGCGCGGTATTGGCCCTAGGCGCGATTGCGCACCATGCGGTATTATTGGCCTTGCGGTTAAAAAAATCGGCCTATCCCTTTGCCCATGCACAGCACTATACACTACCGGATGGATTAGCCTTGTTTACCTCCTACCATTGTAGTCGTTATAACACCCAAACCCGGCGGCTGACCACGCCGATGTTTCACGCCGTGTTTCGCCAAATTCGACGCTACCTGGATACACAGTTTTAAGGTCGATATGAGTTTTGATAGTCAACAATTTCTGGCCGGAGTACCGCAGCAGCCAGGGGTTTATCAAATGCTTGACGCGCACGGAGAAATTATTTACATCGGCAAGGCCGCCGACCTCAAAAAACGCCTCAGCAATTACTTTTCGGCAAAACACCACGATATCAAAACCGCAACACTGGTGGCACGGATTGAACGCATCGAAACCATCATCACCCACACCGAAAGCGAGGCATTGTTATTAGAGAATAATCTGATTAAACGCCATAAGCCGCGGTACAATATCCTCTACCGCGATGATAAAAGTTATCCTTATATATATGTATCAACGCAACAGGAATTCCCACGGTTGGGATTTCACCGTGGCGCGCAACGCCTCAAAGGCCACTATTTCGGTCCTTATCCCAGTGCTGGCGCGGTGCGCGATACCTTGCAGTTGTTACAAAAAATCTTTCCGGTGCGACAGTGCGAAGACAGTTTTTTCAAAAACCGTTCTCGGCCTTGCTTGCAGTATCAAATCAAACGTTGTACCGCCCCTTGCGTAGGGTTGATTAGCCAATCCGATTACAACGAGGATGTTAGGCACGCGTTGTTATTTCTACAGGGGCGCAGTCAGCAAGTGGCGGAAGAACTGGCGCAACGCATGGATAGCGCCGCCCGGCAGCTTCACTATGAACGTGCTGCCACGATCCGCGATCAGATCACCAGTCTGCGGCGTGTACAAGAAAAACAGTATATTACCCAAGCGGGCGGGGATTGCGATATTATCGCCGCCGCCAGCGAACAAGGAATGGGCTGTGTGCAGGTATTTTCGATTCGCGGTGGACGTAACCTGGGCAATAAAACCTTTTTCCCCCGCAGTGAAGCGGATAATACTACCCACGCATTATTAACCGCGTTCTTATCGCAATATTATCTGCCCAGCCCCCAGGCTGTTGAGCGCGATATCCCCGCGCAAATTTTCGTAGCGGAAAAATTAGACGGCCTGGAGTTGTTAACAACCCTGCTGTGTGAACACTCCGGTAGGCGCGTGCAGATCCGCACCGGGGTGCGTGGTAAACAAGCGCGCTGGATTGCGATGGCGCGCCAGAACACCCAGTCGATGTTAAAAACGCGTTTATTGTCGCAGAGCACCTTATTGCGACGTTTTAGCGCATTACAAGATCTATTACACCTGGATGAACGGCCGGAACACATCGAGTGTTTTGATATCAGTCACACCCAGGGGGAGGCCAGCGTTGCTGCCTGTGTAGTGTTTAACTCGGCGGGACCGCAATATTCCCTGTACCGGCACTTTAATATTAGCGATATCACCCCGGGAGACGATTACGCGGCCATGGAACAGGTGTTGTTGCGGCGTTATAAGAAGATCGAGCAGGGTGAGGGTAAAATTCCGGATATTATTTTTATCGATGGGGGTAAGGGCCAGGTACAACGCGCGCTGAAGGTTATGGAAGAATTACAATTGAATTCGGTACTGGTTATTGGCGTTGCTAAAGGCGCGGATCGCCGTGTTGGACAAGAAACCTTGATCCTTCCAGGTGTGGATACCCAGAGTAATAACGAACTTCAATTACCGCCCGACTCACTGGCATTACACCTGATCCAGCAGATCCGCGACGAGGCGCATCGCTTTGCCATCAGCGGGCACCGCAAACGCCGACAAAAGACCCGCAGCCACTCCGTATTAGAAGAAATCCACGGCTTGGGCGTACAGCGGCGCCAGCGTTTATTGCGTCATTTTGGAGGGTTACAGGAAATCGCCCGCGCCGGTATTGAAGACCTCGCCCAGGTGCCAGGAATTAATACGTCGCTTGCGCAACGAATTTATGATACGTTCCATAACAGCACGTAACCCTCCGTATTGACGCTAAATACACTGGCCATTATGATCCCATTGAATGTTCCCAATACGATCACACTGTTTCGTATTGTCTTAATTCCAGTGTTCATCGCGGTGTATTATCTACCGCACTTGGGCTCTAAACACCTGTGGTTAACCCTCTTGTTTTTTATTGCCGGCGTTAGCGACTGGGTTGACGGTTATCTGGCGCGCAAACTGCAACAGCAATCCGCCTTCGGTGCTTTCTTAGACCCGGTGGCGGACAAACTCACTATCTCGACCATCTTGGTGTTGATCCTCTCGACCCACCCGGGAATCGTCTTGGCCTTGCCGGCGATAGTCATTATCGGACGCGAGATCGCCATTTCGGCGTTACGGGAGTGGATGGCCAATATCGGTAAGATCAAGAAGGTTTCCGTGAGTTTTGTGGGCAAGGTTAAAACCTTTGCCCAGTTTTGGGCCATCGGGTTTTTATTGTATGAACATCCCCTGGGAGGCATAGCCACCCTAAGCGTCGGTTATGTGCTGCTATACCTGGCGGCCGGTTTAACGTTGTGGTCAATGCTGGTATACCTGGTGGCCGCCTGGCCAAGCCTGGTGGGCAGCGACAGCCCGGTAAAGTGATGACATTCCCTTGACAGCTTACTACGCCTGACTACAATACGGACCTCGCGCGGGAATAGCTCAGTTGGTAGAGCACGACCTTGCCAAGGTCGGGGTCGCGAGTTCGAGTCTCGTTTCCCGCTCCAATCGATGGGGACAGGCCACCACCTGTCCCCTTTATTGTTTCTGCGGCTGGGTAGCAGAGTGGTTATGCAGAGGACTGCAAATCCTTGGACGTCGGTTCGATTCCGGCCCCAGCCTTCATTCAAACCTCCGAAGTCGTCCATTATCATCCCAGATTCACCCTATGGCAGTGATGGCCTTGGTTAACTTGGCAATGCGGCGGAAACGCACCGCTTCACGCACCAGTCGTTGTAAGGCTCGAGGTTCAAGAAGTCCTAGGGTTGTCGCTTCTTATACGAGGCTATCGGGTAGGTCGAGCTTGACGTGGAGTGTGATCATGGAAATTATTCGTGGTGGTGTACTCGTGTTGAGCATAGGGGAACGGAATTTGTTGGCAGAGCAGGTAACGCACAACGCTAGGGGCAGATCTGGGGACAACATTACCCGGTTAAATCTTGATAGGCCAGTATTGACGCGGTTTGTGGCGTATTTTTCGGTAGATGATTTCCTTAGCGTAGTAAACACGGTAGAATCGCCGCCGCATTACCTAGCCCTCCGCGTGCAGAAGGGCAGGTAGATGTCGAGGTTGTTTAACTCCTGGGATACGCTTACTCCCGGTAAAACAGCAGGCTAACTTTTCATACATTGCCCGGGTGGCGGAACAGGTAGACGCAAGGGACTTAAAATCCCTCGGGACTAAATCCCGTGCCGGTTCGATTCCGGCCCCGGGCACCATCTTATATTTCCAGGTACGCCTGAAAACGTCCCAAAATCCTCCAAAACCCTTGCAGCACTTGCACTTTACCGCCATTTTCAGTCCCGCATAATCCGTCTGTGTCCGTTGACAGCCGGGGGCAACATTGGGGGCAAGTCACCCACTTAGAAAAGCGGTTGCCCCCAGATGCCTCTACCAGACTCCGCAATACGCACCACCAGCCGACGGATAAGCCGAGTAGTTTATATCTGGAAGTTCCCCCAGCGGGGGCAAGTGGTGGCGGTTTAAGTATCGTTTTGGGGGCAAAGAAAAGCGGTTGTCCCTTGGCGTATATCCAGAAGTCAGTTTGAAAGATGCTCGCACTAGACGCGATGGAGCCCGAGCGCTTCTTAATGGGGGCACCGACCCCAGTATATACCGCAAGATGACCAGGGCAACCAAGGTTGCCGTCACAGTGGATAGCTTTCAGGCTGTCAGCATGGAATGGCATAAAGCACAACTTGCCGCAAAGAAGAAAAACGGCAAACCCCTATGGACACTTGATCATGCCACCCGATTATTGCGACACCTCGAACGTAACGTATTCCCTTGGTTAGGCCCCCGGCCTATTTATTAGACCACTACACCACGCAGTTTCATTAAAATGGGTGGTGCGCTGCTGTTTCATCTCGTCGGTCAACTGTATGAGAAAACGTCGTTGATTATCACCACGCATCTGTCGTTCGGCGAGTGGGTACAAGTATTGGAGACGCGAAGATGACCACCGCGTTGCTTGATCGCGTTACCCATCATTGCGATATCTTGGAAACCGGTATGATTCTTTCCGCTTTAAGCAAAGTAAACATCGTTCTCAAAAACACGAAAAAGAAAAAGTGGAAACAATTGGACGCTGTTTGACAAACTTACGAAACAATAAGTTGAATAAAATTTTCCCTAAAAAATAGCCGGAATGTATGGCCGTATTATCAATAAGTTACTGGGTTTTTAGGGAAATTATTAGGGGAATTTTACAGCAATACCGCTAATGATTGATAACAACCTAATTCCACGGGCGGTACGCGTACAACGGCAGCACAGGGGCTATTGGAAAGAATCTAGGGTAGCGCCCCTTTCGATGGGTTTGAACCGCGCAGACAAGGGGGTTACGCTTACTCCTCAGACCCGGGGTTGTAGAACACTTTTCCAGGAAATTTCTTTCTCACGAAATAATTCCCTTCCAGGGATTTCACTTTGATGAGGTAGTAAAATTTTTGGTGGAACGCGGCGCACGGCAAGGCCATGCGAAAATCAATCTTTTTGATATTGGCTGCGGGGTTAAGCTTAAATGATACTATCGTGGAGGGAGATGCGCGAAAGGGTGGATACCATGAGGATCTCCACGTGATACAGGTATGATCCTCAGTGGATATATCACTCATTTCCACCCAGGTAACGTGATCGATATCCATCCTGATAGACATCTGCACACTTTCAGGCAATTCAATTAACTTTTCATTCCCATCCATTATGTTGCGATCACTAAACAGCAGATGTACTTTATCGGTTTCCACATAGTCAGATTCCGTGCTCTGACACGCCGCCACAAACAATATTAACCCGGTAAGCAGGATTGTTTTCATGGCGTCTTTTTGCCGGGTTCTATAAAGATACGCGGGTCGGCTTTATCGGTGGCCCAAATACCATGTTTGACCTGCCCGGTGATGATATTAATGGTAACCCCTAAGTCAGGATGATAATACGCATAGCGTGGTTCATTTTTATTGTACATCCGGGCCGGGTTCTCCATGCGGATCACCGCGATCCGTTCGTCTTGAATGGACACTTCTTTTCGTGAGTGATGTCCTTTGAAAAAGCGGGTGTGGCCGAATTCATGATGGATGATGGCGCTGGGATCTACTTTGTCGCCGGTGTTCAATACTGTGATTAACGGAAACCCAGTGGGCAATTTAATGACGTCTGGACCTCCCTTGGCGGAATCGTTATCGTCTCGGATGATCTTAAAACGCTTAACGCCAATAAAACTGGATGTAAAGTTATCGCGTAAGATGCGCCCCATCATCACCGCGCCGTAAGGGGTTTTGGCGTAGTCTAAAAAGGCATGGTAGGCTTTGAATTGAGAAAGGACGTGGGTCTGCCAAGAATTCGGATAATGTTCCGAAAAAACATCCATTTCTTGAACAAAGTTTTGTTCAACCAAGCGGTGAAACATCGTGATACGGCCCTCCATCGGGGGAATGTCGCCGGCATGGGTGATCCCCAGCGCTTGAGCGATCGCCCCCGGCGTGCAGGGCGCGCCGCCTTGGGTGTCTGTGCAATAGATTTTTTCCCGCTGCGCCCGTAATTCCTGCTCGGTGTTCTTGCCTTCCTTAGGCGTCACGTCCAGGGTGGCCATGCGGTCCTCGCGGTTTAGAATAATGAATTTTTAAGGAGTATAGCAAAACGATTTCCCGCACATAGAATGTGTCTATTAATATCTAACAAATGAATTAGCTTGGTTTTTAGAGGATTGCCACGCCTTGAATAGGCCGCACCGGCAAGACTCAATGGGACATCGTAGCAAAACAGGAAAGCAAGCCCGATGCCGAAAATCCTGAGTTAGCCTACAAAGAGAAAACGTTCAAAAAACCGGGCAAGAAGTTGGTCTGATAAGCCCCAAGCGCAGGAACTCAAGACGGTGAAACTCGAATTATCCGAGAGCAACGCACGATACATGTAGCTTGCGCTTCGTGAATTGAATGAGCGACTACAGGCCCAGGCACATGACGAAAGCCTCGCGAGCTTATGACGCGCTGGCAAAGCAGTTCAAGGAGCAAATCCTTGAGCATGATCACGAAGTGATGTGAACAACCTCTTTTGGCGGTGAATCCTTCGTCGTAGAGTAGGGGGTAGCTCACCCGCTTGGGGAGGGGCAACCATACCCCATAAACCCACGGTAAGACCCTATTAGCCGGGCACGCAGCGCACTTTGTGGGTGAGGCCCCGGCACCAAATATGTATATATAGACGCTTTAACACTCTCACCTTGATCGCTTCTGAATCCAGTACTCTATGTAGGTGCTTGCCGTACCGCTGTAAAGTGCGCTATTTAACCCTACTAACAACGCACAATCACCATTATTGTGCTTAAATGCTATTAGTATCACCAGGATTACCTTCTTACCGTTATAAATGGCTATTAAATCATCAAGTTATGGTGCTAATTTAATTTAACTCCTTATCCATGTATTACGAGCATTTTCATCTGAAAGAACACCCCTTCCGCTTATCCTCCGATACGCGGTTTTTTTACGAGGGTGTGGAGCATGCCCATGCCCTGGCGATGATGGAATATGCCTTGATAGAGCACCAGGGATTGATGTTATTAACCGGGGAGGTGGGCAGCGGCAAGAGCATGTTGCTACAGCATTACCTGGCGCGGATTGATAAAACCTATCCCGTGTTACGGTTTGTCGATGGTCCCGTGCCCGAAGGGGAATTTTTGCATCAACTCGCGCAGTATTTCGGTATGGAGCTGGAGGGACAAAGCCGACGTAAATTACTCGAGGGTTTTTGTGCGGAATTAGCCTCGTACCCGCAAAAAGGTAAGAAACTTATCATCGCGGTCGATGATGCGCACCGATTTGAGCCGATTACGTTGATGGATTTGGCCCAGATCGGCCATTCGCAGCGCGGGCCGGGAGGGGGCTGCACGCTGTATCTGGTCGGCTCACCGACATTGCAAGAGGTGTTCAATCTGCCTGATATACCATCGCCTTGCTGCCGCTATTCCCTCAATCCTCTGAATACTGCGGATATTCGCAGTTATATCCTGCATCGGTTGTCGGTCGCGGGGCCCCAGCATACCGCCCGCTTAAATGCGGAGGCATTTACTGAAATCGAACTCTACACCGGGGGCTCACCCCGGCAAATCAATATTCTGGTTGATCATTTGTTGACGAATGCCTATCTCGCCGACGTGTCTGAAGTTACCAATAAAATCGTCGAAGCCTCGGTGAATGAATTGCAATGGGTACCGCACGGCCTCACCCCAAGTGTGCAGGTCGAAACAGAGGATACCGATTCCGCGTTTCTTACCGATCGGCGTGAATCCTATCTGATCGTAATCAGCAAAAATAAGCAAATTAAAAGTGAATTTACCCTGCACAAGAAACGTATCAATATCGGGCGGCACCGTAGTAATGACGTGAGCATAGATGATCCGCTGATCAGTCGTGTGCATGCGCAGATTTACCGGCAGGGCAGGATTTATTATATTCGCGATATGCATTCAAAAAACGGTATCTTTATCAATAATAAACGTATCGATATCGCCCCATTAAAAGAACACACCGAAGTTAAGCTGGGGGACTGTATCTTAACCTTTGTACGGCAAACTAAAGGGGTTAATTCGGCGGCTTAGTACCCGGTTACTGCAGCGATGCCACCTCTTGCCAAACGATTACACGCCTGGGATGTTTCCACTGAGGGCGCGCGTGCGATTCAAACCCAACTGCGCGGGCAGATCATCACGACGGATGACTTGCCCCTGCGCATTACTACCGTCGCAGGGGTGGATGTGGGTTTTGAAGCGCACGGAACTATCACGCGTGCGGCGGTAGCACTCTTGTCGTTCCCTGATTTGCACCTTATTGACCAGGCCGTGGCGCGGATCCCCACCCAGTTTCCTTATATTCCGGGGCTGTTATCGTTTCGCGAAATCCCTGCTCTCTTGCACGCCTTCGATAAGTTGCAGACCACACCTGATTTATTCTTGTGTGACGGGCAGGGGATTGCGCATCCCCGCCGTTTCGGCATCGCGGCGCATCTTGGTTTGCTATGCGACATTCCCAGCATCGGAGTGGCGAAGACGCGACTCATCGGCACACACGCCGCGCCGCCGGTTAAAAAAGGGCAGTGGGTGCCCTTGATCCATCGGCAGGAGCGCATCGGCGCGGTCCTGTGCACACGGGATAGCACCAAGCCCTTGTACATATCCAGTGGTCACCGCATCAGTTTAACCACTGCGATTGACTATGTTATGGCGTGTATCACCCGCTATCGCTTACCGGAGACCACACGCCACGCGCATCGCTTGGCTTCACAAAAAACGCCGTAACGAATCAGTGTTTACCCGGTTCAAGCTTCACACCGCGCCGCTCGTAGGTGATATAGGCTTGCAAGGCGATCATGCGGGGATCGTCCGCGGCCAGATCTTTGCCTTCTAGCGGATTGCGGATACACCAATTGATCATTTCCCACAATGGAGCAACGTGACCAAGTTGTTTTTGAAACTTGGGATAGGTTTCCGGATGCGTGTTGGCGGCGTTTGGATGGCATTGCACGCAGGCAACACCGTTGGTACCAAGCTTGTCACTGGTAAATAATTCCCGACCTTGTTTGACGACGACGAGATACTCGTCTTGCCAGAGTTTTATATCGGCGGGGGTAAACTCATCGGCGAAAGTGGGTCTCCAGGCAAGCACGAGCAGGCTACCCACGCATATGATCGCAGAAGATTTTAATCGACGTTGCATAAGTTTTTTTCCTCAATAGTGGTTTTGGGACAGAAGACGCCGGTCCGGCGCCTGATAGCGCGTATCCTCCGGCTGTCCAGTTTTGGGGTTAAAGGCGACGGTGCGGCGTGTGTTTTCCGCCAATTGGTAATGCTCACGGACATGTCCACTGTATACATCAATGTATTGCCAGCCGGTGGCGTCGCGTTCAAAAAAAGGATCGGCCCGGTTCATTTCCACCGTGAGTTTGGGTAAAAAACTTTGTGCTTGGGCATAGGTGGCTGGATAAGGCCAGGGCCAGGCGGTGGCCATGGCGGAGTGGAAGCTGATGGTGCCGATCTGGTTATACTGGATTTGATGTACATGTCCGTATAACACCGTGACTTTTTTAAACGGTGCAAGCAAGGCTTGGACTTGTTCAGCGTCTTCGGTCCAAAAATTCCAGCCGCGGTAGATCTTTTGCAAGGGGGAGTGGGAAAATACCACCAACGGTGTAGCGTGGTTGATCTTCGCCAGATCTTGCTTGAGCCAAGCACGCTGTTTTTCACCTACCATGAAGGGCGACCCGTTGGGATTATCCAGATCAGCCATTTGAAGCATGCGTTCTTCTGCGCTCGGCCAGCGGTTATAGGTCCAGTCGTCGTAGGTGAGAATGCTATTTAAAACCACAAAATGCACCCCCTTGTGATCAAAGCTATAATGAAGCGGCCCGATGATTTTTTGCCAGTATTCACCCAAATCCAAGTAGTAATCGTGCTCACCGATGACAAAGTGTTTTTGATAGGTGAGTGGCGCGAGTAATTCCAGCCCATGATTAATTTCTTCACGTTTACCAAGCTGCCCCATATCGCCACCGAACATGACAAAGTCAGGTTTGGGATCCATCAGATTGGTTTCGGCGACGGCGCGGATTAATCCACGATCCCAGTTGCGTACAAATTCCTTGCCCTTGATGTGCTGGATGTGCGCGTCGGAAATATAGGCGAAGGTAAAGTTTTGACTAGTATCGGCATAGGCTATTTCGATCAGACTCAGGGGGAGGGTGCTAGCCGCCAGTAATGCACTACTGCTTTTGAGAAAATCGCGTCGGTTCATATAACTCATAATGTTACTCCTTTAACTGTTTTTGAATTTCAGGGCTGGTCAAGGTTTTCAAGAACGCCACCAGATCCTTTTTTTGTTGGTCATCGAGATTCAGCGGTCGAATCCCACCACTTTGAAACGCATTTACCGTGTCCTCCTTCTTCACGAGACCACCGTTGTTGTAGAAGTCGACCACGTCCTCCAAGGTCTTGAGGCTGCCATCGTGCATATAAGGCGCGGTAGCTTCGACATTGCGTAGCGTGGGTGTTTTGAAAGCGCCCATGTCACTCCACTGATCGTCCACGGCGAAGCGCCCGAGTTCTGAGGTGTTTTTGTTGCCCAACACGGCGATGTCTACTTTTGTCCCCGCTTGTTTGGCCTTGGAAAATTCCGTGGCCAATTCACGCACGTCCTGGTTGATACGATCAAAACCGACGTTTAAATTATGAAAACGATTGTCGGTGAACAACGCATGGGTCTGCGCTATCGTATGGCACGAGACACAACGCCCTTGGGTCATAAACACGGTAAAACCGCGCTGTTCCGCTGCATCGAGGGCCTTGCTATCCCCGCCGAAATAAAATCGATCAAAGCGTGAGTTAGCGGAGATCTTGGTGCGCTCGAAACTTGCAATAGCCTTGGTAACTTCATTTATCGTGATTTGATCGCCGCTCTTACCGAAAACCGATTTGAAGCTTGCGGCATACTGCGGATCGTTACGCACAATTGTGAGGATCGGCGTGTAGTCCTTGAGTCCCATCTCCACCGGGTTCAGAAACGGCTGACCCGCTTGGCCCTCCAGATCCGGTTCACGCCCATCCCAAAACAAGGTACGCATATAGGCGGCATTTAGCACCGTTGGGGCATTGCGTGTCCCCTTGAGTTGATTGATGCCTTCCGAGACGGTTTTAGGGCTGTCGGTGAAGGCTTTGTTTTCGTCATGACAGGTAGAGCAACTGACACTGCTGGTGGTACTGAAGCGGGGATCTTTGAATAATTTCTCCCCGAGCTTCACTTTTTCACTGCTCTGGGGATTATTGGCTGGAATGGGCACGGGGGGTAGACCTAAAGGTTCAGCCGCAAGCGGTGTGATACAGACGGCCAACGATAAAAAAACTGTTAAATCAATGGGTTGAATATGCATGAGTCCTCCTTGGGGGGTAATTCCGATTGAACTTCAGTGGCATGACGTACTTCAGAGCCTCCTAAAACTAGACTTACTCTAAGAATTAGTCTAGGTATGTTACTGTGATCTTACTCACAAAATTGAATGTTTCCCGCTCAAACCGTGGCAGTACCAATATGCAAAAAGTGACTAGGAAGTGCTGGTCGATAGCAAGGGGGCTACGTATAATCCCGTGCCTTGTTTTCCATAGAAAGTCAGGTTCTTGAATGCAAAAACCACTGGTAGGCGTGGTCATGGGCAGTAACAGTGACTGGAAGGTCATGTCCCATGCGGTCGATGTGCTCAAAACGTATGCGATTGCGTACGAAGCTAAGGTTGTATCCGCCCATCGCACTCCCGATCGCTTATTCGACTATGCAGAAACGGCCGCGCAACGGGGTTTGCAGTGCATTATTGCCGGGGCGGGGGGGGCCGCCCATTTGCCCGGCATGCTAGCCGCCAAGACGATCTTACCTGTACTTGGTGTACCGGTGACATCGCGTAGTTTAAAAGGTCTGGATTCGTTATTATCCATTGTGCAAATGCCCAAAGGAATACCGGTTGCCACCTTTGCGATAGGGGAGGCGGGCGCTGCCAATGCCGGTCTGTTCGCGGTAGCATTGTTGGCCTTACACGATCCACAACTGGATAAAAAACTTGTACGCTTTCGTCGCCAACAGGTCGCGAAAGTCAAGGCAATGAAACTTCCACGATGACAATTCTACCTGGGGGCACGCTTGGCATGCTCGGTGGCGGCCAATTAGGGCGTATGTTCACGGTTGCGGCACGCACCATGGGTTATAACGTCATTGTCTTGGATCCCGATCCTGATAGCCCCGCGGGTAAATTGGCCACGGACCATATTTGTGCGGACTATACCGACACGTCGGCATTGGAGTACCTCGCCAACACCTGCCAGGCGATTAGCACCGAATTTGAAAACGTACCCGCCAGCAGTTTAGAGTGGCTTACACGGCGCTGCATTGTGCGCCCTGGAGCCCGTGCGGTTGCTATTACCCAAGATCGCATCCACGAAAAAACCTTTTTGCGTGAACACGGTTTTTCGACCGCGCCATTTTACATCATCTACAAGCAGAGTGAATTGGCGGCGGCGCTTGCGCAATTAAACATGCCGGCAATATTAAAGGTTTCCCGCTTTGGTTATGACGGCAAAGGCCAAGTGGTGGTTCGTGATACGGCACAGGCCGACAACGCGTTTGCAAGTTTAAAAAATGAGGCCTGTGTGTTAGAAGCATTTTTGCCGTTGCAAACGGAAGTATCCGTCGTCGTCGCACGGGGTGAAGATGGACAAATGAGTACCTATCCCGTGGCCGAGAATATACACAAGAATGGGATCCTTGATTTCAGCATAATACCTGCGCGCATCCATCCTGATATTGAACAGCAAGCGCGTGCTATCGCGTGCTCGCTCGCACAAAAACTCGAATATATTGGTGTAATGGCGGTGGAATTTTTTGTACTCAAAGATAATCAACTCCTTGTCAATGAAATCGCGCCCCGTCCGCACAACAGCGGCCATTACTCCCTGGATGCGTGTGTCACCCATCAGTTTGAACAACAGGTGCGGGTATTATGCGGACTACCGTTGGGCGATACGCGCCTGTTGTCTCCGGTGGTGATGGCCAATTTGTTGGGTGATCTGTGGCATAACAACCATCCACCCGCCTGGGAGAATCTTCTCAAGTATCCTAACGTTAAATTACATTTATACGGTAAGGTGGTCGCGCGGCCGGGGCGTAAGATGGGGCATTTCAATGTGCTGGCCGAGGATACAACCGCTGCATACACGGTAGCGCAATGTATTAAACAGGAGCTTGTTATTAGTCAATTAGACAGTACGGCGGCAATTACATCTGCACAATCATGATGCAAGTTAGCCTGGCGGGGAAAATATCTGCACCAACACCGCAGGGTAGGAACTAAATTCTCTTTGCCCTAAGGTCTTCACAACGTTTTTATGAATACCGCTGTGAAGCCTGCGCGGCGATTAGCACCCGACTACGCGCCATTACCGACGCGCAGTCGCCAGTGGAGTGTGCCACATGCGGACACAGCGCGTACAAAATCCTTTCTGCACCTCAGCTCAACCTGATGCGCGCCGATCTCCGCCGGGCCCACCAGGTCAATGAGCGCAGCGCCCATGAGCCTAAGGTTAAACAAAATTCCGTGTATGGATCAGGGTGTCATCATCCGCAAAACCCTGCCTCAAAGTCGACCTATAAACAGGCCCGCGGCGTCAAACGGCCTTGGATGTTAGGCATTGAGAGGGCGAATTAAACTTGGAAAATGTGTAAAACGATATTGCCACACCGATCTCCGAACCGCGCGGACGAATACCTCGAAAAGGACATGCGTCCCTTGAAAATATACCCTGAAACCATACGGCCTGAATTTAACATAATAGTCATTATGCGTAATAAACTAGTCGGCACCACAGCGTGAATGACCGTGGTCATGTTGTGGGTTGGTATCCGCGGTCATGGCGCGGTATTGCTCCGGGGTTAACCGCGGCAATTTATGCAGGAACGCCACCATGTCCCAGATTTTTTGCGCGCTATGGGTTTTCCCCCACGCCGGCATGGCTGTCATTTTGATGCCGTGCGCAATGGTATAGTAGAACACTTGTGGATCCCAGGTATCCAGGTTTGTCAGCGTCGGTGGTTGTGGATACAAACCTTGGCGCAACTCGGTAGTTTCGATTCCGGGTGCCAGATGGCAATTGGCGCACATCTCGTCGTATAACACCGCGCCATTGGAAATGCGTTCAGCGGTTTCCAGGTCCTTGGGCACTTCAATGCTTTTGGCGCGGATTGCAATGGAATTTTTTCGCGCTATAGTAAGCATCGACGTAGTAATCGTCCAATGCGGCTCATCCGCGGCAATATTGTAGCCACCGAGGGCAAAAAACCCGAGTGCGCCGAGGATAACTACCACCAGACCTATACCAGCAAATTTTTGTACGCGCATAGCATTTTCTCCTTTAATAAAACTTTAATAAAACGAATCTTGCGCAGCGTGGCTCGGCTCAAGCGACGTGCGTAGGCGGTGTTACGCAGCCGGCAGTTTCTAGATCAGCACGCGCGAACGTTGTATTTCACCGACCATCGTGAAATTCGTCCATGGCCAAATCGCGAGCCATGGACGATTGTAGTTTACTTGGTGTCGTGCATCATCATTGCTTGTTGCTTCATCATCTGTTCCATCATCATCTGCATCATGTCCATGCGTTGCTGCATGTTTTCAGGTGACATACTGTTTTGCATTCCCTCGCCCGCGTTCATGCCCGCCATACCCTCTTTACCCATCATACCCATCATGCCATGAGTGCCACCTTGCATGCCCATGCTACCACCCATCATGCCTTGCATCATATGCATTTGTTGCATCATCATCTGCATGTGTTCGTGCATGTATTTCTGTCGCTCTTTGGTGGTTTTTGACTTGCCAGCCTGATCCATCATCTTATCCATGTCTTGGAACCTGTGCTGCATGTCCTGCCAGTCCGGCTCCGCCGCCAATCCCATCTTCATGGGTAAGACAAGCGATGTAACGAGTACGAGTAAACCTAGTTTATTTTTCATAACAGTCTCCATATGTCAAAGTTGATTCAAACTAACTACCGTTGGCAATCCATTGAGTTCAACACGATCACCCGGCGGATTACCACTACCGGATGATCGCGGTTTTTATAGTCCCTACTACCACCAAGCACGGATACCCGCCACATAGTGTGTTTCAGCCACAGGTTCCCCCGCCGCGCGCGCGAAGTCGGCAGTATCGGCGTACTTCTGTGTCCACATCAGACCAAGATAAGGAGATAGCTCGCGGCGAATATCGTAACGCACCCGCAGTGTCAGGCTGGCGTCGGACACTCCGGAACCCAGGTTGCGTTCAGGGTCGGCTTTACCATAGGCATTCAATTCAATTTCTGGCATGAACACCCAATTCTGCGTGAGCAATAGATCGTATTGCGATTTGAGTCGGATCGCGGTTCGACCGTTGCCACCCAAATAAGCCGTGGCGCCCACCTCGAACAGATACGGCGCCAGTCCCTGAAATCCCACACCAAGCCAGTTGCGTGATGGAGTATTCGCAACCGAAAAATCGTGACGCATACCGATCTGTGTGTCCCAAAATGCCGCCACCGCGCGACTATAATAGGCCTCCAGATCGGCGTCTTCGGTTATACCGTGGCGGCGGCTGCCTTCCGTTTTCAGCCAGAGCTTGTGCTCATCGACGCCCGTCCAGACCTGTGCCTCCCAATACGTCTGATCTGCGCCATTAGAAGTGCGTTGTTCAAAACGATCCAACATCCACTTGGTGAGCACGGGATTCTCATGTGCATGCACGGGCATATCGAAGTGCGGCAGAGTCTCCTGTGCCTGTGCTGCGGAGGTATAACTCGGAAAAATGACGAGGCTCCATGATGTGACGGCGATTGCCAAACGATTTTTCATTTTCATAGCACCTGCACCTCGCGAAACATTCCCGCCATCATGTGGTATAGCAAATGACAGTGGTAGGCCCAACGGCCTTTGGCGTTGGCCAGCACGCGGTAACTTACCCGCTGCCCCGGTTTGACGGTGATAGTATGTTTGCGAACCTGAAATTTTCCATCCGGGCTTTCCAATTCGCTCCACAAACCGTGCAAATGAATTGGATGCTCCATCATGGTGTCATTCACCAGCACAATGCGCACGCGTTCACCGTCGGTGAGTTTAATCGGTTCAGCGTCCGCGAACTTCACGCCATTGAATGACCACATGTAACGTTCCATGTTGCCGGTGAGATGAATCTCCAAAGTGCGGCTGGGTTCGCGAGGATCGAGCCAGTCATCCGACAAGTTCTTTAAATCCGCATAGGTGAGCACACGTCGGCCGTTGTCACGCAAACCCACGCCTGGATCATCCAACCGCGTGGAGACCTCATCGGCACGCATGTCGGTACCAGGGCCGTACTCGGTTGCCGCATGCTGTGTGACTTTCATCATGCTGCCGGAGGACATGTCCATGCCATCCATGTTCTTTGTGTTAGTGTTATCCATGCCCGGCATGCCCCCGCCACACTTCATGCCTGGTTGTTTATTCTGATCAGATGTGGATTTTTTTTCGTCGCGAGGCGCACTGTGATCCATGCCCGACATGTCCATATCGGGCATGCTGCCCATCGACATACCGATGTCGGCCATGCCCAAGGTCGGCACCGGGTCCAGCCTCGGCACCTCCGCATGCATGCCAACACGCGGCGCCAAGGTACCGCGCGCATACCCGGAGCGATCGGCGGATTGCGCGAAGACGGTGTAGGCGCGATCATCGTGGGGTTCGACGATCACGTCGTAGGTTTCAGCCACACCGATGCGCAGTTCATCCACAGTTACCGGATGAACATTCAAACCATCGGCGGCGACCACCGTCATTTTCAAACCGGGAATACGCACATCAAAAAAAGTCATCGCCGAACCGTTGATCAGGCGCAACCGGAGCTTCTCACCCGGCGTGAACATCCCGGTCCAGTTACCTACGGGAGTCGTACCGTTCAGCAAATACGTATACGTCGCGGCAGAGACATCGGCCAGATCGCGCGGATTCATGCGCATTTCATCCCACATCGCGCGTTCCGCCCAGGCCGCGCTCAAACCGCGCTGCTTCGCCTCACTGATAAAATCCCCAAGGGTCAGCTTGGCGTGATTGTAGTAACCATCCATTTTTTTCAGTCGTGAATACACAAAGTCAGGGCTGTCATTGGTCCAATCCGACAACATCAGCACGTAATCGCGATCATATTTGAAGGGATCTTGATGACGCGGGTCAATGACTAACGGGCCGTACAAGCCGGTTTGCTCTTGAAAACCGGAATGGCTGTGATACCAGTAAGTACCGCTTTGAGCTACTGTGAAACGATAGACAAATGTTTCGCCCGGTGCGATACCGTCAAAGGTCAGCCCCGGTACACCATCCATGGGATTTGGCAGAATAATGCCGTGCCAGTGGATGGAGGTGGAATGTTTCAATTTGTTAGTGACGCGCAAGGTAACGGTGTCCCCTTCGCGCCAATGCAATTCAGGCGCGGGAAGTCGACCGTTGACTACGGTGGCGATACGCGTCTCACCGGTGAAGTTGACCGGCGTCGCATCGATCACCAGATCGAATTCGGTACCATGCAACACCTGATGTGATTCCGAACTATTACCCGATTTGTCCAGCGCCCAGGCTGACGACTTAAGTAGGCCCAAACTTCCAAGCGTGCCACCGGCCGCCAGGCCTTGTACAAAGCGACGCCGTGAGGTATTGAAAACTCCGGTAGATATTGAAGAATGTCGGCGATTTTTCATCATGAAACTCCTCAGAAATAATTAACCTCGGCAACGTTGCCGTGCGCGGTTAATGTCGATGACATTGCATACTCCACGAAACTACTGAAACATTTCGTGTTCACCACGGCAGCGCCGTCGCAGTTGGATTACACGGTGAACAAGAAACTAACGCGCTGCTTAGCCGCGCGGTGGATGCTCATGCAAGGGAGGGATAAAGCCGGGTGGATCGGTGGGTGAAACAGCTACGTGGGTCTGAGAGGACGAGACAAAAGAGAATTCAATTGGTCCGGAGAGAAACGGGATCGGGCCGCAGTGCGCGCAGTGCCCACAGGCCAGCCTATCATCATTGCAACCGCCACCACTTGTATCGTGCTGCATGCCCTTCATCCCCTTCATCTGATCGGTCGACATGCCATGGTGCATACAGTGGTGATAACAGTCGTCCATCGGTGATGGCGCGATTGCCATCGCCACCTGCCCGATGCCCAGCAATAGACAGCAGATTAATAACAGACGAAGCCAGTGTGGATAGCGACGGTACATACCAGGTGGAGCCTAGCTTTTTTTCGTCGTGTTTGTCAAGACTGGTATTGGTGTATTAATCAGTCTATTTCTTCTGTGGTAAGCATGTAGCCCACTGCCGGCTGTGTGTTCATCACGCGCACAGGCGTAGTGGCTTGTGCGGCATATGCCCACACGATGGAGTAAGTTAGCCGCCGCCGTGAGGCCCAGGGTGACATTAGATTGATCGGTAATTAAACCCGCCACAATCTGATGATTCTAGCTGAAAACGGTTTCCGCCTTTTATTCACCCTGTATCTTTATGTACCGGGAGCAAGCGCAGTTTGACCGGTACCCTGCTCATCATCCGTGACGCATGTCTGGGATATGAATCTTGCGCGCTTTACCAAGTTCCAATGCGCTATCGTAATTATGCAATTTTTATTCGTATTTGCTTTTTTTACACCACAGCCGTAAGCATTCATCACGTGATGCACTATAAAGTTTATGAATCGTATAATAATATCCCTTGCTAGTTTTGACCTTCACCATCAATACCGACTCATAGGGATAGGAAGGAACCGAGAAATAGCGTCGGCATGGCATCCTGATCGTATAGGTCACTTCCTTGACGTTCTGCTTTGGATCAAAACGGGATACAGCGAGATTTGTTGGATGCGGCTTGTGATCCAGACAGCCACTAAACGCCTGCACATCGAGAAACTCTACCACTTCAACGTTTTCAAGGTCGAGTCTGATGCTTACTCGGTTAGTATCCAAATTAGCGGGATAGTAAAGTCCTTGATTTCCAGGCACCAGGCCCGTCTCATCGGCCACAAATTGTGATTTATCAAAGATCACTTTGATCTTGTCCGTTTTCTGAAAATCAATCAGATTATAGGCGTCCTGCTTATAATTGGGTTTGGGTGACAAATTGTCATTAAACATTTCCCGTGCGTCAATGAAATAGTCCTTCAAATAAAACATATCAGAGTAATGCTCTCCAGCGGACGTTTTAGCCGACATTAATATTGGTAAAATGAATGCTAAACTATATTTGTATATATTTTTAATCATTTAGACCAGACCAATACGGCTGGGTTCGTGGGGGAAAACGCCAATAACCCAGGCTTGATTTCTCCGCTGATAACGTTGATGGTCATCCCTTCTTTTGTGTAAGTATAACGTGGTTCTATACCGTTCATCATTCTCACGGGATTTTCATGGTACACAATACATTTCGTTCATCCTCTAGAGAAATTAGATGGGGCGCCTTGTTTCTCGTATCGAATTTAGTATGACCAAACTCATGGTGTAACACTGCCAATGGGTCGATCAATTGGGTAGAACCAGGAAACGTGTCGCGTCGTGGGAAATCCGACGGTAACAGAATGAAATTATACCCTCCTCTTGCTTGATCATTGTCTTGTATTCCGATAAGGAAACGATTCTCGTTCGTGATGTTCTTTTTGTTATCAGCCAGAATGAGAGAGACGATTACGCTTCCGTAGGGCATCATCGCGTATTTATACAAATGCTTAAATGCACCGATAGTTTTATCTCTCTTTTCTACAGGCCACGTATTGGGACTGTCTTCCAGAATTTCCGTACCAGAAAAATTCTGCGCGACAAGTAATGCAAAATTACTTTCTCTTGCGTTGATGGATTTCACCGCATTACCTAATTGCAGTGCCGCACTGATGTCACAAATTAAAAAAGGCGGCTTACATCTGAATACGTTATATATGTTTTCTCGTAGTATCCTTAGACTTCCTGTCATGGAATAACCCCTTTATTTAAATTGATATAGTGTTCGCTATGTTACAGGTTTTTTAGGGAAATTATTTAGGATAATAGTGCGGCAATACCGCTAAATAAATGTTCCTAAACATAGCTCACCTTAAGGGGGCTGGGACGACCAGAGGCGATCTGATCGGTGATGAATCTCAACGAACCCCCTTGGGAAACTCGCCTGAATGACACTCACTGTACACCCATTATACCGTCCAACGCGATAGCGTTTGAGGAAAATGATCTATTAAGGCGCAATACCAATCCATCACCAGCTCAAAACCGTTAAGCCTATTCTCGCATCTTGATCAGCAACGTCAATGGCAAGCGGCGATCTCCGCTAGGCCCAGTGAATCCGGTTGGGGCGGACGCATTGCCGAGATACTGGCAAGTATCAACAGCGCGTCAAGTATTCCAGCGATGATTTCGACCGCTGGTAATAATTTGTTTGTGACGGGGGCCAGCACCCATGCGCTGTCGATCCCGACCTCGGGTACCTTCGGCTATCATGGCTTTGCCAATAGCGATGGCGTGCTGCGCGCAAATGCCTTATCGCAACTGTTGGGGGTTGATAATCAGAACGATTTAATCGCTGCTGCGCAACAGGTAGCGACAAGTGCCATCAGCAGTGCCGCTATTTTAAATCCCATCCTAACCAACACGACCACGCCGGTGTCTACCCCATTCGCAGCGTTAACGTCCAACATTGCCAAACAATTATTGGCCGTGGCTAAAATTATCGAAGCGCAAACCAGCATTGGTGCGGCGCGACAAATATTCATGGTGAATCTGGGTGGCTTTGATACCCATTCAAACCAGCTCGCAACGCAGGTAAATTTGCTGGGGCAACTCGGTCCGGCCATGAAAGCATTTTACGACGCAATGACGGCGATTGGCGCCATCAATAATGTCACCGCATTTACCCTCTCGGATTTTTCGCGCACGTATTAAACCCAATACCGGTGGTGGTAGCGATCATGCGTGGGGTAACCATCACTTTATCATCGGTGGCGCCGTTAAAGGTCAACGCGTGTATGGCACGCTGCCCAGCTTGATGCTGGGAGGTAACGATGACGCCAGTACTGAAGGTCGTTGGATTCCGACCACGTCGGTGGATCAGTATGCCGCTACCCTCGCCAGCTGGTTTGGCGTTGCCGCTACCGACCTGGCCACCGTGTTGCCCAACCTAGCCGCGTTCACACCCAATAATATTGGTTTTATCTAACCTCCCAACATGGGACTGAGAATAGGTTCGATTTTATTTAACTGAAACGATGGTTGCCACACCTCCGGTTTGGACGATGTCGAACTCAACTTTTTTACCTTCAGTAAGCTGGTCGAAGAGTTTCTTATCTTTCACCGCAAACGACATTGTCATCGCAGGCCAATGCAGGCTTGCCACCGGTTCGTGGGCAATAGTGACACGATTGTTGACCATATCTACCTTTTTAACCACGCCGATCGCGTGGTGGATTTTTTCTTGTGTCTGATTTGTCATCGGTTTGTTTTGCATGTCCATGCCGCTCATGTCGTCGGCATGCGCAAGACCAGTCGCGGTAAAACTGGATAAAATGAGGATACTAGCGTGAAGTGTTTTCATGGATTGTCTCCTTTGCGGTTGAAGTAAATAAACGCGGCTTGCGGCTACCGCGCGGTGAGCGCAGTAACAGGTAGGCCGCTGGAATGACGAACATCGATAACAGTGGCGCGGTAATCATACCGCCTACCATGGGTGCGGCGATGCGACGCATCACTTCTGATCCCGTGCCGCCACCCCACATGATGGGCAATAGACCGGCCAGGATCACGGCAACTGTCATGGCCTTGGGACGCACTCTGAGTACCGCGCCTTCGCGGATGGCTGCCACAACTAAATCCCGCGTGAGGATCGCGCCGGTGCAGAGCCGTGCATCCAATGCCTGCTTAAGATAGATGAGCATTACCACCCCAAACTCGGCGGAAACCCCTGCCAATGCGATAAAACCAACACCGGTGGCGACCGAGAGGTTGTAATGCAGGACATACAGCAACCACACCCCGCCGGTGAGCGCAAACGGTAAGGTGATCATGATGAGCGCGGCATCCTCTGCGCGTCGGAAGGCAAGGTAAAGAAGCACGAAAATAATCAGCAGCGTTGCTGGCACGACCAGTTTAAGGCGTGCATTGGCGCGCTGCAAAAATTCAAACTGGCCAGAGTATGCGATGCTCACGCCAGGAGTGAGCTTTACCTGCTTACTCACCGCCGTGCGCAGATCATCTACCACCGAGGCGAGGTCGCGGCCGCGTACATCGATATACACCCAGCTTGCAAGGCGTGCATTCTCGCTCTTCAACATCGGCGGCCCGTCGTTGATACGTAAATCAGCAACCGTGGCGAGGGTGATGATCTGGCCGGTGGGCGTGACAATGGTGAGTTGCCGCAAGTTTTCCAGCGAGTCGCGCAGCTCACGCGGGTAGCGCACATTAATCGGAAAGCGCGCCGTGCCTTCCACAACCTCACCCACGTTTTCACCGCCGATCAGCAAGGAGACTACCGATTGCACATCGCTGATATTGAGTCCGTAACGCGAGGCCGTGGCGCGATTGATCACGACGTCGATGTAGCGCCCGCCGGACAGCCGTTCTGCCAGAGCCGAGGAAACCCCGGGTACCTCTTTGGCGACTTGCTCCACTTCCAGCGCGGTGCGCTCGATCAGCCCAATATCCGTGCCGGATACCTTTACACCGATGGGACTCTTGATACCGGTGGCGAGCATGTCGATGCGATTACGGATCGGTGGAACCCAGATATTGGTCAGCCCCGGTACTTTCACCGTACGATCGAGCTCTTCGACGAGTTTTTCCTGGGTCATGCCGGGTCGCCATTGTTCATGCGGTTTGAATTGGATGGTGGTCTCGAACATCTCGATCGGTGCGGGGTCAGTAGCGCTTTCCGCTCGCCCCGCCTTGCCGAATACGCTGGCCACTTCCGGTACGGTCTTGATCAGACGATCGGTTTGTTGCAATAGTTCCGCGGCCTTGCCCACGGACAACCCCGGTAACGCGGAGGGCATGTAAAGCAAATCACCCTCGTCCAGGGGCGGCATGAACTCACCCCCGAGCCGGAACATCGGCCACAAGGAGGTCGCCAATACCAATCCGGCGACGACAAGCGTGATCTTTGGCCGGTGTAGCACCGCATCCAACAGTGGCCGATATAGGGCGATTAACCAACGGTTGAGCGGGTTGGCCTGTTCGCTCGGTATGCGACCGCGGATCCAATAGCCCATGAGGATCGGGATCAAAGTGACAGCCAGCCCCGCGGCCCCGGCCATGGCATAACTTTTGGTAAAGGCGAGCGGACCGAACAACCGTCCTTCTTGCGCCTCCAGCGTAAACACCGGCAGGAACGAGAGCGTGATAATAAGCAAGCTGAAAAAAAGCGCCGGGCCCACTTCTGTTGCAGCGCGGATGATCACCTGCCAGTGTGCATCGCCTTGAAGAGTCTGACCGGGATGTTCGTGATACCAGGTTTCAATTTTCTTGTGAGCGTTCTCGATCATCACCACCGCCGCGTCCACCATCGCACCGATGGCAATGGCAATACCGCCCAGCGACATGATGTTGGCGTTGATACCCTGATGTCGCATCACAATAAACGCGATCAATACCCCCAGCGGCAACGAGATGATCGCCACCAACGCCGAACGCAGGTGCCAAAGAAATAATGCGCAGACCAGGGTCACCACAATGAACTCCTCGATCAGTTTGTGGTTGAGATTTTCCACGGCGCGATCGATCAGTTGACTGCGGTCATAGGTGGGTACGATCTCCACGCCCGTTGGCAGGCTTTTCTTGAGGTCGGCAAGTTTTTCTTTGACCGCGGTGATGGTTTCACGGGCGTTTTTTCCAGAACGCAGAATGACCACGCCTCCCGCCACCTCGCCTTGGCCGTTGAGTTCGGCGATGCCACGCCGCATCTCCGGGCCTAACTGCACCCGCGCGACATCGCCAAGACGGATCGGCACGCCCGAGGCGGTGGTCATGAGGGGAATACTGCGGAAATCGTCCAGATGTTGCAGATAGCCGTTGGCGCGCACCATGTACTCCGCTTCACCCAGTTCTAACACCGAGCCCCCGGTTTCCTGATTACTATTGCGTATCGCTTCGATCACTTGGTTGTGGGAAATGCGGTAGGCCGCCAGTTTCACCGGGTCGAGTACAATCTGGTATTGTTTAACCATGCCACCGATCGAAGCGACCTCGGCCACGTTAGGCAGGCTTTTGAGTTCGTATTTAAGGAACCAATCCTGCAGGGCACGTAGATCCGCGAGATCGTGTGTACCACTTCGATCCACCAAGGCGTATTCGAAGATCCACCCCACTCCTGTTGCATCCGGTCCGAGCGATGTGATGGCGCCGGGGGGTAGCCTGCCCTGCACTTGATTGAGATATTCCAGTACGCGCGAACGCGCCCAGTAAAGATCCGTACCATCCTCGAACAGCACGTAGACGAACGAATCCCCGAAGAACGAGTAACCGCGCACCGTTTTTGCGCCCGGCACCGACAGCATGGTGGTGGCCAGCGGATAGGTGACTTGGTTTTCCACGATTTGCGGTGCCTGGCCTGGGAACGTGGTGCGAATAATCACCTGCACATCGGAAAGATCCGGCAGCGCGTCCACCGGCATGGTACGTACCGCCCAAAGACCCCACAGCGTAATGAACAGTGTGGCAAGCAGCACGAAGAAACGGTTGTGGACCGACCACTCGATGAGACCGGCGATCATGGCGCGGCTCCGGTTTTTTCCATACGATCAATCACCACGCCTGCATCGCCTTCGTGAAAGGCAAATTGGACCCGGTCCCCCACCTTGATATCCTGTGCGAGCTTTGGGTCGACGATTTTAAAGGGCATGGTCATGGCCGGCCAGCCCAGGCTCGGCACCGGGCCGTGAGAAATGGTCACCTCGTCGGTGGAGATCGCTTCTACTTTACCTTGCGCCTCATGCAATGAAGTGGGGTTCGGCTTGGCCGAATCTTCCATCCGTGCGAGCACACCGGTAAGACTTGCCTCGGAATCGATCAGGAATTGGCCGGACACCACAATTTTTTCGTCCTCCTGTAAACCCTCAAGGATCTCGGTTTTTCCACCGCCCTCGTGGCCAGTTTTCACTTCAGCCGGGCGAAAGTGATTGCTGTCATCCGCTACGATGACCAGGTTACGTTTACCAGTAGCGATCACCGCCTCGGTCGGCACCAGCAACACCTTACGGCCGGCACGCTCGTTCATGCGTACGCGCGCGTACATTCCCGGACGTAATTTGCCCTCTGGATTGGGGAGTTCCACCCGGACGCGGATGGCGCGGGCCTCGCGATTAAGTTCGGGTAGCAAGGCCGTTATCCGACCTTTGAATTCCCGGGTTGGCCACGCAGAGAATTTTGCGGACACCTTGGTTCCAATCGCGAGCCCCGCGGTCTGCGCTTCCGGTACCTCGGCCTCGAGCCAAACACTGTCAATGCCATTAATTCTGGCAAGCGTCTGACCCGGCATGATTGTCATGCCTTGACGCACGCCGATTTCTTGCAGTACACCGGCTTGTGGCGACGAAATTGTGATGACCGCTTGGGGTTGGCCGGTTTTTTCCGCGTGGACAATCTGTGCCTCGTTCATGCCAAGTTGTTGCAAACGGGTACGCGCTGCAGCGATAAGTTGGACATCACCTGATTTTCTGAGCGCGAGATACTCGGCTTGTGCACCGTACCATTCCGGCACGCGTACATCGGCCAGGGGTTCGTTCGCTGGAATCACATCGTTGGGTGCCCGTGCATAGACACGTTCTACAATACCTGCGGTGCGGGCTTGCACAATGCTGACTAAGCGTTCGTTAAAACCTACACTGCCTACCGCTTCCACCACCGGGTCAAGTCGGCCGGTTTCCACCGTAGCAAATTTCACCCCGGTGTTTTGGGTAAGCTGCGGGGCGATATGCACACTGTCATCTACATCCGCTTGGCTGGCGTATTTGGGCACGAGTTGCATGTCCATGAAGGGCGACTTGCCGGGTTTGTCGAAATGCTGGGCGGGGACCATGGGATCGTACCAATACAGCGCTTTTCGTTCACTCTTTGGACTGGCGGAGTTTGGTGTGGTTTCGACGGTACTGCTGGAGTGTGAATGCACCCGCGCGGCAAACCAATAGCCGCTTGATACACCTAACCCGGTGAGAATCATTGCCGCTACAACAATGACAAAAATCTGATTCTTATTCATGGTTGTTTCTCCGTGGTGAAATAGAACAAGCTGGCATCCACCTCCGCGCGTCGAGCTTCGAGATCAATTTTCTTCATACGGGTATCGATGAGAGATTTGCGGGCATCCAACACCGAGGTTAGTGGTTCTTGCCCCGCACGGTAGTCCGCCGTGGCAAGATCAACTTTCTGTTGGCTAAGCGGCAGCCACTCACTGTCGAGGCGTGCGATCTGCCGGGTGAGCGTCGAGCGTTCCGCGAGCATGTCTTCCAGTTCTTCCATATGCTGGCGGATCATGGTTTCGCGCTCGGCGGTGACCCGTTCTAATTCCTGTTGTTTGGCGGCGATTTGAGGGTCTTGCCGGGTTTTGGAAAACAGCGGGAGATCAATCGAAAACTGTACCGATACCATGTTGCTATAGTCCAAGGCGCGGCGCTGGTAGGCAATCTCCACCCCCCAGTCGGGCTGTTTTGCCGCTTGGGCCATGGCCACTTCGGCGCGTGCCGTATCTTCTAGACTATTAAATACGGCGAGTTCAGGATGGCGATCGATCGCATGCCGCAAAAACGCCACCGAATGGGTTAATACAGGAAGATCACCTGAAGCCGGCTCTTCAACCTTGCCCACCCAACGTGCAAGCGTGGCTTGGGCCTTGATCAGATCGCGATCCAGATCGTCGCGTCGATCCGCCAATGTGGCGGCTTCCTGTCGGGCAAGTAGCGCGTCGCTGGCTTTTCCCTGACCCGCCGCCAGCCGGGCGGTGACCGCTGCGGTGAGCATGCGATTTTCAGTATCGAGTTCGGCGAGGATGTCGCGCTTTTGTTGCAGAAAATAAACCCGTAGCCAGGCGATCGCGGTCTCGCGTTTTACATTCAGCCGTTCAATCTGCAACTCCGCGTCGGCATGAGCGATGTTCGCCTGTGCCAGCTCCCGCGCCGCTTCCCGTTTGCCACCATTGGGGACGTCCTGCATGACACCGATTTTTTCCATGGTCATGAAATCGCGGTTTGCGTTCCATGCGTCGGGACCCGACACGGGCAAGTTTTCGATGCCCACAAGTAATTTGGGATCAGGCAGTCGACCGGCCGACAAACGGGCCGATTGTGCGGCCGCCACCGCGTTTTGGCGGGCTTGGAGCTGCGATGCCCGTGCTTCAGCAAGGCGCTGGGCTTCATCATACGTCAACGCATGGCCGACGCTAGTCACGGTAGCAAGAAGCATCACGAACGCGCTACGTTTCAGACACGAAACCGTACTACAACAGCTGTGTTGGCGTCTGTGCCGGTGAATTTTTTGAGCAAAATACGGCGTTAAAAACCCGCTTGCGGATGATTTTTGTGACATACAAACTCCACATTGAAGACCTGACATGGATCATGCGCACCACGCTAAACCCCGTGATGGTTCGATGCTGCGATGAACACTACACCTACGTGCGCAGGCTTAGCCGCGCGGCGGATGTTCGTGCAAGGGAGGAATAAAACCGAGTAGATCGGTGGGGAAGTCGGACACGACGGCCTGTGAGGACCAGACAAAAGACAGTTCAATCTGCGCGGGGAGAAACAGGCTTAGGTTGCAGTGTCCACAGGCCTGCATGTTATCGCAACAACTACCGTTTGTGGTATGCGACATGCCGTTCATCGAGTCGGTCGACAAGCTGCTATCCGCGCAGTGGTGATAGCAATCATTCATGAACGCGGGTACAGCGGAATAGACAATCTGGCCCACGCCAAATAACAGGCAAATTAAAAATAGACGCAACCAGTAGGGGTAACGGCGGTACATAATGTCTCAATCCTAACCTCTTTTGGTTATTCCTACAAGATAGCTATTATTCTTAGAACCTTACCGCAGAATCAGACATGTGTCGGATTGCTTACCTATCGTATTCCGTTCATATCATGGAACCAAGGTATCAGGCGAGTTATACGTTGAGATCGGCTGGTCGGCGTTGGATTATACGAAGCGCTCACAGAAAATCGGCGTGGAAATGACAGCCGGTGGCGGTTGCGCATTAGCCAGCGTGCAAGTCAGTAAATACCTGCAATACCCGCGCTGAAATAAGCGGGTAAGATATTAACGGGCGCGAGGTTTTCGCCCGTGGCTATTTGGTACAAACATCACTGCATCCCTCTATCCACAATTGCATAGCGCTAGCATAATTAACGACTGTTATTAAATTGATACGGGTAAGAATACTCTCATTGAGAATTAGAATTTCGCTATAAAACAGTGTTATCCCACGCGATTATTTTTTAATAAAAACAATAGGTTAATACGGTATCGAGGGATTTGTTAATTCCCAGATAAGTCTCTGAGACCGTGTCATGCCCTTCCCTGTGCCATATTTTACTCCGCAAAGAAATCCTGTATTTTATCGGCTTGAATACAGCGTATTATTTTTCTAAGCTGCTCTTAGAATAACCGCTGTAACGGGCTTTATGGAGGAACGATGGCCACTGAACTAGACCCTGTTGTTGGTAGTTGGTATTTAAATAGCGACAGCGATACTACCTTTGAAGTCGTCGCCATGGATGAGGACGAAGGCACGGTAGAAATTCAACTTTACGAAGGCGAAGTTGAAGAAATTGATATCGATGACTGGTATGAAATGAACTTGGAACAAGCTGCCGAACCCGATGACTGGACCGGCGCCTATGATGACACCGACGATGACGACGATGCTGAAGAATTGGAAGAGTTTGATGAAGACGATGATGATGATGACACCGATGTAGAAGACGATTGGGAGGAAGATCTTGATGAAGCTGAAGAGGATATAGATGATCGCGAACTCGATGAAAATTACTAATTAACCGGTCCTTGCCACGCTACACGCCGGCTGCAGCGTATTTTTTGTTCACCTCCGCAGCGTCATTCTCAAGCCAATGGATACCAATGCCGCTATTATGTGGGTATTGGGGACGCGCTTATTGCCTTACTATAGGTTTGGTTAAAATTGCGACTAACCTAGTTGCGGCCCAGGGAAAAATGCTTATCAGCACAGGAGATAGCCATGGCGTGGTCAATGCAAGTTGTAATATTTCTGGGCATTGCTTTTAGCGTACTGATAGGTACTGATCAGTTTAATTTTCTGTGGGGTAGTATTTTAGTCCTGGCTGCCATTTTCGACACCCGCCTACTATCCCGTCCATTGCGGCTACGTGCCGTGACCGCACAACCCACGGCGGATTGGAGACTGCGTTGGTTTACCTCCCCACTGCTTAAACTATTCAAACGCGTTACCCCCAAAATGTCGCAAACCGAACGCGAGGCGCTCGATGCCGGCTCGGTATGGTGGGACGGTGAATTATTCAGTGGCAAACCCAATTGGAATAAGCTGCGTGATTTAAAAATCCCCGCTCTGAGTGCCGAAGAACTTGCCTTTATCGACGGCCCGGTAAATGCCCTGTGTGAAATGCTGGACGATTGGAAGATTACCCATGAGCACCGCGATCTGCCCCAGGAAGTCTGGACCTATATAAAAGAGAATCGCTTTTTTAGCATGATCATCCCTCGCCGTTACGGGGGACTAGAATTCTCCGCCCTCGCCCACTCCAGTGTCGTGATGAAGATTGCTACTCGCAGTGTTAGCGCCGCGGTTACGGTGATGGTCCCCAACTCGCTTGGGCCCGGTAAGTTATTAATGGAGTACGGTACCCAAGAACAAAAAGATTATTACTTGCCGCGTTTGGCCATTGGTGCCGAGATCCCCTGTTTTGCCCTGACCAATCCAGAGGCAGGCAGTGATGCCGGTGCCATCCCCGATTTTGGGATTGTGTGCCGTGGAAACTACCAAGATCGCAAAAATATTCTCGGTATTCGTCTCACTTGGAATAAACGTTACATCACCCTGGGGCCGGTGGCCACTCTGCTGGGATTGGCGTTTAAATTGTTTGATCCAGACCATTTACTGGGCGCTGAAGAAGAACGAGGGGTCACCTTAGCCCTGATCCCGACGAATACTCCTGGGGTGAATATCGGACGGCGTCATTTCCCGCTCAACCTGGTTTTCATGAATGGCCCCAACAGCGGCAAAGATGTGTTTGTGCCGATGGAATTTATTATCGGCGGTCAAGCACGCATCGGCCAGGGTTGGCGTATGTTGGTGGAATGTTTGGCCGACGGTCGTGCAATCTCGCTACCGGCGCTGAGTGTGGGTTCGGGCAAACTCGCCTGTCGAGCGGTAGGCGCCTATTCGCACGTGCGACGTCAATTTAAAACCCCGATTGGCCGGTTTGAAGGTGTGGAAGAAGCCTTAGCGCGGATCGGTGGGTTAACCTACATGATGGATGCTGCTCGGGAACTGACCACCGGTGGATTGGACCTGGGTGAAAAACCCTCGGTTATCTCGGCCATCGTGAAATACCATTTAACCGAAGGCATGCGCCGCGTGGTTAATGATGCCATGGATATCTTAGGTGGCTCAGGTGTGTGTATGGGACCCAAAAACTTCTTTGCTCGGGCCTATCAAGGTTTGCCGATCAGTATTACTGTAGAAGGCGCGAACATTCTCACGCGCAGCATGATTATTTTTGGGCAAGGCGCCATCCGTAGCCATCCCTATATTTTCGAAGAATTACAAGCCACCAATGAAGCCGATTGGAACTTGGCCCTCACCAAGTTTGATCGCGCCTTCTTCGGCCATATGCGGTTTTTTATGCGTAACATCTGGCGCACCTGGTTCCATGGCCTCACCGCGGGGTATACCGCCATGGTCGGATCGCGTCGGCCGCTACGGCGGTATTACCAAAAATTCACCCGCATGAGCGCCGCGTTTGCCTTATTGACGGATATCGCGATTTTTGTGCTGGGAGGCACGCTAAAACGGCGTGAGAAACTTTCGGCCCGGCTCGGTGATGTGCTGAGCAATTTATACTTAGGCAGCGCGGTGTTGAAGCGCTTTGAGATGCAAGACTGCCCTAAAGAAGACATCCCCTTGCTGCGTTGGGGCTGTGAATATACTTTATATAATATTCAAACGGCGATTGAAGGTTTATTACAAAACTTTCCTAACCGCCCTATCGCCTGGTGGTTGAAATGGGCCATTTTCCCCTGGGGTAGTAGTTTTAAACCTCCCCAAGATAAAATTGGCCACCAAGTGGCGGACATTTTATTGTCGCCCTCGCACGCGCGTAATCGATTGACCCAAGGGATATTTATTTCCACCAATACCAATGATGCACTGGGCTGTCTAGAGGATGCCTTGATCAAGGTTATCAAGGCGGAGCATATCGAACGGCGTCTGCGTCAACAAATGGACGATTACCAGCCGGGATTTCAATTACTGGATAAGATGTTGGCCAAGGCATTGGACAAAAAACTGCTCAGTACTGAAGAGGCACAGATCATCCGCGAAGCCGAACAGGCGCGTTGGAATGTTATTCAGGTTGACGATTTTTCCAAAGACTTTACTGCTTAGATAAAAGGAGACACCCATGGCTGGGGCTACTAACTCGCAACATCGTAATTTTGGTACCGGGAGTCAACCCGCGCGTCCGGTTTATATCGTGGATGGAGCGCGTACTCCGTTTTTAAAAGCACGTGGGAAACCTGGCCCTTTTCCCGCGGCGGAATTGGCCGTGGGCTGTGGCCGGCAATTATTGACCCGTCAAACGTTTGATCCCAGTGCGATCGACGAAGTGATCGTAGGTTGTGTAATGCCTGGACCGGACGAGGCCAATATCGCGCGCGTGCTTGCGCTACGTCTGGGCATTGGTAACGATGTGCCTGCGTACACAGTACAACGCAATTGTGCTTCTGGCATGCAAGCCTTGGACAACGCGGCGATGGAAATCGCGGCGAACCGCGCCCATCTGATATTGGCCGGTGGTGTTGAATCGATGAGCCACTGCCCGGTGTTGTATAACAACGAGATGGTGAATTGGCTTGCGGCCCTGGCTGGGGCGAAGAGCCTTGGCCAACGGTTGAGGGTTTTTAGCCAGTTGCGGCTCAAACATTTCAAACCCATCATTGGATTATTGCGCGGGCTCACCGATCCGGTGGTTGGTTTATCGATGGGACAGACCGCGGAAAATCTTGCCTATCGGTTTAACATCAGTCGGCAACAAATGGATGAATTCGCGGTTCGTAGTCACCAGCGTTTAGCCGCCGCCCAAGACCAAGGCCACCTCAATGAGATCGAACCCCTCTACGATTACAGCGGCAAGTTCTATGACAACGACGATGGTTTGCGGCGCGATTCTTCGGTGGAAGCCTTAGGTAAACTCAAACCGGTGTTCGACCGTCCCTTCGGAGCGGTGACCGCCGGTAACAGCGCCCAAGTCACCGACGGTAGCGCTTTGTTGTTACTGGCAAGTGAACACGCCGTGCAGGAGTACAAGCTGCCGGTAATTGGACAAATTAAAGACAGCCAATGGTCAGGATTAGAGCCGGCACAAATGGGGCTGGGACCGGTACACGCGATCACCCCGATACTCCAGCGACAACAATTCCAACTCAAGGACGTGGACTATTGGGAAATCAACGAGGCGTTCGCCGCCCAGGTGTTAGGCTGTTTGGCAGCGTGGGAAGATGACGACTATTGTAAAAATGAATTAGGGTTGGATACCACTCTCGGCACGCTTGACCAACAACGGCTCAATGTCGATGGCGGCGGTGTCAGTATCGGACATCCGGTGGGCGCGAGTGGCGCGCGGATCGTGTTACATGTGCTCGATGTATTAAAACGCAACAACGCCAAACGCGGCATCGCCAGTTTGTGTATCGGCGGTGGCCAAGGTGGCGCAATGTTAGTTGAACGTGTATAGGAAGCCAGCATGACAATAACAACGTATAACCACTGGAAAATCACCCGCGACACGGACGGGATCACCTGGTTACACCTTGATAAGGCGGATACCAATACCAACGTGTTGTCGAATGATGTGGTCATTGAACTCGGTGCCATCGTCGAGACCCTTACCCAAACGCCTCCCAAAGGGGTGGTGATTCTGTCGGACAAGGCATCGGGTTTTATCGCGGGCGCGGATATCAAAGAATTCACTGGTTATACAACAAAAGAAATCGCCTTGGTGGCTGTACGGCGCGCGCATCAGGTTTTTAATCGTATCGAAGACCTACCCTGCCCCACCGTCGCCATGATCAGCGGTTTTTGCCTGGGTGGCGGAATGGAATTGGCCCTGGCCTGCAAATACCGCGTCGCGGAGGATGGCCCTAAAACCAAGCTCGGCTTGCCCGAGGTCAAATTAGGTATTCATCCGGGTTATGGCGGTACGGTGCGATCGATTCGTACTGCCGGCGTATTTGCCGCGATGGATCTAATGTTAACCGGACGTACGGTGGACGCGCGCGCCGCCAAACGTATGGGTTTGGTGGATCACGCTGTGCCGCTGCGGCAGCTGCGTGTTGCGGCACGCGCTATGGTTATCACGCCTCCGGCAAAAAGGCCGCTGGCGGTTTGGTTACGTTTGGTGAATTATCGTTTGTTACGTCCGTGGGTGGCAAATATACTGCGCAAAAAAGTTGCCGCACGCGCGCCGCAAGATCATTATCCCGCGCCTTACGCTCTTATAGATTTATGGCAAAAGTACTATGACGATCCCTTCTTGATGCTCGATCAAGAAGCCCAGTCGATAGCACAATTAAGTTGCGGCCATACCGCGCAGAGCCTGGTACGGGTATTTTTGTTACAGGAACAACTCAAGGCCCTGGGTCGTTCCGAGGATTTTCATCCACACCATGTCCATGTGATTGGCGCAGGTGTCATGGGCGGGGATATCGCCGGCTGGTGCGCGTTACGCGGTTTTACTGTTACCTTGCAAGATCAGAAGAAAGAAGCCCTGGCAAACGTCATCAAACGCACCCATGGTTTATTTAAAAAAGTAATCAAAGATCGATTGCTGGTCACTCGCGCCATGGACCGGCTGGTTCCCGATCCCAAGGGGAATGGTTTAAAACGCGCGGACGTTGTGATCGAAGCGATCTTTGAAGACGCCGAGGTAAAGCGTACTTTATTTAAATCGATTGAACCACAGATAAAGCCACAGGCCATCTTGGCCACCAACACCTCCAGTATTCCACTGGATGAATTGAACACGGTGCTAACTAAGCCCTCCCGCTTGGTGGGCCTACATTTTTTCAACCCGGTATCCAAAATGCCCTTGGTGGAAATTGTACAAAGCCCTACCACCGATAAAACCGTGGCGCAACAGGCGGCGGCGTTTACCAAACAAATTGATCGCCTGCCCTTGCCGGTGAGCAGTAAGCCGGGTTTCTTGGTTAACCGCATTCTCATGCCGTATTTGATGGAGGCGATGTTACTTGCAGAAGAAGCGGTACCGCTCGCCAGCATCGACGCGGCGGCATTAAAGTTTGGCATGCCGATGGGGCCGATTGAACTGGCGGATACCGTGGGTTTAGATATCTGCCTGCACGTAGCGGAAAATCTCGGCAAGTCGATGAATATCGAAGTCCCCGCGCGTTTACGTCAAATGGTGCAGGCGGGGCATCTAGGACGAAAATCCGGCCGGGGTTTCTACGAGTTTAAGAACGATAAAGCGCTGAAGCCTGCTATTCCTTCTGGTTACCATCAGCCCGACGACATGGAACATCGGCTGATTTTCCGCATGCTCAATGAAGCGGTGGCGTGTTGGCGTGATACGGTGGTTGAAAGTATCGACCACGCCGACGCGGGAATAATCTTCGGTACCGGGTTTGCCCCATTTCGCGGGGGGCCATTCCACTATATATTCCACATGGGTGTCAAACCAATGCTGCAGTTACTTGAACAATTACAACAACGTTATGGCGCGCGTTTTACCCCCGACCGTGGCTGGGCTACGCTCGACTCAAAAAAATAACCGGGAATGGTGCGAACATGACGCATAAAATCCTGGTACACGAAGCAGGAAATTTATCGAATTTGTTCCGAGCACGAGTTACCCAAAGCCCCGGTAATACTGCCTATCGCTATTTTGATCCTTTACAACGCTCCTGGCGGAGTTTAACCTGGCAACAAACTGCCGATCAGGTCGCGCATTGGCAAGCGGCGTTGCGCTGCGAGAATTTACCCGCGGGTAGCCGCGTAGGCATCATGTTGTGTAATGGACCGCACTGGGTCATGTTTGAGCAGGCCGCCTTGGGTCTGGAGCTAGTGGTGGTGCCGTTGTATACCAATGATCGTGCCGAGAATATCGCGTACATCATTCACGACGCGGATATTAAAATTCTAATACTCGACGGTAAACAGCATTGGCCAATCATTCAACCCGTGTGCCCGCAATTATCCCCGTTGCAGCGCATTATCAGCGTGACCCCCATCAATGATGCGGGTGAAAAACGCCTGGTAATTCTTAATCAATGGTTACCCGCTCAACACACCGGCCATCCCTTGATTACTTCCACCGTGGACCGATCGACACTTGCGACAGTGGTGTATACCTCGGGGACAACCGGTAAACCCAAGGGTGTAATGCTCAGTCATCACAACATCTTATGGAATGCTAATAGCGGTAGTGACAGTATATTTGTCGCAGCGAAGGATATCTTTTTGTCTTTCCTGCCGATTTCGCATATGTTGGAGCGTACCGTGGGTTACTACATACCGATGATGATCGGGGCCACGGTAGCCTATGCGCGGTCGATCGAATTACTTGGCGAAGATTTACTAACGATTAAACCCACGATTCTGGTTACCGTGCCGCGAATTTTCGAGCGCGTCTATAACAAGATTAAAGCGCAACTCGCCAACAAGCCACCCCTCGCGAGCCGACTATTTGATTTAGCCGTGGCGGTAGGTTGGCAGCGATTCTTAAAATCGCAGGGCAAGAGCGGTTGGCAACCTCGCTTATTACTTTGGCCTCTGCTCAATGTGTTGGTAGCGCGTAAAATTATTGCCAAACTGGGGGGACGTTTACGTTTGGCGGTGAGCGGAGGCGCGCCCCTTCCCGCCGATATTGGCAAGACATTTATTGGCTTGGGTCTTACGATTTCACAGGGCTATGGCCTCACTGAAACCAGCCCCATCGTTTGCACCAATAAACTCGATGCGAATGACCCCACCACGGTGGGACAGGCGTTGCGCGATGTCGAAGTGAAACTGGGTGAGAACGATGAGCTACAGGTACGTTCACCCGGTGTAATGTTAGGTTATTGGAATAATCCCAAGGCTACCGGCGAGGTCATCGATAACGAAGGTTGGTTTCACACGGGCGATAAGGCCACAATAATTGACCAGCATATTCGGATTACCGGCCGGATTAAGGAGATCCTGGTGTTATCCAACGGTGAGAAAATTTCGCCGGTGGATATCGAGATGGCAATTGCACATGATCCGTTATTTGAACAAGTATTGTTGATCGGAGAACAACGGCCCTATTTGAGCGCCATCACGGTATTAAATCCTTACCAATGGCGTAGTTTAGCGATTAGTTTGGGATTGGATGACCGTGCCGATAACCTAAATCATCCCAAGGTCGTGGAAACCGTTCTAACACGGATCCGCCAGGCAATTATCGGTTTCCCAGGTTATGCCAAGGTATTTCAAGTATATAACACGCTGGAAGCTTGGACGGTGGAGAACAATATGATAACGCCTACCTTAAAATTGCGTCGCGCGCAGATTATTGAAAAATTCACATGTATCATTGAGCGCATGTACGAGGGCCACTAATGCACGACCCAGGTAATCTTTTACCGGCCGAGAGTCAACCGGTGATTCGGATCTTACCCATGCCCCACGATACCAATGCCGCGGGCGATATCTTTGGCGGCTGGTTGATGTCCCAAGTCGATATTGCGGGTAGCATCACCGCTTCACGGCGTGCGCAGGGGCGAACGGTTACCGTGGCGGTGAATGAGTTTGTCTTTATTAAACCCATTTTTGTGGGCGATCTGGTAAGCCTGTATACCGAGGTTGTGCATATCGGTAACACCTCGATCCAGATCGAGGTCATCGCTTTTGTCGAACGCGGCTGCGTGCATGGGGCCTGCGAACGCGTTGCACAAGCCAAGCTTACCTATGTCGCCATCGATCAAGATCGTAAACCGCGACCGATCGCTGGTTGAGGTGGGGTCGGATCGAACCACCCAACGAGGGGTTGGGTGTTTTAACCTACTGCGGTGTGGGGTTGAATAAATCCATAAAATTTTGAGTAGTGGCGGTGGCCAGGGTTTGCAACGAAATTCCGCGTAATTGCGCAATATACTCCGCGACCTGACGTACATACGCCGGTTGATTGCTCTTGCCACGAAACGGTACCGGCGCAAGATACGGTGAATCGGTTTCCACCAACATTTTCCCCAACGGTAATTGCTTGGCCACTTGTTGTAAAACCGTGGCGGTTTTAAACGTGACGATCCCCGAAAACGAAATATAAAAATTCAAATCCATCGCGGCTTGGGCCGTGGCCCAATCTTCGGTAAAACAATGCATCACACCGCCCACTTCACTGGCGTTTTCTTCCCGTAGGATGCGTAATGTATCCGCGCTGGCTTCACGCATGTGAATGATTAACGGTTTATGCACCGCTTTGGCGGCGGCAATATGGGTACGTAAACGTTGTCGTTGCCATTCCAGATCACCCTCACTGCGGTAATAATCCAGGCCGGTTTCACCAATAGCGATGATCTTCGGATGCTGTGCGAATGCCACTAACGTGGCGACATCAGGATCAACTCCCTCGCGTTCATTGGGATGGACCCCCACCGAGGCATACACCTGTGGATGGTGTTCGGCGGTGGCTAACACGGCGGGAAAATGTTCCAGATCAATGCTGACGCATAATAGCTGGGTTACTCCGTTATTGCGTGCGGCGTCTAAGGCGGCTTGCAACTGACCGTTAAACGGCGCGAGATCGAGCCGGTCTAAATGACAATGGGAATCGACTAACATCAATAACTACATGGTATGGGTTTGGCGATCCGACTTTAACGCGCCGGCAAGATAGGTTTCGATTTTGGTACGAGCATTGCCCCCGTCTTGATCGCTGAATTGTACCCCGATGCCGGTGGCGCGGTTGCCCTGGGCGCCTTTGGGTGTGATCCAGACAATTTTTCCCGCCACTGGCAATTTTTCCTTTTCGTCCATGAGGGTTAATAACATAAACACTTCATCCCCTAGGTTATACGCTTTATTGGTCGGGATGAAGATGCCGCCATTACGTATAAACGGCATGTACGCGGCGTATAAGGCACTTTTGTCTTTGATGGTTAAGGACAAAATGCCTTGGCGTTTGGCGGCAAGACTTTGTAGATCCATACTCATAAAAATAAGGGTCCTAGGCGTGTAGCGGCTGGGTTAGCTGGGACCAGCGTGACAATACCGACTCATAGAGCAGTTGTTGGTTTAAAGCGACACCCTGCGCGCGCAGTATAGCGGTTATGCGCGTTTGTAAGGTGAACAGCTCGTCTAAGTCTACCTGTTGGGCCAGTTTGTGCAAGATGGCTTGCTGCTGTAAATCACCGGTCTGGGGAAATTGCCCGGATTTTATCCGAATCAATTCACTTAACCAACGGTATGGCCACGATAGCGGCACAACGGTATCGGTTTTTAACCACTGGGCCGCCACCGCCAAGGGGGATAATTTACCCTGAGCAATCGCATAGAAGGCTTCCAACGCCTGTGCATGACGGGTATCCATCCCCTGAGCGAGCCATTCCATGCTCCGCAAGGGGGCGCCTTCATTCATAAGCAAGGCAAGCCGACACTGGGCTGGGTTCACGGTGGGTATAGATGGCTGGTGGATGAGCCATTCACAGGCGGTTTCCACCGATGGCAAAGGAATATTCAAGCGCTGGCACCGGCTACGAAGGGTGGCCGGTAGCACCGAGGGCTGGTGGGTCACAAGGACCAACAGCGTCTGTGCCGGGGGCTCCTCCAAGGTTTTAAGTAGGCTGTTGGCCGCTGCTGTCGTCATGGCTTCGGCGGGATTCACCACCACCACACGGTGACGCCGGCCATGGCGTGCGAGGGTTAACACCTCGCGTAAGTGGCGAATTTGATCAATTTTTATGACCTGTGAATCGTCTTCCGGGCCTATAAAAATATAATCGGGATGGGTGTGCGCGATAAATTGTCCGCACGCCCGGCATTGGCCACAGGCCTGCCCGATCCGGGCAGGGTTCTCACAGATTAACACCTGGGCAAAGGCACGGGCAAAATGTAATTTGCCCACCCCCGCCGGTCCGGCAATCAGTATGGCATGGGGGATTTGCTGTTGCTGGATACGGGCTGTTAGGTACTGCCAGGGTGCGTTTGTCCAGGGGAACATCGATTGTTTACTCCAGCCAGAGGGAAAGCACGGTCAGCAGTTGCTGCTGCACCTGTTCGAGGGCAGGCGCGGCATCAATGATACGAACGCGCGCGGGCTCTAACCGTGCGCGCTGATGGTAAGCGTCGCGCACCCGTTCAAAGAACCCCTGTTGTTCTTGCTCAAACCGATCGGCCTCACCCCGCTGGGCGGCGCGTTGCAAACCGGTGGCCACCGGCAAATCCAATAACAAAGTGAGGTCGGGACGAAAGTCACCTTGCACCCAGGTTTCCAGTTGTGCAATGCGTTGCGGTTCGATACACCGTCCGCCACCCTGATAGGCGTAGGTGGCATCGGTAAACCGATCACAGACTACCCATTGACCGGCACGCAGGGCAGGATGAATTACCGCGGCAAGATGCTGGGCACGGGCGGCGAATATCAGTAACAATTCGGTGTCTCGATGCATCGTGGTTGCATTTTTGTCTAATAAGAGTGCGCGGATACGCTCTCCTAAAGGGGTGCCGCCGGGTTCGCGAGTCACAACAATATTTTTACCCTGGGCACGTAAAAACTCCGCGATAAAAGCAAGATTACTGCTCTTACCCACGCCCTCCACCCCTTCGAGGGTTATAAACTTTCCCGGGTTCATTGCCGGACCGTACCGGGAGTGGAAGAAAAGGGCCGTTGCCGCCCTTTTAACTGGTATTTCATCACGGCATTGTTATGTTGTTCGAGCGTCGCAGAGAAATAACTTTGGCCACTGCCGTCGTTCTTTGAGACAAAATATAAGTTATCGGTTTTATCCGGGTGTAAGGTGGCTTCGATGGCGGCTTTACCCGGCAAGGCGATCGGGGTAGGCGGTAGGCCGTAAACTTGATAGGTGTTATACGGACTGGCAATGGATAAGTCGCGTTTACGCAGATTACCTTTAAAGCGTTCACCCATGGCATAAATAACCGTCGGGTCGCTTTGCAACTTCATACGTTTAAGTAAGCGGCGATTGAATACACCCGAGATCGCGCTGCGTTCACTGGCCAGACCGGTTTCTTTTTCAACAATAGATGCCAATGTTAAGGCTTCCTCGATGCTACGTGGGGCAATAGCGGTGTCACGCTGTTGCCACTGCGCAGTGATAAACCCTTCCATGGCTTGATACGCCCGTTGTAAGAACGCGAGGTCGGTCGTGCCGCGTGGAAATTGATAGGTGTCCGGTAAAAAATGCCCTTCGGGGTAAATACCGGGATGGCCCAGGCGCAGCATGATGGCCTGGTGATCCAGGCCCCGCAATGTATGCTGCAGTACGGGATCACTATTGATCACCTGCAGCAGTTGCTCGAACGTCCAGCCCTCAATAATGGTGATCGCGTACTGTATCACCCGCCCTTGTAACATATGATCAAGTAAGGTGGCGGGGGTATCGGCGGGTTCGATGCGGTATTCTCCAACGTGAATACGATCATTTTGTTTATACCAACGGGCATACCACAGCAGATACTGTGGTTTGTTCACGATGCCTTGGGCGGCCAATTGTTTTGCCACCCGGCGTAGAGTCGCACCGGGTTTGACTTCGATGGTATAGTCCTCTCGGGGGAGCTGTAACGGTGTGGATAAAAAACGCTGGATATCCAACCATAATCCTACCGCCGCGCCAACCACGAGCAGCACAATAAACATGAAAATTCTTTTAAACCAACGCTTCATAGCCATGCCAACTGCTTACGTAGAGTGACGGTGAGTTTTTTAGTGACCGGTCCAAGCGGGTAGGTGTGTTGTTCGATTCGTCGCACCGGCCATATCCCTGTCACACTATTACATAAGAATACTTCATCGGCGTGTTGCAGCCGGTTAAAAGGTATCACATCAATACCTGCGACGACACCCCAGGATGCGGCGTGTTCCAGCAGGTACGCGCGCATCACGCCCGCCACACCACAACGTTCTAGCGCAGGAGTCAGCAACCGCCCTGCTTCAATAATAAATACATTATGCGCAATGGCTTCAATCACTAGACCGTCCACGTCACATACTATACCGGATGCAAATTCATCGCCATGCCACTCGGCGCGCGCGAGTACCTGCTCCAGGCGATTTAAATGTTTAATTCCAGCCAACAGCGGCTGATGTCCGAGACGTAACCGGCATAAACATACATCGACGCCGGCCGTGGAATAGCTCGCGGGCGCGGTAGCCCAGGCCAAGCGCTGCATGATCCGTGTGGGCGCGATCGTGGTGTTGGAGGCATAACCGCGTGATCCTGACCCGCGGGTGATCATCAATTTCACTACAGCACGTTCAACCCCCGTACAGAGGGTGGTCAGCTCGGTCTCGATCGTAGTTAACGACGGTAAACAGATCGCTAAACGCTCACAACCGCGTACTAGCCTTTGCCAGTGACGATCCCATAAGGGTATCTGCGCGTGATACACCGTCATGGTTTCAAATACCCCATCACCGTAGAGTAAACCGCGATCATTCACGCTAATCTGTGCCGCGGTCTCACCATTGATAAGCGTCATCGGTGCTGTCATCGCTGCGTGCTAACCTGTAAGGCTTGTAACATCCCTTTGGCTTTCGCCCGGGTTTCGTCCAATTCGCGTTGCGGGATTGAATCGGCCACGATGCCTGCGCCGGCACGTAAGCTGACCTGCTGATCTTGCACGGTGATCGTGCGGATCAAAATATTCAAATCCAAGTCACCCTGGTGGGTGAGATAACCCATGGAACCGGTGTAGGGACCGCGCGCGGTTTGTTCCAGTTCGGCGATGATTTCCATACAACGCACTTTAGGGCAACCGGTGATTGTACCGCCCGGAAAAACCGCGCGGATCACCGCGCCCGGTGTTGTTCCGGGGGGTAACGCGCCTTGAATATTGGAAACCAAATGATGTACGTGTGCGTACGATTCAAGCGCCATAAGCTCGGTGACTTTCACGCTACCTGGAATACATAACCGGCCCAGGTCGTTGCGTTCCAAATCGATTAACATAATATGTTCGGCGCGTTCTTTAGGATGGGCCAGCAATTCCTGTTGCAGAGCGGTATCGTCTATTATAGAAGTCGCGCGAGGTCGAGTACCGGCTATCGGTCGGGTCTGAATGGTTGTGCCTTTTACCCGGACCAGCCGCTCGGGGGAAGAACTCACAAGGGTTCCTGCTTCAAACCAAGCGATTCCCCCAAAAGGAGCCGGATTGGTTTTGCGTAAACGCGCGTAAATATCCGCGGGGTGTAGTCCAGCGGGTGCTTGCCCGGACCAAATACGCGCCAGGTTGACTTGAAATACATCCCCGGCGCGAATGTAGTTTAGAGCCCGTTCTACGTTATCAAGGTAGGACTGGGCGGGTTCTTCACGCATAGGGGTATACAGGCTAGCGGCTACCGCTGTAAACCCATTCGAGGTCACAAGATCGGTTCTCATTTGCGACAGATATTGCGCAAAGGCAGGTTCGGTGATGAGATGGGTTTGATCCTGTGAATGATCATAGATAATCGCCGCCGGGATCCGTGTCGCCTGGGCTATGGGTAATTTAGAATTCGCCAGCAGGTGCGGTACGCTGGGCTCAATTTCCGCCATCAGCTCATAACTTAAATAGATAAACCAGCCGCCGTTAAACGGCAATTCACCCTGCGGGTTGGCACTCGTCCGTTGCTGCTGCCAATAGTGATCCAGCGCCGTCAAAAACTGCTTTTCTTGCAGCACCTGCTCCTTAAAAATTAAGTCACCCGCCGCGTTTTTAATTAATGAGGCTTGCGGAAATGCAAATAAAATGTCGTAACGCGTGGTGGTTAGGCGGGTATTTGCCGCGCGCGCGGAACTTTCCAAGTAAAAAGGGTAACGTTGGGGTTGAAGACGGTTCAAGACGTCGAGGCGATAACGTCCGGGGAGCGTGTCGTGGTACAGTGGTGATCACCCTGCGTTGGCTAGAGTTTACGAAACAGCAACGTACCGTTGGTGCCGCCGAAGCCAAAGGAATTGGACATGGCAATTGTAATCGGCATCGGCCGCGCGGTCCCTGGGATCAGATCTAAATCGCATTGGGGATCTTGCTTAAAGATATTAATCGTAGGGGGTGCGACTTGATCACGAATCGCCAATATACAAAACACCGCTTCGATACCACCGGCGGCACCCAATAGGTGACCGGTCATGGATTTAGTAGAACTCATGGCCACCTTTGCCGCGTAATGGCTAAACGCTCCCTTGACAGCGTGGATCTCCGCGACATCCCCTTGCGGTGTCGAAGTACCATGGGCATTGATATACGACACTTGTTCGGGATTGATCGCAGCATTGCGCATAGCATTGCACATACAGCGTTTAGCGCCGTCCCCCCCTTCGGCCGGAGAGGTCATGTGATAGGCGTCACCGCTCATGCCATAACCGATCAGCTCGGCGTAGATACGCGCGCCGCGTTGCTTGGCGTGCTCATACTCTTCCAGAACCAATACTCCGGCACCGTCGCTTAATACAAACCCATCGCGGTCTTGATCCCAGGGACGGCTGGCGGTTTGGGGATCACCATTGCGTGTTGATAAAGCCCGTGCGGCGGCAAACCCTCCCAATCCCAGGGCGGTGGTGGCCATTTCCGCGCCGCCGGCGAGCATCACGTCGGCGTCACCGTATTCAATCATCCGCCCAGCATCTCCGATACTGTGGGTGGCGGTGGCACAGGCCGTCACAATCGCAATGTTCGGACCCTTTAAACCGTACCGTATGGATACATGGCCGGAGATCATATTTATAATGCTCGCGGGGATCAGAAAGGGCGAGATCTTGCGTTGACCGCCTTCTTTATAAGCATCGTAGTTACGTTCGATTGTCCCCAAACCGCCAATCCCCGATCCAATCGCCACACCAATGCGTTCGGCGTTTTGTTCGGTGACTTGTAATCCCGAATCGGCCATGGCTTCATTGGCGGCGGCAATACCGTAATGGATAAAGTTATCCATCTTTTTCATGTCTTTTTGGCCTACCACGGCCGCCGAATCAAAACCTTTAACAGTGCCCCCGAAGCGTACCGGAAAATGACTGACATCAAAATGAGTAACGGGGCTAATTCCACTGTTGCCCGCCAAAATACCTTGCCAAGTTTCGGCAACGGTTAATCCTAGTGGCGAGACCACCCCCAACCCTGTAACTACAACACGCCGCTTCGACACCTGCAAACTCCTATGGATCTACACCATAAAAAGCTAAACGGCCGCCCACCCCCACGTGGTTGCGGCCGTTTACGACTTGTGGCATTAATTGGAATGGGTATTAATATAATCAACCGCTTGACGTACCGTGGTGATCTTCTCGGCTTCTTCATCTGGAATTTCAGTTTCAAATTCCTCTTCTAACGCCATAACGAGTTCAACAGTATCGAGTGAATCGGCTCCCAGATCGTCAACAAACGATGCGTCATCTTTTACATCTTCTGCTTTGACGCCAAGTTGTTCTACTACGATCTTTTTGACGCGTTCTTCTACACTGCTCATGCGCTACACTCCTTCAATGGTTATCGTTCGTTACGAACGCTGGGCGCGTATTTTAGGTGAAAGCTCAGTCAACTGCCAAGCTTTTTGACTATAAATAGCATTCCAGCGGTAATCAATAAGTTATTATATTTCAATGAGATACTCTAGGTCATGTACATTCCGCCGTTCACATGCAGGGTTTCTCCAGTGATATAGGCGGCTCCGGGTGAAGCCAAAAACGCCACGGCCTTGGCCACTTCCTCGGCGTGACCGAGGCGATTTAGCGGGATTTGCGCCAGCAAGCTATCGCGTTGCGCCTCGGGTAAGGCGCGGGTCATATCGGTATCGATAAAACCCGGGGCGACCACATTGACGGTAATATTGCGCGAGCCGATCTCGCGCGCCAGTGATTTGCTAAATCCAATCACTCCGGCCTTTGCCGCCGCATAATTGGTTTGGCCCGCATTACCGGATACCCCAACCACCGAGGCGATACTGATAATTCGTCCGCGCCGGGCTTTCATCATCGCGCGAATCGCCCCCTTGCACACGCGGTATAAGGAGGTAAGGTTGGTAGTGATAATACTTTCCCATTCTTCTTCTTTCATACGCATCAAGAGATTGTCACGCGTGATACCCGCGTTATTGACCAATACGGTAACCGCTCCGAGTTGTTTCTCGACCGTTTCCAAACCGCTGTCCACACTCGCTTGCTGGGTAACATCCATGACCAGTCCCATACCCTTAGGCGAAAGTTGGGTTAAATAATGGCTGATTTCATTTGCGGCTTTATCGGAAGTTGCGGTCCCAATAACGGTTGCGCCTTGTGCGGCGAGTTCCAGAGCAATAGCCTTACCAATACCACGACTGGCACCGGTGACAAGCGCAATTTCATTGGTTAATTGCATAGTGGAGCTCCTCGATTACAAAATTACGCGACGGCCTGCAAACTCGCTGCAAGGCTGGCGGGATCATACACGGCCGTGGCGTGCATTTCCTTTACAATGCGTTTATTCAACCCGAGCAAAACTTTGCCCGGCCCACATTCAACTAAATGGCTGATGCCTTGTTTTTCCATGCGGTAGATTGTTTCCGCCCAGCGTACCGGTTGATACAGCTGCCGGGCGAGGGCTTCACGGATCCGAACCGGATCGGCGGATTGCGCAACATCGACATTATTAATCACGGCTATCGCCGGTGGATTGAGCGTGATGGTGTCAAGCTCCTTGGCGAGCTGTTCTGCCGCAGGGCGCATTAATTCACAATGCGAGGGTACACTCACCGGTAACAATAGTGCACGTTTGGCGCCGTTTTCTTTTGCCAAGACGATAACACGTTCAACCGCGGCCTTGTGCCCTGCTACCACCACTTGGCCCGGCGAATTAAAATTTACCGCGGCGACGATTTGGGATTGTGCCGCCTGGCCGCAGATCTGTTGCACTCGCGCATCATCAAGGCCGAGTATCGCCGCCATCGCACCGTTACCGCTGGGTACAGCGTGTTGCATGTAACGGCCACGCGCCGCTACCAGACGAATCGCATCGCTAAAATGTAAACTACCCGCGCACACTAACGCTGAGTATTCGCCTAGGCTATGGCCTGCCAGCAGTGTGGGTTGTTTTCCAGCCTGCGCTTGCCAAATACGCCAACAGGCAACCCCGGCGGCTAACATCACCGGTTGGGTGACTTCCGTGCTATTGAGTTTTTCTTCTGGACCGTGTTGCACGATGTGCCACAAATCATAACCCAATACCGAAGCTGCTTCGTCAAACGTTGACTTCACCTGCGCAAATTGTCCAGCCAGTTCTTTTAACATGCCAATTGACTGCGAACCCTGTCCAGGAAAGACCATTGCTAAACTCATTTCACACCTGTTTAACTATTTGCAATTAATATCGAATCAACGCCGAGCCCCAGGTGAATCCGCCACCAAAGGCTTCCAATAATAAAATTTCATCGCGTTGAATTCTTCCATCGCGCACCGCTTGGTCTAATGCCAATGGAATCGACGCCGCTGAAGTATTGCCATGATCTTGCACCGTCACAACCACATGGTCCATGTCCATTTTAAGTTTTTTAGCGGTGGCCATGATAATGCGAATATTAGCCTGGTGCGGTACTAACCAATCGATATCTGATTGCTGCAATTGATTGGCTTCTAAGGTTTCATCCACGATCCTGCTCAAGCTATTCACCGCGACTTTAAATACTTCATTGCCTTGCATGGCGATGAAGGCTTTACCTTGTTGCAACAATCCTGGGTTTTCAGAGATCCCAGCCGGTACCGTGAGCAAGTCTTTATAGGCGCCATCGGCGTGTAAATGGGTGGATAAAATTCCTGGTGCATCGCTAGCCTTTAATATGACGGCACCGGCACCGTCACCAAACAGCACGCAAGTGGCACGGTTGTTCCAGTCTACAATACGTGACAAGGTTTCGGCCCCAATCACCAAGGCACAGGTGGCCGCATGCGTGCGGATAAACTTGTCTGCAATGGAAAGTGCGTAAACAAATCCCGTACACACGGCCTGTACATCAAACGCGGGGATGCCGTGAATATCTAGTCGTGCTTGCAGTAGACAGGCCGTGCTGGGAAAAATCCTATCGGGGGTGGTGGTCGCACAAATGATCAAATCAATGTCACCCGGGCTAATTCCCGCGGATTCGATCGCACGCCGGGCAGCTTGTTCGGCCAAATCGCAGGTGGTTTGCCCCGCGGCGACAATATGACGTTTTTTAATACCGGTGCGTTCGGTGATCCACTCATCGGTGGTCTCGACCATTTGCTCCAGATCGCGATTGGTCAGTATCTTCTCGGGTAAGAAGCCGCCCGTACCGATGATCTTGGTGTACTTCAAACGGTCTTCCTTTTTAACAGCATTTCATGCAGCAAGGTTTTGATTTGGGCGGGAACATTTTTGATAACTTCGTTACGCGCTTCGAGGATCGCCTTACCAAAAGCGTAGCTGTCCGCGCTGCCATGACTTTTAATAACGATGCCCTGCAGGCCCAGCAAACTCGCGCCGTTGTAGGCGCGTGGGTCAACCCGCTTGCGCAATGCCTGCAGCACGGGCATGGCAATCAGCGCGGATAATTTTTTCAACCAGCTGCGCTGAAATTCCTCTTTCATGAAATGGGCGATTAGCTGCGCTACGCCCTCCGTGGTTTTAAGCATGACGTTGCCAACGAATCCATCACATACTATTACGTCGGCATGTCCAAGATAGATCCCGTCGCCCTCCACAAAGCCAATATAGTTCAAGTCACTGGATTGGAGTAATTGCGCTGCCTGTTTCACTTGTTCGTTGCCTTTGATCTCTTCCGCGCCAATATTTAATAGCCCCACGGTAGGGCGTGGATTGTTGTCAACTGCGCTGACAAGCACCGCAGCCATTACCGCGAATTCGAATAAATTCTCGGCGGATGAATCGATATTCGCGCCCAAATCCAGTACGTGCACATGCCCCGTAATTGTCGGTAACACTGTGCAAATTGCCGGCCGGTCAATCCCCGGCAAGGTTTTTAGAACAAAACGTGCCGTTGCCATCAATGCACCTGTGTTACCGGCACTGACACAGGCGTGGGCGGTGGCTTGTTTTACTAAATTAATAGCCACCCGCATGGAGGAATCTTTTTTGCCGCGTAATGCCTGCGATGGGAGATCTTCCATGGTGACAACTTGTGAACTCGGCTGGATGCGGAGCCGATCGCTGGTTGTAGCGTGGTGTTTATGGAGTTCAGTTTCAATTTGTTGCTGATTACCCACTAAGATAAGGCTAATGTCGCTATGTCGGGACAGAATGTGCAACGCGGCGGGTACCGTAACCGTGGGGCCATGATCCCCGCCCATGGCATCCAAAGCAATGATGATCTGTTCCGCAGTAGTATCGTTAATCATCACGCGTCGTTTGAACTGATTAATTTATTGTACATATAATGATTACGGGACATGCTGACATGTCCCGTAATAAAAGTGCAACTGTTTTCTACCGCAATGGCGCTGCTGGGGAATTATTCTGGCTTGCTGGTATTTAGCACTTTGCGTCCACGGTAGAAGCCGTCGGGACTAATATGGTGGCGCAAATGGGTTTCGCCGCTGGTTGAATCAATTGACAGTGCATTGGCGTGCAGCGCGTCGTGCGCACGGCGCATGCCACGTTTGGAAGGGGTTTTGCGATTTTGCTGGACTGCCATACTTTCCTCACTTGCTCTTTCGAGTCGTCTTTAAATTTGCCAACACCGCAAAGGGGTTAGCCCGGGATTCTACAGCAGCTGTCGTGCTCTGGGGCGCGTTTGCAACCACCTTGCTACTGCAACTTTGATCTGGATGCAATGGCACTTGCGGTAAGGCCAATAATAATTCCTCTTCTATCACATCGTTGAGCATCACCGGCGTGGCTTCAACTAAATACGGTTCATAACGCGTGGGCAGTCTTTCAATCTCCAGATCCGAGCGTACCCAGGCCAGTGCAAGGTTATGGGCTACTTTATAGAGATAGGGCTCGAGACACCGCTGGCACGCCAGTTGTAAATCCGCTTCTATCCTGCCCGTCATACAGGGTACTTTTAACTCATCGATGTCAAACTGCAAGGCGAGCCGTATCTCGCCCTGATCATCGGCCAGTAGCGGCGTTAATCGCCGTAGTTGGGCCAATGGCAGGCTACCGGATAATAACACCCCCGCTTCGGCCAATCGAAAAGGATCCAGCTGGTGGGGCAGCCGGTGTGGCGGCTTCGACATAGGGCGCGGATTTTAACGATCAACCGTGAATGTGTCAAAAAATACTCTCGTTATTGCTTAAAAATCCATTTAAAGCGGTGACGGCAGGTTTGAAGCGGGAGAATGCTTATATTTCCTTACTAAAAATGTTATAAAGCCCCCCTATTGATTGAAAGCCAATACTATACGGGTTTGGGTTTACCATGATCCACCAACCGGTTGATACTATGACTATTATGAACCACACCATCCAACTGTTGTTGGCCTCGACTTCTCCCTATCGAAAAATCCTGTTGGAAAAACTGCGGCTACCCTTTAGCACCGTGTCACCGAATATCGATGAGAACCCGCTAGCCCAGGAGAGTCCCGAGCAATTGGTCGCACGACTGGCGAAGGCCAAGGCACTGGCGGTTGCCCCACACAACCCTAACAGCCTCATCATCGGCTCTGACCAAGTGGCCGTGGTTGATGGGCAAGTCCTCGGTAAACCACAAACCCATGAAAAAGCCACCCAACAATTAAAACGCGCGTCTGGTAAACGTATCACCTTACTCACCGGCCTGTGCCTGCACAGCACCGTCAACCATAAAAGCCAGGTTGAGGTGATCCCGTTCTCGGTAGTCATGCGGCACTTAACCGAGACACAGATCGAAAATTATCTACGGCAAGAGCAACCGTATGATTGTGCCGGTAGCTTTAAAGCCGAAGGCTTGGGTATTGCTCTGTTTGAAAGCCTCGAGGGCAACGATCCCAATGCATTAATCGGCCTGCCCTTGATACGTTTGGTACGCATGTTGGAGAAGGCGGGTATGCCCGTGATTTAACCCAGTCCACAAGCTCTGGGGGGGGGTTATTGGATGGCGGAACTCGGCCCTAATTGCTGCAGCAATGAATGACTGATGGAGGTTCCCAGCCGCTCTGACAAACGATCAAAAAACTCTTCGTGCGGTGTAAAATCCACGATCTTTTCTGCCTTGATGATCTCGCGTGCGACGTAGCTACTGCTGCCTAAGCCGTCAACCAATCCCAATTGCATACCCTCCTCGCCTGACCAAATCAACCCGCTAAACAGCGCCGGATCATTTTTGAGGCGTTTACCGCGACCCTGTTTAACCGCATTAATGAATTGCTGATGTACGTCCGCCAACACCTGTTTAATGTGGGTTGTCTCTTCTTTGCGCTGGGGCGAGAAGGGATCTAAAAACCCCTTGTGTTCCCCGGCCGTGTACAAACGCCGTTCAATGCCAAGTTTATTCATCGCACCGACAAAACCAAAACCATTCATGATCACACCGATCGAACCGACCAAGCTGGCCTTGTCGGCATAAATATCATCGGCCGCGGACGCAATGTAATAAGCCCCGGAGGCTCCGATATCGGTGATCACAGCATACACCTTGATATTTTTATATTGTTCGCGCAGCCGTTTGATTTCATCGTAGATATAACCGGATTGCACTGGACTACCCCCGGGGCTGTTGATTCGTAGAATAATACCCTGGGTATTTTTATCTTTGAACGCGGCGCGCAAGGCCGGCAGCAGATGATCCGCGCTGGCCTTCGCATCCGCGGCGATAACCCCTTTAATATCGATCAAGGCGGTATGTTTACCCACGCCAAAATGCTCGCTAGTACTACTGCCCGGCGAGATCAACACCACCGCCAGTAGGATAAATAAGTAGGCGAGAAACATCGCTTTAAAGAATATATTCCAGCGGCGGGTACGGCGTTGTTCATTGAGGGAGGCAAAAACCAGTTTGGAAAGAACCTCTTGTTGCCACTGGTTGTTGGAATTATCGGCCGGTTGTGTCGTAGTAGAATTTTCGTTCATAGCGCACCTATGGATAGACTTGCGAAAGCATAACATAGCGTTGCCGTTACGGTCTGAGATACTTGCTTCATTGAATCAAACCGGTTATATCGAAGCTAATGCCAAGCCGCTGCAACACCTGTTGTAACTGTTCGTCGAGCGGAGCGCAAACGCTAATGGTCTGGTGTGGGTCTTGCAAGCTAAATTCCAGCCGCCAGGCGTGCAGAAACAGGCGTTTCAGCCCCTGTTCGCGTAACTGACGGTTAAATACCTCCTCGCCATATTTATCATCACCGGCAATGGGAAAATTAAGCTGCGCGGCGTGTACCCGCGCTTGGTGCGTTCGGCCCGTCAGCAGCTGTATCTCCATCAAACTGGCCAGGGAAGTGGCCACGATCGGCCTAAATACGCTTAATGATGCCTTACCTTCCCGGCTGACTTTTACCCGGCGTTCACCCGAGGAGAGCACATTTTTATGCAGCGGTAAATTAACATCACGTTTGCCTGCACGCCATGATCCCTGAACCAAGGCTAAATAACGCTTATCGATTCCCGCCGATCCCTCTTCACGCAACAGGCTGTGCAATTGCCGTAAGGCTGCACGGGTTTTGGCCAGCACTAAACAACCGGAGGTGTCGCGATCCAGACGGTGCACCAATTCAACAAAGGTCAGTTCGCTACGCCAAGCACGCACCGCTTCGATCACCCCATAACTCAATCCGCTGCCCCCGTGCACCGCCATGCCGCTGGGTTTATTTAAAATAATTATCCTTGCATCTTCATAGAGCACTGCACTTTCCAGACGCTCAAGGGTTTTATTGGACGGTTGGCCACTGGGTTGCGGTTCGCTACGACTCAGCGGCGGGATACGGACACGATCCCCTGCTTGCAGGCGGTAGTGAGGTTTGATACGGCCTTTGTTGACACGCACTTCACCGCGCCGGAGGATCCGGTAGACCTGACTACGCGGCACCCCTTTGAGGTAGGTTAGTAAAAAATTGTCAATTCGTTGCCCGGCGACATCGGGTTCAACGTCGATCCATTCCACGGGATTAGTCGGGGGTTTAAGCAATTCGGGCATGGGACGCGATCTTATCAGGCTAACTCATTGCTGGCGTGGCAAATCACTGATATAGTTTGATTTGTACGCAACAGCACACCAATGCCCTTATTTGGTGCGAGTTGCTACCGAATTTGCGTTAGCTGTTACGACAGCCAACCGCTTGAGATAGGGAGTGTCTGCACCACTACACGGACACTGGTTTAACCGCGCTCCCATTGCGACATGGCCTGGGGGGCGGACACGACATCATACGCTACGATGGACCCTCGCGAGTCACTGTTCACCGCGAGTGGTTAGAGGTCCGCCTTACCTTTTATTGCCTTGTCTGATGGTCGAGTACCACAGCTAAGGTTTATCACATGAAAAGAATGTTATTTAACGCAACTCAGCGTGAAGAGTTGCGGGTTGCACTGGTCGATGGTCAGTGGTTATATGACCTGGACATTGAAACAACACAACGCGAATCGCGCAAAGCCAATATTTACAAAGGCCGCATTACCCGCATTGAACCCAGCCTCGAAGCCGCCTTCGTCGATTATGGTGCCGAGCGCCATGGGTTTCTGCCCCTCAAAGAAATCTCGCGGGAGTATTTCGATCCCGCGGTGGATACCGCCCAGGGAAAGATCAATATTAAGGATGTCCTTAAAGAAGGCCAGGAATTAGTCGTTCAGGTGGGTAAAGAGGAACGCGGCAACAAAGGCGCTGCCTTGACCACGTTCATCAGCATGGCCGGACGGTATTTAGTCCTGATGCCAAATAACCCACGTGCTGGTGGGGTTTCACGCCGGATTGAAGGTGAAGACCGCACCGAAGCCCGCGATGCCCTGAGCTCGCTGACGATACCCGATGACATGGGCACGATTTTACGCACCGCCGGGGTCGGTAAAAGCGCTGAAGAGTTGCAATGGGATTTAGATTATTTAATTAAAGTCTGGAAGGCGATTGAAACCGCGGCACAGCAACGCCCTGCCCCGTTTCTGGTATACCAAGAAAGTAACCTCATCACCCGCGCGATCCGGGATTATTTCCGTAATGACATCAATGAAATCATCATTGATGAACCCAATCTGCATAACCAAGCGCGGCAATTCGTTGAACAGGTCATGCCGCAATTCGTCAGCCGGGTTAAATTGTATGCCGATCCCGTGCCGCTGTTTACCCGTTATCAAATCGAGTCGCAAATTGAAACGGCGTTTCAGCGCGAAGTGCGCCTTACGTCCGGGGGCGCCATTGTTATTGATCATACCGAAGCCTTGGTCACCGTGGATATCAATTCTTCCAAAGCTACCAAGGGCGGCGATATCGAAGAAACCGCCTTAATGACCAATCTTGAAGCGGCGGATGAAATCGCTCGGCAATTGCGCTTGCGTGATATCGGCGGGTTAATCGTGATTGATTTTATCGACATGACGCCGTCACGGAATCAACGCGAAGTTGAAAATCGCCTGCGCGACGCCCTCAAATTAGATCGCGCCCGTGTACAAATCGGTCGCATCTCCCGCTTTGGTCTGCTGGAGATGTCTCGCCAACGGTTGCGTCCATCTCTGGGGGAATCCAGTAAAGTGGTATGCCCGCGTTGTAATGGCCAGGGTTCGATCCGCGGGATCGAGTCGATGGCCCTGTCGGTCTTACGTATGATCGAAGAAGACGCCATGAAAGAAAATACCGCCAAGGTCATTGCGCAACTCCCGGTCGAAGTGGCGACCTTTTTGTTGAATGAAAAACGCCACGCCCTGGCCAATATTGAAACCCGCCATGAAATGAGCGTGGTGTTAATACCAAACACCCATTTGCAGTCGCCGCACTATGAAATTAACCGGGTACGCGATAGCGAAACCGCCGCAGAGGATACCCCACAGCCCAGTTACGAATTGGCCACCACACCCGAAACCAAGACCGAGGTATCCAGCGCACAAAAAGCCGCACAACAACCGGCTGAGCAACCCGCGGTAAAAAATATATTACCCGATGTTCCCCAACCGGCGGTGACACCTACCCCTCCCAAACCCACCGTAGGACTGTTGGTACGCCTGTGGCGCGCGTTATTTGGGAGTGGCGTGTCTGCGACAAACAACCCCGCGCGGCCTGTTCGGCCCGTGCAGCCGTCACAACGCCGCCCGCGGGATCGGGAGCGCGGCCGCGATCCGCGCCAGCGTGATCGCTCAGCGCCGCGTCCATCGACATCCGGACATCCACGTCGCCCCGTCCCCCCTGTTGCGGCGAGTCCAATCCCTGCCGCGGCGACACCCGCACCGGCGGTGGTTGTCGACACCGTAGTATCCGCTGAACCGTCACAATCAATGGCATCGCGCCCCTCAACCCCCAGTCAACAAAACGGTAATCAACGGCGTTCGCGCCGCAGCCGCCGCCGCCGTGGTCAACGTCCTATCCATACCAGTGATACGGCTACCGGGACAGGGCCCGAAACGGTCGGTTCGCCCACCACGGATACGAGCACAGCGCCAACAACCGCGCACGCGAGTTATCCTAGTGAGGTTCATCATCAACCGTCAGCGGAACCGGTCCCCACGCGCGAGATGGCCGCGGCCCCGGAGTGGTCATCAAACACCTGGTCAGCCACGCCGTCTGTGCAAGAAAGCTCGTCCGGCACGGTAAGCGCACGGCCCGAATCAACCAAGGGCCCGGTCGAAGGTAATAACTAAAGCGCAACGGGTGACGACCGATAACCTCCCTACGTGCGATCTGTACGGAGGTGGGGTGGTGTTACGAATATTCTTGACGATTACCGCCGGGGTATTTTGTGTGGTGGTTCAAGCCAGCAGTGGTTCAGGGGAAGCCGGTGCGAGTCCCTATTATGAAATCACCACCCCCTTTGTGGTGAATCTACAAGACGAAACCGCGACAAAATTTCTGCAAGTCAACGCTCAATTGCGCTTAAACCGGCCCGATCTAAAATCCCAAGTCACCCGTTATCTCCCCATGATACAACACAGCATGATGTTGTTACTCAGTGAACAGGATGCTAAAGTCATACGCAGTGTCGAGGGCAAACAAAAATTGCGCGAACAAGCCCTTAAGGAAATTCAAACCGTATTAGAAAAAGAAACCGGTGAGCCGGTGGTCGCCGAAGTATTATTTACGGGTTTTATTATCCAATAACGGTTGCTGCCTTACACCAAATAACGCTGCTGGATATCGTGCAACAAGCCGCGCGCCGCGGCCTCTACCAGTGTATAAACCTGTTCAAATCCTTGCGGACCGCCATAATAAGGATCGGGAACTTGGCGTTGTGTAAGCTCGGCTGCGAACTCCAAAAATAAATGCAGGCGCGGTTGATAGGCAGGAGGACACAATGAACGTAAGCGCTGTAAATTATCATTATCCATGGCCAAAATATACTGGAATTGCCCAAAATCCTGGGGCAGCACTTTACGCGCATGCAAATCACTAATATCAACCCCGTGTTTTAATGCGGTCTCCTGGGCACGCCGATCCGCGGGTTCCCCGACATGGTAGGCATGGGTGCCTGCAGAGTCGGTGACGATATGCTGCGATAAATTCGCCGTCGCAACCAGTTTACGGAACACGCCCTCCGCCATCGGCGAACGGCAGATGTTGCCCATACAGACAAACAATACTGAAATTTTTTCGTGCATATATCCCCGTCATGCGTGGCTTTGAACCGCAATTGTATCGAATATTTTGTACCGTATTAGACTCGACTGATTGTATTACGCGCTTGCAAAATAGATTCAACTTGGCGTAATTCTTGTTCGGTATCTACCCCAGGTCCCGGCAGTTGTACGCTGGTTGCCACCCGGATCCGTCCACCGTGCCACAATACCCGTAATTGTTCCAGATACTCTAATGGCTCGTACGGACTGGGCGGAAGGCCAGTGTATTTTTGTACATAGCCCGCCCGATACGCATAGAGGCCGATATGGCGTTGATAGATACCCTGCGCGAGCACCGCAGCGCACCGGGCTGGAGCGGCCTCACGCATATGAGGAATTACCGCGCGGCTAAAGTACAGCGCGTATCCCTTCTGATCGCATACCACCTTGACGACATTGGCATTAGTTACGCTGTCGATGTCGTAGAGTGGCGCGGATAAGGTTGCAATATCGGCCGTGGGATCCGTGATTAATACGGCGGCCACTTGCTGTATACAAGCCGCCGGCATCAGGGGTTCATCGCCTTGCAAATTAACCACGATAGTCTGCGCAGGAATATTGCGTTGTTGGATGACTTCACCAACCCGTTGTGTTCCGGATTCATGGTGAGCACTGGTCATACACACATCGGCACCGAATTCACGCGCCACGCGGGCAATTCGCTCGTCATCGGTGGCGATAATACTTCGAATATTGGGGATTGAACTGACACATTCGTACACATGCTGTAACAGGGGTTTACCCGCAAGCAGACGTAACGGTTTGCCTGGCAGGCGCGTGGATTGATAGCGTGCCGGGATCACCACCAAAAAATCCACTACACCACTTCCTCGTCGGCGGGTAATTGCCGGGCATCTTCGGCCAACATCACTGGAAAACCATCGCGTATCGGATAACCTAGCCGATCAACTTTGCAGATAAGTTCCTGCGGGTCTTTACGCAGCAGCAGCGGGCCTTTGCAAATCGGACAAACTAAAATATCAAGTAACTTTTTGTCCATGGGATTTCTCCAATAGGGTTAACAACTTTGCGCCAAATTCATCTGGCAATTGTACTTCAATCGGCAGGTACCACCAATTTGGCTGGGCGAAGCGTTCGCATTTCACCGCGTCTTTTTCCGTCATTAACACGGCTTGTTTTGCGTCAAACATTAATTCATTCGGCGTATAGAAATGGTGATCGGGAAAGGTACAGGTGCTGATACGGACGCCGTAAGCCCGGATAAAATTGAAGAAACGATCGGGATTGCCGATGGCCGCAATCGCCATGACGGTTTCCGACTTAAAAGAATCTAATTCACGTGTTTCTCCGGAAATGAGATTAATCATGGTCTTGCCACCATAACGCATGGCATATTCCTGCTGCAGAGCGGTGCCGTTGGTTACCACCATATCGACTTTATCTAAGCGTGATTTGCCTTCGCGTAACGGTCCTGCAGGTAAACAAAATCCATTACCCAAGCGCCGTACCCCATCGATCACCGCGATTTCAACCTGCCGATCCAAGGCGTAGTGTTGTAATCCATCATCGCTGATGATGATGTCAAGGGTCGCGTACTTTAACAAGGCATTGGCGCAGGCCACACGGTTGGGCCCCACCGCCATCGGACAGTGGGTGCGGCGCGCAATAACCAGGGCCTCGTCGCCGACAATCCGCGGATCTGCATCCGGACGCACCTGCTGTGGCCAACGGCGCGCCTGGCCTGTATAGCCGCGACTGATTATACCCGGTTGAAAACCCGCGGCTTTTAAATAATTTGCCAACCAAATTACCAAGGGGGTTTTACCCGTCCCGCCGACCGATATATTACCCACCACGACAACCGGTACAGCCAGCGCCGACGTTTTTAAAATCCCAAGCCGGTAGGCCGTGCGCCGCAAGGTCATGGTGGCAATAAATAGCCACGCTAGCGGCCGTAGCAGAATCGTCCAGGGGCTTTTACCGTACCAGATGCCATCAAAACCGCTAGAGATTTTTTGTCGTAAGCTACTCACCGTGCATTTCCTTGGGTTGACTGCAGCGTAAATTGCAATTTATGTAAACGCGCGTATGCGCCGTTGGCAGCGAGTAATTGCCGGTGGTTGCCTTGTTCGATGATCTTGCCCTCTTGCAGCACCACAATACTATCGACTTTTTCAATGGTCGAGAGTCGATGTGCGATGATCAGGCTGGTCCTATTTTTCATCAGTTCTTCCAGTGCCGCTTGGATATGCCGTTCTGACTCGGTGTCCAAGGCGGAGGTGGCTTCATCGAGGATCAAGATAGGAGCGTTTTTTAAGATAGCGCGGGCGATCGCCAAACGCTGGCGTTGGCCGCCGGAAAGCAACACACCGTTTTCTCCCACAATGGTATCAAATCCCGCCGGTAGTTTATCGATAAACTCCATTGCATGGGCGGCCTGGGCGGCACGGTGAATATCCACGAGCGAGGCTTTACCCAATGCGCCATAAGCCAGGTTGTGCGCGATCGTGTCGTTAAACAAGGTCACATGCTGGCTTACCAGCGCAATATGTGAACGTAGATTCTCAAGTGATAGCTGTTTGATATCATGACCGTCAATGGTAATCCTACCGGAGTGATACTCATAAAATCGCGGCAGCAAACTTATTAAACTAGTTTTGCCCGCGCCAGATCGCCCCACCAAGGCAACACTCTTACCGGCCTCAATAACCAAATCGATATGCTGCAGTACTGGCGAAGCCGTCGCGGTATAGCCAAAATTGATAGTGTGAAATTCAACCCGCCCCTGGACGCGGGCGAGTGTATTAGTGCCGGTATCATTTTCGGTTTTTTCATCCAAGAATTTGAAAATACTTTCCGCTGCCGCCACGCCGCGCTGCAAACTGGCATTGATCGTGGTGAGCTTGCGCGCGTGTTGCATCAGCAATAACATGGCGACCATAAAGGAAGTAAATTTTCCTGAACTCATCGAGGCTAACACCGCGGGTTTTGAGGCGAACAACAGGATCGCCGCGAACGCCAGCGCGACCATAAATTCAATAATCGGCGAACTGATGGCATTGGTCGCCGCGTATTTTAAATACTGCTTGCGATTATAGGTGTTAATCTCGTGAAACTGGCGTAGTTCATAGGCTTGGCCGCCAAATATCTTAATTTCACGGTTGGCATCGATGGTTTCCTCGGTAACCGTTGACACATTGCCCATTGAACTTTGGATACGTTTGCTAAGCTTGCGAAAGCGCCGGCTTACAGACACAACCACCGCCGCAAGCAGCGGGGTGATTACCAGCAAGATGAGGGTGAGTTGCACGCTTTGGTAAAACATATAAAGCAGCAGACCGATAATGGCCAAGCTATCTTGGACAAATACAATGATCACCTGTGATGAAGCATCGGCCACTTGTTCGATGTCATAGACCATTTTCGACACCAATCCTCCAGAAGAGGTGCGGTCGTAATACGCCGACGGCAAACGCAACAGATGTTTAAACATAACCGCGCGCAGATCCCACACCACGTTACGCGCTACTTTGACCATGAAAAAATTGGATAGGAAATTCCCCACTACCCGTACCGCGAAGATCACAATGATCAACAGCGCCACGTTATACAAGGCCTGGCCATCTTTTTGGCTAAAACCTTTATCGAGCATGGGTTTAATCACACTCGAAAACGCCACATCCGTGGTGGAATAAATAATCATGCCAAAAATCGCCAGCAAAAAAACCCGCCAATAGACCATGGCGTACGCCAGCAAACGGCGGTAGATCGCCACACCACCGCTGGTGTCGTTCGCGGCAGGCATCACGGCTTATTTTTCTTCACTGGTTTGTTTGGTGGTCAGGCTGAATTTGTTCAGCCCGGCTTGCCGTACCGCGTCCATGGCCGTCACTACCGCTTGATAGGGAGTACTACGATCGGAACTGATAATCACGTGCGGCTTGGTATTATTGGCGATAGTAAGTTTGAGCGCGCTCAGCAAGGTTTCAACACGACCATCCTTCAAGCGTTGTTGGTTAACGAAATAACGTCCTTGATTATCGATCACGATTTCGACGACAAAATTTTCCTTTGGAACGGATTGCGCTTTTGCCTCGGGCAGGTCGATTTGAATTTCCGCATCGCGCTGAAAGGTGGTTGTTACCATAAAAAATATAAGTAACAACAACATGATGTCCACCATGGGGATAATCGCGATTTCAACCTCATCAGCGCGTTTGCTGGAGAATTTCATGGGTTATTTCTTCTTTTCACTATAAAAGATATCGACTAATTTGCCGGCTTCGTCTTCCATTTTCATGACCATGGTTTCCACCCGGGCGCGGAAAAACCGATAAAAGAATAACGCTGGAATCGCAATCGTCAAACCGGCCGCCGTGTTAATCAAGGCTTCGGAGATACCGCCACCCACGATCTGGGGATTACCCACCCCATGCGCGCTGATGTCGGCGAACGCGCGGATCATACCAAACACCGTGCCCAATAAACCTACCAAGGGCGCGCCGGCGGCAATACTGCCTAACATGGTGAGATAACGATTTAACTCGTGAGCCACTTGGCGGCCGACGGTTTCCATACTTTCACGCATGACCTCCCGTGAAAATTGCCGGTTTGCGATCCCGGCCGCCAGCACCCGGCCCAGCGGTGAGTTATTTCCCAGCGACTGAATCCGTTGCTCATCCAAGGAATTGGACTTATACCATTGCCACACCTGAGAAATCAGCCCTGCGGGTGCGATACGCGCACTGCGCAGTGACCAAAACCGTTCTGCAATAATCGCCATCCCCAACACCGATAATGGCAACAGACCGAAATACAAGACCCAACCGCCTGCCAGTAAGATTTCAAACACCGAAACGACCCCTTTTGTGCACCATAAACAACCCGGAGTACTTTAACAAAACTCCTCCCTTCACCGATAGGGAGGATTTGGTATTAAGGGGGATGCCAGAAACGTTGCTGTGTGGCACGGTAGGTCTGTGGCGCTTCCACGGGGACCTCGGGGCGAAGCCATACGCGGATTGCCCCTTCGTTAGCCGTGTTAAGTAATTGCGCATTAACGCGGTAATAACGTTCGACCACCGCCGCGCGTGGAAACCCAAAACGATTGAATTGTCCGGTCGCGAATAAAGCATAACGCGGGTGCACCGCCTGGACAAAGGCCGCTGTTGAGGAAGTAAGGCTGCCATGGTGGGGAACCACCACGATATCCGCGGCCAGCAACCCCCGCGAGCGTTCGAGCAGCTGTTGTTCGGCCGCGGCCTCGATATCGCCGGTGAGCAAGAGCACGTGGCTACCGCTGCTGATCCGCAGTACGCATGACAGGTTATTTTCCTTGGTTTTATTGCGATAGTCCACCGCCCAGGGATGGACAATCTCAAACCGTACGCCATCCCAGGTCCACGCTTGACCGGCCTCGCAACGCTCCGCCACTGTCCAAGGCAGGCGCTGTGGCACGCTGGATAAAACCGATAACACAGCTAACTGCTTGCTTAAACCTTCGGCACCTCCCAAGTGATCATTATCCGCATGGCTGATAATTAAACGATCAATCCGCGAGTAGCCGTTATGACGCAAAAACGGGGCGATAACCGCTTCACCGGTATTAAATTGATCCGAGAATTTAGGCCCGGTATCAAAGACCAACAGGTGCTGCTGGGTTTGAACCACAATACTAAGTCCCTGCCCCACGTCTAATAACGTGAGATACGCCTCCCTCGCCGCGGGGAGTTTCACGGCAGGGAAAAACAGTGCTAACAAGGGTAGCAGGCCAAGCCACCGGGCCGGAATTCCCCGGGGAAGCACCATCAACCCCAAACCCAGCAGCGCCAGCACCACGCTTAGCCAGGTCGGGCTTGGAAAACCTAGGGTTGCGTAGGGTAGCTGATCGAACCACCCTAGTAGCCGCCACAGTAGCTCGAGCAGGCCGCAGCCTGCCAGCAACACGGTTTGACCGGCGCTGGACCAGAGGAACAACAGCCCGGTGCCCGCCATTAACAGCGGCACAATCAGATACGTCACCAACGGCGCGGCGATCAGATTCACCAGGGGTGAATACACCGGTACCTGTTCAAAAAGCATTACCAATAACGGGATCAAGCCGACACTGATGCACACCTGCATCCACAGCGCGTTTCGCCACAGGGAGTGTTTGTAATGCGAATGCCCCACCAAGACGTAAAAAATAATCGCTACGGCCACAAACGACAGCCAGAACCCACTGGTGACCACGGCAAAGGGATCCCAGCCCAAGAGCACAAGCAAGGCCAGGGCCAGCAAATCACTGGCGCGGATCGGCCGTCCGAAAAAGAGGGCCATAAACCCCAGGCATAACATTACGCAGGAACGTTGGGTGGGAATGGAAAATCCCGCCAGGGCCGAATACCCCACAGCGACCACCAGCGCGATGAGTGCCGCCGCACGGGGGGCCGCCAATCGCTGGGTCAAGCGGTACGAACAGCTCCACCCCCAACGGGCCAAGATAAAACACAGCCCTGCCAGCAAACTGATATGTAACCCCGAAATCGCGAGCAGATGTGCCGTTCCGGTGGTGCGCAACAAACGCCAATCGCTACCGTTCAATCCGGCCTGTTCCCCCAGTACCAATGCGATCACCACGCGACGGTAAGGCTGTTCGGCTAAGGCTTGGCGAATACGCTCACGTAGGACAGCCCGGATACACTGCACCGGATACACCCAACCCGCTTCGGCGACGCGCAGCGTGCCGGTCGCATTGCGCACGTAACCGGTTGCCCCGATACCCTGTTCGTACAACCAGGCTTGGTGATCAAAACCGCCGGGGTTGTGAAAATTATGCGGTGGTTTTAATCGCACTGTTAAACGCCAATAGTCCCCCGGGTGCAGGACGGTTGCCGGCGGCAGCCGCCAGCTCAAACGCAGGGTATGAGAAAGTTTGGCCGTCGAGGGGACGATCACTTTCACCACGTCAAACTTAAACCGGGTTATCTCCGCCTGGATCTCCGGAAGCGAGGCGACATAGCCTTCTACCTGTAGATCTTTACCCACCAGCTCGTTTGCCAGGGGAATGGGGGCCAACAGCAGGGTGTAAAACAAGGCCCATAAAAATCCAGCACCTGCCCAGGCCAATAAACGCAGTATTGACGAGCGTGCACGGTATAATCCGAGGAGCAATACAGGGAAAAAGATTAGAGAAAATAACGCGGGCTGGGTCGGTAATTGCTGTAAGAGCAAAATCCCACACAGCCATGCCAGGGCTCCAGTTCGCATCTCTTGCTCACAATCCATGTGCCTGCGGCCATCCTAGTACAGCCCAGCACCCTACACAATGCTTATTACGGAGTCACATCGACAGGATACCCTCCCACCAAGACACGCCGTCAATACATCCTTGTAGACTCGACAGCAGCATCCCTGCGGCTGACGGTCTTGGTGGGAGGGTATCCCTTTCCATGCGACTCATTAGTATGTAATGGGTTGACTCTGCCATGCCGTTTCGCGCAGCTGTATTTATTTTACTTTAAATAAAGGCTCTATCTATTTATTATTGTTGGAGTCTTCCATTATTCAAGTGCAATACGCGATCCATTTTCGCTGCAAAACGGGTGTCATGGGTAACCACCAAAAAACTGGTTTGATAGTCGCGATTCAATTCAAGCATGAGTTCGTACACCTGGTCGGCCGTGGTAGTGTCGAGGTTGCCGGTGGGTTCATCGGCCAGGACACATTTAGGTTGGGTGATCAACGCACGGGCCACGGCGACCCGTTGCCGCTCTCCGCCGGACAGCTCATTGGGCTTATGCTGCAGGCGATGCTCTAAGCCGACACGCTGTAATAATGTGGTGGCGGCTTGGACGGTTGACGCAACCCCTGTACCACGCACCAGCAGCGGCATCGCGACGTTTTCTAAGGCGGTAAATTCCATCAACAAGTGATGAAACTGATACACAAATCCCAAGGTCCGGTTGCGCAGTGCACCGCGCGCGTTGTCATTTAATTGATGCATGCGCTGGCCGTCGACCGTTACCTCGCCCGCGGTAGGTAAATCCAGCCCTCCCAGCAGGTGCAATAAGGTACTTTTACCTGAGCCTGAGGCCCCGACAATCGCAACTTGCTCACCACTGCCAATATCCAAATCAATTGAACGCAACACCTCCACTGGAGTTGGCCCTTCGGTGAACGTTTTAGAGAGATTGCGGCATTGAATCACCATGGGTGGAATCTATTCGTAACGCAGCGCGTCGGCAGGTTGGGTGCGGCTGGCGCGCAAGGCGGGAAGAATGGTTGCGACGATGGAGGTGATCAACGAGGCGGTGCATATATAGATCACTTGATCCCAATGGAGATCGCTGGGTAAATCGGGAATAAGGTAAACCGAGGGATCGATCGGCTGAAATCCCCAATGTGTCCCCACCCAGTGGTACATCGATTCTATATTTAGCGCGATCACTACACCCGTGATACCTCCTAATAATGTTCCCGCAATTCCGATGATGCTGCCTTGCACGATAAAAATTCGCATGATGGTGGCGGTGGGGGCGCCAAAGGTGCGCAGAATAGCGATATCGGATCGTTTTTCAGTGACCACCATCACCAGGGTGGAGATAATATTGATTGCCGCCACCAATATCACCAAAAACAATAACAGCGATATCATGGTTTTTTCCATCTTAACTGCTTTAAACCAATTAGCATGGTAGTAACTCCAATCCCGCACCCAATAATCGGGTAACTGCTCGCGCAGTGATTGAGTCACTGAATTGACTTGCAATAGATTTTGTACCTGCACCTGTATACCGCTGACATTATCCCCAAGCTGAAACACGCGCCGCGCATCGTCCAAATTTATTAAGCCGACGGCGCTGTCATATTCGTAGTAATTGACTTGAAAAATCCCCACCACCGTAAAACGCTTCAAACGCGGCATGACGCCGGCCGGTGTGATATTCGCGCTGGGGGTGACAACGGTGACTTTATCACCGAGATCAACCCCGAGGGTTTGCGCTAGATTATGGCCTAGGATAATGCCAAATTCACCCGGATGTAAATTTTCTAATTTTCCAGCCGTCATATGTTCGGCAACCTTCGATACGGCCTGCTCCTGGGTTGGGTCGATGCCGCGAAAAATAGCGCCACGGACGTTATTGCGATTGATCAACATGCCTTCGGCTTGCACATACGGCGCGGCGCCGACAACCGCGGGATTTTTACGTACCTGGGCGATAACTTGCGGCCATTGGGTTAACTGACCTTCAAAATTGGATACGGTGATATGGGCAATCATATTCAGGATACGTTCGCGTACTTCTTTTTCAAAGCCGTTCATCACCGACAGCACGATGATCAGGGTCATCACCCCAAGAATAATACACAGGATTGAAATGAAGGATATCAGTGAAATAAACCCGTTGCGGCGTCTGGCACGGGTATAACGTAAACCTACGAACAGCTCTAACGGCAAATACATGGGGCCGTATTAAACCATATCCTCCAGCGGTGTTCCACAAGGCTGAACAGCTTGTAGCAGCTGCGTGCGGATGAAAGCGGGTTAGCTACGACTCATGCGGCGGATTTCTTGGATATTGTTGAGTTGCGATAAACGTGTTAAGACCCGGTTTAATTGTTCTACGCCGGTGACTTCCAGGGTCAGATTCATTTGTGCGGTGCTGTCGGATTTATTCGACAAGGTATTCACCGCGGTTACATTTACTTTTTCATTGCTCAACACTGTGAGGATGTCGCGTAACAATCCTTGTCGATCGATAGCGTCGATGCGAATATCAATCGAATAAGTCTCGGTGGGCGCACCTCCACCCCACTCCACGGTAATAAGCCGTGTGCGTTTTTCATCGTCCATATGGACTATATTGCGGCAATCATGGCGGTGAATCGTAACCCCGCGTCCACGGGTAATAAACCCGACAATGGTATCACCGGGGGCGGGCGAACAACACCGCCCAAGATGGGTTAATAAATTACCGACACCTTGGATTTGTATGGTTGAATTAATCGCGCTGCGTTTCGCAACGCTTTCACCGCTGGGCGGTTTTGCCGGTGTTGCCGGGGCGACCAACACCTGCCCACGCGCGGCAATTTGATTGGTGGTGATATCACCCCGGCCATAGGCCGCGTAAAATTCCTCAACGTTAGGAAATTTTAATTGTTCGGCGAGTGTGCTGTGATTGCTACCCTGGATACCGATGCGCCGCAGGTCCTTATCGAGGGCCTCACGGCCCATTTCAATATGCAGCGAGTGGTCTTGTTGTTTAAACCAATGTTGAACCTTGGATCGCGCCCGTGAGGTTTTTAAATAACCCAATAAGGGATTTAACCAATCCCGGCTGGGTTGTCCGTGGTGGGTGGTGATAATTTCCACCTGCTCACCGTTTTTCAATTCATAGGTGAGTTGCACCATACGCCCATTAACGCGCGCGCCGCGGCATCGGTGTCCAACGTCCGTATGGATGTGGTAGGCAAAATCCAAGGGGGTGGCGCCTTGCGGCAGATCGATGATGTCGCCTTGTGGAGTAATGACGTAAACCCGGTCTTGGAAGACTTCCGACTTGAAGCGGTCGATAAAATCACCGGCGTCATTGGATTCATCCTTCCATTCGAGTAGCTGGCGTAACCAGGTAATCTTTTGTTCATAGCCGGCGTCACTGCGTTTACCTTCTTTATACGTCCAGTGCGCCGCCACGCCTAATTCGGCCTGTTTGTGCATATCGTGGGTACGGATCTGCACTTCCAGCGTTTTACCGTCCGGGCCGATCACAGCACTGTGGATCGACTGGTACATATTTTCTTTCGGCGTGGCAATGTAGTCATCAAATTCGCGCGGGATATGCCGCCACAGGGTGTGGATCACCCCCAGCGCCGCATAACAATCCTGCACCCGCGGCACCAAGATCCGCACCGCGCGCACATCGTGCAAAGCATGAAAATCCACGCCCTTGCGCTGCATCTTGCGCCAGATGCTACACAGGTGCTTAGGTCGGCCACTGACCTCGGCCTCAACCCCGGCCTTGCGTAATTCGGATTTGATAATCAGAATGACATTATTGATATAACGCTCACGGTCAACCCGCCGCTCATCGAGGAATAACGCGACTTTTTTATAATTTTCCGGTTCTAGATAACGAAATGCTAAATCCTCCAGTTCCCATTTGAGTTGCCAAATGCCCAAGCGGTTGGCCAGGGGCGCAAAGATATCGGCGGTTTCCCGTGCGATCCGCAATTGTTTTTCTTCTGGCAGGTGTTTGAGAGTACGCATGTTGTGCAGGCGATCCGCCAGTTTAATCAATACCACGCGCACGTCCTCGGCCATGGCGAGCAATAATTTACGCAGGTTCTCCACCCGCAGGCGTTCCTTGCCGGCTTTTTCATTCAAATCGTGTTGTTCGATGACCCCCATCTTGGTCACCCCGTCCACCAGACGCGCGACATTAACCCCGAACATTTGTTCGATCTCGGCTAATTTAACCCCGGTATCCTCCACCACATCGTGCAAAATCGCCGCGACAATGGCATCGGTATCCAAGCGCAGTTGGACCAAGATTTCCGCCACCGCCAAGGCGTGTGTGATATAAGGTTCGCCGGAGGCGCGTTGTTGGTGATTGTGGGCTTGGTTGGCCACCGTGAAGGCACGCCGGATCTGCTCTGCATCCGCGGTTTCGGGACCAAACCCCAGCGAACGCAGCCACGACTCCACCTGTTCTTGGGTAGCATCTTCGCGGGTCACAAAACGTGTATCAACATAAACCATACTAGCGGACGTGGGGGCAGGCTTAAGGATTATCAAACAGTATAGATTTTAAACATCTGCTTTCACAGTAGTGGCTAAGTGATTGACAGCCTAAATTTAATTAACAACAATCCTATCCACCCGGGCACGAAGGAGTTGGCGATGCGTTTATTAATACAATTAATTTTCCTGAGTTTATGTGTTGCGGTCCTCGCACCGAGTTCCAGCGCAGAGCCGTTGGATATGGACCAACTCCTCCCCAAGGATGAACAAACCCCGGCGGCGGACAGCGATCAAGATCCTGAATCAGCGCCTCCCGAGGTAGAGGGTGCCGCGGTAACCCCCTCACCCCCCACTCCCGAGGCACAGACCCCCTCGGCTGCTCCCGAACCTGCGGTCCCGGCTACTACGCCCCACCGTGGTGATGTGCTCACCCTGCCGGCACCCAGCCCATCCGTCAGTGTGACCCTGCCCGGGCGCGGGATGAAAAAACCCGAGGTGGAGGCAAAATTTGGCACTCCGATAGAAAAGGTAGATCCGGTCGGTAAGCCTCCCATCTCACGCTGGGTATATAAGGACTTTACCGTGTTCTTTGAAAACGATGTGGTATTACACGCCGTGGTGAACGAGCCCTGATGCCAGGGGTGCGCGGTGTTCCGCACTGGCCGGCGGAATGGAGTCGACAAGCGGCGGTAATCCTTACCTGGCCACATTCACGCAGTGATTGGGCCGAGCGTTTAGCCCTGGTTGAGCCCGTCTTTATCGCCATTGTTAAAGCTATCGCTGACTATGAGTCGGTGATCGTCAATTGCCTGAATGAAGCCCACCGTCAGCAGGTACACCACCTACTGCAAATTAATCAGGTGAACCTCGCGGCGGTACAACTTTGGGTGATCGAAACCAATGACACCTGGGTACGCGACTACGGTCCACTGTCCCTGCGTGACCAACACGGAGATTACTTATTGGATTTCCGTTTTAACGGCTGGGGTGGCAAATACCCGTCCACGCTTGATGATACTGTCAGTCAACGGCTTCATGCCCAAGGGGGCTTGGGTAACCTGCCCCTGCATACCTCCGCCGTGATACTCGAAGGCGGCGCGATCGATACCGATGGTCAAGGTAGCGTATTAACCACCGAACGCTGCCTGCTCAGCCCCCGTCGCAATCCTTCCATGACCAAAACGGATTACCAACAGTTGTTTAAAACCCGGTTGGGCATTGAGCGGGTATTTTGGTTGAGCCACGGTGAACTGCAGGGGGATGACACGGATGGACATATTGATATGCTGGCGCGTTTTTGCGATGCCACTACCCTTGCCTATGTGCAGTGTAGCGATCAACAGGACGACCATTATCCATCCTTGACCAAGATGCGGCAGGAACTAGAGCAATTACGCACACCTACCGCCACTCCCTACACATTAATCCCCTTACCCTTACCCAGGGCCAAATACAGCCACGCCGGCCGCCGGTTACCGGCCAGTTACGCCAATTTCCTGATTATCAATGGCGCGCTGTTAGTGCCCACGTATAATGATCCGGCGGACGCGATTGCCTTGGAAAATTTACAGTCGTGTTTCCCGGCGCGAAATATTATCGGTATCGATTGCCTGCCGATTATCGAACAAAACGGCAGCCTGCATTGTTTGACGATGCAACTCGCGGCGTTAAACGCCGCATAAATTATTTGAATTTGGGGAAAGGGCTAATAATATGCCACTGAATGCTGTCTTTAATCTGTTCCCACTCCATGCGGGTGTTGAATTTATGCTCCACGGCGTAATCTTCGTTGTAATAGCGTAATTCCACCAACTGGATAATCCGTGAGTGCGGCGGATCGTTAGTGGTATTAATGACATTATAACCGGTCACTCGAATATGGGATAAGCGTTTACGTTCTTGCTCGGATAACGGTGTTGTTTCGTTGCTGTGGAGTGCCAGGGCCATATCATAATTTCCCCAGCGTAAGGCGCGTTCATACGCCAAGGTGGTTTCTTTAAATTTTATTGCACTGTCGGACATACTGGCGCAACTCGCTACGCCCAACACCATTAGGTATACCATGCTACGAAAAGATTTCACCAGCGCGTCTCCTTCTGAACATGGGTTCGATGGTAGCAGTTTTTGCGTTATAATGCGTACTTCAAAATAACGGATACCCCATGGCAACCCACCCACTTACCGTCGGCCTAGTGCAACACGCCTGTTATTCACGACGGGAAGTAAATCTTGCGGCGACGATCGATGGCTTACAACAAGCTGCCGCGCAAGGGGCACGGTTGGTATTGCTGCAAGAATTACACGGCAGCGTGTATTTTTGCCAAACCGAAGATACCCAGCAATTTGATCTCGCAGAAACCATTCCCGGTCCTAGCAGCGAACAACTCGCCCAGCAGGCGCGCTCACTGGGTATCGTTATCGTCGCCTCACTGTTCGAGAAACGCGCGCCGGGTTTATACCACAATACCGCGGTTGTTTTTGAAACCGATGGCTCGATTGCCGGTACCTACCGCAAAATGCACATCCCCGATGATCCCGCCTATTATGAAAAATTCTATTTCACCCCGGGAGATTTAGGCTTTCAACCGATTCCTACCTCCTTGGGCAAACTGGGTGTCTTGGTGTGCTGGGATCAATGGTTTCCCGAGGCGGCACGGCTGATGACACTCGCCGGCGCCGAACTGCTGCTCTATCCCACCGCGATCGGCTGGGATCGTAGCGATACGCATCAAGAACAACAGCGTCAACGCGATGCCTGGATCACCGCGCAACGCGCGCATGCCATTTGTAATGGGATTCCGGTCTTGGCTTGCAACCGTGTGGGATTTGAACCCAACCCAAGCCTTGCCAACAGCGGCATCCAGTTTTGGGGTGGCAGCTTTGTATGCGGGCCGCAGGGTGAACTACTGGCGCAGGCGGCCACCGATACCCCGCAAGTTCTGGTGACGACGCTTGATCAGCAACGTATCGACCAGGTGCGGCGTATCTGGCCGTATCTTCGCGACCGACGTATCGATGCCTATCACGACCTATTGCTACGTTACCGCGATAAATAAAGTCGTTAGTAACCCATGATCGTCATCCTCGAACCGAATCTCACCCCTGCTAGCGCCGAATACCAATCGGTGCGCCAGTATTTACAATCCCTGCCCAATATTACCCTGCGCGAGCATCAAGAGCATGGCGCCCAACAGGTGCTCACCGAATTTTATTTGATCGGCGACACGGCGGCCTTGTCCAAGGAAACCCTGGAAAACCTGCCCGGCGTGGATCGGGTGGTACGTATCTCCAAGGAATACCGGATCTTGGGCAGGCACCGTGACGATCACCGCCCCACGGCGTTTGAATACAACGGCGTAACCTTTTCGCAAGACACGCTGACAATTTTTGCCGGGTTGTGCGCCGTGGATAATCCCACGCATGTGGAACAGATGCTGCGCGCATTACGCGATCATGGCCAAGTCTGCACCCGCATGGGCGCTTATAAGCCCCGTACCAATCCGTATTCATTCCAAGGGCACGGTAAATCCTGTTTACCCTATGTCTTCGAGTTGGCGGGTAAATATGCTATTAAAGTTATCGCCATGGAGGTGACGCATGAAAACCATGTGCTGGAAATTCAACAAGCCCTGCAACTCACCGGCAATCCCACCGGGGTGTTACTCCAAATCGGTACCCGCAACACGCAAAATTTTGAATTACTCAAGGCCGTGGGCCGACAACGGCAGTTTCCCGTATTGATTAAACGCGGTTTTGGTATCACCTTGGAAGAATCCCTCAACGCGGCGGAATATTTGGCCAGTGAAGGCAATGCGCGAGTGATTTTTGGATTGCGCGGCATGAAGACCAACCTGGCCGATCCACACCGTAATTTTGTCGATTTCGCCCATGTGCCGGTGGTAAAACGCCTGACCCGTATGCCGGTGTGTATCGACCCTTCGCACTCGGTGGGTTCACGCCACAGCGGACCGGATCATATTCTGGAGATCTTGCAGGTAACCGCGCAAGGGGTGATTGCCGGAGCGAACATGATCCTGGTGGACTTCCATCCCCATCCGAACTTGGCCTTGGTGGACGGGCCGCAAGCGCTAACGCTGGACGAGCTGGGGTATTTTATCCAGGACGTGCAGATTGCGCGCCGCGCTTACGAACAACGTGTTGCGCTCGCCACTGCGAAGCGATTAATTTAAACCATCATGCGAACATCACTCTCCTTGCTCGTGGAGGGTAAGGTAGGTGGGTTGCCGGGTTCAGCGCTGCGAGCGACTCGCCGTGTATACCTCCGTGTAGACTTGATGGCGGCAGTCGCTCCCGGCATCCTGCCTCGTGCGACACTTGCACTTCCCTGCGCATCGTCCCTGTCACCAACAGCCACTCGCAGCGCTGAACCCGGCAACCGCTTGAACATAACTGCAACGTCGTAGTGATGGCTAGATAATTTGCATGTTCGCCATCATGTCAGAATCCTCGTGGTATAAATCGTGTAACCATATTTTATCTCCTTGTCATCTTGTTAATCTGACTTATGCTGACGGCATTATTACTGAGTCACATGGAAAGGATACCTCCCCACCAAGACACGCCGTCAATACATCCCGTAGGCTCGACAGCAGCATCCCTGCGGCTGACGGTCTTGGTGGGGGGGTATCCTTTCCATACGCCTCATTAGTTAAGTGTGTTTAACGGCTTCTATATTCCTAAAGAAGCAAATTTAGTCTGGATAGGTCGCCGGATTTTGTCAATCGGGGGATTAAGTAATCGCTTAGACTTAGAATTAGCGCACAGTTTTCTTCTTCCATGCTGTCTTTTACACGACACTCTTAGTGCGACAAGAAATTATTTCTAACCGTTAGCCGCGTATCACTGTACCTTATTTTTTCTGTAGTCAGGGTGATGTCAGACGTTATCAGCGCCTCCACCGCATGAATTGCACAGGGTACGCACTGTGATGTATTCGATTTAAAACTGCGCGACGCGCACCATGGCTTGAAAGAAAAATAAATCCGTATGCTTGGGTGAAATCGCTGGAATGTAAGTGGCATTGAGTGTAAACCACCCTTTGCCGACGGCGACAAACGGTAACGCACCGAAAAACGGATTATTGTTATGAAAATCCTGTCGTGTCATTAAAAACGCGATAAAGCCGCCATCCACGCGCCAGCCATTCGGATCTCTGTCCAAGTGGTAACGCCGCTTCATCCCGCCCCCAAGGTAGTTTGAAGTTTGATTATTACTGTCCTTAAACACACTGCCGTGCAGAAAATTGATCCAGTGATGGTGTTCGTCGAAATCATAATTAAAGCCCAGACCCCAATTTTTTTCGTTATACTTGCCATCGCGCAAATGGAGCGCCTTGCCGTTGAGCACCAGATCCAATTCATCCGCCATTACGGGCATATTCATTGCAACGATACAAATCAAACCCAGTAGTACCCGCATAGACAGCAACCTTATCTTTGTGACGTGATTCCTGTATCGGTTGCAGTTTTAATGTCTTAAAAATAAAGGCCGTCCTAAATTTGGCGGCCTGGTTTCAGGTGTTTAGCCGATCTAAGATGGGGTATGGCGAAAGTTTGGCAAGCATTGATCGAGCGGTGGGATCCGAGTAAAAATAGCTATTTTCAGGCTTTAATTTTAAATACGTTAGTGGGATCACAGGTTTTGGGGAATATAGATAATTTTTCCCGTGTTTACCTTTAGCTGCAGTTTTTGTTTAATAACCGGCGGGAGCTCACCCATAACGGTGATAGTACCTGTGTGCAGCGTCACGCGGATCGCTTTAAGCTGATCAGGATTAATCCGCAGTATATAATGGGATACAAATTCGGTATACAGACCATGGTGCAGAACGCGGCCGATAAGATGGTTGTCGTCGTCATCTAATACGGCGCTTACCGTATTCGTCGGTAAGCCAAAGCCATCCGCGTTACCTTCGAACTTAACGGCTTGAGGAGCGTGGCTATCGAACTCAATGGTCAACTCACCCTGATCGATTTCATAGTCGAGTATGGCGGCTGTTGCAGCTGAGGTTTGCGCTGGCACTTGCAAATGAATTTGCTCGCTGTAGGGACTGGCCAACAGCGAGGCAAACACCATGACCGCGGCCACGGTTAAATACGCCAACGACTTCACTATTCCCAGTTTGGGAATCGGAGCGTCGCCGCGCTGGGTTATACGGTATTCCCGTTGAGGAAACTGCAACACGAAATAATATAAAACAAAAGCCGACAAGTAGGTTAGCAACCCCGCCCAGATTACATCCGAAAGAAAATGTCCACCCGCGACGATTCGCCCTGCCCCCATCAATAACCCAAAACCCGTTGACCCTAATAAACACGCTATTGCAAGCCGGCGGCGGCGTTGTCGGAAGATGAACCAAAAACCGACATACACAAACCCCGTTGAAGAATGTCCGGCGGGAAACGATTTATACATCTTGCTTGCCCCTATCATCAGTGGCGGATGATACACTTGCGTCCCGCCCAATTGTTGCGTTTCACTAGGACGCGGCCGGCCCCAATAGCCTTTAAACACACCGTTGATCACCAGCCCCGGGCCCACCACCACTAACAATACGAGGTATAACGCATACAGACGTAAGTGATGTACGCGTGTGGTGGCCTGGCGGGCGAATACCAAGACCGATAAACTGCCTAACAATAATATTCCGGTGATATACGGCGCGCCGTTATAGAAAAATTGCCACAGGGGTTGTTGGCCTTCGTTCCAAGGGTGGTGTGGATTGTGCGGTTGGTAAAACCATGCGGATACGATGATATCGGCCCTGCTGGTCCAGAAAATAAGGGTGGTAACGAGCATTAAACCCACCAATATCAATAATTCAAAACGCCACGGCGGCGCAGACGATGTGCTGTTATTGGCGGGCTGGGTCATGTTGTCAGCTTGCATAACCTAAGAACCCGTGCAGTAAAAACAACCGTAGGCGTCGGTGATAGCGGGGTGTAAATTCGAGTGTCACGGATTGCAAGGGCTCCACCCGGGTAAACGCCTTGAGCATGTCGGCCGAGGGTGTATCGCCGCTGGTAATATAAATAAAATCACGGCCTTGTTTATCGGTTAAGGTGGTGGCTAAATCGAATTGATCGTGTTGCTCTGACTTGGGATTCCATTTCACCGCCGTGAAGGGATGGGGTTGCAGATAATAAATAACCTCGGCCATTTCGTGACGCGAGTCAAACAACAGCGTTGTCTGCGGATAGGCTTTTAGAATGGGTTGTAATTGCGTGGTCAGTTGGCGCCAACCGCGAATAACATAATAGGCGTCATTGTCGCGGGTTAATTCCACGCCGAAAAGATTTAACACCGCATCAAAATGGTACAGCGGCAACACCAACAACACATTGAAGCCGACGGCGAGCGCAAAGATCTTATGCCGGTGGTGCTGGGCTAAATAATTGCCCACCAGCATCGATGCCATGATATACGCAGGCACGGCCCAATTGGCGTTCGCGCCTGCCAGTAGCGCCTGCAACGCAATAATCCCAAGATAGACCAGGACAAACACGCTCAAGGGTCTAACCGTGGCTTGGTCTGGTTGCCGGTAATACCAGACGCAAGCTGCAATCAATAGCATAAACGAAACAATTCCAAACACACCCAATTGCCCGAGGATGAATACCGCTAACTCGTCAAGTTGCAACCAGGCGTGGTCGAGATGTGAAATCTCCAAGGTATGATGCAGCGTGGGGTTATGGTGGTGTAGATTCCAAATGATATTCGGCATAAATACCAGCAAGGCGATCAGCGCTGCGACGTATAACCATGGATTGCGTAGATGCCGGCGTTGAGATTTATCGAGCGCTAAGAATAACAATGCCGACGGGGCGAAGATAATCATCGTATATTTACTTAACAACCCCAGTCCTGCGGTTACCCCTACGGTCAACCATTGCCAGGGGCGGTTCGCGGTGATGGCGATAAAAAACATACCTAGGCTGAGAGCCCAGAAAAATAACAATACCCCGTCCGTGGTGATCAATATGTTGCCCAGCGCAACACCCGGCATGCTGAAAAATAATGTCGCGGCGAAGAATGCTGCCTTGGGGTTGAATAACCGCCGGGTAATATAATAAATAATCAGGCTAATGACGGGATACAATAGCAGTGATCCCGTTCTCACGCATACCTCACCGTCGCCACACACCGCTGTCGTAGCCGCAATTAGCCACGCCAGCATCGGTGGTTTAGAGTAATAACCAAAATCGAGATGCTGTGCCCAATACCAGTAATACGCTTCGTCGATGCCCAGGTTATATTGACCGGTGACTAACACCAGCAGCCGATACAGCGACAGCAACAGAATCACCCCACCGCTGGCGAGCAGATACCGATCGGACAACCAGGTGCGTATCACAGCGAGGGATTATTTTTTGTGGTGGGTAACGGCGCGAATCGCATAGGGTGTTTTGCCGGTGGACCCGAAATAATTGCGCGACATCACTTCCGCCAGTACCCCGGTGGTAAGGAATTGTAACGAGGCAATCACGCATAATACGCCGACAAACAATAAAGGACGCGAGCCGATGGGTTCACCGAGGATAAATTTTATGCCTGCCAAATAGCTTAGAATCACCGTCCCGAGAATACCGATGACCAAACCAAACGCACCGAAAAAATGTCCGGGACGCGCCTGGTAACGCAAGAAAAATAATACCGTCAACAGATCGATAATGACACGAAATACCCGCGAGATGCCGTATTTCGAACTGCCGAGGGTGCGTGGATTATGTTTTACTTCCACCTCAGCAATGCGCGAAGGCCGGGTGACCGACGCGAACCACGCTGGGATAAAACGGTGCATCTCACCGAACAGCCGCACTTGGCGTAACACGCTGGTACGGTATACCTTCAAACTACAACCGTAATCGTTGATCTGTACCCCGGTGACACGGCGAATAATAAAATTCGCAATCTTGGACGGGATCTTGCGGATGATTAATTTATCTTGCCGGTGACGCCGCCAACCCGAGAGCAGATCTAAATCCTTGGTTAATACTATCTCCACCATACGGGGAATATCCGCCGGGTCGTTCTGCATGTCACCGTCCAGGGTGACGATCAACTCGCCATCGGCCTGATCGATACCGGCCTGCATGGCCGCGGTTTGGCCGAAATTGCGTTGCAGCTCGACAATATGAATCTCAGAGTTGTAGTGTTGCACCGTGTGATGGAGTTGATCGATGGTACCGTCTGAGCTGCCGTCGTCCACCAGGATTAATTCCCACGGATGCTGCCAGTCCGCCAATACCTTGTGGGTATGCGCTAACAAGGGTTCGACGTTTTCCACCTCGTTATACAAGGGGATGATAATCGATATTTTTACGCCGGTGGGCACTGTATTTACTCGCCAGTTGACTACAGAGGCGATACCATTGCGCCCCGGAATGGACAGGCACACGAGTAGATTGGATTCGGTGGCTGCACAAATTGAAGCGCGAATTCTAATATGCGGTCCGCGTACTGACAAGCATATTCATGGGACACTAAATACCGCGGTAATAGCATAACTCATTGATAATACTATGTATAATAACAAGAGCCGTAGGTGGCTGCCGCTCCTGGTAAGCAGTATATTGTTGCTGTTGTATGGCCTCGCCGTGCACTGGTTAGTCGGTTGGCGGGGCTTGTTGATGGCCTGGTCGAGTATCCCAACGACGACGGCGCTGTTGGCATTGAGCCTGGTACTGCTGAGCTACCTCGTGCGTGCGTATCGATTCTATGATTACTTCCGCGCGGCGATGCACGGGCGGTTTTGGCTATGTATAAAAATGACGTTTTATCACAATGTATTGAATAACCTGCTCCCCGTGCGTAGCGGCGAGGTGAGCTTCCCATGGTTGATGTCGCGTTATTTTCAGGTGGGGATGGTGCGTTCCAGTGCGATTTTGATTTGGTACCGGCTCATGGATTTACACACCTTGCTGTGTCTGGGCTTAGTTGCCTACGCTGCGCATGGTAAAACCCCGGACACGTGGCTGTATGCAGGATTGATAGTCCTTTTCCCCGCACCCTGGCTGTTATTCGTGGTTCACACCCGCCTGGTACAGTATTTAAAAAAATACACCACGCGGCGTCTGGCGCGGATCGCCGTGGAGGTGCTCGATGCTCTGCCGCAATCGACCCCGAGTTTAGGGCGTGCGTGGGCGTTAACCTGGATCAATTGGTTGATTAAACTGGTTGCACTGGCGTGGATACTGCAACAATTTTTGCCGATGCCCTACCCGGCCGCCTGGGTCGGTGTTATGGCCGGGGATCTGACCAGTGTATTACCTGTCAATGCCCCTGCCGGTTTGGGTACCTACGAGGCCGGGGTGGCCTCGGGATTAGCGTCATGGGGATTCAGCTTTGCCCAGACCCTGCCCGCCGCGGTGAACCTGCATTTATTTTTGCTTACTGCCACGGTCATCAGTGGCGGCCTGGCGTGGTTTATTAACAAGAAGGCCCCGGCCTCTGTATAATTTTATAGCCACCGATGACCGGACCCCACTTACAGTCCATATTTAATCCGCCGCTCCCGCAGCAACCGGGGCAACGGCAGCACTGGGGCCACTTGTACGGCAATAGCCTGGCCTTGGCCTTGCATCAAGCCAGTTTACGCCATACGGGCTTGTTGCTGGTGATTACCGAAAATACCGCGGCTGCCCAGCGTTTGAACGACGCCTTACACTTTTATTTTCAAGGCAGCGACTTTCCCCTATTGCATTTCCCCGATTGGGAAATCCTGCCCTACGATCAGTTTTCCCCCCACCAAGACATTATCTCAGAGCGTATTGAAACCCTGTACCGCTTGCCGGAGATCCAACGGGGTCTATTAGTGGTACCGGTGCAAACCCTCCTGCATCGGCTCTGCCCGCGCCAGCACGTGGAGCAAAACAGCTTGCTGCTGCAGACCGGTCAAACCTTAAACCGTGATCAGTTCCGAGCGCGCTTAGTACAACACGGCTACCAATCGGTTTCCACGGTGATGGAACACGGTGAATTCGCCGTGCGGGGCAACCTGATCGATTTATACCCCATGGGCAGCCCCTACCCCTACCGCCTGGAGTTATTCGACGACGAGGTGGAGGCTATCCGCAGTTTTAACCCCGAGACCCAGCGCACCTTGGAAAAAACCACGGCCATCCGGTTATTGCCGGCCAAGGAGTTTCCGTTTGATGAAGCGGCGATCCGTCTATTCCGGCAGCAATTTCGCAGCCAGTTTGAGGGTGATCCCCAAGCCGCGCGTATTTATCGCGATGTCAGCGCCGGTCTCACTCCGGCCGGGATTGAATACTACATACCGCTGTTTTACCAGCAAACCAGCAGTTTATTGGATTTTTTGCCGAACACCACCCTGATTATCGCGGACAGTAATACCCATGATTCAGCGCAACAGTTCTGGTCTGAAATCACCGCACGTTATGAGCAGTACCGGCACAATATCGAGCGCCCCTTACTTACGCCCACGCAGTTGTTCATACACAGCAATGAATTGTTCGAGGCATTAAAACGCTTTGCACGAATCGAATGGCAACCCTTTGAGTACGACAACCCCCACGCCATTCACTTCGCGACCTCCGTGCCCGGAAATTTTACCTTTCAAGCCCGCGCCGAACATCCCGCCGCGGCGTTATTAAAATTCTTAGCGGAGTTTGAGGGTCGGGTACTGTTCACCGCCGAAACCGTGGGACGGCGTGAGACATTATTAGAATTACTCCGTAGTCATGGTATTAGCCCCAGCGCAGTGGAAAGTTGGCAAGCGTTTTTACACAGCGATGCGCCCATCGGATTAACCGTGGCGCCGCTGGAGCAAGGGTTGCTATTGCAAGACCCGCCGCTGGCGATTATTGCCGAACCGCAATTATTCGGTGAGCAGGTGTTACAACGGCGCCGGCGGCAACGTGGCCAGCGCGACGCCGACAATATCATTCGCGACTTAGCCGAACTCAATGTCGGCGCAGCGGTGGTACATGAAGAATACGGTGTCGGGCGTTATGTGGGATTGCAAACCCTCACCGTGGGCGGGATTCAAACTGAATTTCTTGCCCTGGAATACGCCGACCACGATAAACTCTATGTGCCCGTCGCCGCCTTGCACTTGATCAGCCGTTATACCGGCATGTCACCGGAAAGTGCGCCGTTACATAAACTGGGCAGCGGTCAATGGGAGCGAGCCAAACGCAAGGCCAGCGAACGGGTGCGCGATGTCGCCGCCGAATTGCTCGCCATCTATGCCAAACGGCAGGCGCGCAGTGGCTTTGCCTATCCCTTTGACGAGGCACAATACCGCGCCTTTGCCGCCGAATTTCCCTTTGAAGAAACGCCGGATCAACAAACCGCGATTGATAATGTGTTACGTAGCATGCGCGACCCGCAACCGATGGATCATTTGGTCTGCGGCGACGTTGGGTTTGGCAAAACCGAGGTGGCGATGCGCGCCGCGTTTATCGCCGCCCTAGCGGGTAAACAAGTCGCGATCTTGACACCGACCACCTTATTAACCCAACAACATTTACAAACCTTCCGCGATCGTTTCGCCGAGTGGCCGATCCGGATTGCGGCCTTATCGCGTTTTGTCAGTAAGAAAGAGCAAACACAACTCTTGAAGGAATTGGAACAGGGCAAGATCGATATCATTATCGGTACGCATAAATTATTACAAGACGATGTGAAGTATAAGAACCTCGGTCTGGTCATTATCGACGAAGAACACCGCTTCGGCGTGCGTCAGAAAGATCAGTTCAAGGCTTTGCGTGCCGAGATCGATGTCTTGACCCTGACCGCCACCCCGATCCCGCGCACGTTAAACATGGCGGTATCCGGACTGCGCGATCTTTCCATCATCGCCACCCCTCCCGCCAAACGTTTAGCCATCAAGACTTTCGTTTCACCTTGGAACGAAGATTTGATCAAAGAAGCCTGCCTGCGTGAAATCCGCCGCGGTGGCCAGGTGTATTTTGTTCACAACGAAGTCGACAATATCGAGTTACAAACCACGAAGCTCGCCGAATTATTGCCCGAGGCACGGGTACATTTTGCCCATGGCCAAATGCGCGAACGTGAACTTGAAAAAGTGATGTCGGATTTTTATCATCAGCGATTTAATATCTTAGTCTGTACCACGATCATCGAAACCGGTATCGACATCCCCAATGCCAATACCATGGTCATCAACCGCGCCGATCATTTCGGTTTGGCACAGTTATACCAACTGCGGGGCCGGGTGGGACGCTCCCATCACCGTGCTTATGCATATTTGATCGTCCCCCCCGCCACGCTCATGACCGATGATGCACGGCGACGCTTAGAGGCCATCGCCTCAATTGAAACCTTGGGGACCGGTTTTACCCTGGCCACCCATGACTTAGAAATTCGCGGCGCGGGTGAATTACTGGGCGATGAGCAGAGCGGACAGATGACGGAAATCGGCTATAGCCTGTATATCGATCTACTCAACCGCGCCGTGGCAGCGCTAAAACAAGGCAAAACCATCGACTTGGATCAGCCGTTACACCCCCACGCGGAAATTGACCTGCACCTGCCCGCGTTGATTCCCGAAGATTACCTGCCGGATGTGCATGAACGCCTGGTGTTGTACAAACGTATCGCCCATGCCGACAGCCAAGAAGCCCTGCGCGATCTACAGGTGGAGATGATCGACCGTTTCGGTCTGTTACCGGACCCAACCAAATTGTTATTCCATCTCAGCTCGCTAAAACAAAAAGCCACGGCGTTAGGCATACGTAAAATTGATCTGGGTGAACACGGCGGCCGGATCATTTTCACCGAACAGCCCAATATCGATCCCGCCAAGGTGATTCAATTGATCCAAGCCAAGAACAGTCCCTACCGGTTGGATGGCAAGGACAAGTTGCGCATTAATAAAAACCTCAGCAGCAAGGAGGCACGGCTGCTGGAATTGGAGATGTTGCTGAACGCGTTGAAGCTTAAAGAAGCCGCGTGATTTAGCTATTTCCAACCGCTACAACACCCCGCGTACCGTTTTAACAAAATCAAAAATCTTTTTATAGAATTGCTCTTCATGCGCATGCACCTCCGCCACCACCACACTCACGCTATAGGGTTGAGTATCGGCGTGTTTGTTTAACGGCAACCAACCGGTAATTTGCGGAGCGCCGTGGAAAACACCATTTTCAGTGGCGACGATGAATTCATAGATCACATTTTGTTGAATTAAACTCTCTGTATCACTATCCGGGTGACGGTAGCTAAACGCAACCACCACGGGTAATCGCTTGGGAACCTCAACAACAGGAGCATCATCCGGATTCATGTTGAGATTCGGCGGCTCCGCTGGCGGAATATATTCTATATTGTCCAACAACACCCGAAAGGCTTGGCGATCATGTGAAACCACCATGCTAAGCCGCATCTGCCATTGTTCAACCTGGATAATCGATTTTCCATCCTTAACACGGCTGCTAAAACGATCCGCCGTGAGCTTGGGGAAATCGCGCTGCGCTTGAGCGAGGTTCGGGTAGTGGGCCTTATAGTGAACCTCAAACGAGGTTACCTCATGAGCAGGAAGATTGGCCAACAATCCTTCTTCGGAATGGCGCAACGCCACATAACGCCCCAACGGCAATGACACCGAGTCGATATTGTAACGATCCTTATCGCTGCGAAATTCAATCGGTGAAAACATCAAGACGCTGCCCGTGGTTAATCGCTCTGACGGGGGAAATGCTAACTGTGCTAACGGCACATGTATAGCGATGATACTCGCCTCTCCTGGGATCAACGCCAAGGTTTTGGGTGTATCGTTAATCAGCGGGGTGCTACATCCCAACAATATGAACACTATTCCGCTCAAAGTAACGGTAAAATACCCATGCCACCTGCTCATACGCTTAACCCCTCTTGTTGTGGAAATAACGCTTGCTCAAAACCGAATTGACGCATGTCGGTAATGCGTTGTGGATATAAAATACCATCGAGATGATCCACTTCATGCTGCACCACTCGGGCATGGAAATCGGTTACGACCCGATCGATACTATCGCCCTGAAGGTTATAAGCGCGGTAGCGGATCTGTTGATAACGTGGCACCCAGCCGCGCAAGCCCGGCACACTCAGGCAACCTTCCCAACCAGCGATTTGGGTATGCTCTTCGAGCAGGATCTCGGGATTAATCAGAATCGTTTCGGGTATGGCTTCAACCTTGGGATAACGTGGATTGTGCTGAATGGCGAAGATCACCACCCGCAAGCCCACACCGATTTGAGGGGCCGCCAGGCCCGCGCCGAAATTCGCCACCATGGTATCACGCATGTCGGTAATTAACGACTGCAGCTCAGGTGTGTTAAACTGGGTTACCGGTTTAGCCACGGCTTTCAGCAACGGATGCCCCATACGCAAGATTTCTCGAATCGCCATACTGAGCCTGATAATTTTCTCAACAACCTTATAGAGCAGGATAAACGAAGATATGTGGTTAAGGAAGCGCGCTTGGCTTTTTTTATGCCTATTCAGCAGTACCATCGTGTTGGCCGAGGAAGCGCGAAATTATCAAATTGAACTGGTGGTATTCGAGAATCTAGATCTCAGCAACCGACAAAGCGAAATTTGGCCGACCCAACTCAACTTTACCCTACCCTCCAACATGGTAGAATTGGGATCCGGTAATGATCTCAAATTTGGATTTCGTCCGGTGGCAGGTACGAAGCTTACCCAGGAAATAAAAAACCTGGAGGCCTCGAATAACTACCGGATCTTGTTACATAGTAGCTGGCGTCAGCCGGGTTTGGATGCTCAAGCCGCTCTGCCGGTGCATTTATCCGCGACCATTGTGGTGCCGAGTAACGATCCTGCTATACCCGGTTCGCCCGTGGTGGAGACCCAGAAAGTCTTAGACGGTTACATAAAGATTATTTTGGCCAAATATCTACACGCCGACGTGGATCTTATCTACCACGATGTCAGCAATACTCCTAGTCCAACACCGCTGCCGCCGGTCTTACCTGCTGCTTCCCCCTCACTCAAGTTGAGTGAAACAAACCTACCGCCGATCTTTGAGTTAAAACAATCCCGCAAGATGCGTAGCAAGGAATTGCATTACCTGGATAGTCCCGTCCTGGGGATGCTGATTTATATTATTCCACTGCAGTAGCCGTTACAGGCTCGGGATCACTGCCTCGAGGATGCGTTTGACTTGATCCACACCGGCGACCAGATTATGTTCGATCTCCTCCATGGTGATCACCCCCTTACCCCGGCCGGCGGCTTTATTCACCACCACGGCGATACTGGCGTAACATAAGCCGCGTTCGCGTGCTAAAGCGGCTTCTGGCATGCCGGTCATACCGACAATATGACAACCGTCGCGCTCAAACCGATCAATCTCCGCGGCGCTCTCCAGCCGTGGGCCTTGGGTCGCGGCATAGGTCGCGGTGTCGATGATAGGCAGTTTATCGCGCCGCGCCGCGGCGATTATCGATTGGCGTAATTCCTCGCAATACGGGGAGGTAAAATCGACATGCACCACCTGGTTCAAACCCTCATCAAAGAAGGTATGATGGCGCGACCAAGTATAGTCGATGATTTGATCCGGAATGACAATGCGCTGCGCTTCCATGGCCGTTGTGATCCCGCCGACCGCATTGATCGAAATTACCTTTTCCACCCCCACATTTTTTAAAACCGTGATATTGGCCCGGTAATTAACCTTATGCGGTGGAATGGTATGCCCGGCGCCGTGGCGCGGTAAAAAAATTACTTCTTTACCCACCAGCAAACCGCGCGTCAGGGGCGCGGAAGGTTCTCCGTATTTACTGACGTGGACCTCGCGGCCGGTGATCGTAAGATTGGTAAGTTTGGTAAGCCCGGTACCGCCGATAATCGCGACTTTTGACATTAAAACTTACAGCCCCTTGACCGCGTAGATGCCCGGCGCATTGCGCAAATAGCCTTTATAATCCATGCCGTAGCCGAATAAATAGCGATCAGCGGTTTCCAGCCCAACGAAATTCACCGTTACGGGTTCTTTGCGGGTATGTTTTTTATTGATTAGCACCGCCGTATACACTTCATGGGCACCTTCCGACCAGCAATGCTCGATAATGGCGTTTAAGGTAACCCCTTCATCCAAGATATCGTCGATGATCAATACAGTACGTCCTTTTAGGGGGTGTTGGGGGCGCACGATCCAGTGTAGCCGTCCCCCTTGGGTATCGCCACGATAACGGGTGGCATGGATATAGTCGATTTGGAGGGGAAAATTCAAGCGGGTTAATAAATGCCCGGCAGGAATCACACCGCCGGTCATCACGCATAAAATAAGTGGATCGCTGTTGGCGAGTTTAGCGCTGATTGCTCGCGCCATTGTGTCTAATGCGTGTTGGACTTGGGTATCGGTATAAAGACACTCGGCTTCGGCCAAGGTACGTTGGGCTTCATCGGCGTTCATCATCGGCTTTATAGGATTTATATGTAACACGCAGCAGTATACGGCTTCAGCTTAGTCTTGCCAATGACCCTGGCCGCTAAAGCCCTAAGATAGCAGAAAATTTTCATTAAGCTGTTGCAAATTCTGCCGCGCTTGCGTCCAACGCGGCAGGTAGTGTAATTCGTTAAAACGGTACTGGTGCTGACCGTGCATGCGTGCCAGGCGCGTGCGCGCGACCGGGTTCACCGTCGAATCCAGGTGATCGAGGATCTGCAAGGCCCCGGCGCGATTATTACAGATTACGGCCATGTCACACCCCGCTTCAAAGGCGGCGCGCGCCCGTGACGAATACACCTCCCCCGCCACGCTTGCGCCTTGCATGTTCAGATCATCGCTAAAAATAACGCCGTGGAAGTGTAATTGGTCACGTAAAATAGCTTGTAACCATCGCTTAGAAAAGCCCGCCGGCGCGGAATCGACCTGATCGTAAATCACATGGGCCGGCATAATGGCGGCCAAGCGGTTATCGATCAAACGCCGGAACGGTACAATGTCGTGGTTCCAGAGCGTGTCAAAATCGCGATTATCGTGCGCAATCGCGACATGGGAGTCAGCCACCACCGCCCCGTGACCGGGAAAATGCTTAGCGGTGGCGGCCATACCGGCGCTGTGCATGCCCTTCATGTAGGCATAGGCCAATGCAAATACAACCTCGGGAGTACGGTGCAAAGCCCGATCGCCAATCACTTCACTAACCCCGTGGTTAAGATCCACCACCGGCGCGAAACTAAAATCCACGCTCACCGCGCGTAATTCCACGGCCATTAACCAACCCAGATCCTCGGCCAGTTGCAGCGCCCGTGCCGGCTGACGATCGTGCAATTCACCCAGCAGTCGTAACGCGGGGAGTCGGCTAAAACCGGTGCGGAAGCGTTGCACCCGCCCGCCTTCGTGGTCGACAGCGACCAATAACGCAGGGCTGCGCAGCGCATGGATGGCCCGCACCAATTCGGCGAGTTGTGCGGGGTCAACAAAATTTCGTGTAAACAAGATCACTCCCCCCACCAAGGGATGGCGTAAGATCTCGCGTTCTTCGGCGGTAAGTTCGACCCCCGTAAGATCGAGCATGATGGGACCTGGGATCATGCAACTAGGCCGAGATCAACACGCGCGTGCCGACCGCTGTTACATCATATAACCGGACAATGTCCTGATTTTTCATTTTAATGCAGCCATGGGAGCTGGGCATGCCCATTACATCATCGTCGGGACAGCCGTGTATATAGATATAGCGGCGCATGGTGTCCACCGCGTATAAACGATTAAACCCAGGCTCAAGTCCGCTTAGCCACAAAATCCGCGTCAAGATCCAATCCCGTTCGGGAAATTGTTGGCGTAATTGCGGGTTATAGAATTCACCCGTCGGTCGGCGCCCACGAAACACGGTATTAATAGGCTGGTTGGCGCCTATCTTTGCACGCACGACATGCCATCCGCGTGGAGTGCATTCGCTACCGTTTTCTTCACCCACCCCCTTATTCGCTGTGGCAATGGTAGTCTCGAATAGTAATGTATCGGCGCGTGACACGCGCAAGGTTTGTGTTGATACATCTATATGGATTTTAGCGGCGGCCGGTGTCATGACCATAACTTATACGGCAGTTTTACCAGGTTAACGTTATAATAACGCGGATCGGCGGTGACTTCCTTACCTACCCATGGCGGCAAAACAATCGCTTGCTGCTCGTCGTGTAGCTCAATCTCCGCAACGATCAGCCCGGCATTATCACCCTCAAACACGTCCACTTCCCAGTGCGTACTTTGATGGCTAACACGGTAACGAATTTTTTCAATCAAAGGCTGCTCGCACAGATCCTTTAACATCGCGCGGGCGTCATCCATAGGTATCGTGTATTCATACTCTTGGCGACGCATCCCCAGGGTGGCGCTTTTAATATTGAGCAACGCCGCTGGCCCTTCAATCCGCACCCGTACCGACGCGTGTTTAGCACCGAGGAGATAACCTTGTATAAAACGCGTCCCGCCGTCGGCGGACAGCCGCCAATGGTTGTTTTGCACTAAAAACTTACGCTCGATTTCGACTCCCATGGTTACGTGTGGATAAATACCGCCAGGGTTTCAACATGGGCCGTATGCGGGAACATGTCGACCACGCGTATTTGATCGAGCCGATAATTCAATTGATTTACCAATATCCCCGCGTCACGGGCCAAAGTGGCCGGATTACAGGAAATATAAACGATACGGGTCGCGTGAGATGTAGCCAGGGTGGGCAAAATATCCGCCGCCCCGGTACGCGGCGGATCCAATAAAATACGATCATACTGCGACCGCATCCACGGCAAGAGGGGGGTCGTCTTGCTGAGGTCCGCAACGTAGTGGGTAATATTCGCCACTTGGTTGTGCAGTGTATTTTGTTGCGCGCGTTTCACCAGGCCGGCATCGCCTTCCACCGCCACAACATTTTTGGCGCGGCGTGCGATCGGCAGGCTAAAATTGCCCAAACCGCTGAATAATTCCAATACCGTGGTATCGGTAGTGAGTTGCAAGGCGTCAATCGCCGCGTCTATCAGCGCTACATTCACCTCACGGTTCACTTGGATAAAATCCGCCGGAGCAAACTGGATTTCAATCGCGTCCGCATCCACACGGTAGAAAAGGGTGGCGTCGGGCGGCCAGATCGGCGTGATACTTTCCACCCCCGCCGGTTGTTGGTATACCTGCCATCCGTGCTGCTGCGCCGCATGTTTTAACACCTCGATATCGGCCGCGGTAAACGGCTGCAGATGGCGAATCACCCACGCGGTGGCGTTATCGGCCACAGCCACTTCCACCTGGGGTATCAAGGTATAACACGATAAGCCTTTTAATACCTGCGCCATGGTGGTCAAGGCATGCCCGACGCGCGGGTCGAGGGTTTCACACTGGCTAAGATCCGCTAATAAATGGCTGGCGCGTTCACGAAACCCTAACAACATTCTTTGTTTCTTGGACACGTATTTAACCCCTAAACGCGCCCGTCGGCGATAGCCCCAGCTCGGTCCCGTGATCGGGGGCAATAGTGTTGCAGGAACCACGTGTCCAATCCGCCGGAGGTTGTCCAACACGATTTTTTGCTTGAATGTGAGTTGTTGATCGGTAGTGAGGTGCTGCAGATTGCATCCGCCGCAGCGATCGAAATGGCGACACTGCGGTGTGATCCGATCCGCCGAGGGACGCAGAATCGTCAGCAGCTGGCCGGTGTCATAGTTGCGTTTGCGATCGGTATAGACGAACTGTATTTCCTCACCGGGCAAGGTCCCAGGGATGAATACCGTTTTATCGTTTACCCGTGCCACGCCGTGGCCTTCATGGGTTAAATCGTGCACCGTCGCTTGCTGCGGTTGTTTCGATAACGATTTTCGTCGGCGCATGGCTACGACCCCCCTTGCCAGGCGTGGATAAAGGCTTGCAAGTGGTCGCGGCCATCGGCACGTAAGGCCTCACGCACTACCGCACATTCCTGTTGATACTCGTGTGTATCCATCACGCCGCGCATGCGTTGAAAACGTAAATAGACGAGGTAGGTGTTGATCACATCGGTCTCGCAGTAATCGCGGATCCGTTGCAGTTCCCCGGCCTGGAATGCCGGCCATACCTGAGCACCGTCCATGCCAAGTTTGCCCGGCAGACCCAACATCAAAGCGATTTCGTGTAACGGCGCGACGGCGCGTAATTCGTAGCCAGCCAACACATCCATTAAATCCGTGTGGCGATAATGAAAACGATTTAAGTAATTATTCCAACGAAAATTATTATCCTGCTCACCGGTCTCCCAGTAACGCTGGGCATTCACACCGTGGAGTAAGGCGCGGTAATGCAACACCGGCAGATCAAAACTTTTACCGTTCCACGACACCAGCGTAGGTGTGTATTTTTCAATGCCATGAAAAAAACGCTCCACCAGTTCTTTTTCAGTGGAGTGTATATCGCCCAGGGTCCACACGGTAAATTTGTCGGGACCGCGCATCGCCACCGAAATCGCCACGATACGTTGCAAATGGTGACGTAAAAATTCGTGGCCGGTTTCTTGACGGCGTTGTTGAAACATGACATTGGCAACGTCTTTATCACTCAGACCGTCTAAACCCAATAGTCTGCGACCGGTCTCAACGTCCGGTACGGTTTCAATATCAAATACAAAGACGGTCATGTGGATACTCAAGGAGGGAAAACATTGGTCGACAAATAGCGATCACCGCGATCACAGATAATCGCAACCATCACCGCGTTGGCCACCTGCTGCGATAAACGCAAGGCCGCGGCAACCGCGCCCCCGGAGGAAATACCGCAAAATATCCCCTCGCGTGCTGCCAGTTGTCGTGTCATTTCTTCCGCTTCGGCTTGGGTCACTTCCATCACGCGATCCACCCGCGTGGGATCAAAAATCAAGGGTACATACTCTTTCGACCAACGCCGAATGCCTGGGATTTTAGCCCCTTCCGCCGGGTGTACACCGATGATCTGGATCTGAGGGTTTTTTTCCTTAAGGAAGGTCGATGTCCCCATGATCGTCCCGGTGGTGCCCATGGAACTGACGAAATGAGTGATGCTGCCCCGGGTATCGCGCCAGATCTCTGGCCCGGTACCGTGATAATGTGCGGCCGGGTTATCGGGATTGGCGAATTGATCCAGAACCTTCCCCTTCCCCTCACGCTGCATTTGGGAGGCCAGATCACGCGCTCCTTCCATACCGATTCTCTCGGTAACGAGCACCAATTCGGCGCCAAACGCCTTCATGCTGGCACGGCGTTCCAGGCTCATATTATCCGGCATGATCAACACCAAGCGATAACCTTTGATCGCGGCGGCCATGGCCAGGGCAATACCGGTGTTGCCACTGGTGGCCTCGATTAAGGTGTCGCCGGGTTTAATCTCCCCGCGTGCCTCGGCCCGGCTGATCATGCTCAGCGCTGGGCGATCTTTCACCGATCCCGCCGGATTATTCCCTTCCAATTTCACCAAAAGTGTATTAGACGTTGTACCTGCCAGCCGTTGCAGCCGTACCAAGGGTGTGTTGCCAACAAAATTTTCTATGGTGGGGTAATTCATCGATGCTTACTGGGCAGTTGAGTTTTGCTAAGTTGATTCTAACAGATTATCATTCTGTTCGACGAGGCAAGGATTAAGTACACATGACAACAATAATTGATATTAATCTGGCTTTGGAACAAGCGGCGGGCAATGAAGAGTTGGCCAAAGAATTATTTGCGATGTTGCTACAAGAGTTACCGGTATTAAGTACCAAACTTCGGCAGGCCATTACCCGCGGCGATCACATTGCCATGTGGGAACAGGCCCACAAACTTTATGGGTCCACTGCTTATTGTGGCGTACCCTGGCTGCGCCAGGCCAGCAAGGCCATGGAAGACGCTATAAAAACCGCGGACGTGCAACGCATCCAACGCAGTTACGCAACCCTCGACCAACAAATTAAACAACTTATCCAAGAAGGCCCTAGCTGGATGGGCCGGACCTGGCAAAACGCCACGTGATGCCATCAACCCTGGGCTAAAACTACAAAGGCGACGGCGTACTCTGCTTCGTCCGCTAAACTTAGGTGCCAAGTGGATACCGATCGGCTGCGCAACAGTTGCGCAGCCGCGCCACTGAACTGTAAACCCGGTTTTCCGTACGCGTCATGCACTACGCTAATATCTTGAAAATGGATCCCATCCCGAAAGCCGGTACCCAGCGCCTTGGCGGCGGCTTCTTTGGCGGCAAACCGTTTTGCTAAAAAATGTGCTGGTCGTAATTGCCGGTCAAACTCGGCATATTCCTGGGGATCCAATAAACGCTGGGCAAAACGTTTTCCGAAACGCTGGATATTTTTCGCCATCCGCGGCACATAAACAATATCGGTGCCAATGCCGTGGATCATGCGGTTCGCGCCAGTTGCATGCAACGTTTCATCCTCGCCACTGCGCGGTGTAACCCATCAAAGATCGCCTGGCAAATAATCGCATGACCGATATTTAATTCACGCAACGCCGGAATGGCGGCGATGGCCGCGACATTGTGGTAATCCAGTCCATGCCCCGCATTCACTTGCAGGTTCAGTTCCACGCCTAATTCCACGGCGCGGGTGATACGCGCCAGTTCACGCTGGCGTTCATGAGGTGTTTGCGCATTGGCATAATGTCCGGTATGGATTTCAATCGCCGGCGCCTGGCACCCCGCCGCGGCCTCGATTTGCTGTTCGTCCGGATCAATAAATAACGATACCCGTATCTGCGCCTGGGCAAGTTGTTGACAGGCCGCGGCGATTTTCTCGCGTTGTCCGATTACATCGAGCCCACCTTCAGTGGTAAGTTCCTCGCGCCGCTCCGGGACCAAGCAACAGTCGGCGGGTTGTATTTCACGGGCAAATTGCAGCATGGCCGGAGTCACCGCCATTTCTAAATTCATTCGCGTTTGTAAAATATCCTTGAGCATGCGGACATCACGCTCCTGAATATGGCGCCGGTCTTCGCGCAGATGCAAGGTGATCGAATCCGCACCGGCTTGTTCAGCAATCAAAGCGGCCTGGATGGGTTCAGGATAGCGGCTATGCCTGGCTTGGCGCAATGTGGCAACATGATCAATGTTTACCCCCAATAAAATTGCATTGAATGTGTTCATAGGGTCGATCTAGCCGTGACGAAAGTGTCGGTACAACTCGCGTGCCTTGACGGGTTGTTGTCCTAAGTAATATTCCAACACGGTGCGCATCAGGGCTTTGGCCTGGGAACGTTGTTCCGCGGTGATAAGCGCGCGTGTCGCCAAGGCTAACAAGGTATGTCCCGCGACGACTAGTGCAGTGGAGGGCGATACACCCGCGCGGCGCGGTCCTTGTTCTAATTGGTAATGATACTGCTGATCGGATTGTACTGGAATGGAGGTTACGCAATCAGTGGTTAAATTGAGCCCATAACCCAATTGTTCTAACAGCTGCACTTCAAAATAGCGCAATACCACTTCGGGCTGGGGGTGAGTGGCCAGTTGTTGCAAACTATCGCGGTACAAAATAAACAAACCGGCATGGGGATCATGTCGATGCAATAAACGCATTAATAATTCATTGAAGTAAATGCCATGAAATAATTGTTCACCGTGCAGGCCCGGGCCCGCCGGCATGGTTTCGGCTTTGTATAACAGCGCGAGTTCGCCGCTGCCCGCGTAGTGAATGTAGAGGGGGTTAAACGGTTGCAATACGCCGTAAAACGGCGATTTCGGCGTGCGTGCGCCTTTGGCCAGCAAACCGATGCGCCCTTGCTGTTGCGATAACACTTCGATGATCACACTGGTATTACGGTAGGCACGGCTATGCAAGACATACGCATGGTCAGAAACAGCCTGTCTAGTGCTCATCACGGTAACCCAATTGTTGTAAGGCGCGTTCGTCGTCCGACCAGCCGGATTTTACCTTTACCCAGGTTTGAATAAACACCTTCTTTGCAAAAAAATGTTCCAGGTCGATACGTGCCTGTTGACCAATACGTTTTAATGTTGCGCCGTCCTTGCCGATAACGATGGCTTTTTGTGTATCGCGTTCTACCCAAATAGTCGCATGGATCCTTAATAATTTCTCAGTGTCATCGAATTGTTCGATTTCCACACTGGTCGCATAGGGCAATTCCGCGGCGAGGTTACGGATCAGTTTTTCACGGATAAATTCCGTGGCCACAAAACGTGAACTCTTATCGGTTAAGGCGTCGTCGGGAAACAACGGTGGCGATTTGGGTAAATAGTTTAGTATGGCGGTTTGTAATTGCTCCAAGTGCTGTGATTTTAATGCCGAGATGGGCACCAGGGCGGCAAATTGACGCCGTTGACTAATCTGTTCAAGAATCGGCAATAATTTGGATTTGTCCGTGATCCGATCAATTTTATTGATCACGGCAATTACCGGAGCAGTGATCGATTGCAACGCGGCGATCACTAAATCATCTTCATCGGTCCACTTCAGGGCCTCGATGACGAATACAATTACCTGCATATCGGGAAGAATACTGCGCGCGGCGCGATTCAAATAGCGGTGCAAGGCGCGCGACTCACCGTGATGAATACCCGGAGTGTCAACGTAAACGTATTGACACTGTGGGGTGGTTTTTATGCCCAATACCCGGTGGCGGGTGGTTTGCGGTTTACGTGCGGTGATGCTGATCTTCTGGCCGATCAAGTGATTCAACAGGGTGGATTTACCCACGTTGGGTCGGCCGATCAGGGCGATATGACCGCAGCGGAAATCCTCTGTCACGAGGGTTTCATTCATGCAATAATTCCAAGGTGTGTTGAGCCGCCGCTTGTTCCGCCTTACGTCGGCTACTGCCACTGCCGTGCACCGGCGCGCTTAATAACACCACACGGCATGCAACTTCAAAGATCTGGGCGTGGGCATGGCCAACCGTGTGCACAACGTCATAGCTAGGGAGATCCAGTCCACGGGCTTGCAAATATTCCTGTAAGCGGGTTTTGGGATCTTTTAGATTCAGATCAAGACGCGCTTCACTTAGTCTGCTGGCATAAATGCGCTTGATAAATTCCTGTGCGGCAGTCAAACCACCGTCGAGGTAGATCGCACCAATAATCGCTTCCACCGCGTCCGCCAGGATAGACTGGCGGCGAAAGCCACCACTTTTAAGTTCGCCACTGCCTAAACGCAAAACCTCGCCCAAATGTAATTCCACGGCAATTTTTCCCAAGGTATCACCTTTTACCAATTGCGCACGCAGTCGGCTTAACTCGCCTTCGTCGGCTTGAGGGAAACGCAAGAATAAGTCATTACCGATCACCAGATTCAATACTGCATCTCCAAGAAATTCCAGACGTTCATTGTGCAGCTGATCGGCGCTGCGGTGGGTCAGAGCGCAGGTCAATAAAGCGGGATCACGGAAGATGTACCCAAGACGAGGATACAACGTGTCAACCATACTGGCTACTGACCGGTGGGGACATCCGCCGATTCATCAACGAACAGGACCACATAGAGATCCCCTAGCATCTGTTCTTTGAATTGATGCTCAACCCGCACGTTATAGGAGCGATCACCGTGGGTAACGGTAATCTCATCGGCGGTAATATCGGGCAACATATCAATATTAAATCGGTTTAATAATAATTTTTTTAATTCACTGGGCGGTTTACCCTGTGCCATGGGGTCACTTTTGAGCGAATTCAGGGCGCTGGTGATCTTGAAGGTATTGAGGTACATCGGTACCAGTTTAATAAAAATCAATGACGCCAAAATAATAATGGCCAACACCAATAACCATCCAATGGCCGTCATACCACGTTGCTGTTTGAGTCTATACATGGGTTACTCCTGTCGGGGTACAAATATGTTCATTTAATTGTATTGCCGATCCGCGACCATTTCGGGCTTTCACCGGCTTCCCAGGCCCAGGAAAACCACACCAGAAACGCCCGCCCTTTGAGGTTTGCATCCGGCACAAAACCCCACACACGGCCATCGCTGCTATTATCGCGGTTATCCCCCATCGCGAAATACTGATTCGGAGGCACGGTGATCTCGTGGCCTTCGGCGAGGAATGGGCGTGATGAATAGCTGTTTTCAAGTAGCAATATATGGTGGTTAACATCACCGAGTTTTTCGGCATATTCCTCGTATTTGGGTTGTTTTATATACGTACCAAGTAGAGTATAGTTAACCTGCTGATCGTTGATAAAAATATGCTTATTTTCATACCGAATGCGGTCACCCGGTAAACCAACCACGCGTTTAATATAATCAACGGATGGATCGCGCGGGAAACGAAATACAATGACATCGCCGCGTTTGGGTGAGCCCAAGTCAAGTAACTTGTAGTCAAATACCGGTAAACGCAACCCGTAAGCAAACCGATTGACCAAGATAAAATCGCCTATCTCTAAGGTAGGCAACATGGATTCCGATGGGATTTTAAACGGCTCAACGACAAAACCGCGCACTATGAACACGATGATGACCACCGGAAACAAAAATCGTGAAAATTCTACGATAATAGGTTCTTTCACTTTCGAGGCGGTATCAGGCGTGGCACCGGTCTGGGTAGTTGTTGCCGCAGCTTGCGTAGCAGGCACGGACAATTTGAGTCGCCGCAGCAATAAATATCCACCCCACACCAGTCCGGTAAATACGCTAAGCGTCATTAATACCAGGGCCAGGTCAAATAAACGAATCAACAAGATGATCGTGGCCAGTGCAAAAATGAATTGTGAGGTTTCAACCCACTGGGGTGGTTTATTGTTTTCCGTGGTATTGGCCACAGTGTTATTACGTTGAGTAAACGCGTAATAACCCCAAGCCACCGCAGAAGCAATGCTTGCAAACAATAACAAGTACGATAATTGATCGAAATTCATTTAGGATCCTTTCCAACATTGAGTACAGCCAAAAACGCATCTTGCGGTATTTCAACCTTGCCCACCTGTTTCATGCGGCGTTTACCTTCTTTTTGTTTATCAAGCAGCTTGCGTTTGCGGGTAATATCCCCGCCGTAACATTTAGCGGTGACGTTCTTTCGCAGCGCCTTTACATTGGTACGCGAAATCACTTTGGCGCCAATCGCCGCTTGTATCGCCACCTCAAACATCTGTTGCGGAATAAGTTCTTTCATCTTTTCCACCAATTCGCGCCCGCGGGTTTGGGAAACCGAACGATGAATGATACACGACAAGGCATCCACCTTGTCACCGTTAATCAGGATATCCAGTTTAACCAGGTCCGAGGCTTGAAAACGGGCGAATTCGTAATCCAACGAGGCATAACCACGACTCACCGATTTGAGACGATCGTAAAAATCCATCACCACCTCATTTAACGGCAATTCGTAACTTATTGAGACTTGACTGCCTAGGTACTGTAATTTTTTCTGTACGCCGCGTTTTTCCATGCACAGGCTGATAATGTTTCCCACGTAGTCGTGTGGCACGAGAATATGGGCGATAATAACCGGTTCACGAATTTCGGTATAAAACCCAGGGTCGGGCATTTTAGCGGGGTTATCGATCTGGATCGTTTCGCCTTTACTCGTGACCAGTTCAAATACCACGGTAGGGGCCGTGGAAATCAGGTTTAAATTATATTCACGTTCTAAACGTTCTTGAATGATTTCCATGTGCAGCATGCCCAAAAACCCACAACGAAAACCAAAACCCAGGGCCTGCGAGGTTTCCGGTTCATAAAACAATGCGGCGTCGTTGAGACGCAGCTTGGCCAAGGCATCGCGCAAGGCTTCGTATTGTTCGCTGTCGATGGGAAATAACCCGGCAAACACCTGCGGTTTTATGGATTTAAACCCCGGTAAGGATTTGTCGGCGGGACGATCAGTGGTGGTAATGGTATCCCCCACCGGGGCACCGTCGATCTCCTTGATGCCGGCAATGACATAGCCGACTTCTCCGGCCTTCAAACTCTCGGTGGCTTTTTTCTTCGGTGTAAAAATACCAACTTTGTCCACGACGTAGTGACGGCCTATCGACATTACCGTGATCTTCTGCCGAGCCTTTAATTCTCCGTTCACCACTCGCACCAGTGACACCACCCCCAAATAATTATCAAACCACGAGTCAATGATCAGGGCTTGTAAGGACGTATTAATCTCGCCGCTGGGAGCGGGGATCCGTTTTACTAAAATTTCCAAAAGTTGATCAACCCCCTGACCGGTCTTGGCACTGACACTGATGGCGTCTTGCGCCGCAATACCAATGATCTCTTCGATTTCATGGATTACGCGCGCGGGTTCAGCCTGGGGTAAATCGATTTTATTCAATACCGGGACCACTTCCAGTCCCTGTTCAAGGGCGGTATAACAATTGGCGACGCTTTGGGCCTCGACACCTTGCGAGGCATCCACCACTAATAATGCCCCTTCGCAGGCCGCCAGCGACCGCGACACCTCATAAGCAAAATCAACATGGCCTGGGGTATCGATCATATTGAGTAAATAGTGCCGCCCGTCCTTGGCTTGGTAGTTCAAGCTGACACTCTGGGCCTTGATCGTGATACCGCGCTCTTTCTCCAGGTCCATCGAATCCAGGACCTGCTCGGACATTTCACGCGCGCTCAATCCACCACAGAGCTGAATAAAACGATCCGCCAGGGTGGACTTGCCGTGGTCAATATGAGCAATAATGGAAAAATTACGAATATGTGATAAATCGCTCACCGCAACCCCTGGCCAATGTTATGCAAAAGGCACCTAGCCGGTGCCTTTATTGAGGGGGCATTTTATCGGATATTGGTCAGGGCTTAAATACGTCTGCAGGGCTAGTTGATCAAATTCGTAGTGGCATAATTCACCCTGGTCACCCGCCAGCAGCGGCACCCGGGGACCAAAACGTTCGGCCGTGTCCAAATCACTGTCCACGTCAATAACCTGCAGCGCGACGTCCCTGCCGACCAGAAACTGCTGCAATTGCAGCAGAAATTCCTCGCACAAATGACAGTCTGGCCGCAGGTAAAGTGTCAGCCGCGGTTTAGTCACTGGTCTTTAGGGGAATGTACATCGGCGATCGGTGACGCTGAATCAATACGGCCACGGATTTACCCTTGGGTAGGGCCTCGACAATCTCGCGGAAATTTGCCACGCCTTTTACATCTTGATTGTTGAGCTTCAAAATGATGTCGCCACGGTGTATTCCAGCATCACTCGCGGGGCCGTCACTCACCTTGGTGACTACCACACCACCCTGCTTGATCTCTTCGCGGGTGCGGATATCAGCGGACAGTTCTTCTACCGAAAGCCCCAGACGGTTCACCTCGGCGGGTTTTTCTTCACTGTCGTTATCGCCACCGCCGCCGCGTTCGGCCAGTTGATCCTCGGCCGGTAGCTCGGCAATCTTGACGGTCAGTGAAGTAGGTTTACCATCGCGGATAATTTTAACCTTAACCTTTTTACCGATCGGCGTACTGCCCACCGCTAAGGGTAAATCGGACGACGTATGGATGGTTTTACCGTCGAATTCGACCACCACATCCCCGACTTTGAACCCCGCTTTCTCCGCCGGTGAATTTTCAAGAACACGTAATACCGCGGCGCCCATGGGTTTATCCATGCCAAACGATTCGGCCAGCTCGCGGTTGACATCTTGGATTAAGATCCCCAACCAACCACGGGTCACTTTACCTTTCTCTTTAATTTGTTTTACGACATCCATTGCCACATTAATAGGGATCGCAAACGACAAGCCCATAAAACCGCCGGAGCGGGTATATATTTGGGAATTAATCCCGATGACCTCACCTTGTAAATTAAACAACGGACCACCGGAGTTGCCCGGATTGATAGCGACGTCGGTTTGGATAAACGGCACATAATTTTCACTGGGCAAGCTACGTCCCATCGCGCTGATGACACCGACGGATACCGAATGATCAAAGCCAAACGGCGAGCCTATCGCCATCACCCATTCGCCGACCTTTTCTTTCTCGGAATTACCCAGTTTTAACACCGGCAGATTAGTGGCATCAATTTTTAATAAGGCGATATCACTGCGCGCATCACTGCCGATGACCTTGGCCTTAAGTTCGCGTCGATCATTTAAACGCACCACAATCTCGGTGGCATCTTTCACCACATGCTGGTTGGTAAGGATATAACCACTGGTGTCAACGATAAACCCTGAACCCAGGGACTGGGTATTAAATTCATTAGGTCCGCCACCACCGTCCGGGTCCCCAAAAAAATGCCGGAATAAATCTCCAAACGGGGAATCCTCGGGCATGTCCGGGAGATCACGGCCTTGCGGTAAGGCGGGTAATTTCTTGCGCTTGATCTTTTGGGTGGTACTAATATTGACCACAGCGGGGCCAACTTTTTCCACTAACTCGGTAAAATCGGGGAGTCCTGCTGTCGCTGTTGCAAATCCTTGCAACGGTACTAAACCAATCAATAAAAATGCGAGGCCTACCACATAGGGGAGGGATCGTTTAGTTCTATTCACTGCTAAGCTCCTTTTTCATGGATGTTACATTTATTCTTTGTAATAGACCGATGTATTAATCATTCTAAGCGTGGATTGCGGTACTTCACCCACGGCAAGAATATGGTATTTTTCCGTGACGCGTCCGTAGGCGTTAACCGCTCCTAGCCGTGACGCCCCGTTGAGTTTCTTGGATTTCGCAGTTAAGGGCTCAATAAATACCGATACCGAGGCTAAACCATCGGTATACACTAAGTGATCGATATACGATTTTGTATTTGGCATGCGGTGGTGACGCGCCACGTCTTCATAAAATCCAGCGGGTAGATTCAATACAGTCCAACCACCTCTGGATTGCGCAGGATCAGATTCATCGCCTGTTTCTACCCATTTGTAATCCTTGCTAGTGATACCTGGTTCAAATTGTTCATCTTCAATAGGTTGGGTTGGGAACTGGATTTCGGTGAATACAAAATGTTCGATCAAATGCTTATGTTCGTCGTACATTTTCTTTTGCAGTAATAATCCAGTCTGAGTGTCAATCCATAGGCGGTGTTCGTAACGAAATTTATCTTTGGGTTTAATCACAAGTTTTTGCGCAGTACGCCCTGTAACCCGTTCTTGCTTCTCAAGGACAAAAGTGTAGGTGTCCATTAATTCATCAATATCAACGGGAAACTCAGGAGGAAATTCCGATTCCTGCCTGCCTTTTTCAACGATCACAGAATGTATATCCGGCAATATACACAGCAGACGGTCGCGGTCGCGGATCACCTCGCGACCTATCGCATCTTGGGATATCAGGCGGGCGCGTTCGCCATGCTCGGGATCAACCGCATGAATAATACGCATCGCAGTGAGTTGCCGCCCTTGTTGGTAGGCGAAGGTTCCAATGTAGTTGAGAGTATGCGCAGCGGAATGCATTTGCTGTAACCACTGTTCGATTTGTTTTGTATCGGTGGCAAAAACACAAGTAGTCGCCAGCATCAGCCCGGCTGACGCGACACGCTGTAGCAATAACATCTATTCTACCCGGTTCGATGTGTGATCTTGTGATGCAGTATAACTAACCAGCCGCGTATAGGGCAGCATACCTTGCATGCGCGCGCTGGCTGAATATTCATTGTGATTTACAATATAATCGCTGAGGGTCTGCTCCACTTCGGGTGTAACTTGGCCTTCTTGATTAAAAGCCACCAATTCCTGGGAGGTGTCATCGTTCGTTCCCGAGATGGTCTGCTGACCGACCCACACGACCGCCGCCAGCAATACACTTGCGGCCACCGACCAACCTACCAAACGACGGGTTTGTTTCGTCACGTGACGTCTTACAAAAGGAGCAAGTAACACTGGCTCATCCGCCAAGGCGTTGGTGACCCGTTCGCTGAGAGTGGTTGCTTGGGGTAAATGCCGCTGTTTGAGGGTATCACGAATCAGATGATAGTGGGCCCACTTGGAACGCAAGTGGCTATCGGTTTTAAATTGCTGTAGTACCTGGCGAAAATCGTCGGTTAATTCACCGTCCATCAGCACGGAAAGCAATTCATTGTTTGTGTCAGTCATGGCATCACCTCTACAACACTACACCTGGTCATTCCCCACTCAATAACGGCTTGAGTTGTTTATCGATGGCTTCACGCGCACGAAATATCCGAGAACGCACCGTACCTATTGGACAATTCATGGCCTCGGCAATTTCCTCATAACTCATATCTTCCAACTCCCGCAAGGTAATTGCAGTACGTAGTTCATCGGGTAAAGATTCGATCGTTTGAAAGATAACACGTTCAATTTCGTCGCGGAGCATATATTGCTCCGGAGTAGCGGTGTCTTTAAGTTCGGATGGACCATCATAATATTCGGCATCTTCTATCGCCACATCTTCTTGCGGTGGGCGCCGTCCTTGTGAGGCAAGAAAATTTTTAGCGGTGTTAATTGCAATTCGGTACAACCATGTATAAAACGCACTCTCACCTCGGAAATCCGGTAGAGCCCGGTAGGCTTTGATAAACGCCTCTTGCGCGAGATCCAGTGACTCGGCGGAGTCGCGCACGTAGCGGGAAATAACCTTCACCACGCGCGATTGATAACGAATAACTAAGGCATCAAATGCCCGTTTGTCACCACGTAAAACCTGTTCCACCAGCAGCTGGTCACTTTCGCGCTCACTCATTCCGGACTACAACCTTGTTCATACCTTTAAAGTGTCCGGAGATCTCAGCTTCTGACCGACTAAACATGGTAGAGTTCGCCCGGGATGGAGAATTTTCGTTTACCTGTCACACCCATTTTAAACGCAAGCACTCTCAGACCTAAAGTATCTTTTGTAAATAGTTAGTTCGTAACCACCCATTATAGAGTGATCTGTGCCCTAACGTATGCAAATTGAATCAGACGTGATTATTATCGGTGGGGGTGCCGCCGGCCTGAGTTTAGCCTTGCGTCTAGCCGATTGCAATCATATCTCTTTGATAACAAAAGTATTTTTGGAAGAAAGCAGCACTTATTATGCGCAGGGAGGGATTGCGGCGGTATTGGATGACGCCGATTCTGCCGAGTCGCACAGCCAGGATACCCAGATCGCTGGAGCGGGCTTGTGCCACCCTGAGGTGGTACAGTATGTGGTTAACCACGGCAAGGAAAATATCGATTGGTTAATTTCACTGGGTGTACCTTTTACCCGTGACCAGGATAGCCTCGACGGGCACTATCATTTAACCCGTGAAGGAGGCCACCAACATCGCCGTGTGATCCATGCCGCCGATGCCACCGGCAGGGCGGTTGAAACCACTCTCGCCTCGCGCGTGCGCCGACATCCGAATATAAAAATTTATGAACAGCATATTGCTATTGATTTAATTACTGCCAGCAAACTGGGTAAAAACACACAACAATGCCTGGGAGTGTATGTCCTAGACCGCCGCTCTAACCACGTGCGGGTATTTCGCGCCGCGGCGACCGTGTTAGCAACCGGTGGAGCCAGCAAAGTATATTTATACTCCACAAATCCCGATACGGCCTCGGGCGATGGGATCGCGATTGCCTGGCGTGCCGGTTGCCGGGTAGCGAACCTGGAATTTAACCAATTTCATCCTACCTGTCTGTATCACCCTCATGCTAAGGCATTCTTGTTGACAGAAGCCTTACGCGGTGAAGGCGCAAAGTTGCGCTTGCCGGACGGCAAAGAATTCATGCAGCGTTTTGATCCCCGTGGTGAGTTGGCCTCGCGTGATGTCGTGGCCAGGGCGATTGACCATGAAATGAAACGTCTGGGCAGCGAACATTTATTGCTGGATATCAGCCACCAACCCGCTGAATTTATTACCAACCATTTTCCGACCATTTACGCACGGTGTTTACAATTTGGTTACGACCTGACCAAACAACCGATCCCCGTGGTTCCCGCGGCGCATTATACCTGTGGGGGTGTGATCACGGATAAACACGGACAAACCGATATCCCCGGTTTATACGCCATAGGCGAGGTTGCCCACACGGGATTGCACGGCGCCAATCGCCTCGCGAGTAATTCGCTGCTTGAATGTCTGGTCTATGCCCAGGCCGCCAGCGAACACATCGCCCGCAGCAAACGGCAGCCCGTCAGCCACCCACTACCCGAATGGGATGAATCGCGTGTCACCGATTCGGATGAAGAAGTCGTGGTCACGCATAATTGGGACGAACTGCGCCGCTTTATGTGGGACTATGTCGGTATTGTACGTACCACTAAGCGTCTGGAACGGGCACAACGCCGGGTAAATTTATTACTGCAGGAAATCGATGACTACTACGGCAATTTTCGCGTTACCAACGATTTATTAGAACTGCGCAATTTAGCGGTGTGTGCCCATTTAATGATTCAATCGGCGTTACGCCGCAAGGAAAGCCGTGGTTTACACTACACCTTGGATTATCCACACACCGATAATAGTAAACCGCCCCAGGACACAATCCTCACCCCTCCTAGTTACACCCCTGTAGCCGATCTTTGCACGGTATAACGCTGGAACTTCAAGCGACGGTATAATGCGGTAAATACCTCAATGGGCAAGGCATCGCGCCAAATCACCACACGGCACTGCCCACGTCCGGATTGTAACCGCACTATAATCACCCACCGTGAAAGAAAATACTTGGGCATTAACCGCCAGGTTATATCCGATTGTGTTTCCCGCCAATGCAAGGTGTCTTGCCATACCCAAAGCGCGGTGGGTTTTGTTGTTTGAAACCACACTGGGCAGTAGCGTGCCGCAGATCCCGCCACGACAATCATGATGAATAAATTAATAGTCCAGGGAAACTGGGTGGGCGTACACGCGGTGATAAATCCCAGTAAATGGATACTCAGGAGATAACGCGAGTATAAGCGTGACGCGGCCAGTTCAAGCCGCAGCGGCGCGGCGAATTCGTTCGATGACATCGGCAATATCCTTATTATCCGGTCGCGAGTGACCAAAGAAATATTCAAACAAATCCTGATCGGCGTAGGTCAGCAATTCGTAAAACAGCGTTTGAGTTTTGCTATCCGCCTGTTCAAATTGAGTTGCAAGAAAATGTTCAAATAACAAATCCAACTCCAACATGCCGCGTCGGCATTGCCAACGTAGGCGCGCGCGTGCTTCATCGCCGGATGCAATCATGCGACTAAATCATTTCCTTGAGCATCAGCTCTTTGATTTTGTGAATCGCCGCCGACGGATTCAGCCCCTTGGGGCATACACTGGTGCAATTCATGATGGTATGGCATCGAAACATGCGGTAAGGCCCGTCCAATTCCTGCAATCGCTGGTTAGTGGCCTGATCGCGGCTATCCGCCAAGAATCGATAAGCCTGCAATAAGGCCGCCGGGCCACGGAATTTATCCGGATTCCACCAAAACGACGGGCACGCCGTTGTACAACAGCCACAAAGAATACATTCATACAGTCCATCGAGCTTGTCGCGATCTTCGGGGGATTGCAGTAATTCCACTTCGGGCATGGGATCGTGGACGATCAAATAAGGCTTAATCGCCCGATAATGGTGGTAGAACTGGCTCATGTCCACCACCAAATCGCGAATGATCGGCATTCCCGGCACCGATCGCACCACAATCGGTTGCGACAAGGTCGACAGCGGGGTTAAACAGGCCAAGGCATTGCTGCCATTGATATTCATCGCGTCCGATCCACAGACACCCTCACCGCAGGAATGCCGGAAGGTAAAGCTCTCGTCCTGCGCCTTGATTTGCAACAATGCATCACGTAGCATCATGCCGGTGGGTATAGTGTTCAGCTCGTACTCTTTCAAATACGGCAGCTTATCGGTTTCTGGATTGTAACGTTGCACCTGAAAACGCATGGTCATTCACCTAGGTTGATGCCTCTATATTACTATTTAGACTATAAGCGGTCACACGCTACTTGGCCTGCAGTTAATACACCCGTTCCTTCGGTGGAAAAGTCTCCACCGTCAGTGGTTTTAAGCGCACCGGTTTATACGCCATACGTTGGCCTTGCTTGTAGTACAAACTGTGTTTCAGCCAATGGGCGTCGTCGCGTTTGGGATAATCAATCCGCGAATGGGCGCCGCGGCTTTCCTTGCGGGCCGCGGCCGAGCACACCGTGGCCAGGGCCACATCCATCAGATTTTCTAATTCTAACGCCTCAACCCGCGCGGTATTAAATATCCTGCTATGATCTTGCAACCGCGCGTGTTGTAGACGCTGTTCTAGTTCTTTAATTTTTACAACACCTTCCTGCAATACCTCCTCGGTACGGAACACACCGCAATAATGCTCCATGGCGGTTTGTAAATCGTATTTTAATTTCGCCACCGACTCCCCGGCACCTTTTTGATCCCAGCGGGCTAAACGCGCCAGTGCCTGCTCTACACTGCTTTCGTCCATGGGACGGTGGTAACGATGTTCACGTAAATAGTCGATAATGTGATTGCCCGCCGAGCGGCCGAACACCACGATGTCTAACAACGAGTTACCACCCAGACGGTTAGCGCCATGGACCGACACACAGGCGCATTCACCCACGGCATATAATCCGGGAATCGCCTCTTCGCCTTGTGCAATCGGCACCACCACCTGACCATAACGGTTGGTGGGGATCCCACCCATGGTGTAATGCGCGGTTGGAAATACCGGGATCGATTCTTGCGCGGGGTCGATGCCTAAAAACGTGCGTACCATGGATGAAATACCCGGTAGACGTTTGTCCAGGACTTCTTTACCCAGGTGATCGAGCTTCAACATCACGTGATCCCCCTGCGGCCCACAGCCACGGCCTTCGCGTACCTCGGTAGCGATCGCACGGCTCACCACATCGCGGCTGGCAAGATCCTTCGCATGCGGTGCATACCGTTCCATGAAACGCTCGCCGTCTTTATTCAGCAAATAACCGCCTTCACCGCGTGCGCCCTCGGTGATCAACATGCCACGTCCCGCGATACCGGTGGGGTGGAATTGGAAAAACTCCATGTCTTCCAGGGGAATGCCGGCGCGTAAAGCCATGCCCATGCCATCGCCGGTATTGATATGCGCATTGGTATTGGTGCGGAATAACTGCCCTACTCCACCGGTCGCCAGCAGCGTGGTCTTGGCTTCGATCAATAGAGCTTCGCCGGTTTCAATTTCCATGATCAGCGCGCCCAAAATAACGCCCTCTTTGTCCTGCAGCATATCAATCGCAAAATACTCGTCAAAGAAATGGGTTTTGGCGCGAATATTTTGTTGATACAACGCATGCAGCATCGCGTGCCCGGTGCGATCCGCCGCGGCGCACGTACGCGCGGCTTGGGCACCCCCGAAATTTTGGCTTTGGCCGCCAAACGGGCGTTGATAGATCTTGCCGTCGGGTAGCCGTGAAAAAGGTACGCCGGCGTGCTCCAATTCGATCACCAAATGCGCCGCGGCACGGCACATATATTCAATCGCGTCCTGATCACCCAAATAATCGCTGCCCTTGACGGTATCGAACATATGCCAGTGCCAATTATCCGGACGCACATTGGCCAAGGCGGCGTTAATCCCCCCCTGCGCGGCCACGGTATGTGACCGGGTGGGAAATACTTTTGAGACCACGGCGACACTGGTATCGGCCTCGGCGAGCTGCAAGGCGGCGCGCAACCCGCCCCCGCCAGCGCCGATCACCAGAGTATCGAACTTACGGTGCGCAATCTTCATACCGCCACCACTGACAACACAATCAGCGCCACCCATATCCCCAAGCCGATGAGGAATAAGGTGACCAATACCCACAGCGTAAAGCGCAACGTCGTGTCATGAATGTAATCCACTATGATGTCACGGATCCCGATCCAGGCGTGATATAACAAGGCGGCAAAAAAAACCAGTGTGGCAACGGCAATCGACGGGCGGGTAAAGAGATCGCTCCAATATTCATAGGTAATAGGCAGGTTCGGTGCGATATATAAAAGAAAACTAATCGCGAATAACAACATGTACAACGCACTGAGCCGTTGTAGCAACCACGCGCGCATTCCATGGGCGCGCCAGCTCATAACCACAGCTCCACGACTAACACCACAAAACCCAGCCCACTGAGGATATTAACCAGCCACGCGCTGGCGCGCGCCGGGCGTAATTCCATGCCGATCCCAATATCAGTCAACAAAAAGCGGATCCCGCCTAGCAGATGGTGTAATAAGGCCCATGCGAATAGCGTGACAATTATTTTAGTGCCCGGGGTTGACAACCACGCACCAATGGCATGGAAACTCGCCGCACTGTCGAGCGATACATTAAACAGGTAGATGAGTCCGGGGACGGCCAGAAACAACAATGCGCCCGCGACTCGGTGTAAGATCGAGACGATCCCGGTAACCGGAAGGTGAATCTTGAGAAGATTGAGAAATTTGGGACGGTGTGGGTGTTGCAGCATCGGATAAAAAGTGTAGCCGAATTGCCTATTTAGTCCAATGCTATACAATTCTCACCCGTTTGCCCGATCTTTCGAGCCTGAGTTTATGGATACCCGTTGGTTAAATCACCTACAAAATATCGGCGCCATCGTATCGGATAGCAGCCCGCTGCATTTTCAGGAATTACGCGCCGAGGTACAAGCCGTTGCCCGCGGCAATACCTTGAGTATATTGGATCACCTGGGCGTGATTCGCGTGCAAGGTGCCGACAGTGAAGCTTTTCTACAAGGCCAATTCAGCAATGACCTCACCCAGGTGACCACAAAACAGGCACAATTAACCGCCTGGTGTAGCCCCAAGGGCCGCGTATTGACCCTGTTGCTGGTGGTACGTATGGCGAATGAGTTTTATATGATCTTACCGCGTGAATTATTAACAGCGATCCTCAAGCGTCTACGCATGTTTGTGTTACGTAGCAAGGTTCAACTAGAGGATCTGACCAGTACCCACCTTTGTCTTGGCTGTGCGGGCGCGCAAAGCCGGTTACATTTACAGGCGCTTTATGCCATCGTGCCGGAAAATAACTATAACGTCACCACACTGGGAACTACGGCGATACTACGCATGCCGGGCGAGCCTAACCGCTTTCTACTACTCACTACGGTTGACGATACCCTCCGCCAGTGGCCAAGGCTTAGCAACGCAGTGGCGCTTACCGGCCCTTCGGCCTGGCAATGGCTTGACATACAGGCGGGCCTAGCGACCGTCTTGTCCGCGACCAGCGATGAATTCATCCCGCAGATGCTCAACTTGGACAGGGTAGACGCGGTTAGCTTTAGCAAGGGCTGTTACCCCGGTCAAGAAATCGTGGCACGCGCGCATTATCTCGGCACGGTAAAGCGACGCTTATACAAAGCCCATTCCGATCATATGGATTTAGTGCAGCCCGGCGCCGAAATTTACCCCGCCGATCCCCAGGGTTCTAGTATAGGGAAGGTGGTGGTGGCACAACCTGCTCCCGACGGTGGAACGGATCTGTTGATCGTGTTACACCGCGACGCGGCGGCCACCGGCGGATTACGACTGGGTGGGACCCACCACGGTATTATTACCTTACAATCCTTACCTTATAGCCTGGATCCCGAACCTTAACTTTTGTTCAATACCGGCCGATACATCCTAGGTCACCAAGATACACCGGGGATGTCGCGTGTTTAGCAAGCTTGAAGAACGATTACTGGACCGATTGTTTGACGATTTAGAAAGTGGTAAGTTGATCTTGCCCACCTTACCCGAGGTCGCACTACGGGTACGCGAGACCTTGGAAAACGCCAATGCCGGCATGGCACAGGTGGCGAAGGTCATTACCACCGATACTGCACTCTCCGCGCGTTTAATCCAGATTGCTAATAGCCCATTATTACGCGCGGCACGCAATATTGATTCGGTTGAAGCGGCAATTACCCGCATGGGCGGCACCATGACACGCAATTTGGTCACCAGTATCGCCATGGAGCAAATGTTCCAAGCTACCTCCGACGTTACCGACAAACAATTGCGCGACACCTGGCAGCACAGCATTCAAGTCGCGGCCATCAGCCATGCCCTGTGCAAACAATTCACCAATCTTAAGCCCGACGAGGCCTTGTTGGCCGGCTTGGTACACGACATTGGGGTATTACCCATCATCAGCCGTGCCGAGGATATTCCAGAATTGCTGGTCAATGAAAAGATGTTACTAAACATCATTGAAAAGGCACACCCTGCGGTGGGCGAGGCGATATTGAAAAAATGGAATTTTGCGCCGCAACTGGTCGCCGTTGCCTCCGAACACGAAAACATCACGCGCGACCACAATGGTCCTGCGGACTATGTCGACCTGGTGATCGTCGCCAATTTGGAAAGTCACGCCGGTAATTCACATAAACTCCACAACATCGACTTTAATACGGTGCCAGCCTTCGGTAAACTTGGCCTTGATCCGGAAGTGAACCTGATCGACGTTGCCGGCGAAACCATTGAAGCCGCCAAGGTCGCGTTTGGTTAATCTCAATCACCTGTAGGCGAGATCTGAAACCCTTGTACTGCCGACATTTGACGCAAGGTATTGGCAAGCCGGGCGGTATTACGCGCATCCGTGGTACGAATCACCATATGGTATTCAAAAAATAATCCATCGTCGGTTATCCGATAACTCACGTTGGCAATCGTGAAGCCTTGTTGGTTTAACAAAATTCGCACTTGGTCTTCCGACAGGGTCTGCTCACGCATAAACCGTAACGAATGATGGGCGTAGAATTGAGCGGGTAGCCGGGCTTCGATCCAGCGAAATACCGAGAGAGTACCCAGGGTAAGGGCGGTGGCGATAATCGCCGGTGCATAAAACCCGATACCAATCAAAATACCAATTGCTGCGGTGATCCAAATCGATGCCGCCGTGGTTAAGCCACGTACGCTCAATCCTTCTTTAAATATAACCCCCGCCCCCAGAAAACCAATGCCGGTCATAATGCCCTGCGCCATCCGCGTTGGATCGGTACGCACGGTGTCCAGCGGCGCACCGATAAACCACTTTGACTGAAACAAAGTAACCAGCATCAATAAACTTGAGGCCAGGCACACCAGGGCATGGGTCCTAAACCCTGCCGGGCGACCGTGGAAGCTACGTTCCAATCCGATCACACCACCCGCCACTAACGCCCCAATGAGGTGTGTGGCAATCACGGCCAAATCACTGTTCATTGAGGCAGTATAGTACGCTGGCAAAGCCTAGCGGGTTGTGAAAAAGATTTAAGTTTACTCAATCGTGATTTGCTTGATGCATCCGCGTGTACCATGGGTGATAGCAATCGCCGATTTATGGCACTTGAAATGCCGGGCAACCAGCGTGATCAATTCTGCGTTGGCTTTGCCCTCTACCGGACGTGACTTGAGCCGCGCAAGCCATACACCCTGCGTAATTTCTTCCAGGACGCTCACCCGTGCGTTGGGTTTAACCTTGATCTGAATCGTTTTCACTGTGCCCTGTGCTTGTAACCCATGCCGTGGAATACCCCTGCTTCTGGATTAGCGTATCTACCTCTATTATAGATGCGCGTCATCCTTGAGTGCTTCAACCTGGATACGCAGGTGGATTTTCCCGGCCTCGCCTTCGCTGTACAGCGTCATACCGAAGTCGGCGCGGTTTAAATCGCCTTCGGCATCCGCACCGCAGACTTCTTTCTTAAAGAGCGGGTGCGGCATGCACTTGAAGCTGTTGATTTTTAGATTCACAGGTTTGGTGACGCCACGCAGTGTCAGTTGTCCATCGACGGCCGACGGCACATCGCCGTTGAATTTTATGGCCCCTTGGTACACCATGGTTGGAAACTTCGCGACGTTAAGCCAATCCGCGCTAATCGCGTGCTCCTTCATTTTTTGATGACCGAAGTCGATACTGGCGGTATCTATGTGAATCTCGACACTGCCGGTCTTGGCGGCACGATCGAGCACGATCTTACCGGTGGTTTTGTCGAATTTGCCGCGCCAAATAGACAGTCCCATATGGGAAAACTCCAAGCTTGGGTAAGTATGTTCGGGGTCGATTGTGTAGTGGTCGGCAATGGCCAAGGCGGGTAGTGCTGTGCCCATGATGAATGCGCCGATAATACATTTTTGATAAAACATGCGGAGCTCCTTATTGTTGGTTTGGGTAAAGGATTACTTGGTCGTGTTAATAATACGAAATTTCACAATCACTTGATCTTCAAGTACATCATTCCATTGGGCGCTGCCGATCGCGTAGGCTTTGCGCGAAATCGGTACTTCGCCTTCGAAGACTTGAGCTGGGCCATCGCTGTGCTGTGTGAAAGCCACCTTGATCGCCTGGGTTTTACCTTTGAGCGTCAAGCTACCCTGGGCCTCGAAGCGGTTCTGACCCAGCGGCACAACTTGGGATGCAACGAAACTGGCCTGTGGATAGGCGGTGGTATCAAACCACTCCTGAGTATGCAGTTCGTAGTTGTATTCCTCAGCGCCAACGTCAAAACTTGCGGTATCTATTTCGATAGACGCGCGGCCCGCCGTGGCATGATCGGGATCGAAATTGATGGTGCCGCGGATGGTTTTGAAACGACCTTCGACCGGTACGTGCATTTGACGAAACGTTGCGGTAATCTGGCTGCGGGGGATATCGATACTACCCGACGCAGCCACGGCGGGTATGGTTGCGGTCAATACCACTGCCGCCAGGTAAGACAGGAATTTAACAGCGGAAGTCTTCATTGTTTAACGTGTAGTATCCTCAGCAAAATCATCGACCGCGGTTTTTAAATCCGGTTTTCGCCCCACGCCTGTCAACCCTATGAATTCGAGCCGGGTGATTCAAGAAAAGGGATCATACGTTTCAGCACCCCGTCCTGCTCAATGAAATGGTGTTTGAGGGCGGCCGCAATGTGAACCACCACCAATGCTGCAAGAACGTAGGCCAGCGATTCGTGTACATCACTCAGGATCTGTCCAAGGGCTTTATCCTTTCCGATCAGATTCGGTATCGGTAATATACCAAAGTAGATCGTCTGCACTCCCTTTGCTGAACTCATCAGCCAGCCGCTTACCGGGATTGCGAACATTAACAGGTACAGTGCACTGTGGCTAACCCGCGCGGTACGCGCCTGCCACGGAGATATCGCGTTGGGTAGGCGTGGTGCGGCATGGGTCGCCAGCCATGCCACGCGGATCATCGCGAGCAAGAAAACCGTCACCCCTATCCACTTATGCCAGCTAAAATAACGCAATTTTGCCGGGGACAAGGGTAGATCAGCCATATAGAAGCCTAAGCCCCAACCGGCAAAAATCAGTAAAGCAATCAACCAATGCAGCGAGATTGCCGTTGTCGTGTAACGTTGAACTTCAAATTTCGACATACTTGCTCCATTATCAACCATTACCGATTAGGTTTCTTTTCAACACCCGTGTTGAGAGTAACAAGACCTGTCTCGAAGACTTAGTCTATCATGCTATTCACGCCGAAAATTAACCCCCACCCATGCCACGGTCAAAGTTTTGTTAAACGGGTCGTCAACCAGCTTCCGGTACGCCATCAAAGAAATCGACGACCCCGGTCTCCAATGAATATTCCGCGCCTACCACCAAAAGCCCATTGTTCTGGATCAGCTGTTCAATAACCTGTGAGCCATGACGCAAGTGGCTCGCCGAGGCGCGGATATTCGCGCGGACCGCGTGATGCAGTAATGTATCGGGGTCGTGCCGGATTTCCGTCGCCAACAAGCCTTCCACGGCGGGCCGGACGCGATCAACAATCGAATATAAATTCTTTGACTGATTCGCGGTTGGACGTTGCAGCTCCTCAAGGGTGGCTTGAATCGCTCCGCACTGTGAGTGACCAAGCACAACCACCAGCCGCGTTCCAAACCGATCCGCCGCGAACTCGACGCTACCGATTTGTGACGGGGCGACGATGTTACCGGCCACCCGGATGACGAACAGATCACCTAATCCTTGGTCGAAGACGATCTCGACTGGAACGCGCGAATCAGAACAACCAAGAATGGTGGCGAACGGCTCTTGACCGGTTGTTAACTCGTTGCGTCGTGTCTGGCTTATAAGTGCGTCGCGACTGCGAACGTCCGACACAAAACGCTGATTGCCCTCAATCAGGCGTTGCAATGCTGCCTGTGCTGATAACATTGATACTACGCCGTGTCCAGCATCGTACGACAGAAGCGCATGGCGCGTATCCAACTTGGTTTATTCATGGGGTATTTTATCCATCTAAATTCAACTGGGGTATAGAGTTCTCGTTAATTCAACAAAGAATAACTCGTAATGTACAGGTTCTGAATTCTATCACAGAAAAATTTACGATAGGCTACGCAGTGTTTACATCCTATACCAAAGACCAGCATACTTTCATTGGGCAATAAGCCAGCACGGTTTTTAAACATCGGACGGTTCGCTCTCATCCCAACCTCCCCAGAAGGTAGATGGAGGTGAACGATCAAACCAGGTGACAGGATAATGTACTAAACCCGGATACAACCGGCTCCAGATTGCGGCCACCATCGCCAAGCTAAGTACTCCGAGAAACACTGGCTGCCACAGCGCCCCCCAGCCCGAATGAACATAGATCATTATAAGTGGATTAGCGCCAGCAGGAGGGTGCATCGTTTTACTAATAAGCATGTAGCCTAACGTCAATACTTGCGCCAAGGCATAAACCCAGAGCGAATCACCGCAAAGCTGGTAACAGGCGATACCGATCAAGGCGCCACCCAGGTGACCGCCAAACAGAGCGCGCGGTTGTGCGGCGGGCGCACGTGTCAGTCCGAATAAAAACACCGCCGATCCCCCCAGAGAGGCCAAGAGCAACGGTGACGCCGGAGGCGCCACCAAGAAAAGTGCCAAGGCGATGCCAACCGCGATACCCAGCGCACACCACAGGAAACGACCGATCGGAAAATGTTTCATCGTTGTGTCGCGCAGTTAGCAACTGTTTTAGGAAAGGTAAGCAACATGTCTTCCACGAGTAATTAAATTGTCTCTACTGAGTACTTCAACCCGCCATAACCCCGACAGCCGTCTAAGCCGGGATCATAACACCATCGGCTAAGCCAATGACACGTGCTTCAAAACGCACCGCGTCGCTGTCGTCATGCGTAACCATCGCTAACGTGAAATCATATTCCCTCTGAAACTCAGTGATCTGACGGATAAGGTGTTCGCGCAGTACTTTGTCGACGTTAGAAAACGGTTCGTCCATCAGCAATACCGCCGGGTGCAGGACCAGTGCGCGCGCAATGGCGACGCGCTGTTGTTCGCCGCCCGAGAGTAGGGTCGGGAAGACACTCGCGTAACGCTCGAGTTGCATACGCTGCAAAATGTCATCGATTCGCACCGCTCGCTGCAATCTGGTTAAACCGCGTCGCCGTAAGCCGAATTCGATATTCTCTCGTACCGTGAAGTGTGGCCACAAAGCCAGGTCTTGGAATACCATCGCGATGCCGCGCCGCGAAGGGTCGACCAAATTTAGTCCGTCGGCGCAAACCAGCCGCTGGCCGATAAACACACGCCCGTGCCACGGTCGTTCCAAACCGGCGATGATACGTAAGAGTGTGGTCTTGCCACTACCAGACGGACCGACAATCGTGACGCGCGAGGCATGGGGAATCTCGAGCGAAATGCCGCGAAGAATGTCGCGCGTACCATGCGTATAGTGTACTGTTTCGAGACAAATGCGACTCATGCCTGAATCCGCCGCAATGATCGGTAAAACAAACCCAATGGAACGAGCGTGATGACAACCGCAATGACGCACAAGGCGGAAATTAATCGTGGTGGTGCGTTTGGCATGAAGGTAAATATCCAGACGGGCAACGTATCGGCACCGGGTGGGTGCAGCGTGAGTGTAAGTCCAACATCGCGTAGACAAAATATAAACGACGCAGCCCAGCTCAATAACAGAGCGTCTTTGACTAATGGCAACAGGATATACCACGTACGCGAAAACCAAGAAACGCCCGCGAGCTTGGCCGCGTCGATCAAATTCGGCGGCAAGTTAGACAAGGCCGATTGGGATAAGCGGCTCGGTAATGCGCTGTATTGGGCAAGATACGAAAATAGTACAATCACCGGGGTCGAGTAGATCCATTGCGTCGCGCCGGTGTTCCAAATGGTGATGAGTCCGATCGCAATCACCCCACTGGGCAATGAAAATAAAAACAGGAGAATGAAATCCAGGCCCCGCGACCAAGGGCTCAGCCGTAAGTGCACGATATAACTGCACAGGAATCCAACCAGCGTTAATACTGTTGCTCCGGCCGTTGCGTAAGCGAGACTGCGGACGATACTGTCGCGTGCACTGACAAAGGCATCAATATAAAGACGCGGTGAATCAACGTCCGCCAGCAAAGCGAAAAAAGGTGCCACAACACTCAGCACCACGATGCCTGCCACCACGATGAACGCGGCGACACCCCATACCTGCAAGTCAATCATTAGCACGCTATTGTTGCGAAGTCGGATTGGTCTATCGGTGTCGTTTACCATCAGCCCATCGAGGTAAAGAATAATTGCACATATAAACAACAACGGCATCGCGCTCGCGGTAGCAGCACCGAAGTTGTAGAACGCGGCGAACTGCATAAAACTTTCAACCGGCAACACGGGATAGCGTAATAAAGACGGGACGGTCATTTCACCAAGCGCAAGCACGAAAACTAGAATGATCGGTAAGGATAATCTCGATAACATCAACGGAAGCGTGATCGCGCGCAGTGTGGCTGGCCAACGTGTGCAGAGTCGCCCCGCTTCTTCCAGCCGTGGATCGATCATGCGAATCTGGACAATCGTGAACAGCATTACGATCGGTGCAAACGCGGACGATAATACGAACACGCAACCGGGTAACCCAAATAGCCACGTTGCGGTCAACACTCCAGATTCTGGTCCAAGCCACAGCGCCAACAACCCGTGAGAGCCTAGAATCTTGTGCCACGCGGTCGCCAGAATATACGGGGGAATAAGTAGCGGGGTAGTTAGGATGGTGGCGAGTAGTCCGCGTAAGGGTATAGTTGTTTTCCCTAGCAGTAGACCCAGAGGTACACCGAACAATGTACTGGCGGTTGCAGTGCAAGCCGCGAGCGTGACACTATTAAATAGCAACAGTTTGCGATACGGCGCAGGCGATAAGAAATCCCGGTATAAATCCAAACTAAATTTGCCGTTTACTAAAAAACTTTTTCCGATCATTGCCAGGACCGGTAGCAAACCAACGACAATTAGCAGCCCTGTGGCCAACCAGAGTACTGTCTTTTCGCTACGGTCTAACGTGCGGCGCGGGTTAGATATCACGGTACAACTAATGCTCTACCCAGTCTTTCAGCAAGAGTTGAATTTTTTCGATAGCGGACGCCATCTGTTCATAGTCCACCCGCATAGTTTTTAATTTATTTATTTGCGGCACGTGAGGCGGTGTTGAGATCCCGCTACGCAGCGGCATCTGCGCCGATCCGGAGAATGCCAATTTTCGTTCGGTATCCTTGTTGAGCAGATAGTCGATGAGCTTCTTGGCGTTTTGTTCATGCGGCGCGTTTTTTATGAGCGCCACTGCGTTGGGGATCACCAAGCAACCAATCTCGTTCTCGCCTTGGTCGGGGTAGACGATTGTCAGAGCTGTATTTTTTTCGGTGGCGGTAACAGCATCGTCGCTATCAACCAGGCCAAAGGCGAATTCGCCGCTGATAATTAAATCGGCACTCTCGCCATTGCTCGACGCTATCTTAACGCCATTGGTTTTAACTTGCGCCATGAAGTTACGAAAACGGTCGGGACCCCAAAGCACGAACAATGCCGCCGCGTGGGTGGTGGTCGTGCCGAACAGCGGATTGGCAATTACGGTTGTGTTTTGCAGACGCGCATCGCTATAGGCAGCGATCGACATGGGCATCGGTTTCAGATCATTACGCATCAAAAGGACACGCGCACGCGCCGCAAATCCGGTCCAGTAACCGTGTGGGTCTTTAAATGAATCGGGAATGTCCACGGCATTGGGAGAACGGTATGGCGCAGATATCCCCTTTTTTTTTAACACTACAGTGCGTAGTGGTTCATTGGCCCAATACACGTCTGCTTGTGGATGATCGCGTTCGGCAATTAAACGATTCATCACTCCTGTCCCTTTTGTTTCTTCGGTATCATAAATGGCGCGGACTTGAATACCGGTATCCGTGTTAAAATCACGCAGCACTGGTTCGGAAAATATCCGATCGTGACTCACATATATCACGACAAAATCCGCTGCCGGCCGCAGCGACCAATACAACGCGATCACACTGAGCACAACAAGTATCAAAACGAGGCGTTTTTTCATCCATTATTTCCAGCGATTGTATGTGAAAGCGGCTCAGGGTGCCATTGTGCAACCGTTGTCAGCGTCTTACCTGCATCCGTCAGTGACCGGCTCCGAAGGTAAAATTATCGAATGCGGTTACGCTATCTGCCTTGGTCCACATGCCGACGGTACCAGCACCCGTAATACTCGCGTCGCTCGCCTCGATCACTTTTTTACCGTCATAGGTTACGGTAAACCGATTGCCATTGAAATCAACACGTAAGCTATGCCATTGATTGGCAGCGACGCGAACAGTGCTACTGGAAAATGCCACCCGGTGACCGTGGAGAGTGTGGTAGATCGTAACGTTGTCTTCTAGCGCATTGGCACGTGCGACATAGTAATTATTAGCATCTTTAAACCGCCAGACCACGCCCCCGGCGCGATCTTCGTCGCCGCTAAGCGGTTTAAATTTAACTTCAACGAACCCGTTCTCAAGTTTTTCATTGGTTCGCACGCACCAAAGAAATGTGCCATTACCACTTTGCTTTAATACATTTTTCCGGCTCGGTACCGACGTATCAGGTTCGACCGCCCACTTCGCGGTTCCGCCGCCCGTCGCGCCCTGTAGCCAACCCGGCGCAAGCGTACCGGCAGTATCAGTGTCGAAATTAAACGTGGTGGAATCAGCCGCCACGGTTGACACGCTAATGAAAGCGACTACAACGGCGTATAGCGTTTGAGTGAAATTTAATTTCATAAATTAATATCCTTGTTCGGTCAGTGGTGGCACTAGGTGCGTAGTATAGCGACCACCCTGGCGTGATTCTCCTGAATTTTTATTCAGTTTGACTAAACGAGAATTAAGCAATTCATTGCATGAAGATTTCGTTAGCTTCGAGCTTTAGAGCATGATCGCGGATTACAATCGTGAAAAACATCTTTTTTATCACGGTAATCACCCTCAAAACTGACTCGCGGAAGAATTATGATTTCTACAACACTTACGAGGATAATTATTTCACGCGGATAGCCGCTGGATCATCGCAACCAGCGCGCGCCGATGCTGTGCGAGCGCCAGTACAGTAAAACCACTGCGGCTGGTAAAGAACTGCCAGTAACCGTCGAGCGTTTGGCCGTCGGTTTCAATCTCGGGGGGTATACGACGGAAGGCAAAGAGATGAACATAGCCCCCGTCGTCCAAATACACGTTCATATGCCAGGCTCGCTGACCCCCGACCGTACAGTCCTTGCAAAGCTGCAATGTACCGGGGAGCACAGCGGCGTCATTTAGACCGAAGGCCGTTTGCGCCGCGGCGAAATCACGCACGTGGACCCCACGCACGTCGGCCTCCTGACGTGCATGGGCGAAGGCCGCACGCACAATCCGCGGCGTCGAAAATTCTCGCCACACCACCCACCCACCGCCTACACTAAGACCGGTTACCCCTGCCACCCACGCAAGGCCAACGTGCAGGAAGCGTCGGCGTGGCGGGGACACGGCAAATTCCACGGGCACGGGTAAACCACGCAATAAGCGCCGCACATGGGCATCCAATTCATCGTCGTTCGGATCATTTGTCGTCATTTCATGTACTCCTCGCCGAGCTGTTGACGCAGTGCATAGCGCGCGCGATTGAGCCGACTCATAACCGTGCCTGGCGGCAGATCCAGGGCTTGCGCCATCTCTAGGTAACTCAAATCTCCAAGGTAAAACAACACCAAAATCTCACGGTGATGTGGGGTTAAAGCCTGCAACGCCTCAATCAGATCGAGCTGTGCCGCATCGTCGGATGCTCGATCCGGTACGTGTTCGCACTCGTCATTATTCCAATCCTCTGCCCATTCACGGGCGTGCCAATTACGGATGGCCTCGCGGTGCAAGATCCTATATAACCAACCTTGCACAGCACCGTCGTGACGCAGCTGGTGGCGCGCACGCCAGGCACGCACGAAAGTGTCCTGCACCAAATCCTGGGCCGTTGCGCGTTTGCCCGTCATGGCCCAAGCGACACGATACAAGAACTCGCCATATTCGCGTACCCATTGCGTGAACTGCGCATGATCCCGCTCACCCATGAGATCTCTTTGGTCCTTCTAATGATTAAAGAGAGGCAATAGCACAATAATATTCCATCGCGTTGGTAATTTTATCTTTTCTTGATTATATAGACACTAGGAGAGTGAATTCATTACAGCCTGACTCCTCGCGGGTAGCCACGGCGAGAATTTTCCAGTCTGTGCTAAGAATCGAACAATTTTCTGAACAGGTGGTTGAGTGGTTACCTCTGCCGTAAATACTCCTGCGTTTGACGGTAAGTGAGTTTCGACGATTCCGTGGTCCGCACTGATATACATCCCGCGATTCAAAGCAAATGCGTCTGTGGCAAGTGATGGCCCTGTGTTGCCGTGATCACTACGTTTAAGGCTCCTTTCTTCTAGGAAGCTTGAAATACACACGCAATTTTTCAATGACATTACCAGGATTTTCGATAAACTCAAAATTAGCTTTAGCGCATTCCTGGTGTTGAACAGCAGATAAATTTGAGAATCCATTGCACTCAGATTGGTCAAACCTAATGTCGCCAGGCGATAGAACACCGCGCCGTTCCATATCCGTCAATCGATCTTCATAAGTTTTCCAGTGATCAGTTTTTTTACCAATGACATACACAGGTATTGGGTTGAGTTGTTGACTTTTTATGGTTTCAAGAATTTGTGAAATTTCCCACTCGGTTCCAGTCCCGCCTGGCGCAATTAAAATCGCTGCCGAATGCTTGATCATCATGGACTCACGTACCGCAACGCTGGAAAATATAAGCCCATCAGTAATAATTTCACCATTGTATTTCTGCAAAACAAGCGAAGGATCAGCGCAACGTGGACCCTTACCACAACGTGGATTATCTTTGTTAAAGAGGGCGTAATAGGTCGTGTAACCAATGCTGTGGAGATTGTTATTGTTCTTTGCCAAGCCTATCGCCTCCATCGCCCCACGACTCCCGGCCTCCATAATACCAGGGCCTGCTCCGGTCATAATGGGGTATACCTCGCCGTAGTGTTCTGTCCATTCTTTTGCAAATTTTTGCACATTTTTGTACACGACGTCATTTCTCTGTTTGATTCTGTTTTGTTCATCGCACTGCTTTATCTCCCCCGTGCAATTGAGATTCGTTTCAGGCGCAGAAAATTTTGAACCTCCCATGATAGTGATGTATCCCTTTACTCCCTTAAGGCTGTTTCTAAATTGCTCTGCGCAGAAGACATCCTGTGTGACATCCGAAACTGACAGATTATTTTCGGCCCCTTTGTAGCCACCTAAATATTTCACGTTCGCCAAAGTATCTCCAGTAGGACAGCGGTATTCCTGCAGCGCACAACCACCAACAGCGGCGATAAAAATCACGACGAGAATTACAGGTATTGTATTCATAGTTTTAAACCTCTGCACTGATTGCGACAGCCAAATATTGAATGGCCAGGGCCGCACTGCCTAAAGCAACAACACTACCTGAAATTCTTTTATCTGCTCTCTAATGCTTGAGTTGCGGTGCATGTTATCTCTTACTAATGCGGCCTATGGAAAGGATACCCCCCACCAAGACCGTCAGCCGCAGGGATGCTGCTGTCGAGTCTACAGGAAGGTATTGACGGGCGCGTCTTGGTGGGGGGGGTATCCTTCATGTGACTCAGTAATAACGTTCAAATTGAGGGACACGCGCTTTTGGCGCGTCCCTTTCAAATGCAGGATTAAACATTATTGCTGGCCCTCACCGTAATAGAACGTACCTTTTCTGGTTGGTCGAAATGTACCATATGACATGCATCGGGCACTAGCATCACCGTGCTCTCTGGGGCTGTAATGGCTACCGGCAATTGCTTAACAATTTCGGCAGAGACCAGAGGGTCTTGTTCCCCAAATACGTAATGAACAGGAACCGCCAAACGTGGTGGATTAATAAATAAGTCTAAGGATACCAACTGCGGTAACAGCTTACGCTGGATCAGATTCATGTTGCGCATGGCCTTGGCCGCGCCCATGAAACCATAAGTACGAATCAGGCTAAACAATGTTTCTCGTAACAAGACACTGAATTTCTTGTCACGTTCGATACCACCCAAGTCGGTCAATAAGCTGGCGCGCAGTTGGAACGTCGCAGAATCTGTGTAGGGCGGCTCACCGAGCTTCATCAGCTTTGCGCTCAAACGACGATTTTTTGAAAGGGCACTCTGTGTTCTGAGGAATGAGGAGACGGAGGCATCACTGCTGGCGGTATGTGCATCGGGGGATATCGCGATTAGCGCTTTTACGGTATCGTGTTCATGCTCTGCCGCTTGCAAGGCAAGCGTTGCGCCCAAAGAAACACCAAACACAACGCTCGTTTGCCCGGTTTCATTTCTTAACCACTGCAGGACAGCGCGTAGATCATCGACCTGTTGTTGCAAAGAGACGTTGTTTGCGTCTTGCCGCGACGCGATACCACAACCACGCTGATCCCAGTAATGCACCTGAAAATCTTTTTCCAGATTCAAACGCTGCTGAAACTTTGCCACTTCGTGCAACAAAGGAAAGCCCGGTCCGGCCTGTACGATTAAGATGGGTGGTAACCCGTCGCGTTCGGCACACATTCGGATTTGCTGGCTAGAACCGTTGATTTGCAGTGTGACTGTTTTGTCGATTACGAGCGAAGATCTGCCAATTTTAGCCTGACGTTGGCATGACGTAAAACACCGGGGTGCGAGTGTAATCATAGCGCAGTGGACTCCTTCTATAAGTGATAATGCCTAACGCATGACATGGATCTCCCTGTTGCCAGGATGCGAAGGTCTGGTAACAGATGCACTTTATCCTGATCACGAGTCACGCGCAACAAGCCATTTTTGTGATCCACCGCCGACGGCCTGCCATCGTTGCCCAGCACGCCCGCACCGCAAATCAGATATGGAGTTTTCTTGTTGGAGTCGGTGTCATTGCGCCCCAAGGGGTGGCTATCCTGAGTGGAACTCAATCACCTTGTCCCTGATGTAGGTCTGAGTCTTGCCTGAGATCTTGATACCTTCAGCGTCATAGTCATAGGCCCAGAGGACGCCATTTACACAACTCGTAATTGAAAGACACGCCACCGAGTAGCGGCGCATCCCACTTCGCGAAAACCAATGGACATGCGGTGACTATAGATAGGTTTACCGCGGTTGAGCCGCAACAGGTCATCGTGTCTTTTCCAGGATTTTAATTCGCATCAACTTCCTCATTCGACAACCCTCCTGATCTAGGGTGGTCACGCGGCTCGTATTCTTCTCCGAGGAAAAGGCTATCACCCCCTAGATACTCTTCATAGGCGACCCCCCATTGGCGCAGGCTCAAAAGTATCGGGATCAGGGCGCTACCGAGTTTGGTAAGGGAGTACTCGACCTTTGGTGGCACTTGTTTGTAGACCTCGCGGTGAATGAGGCCGTCATGCTCAAGCTCACGTAGCTGCCTGCTCAGCATCCGCTCGGTTACTTCGCGAATTTGGCGCCTGAGATCGCTAAAGCGCAGGGTTCCCTCACGCGCAAGTTTATAGAGAATAATGGGTTTCCATTTGCCACCGATCACCGAGAGCGTCAGTTCAAAAAAGCAACGGTAGCGCTTATCTCCGATCTTCTTCGTCTTGTAAGACTTCATCCTGAATCCCTCCTCATCACTATACTTTATGTAAGTACCAGACAAAAATATCTGTACTTATGATGTGCGCCGATATGGTTATATATTCATGCATCGCTTATTGATGTCAAGAAACTTAAGAGAAGGTAATGAAATATGCAAGCCATGAACGTCTTGATCGTTTACGCGCATCCAGAACCCACGTCGTTGAATGGTTCGCTGAAAGACTTCAGCATCGAGGTGTTGGAAAAGCTCGGGCACCGCGTCGAGGTGTCCGATCTCTATGCCATGCGATGGAAATCACAGGTCGATGCCGATGACTTTTTGTTGGATGGACGTAACGAACCGTTAAATGTCGTTCGCAGTTCCAAGGAGGCGTACGAAACGAGAAGACTGACTGAAGATGTCATGGCCGAACAGAGGAAGCTATTATGGGCGGATGCCCTGATCTTTCAGTTTCCTCTCTGGTGGTTTTCAATGCCGGCGATTCTGAAGGGATGGATCGACCGCGTCTATGCCTACGGCTTCGGCTACGGTGTTGGCGAACATTCCGAGAAAAGATGGGGCGACCGCTATGGCGAAGGTACCCTCCAAGGCAAGCGCGCCTTGTTGATCGTAACGACGGGAGGATGGGTCGAGCATTATTCCGAACGCGGCATCAATGGTCTGATCGACGATATTTTATTCCCGATCAATCACGGCGTACTGTTCTACCCCGGATTTGATGTGCTGCCGTCCTTTGTCGCTTACAAAACAATGGACATAGATAAGAAGCGTTTCACCGAAATTACCGCACAGCTTCGAATCAAGCTGGAAAATTTATTTTTGGAAAAGCCAATACCGTACCGCAGGCAGAATGCCGGTGAGTACAATATTCCCACGCTGACATTGAAGGACGGGATCAAGGTACGTGGGCAAGGGTTTCGCATCCATCAAAATTGACTATAGAGGAGACAATTATCCCCTTACGGGTCGACTTACCCACGGCGGTGTAGTACGCTACACGACTAAAGCACCTGGTCAATTTTAAGTTAACAACGCTGGTTATTATTAACCTGGTAGCGACAAGCTAGAGCGCCTTCTCTATACGATCTGAATTTCCATGGAACTACCAATAGATAACAAGCAGTTTCTGGCGCTTTCACGCGAGCAAGTTGATGTGTGGCTTGTCTATGTCGATGAAACCTACGACGAAAATCTGGTTGCTTCATACCGTCGCCTTTTAACAGCGCAAGAATTAGAGCAGGAAGCACGTTTCTACTTTCCCAACGATCGTCATCGTTTTCTCGTGACGCGCGCCTTGGTACGCGATGTACTCTCTCGCTACGAAGCCATTTCCCCGCAAGACTGGCGATTTGAACAGAACGCGTATGGACGGCCGACAATTGCGAATGACAATGTTATTTCAAAACTAATCTCGTTCAACATTTCTCATTCTGACGGTTTGATCATATTGAGTATCACGCGCGACCGGGCCCTGGGGGTCGACACCGAGAACCTGACACGTTCAGCGCCAATGCAGATCGCGAATAGTTATTTTTCGCCGCGAGAAATCGCGGCCTTACATCGATTGCCCGCCGCCTTGCTGTCGCAGCGCTTCTTTGAACTGTGGACACTAAAAGAGAGCTATATCAAGGCACGCGGAATGGGTTTAACGATTCCCTTGGATCAATTTAGCTTTAATCTGGATGTTGACCAGCAGATTCGTATCGAGTTTGAGACCGCGTTTGACGACTTGTCGTCACGTTGGTGGTTTTGGCAGTGGCGTCCATCCGCCAATCATATAGCAGCGCTCTGTTTGGAACTCGAAGATGGTGCCGCCGCAACCGTAATCACGCGCAAGGTGATTCCACTATTACCTAGCGAAACATTGGTATCGAACATGCTGCGTACATCAACAAGGCGTTATTAAGCCAGCTTGCTAATTATCCAAGCGAATGCGGCAGCAACAGGCAATGTTGCCAACCAAGCCAATATGATTTGCGACAAACTCGCCCAACCCAGTGTGCTAGCACGCATACCGACACCCGCAATGGAACCAATCGAAACGTGGGTGGTAGAAACCGGTACGCCCAATGTACTGGCATAGAGCACCACTAGCGCGGTAATAAAATTAGCGGCCAACCCCTGACCATGATCCATGCGCGTCACTCGATAACTCATGCGTTCAGCAACACGTTTTGAAAATCCCAATCCACCTAGTGCAACTGCTAGCGTAATTAATGATAACGAGAGCCGTGTATTGATCATGCTGGAAGTAATCAGAATCGCCGCAATTTTTGGTGTGTCGTTGAGACCACGCGCAAAACAGATGGCCATCGCTGAAAAAATGTGAAGTTTATCCAACCTAGGAGAGATAGAGAAACCAACTATCACAGGCATGGAGTCACAATCCTTACTTTCCCCTATCACTAACACCGGTGACGATGAACTCTGCATTGCTATTGCGTTTGCATCCTTTGCAACAAGTGACTCTGACTGGCTGACACAGACACAATCGACCGTGGGGCTACGCATGCGGAATAGCGAATACACCAAAGCACCCAACACAGCTGCCAACAGAGGGCTAATGAATAGCGGGGCGAAGAAGGTTTGAATTAATTTATCGAAATGCACACCACTATCGCTTTGCGCTAGCCCAGCACCGATCAAGCCACCAATCAGTGCATGCGTAGTGGAAACCGGAAAGCTCAGTCGCGTGGCGAGAAAAATTGTCAGCGCTGCACTGCAAGCGACGCTCAGCAGAAAAAGGGGTGAACCCAGCACCGCCTCCTCTACCAGACCTTTTCCTGAAAAATGTTGCACGAGTTCATTGGCCAGAAACAGTGCGGCGATACAACCCGCCACTGTTGCCAAGGTTGCCAACGTCAGCGCCTGCCGGTAATTCAGAACATTTGAACCCCAGACGGTGGCAAATCCCTTGAAATTATCGTTTGCGCCGTTACTAAACGCCAGGAAAAATACGGCCAAGAGTAAGATCCATTCCATATATTAACTCCAACTTACTGATTGCTCATTTGAGTTTGCCGTCGCGTCCATTGCAATCTCAGTCAGTTTATTTCCCTATAACAGCATGGATCGGCCAGATACGTCCCTTGCCGAGCGATGCTGGCGGCTCTGCGGGGGTAGAATTAAACCGCGTATCGCGGTTACGGTAAATCACATTATAGGAACATGAGGGTATATTGCTGCCATCCGGTTCGCGAATGCCGACGCAACACTGACGCACACGATCAGTATCAAAGGTCTCTTCATCCATGTGTGAATGGACATAGACCGCTTTTGAACTCAACTCGCCAACGCGCATCCGCTGGGCGGCAGTCAGGTCAGGCGAAAACATTCGCGACAGTAAACCCTTCAGCGTTGATAGTACTTCGTCCGCATCCGGACAAGTGATCTCGCCCGTCCAGATTCGATTGATCACGTCTTGCAGCTTTTGTTCGACGGCCGGTGAGGGCTCCAGGTACAGTGAGCCGGTTAACAGGCTGCGCAGATCGGCAGGGTCCATGAAACGGGGGAACGGAAGCCAGCGCCCGCTATCCAGCCGCAGTAAATATGTGACCAGATAACACATCGCATGGGCAGACGGGGAGGAGACGAAATCAGTAATGCGCAGTGCGCCCTGGGTCTGGGTTTCAAGATCGGCGAGCACATCATAGGTCGTGTAGCGACCGCTGCGTTTAAACTGCGAACCGCCTTGGCCGGTGAAGGTCATTGTGTGCAACTCTACACTGCGAATAAACTCTTTTTCTAACCCAAGTTGGACGAAGTGGCCCACCTCGTCATCATTGCTGCCACGGGCAAGCACCGGCAACAAGGTGGTATCGACGCCGTGCTTCTCCAACATGGCCAGCACCCGCATTTTTCCTTCGTAGAAATTGCCGCCCAGCATCTCGATGTTCGCCCCCGGTTTAAACGAATCAAACGACAAGACAATGCGCGCCTGGATCTTAGCCAGTTTTTCCAGTAACCATTCGTCTTTTAGAAATCGCAGGCCGTGGGTGGAGACGGTAATGCGATGGATGCCCTCTTCATGGCAGAGTTCGACCAAACGCACAAAGTCCGGATGTTGCGTGGGCTCGCCACCGGTCAGGTTGATGATGCGTTGCTGCGGATCGGCCTTGCGGATATGTCCGAGAATGGCACGCAACTCCGCCTCGGACATGTGGAAGGCATTGCTGTTGCGATTATGCGTATAACAAATGGGACAGTCGAGGTTGCAGGCCGAGGTGATGGGCACGATTGGCAACAGGACTTGTTGCTCGTGCTTGGTACACGGGCCGCAATCAAACGGGCAACCTTGCGCGACTGCTCGCGTGGCGACAGGCGCAGTGAGCACCGGTGGCTGCTGCATCATCTTGTTATACCAATCTGCATTCGATGAGATCAACACTTCTTGCTGGCCGTGTTCCGGGCAGTGCTTGCGCATGACAATCGTGTCCTGGGTACGCCACAACTCGGCGTCGACACTGCGCTTGCAGGTGGCACATAAACTCGTCGTCGCGTTGACCAAACTATCGCTCATTGATTTTATCTCGGCAGATTTTATATAAGGAAAGAAACTAGACCGCACCGTCGATAACAACCGTGGCACCGTTCATATAACTGTTTCTGTCGGAGACAAACAGCGCCGTCGCTTCAGCAATTTCTTCGACTCTGCCCAAGCGCCCCATCGCGCAATTGCGAATGTATTCGTCTAGTTTCACCGGCGGCAGGTTGCCACTGACACCTTCATCCAATACACCAGGGGCCAGGCAATTGACGGTAATGCCATAACGACCGATCTCCTTGGCCAGGGCCTCGGTAAATCCCTTCAACGCGGCTTTGGCGGTGCTGTAGTGTACCGGTGCTTGCATCATCTTCACGCCTGCCAGCGAACTGATATTCAAGATCCGGCCGCGCTTCTGATGGATCATGCCACGCATGACTGCCTGGGTTGTCAGGAATGCGCCTTTGACGTTGATGTTCATCATGCGATCCCAGTCTTCTTCTTCCATCAAGGCCAGCGGCACCACTTGGCCAATGCCGGCATTGTTGATCAGGATGTCGATCGAACCGGCGGCTTGTTCGATCTCGCGCACCATGGTATTCAAGCCTTTTTTGTCGAGCACCGAGACCTGAAAGGCCCAGGCCTTGACACCAAATTGCTGGAGCGCTTCCAATAGTTCAGCGGCCTCGACCGTCGAGCGTGCATAGTTGAAGGCGACATTCGCACCTTCGCGTGCCAAGACCATGCAAATGGCGCGGCCCAGTCCACGCGAGCCACCGGTCACCAAGGCGGTACGTCCGTCGAGCAAACCCATCAGTCTTTCCCCGTCATGCCCAGCAAATGGGGTGGCCGGGCCAGGCTTTCGTCAGCGGCTATGCCGGTTAAGGCTTGTCGAGTATCGGTGCGCGAGAATTGGACCACGGCCACGGGCACATCGGTAGTCCAGGGTTTCTTTCCCCAATCCGCGAGCGGTGTGTCGGGGCCTTTGGCTGCGCCGCGATGAAACATATTGAAACCGCAGGCCGGCATAATGCGGCCATCAACTTGCGGATAGTGGTGACAACATTTCCGCAGACGTTCCAGATCAAAATCGTGACGATCCATGTAGTGATGCAAAAAAATCGACTTCGCTTGCAGTTCACCCAGTTTAATCGCCTCTTTCGGGGAGACCGGGCGATCCGGGAACATCACATCAATCGTCCGCCGTAACGCCGCAAGGATCTCAGCGGCACGGGGGATCTCATCTTGATGGGCAAACACATCGTGAATCACATCCTGCATGACCTCATGTATCTCAGGCGAGGCACCGAGCGTTGCCGATGAGCGTAGCAAGGCCCCGTGTTTTTTGAAATCGACAAAACGTCCAAACGGCAAATGGCTGCCATCATTGAGTCGTAACAAATAAGTTAATGAAACGCATTGCGGGTGCGAGCAAGGCAGTGGTGCAAAATCGCTGATCTTGAGACGGCCCTGGGTTTGCTCCTCGATGGCCTTGATCACGCCAGGAATGGTGATCCTATCCATCGGGTCGTGCGCAAATTGGCCGCCGCCATAACCGGTAAAGGCCGCTGGTTGAAAATTCAAAGACAGGAAATGATCTTCGGACAAAAACATGTCAACGATTTGCCCGATTTGATGTTCATTGATGCCACGCGCCGCGACGAAAATGAGCTGCGTCGGAATAGCCAATTCCTTTAACATTCGTAAGGCAGCGGATTTTTCCTCGCACAGATCGCGGCCACGAATTCGTTCATGCGTGTCGGCGGTGAAACCGTCGAACTGCAAGGCGACATACGCGCCTTTGGCCTTGAGTTGCTCGGCGAATTTCCGATCTTTACCAAGACGCAAACCGTTGGTGATCACCACGATGCGGCCAATCTCCTCACGGGTAGCGATGTCGATCAATTCAAGAATGCGCGGATGACTGGTCGGCTCGCCACCGGACAAGGCGATCGATTCGCACTGACCTTCGTTTTCGACCAAGCGGTCGATCATCTTGGCAAAGGCTTCATTGGAAAGATGGTTTGCATTCTGGTTGTTGACGATACAGATCGGGCACTCCAGATTGCAATAGTCGGTGATTTCGATGATAGGCAGACAGGTGTGTTGTTCATGGTCGCCGCAGGTGCCACAGTCGGTCGGACAACCCGCCTTGGCCTCGGTCGCGAACTTTATCGGTTCAGTACCGGCACGGGCATAGGAGTAGGCATCCACGTAATACTGCGCGTTTTCGGACACCAGCGCTTCGGACGGACCACATTTTTCACAATCCTTGAGAAAAAATACTTTGTCATCGCGAATGATTACCTGTGCCGGGAGGAGTGCCAGACAGCTGGGACAGGTGGATGTCGTCTGTTTAAAATAGTGATCGCCGCCCTTGCCTGGGACGAGCTCGGCGCGTGCGAGGAAGGCTTTTACATAGGCATCTGCATCGTCAGCAACGGGCTGCTCTGACGGCCCGCACTGCGCGCAATGGATTAATCGCACGACACCACCGTCCCGTAACACGACCCGCGATTCGACGGTGGAGGAGCAGGCAGCACACACAGCCATTTCATGCATGAAAAAGGTGTGGGGCCGATCCTGGCGCAGCGGGGAGGTGTTGCAGCTGGTACATTCCATAAAAATCTCCTTAAAAGTAAAATAACTAAAACGTGTTGGTTAACATTCGCGGTGAAAATCAGTGCTGCGACAAATTAATATTTTCACTCTCCGGCGCGGGATCGTGGTGGAAGGGGAAGCAGCGTTGCCTGTCGAGACACGCCGTGAATACGTCCCTGTAGGCTCGACGGCGGCATCCCTCGACAATTGCTCCTGCATTGTTCTCGACTGCTCGTTCCCGACGCAGTCTACCGAATCCCTCCCTGGATTCGTACCTTCGCCCTTCCATGGGCTCGTGCCGCCGATGGTCTCGACAGGCAACGCCGCCTCCCCTTCGTTAAGTGAAAAATTAATTTGTCGGGGTACTAGTGCAAACCCATCCTTTCGCGACCTGCGGATAAGGTGAACCGATTAAACAACCATTGGACCACCGCCATCTGCGGTAAAATCAATAGTAACACGGCGGTGTAGTTAAACCAGTTCCCTAAAAAAGGCGCTGACTCCCACGACTTAAAGGCAAGGTTGATATTCAGTTGCTCGAGTGTAAACACCCGACAGAGGATCACTAATAGAAAACAGACCAGCCATGCCTGCCACCACGTTGGGGTGGGCAACGGTAGTTTACGCCAGGCTATCCAACCGGCAAGGGGTGTCAAACCATGCAACAAAAACGACGTCCAGTTGGTGTCGCCGTGACCAAGCAGCAACAATATATAAGCGGGTGTGGCGACCGCGAGATGAAATAAAAATCCGATGGCCATCAATACCGGCAGATCGAAGATCAATCCAACGGCTAACAAACCCGATGTCACGTGCGAGGTCCATAACATTTCCGCCAACATGCCGACTTGCGCCTTCAGCAGCGCATGGCAAATCAATAATACCAGCAGGACCACACCCATCAAACGCTTCAACCCAAACCTCCGGTCAAGGGAAACTGCGCACCGTTCAGATAGGTATTTTCCAAGGCCAGCCAGCGCAAACCACGCGCCGCCTCTTCACAGGTTCCGGTGCGAGCAAGCGCGGCATGACGCCGATAGGCCTCACGTAATTTGGGTACCAATGCGTGAGCGATGCCGCCATCGAGCACACCGACCACCGCCAGATTTACCAAAATACCACGCGGCCCCAATTCCTTGGCCAAGGCCTGGGTTAATCCCCACAGGGCGGCTTGACTCGCAGCATAATGCGCCGGTGCCGGCACCGGGTACACGCCGTCCAAGGCCGCAACCAAAATCAATGCACCACGCAAGTTACGCCGCGCCATTTGCTGCGCACACAGTAACGCGGTTCGCCCATGGATCGCATGTAACTCATCCCACATTGTTGCGGTGATGTCGTCCAGCAGCGTCGCAGGTGCCACACCAGCACAATGGATGACAACGTTTGGCAGTTGTCCCGCTTGTGCTAGGGTATCAAACAAGCCATCAACAGCGTCCACGTTCCGCAGGTCCACGCCATAAGACGGGCTATCATACTCGCGACTCAATGCCGTGGCGCGTTCTGTATTTTGGCAATAGGTAAACGCAACCGCTACGCCTGCCTTACGGATTTCTTTTAGCAACGCGGTACCCAGAGCGCCGCTGCCACCGATGATGAGCACTTGTGTCATGTCCGGCCTCGCAAATAAATAATCACCATGAACGATGTGGCGCATTGCAACCGGTTATGGAATTTACTGAAGGTGTTGTTTGTCGTCATTGCAATTTCCATAAGGTATCCAATGCGTGCGCCAAGGCCTGTGCAAACGCCGCCAATTCAGCATCACTGGTGGTCAGTGGTGGCTGCAAGCGCAGTACGTGCCAGGCATGTCCACACACTTGGGTGAGGTAACCTGCCTTGTAAAGTTGATGCATGACCATTAGCCCAATGGCAGGTTGTCCGCTTAACTCTGGCAGGCCAAGATAATCGAAAGAAAAATACGGGTGATCCGGGGCCTGTAACTCAATGCCCCACAATAGGCCGCTGCCGTGAATGGCGGATACCAGCGGTGACGATCCTACCGCTTGCTGCAATCGCTCGCGAAACAGCTCACCTTTGTTCCGCACCGAGGCAACAACGGTATCATTCAACTGCTCCAGTGTTGCCAACCCCGCCACACAGGCAAGTGCATTGCCGCTGAACGTGGACGCGTGCGCTTCCGCCAGCGCAAAATTGCCATACGCCCGATCAAAAATATCGCGGCGCGTGAGCATCGCTGACAACGGTATCAAACCACCGCCCAAGGCCTTGGCCAGGGTGATCACGTCCGGTTGGCGCGGCCAGGTCTCGCTACGTAGAAACTGACCTGTGCGTCCCAATCCGGTTTGGATCTCATCTGCAATCAACAAGGGACCTTGCGTGGCGGTGCCCTTGCACAGGCGTTGTAAATAATGTTCCGAATGCATACGCACACCGGACTCGACTTGTATCGGCTCGACTACGATTGCTGCCAAGTGTGGATCGGCCAATACCGTGTCCAACGCGGCCAGATCGTTAAACGGCAGCACATCAACTTGCGGCAAGTGCGGCCCAAAGCTGTCGCGATACGGACCGTGGTGCATCATCGCCACGCTGCCGTAGGTGCAACCGTGGTAGGCCCCTTCGACATAGGCAATGCGTGGTCGGCCGATGGCGGCACGTGCCAGTTTCATCGCGGCCTCTACCGCTTCCGCGCCACCGCTCGCAAAATACGCGGCATCGTAACCGGTTCTGTCATGCAGGCGTTTTCCCAGTTGTCCTGCATAGGGACTCACCCCCGAGGTGTAAAACGACGGTGTCGTTCCATCCAAGTAGGCGCGCAGGGCCTGTTCAATCGCCGCAGGACGATGACCAAACAGTTGTGTACCCCACCCTGCCAGAAAATCACGGTACACGCGATCATCGGCGTCAACCAAGCAACCATTGCGTGTCGACACCATGTGAAAGGGTTCGCCACTGAATTCGGCACGCGCCGCCACCCACGGATTAATGAACGTACGGAAATCGTCGTAACCTTGTTGCAGAAAGGCCTCCATCACAGACCGCCGTCAAAGGCCAGCCGCGCACCGCTCATGAAGCTGTTTTCATCCGACACCAGCCAGGTGGCAAATGCGGCCAGTTCTTCCAATGTGCCTAATCGTCCCAGCGGACAATTTTTAATGTATTCATCGCGGTGGTGTTGCAGCGCTTGCTGTCCCAGTCCGGCGGCAAGCAGACCGGCGGACAAATCGTTGACCGCGATCCCAAAGCGCCCGACTTCCCTTGCCAAGGCTCGCGTCAAGCCTTGCAAGCCCGCCTTGGCCGCTGCATAGTGAATCGGCGCTTCGACAATCCGCTCACCGGCAATCGAACCAATATTCAGAATGTGGCCCTTCTTGGCGCGTAACATGGGGCGCAGTACTTCACGTGAAAAAATGTACGCGCCTTTCAGGTTGGTATCGATCACCTTATCCCAATCGGCTTCCTCCAATAATGCCACGGGCAGGATCTGCATGACACCGGCATTGTTGACGAGTACATCCAGGCCGCCCCAGGCCTTGACAATGTCATTGACCGTCGCACGTGCATGGTCCGCATCGGTGACTGAACCCTTGAAGACCAATACCTCGGCACCGGCCTGTTGCAGCAGTTGTCGAGTCACTTCCGCATCCGCATCTTGTTTGTGATACGTGAACGCCACCTTGGCACCGGCCTTGGCAAAGGCCACGCACAACTCACGACCGAGTTTGCGTGAGCCACCCGTGACCAGGCAACGTTTACCGAATAGACGTAACGGCGGGGCAACAGCCTCAGTTAAATTCACGAACCACCTCTTTATGTATTAATGAGGCGAATGACAAAGATACCCTCGACCCAAGACGCGCCGTCAATACATCCCTGTAGGCCCGACAGCCGCATCCCTGCTGCTGACGGCCTTGGTTGGAGGGTAGCCTTTCCATGTGACTCAGTACTATAACAATAATCTTCATTATGATGAACGCATGCGGCGGCTGAGATCGATCAACGATTTCACCGACGCGCCCTGGCCGAGTGCCTGGGAAAAGCCCCGGCATAAGGTCCAGCAATCCTGACACGCTGCCACGGAGGCTAACCCTTTTAAATTAGCCAGGATATCGATCAGCGATGCCTCGCGCACATTGCCGACGATGGCGTCGATGCGTTCGATGCAGGGCGCGACATTGCCAACATGGTCGATATTGAACGATTGCTCTCCGGCGTGGCAGGTGGGCATGGTGCCACGTGTGATGAACGTATCCATGTGTTCTAAATAATGGCGGAAGGCCCGAAAGTGGGGATAGCGTTGCCACAAATCGAGCAATCGCGGTGTGAGTGCGGCATCAGGCATCTGGTCATCGCTACTTTTGCCGCGCCGGAAGCCATCGGTAGACAACAAGGTGACACAATGACCCACGCCCCGTGCCGCGCTCAGTTTTAACAATGCCTCGAAGTCCTGCTGATTTTCCTTCATCAATACCGTCATGACATGCACCTGTGCACTGCCATGCGGCGCGTGCGCGAGCAAAGTGTCAATGGCTTTCCACGCACGGTCATAACCGCCTTTTAAACCCCGTTTTGTGTCATGCCGCTGCGCATCCGGGAAATCAATCGAGACACCGACTTGCGCAATACCCGCCTCAAACAACCCTCGCGCCTTTTTCTCATTCACATACCAGCCGTTGGTATAGAGCACCGGCACGTGACGCGCACTAAACGCACGGACAATCTCGACGATGTCCGGGCGCAGCAGCGGTTCGCCCCCTTCCACTGACACCAGAAAACTGCCGAGTGTGGCCATCTCGGCGGCGATTCGCTGGTAATCGGCGACGTTCAATTCCAATTTTGGTGACACGCCATTCGACCAAAAATCGCAAAAGGAACAGCGCATATTGCAGCGGTTAGTGACTTGGATTAACACATTGAAGGGCCTCTTGCGCAACAGCCCCGTCAGAAACCGAACGTCACGCGCTGCCTGTTGAAAAAAAGGCAGGCCCGGTGGTTTTGCTACATTCGTCATCTAAAAAACTACTCCAAAATAATGGCGTTCACTAAACAAAGCAGTCAGCTGCGATGTATATCTTGCGTCGATACCCTGCACAACCCGTTTATAACGTTCATCGGCATCACTATCCACGTGGATAGTGTTTGTTGTTTGTCGTTTGTACTAACATGACAGTCGTACGGCAAACAATATGAGGCATCCAATGGCTAACTCAAAGCCTGCTACCCCCCGCTCCGCCCGATTAGGGCTGCGTACCACGCCGCAACAGGAGGCGGTACTGCGGCGTGCCGCCGACGTGGCGCACAAATCCCTGACCGACTTCATTCTCGACAGCGCCTATCAGGCCGCCGAACAAACGCTGCTCGACCAACGCCTATTCCTGGTGTCGGGCAGCCAATATCAGGCCCTGATGGATCTGCTGGAGCACCCTACCCAAGATAGCGATGGTCTGCGCGATCTGTTTGCGCGGCCCACGTCTTGGCACGAGATCCCGGATCAGAAATGCTGACCCACCCCATCGACGAAGAGGCCACTCGGTTTTACACACGCTTTGGTTTCATTGCCTCCCCCCTCCGCGAACAACAACTCTTACTGCTGCTGAAAGATGCACGCCGCAGTCTCAAGTAAGCGCGTTGGGTTAAGCCACGTCACGCAGGACACTAAAGGCGACCAACACGCTGCCATGCGAGTATGTCAAATAAAACCCGAGCAGGACAACCAAGGTGATCACACACCGCCCTGCTTCAATCGCCCAGGCATGTCGTCGACCGTCCAATAATCCACCCAAGCTCGACAACGCGGCCAGGATCAACAGGGCCGACACCAGTTTCCATTCCCAGGAATACTCGTCGCGTGGAATAAAAATAAATAAGGCGAACAGCAAGGTCAGCGAAAATTGAGCAAGCACATATATTTTGGTTCGTTGTGGAATTTGCTGGGTCGAGGGCGGTGACACAACACGCGGCATCGCCACTCCAGCAGGTGACCAGCCCGGTCGGCCAAAGACTATTTTCATTCGTTCCTGCAAGGTCTTAGCTTGTTTCACCAAGCGTAACAGATTGCGCAGCAAGACAAACTGAGATTTCACGCCGTCATGGGTTTCGTACCCATTCTTCGCACCGTACTTTGGAGGATCAGCAGGATCGAAGGTCACTTGGGTGCGAAACAGCCGATCCCAGAGACAAAACATCGCGCCGAAGTTTCGATCCAGGTAACGCGGATTCTTGGCGTGGTGCAACACGTGCGACTGCGGCGTGACGAAGATGCCGAAGCCCGGAAAACGAAACTGCTCGGAGTGGGTGATCAAGGCATGTACCGATAGAATTGTCGTCGCAATAAAAAACTGGGTGGTGGGCACACCCAGTAATGGCAGCCCGATATAAAATGGAAAAGAATATAAATCCGAAAACCACGCATGCCGCATCGCCACGGTGTAGTTCATCTGTTCGGGCTGATGATGCACGCCGTGCACCGACCAGCACAACGCCACGCGGTGATCAAACCGATGATGACAATAATGGCCGAAGTCCGCCAAGATCAAGGCCAGCAGCCACGGCTGCCAGGCGTTATCCAGCCACTGCACCAGGGCTAAATGCCGATAGCCCCAGTCGTATAGCAAGATCAAGGCGGGGCCGAGAAACAAGCCAAGCACAATCGTCCCCACCCCCGTGGATACATTGCCTACACTTTCCGGCAAGCTCACCGTCGGCATGCCGCGTGCCTTTGCACGCCGCGCCTCCACCCAGGTGAGGAGCAAATACAGCGGCACACCGAAGGCGTAATACGCGGTGGTTTCCATGGCCTTCATTCGTTAACCTTCCAAGAGCAGTTCATCCAGCTGCTGCATGAGCAGGCTGATCTTGCGGGTATATTCCGGACTACCCAAGGTCACGACCAGACCGTCGCGCACCTTGTTGATCTGACCTTCGCTGGCCGTCAAGACCGTGAATGCCGCCTCAACATCGGGAAACACAAACTGCACGAAGGGTGCGCGTGCGGTATACATGCCATGACCTGTCTTTACCTTGCCGTGTTGCATGCGCAACCATGCACCGATGCCCTCGCGCTGCACCGTCCATTGATAGACACGATCCGGGCTTTGTGCGACCAGCTCCCGCATTGCCGCATGGCCGCCATGGTGCAACTCAGCAAGCCCACGCGACACCAAATACAGCAACAACTTGACTCGCAATACGCGTTCCCGCGCATCCATGGGTGTGCTGTTCGGTTGCAACAGTTTTAATGCCGACAGCAGGCGCAATACCTTGATCAGCAACAGCGGGTGACGCAGCCCGCCTGTTAACCGTGGCAGGATTGCCTTGCCAGAAAAAAAATTATTCAATCGACCGAGATCGCTGAAGTTGAACTGCAAAGTGGCAGGGCCACTCCCTTGTGCCACCTGCACACTATCATCGACAAACATCAAGCGCGCCGCCACAGATGCAGCATTGCTACCAATCTGTACGGTTTGTGGCAAACGCTGGCGCGTGCGTTTGTTCGGGTTGCGGTGTTGATCGGCGGACACGGTTTCAAGTAAAGGCAGCACGGCACGCAAAAACACCCGTGCGCGCAGTTGTTCGTGCAGCGCCGCACTTGCCATCGTCATCGTGACTGGGTTAGTCATTTGCCGTCCTCCCACTCGACGGCATCATCACTGCTTGTTTGCATAAGGCCGAGGATCGCGGCGTGAACCGCGTCTTCATCAAAGCCGCCGATATGCATCAAGTCTTCCGGCACGCCCATTGGCAGAAAACAATCCTGGTGACCCAGGCGTTTAAACGCGCAGGCCTTGCCAGACTCGGCAATGACTTCGGCGACCGCAGAACCCAATCCACCCACAATGCTGTGGTCTTCCACCGTAATAATGCGCTGCGTTGCGGTGATCGCCGCTTGTATTGCCGCCACATCCAGCGGTTTGACCGCGGCCATGTTCACCACTTTGACACGAATCCCCTGCGAGGCGACACGCACAGCGGCACGCAGCGCCTCTTGTACACACAGACCAATGGCAAACACCGTGACATCACGGCCATCGTGCACGGTTCGCGCCTTGCCAATCGCGAACGCTTCCTTACTCTCTTTCATGATGGGCAACTCCGTGCCACGACCGGTGCGCAGATACACCGGGCCTTCATAGGCCAGCGCCGCGAGCAAGGCATCCGTCAACTCGTCACCATCGGCGGGGGCCAGTACCACCATGCCCGGTATGCTGCGCATCAAGGCGATATCCTCGAACGCATGATGCGTGGGCCCTCCCTGGCCATACGCAACACCGGCGAGTGTGCCGATGATTTTTACATTACGTTGGCCGTAGCCAATGTCAGTGCGGACAAATTCGGCGGCACGCAGGCTTGCAAACGTCGCATAGGTGCAGACAACGGGAATGTGATCGGTCGCTGCGAGCCCTGCTGCAACTGCCATTAAATTTTGTTCGGCGATGCCGACGTTAAAAAAACGTGCAGGAAAAACTTCCTTGAAGCGTTGGATCTTGGTTGAATTACCGAGGTCGGCCGTCAACGCGACGATGGCGGGATCACGACGACCTGCCTCCACCAAGGCATCGCCCCAGGTTTCAGAGGCACTGATGAGGTTGACGTCCTCAACTGTCCAGGTAAAGCCTTGTACTTTTTTCATGTCAGCAGCTTATGCTGGTCACGAACCGAGGTCAATGTTAATACCGTGCATGCATTGAATTTGGTGCTTGTGGTGATGATGTGCACGATACTCATACTCGGTATCGAGATGCTCGAAAACCCCATTCTCACACACTTACGTTCAGTAGACATTTGTTGTCAATTATTGACTTAGGCGAAAGTCACGCCATTCTTTGTCAAATTTCATCAACCTCGGGATGCTTATAAAGATACGAAACCTTTTCAAGGATATCAGCATACTCAGAATCGCTAACTTCAAAGTCACGTACCGCAAGAATGCCCAGGGTTATTCTATCTTTCTCGGCATCGGTCGGTTTTGTATTTTGTTTGAATGATTCCAGAATGTAGTTTAATTGCGCCTTCACGGACTTCAATAGATGAAAATCAGGTGTAATCGCTAGCCGATCGTTCGTTAACTTAATTGCTTCGAGTGTCAGTAGAATTTTTTTCATGATCGTTTATCTGAGCAGGTGTTTTCTCATGACCAGCCCAACCATTTCGTCAAACTATGTCAAAAACATATATTACTGAGTCACATGGAAAGGAGACCCTCCCACCAAGACACGCTGTCAATCCCTCCCTGTAGACTCGACAGCCGCATCCCTGCGGCGGACGGTCTTGATGGGAGGGTCTCCTGTCCATGTGACTCATTAGTATATCCAGACCATCCCCTCCAAATACTAGATAGTTCCTCATCACAGCCTCGTCACGGTGGATTAAATTTGTTTCTACAAATCCAAACATCTTGGCCTGATTGGTATCTTTTGACATAGCCAATTCGCTCGCGTGTATCGACATGCCATTAAATTCCAGACCATCCATGGCCCTTAGAAATTCGGCATATTCGTTCGGTAACTCTGATGCCAACTCAGTGCGTGTATGCTCGTGCAATTTCTTGAGCTTCACTTCGGTGCCCAGCGCTAAGCTCCGATGGAGAGTTGACGACCTCAACCGCCCAGGTAAAACTTTGCACTTTTTTCATGACAGCGCTTTATGCTGGTCACGAACCGAGGCCAGCGCTCTGGCATACATCACCGAATCGAGCGCACCGTAATGCCATTTTGCTTCGTTCTCCATAAAGTCGACGCCCTTGCCTTTGATCGTTTGCGCCAAAATAACGGTAGGACGTTGTGCTTCCGCATCAGCAGCATCCGGCTCAGCGAGTGCAATTTCTATATTGGAACATAGCTGCCTAAAATCGTGACCATCGCAGTTAATGACACGCCAGCCAAACGATGCCCATTTATCCGCTAACGGCTCCAACGGCACTTCTTGTTCGGTAAAACCATCCATGGTTAAGCGATTGCGATCCACCACGGCGAGCAGACGATGCAAGCGCTGCGCACCGGCCGCCAGCGCCGCCTCCCAGGTTGATCCCTCGTAACACTCACCGTCCGATAATAAACAAATCGTGCGCGACGGCCACGTCTTGAGGCGTACACCCAAGGCCATGCCGACGGCGATGCCCAAGCCATGGCCCAGAGAACCGGTGGCCGCTTCAATCGCGGGCAGCTTACGATGATGCATGTGCATGCCTAACGCACTACCGGTCTTACCGAACGTCGACAGATCCTCCGGGTTGATGAAACCGCAATCCGCCAGCACCGCCGCCAGCCCAAGACCGCCATGGCCTTTTGACAAGACGAAACGATCGCGCTGTGGCCAGTCAGGACGCTTCGGATCAACACGCAGCGCACCGCGGTATAACGCGACCAGAATATCGGTTTGACTCAGTGCACTGCCGACGTGGCCGGAACCAGAGTCATACATAATCCGGAGGATCGATTCACGCACGCGCAGTGCCGCCGCTTGCAGCTGCTGGCATTCTTCATTGCTAAGCGGAGAACGAGGCAAGGAGATCACCCGCGGAGATTTATTTTTAATTGGTTTACCTGTAGCATCATGATTGAAACCGCCAATGCTTACGCCACTGCGACCCAACGCGTCGCGTGATGTCGCCGACAATCGGTGCCACACCCTGGTACTCGTCCAGCACCTTAACCAAGGTCTCGATCACAAATTCAATTTCATTTTCGCTGATCGTCAGCGGCGGTTGCAGACGTAACACGTCCCAACGCGACGATGTCGGCTGACAGAGTATTCCCGCCTCCAGCATTCGGACAGCCACCCATTGCCCAAACATGGCTTCCGTTAATTTTTCCACCATGCCTGGCGCAAGACGGTTCAGCCAACCGCTGCCGGTCGGGCCGAATTCAATACCGACCAGCAGACCACGACCACGGATATCCTTAACCAACGGATGCCCGTGCAAACGTTGCTGCAACCCTGCCAGCAATTGCGCGCCACGTGCGTGACTGCGCGCCGCCAGATTTTCTGCATCGATGATGTCCAAGGACTGCACTGCCGCGGCGCAGGAAAATGCATTCCCCTGAAAGGTCGAACTATGTAAATCGAAACGATCGATTTTTCCGTAGGCCTTGTCGAACAGGTGGCGCGAGGTCACCGCGACCGACACCGGTGCGATGCCGCCGGAGAGTGACTTCGCCAGACAGAGTACATCGGGCACAAAGCCTTCTGCCTGATGCGCGAACAGTGTGCCGGTGCGACCCAGGCCGGTTTGAATCTCATCGAGGATCAGTAACGTGCCATGCGCCGTGCAACATTGTTGTGCTTGGCGCAAATAGTCAGGCGGTGGTAAGACAATGCCGCCCTCTGCTTGCAGCGGCTCCAGCAAAAAAGCGGCGGGCCGATGTTTCTGTAACACCTGTTCTAATGCAGTGAGATCGCCAAACGGGACGCGGTGCACCCCAGGCAACAAAGGTTCAAACGGCAAGGACAAGCGTTTGTTGCCCACCACGGACAGCGTGCCCAAACTCATGCCATGAAACGCGCCTTCGCAAGCGACGATGTCGGTGCGCCGCGTCGCGGCTCTCGCCAGTTTCAATCCGGCCTCGACGGCCTCCGCCCCTGAACTGCCAAACAAACTGATCTCTAACGGCGGCGCTAAACGTCTTGCCAAGGCTTCGCCGAGCGCCGCTGCCCCCGCAGCTGGGCCAACATGACAAAGATGGTAAGGCTGCTCGTCTAACAGTTGATGCAAACGCGCAATCAGCTTGGGATGATTGTGGCCGATATTGACCGAGCCGAAACCGGATAAGCAATCGAGATAACGGCGGCCCGTGCTGTCCCAGATCCAGACATCCTGTGCTTTGCTAAACACCCGGCCATAACCCAACACGCCGAGCAATTTAACGAAGCTGGGATTGACGTACTTTGCATAGCTGGCCGTGATCGGATGTTCGCTGTCCGTCATGCTGGACTCAAGCCAAGTTCAGCGCGCAAACGGCTGTCCGCCGAAGGCCGCCAAATTTTTTGATCGATCCAATAGTGATGGAAAAACAAACCCCAATACAGCGCCAAAAATACCTGGGCTGTATTTGATCCCGGCACAACCGGCGATGCCACGGGCGACGCACCACGTAATAAATTTAAGCCAAGATAGAGTAAGGACAGTGCCACCATGATGCCGTAAGTCAGCAGTGGTGATTTCCCCAGGCGTGCCGAGAGCGAGGTTGAGTCCGTGTCGGCCGCTGCCCGCCGCGCACTCGTGGCAAAGCTAATGCCCAGGTATTGCAAGCCATGTACCGTGCCACCGATCACGGTCGCAGCCATGAAGATTTGCTCGGTGCTGGTCAGATACGGCAGGATAGGTTCGCGCACACCGATCACAAAAAAACCGAACAAGGCGACGCCCACTGCCACCAGCACAAAGAAACTGGGGCGCAGACCAACGCCTTGCTGACAACGTTGCGCAAAGACCCATAACCATGCGACTACACCAACAACCAGCGCCCCCGACAGTAACGCAACCATCAGCTTGCTAAACATATCCATCGTCAGTGGCAGGCCCAGCAAACGCCGGTTTTCCGGATGAAGAAACATAAAGAGTACAAATGAAACCCACATCATGCTGTGTAAAAAAACACTGTCAATGCGACTCGCACTGCGCGCCGCGCCGTTCAAGCGCTGATAAATGGCTAACAAGCCATGGTACTGACGTATGCCGTGATGAAATGACCATACCACGGCCACACCAAGAAACAATAGAAAAGGTTCAGGACGCCCCAATATCCACGAGGCGAATAATAGAACCGGCCCTGGCAGCATCCACAATAAACTCCACAGCAACAAGCCGGATCGCTGCTGCCAGCTTTGCCGATCGATATAGGTGCGCTGCCAGGTCGCAATCAAATGTGGCCCTTCCACCAGCCACAACCAAAGCAACCACAAGGGCACGAGTACCACAGGGAACTGCAATGCAAGCAAGCCTGCGGCGAGCGCGATGACACCGCTGCCAAAGAAAAAAAACAGATCGAAGGCTGGTCCGCCGATCCAACCACGGCCGTGGGCAGGGAGTTGTGTTGAATTTTGATCACTGTTTTTCATGGTGGTTGTCGTCTTATTACTGAGTCACATCCATATGCCTTGTTAGTAAGTTTGAGTTAGGAAGTTAATCCTACTCGCAAACACAGGGAAAATATTACGCAGGTTGCTGTTTACGGGCCACCAAATGCACCAGGGTGCGTACCGTGAACAAACCCAGTATTTGCGCTGGCCGCAAACCAGGCTGAATACGTTCTGCTACCTCGGGCATCAGTTCCCGCAAACGCATCAGTCCGGCGGCGGAGATGATGCCGCTGGGTGCAAATTCATCGTCTGACATGTCACCACGTGCGGCGTGTTCAAGTTCGCCACGGGTAATTTGAATGTTATACGCCCGTTCAAGTTTAAAGACGATATCCAGAAAGTCCAGCGACTCGGCACCCAAGTTTTCCATCAAACTGGCGTTGGGCACAACCCTGGCGACATCAATCGCCAGTGACTCTGCAATAATGCGGCGCACACTGTCCTCAAGGCTGGTTTCGACAACGGCACTATTCATGGTGTTTACTCCTTAAATTATATTAAAAAAATTTCTTTACTTGCTTTAATCTTTGCGAGTCTCTGCTTTCTGATTTGCAAGCGGCAAGGGTGGTAGCCCAAGTTCATTGAGAAATTCATTGTGTTTGTTGGTCGCCGCAACAATTTTATTTTCCAAATCAACCAACTTATTATTGACCAACTGTAAGTCGATTATTTCCTCTGCTTTGGCGGTGCTGATGTATCGTGATATATTCAGATTATAGTCATTGGTTGCTATCTCATCCATCGACACGCGCCGTGCGTAGCGTTCATCTTCTTTGCGGTACTGGTAGGTGGTGACAATCTTGGCGATGTGCTCAGGTAGCAAACGATTTTGGCGCTTGCCTTTCTCAAAGTGCTCACTGGCGTTGATGAACAGTACGTCATCTGGTTTTTTGCACTTCTTCAAAACCAGAATACAAACGGGGATGCCCGTTGAAAAGAACAGGTTAGCAGGTAAGCCAATGACGGTATCGATATTACCATCTTTTAACAGCTTGGTTCGAATACGCTCTTCGGCACCGCCACGGAACAGGACACCATGCGGTAAAATGATCGCCATCGTGCCTTCTTTACCCAGAAAGTGAAATCCGTGTAATAAAAATGCGAAATCCGCCGCCGATTTGGGTGCAAGCCCATAGCTCTTAAAACGAAAATCTTCGCTTAGTGTTTCGGTCGGTTCCCAGCGATAACTGAAGGGTGGATTGGCAACTACGGCATCAAACTCTAGCTTCTTCGCAGGGTTCATTTCGTTCAGAATATCCCAATCATTCAACAATGAATCGCCGTGGTGAATTTCGAACTCCGAATCCTTTACGCCGTGCAGCAACATATTCATGCGCGCCAGGTTGTAGGTGGTGATGTTTTTTTCCTGGCCGTAAATTTTGCCAATACCATGGGCACCCAGTTGTTTACGAACATTCAGCAGCAATGAGCCGGAGCCGCAGGCAAAATCCAGCACTTTGTCGAGCTTTTTCTTTTTACCTGTTGCGGGTTCCTGGCTGTCGAGCGTGACGATTTGGGAAAGAATACTGGAGATCTGTTGCGGGGTATAAAACTCGCCCGCTTTTTTGCCCGATCCTGCGGCAAACTCGCCGATCAAGTACTCATAGGCATCCCCTAAAATATCGCTGTTGGTAGAAAACTCGGCAATGCCCTCGGCGATTTTGGTAATAATGGTGCACAGCTTGGCATTGCGATCGTCGTATTTTTTACCGAGCTTTTCAGAGTTCAAATTGATTTCCGAGAACAGGCCTTGGAAAGCCGTTTCAAACGAATGGTTTTCAATGTACTTAAAACCGCTCTCCAAGGTATGCAGCAACTCTTTGTCTTGTTTTCTCGCTAATTCAGCAATGCTGCTCCATAAGTACGGCGGTTCAACCACATAATGCACCTTACGACGCATTTGTTTTTCAAACTCTACTTTATCCTCCGTATTCGCCTCGTACCAAATCGATAATGGTGTACGCTTGTCGTCGGCTTCCAGTTTCGGATAGTCCGGCCCCAATTCTTTCTTGGCGGCGGTTTCATAGTTGTCCGATAAATAACGTAAAAACAGAAACGATAGCATGTAATCGCGGAAGTCGTCCGCGTTCATCGCGCCGCGTAGTTGGTCGGCAATGCCCCACAGGGTAGCGCCCAGTTGTTTATAATCTTTCTCAGTCATGATTAGTTTTGCTCTGCAATTTGTGCTGGGAATAGTTCGGGATTAAATCGGTAATTATTCATAAACTCATTCAGTATTTTTCTAAAATAACGCTTATTCTCTTCCAGCATCTCTATCGGCTCAAAAAGCGAATAATTACCATGGCTGAATATATTAATCATTCTGCCATACACGACACCATCGGCATCATCCACATCTTGGTGAAGGCAGGCAGAGAAATGGTTAAAGCCATGGAAGGAGGCGGCTTTTTCAAGAATGCTGCGCAACATATTGAAATGGTAGGTGTATAAATTACCTGTGTCTGCCGCTTCGCGTAGATCTTTTAACAAGGCCACATGGTGAAAGAACGGTGTCGCGCCGGTATGACGCAACGTATAATTGCCAGAGGCTTCAATTCTGCTGAGAAAATAGGGCTGTGCTTTCTTGGCTCGGCTTAACTCATTCCACATCACGTTAAAAAACAAAGTATGATGCGACGATAACACGACTTTTATTTTATTGTCTTTATTACTCAGCAGCTGTGCTAAATGGCTGGCCACCGCAATGGCATTATTGTCATCCAGTGAAGAAATCGGGTCATCAATGTAGATGTACTTTACCCAGCTATAGGCCTCTTGCTCATCAATAGCGAGCTGGGCAACGGCGAGAAAGAAACACCAAACAAAAATATTCTCTTCACCGCGAGACACTTTAATGTGATCAACGGTTTGGGTGCTGTCGCCATCTTGCAACTCACGTAAAAAATTGACAGTCCAGTCGTTGTAATCAATCAAAAAATCGAAATCCGCATAGCGGTGCAGGAGCGGGCGAATACGATCTTCCATCGCCAACTGTTGAAGACCATCAAAGAACCGGGAGTTCTTGTTAAGCTTCAGTACTCTCTGGGCATCGTTATCCAAGTCGTTATCCCAGGTGAACAGGTCTTCGGTGAAGGCATTGAAGTACAGCGTATCGCGCTCATCGCCGTTTTTTCCAATATCTTTAAAAGCCATCGACAGGCGTGTTTTTCCGGTGCCGTTATAGGCGTACAGCAGTACAAACTTTATTTCTTTGTTTGGTTTATTCTTTTGCGGCAGGCCATTTTCCAGTGTCGTGCGCAAATGAACCGCCACTTCATCCAAATTGGCCAAGGTCGTTGTGCTCATGTTTTTATTTGCCCTCATCGCTTGGCGGCAAGGTTTTCGTATTCTTTGCCAACTTCTTTTCCTCAGATTTCACCCGTCGTTCCAGCTTTTTCAAATCCTCTTCTGCAGCCAGCCTTTCCGGTTTAATACCGCGCTGCCCCAGCATATCGCGCACACTCTCGTTATTTTGTACGTGCTCATCGGCGATAGTGTGCTCGCCCTGCAAATTAGCTTGCTCGACATTGTGGTTGGTCATCTCGGTGGCGAGGTTTTTGGCGGCAATCGTCAGCGTCGGCAAAAAGTCTGCCAGTGGGCGGCTTTTAACAATGCCGTATTTATCTTTCATCGCTTGCGTTGTGTGGCCGCCAAATAAAGCCTTATCGCCTTGTGAGCGAATACGGCCAAAACCGTCATCATCAACCCCACGCTCGAAGATATTTTGCGACAGCGTTTTTTCAGACTCTTTCAACCGGTCGCGGGCCTCCATCCGCGCCTGAAGCCGCATGCGGTCTTCAATCACCTCCTGCTTGCGGGTTTGCACGGCAAAGTAGCTTTGGGCAAAGGCAATTTCGGGTTTGCGCGGATCGCCATTCTGGGCAATCAAGTAACAGGCATAGCGGGTGAGCATAAAATCATCAATTTCACGCTGGCCACCCTTGCCCAGCTCGATCATTTTCGTGACGCCACGAAAATGATCCGAAGCCGCATGGCCTGTGGCTTCGCAGGATTCCATGGCGCGATTGATGGCCGTTTGAAAATTCTCCCAGCGGGCATAACCCAAGGGCGCTTGCAGGTCGCGGGCGAACCAGAACTCGATGCCTTCGGCATCGGCGCGCTGTACGGCGGCTTCAAGGTTTTGTTGCAGGGTTTGTAGTTGTTTATCCATGGGGTAGCCTCCGTTGCTTTTTCACGTTGTTACGTTTTTGATTTTTCACTGATACTTGAACTGCTAAGGATTCCTTAGCAGTTGTAAAGTAATACTTTACAACTGAAGGAACTGCCGAGAAATCATCGAAGGTTGAGTTTTCACCAAACTTGTCTTCGGCATAGATATTTTTTAGGCGAAGGTGGGGGCAGCGCAATTCTCTACACACAGTGTAGAGAATTGTTTGCTGGAGGCATGTCTTTAATGCTCGATGGAAGAAAGGCAGTCAGCGATTTTTTGTTGTTCCAGGAAACCGGGTAATTTAACTTCAAAATCACTAAGCGCTTCTTTTGTAATAGTCTTAATTATTCCGCCTGGTGCCTTTTCTTTTTCGATATCAAAGAGATTCTGAATTACATAAGCAAAAAATAGTTTTTCTGTTGGTTTGAAGAATTCCTCAAAAATTAGCAACGTCCTATCAATATAAGCGTCATATTGTGTGATCGCTACTCTTCCAATCGATCCTTGCAAGGTAACAATTAAGGTACCTTTTGCAATAAAAACACTTTGTTCCGCACCAAGTTTGCTGATTTTATTTTTTGTACAAAAGGCATCCCGTTATCATCATCGTACCACTCAGGTAAGCCATAAGGTTGAGGGAAACTACCACGGCGAAATTTTGCAATCTGTACGAGAGTACCCGCATCCCACTTCCCTGCATCCCGAAACTCAGGAAAGCGCAGCTTAGGACCATTGGTATTGGTTGCTTGCTTACTCATACGCCGCCAACCCCGATATCTCGCGCCCCTGGGCTAATTTTTTTAACAGCGGCACCAGGTCTTCCATTAGGGCCAGTTCTTTTTGGGTACGGACTTTCCAACCCAGCTCTAGCGGGGCTAATAGATCACTCAATTGTTCTCCGTCGAAAATCATGCGGCTCATAATACCATCGACAAAGGCTTGCAGGGCTTCGGTTGCCAATCCGTGTTTTTCTGCGGTTTCTGCCAATTGGCGGGCTGCTTTTACAGCTTTGAACGCGTCATAGCCGTCGCGAATTTCTTTTTCGTTTAAGCTTTCGCCCGCCTTCAGTGCATTGATGTAGGCGGCGATATCGTCGCGCTCTTCCATCAGGTTGGCGCTGGAGCTGAGCAGGTTAATCAGCTGTTCGCGGGTCATCTTCTGTTTACTGGGTTTGCTTTGGGTGTATTTGGCGATGAGGCCCATGATGTAGTCGTAATCGATGACTGCTGAGGCAAACAGTACAAATTCAAAATCCAGTTGCTGCACTTCGGGGCTGGCATCATCGTCTTTGTCTTGCTGGGCTTTTAGGCGCTGGGCGGTATCCAGATAGACACCACGGAAGGCGCGCAGTTGGTCTTCGGGTAGCAGTTGTTCAATACTGGTTTTGTGCTCGATGTTCAAGTCGGTGTATTGATCGAGCTGTGTTTTTAGGCGCTGCACGTCTTTAAATAAGTTGATAAATTCGCCACGGGCGTTATCACCTTTAAGGTTGGCGACTTCTTCGGGTGCACAGGGTAAATCTTGAGCCTTCATAAAGTTTTCTAGTTTGCCAATGGCCGCTTCGAGTTTACCGATAACGACGGGCGCGGGGTCCACCAGCCAGATTTCTTTGGCGCGTGTGGTGTCTTCACCGGAAAACAGGGCAATGGCGTCGTTCACCGCGTCTTCCTGAAAACGAAAATCCAATATATTGCCATAGGGCTTGGTGTCGTTCAGGATGCGGTTGGTGCGCGAGAAAGCCTGGATCAAGCCGTGGTATTTTAGGTTTTTATCCACGTACAGGGTGTTGAGGTATTTGGAGTCAAAACCGGTAAGCAACATATCCACCACGATAATCACGTCGATCTTGTTTTTGCGCGGGTAATCCTGGTTGGAATATTTCTGATCTTTGATCCGCTGTTGCACATCCTGATAGTAGAGATCGTATTCATTAATGCTGTGGTTGGTGCCGTACTTTGTGTTGTAATCGGCAATGATGGCTTTTAGTGCGGCTTTTTTCTTTTCGGGTTCTTGCTCGTTATCGGCCTTTTCCTGTGGCAGGCCTTCCTGAAGCTGTTTAATGTCCGCCACATTGGTGGCATTTTGATTGTCCTCCTCTTTGGCAAGCGCCTGTGCCGGTGGTGAAAAGACGCAGGCGATGTTCAGCGGTTCATGGCTGTCGTCTTCTGCCTGGCGCTGAGCCTGAATCTGTTTGAACAAGTCGTAGTATTCAATCGCGTTATTGATCGAGGCGGTGGCTAAGATGGCGTTAAAGCGGCGTGAGTTGGTCGCGGCATCGTGCTTTTGCAGTATCTCTTTTATCACCGCTTCTGGCGGTGGTATTTCGCCTTTTTTTGGTTTTTCCTTGCCCTTGATGTCTTTGCCGAAATAATCGATGTGAAAGCGCAGCACGTTGCGATCATCAATGGCGTGGGTGATGGTGTAGGCGTGCAGTTGTTTCTGGAATATATCTTCCGTGGTTTTGAAGGAGCCTACTGTGCCGTCGATCTGCTTGTATGTCGCGTTTTCTTCGAAGATCGGTGTGCCGGTAAAACCAAACAGTTGGGCCTTTGGAAAAAATTCTTTTATGGCTTGGTGGTTCTCACCGAATTGTGAGCGGTGACATTCATCGAAAATAAACACGATGCGTTTGTTACGCAGTGGTTCCAGTCGTTCCTTGTAGGTTTGCTTGCCTTTTTGTTTGTTGAATTTGTTGCGTATGCTGTTTTCATCAAGCGCCAACCCCAGTTTTTGGATTGTCGTTACGATTACCTTGTCGGCATAATCATCCGACAGCATGCGCCGCACCAGGGTTTCGGTGTTGGTGTTTTCTTCAACGCAGCCTGCTTGAAACTTGTTGAATTCCTCGCATGTATGCCAGTCAAGGTCTTTGCGGTCGACGACAAACAGGCATTTTTCAATATCCGGGTTGTCTTTTAGCAGCGTGGATGCCTTAAATGAGGTGAGCGTTTTACCACTGCCGGTGGTGTGCCAGATATATCCATTGCCGCGGTTCTGGTGGATGCAATCGACAATCGCCTTGACCGCATAGATTTGATAGGGCCGCATCATCAGGAGCTTTTGCTCGCTGGCGACCAATACCATGTAGCGGCTGATCATTTCGCTTAGTGTACACTTGGCTAAAAATTTGTCGGCAAAGTTATACAGGTGGGTTATTTTTTTATTGTCTTCTCCGGCGAATTGATAAACCGGCAAAAAGCGTTCGTCGGCATTAAAAGCAAAGTGCTGGTTTTGGTTATTGGTAAAGTAGTAGGTGTTGGTCTCGTTACTCACGACAAAAAGTTGCATAAAGCAAAGTAAGGTGTTCGTATAACCGTTACCCGGATCATTTTTGTAATCGACGATTTGCTGCATGGCGCGGCGCGGGCTGACTTCTAATGTTTTAAGTTCTATTTGCACCACGGGCATACCGTTGATGAGTAGAATAACATCGAAACGGTGATGACTGTTGTCAGTATTGATCCGAAGTTGATTGATCACTTCAAATTCGTTTTTGCACCAATCCTTGATGTTGACCAGTGTGTATTGAAATGGGGTGCCGTCTTCTCGTTGAAAGGTGTTGCGTTCGCGTAGGGTTTTTGCAGCAGTATAGACATCTGCGTTGATAATCTCATCACGCAGGCGGGCAAACTCTGCATCCGTCAAGTTGACTTTGTTGAGTGCTTGGAATTTTTCACGGAAATTTTGCTCAAGCGCGTCTTTGTCGCGAATGTCATCACGGTAGGTGTATTTGAGATCGGTTAGCTTGGTGATCAAACTTTGTTCGATCTGACTTTCTGTTGTCATGCAACTGCCTTAAAAATGATTCGACCTATTTTATTGCAATTATTCATATGAAACCGCTTTTATTACTGAGTCACATGGAAAGGATACCCTCCAACCAAGACCGTCAGCAGCAGGGATGCGGCTGTTGCGCCTACACGGATGTATTGACGGCATGCCTTGGTTGAAGGGTATCCTTTCCATTCAGCTTAATCAAACCATTGCACCACGTGATCGACCGGCTTACGTGGCTTTTGTGCCGGGGGCGGATCAGCGGGATAGCCCAGTGCAATCGCGCCAACCATGTTCCAAGGTGGGCTAATGTTCAACAGACCGCAGATATCGTCCCGCGCCACCATAGGTCCTGCCATCCAACACGCACCCAAGCCCGAGGCGTGCGCCTGCAACAACAATACCATCGCTGCCGCGCTGGTCGAACACAACTCGGCTTGCATCGCACTGGCCGTATGAAATTGTTTGGGATCAACACCACCGGAGGCAAGAAAGTTGGCGATCAGATCAGGGTAATTGCGGTACTGCGGAATGATGATCGTCGCTGCCGTGAGTAAGGGTTCATAGAAAAAATCACCGTAATTGCCAAAGTCTTCGGCATGATGGCCGCGATGGATAATTTCCTTGATATGATTCGCCCGGGTGCGCACCGCGTCGACAAGCTTGGCGCGCATCTCGCGGGAACTCACCACCGCAAAGCGCCAAGGCTGTCGGTTGGTGTTGGACGGTGCGCTGGTCGCCGCCACGATCAAATTGTTCAGTGTCTCACGCGGAATCGCTTGATCCTTAAAAGATCGAATACTGCGCCGCGATAACAACCAAGTTAAACTCGATTCTTCATTCAACTTTAAATCCTCCGTCCACGTTCCACACCTGTGCCGTCACATAACTCGCCTCGTCACTGCATAAAAAACCGACCACCTTGGCAACTTCCTGCGCGTTGCCAGGGCGTTTCAGCAAAATTTTCTTGGTTACTTCTTCCGCTGCCATTGCACGTACGTCGGCAGACATCTCGGTGAGGATCACGCCGGGCGCTACCGCATTAACACGAATGCCACGTGGTGCTAACTCAACCGCTAACGCCTTGGTAAAGGCCTCGATCGCGCCTTTGGACGCGGCATAATTGCTTTGCCCACGACCGGGCCGCTGCGCGGCGACTGAAGAAATAGTAATGATCACCCCGCACCGTGCACTCGCCATACGTTTCGCCGCCTGACGACAACAATTTACGACCCCATGAATATTCGTCGCAAATACCGTATCGAAATCGTCAGGCTCGCTCGCGCCCAGCAAGGTGTCGCGAGTTACTCCGGCATTACAGACCAGGACATCCAAGTGTCCCACGTCGCGGTCGAGCTGAGCGAACATGGTATTGACATCGTCCGGCTTGGAGACATCGGCCTTGATCAATAACGCTTGGCCACCAGCTTGTTCAATGGTGTTTGCCACTGTCTGGGCTGCTTCGGTATTGTTACGGTAATTGATGACCACCCTAAACCCACGCGCCGCCAGTTCGACGGCAATCGCAGCACCTATGCCACGCGAACCACCGGTGACTAAAGCGGTTTGCATTGTTGAACTGACTTCGGTATTCATGACATGTCGATCCTGATTGCACCGGCCAAGCCTGGCGTTCCCATCGAGATCGCCAGTGCAGAACGTGTGTTAATTGGGGTTGCCGATGTTAATGGTCGCAATGGGCCATCTGCCGCCTGCTGTAAACCCGCAATGGGCGCAAGCATTTGCAAACGCAATTGTTCAGCAAGCGCAATCGCCTGCACCAGGGGCGCTGCTGCGCCGAGTTGTCCCATGGCACTCATGGTACAACACAACATCGCCTCTTCTCCTGTAAATTTGGCTAACGCACTTCGTTCCGCGTTATCCTGTGCGGGTTGCGCCCAACCGGCACCATCGATGAGGGTAGCGCCTTGCGCCAGGTTCGCCAATAAATTCATGATCGTATTGAGACTTGGCGCAGCGGCTTCCCCGTCCGCGCCATCGGCCGCTTGCACATACGCCAGCTCACGCCCATCGCCACTGCCTATGCGTTGCAATACTAACGCGGCGGCCGCTTCACCCGGCACAAAACCCTGCGCCGTTTGCGCATAAGGTGCTGCCACGTTAGCTTCCGTCTGCAACGTCAACATGCCCCTGGCGGCAAGATCAACCAGTGTTTCCGGTTCGATAAACGAGTCATAACCCACCACCACGGCAGTATCAATCGCACCGGCTTCCAGCGCACGAATGGCGGCGGCTAAGGCTTGGGCACCGGCATTGGCACCACCAAAGGTCGCGCCCTCACCCCGTACACGCAATTCTTCTGCCGCTAAGGCATGGGCATTGTTCGACAGGTGCTGCAACATCCAGTAGGGATGCAATAGATTCAAGCCACGTTTCCACGCGCCATCACCATCGGATTGCTGATGCTCGAAGGCAGGCATCATGTCGTCCCAATGGGCACGCAAGCCACCGTAACCAAAAAAAAGACCCACCCTGTCACTCGCCGGTATACCAGAATAGTGAAGCGCTTCGCGTGCGACTTCCAAGGCAAATAATCCCATCCGGCGTAAGAAGCGGTGCTGTCGGGTAAGTGTGGGTTCCTCCACGATGCTCGAGGCGACGCTGCACAAGTAACTCGCGGCATCAAACCGTGTGTTGCTGCGCACGGCGCGTTCTCCGGCCAGCAATTGGCGCGTGACGTGTTCAATCGATGCACCGAAGGGCGTACGCCACGCCCAACCCTTAATCGCCACCTGAGGTGCTGGCCTCATGGATAACGCCCGAGGATCACACTCACGTTTTGCCCGCCGAAACCGAACGAGTTGCTGAGGATGACATCGACCTTCTCTTCACGCGGCTGCTCACCGATCACATTAATTGCGCAGTGCGGATCTTTTTGTTGATGGTGGGCGGTGCCAGGTAATATATTTCGTTGCAAGGGCAGCAAACATGCCGCCAATTCAATCGCACCGGATGCCGCCATCAAATGTCCGATAGCCCCTTTGATGGAACTCACCGGCAGCCGATCGGCATGGGCACCAAACAGATCGCGTATGACGCGTGCCTCCGCAGCGTCATTCAATAGTGTGCCGGTACCATGGGCATTGATGTAACCAACCGCACTGCAATCTAACCGTGCACGCTTGAGCGCAGATTGCATTGCTTTACGTGCGGCAGCACCGTCGGGCCGTGGCGCGGTCACGCGATAGGCATCTTGGCTGCTGCCGTAACCGAGAATTCTTGCTAATGGTTTTACCCCGCGATTTAACGCACGTTGCTCGGCTTCAACGACAAACATCGCCGCGCCTTCGCCAATCACCAGTCCATCACGCCGACGGTCAAATGGCCGACAGGCATCGAGTTCGCAACGCGGTGAGGGTGCGCCCAAGCGGGTCATGCCGCCGATGCCCAGTGGATTCACCATCGAATCAGCACCGCCGCACAATACGATCGAAGCAGCGTCGCGTTCGATCAACGACGCCGCCTGCGCGATGGCCAGGCCACCGGCTGCGCAGGCCGATGCATTAACAATTGTTGGCCCCGTCAAGTCGAGCAGGCGACTCAGCAGTTGCGCAGTTAAATCCACATCGGATCGATAGCGAAAGCCCGTGCTGCGCACGGCTTGCTCGGCTTGCCAATCGATTCCTTTGTCGTTAAAAAATGGCGCGAAGTCTTCGAGGAAGGCCTGCTCCAATCCTAACGCCATTACCAGTCCCGCTTCTTGTTCGGCAATGCCACAGTGGGCAGTGCGCCAGGCCTCCATCGCGGCGAGCAAACCAAACACGATTTTGCGATCACGCCAGGCACCGATGGACTCGAATTCATCCAGCACTGTCGTGTCGGCATTGATGGTGCCTACATGCTGCATGATCCAATGACGCTCAATCGCCGCGACATCCACCTCACCGGCCACCCGCGTTGGAAAATGGCTGACATCAAATGAACGTATAAGTCGAACCGCGCTTCGTGCATTGGCCAGGCCGTCAAACAAATTGGCCGCACCCACGCCAAACGCGGATACCACCCCGACACCGGAAATCACCGCCGTGGTCATACGACGCGCCGTAACACGACGCAGCCAAGACCACCGTCGATACCGGCGTTCAACACCAAGGCACGCGACGCATTTCCAGTCACCACTAAATCTAAAGCAGCCACCCATGCCAGCGCCGGTGCCGCCGCAAGGGCGTCGCCCAGGCAAGCGGCGATATCAATAACCGTGCTAACGCCCGACTCGTTGCAGGCATGCAATAACATTTCACGCGATGGCTCGCCCCAAGCGGAGAACAATACCCGATCATCTACGTTTGGTTTGAAATCTTGAAAAATATCCGATAATAACCGCGCCGCTCCCGCACGCAACGTGATCGCAGAGTGAAATTCACATCGACTCAGTTCGGCAAGCGCATGGGTCGATTCTCGCGACAAGGCCAACAATCCCGCCCCTTCGCCAGGAATGAATCCCTGATCAACATAACCATCACGACATAACTGCGCCCAGGTCACCGGGTGCAACGCCGAATCCGCGCCACCGGCCAAGGCCCGCCCGCACTCGCCGCTCGCCACCACGTGCATTGCCTCCGACAAAGCGGCCACCGTCCCATTGCCCCGCGAATAAAACGCGCTGTTCGGACCACCAATGCCATGCACGATTGCGCCGTGACAGAGGGTGAAATTGTTCATTAACTGAAACGCAAACAGCGGATTACATGCGGCAAGACCTGCAGTGCCGAAACGATCCAGCGTAAAGGTCTGATCCACAATGCTGGCGCGCAACATCTCGGTCAACTCCGCCACCGAACCACCCGAGGCACCGACGCCAAGATAAAACGCGATCTCGTCGCGAGCACTTTCCCATCCCGTGTCGTACAACACTTGGCGCAGCGCAACCGCATTGAGGCGCGCCGGGTATGACATCAACTTGCAGGCGCGTGCATCGACATCGATGGCCGCTGGAATAGCGGCAACTTCGGAGCCAAACACCGATCCATGCGAGTCCGCCAGCTGACGAGCGGGCGACAAGGTAATCTTGTTTGCTGTGATCGCAGCACCCAGTCCACGCCAGTCCATACCAAACGCGCTAATCGCCGCTGCGCCTTGCACATACACTTTTTGATACTGATTACTGGGGCACATGGAAAGGATACCCTCCAACCAAGACCGTCAGCAGCAGGGATGCTGCTGTCGAGCCTACATGGATGTATTGACGGCGTGTCTTGGTTTGGAGGGTATCCTTTCCATGTGCCTCGTTAGTATGCATCATGCACAGCGCCGTAACACAAGGCTGCAATTTGCGCCACCGAAGGCGAAGGCATTAACAAGCGCCGTGTTAACCGTCTTCTTAATTGCGCCACCAAGCACGTGTGGCAAATCACAGTCGCGATCGGGGTTGGTAAGATTCGCGGTAGGAAAGAGCGTACCGGTCATGAGCGCCTCATGCGCACACAACAATCCCAGCGCACCGGCACCGGCAATCCAATGACCCAACGCGCCTTTGACCGAGCTGACGTGTGACTTATATAGATGAGTACCGAATACGCGGCGCAGGGCCATGGCTTCGACCGCATCGTTCAACGGTGTCGAGGTGCCGTGGGCTTGCACATAATCGACCGCATCGATCTTCGCCGCGACCAACGCGGCCCGCATTGCCCGTGTTGCGCCATCGCCGTCCGGATCAGGCGCGGTCAGGTTGTACGCGTCCAGCGAACGACCCTCACCGGCCAACTCCACGACGGCCGTGCCACGGTCAGCAGAAAGCACGATCATTGCCGCGCCTTCCCCAACCACAAAACCATCGCGCCGCGCATCAAACGGACACGAAATGCCGCGCCCACTCAAGGCACCAATCCGCCCAAAACCCGCCAACATCAAGGGATCAACATCCGCACCGACACCGCCACAAAGGGCTACGTCGCAGATGCCAAGTCGGATTGACCGAGCTGCTTCGGCAACAGCGGACGCGCCCGACGAACACGCCAGTGAAATGGTAACGGCAGGCCCGGTTGCGCCATAACGTTTTGCCAACAGTGAGGTCACCGCGGCCGGTGAGGTCTGCGATGCATCACAGTGTTCGGCAAGCACACGGGCCTGTTTGCCGAATTTGGCATGATCGAAAGCGGCCTTGCCACCGGCGGCACGCGTCAACGCATGCACGGTGGCAAACGGTGCACGCCCCGATTCGGCACCCATAAAGATGCCGATTTTTTTTTGTTGGGAGTCATCGAATGCTATGGCCGCTGCCGTCCAGGCCTCTTCGCTGGCCGCGCAGGCCAAGGCAATCCGCCGATCACCTTGATGTTTAAAATCACGGATCGGTGCGGCGACCGTACAAGGAAAATGCGCAACATCAAATTCAGTCACCGGCACGATGGCACTCGCGCCTGCCGCAAGCGGTGCAATCGACTCACGCCAACTCAAGCCGAGCGCCGTCACCGCGCCAACACCGTGCACAAATACCGGTCGTGCGCTCATGCGTCTTCGGCAGAGCCCGTTAGCCAGACGTTTAATACCTCGCGACGACGCGCCAATACTTTCGGATTGGTTACCTGGGCAAAGGCAAAGGCCAACTCCGCCTCCGCCACCAGTTGACCATCGACACGGGCCAAGCCTTTCACTTGTCCGCCGTCTTCGTGCACGGAAATCACCTGTGCCTCCAGCTCAAGCCGATCGCCAGGTCGAACCCGATGCCGGAATTTAGCCTTATCGGCGGTCACCAACAGCGCGTGTAAATCATGTCGGCCGCGCTCGCGCATCGATGCCTCGACCAACACCCCGCCGAGTTGCGCCATCGCTTCGAGTATCAAGGCCCCCGGCATGATCGGATGCCCTGGAAAATGATCGACAAAAATATCGTCGGCAAGCGATACACACTTGATGCCGAAGGCGGATCCAGACGGATTGAGGGCCGTGATTCTGTCGAGAAGAATATAACGCATGGGTGTTTTCTCATTTTAGATGGAAGAAACCTGGTAACCTTCATTCAGCATTTTCATTACCGTCTGTTCATATTTATTTTTTATAGCATCGCAACAGATACAGAATTGCATGATGCACTGCTTTCAGTACCCCGTGTTTCTGCAAGGACAACTTAAATAATTGCAACAACCGTTCACGCGGGACAATCCTTCCTAACGTATATACATCGCTGCTCGCCATAATATCGGCATAGCTTGGGAATGTTTTCCATGGGTCCCACAACGCACTAATAATCTTGCCGGTAATACCATCACTCTGGGCTGAGCCGAGAAAAACTGATAATTCCTGTGCGTGATCAAAGTTATCGCCACCCTTTTTTTTCCGACGCAATGCACGCTCATAGTTTTCTTGACCCAGGCGTTCCGGACCTGCCTCGATTAATTCATCAAGCATGTGCGTGTCCAAACGACCCGGCAATATTGAATTAATATCGATGTGGTAACCGCGGCATTCTTCCGCCAGGATATGCATAAAGCGCACAACACCGACTTTGGAAACCGCGTACGCACTAAATCTAGGTTCGGCAAAGGTTGCTCCCGCACCCGCCAATTGAATAATTTTTCCGTAGCGATTGGCTTTGAAATGGGGCAACACGGCGCGTGCCATGAGTACCGAGCCCAACAGATTGATATTGATTGCTTCGACCCAATGCTCCCAGTCCTGGCTTTCGAATAAGCCGATTGGGCCGTAGATACCGGCATTATTCACCAGAATATCAAGCCGGCTAAAGCGTTCGATGGTAGCCGCCATCAACTTCACAGTCTCTCCCTGCCTGGAGATATCGGCCTGAAAATATTCAACAATTTGCCCTGCTCCACCATAACTTGCCAACCCTCGCGCCGCCTTCTCAAGCGATGCTGCATTACGTGAACAAATCATTAGATTTGCACCGGCTTGAAGATAACTACGGGCAATATTTAAACCAACGCCATGATTTCCGCCGGTAATCAACGCTACGCGCCCGGATAAATAATTTGCTGGCGTTGAACTGGGGGATGTTATTTCTTGTGGGTTCATATAATTTTTAATGAGTCGGTTAGTCATCCTTGGGCTATGGCCATGTCGTTGAATTGACGAGTCATTAGTGTAAACCGCCCCGTCAAATTATAGGTAACGATCTTGTTCGAGACAACTACGGGGTTATCGGTCATAGTTTCGATCTGAAACCCGGCCAGACCGCAGGAGAGATCCTTGCTGAAGGCTTGTCCACTACAGAGTCGAAGTCGAGATCCACATTCTCGCAGTATGTTCATTCCGGTAATTGTCAACATAGTTGTCAGCTGTTCTCATTAAGCGGCCACCGCCATGGCAGACAAGCAGTGATTTTATTTGAAGCCAAATGTTCACAGGTAAAGATTCATTAGTTTCAAGCACCGGGAGTCGGCCATCATTCCCTCCACCGTAACTTTTATAGTGAATCAAGTAGTTTTTACTAGTGTTATTGAGGCTCAGAAAAACGCTGAACTCATTACACTCGTAGCGACATTGCGTCGACGACATCCAAAAATCAGTCGCACCGTTACCGTCGATATCTTTGCGCACAATTATCGGGCTCATACAAAATCCTTGCACGGGAGGAGATTTCCATAACCGCTGTCCCGTCTTGTAAAGGTAGAGAAAATTCCCGAATTCATATGTGGTAACAACAGCTGAGACATCATCAGTAACTTTATACCGTCCTCCCTGAGCTAAATTTTCCGGAGGATCGAAAGCAAACTCTTGCGATGAAGCCGGCGCACCTACCGTCATCAACATCAACAAAAACGACAAGGGGGACTTACTATGTTTCAGGATCATAATTTTTCACTACCAAACTGTTAATCTTGAGATTATTGTTTTCTCTAACCTTGCATTAACCGGTGCGCCACTTTTGGCGCGTCCGGGTTGAACGCGTTGTCGGGCATTTGGTTTCACCGAAGATACTTGAACTCGCATTAGCTCGGTGAGATGGCACTAGCGTGGCCCGCGACAATTTGCATTGTTCCGCTCGCAGAGGCTGCCCAGATGCGGGTATACCGAATACTGAAGTCAATTGGTTTGCCTTCGTAGGTGCCCAGCAAGTGCATCAAAACAGAAACAATCGCGAACCCATGATTTAGCTGAATCTGTTGCTCCGAGGGCAAGAGTTCTTTCAGAATGCGCTCTCACGTTGCTATTGCTCGCCTACGATACGTTAACATTGCCATTAGCAGCATACACGCTGCCGCGATGACGGCGGGAAACAATATTGTGGTAACTGAGTAATTCTCAAGCGCCATAATGACAAGGAGATTGCGGGCAGCGAACAGGGAAAAGAACAGCAAAGATTCGGAATGTGGGGAACTATACGCCTTCCTGAGCGTTGGCCCAAACCCGAGAACATCCACGGTTGTAAGAACGACAACGGCCCACAATGGGTCAGACGTAAGGTACCAAAGCGGTAAAGAAGACATTGCCAAAATAAAAAATAACCAATCTGTTTTCGTGATTGTAATATCAGCACGCTTCACGTAAGCCAAGAATGCAACTACTATCGTAATGCTTCCTGAAACCCCGATGGGCCAGGTGCCCACACCACCTTTGCCTTCAAGCTGCGCAAGAAAAACTACGAAGGTTGTTGCACCCCAAATGACCCAAGAAAAAACATGGGGCTTGGTTGTGCCGCTAATGATCGTGCGGATATAGGGCACAAACGCCGCTAAAGTGAGCACGATAGCAACAGCGCTTAAAATCTCTTTGTAAGGCATGGTTCCCTTGTACTTCTTCGCCTAACGGTGCCTTAACTTGCCGTCAGAATGCGAGGCGATCTGGTTAACGTGGTGTGTATTCCACAAGAATGTCATAAGACTTTCCGCTCTTCTTTAACAGTTTGACCCGAACACCATTCTGGTCATCGGTGAAAGAAGCATTCTTGTCGATATCGAATGCCGCGCTTTCCAGACGGGGCACACCAGGGTTGGCGTTAATGAGCTTCACCATACCTTGGCCATGGCGGCTCTCCCCGATCGTGTCGTCGGCAAACATAATAAGCACACCTGTTTCCGGCAAGTACTTATCATGCCCAATGTACTGCCGATTCTCGATGAGGTAGTACGTGGTATCAGTCACCGGAATCTTGATCACCATGAACTGCGATGAGGCATCCTCGAGTGGCCCCAACGTGACTTCAACCTTTTCGCCCGGATTCACCACACGAATTTTTGCAGGTTCCAGCCAGCCCAGCCGCAACTTGGTCCACGACGATATACCAGGGGGTGCCGGTCTTTGCAAGCAATTGTTGCACGACATGGTGTCCCAGCCACCCATGTGAATTTGCGAGTCGGTAAACGCCTGGAAGACACCGGAGCCAGTCCGCAGCGTCGATTTTCCTTGCAAGTCCTGGTCGTACAGGCAAGGCAGGACACGTTTTCCGTCTTTGACCCCACCGAGCACATGCGCCACATCATGAAATACGTGGCCAAGGTGCACAGTTGAAGCGTACACCACAATTCCACGATTGACCTTGCGTCCACTACGAGTAAACAATATCTCATCGGACTTCCAGCCGAGCATCCCCGGATAAGCCGCAACGCCGTTGTTGCCCCATTCATCGAAGGTCGCGGCCAGCGCGACAATGACGAAGTCGTATGTCGACACGTCGATATCCTGGTCAACGGCATCGAGTGAGTCACTGACAAGATTTCGAAGATTGGACTTGTTCGCCCGCTGATTCTGCCACGGCACCCAGTAGTCGGAGATGGGCTTCGGTAGCTTGTACCATTTCTCAGTGACTTTCCCCTCGATGCATACCCTGTTGTGCGACACATCCCTGATGTACTCGTCCAGTTCATCGAGATATTTTTCTTTGACAGCCTTGGAACTGATATTTCGCGATATATCGGGAAACTCGACCTGAATCACCAGCGGCCTCAGAACGGTTGCACATGCCGCTTGCCCGTTCGTATCGTTTGCGGCGCAGGATTGGACACTGGCGAGACATATATTGGCAAGGCCCACAATCACGATTACTTTTCTCAAAGTGTTCGGCTGGAATGTTGTTCGTGCTATTCGATGCATGCTGGTCTCCTGCTCGGGTAATTGGTGCTGTGCCGCCACACTCGGGTTCTGGCGCGGCGGCGCGTTAGCGCCGACGTCGCCTGGAACCCGTTGTTAGCCGTTTTTTGAAAAGAGTTCAACCTCCCTGCCCCCATTTTATTCAGCCGTTCTGGCAAGGCACCCGCGAGTGGAATATCGGCCACAAAAATTCGGAATCTCATGTTCACTAAATTCCTTTGCCTGTAACGGGCCATGGCGGTTTAGAAGCACCCATTGGGTTGTTATTGGTAAAACACCTTCCAAGGTTTCTTGGACCTTCGCTGGAAAATCGGACTCAACACAATGAACAACGATTGTTCTGGCCGGTCCGTCGCGATAGGAAAGTTTTGGAGGGTCTCCTTTCCATGTGACTCATTAGTATAAGCCATTGTTTTTGATCACATTTATCAACTTGAAATTTATGATTTAGGTGTTTTAGTAAAAATTTAGACATTAACAATATCCTTAGCATACGATACATTTTGAATTCGCAGCATTTCATTTCCGCCCCTTTGCAACTCATAACCCACCTTCTCTACGCGCGCAACAAAACCTTCCGACCTGAGTTCCTCGATAAGTGGTTGCACGTAGGGAGACATTTTTAGCAGGAGCGTTAGCAACGGAAAAATGCGAACTTCCGAGGCTACGCGGAGCATTTCTAGAACTGACGCCCGATGAAAATCGTACGTCAAATGATCCGAGTACAAAAACAAGAAGTGTGAACAAAGCGCAAGCTGGAACTTTCCATCTTCAAAGTCCAGGGTCGGCAATTCGCCAACAATATAGCGCCCTGCGGCCTTTCCTTTCTCAAAATCCGCCACGAAGCGGCGCAGCACGTTCACCCTGTTTTCCTTCAAGTGTTCTGGAGATCTGTGACTGGACCAGACCCAATCATTAGGCGTGGTCTTAACCTGTGAAATGATGTTATCGACCACCGAATAGAATTGTCTTTCGATCTCCTCGGCCGAAAAATGTACAGCGGGTCAATCGAAACAACGGGCTTTCCTAAGGCAAACATCTCGGCATTAAAACTCGCCGGACCATCACCGACACCAATAATATTCTTGCTCAGATCGCCATCCATGAGCGCAAACATATTCTTGTATTCGTCCAGTGAGCGACCAAACGGGACGATCTTTTCGAGCTTCATTACCATATGATGATTTTTCTTAGTAGCCTAGTTCGCTCATCCGGCGTGAGCCCTCTTCCTGTCGATGCTTGTGCAAGCTCTAGTTTCCATCGGCTGATCAGATTCGGGTTAATACCCAGTCGCCGACCCGCCTCGCTAAGTTTGTAGTTCTGCTCCGTCACCAAGCTCACAGCACCCCGTTTAAATGCCTCGTCGTACAGCTTTCTAGTCTGCGAGAGTTAATTTTTTCGAGTTCAAGTGCAAGAAAATAATTAAAGGGTAAAAATGCAATTTTTGCCGTAATTACAGCAGCAACAATCACAATTGGTAGTCGATATGGAAATTGAGGCGCAAGAAAAATGAAAGAAAATGCAACAATTAATGGTTTAACTTGCCTCTGATCATGCATTATAAAAACTAACGCCGGCTTCAACCAGGCGTGTGGTTGGGTGGTCTTTCACGTTCTTCGCAATCTACTCAATGGCCTCACGCTGATATTGTGCCTGGCTGACTATCCGATCTGCGCGATGGGCAATGTAGCTTTCAAATCCAGGCGCTTGAACATGAACGGCAGTTACTCTGTCCCCCTCCGGGGAAGACTTCAGATCATCTACAATGGAGTTGGTGTCTTCATAGTACGTTAGTGTCGCACCCGCTAGGTGGCGAAGTGCTCCACAAAGTACCCATACCTTTCCGTATTTGTCGTGCTTTTGAACCATGAGAATAAGGAGTGAGAACCCCGACGCGCTCGATACTCGTGCCATCTCAACACCTTCCGCCACGATTCGTTTCTTAGGTCGAAGTCGTGTGGATTTAGGAATCTAACGTTTGACATGAGGACGTCCATGGAAGGGTTAGGCAACACTCGCTCCGCCAGAACTGAGCACTGTGAGTAGCAGTTCAAATCGCTTCTGAATTGCTGGCGCACACTCGGCAATGACTTTCGCAATGTTCCCTTTCAATTCAGGCGCATTCACTGCAGCAACCAGGAAAGTAGGCACACGGATGCGTGTGTCAACAAATGGCCCTAGCGATCCGTCGTTAACTCCACAGTAGAACGCAATCTTGGAAAGTGCCTCGAAGGCTATGCCAAGCCCTTGGTCGCCAGCGAGAACCAGCAGCATTCGCACGGCACTCTCGTCCTGCTGTGGCTGTAAGATTGAAGCTAGGCAAGTGCGCCAACTGGTATTTCTGTGCCTCCACATTGTTCCGAACAAGAGCCAGTTATTCTCGGAGAAGAGCGAGAGGATATCTTCGGCAAGTTTGCTCTCTCCTCCATCGTTCCAAATCATGGAATCGGCATCCGATTCGCTTAGCGAGGCATCGAGCTTCTCGACAGGTGACCGATGGCTCATGTGGGTCTCGTGTTGCCTAAGGAAGCTGTAGGAAAACTTGATTTCGCGGTTTTATGCAAGTAAAAGTCATTGTTTTTTTATCACATTTATTAACTTGAAATTTATGATTTAGGGGTTTTTCTACAGCCTCAACGTTTGAGTCAATCGGCTGGTCGCCGCAGGTGACCAGCCGGACGGCGCGCCGCTTCACCGCGCCGGCCTCGAACGCGAAGTTAGACGGTTTTTCCCGATCTCGGCTCTCGTTCTTTAATTGATCCGTCCTCGCGCATGAAACGCATACCTCGAAAGTGCTGATCATAATACTCGTTAAACGTTTGAATAAATATTTTCCGAAGCGGCCAGTTCAGAAAGCACTTCTTATGCATTGCTGCATCTTGGTACGGTGCAAGAGGACCTCCCTCACTAACTCCGGCTCCAGACGTCGCGACAAGTTCATCACCAGTCTCCAGAACAGCTCCGCACAGCGGACATTCAGTCTTTCCAAGTAACACAAGAGCCACGTGATGCCTCGTTTAACGTTAGAACTCAGACGCGTCGTTTTTTGGCGTCGTCTGGAGCGACGTGTTGGACACCAGCAAGGCTTTGCTCCAGACCATTTACTGATGGAACCAACATTCCGGTAAATTTTGCAAAAATAGGACTAACAAGTATGATAAGAATGACCCAAATTCTAATACGCATAAACAATACAACCCGATTAATACGTTTTGTACTTTCTTACTATATGGACGTAGTTTATTTTTGTATGCATAACGTCCCGGGTGTGCGGCACCGGCCACAAAAATAACAGAAACATGGTGCGCTGTCCCCGGCGCCCGCACGAACCGGTTGTTAGGCGCGCGATGTTGTTGGTGTTTGGCCGATGACTTTGTGCCATGCAGTAGCCAAGATAGAAGCATCACTACCACTCAATAGCGTGGGTGCGCCAAATGCCATAGCCGCATCAAGCAATGCATTACAGGCAGCGGCCCATGTGGGTTCAAGACATGCGCCTTCGCTATCGATGGGGTCCACCACGAACGCCGAAGATCCCACGAGTTCTTCGGCACGTTTCGCAACTTGTGTGTAAATAACAGAAAACCCGCGGTTAATTGGCGAACCACCGCGAGTACCAGGAAACAGCAGGGTTCCAGAAAGGTCCTCGTCTGCGTTGTTAGGTAACTCATCATTGCCGCCTAGCCATTTTCTCCACACACGTGAATAAACTTCACTAGCTTCTGGGCACCGTGCCTTAGCAAGAGAAGGTATGTCATCAAGTTCCAGATTTCCGGCTCGGCTTATTACCGCACAGATTGCCTCGCCTTGTGGTCCGAACAGTAATGCAAGCGGTAGCTCCTCAATTACCCGTATAGCGACCGCTCTCGTGTAACCTGCACTTGCAGTCGGTTTGACTGATCTAGCGGCCACCACATCGGAGTCCGTGACTACATCGACGATCTCTGTACGCCAGAGGCGTCCAGGCCATTGAGACGGGATCGCTATTGAAGTAATTTCATGATTTACAATGAGCCAAGGTGGCTTTCTCCCTTTTATCCTTACAATTTCTCCACACTTGGCGTTCTGCATCGGATCGTTTGTGTTGGGTGCGGCATAAGTGAAGCCCGCAACTTGCGTAAGGCTCTTATCTGTTTCCGACTTTCGGTTACTGAAAGCCAACACCTTTGATATTGTTCGAAGCATACTCACGCGAGCCTAACGAGGCTGTAGGAAAACATGATTTTGCGGTTTTATGCAATTATAAGGCATTGTTTTTGATCACATTTATTAACTTGAAATTTATGATTTAGGTGTTTTTCTACAGCCTCAACGTTTTGTTGAGCGGCGCGGCCATCGCGATAACAGAAAACGATGCACCTTCTCACCGCGTCCGCTCGAACTACAGGTTAGAATCGAGCTTAAAGTAAGTATAAACCGGTAGACGACACGGACAAACATGCAAACACCTGCTCATCTTTTTGCTTCATGCGTTACGAAGCTATTTTGCTTCATCGGTTGTCGTCAATTCTCGACGGGAATTCCACGACATTTCTTAAATCGCATGATGTTTTTCGGAACGTTTCGCTTTTCCATGCGTGACAGCTGAAACCCGTACTTGCTTAGAAGATAGTTACTAATGCCGTATCCAAGTATTTCACCGCGGTCTGTATGGAAAACATATATGACTCCGCCGGCTAAACTACCGCGGTCGGCAAAATTATAAATGATGAATTGTGTTCCTCGCTCCATATTGTGCGGCAGTGTCGGAGGTTTAACAGTCATGCTCTGAAACCACTTTTCGGGAGTGCTAAACCACCTATTCATAAATCCTTCGTTTCCTGGGTCGTAGCGATATCCGGCACCATGCGGAGGCCCGATAAGCGACGCTAGTTGTTCTAAAGACCGAGCCTCGTTTAATGCATCCAATGTCATAGGCACCGTACAATCGCGCTCGATCTCCGGCCCGCCGAGTGGAATGATACATCCGGATAAAATCGATAGCAGAAAAAGCGCGCTATATAGTTTAAAAAACATGGCGCGATGAAGAGCGAAGACCGGCCTTAGTGTGTTCATTGCTCCCTCTTTTCAGTAGGTTTTAACGTTGTATTGAGCGGCGCGGCGCACCGGTAATTGTCAGCGTAGTTGTCGCCTGTTCTCATTAAGCGGCCACCGCCATGGCAGAGTTGTGTGATTTACCTTTTTCCGGATTCAAATGCACGGTGGCGATGCGATCCCAGTGGGTAGCGCGCCCATTCCAGCGTTGCGGAAAGCGTTGTTTGGCTTGTTCGTACACGGGGTGACGCTGTGCCAAGATCGCCGCCTCCTTGCCCTCATGCCGCTGAGCAGGGGTCACAAACCGGAGACCACTGTGACGGTGTTCGTGGTGATACCGGTGCACGAATGTCTCAAAATAATCACGGGCATCTTCGACGGTGCTGAAGTGTCCGGGATACACCGGCGCATATTTCACAGTATGGAATAATGATTCACTCGACGGCAGGGATGCCGGAGATAGCAACGCAGGAGCAGTTACCGAGTACGGGTTGTCATCACTCACGCCAGGCCGGCTTAACGACGGTATCACACCAGGTGTTGCAGCACGGAGACCCTGCTGGCACCGGTCATCGGTGTGCCATTGTCGTGCAGGCGCTGAGCGGGGGTTAATCACGCTAGCGCGTAACTTGTGTTTTGCGGTGAGCAGCGAACCCCAACACAACTGACTACCGGATTTATTGCCGTTCGTGAACCCGACTAACGAAACACACGCTCAATCGCTAATGAATCGGCTATCGTAGTTTCACTCAAGGGGCTCCCGACAACGGGGGGCGATCCAACGGCGTAAATTAGGCTTGCACTTCGCCTGATAGATCACAACCGGAGAATCGGTAGCTGTCAGTGGGGTTTGCACTATTACAGATAATTCGGTGGCGGGGTCGGCCGTGCCACCAGAACGGACGCCGCCGCGTTATTCAACCGACTCAAAGTCGATGCTAAGTCGATCCGCAGCCTGCGGTCGAAACTCTGTATCGGCAAAGCGCACGTGATCGGGATGGTTGCGGTAACTGCCGACGACCGCGGCACTGGCGAAACGCACTAACCAGCAGTAGCGGTAGTGCGCATCGTCGCGCACGGCGCGGCCGGTGAATACGCGTCGCACGCCGGGAATGGCGCTTAAGGACGCGCGCCCGTGTGCCATCATTCGCTCTAGCGCGTCGTCTTGCAGGTTCGTGGTGTTGTACACAATACAGTGCTCGACCTCGCGCCAAGGTGCGGCCGTTTTTAAAACCGCGTCGGCGCGTCCGGCGCTACCCCACAGTGCGATGACGCGCTCCACTTCCGCGCGGATCGTATCGCGCACGCCGCGCAGCAGGCCGGTGTAACCGGCGCGGGCATCGCGCTCTGCGTGCGTGCGAATGCTTTGCGCGGCGGCATCGGCGAGCGCGGTGTAGTAATTGATCTTGGCGACACCGCGGGTAATCAGGTTTCGATATTGATCGTCGGTCAAGCCGGTGCCGCCGTGGATCACCAGCGGGATGCCTGCGATTTCGTTAATGCGTTGCAGCCGTTCGAAGTCGAGCTTCGGTGCGCCTTGCATGCGTCCATGTACCGTGCCGATGGACACGGCCAGAAAATCCATGCCGGTGCGGTCGATGTACTCGCGCGCTTGCTCGGGTGAGGTATAGATCACTTCACCCGGATGTTTTTCCGCGTCTTCGCCTTCCACACCGGCGACATAACCAAGCTCGCCCTCGACCGGCACACCGCAGGCATGCGCCATGTCCACCACCGCACGCGTGTGGGCAACGTTCTCTGCGAACGGTCGCGTCGAGACATCGACCATGACGCCATTGCAGCCGAACCGAATCGCACGCACTGCGGCATCGAGCGACAACCCATGATCCAGATGAATAGCAACGGGAACGCGCGTACGCCGCGCCGCGGCAACGGTCGCGGCCATCGCGAGCTCGAAATCGAAATACTCAAAATGCGATTCGGCGAGACTCAATATGATTGGCGCGCTACGGTTCTCCGCGCCCTGCACGATGGCCTCCAGAAAATCGAGGCTGACCAGATCGAAGGCACCCACGGCATATTGATGCTCGTAGGCGTGTGTAAGCATGTCTTGCATGTTGATCAGGGGCATGCGAACGACCTCTCTTAAATTAAGTTATACGTACCGGATTAATTCGCGGCGGCGTCAGTGTTTGCCGTACCCCCCTCTCCCGCCCCGGCGGGAGAGGGGGTTATTGGGAAAGACGTTCAGCATGTAGTGAATCTTCCGCAAGTTTTTGGGCGCGTGTTAGCCCGAGCTTACCGCGCGGTTTGTCTTGAGTGCGTATCCCAGGCGCGCGGAGAGTTCGGCCCCGGCTTTTTTTAACAACGGGATCCAGGCGTCCTGGCGGCGTTCGCGCGGCGCTGAAATGGAAAGGCCAGTGATCATGACGCCGTGGTTGTCGTGCACCGCGACGCCGATGCAACCGACGCCGAGTTCTGCTTCTTCATCGTCCAGCGCATAACCGCGCAGTTTAGATTTCTGGGCATCGGCCCAGAGTTTCGTAACTTGCGTTAAGGTGTTGGCAGTGTAGCGCTTCAAGCCGGAGCGGCGTGCGTACTCGCGACACGCCTGCGCGCCGCCTTCGGCCAAAAATAATTTACCGACGGCGGTGACGTGCAGCGGCGCACGGCTGCCGATCAGCTGTTCGACGCGCATCATGCGGTTCGGCAGGACGCGTTCGACGTAGACCACTTCGTCGCCTTCGCGCACTGTGAGGTTGACGGTCTCGCCGACCTCGGAGCGCAGCCATTCCATGATCGGTTTGGCCTCGCGCAGTAAATCCACTTTGCCATGCACACGGCTGGCGAAATGCAGCAGCGTCTTACCGAGCGTGTATTGGCTGCTGGCCGCGCGCTCGACAAAACCATGCGTGACCAGCGCGTCGAGGATGCGATGCGCGGTCGAGGGATGCAATCCGGTTTCGGCGGCAAGCGCCTTGAGGCTGACCGGGTCAGGATGCTCGCCGATCGCCCCGAGCAACGCGGCGACGCGATCGATGACCTGGATGGACGAGGCGGCGATTTTCTTCATATCTCACATTGTGAAAACGATTATGTATTGTGAAATATCGTATCTCGCGCTAGGGTTGATGACAAGCACGCCGGTATCCGCCGGCCGAGGAACTGATCATGTCTTACGCCGCACCCGCGCCATCGCGCGACCCATCGGAAATTCCCGCGTTCTGCCAGGGGATCCAATACTTCGGCCCGGCCTGGCCGGGCTTCGACGCGCACACCGCTGAACTCGCCATTGCCCAAGGCGACAAGGCCATTCGCGATGCCACCGATGCCAACGCGGTTTATCAGACCCTGCTCATGGCCGACGCGCTGCGCTATCTCACCTTGCAGGTCACCGGCGCCAAGGCCTCCGGCCATCCGGGCGGTTTTGCGTCGAGCGCCGATGCCTACGCGGCGCTGGTGATGCTCGGCCACACCAATATCGTCACCGAAGTCGGCCATCACGCGCCCGGTTACTACAGCGCCATGTTCCTCGACACCTCGCTCGAAGCCATGGGCATCCACAACGTGCAACAGATGCGCGATCGCTTTCGCGAGAAGCACGGATTGCTCGGCCATCTTTCCGGCGCCATCCCCGGCATTCTGTCGCCGGCCGGGCCGCTCGGGCAGGGCCAGCACTTCGCCATGAGCGGGGCGCTGTTGCATCCGGGTACCTTGTTCCCGGTAACCATCGGCGACGGCGGCATGGGCGAACCCTATGTGCTCAATTCGATGCTGCACTTCCACATTGCTTATCCGAAGGTCACGAATTTTCTGCCGGTGTTGATCTGGAATGGCTACAGCCAAGAACATCACTCCATGGTGTCGAACTTCAGCAACGCGGAAATGATCGCGTACTGGAAAGGCCATGGCTTCGAAGAAGTGATCTTGGTCGACGCGAAGGAATACGACGATGCGAATCAACAAGGCGCGTATGTCGACAGCACCCGTTTCTCGCACGAGCGGCGCCTAGTCTTTGCACAAGCAGTGCTCGTGGCCACCGATCGTGCCGCGCGCTCGGCACTTGGCGGTAAACTCACGGCCTTCGTTATCAAGCAGATCAAGGGCGCAGGTGTGCACACGCTCGGTGCCAAGTCGCATAACCTTTATGCCCAACACACACTCGACAACAGCGACGTGATCGAAGGCCTCAAGCGCCGCGCGTTGCCGACGGCGGCGTGGCAGAACGTGCGCAACAATTTCGCGCGCGCCGGTGGCGGTCCGGCCGCGAAAACCGTGGTAACGGAGTCAGTACTCAAGATCGCGCCACTCGGCGAATTGCCGTTAAAGGAATTTGCGCTCGGCGAATCGAGCGTACCCTCGACCGCCTTCGGCGCCATCGCCGCCGAAGTCGGCAAGCGCGATCCGCGCTTCGTCGTGACCAATGCGGACGGCAACGAGGCCTCGGGCATGGCCAACATCAACGTCGCGCTCAAAATTCGCCACCCCAACACCGACGATCTTTATCATCAAGGGCCGAATGGTCAGGTGTATGAGCCGTTGAATGAAGACGCCTGCGCCGGTCTTGCCGCGGGTCTCGCGCTGTTCGGCAGCCGCTCGCTGTGGTTGTCGTACGAAAGTTTTGCCATCAACGGCCTGCCGATTGTGCAAACCGTGGCGCAGGCCATGGCTGAATTGCGTCGCAAGACGCCGAGCGTGATCAATATGTTCACCGCCGGCGCGCTCGAACAAGGCCGCAACGGTTGGACCCATCAGCGCCCAGAAGTGGAAGCCTATTTTGCCGCGCTCATGCGCACCGGCAATGTATTTCCGCTTTATCCGGTGGACGCGAACATGATCCAGGTGGCTTACGACTGGGCGCTCGGAACCTACAACAAAGGCATTGCCATTTTCGCTTCCAAGTCACCCTTGCCGGTGCGCACGACGCTGGACCAGGGCCGGCGTGCGCTTGCGGATGGCGCGGTTACTCTCTACGAGACGAGTCCAGGGATGGACGAGGTAGACCGCGACGGGAGCGTGCGGTCGAGCAGCGCGGCCGGAAAGAAAGGCACGCTGGTGTTCGCAGTGGCTGGTGACATGGTGCTGCTCCCGGTGTACGAGGCCAAGGAGCTACTGGAGCGTGAAGGTTATCGCGTGCGTATCGTCGCGGTAGTGAATCCGCGCCGCCTGTATCGCCCACTCGATGTGGCCTGGGACACGTGCAGCGAACCGGACAACGGTTTCCTGAGCGATGCCGGTTTCAGCAAGTTGTTCGATGGCGACGCATTAATTGCCGTGAGCGGCGGCGCCTCGGCGACCCTCGAACCAGTGTTGCTACGTGCCCGCTCTCCACGCCGCGATCTCATCTCGTGGAAGCGCGGCGAGACCGCCGCCAGCCCGAAGGAGATCATGGACTATAACGGAATATCGGCCGAGGCGATCGGCGTGCGCGTAGCCCAGCTGTTCAAGGCGTAGCAAATATCTCTACGATGTTTTGTAGGTCGCCCTTCACGACGTCGTAGGGTGCGCACCGCGCACCAAACCACAGCCGATCGATATAAATGGTGCGCGACGTTTAGTGACGCCCATTTCGGTTTTATGTAGGTTGGGTTAAGCCGCCTAGCGGCGAACCCAACAAAATAATACCTACCGATAAATTAGCGGAGCATGCCCACAACAAAAATCATCGTCCTCGACGACGACCCCACCGGTTCACAGACCGTACACAGTTGTCTGCTGCTCACGCGTTGGGATGTCGCTACGCTCGAAGTTGCGCTTGCAGACTCGGCACCGCTGTTCTTTATACTCACCAACACACGCGGCATGTCAGCCGAGCGCGCCAGCGCAGTGACGCGCGAAGTATGCCGCAATCTCAAGCAGGCCTTGACGGGTACCGACATCCACCCGATTTTTGTCAGCCGCTCGGATTCCACTTTACGCGGTCACTACCCGGTCGAGACCGATGTAATGACCGAAGAACTCGGGCCATTCGACGCGCACTTTCTGGTGCCGGCATTTTTCGAAGGCGGACGCTTCACACGTGACTCGGTACATTATCTGCGCAGCGGCGGAAAAGAAATTCCCGTACACGAAACCGAATTCGCGCGCGACTCGGTGTTCGGTTACCGGCATAGCTACTTGCCGGATTACGTGGAAGAGAAGACACGTGGTCGTATCAAGGCCGCTTCCGTCAAACGCTTTCTGCTCGCCGATTTACGCGCCGGTGTCCACAAACCATTGCTTGAGTTAAACGGCAACGCCTGCGTAGTGGTGGATGGCGAAACCCAGGACGATCTCAACCGCTTCGCCGCCGATCTGCTCAAGGTTGCGGCAAACGGAAAACGTTTTTTATTTCGCAGCGCCGCCAGTCTACTCACCGCGTTGGCCGGCTTGCCACCGCAGCCGGTGCCGGCCGCGGCGATGGCCAAATATATCCGCGCTGGAAAACCCGGTGCGGTGATTGTCGGCTCGCATGTGCCCAAGACCACAAGTCAGCTTCAGGAGTTGCTCAAGTTGCCGCAAGTGGCGCCGATCGAAGTGGATGTGCAGCGCCTGCCGCAAGACTATGCCGTATTACTGGCCGATGCCCTAAAGCGTGCGGCGGTAATGCATGATGCCGGAAGAACGCCCGTGATTTTCACCAGCCGCGCCGAGCGCAGTTTTCCCGATCAAGCGGCGCGCCTCGCCTTCGGTGAGCAAGTGTCCGGATTCCTCATGGACGTGGTGCGTGGCCTACCTAAGACCCTCGGCTTCTTGATCGCCAAGGGCGGCATCACATCGAATGATGTATTGAGCCACGGTCTCGCGCTGCGCACCGCGCGCTTACTCGGCCAGATTCTGCCCGGCGTATCCGTGGTGCGCTGCCCGCCGGATCACGCGCGCTTCACCGACATGCCGGTGGTGATCTTCCCCGGCAATGTCGGCGACGACACCGCGCTCGCGACAGTTTGCCAGCGCTTGATCGGCATTACCGCGACGAACCAAACCTAGGACGGCGTTCCGCCTCCCACTTACAGGGGCCATTAATGCCCTTCGCTAGTCATTTATGTTTCTGCTGGTTGAAGTTGGGATGAAAGTTTTTCAGTGAAACCAACTTCCGTTGGAACCAAGTCAACATGACGCTCTTCAGACTCCATGAGTGTAGGTAGTAGTACAGGAATATCGTAGCGCTCGCCTTCGGCGGTTGTATTTCCTTTTGTCGCACCCTCAATGCTGTTTGCCACGATGACCTTGCTTGAATCGACAATGTAGAAAAGCTTGGTGGCGAAGCCTTTGGGGAAATTATTGTATTAATAAGTATTACAATTTGAGGAATCCATAATCTTTTAATTGATAGAAAATAGTAAGCCAGAATTAACGTGCTTGACATAAAAACGCCAAACCATGGGTTATATATTGGCTTGATGTTATCAATTACAGCCCACTCTGTTATGAGATATACGCCCATTAATGTTATTTGTATGAATATTTTCATGCACTCTAACGAATGAAAGGGACTTCCCCGTCCCGAGGCTGCGGCGAAGTTGTCGCGAACGGCATCCAGCGTGCCATGATGGAATTTCCAGATTTCATCAACACCACCAGAAAGGGGAAGTCATGAGCATTATCGTCATAGGAATTGATCTCGCCAAGCACATTTTTGCTGTCCACGGCGTGAATGAAAACGGGCAGGCCAAGCTGGTCAAGCCCTTGGAGTAAAGTTGAGCGGCGTGCCGCTTTTGGCGCGTCTCACTCGAACGCAAGGTTGGGTGGTATTTTCACAACCAACGCCTCACCCTCAACATATACCCCGCATACTGCTCACCAAAGCGACCCAAAAGATATTGTTCTTCTGGAACTATAAGAAAATGTTGCAACGTAAAAAACATGGGCAAAGTAAGAATTGCCCACCAAGCAATATTCATCAACAGGCCTAGACCAGCGAGCACAACAACAAGACCGAGATATAACGGGTTTCTCGAAAAACGATAGATGCCAGCTTCAACGATTTGCATGGTTGGTTTTCCTGGCGCTGCAGGTTGCCCCGCGTTCTTTAAACCATATTTCGCTAATACGACGGCTGTAACGCCTGCTAAAACTAGTGCTGCACCACCAACGACGCGTAGCGAGACGGGAAATGGGAAAGTCAGACTCAGCGACGGAACAAAGTGGAGGGCGAGGCCAAGAAGAAACGTAATGCCGAAAATGGCATCGGATGTTCTCCAGATGGAATTGTGAGCGAAGTTATCGGCCATGATGTGATAGATCACCTAACGAAGCTGTAGAAAACCCACTTAGGAAAGCAGATTTCTACTGACCGGTCTTTAAAATTAAGTTCCATATACTTTGCCCTGTCCTATTTTATTTTTCAACAACATTTCAATTCGCTGCAGGGCATTTATGCCTGCCAATTGCCCGTAATTCTTCAACTTCTCGATGTTATGTACCAAACAATACAATGGCTACTGTCCTTGGACCTTCTTCTTGCCGCGCAAACTAAAGCGGCGCAGGCCTTTATTCATGCCAATATTAGCAAACACCGGCTCGACCACCGACATGCGGTGACTATAGATATGTTTACCGTGTTCGGAATCGATGCGCTGTTTCATCCAATCGGTGTAATTCGGGGCACGTTGGCCTTTTTTAAGGATGAACCAGACTTGACGACCATGGCCTTTGCGTGTGTTGGCTGCGTCGGGGTCGCGCATGCAGCGGTCTTTGAGCTCGCAAGCACGGCAGGTTAGTAATCGACCTTCAAAAAAGACTTTGCTGTTACCGTGCAGGTCCTCGCGCTCACTGCGCAGTGACAAAGATTCCCCCGCCGGACATACGCAAGTTTTATTCACGGGATCAAAGTGAAAGTCACTGGCAGGTATCCGTAGGTCTGGCTTTGTTTGCGTTGTCGTTGACGAGGGACGCGTGCTGTGGGTGGTTTTGTACTCTTTGAATTTCGGATCGCGTGACCGGAATTGATTATCGGGTATATACCCATCGATACCGGTATCGTGCAGATACTTCATGTTGGCTTCGTTGGCATAGCCGGTGTCGGCGGTTCCGTGGGCGGGCGACTTTTAAAAACTGATCCACCTTCGCATATGCGGTATTCAAGGTCTCGATGGTTTGCTGGATACGTTGCTGGCGTTCATCGTCACGGGATACGTTGCTATCGAGTTCCTGTTGTTCTTTTATATAGTGTTGAATTTGACGTTGTAGCGTGAGGCGCTTTTGTTCGAGTTCGCTCAATGTCCCCGACCATTCTTTAGCAGCGTTGCTGGGCATTTTGCAGCCGTCAATCGCAAAGAGTTCTTTCCCTAATACCTTTTAGATCACAGATCAATAAAATCTGCTCAAACACGGCTTCGATTTCTTCAGGCCGGCTACTCACAAAGTTCGCCAACGTGGTGAAATGCGGCACAGTATCGCATGAGAGGGCTTTAAATAACACGTTTGTCTCGCAACACCATTCAATCTCGCCGCTGGAGGTGATCCCTTTGGAGTACGCAAACAGCATGATCTTTAACAGAATCGCCGGATCATAGCCGGTCGGCCGTTGTCTTCGTTCTTATAACGGGGATGGAATACCGTTAAATCCAGTTGGGTGTCGATGATGTGGTTGATGGCGAACTCAAAGGTGCCGGGTTGTAACTGATCAGCGTAATTAATAACCACCATTTTGCTTTGATTCGGATCGTACGGTATGAATTTTGGCATCACGCTGCACTCGGGGTGGAGTTGCGGTATTTTAGCAAAATTGACCGAAAATTATAGGTTTTTATACAGCCTCAACGCCGCCCATAAGCCGCGCGGCTTTTTGGCGTCGGTTTGATGGGCTTGTTAGGTGCGCGCAACCAGAATATGATAGTTGCACACCGCATTTCTGGAGGATCTATGGGAACAGAAGCATTGAGCAAACTTCGTTCCGAGGCGCTGATGCTATCCGAGGCGGAGCGCGCCGAGCTGGCACATGCATTGGTTACCAGCTTGGATGCGCCCGCCGACGCAGATGCCGCCGATGCATGGGATAAGGAAATTCTGCGCCGCCTGGATGAAATTGATGCTGCCACGGCGAAGCTTATTGATCGAGACGAATTCCGACGACGAATGCGGGAACGGCTCGATAGCCCATAGTGCGCCGGGTACGAATCCTTGAGCAAGCCGCCGAAGAGGCGATTGAAGCGGCAGCTTGGTACGAGCATGAGCGCCTCGGGCTTGGCATAGAGTTCGACCACGCGGTTAACGCCGTTATCGACCTTCTCGAAGACGAAATCGTTCCTCTCACCAACATGCCCGGTGCGGCAGGTGCCAGGGGAGTCAAAAGACTCCTCCTTAAGCGTTTCCCTTACGAGTTCGTCGTGCGGGAGTTCTCTGAAGAAATTGTTGTAATCGCTATAGCTCATCAGTTTCGACGCCCAGGGTACTGGCGGAATCGCCTGCGCACCTAACGAGGCTAAGGAAAGCATAGAACATTGCTAATGGCTTCTTGCCAGTGAGCATCAAATCTAGCTCTCGACCCGTATGATTTGCGGACAATAAATCAATCACGGTAATCCCCTACAGCGATTGGCCTAACGAGGCTGTAGAAAAACCCACTTAGCAAAGCGGATTTTTACAGGTCTGTGTTTAAAATTGAGTTCCATGTACTTTGCCTTGTTGTAATTTAGTTTTCAACAGCATTTCGATCAGCCGTATGGTATTTAGGCGGCCAAT
>JACQBC010000014.1 GCA_016194635.1 Gammaproteobacteria bacterium | reverse complement strand
GCGAGCATGCTTTTGCGTCATCGCACTGGTTGTCGCAATTACCCTCTGGCGTGCAATACGCCGATACGGTCGATCAGGAAGTGCAGGCGATCATGCAGGGACGCCGCCTTGATCTACCCGGGGAGGGCCTATTGCAACAAGGTTTCCTGTCCGACTATGGAATGACAAACATGGAAAATGACGTCAATACCTATGCGGAAATGTTATTCACGGAGCCGGAGAAACTCATGGCGTTGGCAACCCGGTATCCACGGATCAATGCGAAATATCAATTGCTAACGCAGTTCTACCAAAGCTTGGTCCCTTCAGGACATTCAACCCGGCCGTGTGCTAACGCTTCTCACGAGCGATGAACAGGCCAGATGTCCATCGGTGGGTGCTTCATCCCGCGTACCACGCCATCACCCCCTTTAAATAATTACTATTTTTAACGCGTGGTGACCCGTCACGTCGCCCGCCCACGCGAACATTTCTTTAGGTTGCATTAAGACGTTGCGCATTCGTGCGGGTGTTTTCTTTACGTTGTATTAAGACGCGGCCTATTTTTACAGGGATCCTCGCAAATCCACGTAGAATTTATTACGGCGCTATCGCTTTCAATGCAGGGCATGGTAAATTTCTAAACGCACCTTCACGGCACTCCACATACATTATTCAAACCAGGGTATTTACCGTGCTCGGTAGGGAAGTGACGCGACGTGTTCGCCACACTATAAAAAATATAGAGGAAGATAACCATGCATTTTTTCAATTCCGCGGGGTCGCGTGTGTACCTTGGCTTTACCGTTTGCATCGGTGTTATCATGGCGCTCTCCGGTTGCGGGGGCGGCTCAGCACCCCCCACCTCCTGCCATTTCGGCCAGTCCCGGCTATTACGACAACGCCAGTTTAGCCGGAGGGGCCGATGTATTTTCCGATGCGGTCAACACCGTGCCCTTGCACATCGCGGACGTGGAAGCGATGGTGAACGGGAACTCACCGATGTTAGTCAGCGTGACCGAGAACGTGGCGTATTACGCCACGCTCACAAACCCGTCCGGGCAATATCAACGTGTTCACCGATCTGGACGGGATCAATTTACAAATGATCGAACTGGAATCCTTGGGCGAGGTCGACCCGGCGATCTTCACCGCGGTGAAGAACTATTACTACGAGGACATCGCGATTAAAATGCCGGAGGGCCAACGCTATGGCGATGACGAAGACAATGAGAAAAAACATCGCCACCCCTCGGCCCCCGCGTCGTCGACACCCGGACCCTGACCCTGCGGCCACGGCACACCGCCACGTCCTTTGCCGCTCGGGTTGCGCGGCTTCCCAAAGTCAAGACGATCACCCCTGCCGACGGAAGAGCACCCCCCCACACAGCGATCCCCAAGGCCGCACCACCACGTACCGGTACGACGACGCTCAGCCAAGCCACCCCGCGCATCGACGCGACGAGGCATTACACCAAGACCCCTTGGGATTATCTTATTGGTACACTGTAAGCGATCAATGAAGGACGTACTTCCGCTTTAGAATTTCTTCGCGACCACCGTCGACGACATCGACGCCTTGCTGCCGTGGAAGGTCTATCTCTCGCATGCCCGGTCGCCAGCGTCGCTAGCATAAGGCTGCAGTTTCCGATAGGACGTCCGCCATTGATCGCTTACCTTCATCCCTGCTGCTGACGGTTTTGGTTGGGGGGTACCCTTTCCATACGCCTCATTAGTAATTGCATAGTACAAAATTATGAAACTTCGTATTCTAGTGGCGGACGACAACGAGGCTTTTCGTAACGGGCTCATACGACTGCTGAATGCACAAGCAGATTGTCGGGTGGTGTGCGAGGCGGCAAATGGCCGCGAAGCCGTGGAGCAAGCGGTGCTGCATCAGCCGGACATCGCAATTCTTGACTACAGTATGCCCGAACTGGACAGTCTGAGTGGGGCATCGAAAATTCTGCAGGCAGTGCCGCGAGTTGAGCTTCTTATTCTTACCCAGCATGATGCACCCTATACCGTCCAGCGCGCACTGAATTCCGGCGTGCGCGGCTTCGTGGTTAAATCCGATGCAAGCCAAGATTTGCTCGCGGCGCTCGCTGTCCTGCGCCAGCATAAAGTATTTCTCAGCTCCACAATTGCGCACGCACTTTCGGCAAAGCCTGTCTAACCTTCCATACCCGTGAGCGGCTTTGACCGGTGGATCACCTGTAGGCATGGCCGTAACCAGGTCCTGCTCCCAACCTGTTGCGCCACTTAGCCACGACAGATATTTGTGCGCAACAAGAAAGATTTCGCTATATGGATAATATTTTTTGCTGGATAGCGCGAATTTTGCATCCTCTCACTGGGATTTATTTGTCAAGGCGAATGCTTTGCGGGTATTGAAATAGATTGGTTGGATCAAGTTGCTTCTTCAGCCGCTGTAAACGCGGATAATTTTCAACACCGTAATAGGCCTGCGCCCAATCACTAAACTCGCCATCGGGATAATTGACATAATGCGCGCGCACGCCATTTTCTTGTAATAGCGCTTGTGTGCGCCGCACGGCCGCGACACACGCGGCTTCTTGTTGCGGATGATCCCAGTAGGTTTGTACCTCGGCGAGAAACGGAAAATCCCGGTGCGCGTAGCTGCTGGCGGCACGGAATTGTGTATCGGCGATGGCGCCACCCAAGGTGTTAATTTGGAAAAGCATCCCCTTGGTCTGTTGCGTGAGAGTGAAGATTTGTTTAACCACGGCACGAATATCAGCGAAACCCCGGTAAAAACCCGCCGAGGCATTTTTAAAATACAAGGGCGTCAGCACGCCATAATAACGCCGCAGCGAGGGTTGCAGATCGGCGTGTTTATCGGGTTGGCGTTTCTGCATCAATGTTTCCAGGGTTGCCAAGTTACGCCGCAAGGCCGCGGAAGGGGTTTGCAAGGTTGAGGTGATGAGAATCGCCAGGCTTTTATTATTCAGCACGAAGGCGGAGAAACATTCGCGCGGCAACTGTGCGCACAGATCAAACCAGTGCTCGGCCAGCTGGACGAGTTTGTCAACACTCAGGGCCGATGATTTGAAACGATAACTCCACAATTTGGGCATCGCGGCGATGGTGGTGAACTGTAATTGTGTGACCACGCCAAAGTGTCCATTGCCACTACCGCGGCAGGCCCAGAGCAATTCAGAACCGGGTGTGATTGCATGCACATTGCCCTTGGCGTCGACCAGGCGCGCGGCTTGCAAGAAGTCGCACGCCAGGCCGTGGGCACGGGAAAATAATCCATACCCGCCCCCCAAGGTTAAACCCGCGATACCGACCATGCCGCATGAACCCGCGGGCAATAACCGCCCTTGCGGGATTAAATATTCGTACATCTGCATTAAGCGGCAGGCGGGTCCGGCGATAAAGGTATTGTCGGGGTTTAATTCGTGTTGCTGTAAGGCGCTGAGGTCAATGACCAGACCGCCGTCGTTGAGCGAGTATCCTTCAAAACTGTGCGCACCGCTTTTGATCGTCACTGGCAAGCCCGCTGCCACGGCATACTGGATAGCATGAATCACCCCGGCTTCATTCTGGCAGGCAGCAATAACGGCGGGTGTTTTGACGATACGTTTGTTGAACACACCGCGGTAGTTTGCGTAGTCGGGATCGGCGGGTTTTAAAAATGTTACATCGGTTGTGGAACTGGTTTCGGTGGCAAGGGTTAAGGGACCGTAGAGCGAACTTAAACCGCTAGCGGTGCTGAGCTTTAAAAATCGGCGTCGATCCATGTGCTAGGAACCCCTGGGTAATTAATGCCGGAAATGCCGCATCCCGGTGAATACCATGGCCATGCCGTGTTCATCGGCGGCGGCGATGACTTCGTCGTCGCGCATTGACCCCCCCGGTTGGATCACGGCTACCACCCCGACACTGGCCGCTTGATCAATGCCATCGCGAAACGGAAAGAAGGCGTCGGAGGCCATGACCGAACCTTGCAGGCTTAATCCCGCCTGCTCGGCTTTGATAGCGGCGATACGGGCGGAATTCACCCGGCTCATTTGGCCCGCGCCCACGCCGATGGTCATGCTGTCCTTGCCGTAGACGATGGCGTTGGATTTGACGAACTTGGCGACCTTCCAGCTAAAAAGTAAATCGGCCATTTGCGGCGCGCTGGGCGCGCGCTGGGTCACGACTTTTAATTCAGCGTGTAGAGCAAGATCGCTGTCTTGGATTAACAACCCACCGTTGACGCGTTTGAAATCCAGTCTGCTGGCGGGCAGCGCGGGCCAGGTACCGCATTCGAGCAGCCGCAGATTTTTTTTGGCAACGGCAACCGCGACGGCTGCGGGGTTCACCTTGGGGGCAATGATCACTTCCACGAATTGGCGCTCTAGGATGGTTGTGAGCGTGGTGGCATCGAGTTCCTGATTAAACGCGATGATGCCGCCGAAGGCCGATTCCGGATCGGTTTTATAAGCGCGTTCGTAGGCCTCGAGAATATTTTTGCCCAGCGCGACACCGCACGGGTTGGCGTGTTTAACGATTACGCAGCTTGGAGCGTCACGAAATTGTTTGATACATTCGAGCGCGGCATCGGTGTCGCCGATGTTGTTATAGGATAATTCTTTGCCTTGTAATTGTTGGGCGGTGGCGACGCAAGCCTCGGTGATGTTAGCTTCGACGTAGAAGGCCGCGAGCTGGTGCGGGTTTTCACCGTAGCGCATTTCCTGTTGTTTGCGCATTTGTAGATTGAAGGTGCGTGGAAAATGGGTTTTGTTTCCATTTGGCTGGATACTACCAAGATAATTTGCGATCGCGCCATCGTAACGCGCGGTGTGTTCAAACACCTTGACGGCCAGATCAAAACGCGTGGCCGCGCTGAGGCCGCCGGCGTGTTGCTGCATTTCGGTTAACACAGGCGCGTAATCGCTGGCCGCCACCACCACGGCGACGTCGTGGTGATTCTTCGCCGCCGAACGTAACATCGCGGGGCCGCCAATGTCGATGTTTTCGATAGCGCTGGCCAGATCGCATTCGGCTTGGGCGATGGTTTGTTCAAACGGGTACAGGTTCACGACCACTAAATCGATCGGGGGGATGTGATGCTGTTGCATGACGGCATCATCGGTGCCTCGGCGGCCCAATAAACCGCCGTGGATCTTGGGGTGCAAGGTTTTAACCCGGCCGTGCATCATTTCCGGAAAACCCGTGTAATCCGCAACTTCAATCACCGGGATACGATGTTGCACCAGCAATTTGGCCGTGCCGCCGGTAGAAAGAATTTCGACCTGAAATTTTTCGTGGAGTTGACGGGCAAAATCCACAATGCCGGATTTATCCGAAACACTGATCAGGGCGCGGGTAATTTTTGGCATGCAGCAGGCTAACTCAAGGTGTTATTGTATCGCTCGCGCGTGGATTAGAAGGCAAGCCTGAAAGCGGGGCGCGGCACTAGAAGCGGAATGTTGGCGGGATGCGCACACTGTGTTTGGCGTGCTTTTAAATCCGGCCTAGATTCGATATCTACACTCAAGCCACCTAAAACCCCGGGGACATGCGCCCAACCTACCAACCAAGCTACAGGTGTAATCCGTAGATCTTGAGCTTCTTGCGCAGGGTGCCGCGATTAATGCCCAACAGTTCGGCGGCCTTGCTTTGGTTGCCGCGGACATGGGTCATCACGGCTTCCAGCAGCGGTGTTTCCACCTCTTGCAAAAACATCTCATAAAGCTGACCGGCAGGGTGACCATCGAGTTGTTTAAGGTAGGCCTCAACCGTGGACTTAACGCTGTCGCGCAGGGTTTGCCCATTGGTTTTGGTTGTATTTTGATCGTGAGCTACGGCCATTTCCGTCATGCTGCTAACTCCTCCCGGCTGATCAGGTTGTCAAAAAAAGCGTTGGTCATTGCCAGCTGGTCAATGCTGCTTTCCACCCGGTTTATCGTTTGACGAAATAGCGCGCCGTGTGGGTGACCCTTACTGTACCAGCTGATATGTTTACGTGCGATACGCACACCCGCGTACTCACCATAAAACTCGTACAGATTATACAAATGATTAATGAGAATAGCGCGCACTTCACGGGGACCGGGCTCAGGTAAATGTCTACCTGTGCTCAAAAAATAATTTATTTCTCGAAATATCCACGGACGTCCCTGCGCCGCACGGCCAATCATTACGGCATCGGCATCGGTGTACTCTAGCACATATTTGGCTTTTTCGGGGCTGGTGATATCGCCGTTAGCGATTACCGGAATTGTGATCCGCCGCTTGACTTCGGCGATGGTGTCGTACTCGGCATCACCATTGTACTGATCAGCACGGGTGCGGCCGTGGATCGCCAGCGCGGCGATCCCCGCTTGTTCCGCGATACGTGCAACCGTCAGGGCATTTTTATTAGCGCTATCCCAGCCGGTGCGAATCTTGAGGGTGACGGGAATATTGACCGCCCGTACTACCGCAGTGACGATCTGCTGCACCAGCGGCTCATCTTTTAAAAGGGCGGAGCCGGCCATGACGTTGCAGACTTTTTTTGCCGGGCAGCCCATGTTGATATCAATGATCTGCGCGCCTTGATCGGCGTTATAACGCGCGGCCTCCGCCATCATAACGGGATCAGCCCCGGCAATTTGCACTGTTTTGGGCTCAGCCTCACCACGATGATCCGCGCGGCGTTGGGTTTTTTCACTGCCCCATAAGAGGGAATTGGCCGAGACCATTTCGGATACCGCCATGCCGGCGCCCAGTTGTTTGCACAACTGTCGAAAGGGACGGTCGGTTACGCCGGCCATGGGAGCCAGCACAATCTTGCCGCTTAGTGGATAAGGCCCAATTCGCATAGTTGTCATCAAGGGGAGTGAGGCTGCGATCATACCTGCTCGCGCCTGTGCAATAAAGTGGCCGGACCGATAAGATCGGGGTTGATCGTGGTTATCCAGGCCAGACCCGAGCCAACGTCGGGGGGGACTTGCCGCACGGGCAGGCCCGGGACAGCGGTACATAGGCGTGCTAAAGCGTTTGCGGTTGACGGGATACGAATATAAGCATGTTACTGGAAACTGAATTCAAAATTGATGGCATCTTCACCTGGATCTATTACCGCTAAGGCGATATGCACAGGGGTGCCCGGTTCCATTCGCAAGAACGGGTTATACACCTTGTCGAGGTATTCCTGCGGGGTGAATTGTCGGCGTGCAATGATCTGTCCACTTAAGTTCGACAAGGACAATAACAAGTTGGGGTAGGGTTGTTTAAAGCTGGCATGATTGACGATGGTGACATTAATCAATAATGCGTTTTTAGCGCTTGGGTGAGTGCGTATGTCGCGGCTCACCAATTCAATTTGGCTTAGATCACGTTCACCCGTGTAGCGGCAAGGAAGATGGCCGCAAAACCATGTCATTGGCGTCAACATGCGAGGATAGTTTTCCACGATTTCAATCGGACGGAACATCAGTACTTGCGCTACCAACCCGGTGAGCAGCAGCAATAAGCTCATTACCAATAACCCGGTCATCCAGGGGGCGCGCGGTGCTTGTTCATATTCGGACATGGCGCTGCGCAGCGAAAACGGCATTGACGGTTCCTTGGGGGAAGTGCGGCGTTTGGCCTTGGGTTTTGGCGCAGGCGGCCGTGAATCGGAAAAACCCTCTGCGCTGTCATCACTCAACTCGATGGTTTTGGTAGGCGCACGGCGCTCAGGGCGGGTCGTCGCAACAACCGGATCAGGGGGTTTGGCCTCCGGTACACCGCCTTCGAGCACGATGGATTCAATATTGTCTTCTGGTGATGGCCGTGCAATTTGGGCGTTAGCGATTTCATAGAGGGTGTTGATCCCCTCAAGATCGTCAATGCTGGCGGGTTTTTCCTGGGTTTCAGTATCTTCATAGGAAGGTTTGCGGTTAGGTTTAGTTTTCCCAGGCCGTGCGCTGGTCTGCAATGGTATTGGAGGGGTTAACGGCGGGTTAGGTTTAGTGGATCGTGGCGGTTCGGGAATATTGATTTCACCGGGGATTTCAATATGGCCGAGCGTATCAAGGTTGTTATAACGCGAACGTTCATCAACAATCGAATCAATGTAAGGCGGCTCTGGCCCACGGCGGCGGGTGGATACCGGGGTTGTTATTAGTGGCGCGGCGGGCGGGGTGGGTGCCGGGGTTGTATCAAGCGTGCTGGTGTCGATACTGTGGTTGCGCGCGTTAAACACATGGCTACAACTGCCACAGCGCACTTTGCCCCTGGCCTTTTTAAGTTGCCCCGCGGTCACGCGGAACAGGGTTTGGCATTGTGGGCAACGGGTGTGGGTGGCGTCGCTCATCGGGCGAACCTAACGTGGCCGGCGTCGGCCAGTGAGGGCAAGCCAATCCTCGTGTTGGGTGGTATGGCTAAACAAAAAGTGATCACGATAAGCTTGTTGCACGTCGTTGTGTTGATCGTGGAGTATCCCCGATAGAACTATGGTACCACCGTCCGCCAGCAGCGTGGCAAACATTGGCGCCAGAGCGATCAGAGGGCCGGCGAGAATATTGGCTAATAAGTACTGCGCCGAGGGTAAGTTTAGCTCGCCAGGTGACCCCACGCGGATGCGATCGGCCACCTGATTATGCACCGCGTTGCACGCGGTGGCTTGCAGGGCTTGCGGGTCGGTGTCGATGGCATAGACCTGACGTGCGCCTAGTTTAGCCGCCGCCAAGGCCAGGATCCCCGATCCACAGCCATAGTCGATGACGATAGCATCGCGCGGGGGGCGAGCGGCGAGCAGGCGCAGACACATGGCGGTGGTGGGGTGGGTTCCCGTACCAAAGGCCAATCCTGGGTCGAGCATCACCGTGGTGGCGCCGGGGTCGGGGGGTGGCAAATGGCTGGGGCAGATCCACAACCCATGACCGAAATCCATAGGCTGGTAGTGCTCCATCCAGGCGCGTACCCAGTCTTGGTCTTGCAACGGCTCAACACGCAGAGGCGGCAGCGGCCGTTCACTGTGCGCCTGCAGTTGGGCTTCGAGTACGCCAAGGTGTATCTCCGCGGGGTACAACGCACTGAGTTCGGTGGCTCGCCAGAGCGGGGTTTGATTAACCCCCGGTTCAAAAATAGGCTGATCAGCGGCGTCGCTACAGGTCACGGACAAGGCGCCGTGTTGCTGCAGCAGAGTGCTGATGTAATCGACATCCTCAGCGCGAAGGATGAGTTTGATTTGCAACCACGGCATATTCAGGCGTACCAAAGATTATCAGTTTCGTAAGTTGCTTAAAACCCCGCGGCGAAGGCCGGGAGGAACTGCGTTTAAGACTTCGTGTCGAGCGGTTTTTTCGCGGCCAACTTTTTTTCCAAATAATGAATGTTGGTACCACCGGTAATAAAGGCCGCGTCTTGCAATAATTCCATGTGCAACGGGGTGTTGGTTTTAATACCTTCGATCACCAGTTCCGACAAGGCGGTGCGCATCCGCGCCAGGGCCACGTCGCGGTTAGTGCCCCAGGCGATCAATTTACCGATCATCGAATCGTAGTACGGTGGCACGGTATATCCGGTGTAGATATGCGAATCCACGCGGATCCCTGGCCCACCTGGTGTGTGATAGGCCGTAATCGTGCCGGGGCAGGGCATGAAGCTGTTGGGGTCTTCGGCGTTGATCCGGCATTCGATGGCGTGGCCGCATAATTTAATCTCGGCTTGTTTAACCGACAGGGGTTCGCCGGCGGCAATCATGATTTGTTCTTTGACAATGTCCATGCCGGTGATTAACTCGGTGACGGGATGCTCAACTTGCACGCGGGTGTTCATTTCGATGAAATAAAATTCGCTGTCTTGGTATAAAAATTCAAAGGTACCGGCGCCGCGATAACCGATATCAACACAGGCTTGGGCGCAACGCGAACCGATTTTGTCGCGCAAGGCCGGGGTAATGCCGGGGGCCGGGGCTTCTTCGATCACCTTTTGGTGACGGCGTTGCATGGAGCAATCACGTTCGCCCAGATAAATAGCGTTGCCCTGTTCATCGGCCAATACTTGAATTTCAATGTGACGGGGATTTTCCAAATACTTTTCCATGTAGACGGTGCTGTTGCCAAACGCCGCGCCCGCCTCGGAACGGGTCAGGGAAATTGAGTTCAGCAAACTGGCTTCGGTGTGCACCACGCGCATGCCACGGCCACCGCCGCCGCCCGCCGCTTTAATGATTACCGGATAACCAATCTGGTTGGCCATCTGCAGGGTTTCCGCGTCGTTATCACCCACGGGACCATTGGAGCCGGGGACGGTGGGCACCCCAGCTTTTTTCATGGCTTCGATGGCGGAGATTTTATCGCCCATCAAACGGATCGTTTCGGGTCGCGGGCCAATGAATATAAATCCGCTTTCTATGACACGTTCGGCGAAATCCGCGTTTTCGGATAAAAACCCATAACCAGGATGGATCGCCTGCGCGTCAGTGACTTCGGCGGCGCTGATCACCGCCGGGATGTTCAGGTAACTTTCCACCGAGCGCGCGGGACCAATACACACCGACTCGTCCGCCAGGCGCACGTGTTTCAAGGTGCGATCGGCCTCGGAATGCACAGCGACGGTTTTAATCCCTAACTCGCGGCAGGCGCGCAGGATACGCAGGGCGATTTCGCCGCGGTTGGCAATTAGAATTTTTTCTATCATGCGGGTTTATTCAATGATAAATAACGGTTGGTTGTATTCTACGGGCTGACCGTTTTCAACCAAGATGGCTTTGATGGTGCCGGATTTATCGGCTTCAATTTGATTGAGCAGTTTCATGGCTTCGATAATACAAAGGGTTTCACCGGCTTTAACGGTGGAGCCGACTTCAACAAAGGTTTTGGCCCCCGGCGAGGGTGAACGGTAAAAAGTCCCGACCATGGGCGAGCGCATCACATGCCCCGAAATTTCAGTCTCGCCCGTAGCGTTGGTTTTTGCAGCCATGGTAGGGTGGGTGGTGGGCGCGGCCACGGCGGCAAGTGGCGCCACCGGGGTTGCCATCATGGCCGCGGCCGCGGCATAGGCCGGAGGTGGTAAATAGCGGCTGATGCGGACGGTTTCCTCTCCCTCGCGAATTTCAATCTCGGCGATACCGGATTCTTCAAGCAATTCGATCAATTTTTTAACTTTACGGATATCCATGCGGGTTAACTCACGGTTGAAGGATTATTTAGTCAGGCGGCTGAGGGCGGCTTGCAGCGCCAATTCGTAACCCTGCGCGCCCAGCCCGCTGATCACACCCACGGCCAGGTCGGAAAAATACGAATGGTGGCGAAATGCCTCGCGCGCGTGTACGTTGGATAAATGCACTTCGATAAACGGGATCTTTACCGCCGCCAGGGCATCGCGTAGGGCCACGGAGGTGTGGGTAAATGCCGCAGGATTAATAATGATAAACGCGACACCACGCCGCGCGGCTTGGTGAATGGCATTCACCAAGTCGTGTTCGGCATTGCTTTGCAGGTGTTGTAGCGGGTGCCCTGCGGCATTGGCTTGGCTGACCAGACGCTGGTTAATCGTCTCCAGCGTCAGCGTGCCGTACTGTTCCGGCTCACGTTGCCCAAGCAAATTCAGATTCGGTCCGTTTAGAACCAATAATTCAGCCATTGGATTAAGGTCGGTAACCTATGCTAGTTCGCAGCAAGATCGTGGATGTTCACGCCCATTCGCCACGGTTGTGATTCTGGTACGCATTGTCGCCCATGCGTTACCAAATGTCTAGAAGGCGGGGAAATGGCCCCGAGGGGGCCGGATCCGGTTTTCACCGGTTGACAGGCGCGTATCCTTATAACAGGGGTTTAATAAGGGATTCACCTTTTTCGTAACTCAGTTCACTGATCACGATATGGCGCACCACGCCTTGGCGATCGACGATCACGGTGTAGGGAAGGGCCCCGAGGCGATCGCCGTATTGTTGCGCTAGGGCAATGCCCTCTTGTTCGGCCATCAAGATGGGGTAGTCGATCCCCAGGGGGTCAATAAATGCGCTGACCGCATCCTTGCTGTCCAGGGCAACCCCGATGATTTCAAATCCCCGCGCTTGATAGGCCTCGCGTAATTTCATCAAGGCCGGCATTTCTTTCACGCAAGGGGGGCACCAACTGGCCCAGAAATTCACCAGGATCACTTTGCCGTTCCACTCGGAAATATCGTGTGATTTACCGCGCAGATCCAGCAAGTTCAGCGCCGGGCGAGGTTTCCCAATGATGGGTTCATTGGGCATCTCGCCGCCAACGGCGATCGCCGGGGACCGGTGCGCGTAAAAACGCGCGGCTCCGACCCCGGCCAGTAAGCCCAGCAGCGCGATCAGTAGCAGCAGGATTTTGTTGGTCATAGGAGGATTCCTCAATGGCTTTGCACGCGGTGCACTTGGGCAATAAATTTTTTGGCATCGAGCGCGCCGACGATGCGCAAATCGTGCAGTTCCCCCCCTTCTTTGCCAAAGAATAAAATCGCCGGCGGCGCAATTACCCCGACCTTGCCGAGCAGTTGTTTGTCGGTGTCATCCGACTGGGTGACATCGGCTTGCAACAGGACAAAATCCGCCAGGGTTTTTTGTACCTCGGGATCGGAAAACACATAATCCTCGTAGGTTTTGCAATAGGTACACCAGTCGGCATAAAAATCCAACATAACGAAGCGGTGATGGTCCTTGGCCAAGGCGATTTCGCGGTTCAAATCGTCCACGCTCTTGATGCGTTTGAAGGCTAATTTGGTCGACGCCTGGGGGGTGCCGCCGCCTAGCAGGGCCGAGCCGTGCAAGGGATCGTTGACATTGCGTGCACCGGTTACGCCGCCGAGCATTACCAAGGCCCCGTAAAAAATCGCCACCAGGCCCAACCCCTTCCAAAGTTTTAGCCAGCCCGATGCCGCTTCTTTTAGCGGCTGCAGCGCGCCCAAGTAGATCCCGGATACGATGAACAAAGTGGCCCAGGCCAGCATGATCATCTGTGACGTAACAAAACTCACCCGTTCCAGCAACAACAGGGCAATCGCCAACAACACCACACCGGCGGCGTATTTTACCGTGTCCATCCAACCCCCGGCCTTGGGCAGGAATTTTCCACCGGTGGTACCCACGACTAACAGCGGCAGGCCCAGGCCATTGCCTAGCACGAACATGGCGAGAAAACCCAACAACCCATTGCCTTCTTTAGACGCTAAGGTAAGTGCACCGATGATCACCGGCCCGGCGCAGGGTCCGATAATTAACGCGGATAACACCCCCATGACGGCAACACCCAATAGATTGCCGCTTCGTTGTTTATTACTTACTTCGCTGAGTTTACCTTGCAGGCCGGCCGGCATTTGGATGGCATAAAAACCAAACATCGACAGGGCGAGTAAAACAAATAAGATCGCGAAGGGGATTAACACCCATGGACTCTGAAAATACGATTGGATGTTTACCGTTTTTGCCACCAGCGCCACACTCGCGCCGATAACACCAAAGGTCAGTGCCATGGCCTCGACATATACCAGCGATAAAATAAACGCCCCGCGGGTGGTGATCGTTTGACCTTGGCCTACGATGATGCTGGAAAGTATCGGGATCATGGGATACATACAGGCGGTGAAGGCCAGGGCCAATCCACCAAGAAAGAAATAAATAATGATCTCGAGTAATTTGCCGCTGGCTAATACCTGTTCGGATTGTTCCTGGGGTGTGATCGCCGCCGCGTCAGTGCCGCTTGGGGTTGAGAGCGTGGAGGCGCCGGTGCCTGTCGGCAGGTCCACCGATACAGCGCGTTTTTGCGGTGGATAACAGATACCCAGTTTTTCCGCACAACCCTGGCCGTGCGCAATGAAATTAAAATTCAGTGCCGCGCCGCTGGCATTGGTATAGGGCACATCGATGCTGACTTGCTGCATGTACACTTCCACCTCACCTTCCTTGCCCTCCGGCGTAATACCGAGGTGCATTTTGCCCGGCGGGAAGTTGGCCTGGCCCAGTGTCACGCCGGGGGTGGTGGATTCAAAATGGAATTTATCGCGGTACATGTAGTAGTCGGGGGCGATGGTCCAGGTAACGCGAACCGTATGGCCATCCTGCGGCACCGCGTTGACCGCAAACGCTTGTTCGGCGGGTAACGGTCCGTCGGAAGTATTCATACCCAATTGCGCGCTTAAGCTTTTCAAGCTGCTCAGCGCCTTGCCTGTTTCGGCTTTGGCCACGGGTAGACTCAGGTCATAGTGGTTTTTTTGCGGCGGATAACAAATGCCGAATTTATCCGAACAACCTTGCGAGCGTACGAGTAACTTCAAGGTTGCGGCGTTAGCTGTGACGCGGTTAATGGGAAGATCGACGCTGAATTTATTAAAGTACACATCCACCATAGCTTCTTTGCCATCGGGGGTGATGCCGCGGTGTTGGCTGCTGGCGGGAAATGTAATCACCCCGAGGCTGACATCGGGGCTTTGCGATTCAAATTTAATTTTATCGCGATAAAGATAGTAACCCGGGGCAATCGTCCAGGTGGCGCGTACGCTGCTGGGATTGATCACTTGCGCTTCAAAGTGAAACGCCTGATCAGGCGGCAAGGGTTCTTCCGCCCAACACCCCGGACTCAATACTAATAGTAATAAAGCCAAACGACTCGAAAAAGATCTACTCATGATGTGACAGACTCCGATATCCAATGTAAATAGGGGTGGTGGCCGTGGGTGATGGGCAGCGCGATCATCTCTGGAACGGTGTAACTGTGCAATGTCTGGATACACCGTTCCACCTCGGATAATCGTGTTTGCTCGGTCTTAATCAGCAATAAGACCTCGCGCCCCTGCTCAAGCTTGCCGTCCCAGCGGTAGATTGATTGGATGGCGGGCAGGATGTTGACACAAGCGGCATGGCGGGCTTCGACCAGGGCATGGGCAATACGTTCCGCCAGTGCGGTATCGGGACAGGTGGTGAGTACCACGCAGTAGCGAGAGGTGGGTGTCATGCAAGGCCGATCATCATGGCGTGTTCTCCGGTAGTCTATTGCGTCGCGCGGCGCTCTACCCTGGGGTTCTTGCGCTCTCCCTATGCCTTCACGGAAAGGCTCGGGGTTGAGGGTTACCGACTATAACGACCTATATTAATTAATCCATTCATCCAGGCAAGCAGTTGATCATAGTGGGTTTCCTGGGCGAATAGGCGGTCGGCCTTGGTTTTTCCAGCCGCCGCCAGGGCCTGGGCTAAGGGTTTGTTGAGCATCAATAATAATAATTTTTCGGCCAGCTGCACAGCATTGCCCGGTTCAAATAATAAACCGGTAATACCGTCCTCGATAATTTCCACCACCCCTCCCGCGTTAGTACCCACAACGGCCACTCCATTGCGCATCGCCTCGATCAATACCAGGCCAAAGGTTTCTTTACGGGTGGCCAGGACCAGCGCATCAAAAGCCGACATGATCTCGATCGGATTAGGGTGGCTGCCGTAGAAGCTGATGTAGGGGGTCAAGCGCGCTTCTGAAATACCTTGTTTGAGCTTTGCTTCAAAATCAGAGCGCATGGCCGGGCCGATCAAGGTGAGATGTAACACAACACCCTGGTTCATCAGTTGTTTTAGGGCTTCGACCACCACCTGTTGGCCTTTGTGCGCTTCAATTCGCCCCACCATACCCAACGCAAAACGATCGGTTGGGATCCGCAATGCGGCGCGTAACTCGGCGCGTTGTTGGGGGGTTAATCGCGGCGGTTGTTCGACGCCGTAATAAAGTGTTTTGATCCTATCCTTGGGCATTGGCAGGAAGTCCTGTGCCAGATCGGCTAACTCGCGGGTGATGGTCAAAAACAAATCCACATGTCGGTACATGAAACGATGGTAGGGATCGTGTTTGTCACGGGTTAACATCATTTGGCGGGTATACACCAGTTTCACACGGCGTTTAGCCCAGCGTTTGGCTAACACCGCCAGTGCCAGGTCTTTCGCCCAATGCATGTGTAGAATATCGATCTGCTGCGTATCGATAATCCGCGCCAGGCGCTTGGCCGCCCATAGCGGCAGGTAGCGATTAGCTTTAGGCAAGGCGATGGTAACGACCGCCTGTTCGCGCATGCGATCCGCCGTGAAGGTATGCTTGGCCACCACCGCTAGCGCTTCAACCTGGCGCGCCATCAATTGGCTGGCGGTGCGCACCGCATACAACTCCAGCCCACCCCGCCCGGTCGACATACATAATTCCAGTACTTTCACCGACCAATACCCGCACTGCCGGCGATCATGGCGGTTTGCCCTGCCGCCGGTAATGAAAAATAACCTTGCTGTATTTCACGAACACGTGGGTGAAGGATAGGGCCGAGGCCACCAGGCCGGCAAAACCATCGAGGCAGCCGCGGCGCAGAAAATACATGCGTACAAAGGTCCAGCTGGCGTGGGTGAGGGGGGCGAGCCAAGTCACTTTTTTGCCGCGTTGGATAATTTCCCGCGCGGCGATGTCGGTGAATTTATCCAGGGTTTGCAGGTGGGCCGAGATACTGTCGAAGGAGTAATGCAGGATATCACCCTGAAGCTCATGAATATTATTCGTGGCCACTATCACCCGGTCATGCGGGTTGGTCCCCCCCCAAGAGGCCTTGTGTTTGTTAAACAGACGGATTTTTTTATCCGGGTACCAACAGTACTGTAACCAACGGTAGACATAAAAGGTCTTGCGCGGCATTTTATAGGCATCGTAGGCGGGCAGGGTATTTTTTACCGCCAGAATTGCCGCCGTGAGTTGTTTGGATAAGCGTTCGTCGCAGTCCAGGCTGAGGATCCAGTCATGGCTGGCCTTACTGACCGCCAGGTTTTTTTGCTCCACATGGCCCAAAAATTTCTGCTCGAATATTTTATCCGTGTATTGTTTAGCGATGGTGAGGGTGGCGTCGGTACTCAGCGAATCCACCACAATGATTTCATCCACCACCGGTTGCAAGCTGCGCAGGCAATCCGCGAGCTTTTTCTCCTCGTTATACGAAATGATACACGCACTGATTTTGGGCACGTTGTTAGATCTCAAGTTGGCGGCCGAAACAGACCATGGGGGCTGGTAGGGGGAGAATGATACAGGACTGCCTCGCCATGTGCTGTTACTCCATTGAAATCTACCCATGGCATCCTTATCAAGCCGTCTAGCAGGGGAATGCTGGTACGTCAGGCTTGACAGCGTGCTGCTGCTGGCTATTATTAGCACTCATCACTGGGGAGTGCTAATTAACCCCTTATATTTAACGTGTGTAAATCATCTTATCTTGTTGTTTATTAATAATATTTGCTAAGGAGAACAGCGAATGAATATTCGTCCTTTACATGATCGTGTCATCGTGCGTCGCCTCGAAGAGGAACGTAAAACCGCCGGTGGTATTGTGATTCCCGATACCGCCACTGAAAAACCTGTCCAAGGCGAAGTCATGGCCGTGGGCAAGGGCAAAATCCTCGACAACGGCCAGGCCCGTCCGCTGGATGTGAAGAAAGGCGACAAAATTCTGTTCGGCAAATTCGCCGGCAGTGAAGTCAAGGTCGACGGCAAAGAGCTGTTGGTGATGCGCGAAGAAGACATTATGGGCGTACTGGAATAACGCCACTGCCCTATTAACCCAACGTAAACTACTGCAAGAGGAATTTAATCATGGGTGCTAAAGAAGTCCGTTTTTCCGATGATGCACGCCGCCGTATGCTGGCCGGCGTGAATGTTCTGGCCAATGCCGTCAAGGTCACCTTGGGTCCCAAGGGCCGCAACGTGGTGCTGGAAAAGAGTTTTGGCGCACCAACCATCACCAAAGACGGTGTTTCGGTCGCCAAAGAAATCGAACTGAAAGACAAGTTTGAAAACATGGGCGCGCAGATGGTCAAGGAAGTGTCTTCCCAAACCTCGGATGTCGCCGGTGACGGGACCACTACCGCGACCGTGTTGGCGCAGTCGATCCTGGTGGAAGGTATGAAGGCCGTGGCCGCGGGTATGAACCCGATGGATCTCAAGCGCGGGATCGATAAAGCGGTGGTAGCGGCGGTTGAGCAATTAAAGAAACTCTCTAAGCCCTGCTCGGATAACAAGGCCATTGCTCAAGTCGGTACGATTTCGGCTAACTCCGATGATGCGATTGGCAAGATCATTGCCGAAGCGATGGATAAAGTCGGTAAAGAAGGCGTGATCACCGTCGAAGAGGGTTCGGGATTAGACAACGAACTCGATGTGGTGGAAGGTATGCAGTTTGATCGCGGCTACCTGTCACCGTATTTTATCAATAACCAGCAGAACATGAGCTGTGAAATTGAAGCGCCGTTGATTCTGTTGAACGACAAGAAGATCAGCAATATCCGTGAAATGCTCCCCGTGCTCGAAGGCGTGGCTAAATCCGGTAAGCCGTTATTGATCATCGCCGAAGACGTCGAAGGCGAAGCCCTGGCAACGCTGGTGGTGAATAACATCCGCGGTATCGTCAAAGTGGCCGCCGTCAAAGCCCCCGGCTTTGGTGATCGCCGCAAGGCCATGTTGCAAGACATCGCCGTGCTCACCGGTGCTACCGTGATCTCCGAAGAGCTCGGTCTGTCGCTGGAAAAGGCCACCTTGAGCGATCTGGGCAGTGCCAAACGTGTGATCGTGTCGAAGGAAAATACCACGCTCATCGACGGTGCCGGTAAAGCCACCGATATCGAAGCCCGCGTCAAACAGATCCGCGCGCAGATCGAAGAAACCACCTCGGACTACGATCGCGAGAAACTGCAAGAACGCGTCGCGAAATTGGCCGGCGGTGTGGCGGTAATTAAAGTAGGTGCCGCTACCGAAGTCGAGATGAAAGAGAAGAAGGCCCGCGTTGAAGACGCGTTACACGCTACCCGGGCGGCGGTGGAAGAAGGCGTGGTCCCCGGCGGCGGTGTCGCGTTGATCCGTGCGCTGCAAGCGATCAAAAATCTCAAAGGTGACAATCACGATCAAGACGTCGGTATGAACATCGCGCGTCGCGCCATGGAAGAACCGTTACGCATGATCGTGGAAAACGCCGGTGACGAATCGTCCGTCGTATTGAATAAAGTCATGGAAGGTAAGGGTGCGTTTGGTTACAACGCCGCGACCGGCCAATACGGCGATATGATCGACATGGGTATTTTAGATCCAACCAAGGTGTCGCGTTCGGCGCTGCAAAATGCCGCTTCTGTCGCGGGATTAATGATCACCACGGAAGCGATGGTGGCCGATATCCCACAAGAAGATAAAGGTGCAAACCATGGTCACGGTGCCCCCGGTGGCATGGGCGGCATGGATGGCATGATGTAAAACATCCTTTCTAAATCAATACGCTGTACACCAAACCCCGTGCTAATCCCACGGGGTTTTTTTATGCACGCGCACACTGAAGATTTTTAATTTTTTCTTCTTTTGACTAACCCTTCCCATTTACTGCCTCGGGTGTTAGATTTGCCCGGCTTATAAGAAACATTAATACGTATATAAATATATTAGCAATAACTAATGCTCTGTTACAGACAACCCTGTAAACAGAGAAATATAAACCATCGAGGAGGTCGTTATGTCCGTTCAAGCAATGAGTTCAACGGGTTCGGGACGGGATAGCTTTTTTACAAAGCTACCCGGTGCATTACCCGGATTGGCGTTAATTGTTGTAACCATGGTAGTGATCAAAATGTGGATTGAACCATGGATGGCAGTCACTAAAGTGTTTGGCATGCAAAAACCGTTAACCGATGCTTTCCATTTAAACTATATCTTGCTTGCCATCGTGTTCGGGTTGGTATATCGCAACGTGATTTTCGCAGGAACCATACCGGCGGTGTTAGCCGATGGGTTCAAATTATCACGCTTGATGATCAAGACCGGTATTATCATGTTGGGCTCGTTGTATACCGTACAGGCCATCGTACAACTGGGCTCCATGGCGATCTTTTTGATCGGTGGTTTTGTGATTCTTTCCATTATTATGGTGTTGTGGCTGGGCAAGTTAATGGGACTGGATCGTTCCATGACCGCGGTGTTGGCCAATGCCCTGTCGATCTGCGGGGTCAGCGCGGCGGTAGCGACCTCCCCGGCCGTGGAAGCGAAAGCCACGCATGTCGCCTATGCCATTGCCACGATCCTAGGCTTTGGTATTGTGACCATGTTCATTAGCCCCTTCATCGGCCATGCCCTGGGTTTAACCGACCTGCAATACGGGGCTTGGGTGGGGACGGGGATTCTAAACTCCGGTCAAGTATTAGCCGCCTGTTTAGCATTTAATCCCAAGGTTGCCCCGGGTACCGCGGTGTCGGTGGGTGAAATTTGGAATATCATGCGCGTGATCTCGATTCCATTCGCCGTGTTTGCCGTGACCGTATGGTATTGGTCGGGTCGTAAAGGCGAAGCTCAGCAAGGCCAACAAAAATCCTTGGGCACTTTGCTAGTGGAGAAATTCCCCGTGTTTGTTTTAGGCTTCCTGGTCATGGTGCTTATGACGAGTATCGGGGCTTTTGGCGATGCGGGTATCAAAGGCGGCCCACCCCCTTCCGAAACCATTAAGACATTACGTCTGGTGATGCAGTGGATATTTGGTTTTGGACTGGTCGGTTTGGGTGCCTATATTGACGTGAAAGAACTGGCCCGTGCCGGCGGAACACCGCTTAAGATTGGCCTCATCGTTGGTGTCACCAAATACGTATTGGCCTTGATCGTGGTGTTTTTGATCAAAGACATGTTAGTTTCAATCTAACCCAGGAGAGAAAAATGGCTGCAAATAATCAAGTCGGTAGTGAAACCCTCGGTAGCACCGACGAAAAGAGCAAAATGACACTGTTCAAAGACGACCGTGCCGAGGATTGGGGCGCCATCGTGGTCTCTATTCTGATCGTCGCGGTGATTATTGTTATGGGCATGAAATAAGGCAGCCCATGATGAAACAGATCGTCGTCGCGGTGGATGGATCGGATGTGTCCGCTGCTGCGATTGAACAGGCGGTAACCCTTGCCCGTCAGCGTCACCTGACGTTGACGGGTGTTTTTGTCATCGACGGTAATTGGCCCGACTACATCGGCAACGATTGGCAATCGGCCAAAGGCGCGCGACAAGGGTTTCTCGATTACATCCTTAAAGAACAAGAACAGCAGGCCCAGGCGGCGCAAACCCAGTTTCAGCACGCGGTGGCGCAGTTACCGAATTCACATTTTTCGGTGATGGCCGGTGATCCTACCGAGGTACTGACCGGCATTGCCTGCGGCGCGGATACCGAAGTATTGGTCACCAGCAAGCGGGTGTTCCAGGTCAGCGGTCGGCCCAGCCTCAAAGGGTTGGCTAAAACGCTGGTCAACAAGGCAACCCAACCGGTGTTATTCACACCGTAAAAAGATTGTCGTGGTTATTGACGCGGCCTGTTAGCGCCAGTTAACAGGCCGTTGGTTTTTGTGGTAAATATCCAGATCCATTGGGTTTGTTCGCTAATCCACCCTAAAATATCTAAGCGGCAACGCAGCAGGCCATACCTTCCTGCTGCATGACACGCATAAATACGTTCCTGCCGCCGACGGCCATGCGGCAGGAAGGTATGGCCTGCTGCGTTGCCACATAATAACTTTGTGGCAGGGCCCCCCGCCACCGAGCTACAGGGAGGTATTTATGCGTACTCTGTAGAAGCGAACATGACCTGCTGCGTTGCCGCCGTTCGTAAACGATGCAAATCAATCAATACCGCTGTGTAGGGTTATAGATAGCCCTTCGTGCACACTGTCCTCGGGATCGTTATTGTGCGCTAAGCTGTCGTTACATATGCAGTACACCCCGGACATGATTATACTGGACCCCCTCCCGCAAGAATTGCGCGCGACGGTTGGTAATTTATGGCAACAGTGGTGCGCACTACACCATGACCAACCCTTACCACGCACCCTGCTTACCGACCTGCCGCGCGTCTGGGCCGGCAGCGATTATGTAGCGCAGCTGTGTCTACGCTATCCCGTCATACTCAGTGAGTTACACAACCGTGGCGATTTACTCACGGATTACCCCGAGGGTGAGTATCAGCGCCGATTATCGCCCCTATTGGTCGGTGTTAGCGATGACACGCAACTCAAACAGCGCTTACGTGAATTCCGGCGGCGTGAAATGTTGCGGATTATTTGGCGCGATTTAACCCAACGCGCGGCATTGCCGGTGACTTTACAGGAGTTGTCGGCCCTGGCGGATGCCTGCATTCAACAAGCACTCACCAAACTGTACATTTGGCAATGTGAAACCTACGGTATTCCCAACGCAACCGAGGGCGCAGCGCAAACACTGATCGTGCTAGGCCTGGGCAAGCTCGGAGGTAATGAACTCAATGTATCTTCCGACGTTGATCTGATCTTCGCCTATCCGCAACCCGGTCAAACTCAAGGGGCAGGGCGTCAGCTCGATAATCACGAATTTTTCCTGCGTTTAGGCCAGCGCCTGATTCAAACCCTGCAGCAACCCACGGCCGATGGCTTGGTGTTTCGTGTCGACACTCGGCTACGCCCTTTTGGTGAAAGCGGACCCCTGGCCATGAGTTTTGAGGGCATGGAACATTATTATCAAACCCACGGCCGTGAGTGGGAGCGTTATGCCCTGATTAAGGCCCGCGTGGTGGCCGGCGATCGTCAGCAAGGCGCGGAATTGCTGCAGATTCTGCGGCCGTTTGTGTACCGCCGCTATTTGGATTACAACGCTTACGAATCCTTGCGTGAACTCAAAACCATGATCGAAAAAGAAGTGGTCCGCAAGGGTCTGGACGATAATGTCAAACTCGGCGCGGGCGGTATCCGTGAGATTGAGTTTGTCGCCCAGGTGTTTCAGCTGATCCGTGGCGGCCGTGATAAACAGCTGCAAAACCCACAGTTGTTTGCGGTGCTCGATTACATCGCGCAGGGTCAATTATTACCCGCGTATGTCGTCGACCAACTCCGGCAGGCCTATGAATTCTTGCGTAACACCGAACACCGCCTGCAAGCCTATGCCGATCAACAGACCCATGTCTTGCCAACCGATAACCTGGGGCGAGTACGGTTGGCGTTTGCCATGGGGTTTGCGAATTGGACGGCGTTTTACCGAGCGTTGCAGGTCCAGCGTGAACGCGTGCACAATCATTTTGAACAAATATTTGCAGCGCCCCAATCCGCCCAAACCGCGCCGGCTCCCCTTGGGCAGGGACAAGGGCTCTGGAATAACTTGGGGGATCAACCCAATGCCGTCGCGCATTTACAACAGCTGGGATTTCAGCAACCGGCCTTGGTGTATGCACACTTGCAAGGTTTAAAGACCGGACGGCAGTTTTTAAGCGCCTCGGCGCGGGGACAAGCGCGTTTGGAACGCCTCATGCCGCTGCTGCTGAACGTGGCATTACAACAAGCCGATCCGGATACGGCCCTGCTGCGCGGTATACACGTGATTGAAGCGATTTTGCAACGCACGGTATATCTGGCGTTACTCGAAGAAAACCCCATGGCCCTGTCGCAACTGATTCGCTTGTGCGCGGCCAGCCCGTGGATCAGTCATTACCTGGCAATCCACCCCATCCTCTTGGACGAATTACTCGATCCACGCAATTTGTATGCGCCCCCGGCCCGTGATGCATTAACCACATGGCTAGCACAGCGCCTGGCCAATGTGGATGCCGCCGAGGAGGAACAGCAGCTCGATGCCCTGCGTCAGTTTAAACACGCGCAGGTGTTACGAGTCGCGGCGGCCGACATCGCCGGGGCACTGCCCTTGATGAAGGTGAGCGATCACTTAACCTGGATCGCGGAGGCGGTTTTAACTCACAGCCTGGTCCTGGCCTGGGACGGGTTGGTACAAAAACACGGTTATCCTCAGGACTGTGGCCCCGAGCCCCCAACAATGGGTTTCGCCATCGTCGCCTATGGCAAGCTGGGGGGAATAGAACTGGGCTATGGCTCCGATCTGGACCTGGTATTCCTATATAAGGAAAGCGCGGGAAACAGTAACGGTGCGAAACCGGTGAGTCCCGCGGTATTTTATGCACGCCTGGCGCAACGTTTGGTGCGCATCCTAACCACGCTAACACCGGCAGGAACATTGTATGACGTGGATGTGCGTTTACGGCCCGAGGGAGCGGCGGGTTTGCTGGTCAGCAGTGTAGCGGCGTATGCAGACTACCAAGCCAACAAGGCGTGGACATGGGAGCATCAGGCCTTGGTACGCGCGCGGGTTGTGGCCGGTGATCCGGCACTGGCTGCTGAATTTCAGCGGATCCGTCGCCAGGTATTAGCACGGGCGCGCGACAGCTCCTTGCTGCGGCGCGAAGTGGTCGAGATGCGCCAGAAGATGCGAACCGGTTTGGATAAACCCGCGCCGGGGCAGTTTGATTTGAAGCATTCCCCTGGTGGTATCGTTGATATTGAATTTATGGTGCAATATAGTCTGCTGGCCTGGGCCTATAAATATCCCGAACTGCTGACCTACTCGGATAATATTCGTCAATTGGAGGGTCTGGCCGCCGCAGGCGTCGTGACGCGCGCGGAGGCGGATTTTCTCAGTGAGGCGTACCGGTTTTACCGTGGCCGCGAGCATCGTTTGAAGCTGCAAGAACACACCGCGCGGGTGGACGTATCCGAGGCGGCACCGTGCAGTGAGGGGGTAAGACGGATCTGGGCACAGTGGATGGAAATAGGCTGATTTGTTAACCTGATTGAACTAAGAGGTAATCGTGGTATGTCGATGTCGGATCGTGATGGGGTTATCTGGTATGACGGTAAGCTGGTACCGTGGCGCGAAGCGCAAACCCATGTGCTGACGCACACCTTACATTATGGTATGGGGGTGTTCGAGGGGATGCGCGCCTATAAAACCGATCGTGGCACGGCGATTTTCCGCTTGCAAGCGCATACCGATCGGTTGTTTCGTTCCGCGCACATTTTGGGAATGAAACTTCTCTATGATAAAACCACGATCAACGATGCCGCTTGTACGGTGGTACGGGAGAACACGCTAGATTCCGGTTACATCCGCCCGATGTGTTTTTATGGCAGTGAAGGCATGGGGCTGCGCGCCGACAACCTGCAAGTCCATATGATCATCGCCGCCTGGCACTGGGGCGCGTATCTAGGAGAAGAAGGGCAGACACGCGGCATCCGGGTGCGTACTTCCAGTTACAACCGTCACCACGTTAACGTTACCATGTGCCGCGCCAAGGCCAACGGTCAATACATGAATTCAATGCTGGCGCTGCGCGAGGCATTGAGTTGCGGTTATGACGAGACCTTGCTTTTAGATACCGAAGGCTATGTCTCCGAAGGTTCGAGTGAAAATATTTTTATCCTCCGTGATGGAGTGATGTATACCCCCGACATTACCTCGGCGTTGGACGGTATTACCCGCGCCACGGTGATACAACTCGCGCAGGACGCGGGTATTAAAGTGATTGAAAAACGGATTACGCGCGATGAAGTGTATATCGCCGACGAAGCGTTTTTTACCGGTACGGCGGCAGAAGTGACCCCGATCCGAGAACTCGACGGCCGTAGTATCGGTAGCGGCGCGCGTGGACCGATCACCCAAAGGTTACAATCACAATATTTTGATCTGGTGCATGGCCGTGCGACTAAATATGCCCAGTGGCTAACGCCGGTAAAATAACCCACACGCAATGGTGAATATAATTATGGAACCCAAACAAACCGCGAACGCTGAAAAATGTTACCAGGTCACCCGCAAAGACCTGCCCCTGCATTGTCCTATGGACAGCATGACCTTGTGGAATTCGCATCCACGAGTGTACCTGCCGATAGAAGATAAAGGGACCGTGCGTTGCCCATACTGCGGCGCGCTGTACGAATTAAAAGATTAACCATCGGTTTGACGTGATCCCCTCTCCCGGCGGGGAGTGGGAATTGTAATAACTAAATTTCCCCCTCTTCTCTGAGAGAGAGGGTTAGGGTGAGGGTTCCAAGTGCAACGCAGCATTCCAGATTTTACCCAGGCCAATGTACTGGTGATCGGTGACTTGATGCTGGACCGTTATTGGCACGGCGATACTTCGCGTATCTCGCCCGAAGCACCGGTACCGGTGGTGCTGGTGCGTGGCGCGGAGGAACGCGCCGGTGGTGCGGGCAATGTCGCACTGAACATCGCCGCCTTAGGCGCAACCGCGCAAGTGGTGGGTTACACCGGCGACGATGACGTGGCCGGCGAATTGCAGTCCTTACTGGAAACCGCCGGCGTGGTGTGCCATTTTGAACGCATCCCCCACGGCACGACCATCACCAAACTACGGGTCTTAAGCCGTCATCAGCAATTGATCCGTCTGGATTTTGAAGACGGGTTTTATCATGCCGCGCATGAAAAGCTGCTGGGCCGTGCCAGTGATGCCATGCGCGCGGCGCGTGTCGTAGTGTTATCCGATTATGGCAAAGGCACCCTGTCACAAGTACCACAATTGATCGCCGCCGCGCGCAAACAAAACATCCCGGTATTGATCGATCCCAAGAGTACCGATTTTGAACCGTATCGCAATGCGACCTTGATTACACCCAATCTACATGAATTTGAAGCGGTGGTTGGGCGTTGCGACACGGACGCGCAGATCATCGAACGGGGTATGGCATTGATTAAAAAAATCAACCTGCAAGCCCTGCTGGTGACACGCAGCGATAAAGGCATGACCTTATTGCAGCGTGAGGCCGCGCCCTTACATTTGCCCACCAAGGCGCGGGAAGTATTTGATGTGACCGGTGCGGGTGACACCGTTATCGCGGTCTTGGCGGCGGCCCTGGCGGCGGGTGTACCCTTGGACGAGGCCACCGCCTTGTCGAATTTTGGCGCGGGGCTGGTTGTAGGTAAACTCGGTACCGCTACGGTGTCGCCGGTGGAATTACAACGCGCCATGCGTGAGGAGTTACCCTTGGAGCGAGGGGTAGTGGATGAAGCCAAACTCATAGCGCTGGTGGAGCACGCCAAGCTACAAGGTCAGTCCGTGGTGATGACCAACGGTTGTTTTGATATCCTCCATCCCGGTCATGTCAGTTATTTACAACAGGCACGCACATTGGGCGATCGGTTGATCGTCGCGGTCAACGCCGATGCCTCGGTGCGCAAACTCAAAGGCGAACACCGGCCCATCAATGATCTTGCCCACCGGATGGCGATGTTGGCCGCGCTGGAATGTGTGGATTGGATCGTGTCCTTTAGCGAAGACACCCCGCAAAGATTGATTTGTAAGGTAGTACCTAACATTTTAGTCAAGGGCGGCGATTATACACCCGAGCAAGTCGCGGGCGGAAAATGTGTAATCGAACATGGCGGCCAGGTACGGATAGTGCCCTTTGTAGCAGGGCATTCGACCTCGGATATCATCAAAACCATTTTGCAACGCGTAAAATAGAAATCCCCATGTGTCTGTTCTTTCCGGGAAAGACACAGGGAAAACGTTAAACCAAAAGAGGCACTATGATCATAGTCACCGGCGGCGCCGGGTTTATCGGCAGTAATATTGTAAAAACACTCAATGCGCGTGGTGAACGCGATATCATTGTGGTCGACAACCTTAAGAACGGGGTAAAGTTTAAAAATATCGCCGACTGCGAAATCGCCGATTTCTTGGATAAAGAAGAATTCTTACGCCGGGTAAAAAACGCCGAGCGGTTCGGCAAAGTACAGGCGATCTTCCATGAAGGCGCCTGTTCCTCTACCACCGAGTGGGATGGCCATTACATGATGCAAAATAATTACGAATACTCCAAAATTTTATTACACTACTGCATGGATAATAAAATTTCCTATTTGTATGCGTCATCGGCGTCGGTTTATGGTGCTGGCCGTGTCTTTAAAGAAATCCGTGAGCACGAAGAGCCTTTGAATGTATACGGTTACTCTAAGTTTTTATTTGATCAATACGCGCGGCGTTATTTGAAAAACACACCAAGCCAAATTGTCGGTTTCCGCTATTTTAATGTCTACGGCCCGCGCGAAGCGCATAAAGGCAGCATGGCGAGCGTGGCGTTTCATGTCAACAATCAAATTAATAGCGCGGGTAAGGCTCGGTTATTCGAGGGCTGTGATGGTTATGGCAACGGCGAACAGCGCCGCGATTTTGTTTACGTGGGCGATTGTGTTAACGTCAATTTATGGTTCATGGAAAATCCAACCAGGTCCGGAATATTTAATCTAGGCACCGGCCGCAGCCAGCCTTTTAACGACGTGGCCAATACAGTGATTAAGGTTCACGGGCATGGCCAAATCGAGTACATTCCCTTTCCCGAACCTTTAAAAGGCCGCTACCAGAGTTTTACCGAGGCTGATATCAGCGCATTACGCAATGCCGGCTACGATCAGCCGTTTAAGACGGTTGAACAGGGTGTGAAGGAATATATGCAGTGGCTGGTAGCACAAAAGTAATACGGGTTAAGTTTGGTTCTGTCCGCTAAATTCGTGGTGAGGAGGTTCCGGGGCGGTTGTGACCGTCGGCGCCAGGGATGCCGCCGCCGAGCTACAGGGATGTATTCGTGCGTGTCACAACCGCCCCGGAACCTCCTCACCACGAATTACCAGCGAATCGCGCAGCAACAGATTTATGCACGTACCACGAAATATCCCGTATGTCACCCATGATCCCATTTCAGATTCTAATCATCGGCCCGGCCTGGGTCGGCGATATGGTGATGGCGCAGAGTTTGTATCTCAGTTTACACCAAGTCCACCCGGCATGTTTGATCGATGTGGCAGCGCCAGCGTGGTCATTACCGCTGCTTGCACGAATGCCACAGGTGCGCCACGGCATTGAATTACCAATAGGTCATCAGCAACTGGGGTTGGGAGTACGTTGGCGGGTGGCGCGGAAATTGCGCAACCAAGCCTATGATCTCGCGATTGTATTGCCGCGTTCGTTTAAATCAGCCCTGATTCCATGGTTTGCCGGGGTGCCGCAACGCCGCGGTTATCGCGGTGAAATGCGTTATGGGGTGATCAATGAGATGCGTCCCATGGATCCGTCACGGCTGACGCAAACCGTACAGCGTTTTGTGGCGCTGGGATATCCCCAGGATACACCACAACCAGCACCGATCGCTAAACCGCGACTCACGGTGGATCGGACCAATCAGCAGGGTCTATTAGCGAAACTGAATTTAACCACACAGCGGCCGATCGTGGCATTAATGCCGGGGGCAGAATACGGACCCGCTAAGCAATGGCCGGTTGAATACTATCGAAACTTGGCGCGGCGCTTGGTGGAGGTAAATAACAACGTGTGGATACTGGGCTCCGCGAAAGAAAGAACGCTTGGAGACCAAATCGCGCTGGGACTACCCGCGGTAAGTAATTTATGTGGACGAACAACTTTGGTGGACGCGGTTGATTTGCTGGCCTTGGTCCACGTGGCGATCACCAATGATTCAGGATTGATGCATATCGCGGCGGCAACCGGTGTGCCGGTGGTGGCGATCTACGGTTCTTCCACGCCAGACTACACGCCGCCACTGACCGATCGGGCCCAGGTTATTTATCATCGATTGGAATGCAGCCCGTGTTTTGCTCGCACCTGCCGCTATGGACACTACAATTGTTTAAAAGGAATTTCAGTGGATGAAGTATTGATCGCTATTAAGCATATAGCAAAATAGGCGTGTTGTTAACGCTTCTTCAACTCAAGAACCGTTGCAACCGTTGTGTAATTTCCTGCGCGCAGTGTTCTACATCAATTTCCAACATGGATTCCGCGCCGCTATCGGGCGGCGGTGAAAAGGCCAGGCGGCGATCGGCCTCGCTGAGGGTTTGCCAGCGCAGTGCCGTGGCGGAGCGGCGGTTGGGATAAAACCCCACTGTGGGCCGATTTAACGCTCCCGCAATATGCAGCGGTCCGGTCGAACCACTGATAAATACGTCGGCGCAGGCGATATGCCTGGCGAACGAGACCAGACCGTGCGTGGAGTGATAGATCACATGCGGGATGCCCTTGAGCATCGCCCCGAGGGCTTGCGCTGTTTCGATTTCAGTTGGACCGGCGCTGAACACAAAGCTAACCGGCGCTTGTTGCGCCAGGCTATGCGCCAGACGCGCGTATTGGCCCAGCGATAAATTTACCGCCGAACCACCGCTGCCTGGGTGGATAAACACCAGCGGTTGTTTTGGATCGATGCCGTGCGGCTGCAGAAATTGGTGTTTAAGCGCCTCGATGTCATTACGCGGGAAGTGCAAATACGGACCGTGCAGGTGAGTGGGGATAGTGACACCAAAATCGCGTAATAATTTTTTCCCCAGCTCAAGGTTGTACGCAAACTCGGGCTGGGTGGACTGTGAACGGTGTTGGATTAAACGCCGGTTATAAAAAAATTGCGCGAGTTTAGTGGCGGGGGCGAGGCGGTAGGGAATCCCAGCATGGTACACACACCAACCGATACGGGTGGTGGAGAACAGGGTCAGCACCGCATCGTAGCGCGCCAGTTTTAGCTGTTGCCGCAGCGCACGGTAATGTCCGGGCGGTGCGTTGTGGCCGGGGTCGTGAATGACCGCGTCGATATAACCGCTGGCCAGGGCAATCTCGCGGGTGTATTCGGGCAATAAAACCTCGAGTTCGGTGGCGGGTAAGGCCGCCCGCAATAGCGCCAAGGTGGGCAGACTGAGCATGAAATCGCCGAGCTTATCATTGCGGACAATCAATAGTTTTTTTAGCGGGGCAGCGCTGTGCGGCATGGGCTGATGATATATGATCATACACATCAAGGTCACGTGATGTATTAGCTATGAAATTCTGGTTCGAGCGCGGCGCCTGGGCCTCGGCGAAGGCCAAACGGATTATAACCGACCTCATACCGGCGCAGGTGCGGCGGGTCGCCGTGATCCGACATGCCGCCTTGGGGGACATGGTATTGTTGCGGCCCTTTTTATTGGAGTTAAGGCGCTGTTTCCCCAATGCACAGCTTACCCTGAGCATGGTAAGTCACTACACCTACGGTGCCCCGGTCGATTTGGTGGACCAGGTTCATACCATGTACGGCAGCGATCAACGCCAGGTGTCAGTGCGCGAACAGATCCGTCGCGCCCAAGCCCTGGGCCCACAGGATATTATTTTTGATCAGGCCAGCACCACGCGTTCACACTGGCTGTGCTTATTGAGTCAGGCCAAGCTTAAAGTCGGATTCCCCTACCGGCCCTGGCAACGTTATGTGTTTTTCGACGCGGTGGTATGGCGCTCCGATTTTCAATTTGAAGCCGAGACCATGCTGGATATGTTAAGACTGCTGGGTTTTAAACCCCGCGCGCCCTTGGTATTTGATTTACCCGGTCCAGCGCGTGTGCATCACAAACCCTACATGGTGTATTTCCCAACCGCCTCGGTCGGCAGTAAATGTTGGCCGCAGGCCCATTACACCCAATTGATCGAACGCCTGGCGGTGGCCTATCCGCAGCTGGACCACTTTGTCTTACAGGGGGTAATGGCCTGGGAGAGCATCGATCCCATGATGCAAACACTGCGCAATTATTCCAATGTAGTGGCTATAAAACCCACCTCGTTGGAAGAAACCACGGGGTTGATCAAGGGCGCGCGGGTGGTGATAGCCAACGACACCGGCGTGCGTAACCTGGCGATCGCAGCCCAAACCTCCACCGTCGGGATATTTTTTTCCACTGTGCCGTACCGTTATTGGCCCAAGTACGCGCTACACGAAGCGGTGTTCAACCCCGATGGTTCGATACCGGCGGTTGATGACGTGTATACCGCCGTAAGCAGCGTATTATTACTGAGTCACATGGAAAGGATCCCCCCCCCACCAAGACACGCCGTAAATACCTCCCTGTAGACTCGACAGCAGCATCCCTGCGGCGGACGGTCGTGGTGGGGGGTATCCTTTCCATACGCCTCATTAGTAAAAGCCTGACTAGCTATTTCTAATACATAACGCGGAATAGGAAAACTAGTTATGTTGGTCCAAATCCGATTTGGGTCAGGGTTGACCATTAGTAGCATGCGAGGCTGGTGGCTTCCCCTCCCAACCACCTGACCGTCGACGGCAGGGACGACGCACGAGGATGTGCTAGTGTCGCGTTAGACAGGATGTTGTGAACGACTGCCGCCCTCGAGTCTGCACGAGGGCATGGATGCCCGGTAGAGCAATGCCAGGAGCAATTGCCGAGGGCGGTATTCACGGCGTATCATGAGGCGTGGCAGGGGGAATACCTGTTCCGCTGCTAATCCACGAAGCGGTTGGTGCTAAATATCACTCCAAGTAAATAATCACCCCATTGCCTCGGTACGCGATGCGTTGCGGGTTGATTTCGGGATGGGTGTCGTGATCGACACGATACGTCTTGGTAATAGCGGGTGGCGCGCCAGGATGCCCCAGATATTTTTCATACACCTTAAAATACTGCATCAAGGCATTACCACCGATATATTCTTTATCGATCGCGGCGTGATCGCCATAACGGCTGTTATCGATTTGTACCCAGGCGTTATCACCGGCGTGGGTTTTTATGATGGCGCGCAAGGATTCTAATTTATGAAAACTACAGGCCAGATAGGTACCATTATTAATCAAGTGATTGACGTGGGTATAAAACGCGATGCACAGATAAATACCGGCAACAAGGTTAAGCGGCAACACGTAGACCACAAATCGCCGCCAACCATTGGGAGTGGCATGCTGGATAAAATACGCCGGCAATAAAAACAGCAGTGGATACGTCAGCACGGTATAACGGGTACTGAAATTGTGTCCGGTGAGCGTAAACAGCAGTACCGGTAACAATAGCATCAGGCCGATATAAATCACGGCGGGTTGTTGCGCAAAGGCCGCGCGCAACGAACCCCGCGCGGATTTTATAGCCCGCGCGAAATGGGTGAAGAAAAAAACCAGGCTGACGATCGCCACCAGAAACGACAACAGATTCAAGGTTAACAGCAACGCGGAAGATCCAAACCACTGCGTGGCGAAGTCGATGGTTTCAGGTAAATCATCGCTCACCCACCGGCCGGGAAAGTTGGAGAGCACGGTTAGCGGCGCGCTGATGATTTTAAACACCCCAAAGGTGAAGGGATCATTACCCGCAAGAATGTGTTTGGTATTGGACCAACCGTGGGTGAACTCGCCAATTAAATACGGCAGATACATGGCCATGCCCAAGACACTACCCACAATGAAGCCAGCGCGGTGCAGGCGCGCGGGACTGATCCATAGCATGAATGCCACCGCGGGTAGATAAAACAACCCGATCATATGAAATTGCGGCAGGACTATGGCAATGAAACACACCAGTACAATCCATTTTGAATCGGGTGCCCGCGTTACCCGCCATAAACTCAGAAATAATCCACAGCCCACCACCACCAGGGTCATCGGGTTCCAGATCCCCGCGGAGTGGTATACCGGCCAGGGACCCAGCGCGAACAACAAACAGGCTAACAATGCAAAACGAGGTTGTAAAAATTGCCGCGCGAGCCGGTACACCAAAAATACACCCAAACTGTTAAATACCGCCATCCAGGCAATGGCGCGATGCACCGAGCCGCCGCCGAGCTTGAGCAATCCCACCCAGATTAACGTCCAGGTGGGTCCTGGGGATTGTCCGCCCGCAAAGGTGGGTTGTTGCAAGTAATAGGCGAAGCTGTCGCCGTGCAAAAATCCCAAGGCATATTCATATCCCAGGATTTCATCGCCGATGGCGAAGTAGTGATAACCCTCGCCGACCAGCGCCGCGTACATTCGCAAGGCCAGACCCGCGAGCAGAATCCCAGCGAGACTCAGTTGATAGCGCACAGCATGGGGATTATCAAACGTGGTAGAGCTGAAAGAGGCGGATAGGCGCATGAGGTCGTAAGCTAAGCTTAAGTTCGATGATTGTTCGGGTGATCAGCGAAGGTCCAGAGTTTATTGATGGTGAAGTTCCAAATTAACACCAGTACCGTCGCCAGCACCTGGCTGAGCAAATAATAAAGCATCAATACGTTTAAGGCCAGCAACATGATCAGGCTGTTGATCCCCATTCCCACCGCGGCGATCAGCATGAATTTTCCCAGGGTATCGCGGTGCTGCTTGGTGCTGCGGAACGTTAAATAATAATTGAGCAAATAATTAATGATCGCGCCCACCATAAAACCCAGGGTGGACCCAATCAGTGGTGTTAACTTCAACCCCTCAACACACACCACCAAGGTAGCATAGTGAGCGGCGGTCCCGATAACCCCCAGCGTCGCAAACGCCAGGAATTGCCGCAGGGTGGGGTTGGCGAGGGAGAACCGCACGCTTAGGATTGATCTTGGGAATGATTACGAATGTGAGCGGTCGTCCGGCGCGATTGAAACCGGTTGATAAAATACAGCGGCCGCCGCTTGGTCTCGTTGAAAATCCGGCCGATGTATTCACCCAGGATACCGATCGACATCAATTGCACACCGCCTAAGAATAAAATAATCACCACCAAGGACGGGTAGCCTGGCACCGGATTACCGAAGAACCAGGTGCGGACCATCATAAACATGCCGTATATAAACGCCGCCGCCGCGGTCAGCAGACCAATATAGGTGGCGAATTTTAGCGGCGCGGTGGTGAACGAGGTAATCCCTTCGAGGGCGAAGTTCCATAACTTCCAGTAATTCCATTTGGTTTCGCCGGCATAGCGCGGGTCACGATCGTACAACACGGCTTTTTGCGAGTAGCCGATCCAAGTAAACAGCCCTTTCATGAAACGGTGATGTTCGCTCAGGCTATTGAGCGCATCCACCGCGCGCCGACTCAGCAGCCGGTAATCGCCGGTATCTTGCGGTAGTTTCACTCGGCTGAGCCGTTGCATCAGACGATAAAAAATCGACGCGGTGAGTTTCTTCAGCGGGGTCTCACCCTCACGGCGGGCGCGTTTGGCGTACACCACGTCGACGCCTTGTTGCCATTCCTGGATCAGGCGTGGGATTAATTCCGGGGGGTCTTGCAAATCGGCGTCAATCACAATTACCGCGTCGCCTTGGGCCTTGTGCATGCCCGCGGTCAGGGCGATCTCTTTGCCGAAATTACGGCTCAAATCGACGATCGCCATGCGCGGGTCCGTCTGGTACAAGGTCTCGAGTACCTGTAGGGTCTGATCGCTGCTGCCATCGTTGACATAAATTATTTCACTTGGCAATTCAAGTGTATCCAGTACGGTGCTCAAACGTTTGTGAAATTCCGGCAGGACTTCTTGCTCGTTATAGGCCGGAATAACAATCGATAGTAGATAACTGGATGGTGTATTCACGCGCTGACCCCGTTTTTTACCGGCTGATCATAACTGTTATTAAGCCGGTCGACTATGCGGGATATGTCGATTCGGTAGCAGCCTGTAATACCCGATGCAGCATGGTTATAACTTCGTGCGGCAGGATTCGACCCATGGTTCCTGGTTGCCGAACGCGGGTGCCCCAGGGGATCTCATGCACGGATTTACCCAGGGTGGCCTGCACCGCCTGCGGGTATTTATTTACCACAAACTGCGGGTAGCAATACGGCCGGGCGCGATCCGGGTTGGTACAGGCATAAAGGCCGATCACCGGTACCTGTAACGCATTGGCCAAGTGGGCCGTACCGGCATCCGGGGCGATCACCACCCGCGCTCGCGCCAATACCGCGAGTAATTGTTTAAGGTCGGTCTTGCCGATTAAATCAATTAGCGGTACATGCGCGGCCTGTTGAATCTGCCGCGCGTAATCACGTTCCATCTGACTGGGGCCACCGCTGAGCACCACCCGCATATCCAATTGTTGTACGGCATAATCCGCCACCGCTGCATATCCGGCCACCTCCCAGTTACGGTACGCCATGCTGGAGCAGGGACTGATCACCAGGGTCGGTTGTGATCCAGGGAGTTGCTGATCGGCAAAATACCGTGCGTCTTGTGGAATCGGGATGTCCCAGCGGTACTGCGGATCAGTGAGTCCCAAGGCCTGACTAAAGCCAAGCAAACTGTCGATTACGTGTTGCCGTGGCTGGGCCGCGATCCGATCGGTGGTGAATAACCATTGCAGGTCTTTGGCGCGGGCCTTGTCAAACCCGAGTTTGATCGGGCTGTTCACCAGTAGCGCGATCATGCTTGCACGCAGCGACATTTGCAAATGCAGCAGCACATCAAAGTGGCGGCGGGCTAATTGAAGGCGTAGTTTGCGATAATCACGCCAGGATGCGCGTTTATCAAAAACGATAAATTCAATAGCGGGGATGTCGTGGACCAGACTGTATTCGGTCTTGCCGATAATCCAAGTCAGGGCCGTGGTTGGCCAATGCTTCTGCAGGGTACGCACTACGGGCAGGGTGTGTGTGATGTCACCCACGGCGGAAAGGCGTAGAATGCAAATTCGCGCAGGGGCTTGCAATAGAGGCAATGCTGTCACAGTGAATCCAGTTCAGGGTCAAATCAACCAGTGTTACATCCTATACGACGGCGATGTGGTCGGCCAAGTCGAGAGTGAATGGTTTTCTGTGGATTATTGGCGAACGCGGTCCGCCGTTGTCGGTCAGGCCCAGGGCCGGGGCACGGCGTGGTTTATTTCCTACCAGCAACAGCAATGGGTGTTGCGCAACTATCGGCGTGGGGGCCAGATGGCCCCCCTGCTGGGTGATCGTTATTTATGGACGGGGCTTGAGAATAGTCGAGCCTGGCGGGAGTGGCGTTTATTGGCGCGGCTGGCGGGCGAAGGCTTGCCGGTCGCGGCACCGGTGGCGGCGCAACTGTGCCGGCGCGGAATATTTTACAGCGCGCAATTAATCACCGTGCGTTTATCGCAGACACGTTCATTGGCGCAGGCTTTACGCCAGGGGCATCTCGACAGCCGTAGCTGGCAGGGGTTGGGACGAACCCTCAAACAATTCCATCTGCACGGGGTCTGCCATGCGGATTTGAATGCGCATAATATTTTATTAGGGGAAGGCAATAGGCTGTACTTGATCGATTTTGACCGTGCCACGTTGCGGGCTCCCGGGGCCTGGCAACAGGCGAATCTACTACGCCTGCGACGTTCGTTGTACAAACTCAGTAAACAACACCACACCACGTTTTACTTCAATGAATTGAACTTCGCGACGCTGTTGCAGAGTTATGCCGATTATTCCGGCACCGGCTGAGAACTATTTTGACAATAACCTCTCACCTCACCCTGTCGCTGAGGAAGAAGGCGCCGCGGACTGGGGGGATGTTTTTATTTTGAAACACTTGTACTAGAGCGTTAACCGCTGACGCAACACGGTAAAATAACGCAGTGCCATATCGCGGTTAGCGTTGATCAACGCCAGCCCGTTTTTACCCATCTCGGCGGCGAGTTGTGGATTAGCGCAAAGCTCTGTGATGGTGGCGGCGAGTTGTTGGGCGGAGGTGAGTTGTAATCCCGCCTGGTGCTGCACAAACAGCCGCGCCTCGTCGGCGAAATTATTCATATGGGGTCCAAAAATAACCGCCTTAGCCGCGTTGGCCACTTCGAGGATGTTTTGTCCTCCAAAGGGACACCAGGATCCGCCCATGATCACAAATTGTGCGCCGGCAATAAAACTTTTGAGTTCACCGAAGGTGTCGGCCACATACACTTGGGTCGCGGCGGTGATCGTGTCTTGGTGACTGCGGAGTGCAAAGTGTAGTTTTAATCTATTTAAAACCCGCACAATGGCATGAAGCCGTTTTGGGTGCCGCGGGACAATCACTAGCAGGGTATTATTGTGTTGGCTACGCAGGTAGTGTTCGACGATTAGCTGTTCTTCGCCGTTACGGGTGGACGCCGCCAAGATATAAGCACGGCAAAGATCCGCCGGCGCGGGTTCATTGTCGGGGCGCAGTGAGAACTTGATATTCCCAAGGACCTGGATCTTTTCCGCCGCGGTGCCGATGGAAATATAACGTTGTTTATCGACCTCGGAGCGTGCCAGCACGGTCGTGACATGATTCATGCTGTGGCACAGCGACATTCGCACCCAACGCGGAATTCGTTCGACCCGTTGCGATAGACGGGCGTTGAGTAGGGCAAGTTTTATCCCGCGGTAACCGCAATATAAAAACAGATTCGGCCAGATTTCGGTTTCGGTGATCAGACCACACAGGGGTTGCACGCTATCAATGAAACGCTGCACGGCGAATTGCCAATCCAAGGGTAAGTAGTGGATCGCTACCGTAGTGGACAGTTGCCGGCGCGCGCTTTGCAAACCGCTGGGGGTATTACAAGTTAACAACAGCGGATAGGCGGGTAACTGTTGCCGAATAAGCGTGATTAACGGAATAATAGCGTTGACTTCGCCCACCGAGGCGGCGTGTAACCAGATACAGCGCGGCAGACTTGGAAAGCGCGCCATCCCAAACCGTTCGCAATAATACTGTGTCTGTTTGGATCGAAATGCCAGCCACAGGGTATAGACGGCCACCGGCAGCGCCAGGGCGAGGAGGATTAGGCTATAACGTTGCAACGCGCTGTCGCGCCGTGGTTTGTACAGCATCGGTTCACCGGCCGGCCGGCTTTTAAAGCGGCGGTGTCCCCACAGGTATTGTTCGGGGGTACGTCGTACCTGTAGTTCGATCACGCTGTTAACGGTGCTGGCGTCGGCGATGTCATCGCCGCTGGGAAAGTTTTTTAATGGGGGTTCGATGCGTACCCGATAGCCCTGCGCATTGGGCAGCCGTTCGCAATACCAGGGTAATACCGGCGCGCCTGAAGCCCGGGCCAGACGCGCGGTGAAGGTCAGGCTGGCGGCGGGTATGCCCATGAACGGCGCGAACACCGAGCGTTCGCTGCCGAAGTCCTGGTCCGGCGCATACCATAGCAGGATATTTTGTTTTAGCGCGCGCAATACCTCGCGCATGTTACTGCTGTTGATCACACCGCCGTTGCGATGAATTCGCATGCGGATCATCATCCAATTAAATAATGGGTCGCGCGCGGGTTTGTAGGTAGGGCGTAAATTGTCAAACTGTTGCGCCATGATACGGCCACCCACTTCCAGGGTGTGATAATGGCCCCCTAGGAGTATGACACCCTTGCCCTGCGCCAAGGCGGCGGTGACGTGTTCAAATCCCTGGCTGAAGAATAACGGGCTAAACTCTTTTCTGCCGCGCCACCAGCTTAACGCGGATTCAAACACCGCCATCCCCGCGGAATAAAACGTCTGACGTTGTAACCGACGCAGTGCGTGGCGGTCTAATTGCGGAAAACATAAGCGTAAATTGATCCGCGTGATGCGCCGCCGTTCTCTACCCACGGCCCACAGACACACACCCAGAACATGCCCAAGCCACAGGATAAGGCGATAAGGTAGCCGGGTGGATAACCACATGAGCCCCAGGCCGCACCAGCTTGGCCAGAAACGCGGGTTATAGGCAAAGCGCCATTCAAAGGGTGGCAGGGGTTCGCTCATCCGGATACGACAAAAGTTACGGTGCTGGCTAGTTTAGCGGATCAACTTGCTCAATGCCTTAAATTGCGGATGGCTGGCGTCACGCAGCCATTCAAACAAGACCGATTCGGTGCTTGTGATAATGTTGCCGGCCTGTTGAAGACGCCGCAAGGCGTTTTTGAAGTGAAATTCGCGGCGTGAACAAACCGCGTCGGCGACAATAAATACCGTTGCGCCCTGCGCCTGTAATTGCAACGCCGATTGCAGTACACAGACATGGCTTTCCATCCCAACCAGAATAAATTGCTGACCCTGGACATTCTCTGCTGGGGGGGTACTAGCTACTGCGCTACAACTGGAAAAGCAGGTTTTACTGAAAATTTTTTGCGCGGCGGGGAGGTGTGCGCGAATCGCGGCATGGGTTGGTCCCAAACCTTGCGGATATTGTTCGGTCACGGTGATGGGGACATCGAGGGCCTGCGCGGCGTCGATTAAGATGCAGGCGTTGCGCAGGATCGCGGCCAACACCTCAGGCGGCATGACCGCCGCCAGCTTTTCTTGGATATCGATGATCAGTAAATGGCTTTTACGATGTTCAGACAACATACCCCTAAATTATTGCAGCCACTCGTTAACCTTTTTTACTTCATCATCATTGAGCGAGCCCACGGCCTGTTTTAATTTTAAGGTTTCGATGATGTAGTTATAACGCGCCACGGCATAATCGCGTTGCGCGCCGTACAGGCTTTGTTTGGAGTTCAACACATCCACAATGGTGCGGGTACCGACTTCATAACCGGTTTGGGTGGCTTCCATCGCGGTTTGGCTCGATTTAAGCGTCTGGCGCAAGGCTGTTACTTGACTGACATCGGCTTGTACACTGAGGAAGGAAATACGCGCGGCGCGTTCGGTAGCGCGGCGTTGTTGTTCGTATAATTCCTTATTTTGGAAATAGCGCTGCTCCGCGGCATTGGTTTGTGAATACACCAAGCCACCGGAGAACAGCGGGACATTGAGCTGCAAACTCAGCGTAGTATCTTTACTATCAAGGGTTGAATCACCGCTAGTGTTAGTGCTGGTGCGGGCGGCCACCAAATCCAAGGTCGGGTAGTGACCGGCGCGTACCCGGTTGACCTCGTCGCGGGCGATATCGAGGGTTTTTTCGCTCATTAATAAGGTGAAGTTTTGTTCCAAGGCGGTTTTCACCCAGCTGTCGATATTGGCAGGTTCCGGATTGAGCAACGGAGAGGGGTCTTTTAATAGGGCTAAATTCATCACCGCCTGGCCGGTGAGTTCCCGCAGCGCCTCGCGTGCGGTGGCCAATTGATTATCGGCGGTGATCTCCTGCGCTACCGATTGATCGTAACGCGCTTGGGCGTCGTAGACGTCGGTGATAGCGCTCAATCCCACTTGAAAGCGTTGTTGGGTTTGTTGCAGTTGTTGGTCAAAGGCTTGTTTTTCGGCGCGCGCGAAATTCAGGCTGTCATCGGCGCTGAGCACGCCGAAATAGGCTTGCGCCACACGTATGATCAGGTCGTGTTTGGCGCTGGCCCATCCGGCCTCGGCGCGCGCCACTTGGGCATTGGCCTGACGCAACGCCACCCAGCGATCGTGGTGGTAAATTGCCTGGGTAAGGCTGAGAGAATATTTAGTGGTATTGGTATCGTAGTTACCAATGGGAGGAAAGGTCGTGGATTTTGTCACATCGAGCTTGTCCTTGCCGCGGCTGGCGCTGGCATTGACTTGAGGTAAGAGCGGTGCAATCGCTTGGGCCTTGGTTTCCAGTTGGGCGCGGTAATCGGCTTCGGCGGCGCGGTAGATGGGATCATTGGCCCTAGCCAGTTCATACACCTGCCATAAATTCTCCGCCCTGGCAGGGGATTGGCTCACAAGGATGACGACTAAACCTACAATAAAATAACGATGCAACATGTTTAATAGCGCGTCATGGTGGGGTCAATTTCTCTGGCCCAACGTTCGACGCCTCCCTCAAGATTGATGATATTGTTAAAACCCGCGTGCTCCAGATAGTATGCTACGTGTCGGCTACGAATGCCATGGTGACAGATTACCACGATTTCCTGTGTTTGCTGGTAACGTTCCAAGGCTTGGGAGATTTGGCCCATGGGGATCAGTTCGGAACCCGCGATGTGGCAAAGATTAAATTCCCAAGGTTCACGCACATCAAGTAGAGTCGGCGGGGTGGCCGTGTCGCTCAAGCGTTGTTGCAATTCACGGGGGGTCAAATGACGCATAAATATCCACGGGCTCCGGTGCTGACTCAACCCGTGGTTTAGAGCACAAAGCGGTTCGGTTGAAGGGCATTCTTCAACGGCGGTACATCGGTTTCAAACAGATCTTCACTCTGCCATTGTTGCGGCCCGAGGCGGGTGAACAGGCGCACCGTCATGACCGGTGAGTCGCCAATAATGGCGCACAGCCGGCCACCTACCTTTAACTGCGTTTTAAAGCTCTCCGGTAAGACAGGAAGGGAACCGGTAATGATGATCCCGTCGTAGGGCGCCTGTTTGTCCCACCCCCGGGCGGCATCGCCCTGCACTAGGGTAACGTTCACGATCCCGTGCTGGGAGAGTTTTTGCCGGGCGGTGGCGACCAATTCGGCATGGATGTCCACACTGATGACGTGCCGCGCCAACTGGGCTAACAGGGCGGTAAAATACCCGCTGCCGGTACCGACTTCCAGTACCAGCGCTTGGGGTTGGATCGCCACCGCTTGTAAGAGGCGGGCTTCGAGTTTAGGGGCTAGCATGGTCTCGCCCTGGGACAGGGGAATCGCCACGTCAGCAAATGCCAGGGTACGGTAGGTCTCGGGGACGTAGTCTTCGCGCCGGGTCCGGGCTACCAGGTCTAAGACGGTTTGGTCCAATACTTCCCAGGGGCGGATCTGTTGCTCGATCATATTAAAGCGGGCTTCTTCCAGGTTCATGTCGGTCATGAGGTTGTATCCATAAGATTTGCAGGCCTAGAGCCTAAGCAGTTCGCGGGTGTATCACAAGCGCCGCGTATTTTGGGGGAAGATAAATTTCATTTATCCAACCCCGCTTGCTAAACCAGGAGTATTGCTATACCTTGCTTAAAGAGTAGCTAGGGGTGCCTGGGAGAGCCGGGCTGAGATATCACCCTTCGAACCTGACCCGGTTAGGACCGGCGTAGGGAAGCCGATGTTTTCTTCCGCGCCATGTCCCTTCCAGAACTTCCGCCTTATTTTTAAGGAGTGAGCATGAACGCGATTCCTGATACCTTTCGGCGTAAAACCGCCGCCTTGTCCCATGACGTCACACGCCCCTTTGCCAGTGCCCGTAAAATTTATCTCCGCGGTTCACGGCCGGATATTCGCGTACCACTGCGCGAAGTGACCCAAACGTCGACCCACACGCGCAATGCTGCCGAAGAGAATCCGCCCATCTTCATTTACGATACCTCCGGGCCGTATACTGACCCGACGCTGACCATCGATCTACTCAAAGGGCTGCCTGATATACGCAGTGCTTGGATCAGCGAGCGTAACGATACCGAACTCCTCAAGGACTTGAGTTCGCAGTATGGCCGGGTGCGTAAGAGCGACCCTAAGCTGGCGCATCTGCGGTTTGAGCATATTCGCCAGCCGCGCCGCGCCAAATCCGGCAACAACGTCTCGCAGATGTTTTACGCCAAACAAGGACTCATCACCCCGGAGATGGAGTACGTAGCCCTTCGCGAGAACAATAATTTACAGGCGCTGCGCGATGACCCGCGTTATGCCGCTTTGCTGCGGCAGCACAAGGGCAACAGCTTTGGCGCGGCAATACCCGAGGTGATCACGGCGGAATTCGTCCGCGCCGAAGTCGCGCGCGGCCGGGCTATTATTCCGGCGAATATCAATCACGTCGAACTTGAGCCGATGATCATCGGCCGCAACTTCCGCGTTAAGATCAACACCAACATCGGTAACAGCGCCGTGACCTCGTCGATCGAAGAGGAAGTCGAAAAAATGGTGTGGTCGGCGCGCTGGGGCGGCGACACGCTGATGGATCTGTCCACCGGCAAACACATCCACGAAACCCGTGAATGGATTTTACGTAACGCGCCGATGCCGATCGGCACCGTGCCGATCTATCAGGCACTGGAAAAAGTCGACGGCAAGGCCGAAGAGCTTAGCTGGGAATTGTTCCGCGACACACTCATTGAACAGGCCGAACAGGGTGTGGATTATTTTACGATTCACGCCGGGGTGTTATTGCGTTATGTGCCCCTCACCGCCCAGCGCGTCACCGGCATCGTCTCGCGCGGCGGTTCGATCATGGCGAAGTGGTGTTTGGCGCATCACCAAGAAAATTTTCTTTACACCCACTTCGAGCATATTTGCGAGATTATGCAGGCCTACGACATTAGCTTTAGCTTGGGCGATGGCTTACGTCCCGGCTGCATCGCCGATGCCAACGACGCTGCGCAATTCAGTGAATTGGAAACCTTGGGCGAGTTGACCAAGATCGCCTGGCGACACGACGTGCAAGTGATGATCGAAGGCCCCGGCCACGTGCCGATGCAGTTGATCAAGGAAAACATGGAAAAAGAATTGCACGATTGTTTTGAGGCGCCGTTTTATACCCTCGGCCCGCTGGTGACCGACGCCGCGCCGGGGTACGACCACATTACTTCCGCCATAGGCGCGGCCAACATCGGCTGGTACGGTACGGCGATGTTATGTTATGTCACGCCCAAAGAACATTTGGGCCTGCCCAATAAACAAGATGTGCGCGACGGTATCATCGCCTACAAGATCGCCGCGCACGCGGCGGACCTGGCCAAAGGTTTCCCGGGTGCGCAGTTGCGCGACAATGCGCTTTCCAAGGCGCGTTTTGAATTTCGCTGGGAAGATCAATTCAATCTAGGATTTGATCCGGAAAAGGCCCGTGAATTCCACGACGCGACCCTGCCTAAAGACGCCCACAAGGTTGCGCATTTTTGCTCGATGTGCGGACCTAATTTTTGTTCGATGAAAATAACCCAGGACGTGCGGGAGTACGCGACGAAACAAGGTATGGCCCTCGACGTGGTGTTAGAAGAAGGATTAAAGAAAAAAGCCGAGGAATTTAAAAACAAAGGGAGCGAGATATACCAAAAGGCCTAGGTCCTGCGCCCTCGCCCCGTCACTCTACCTATCGCTGTTCAAAGCCCTCAACGATAGCGGCATAAAATATGGGGTGGTGGGCAGCATGGCCACAATACTGCAAGACGTATGAAAAAGACAGATCAGGTAAATGAACCCAAAAGTGATTGCTCCGTGTGCTTCGAGCAAGTTGAAGACGCGCGATTGCGCGATATGTTAAAGGCAACTCCAGCGCAGCGCTTGATCTTTTCGCCCACCCGTAGGCGTCACTTCACCTGTTCAAGTAGAAGCCCCAACTTGTTTTTCGGCGGTAATCCCTGTACCAGTAGCGGCGCGCCCTTGTGGGTGCGGAGCAGCAGGGTGGGCACGGCGCCGGTGCCGGTACGCGCCAGCAGGGCCTCGTTGGCTTTGAGTTGTTTCTCGACCACGGGCGTGGCAAAGTCTTCATCGATTCCACCTCCCTGGCGATAACTCTCCTCGTTTTGGTAGAAGGCCTTGAGGGGATCCTTGGCTACCAGCATGGCCGCGGCCTTGCCATGGCTTGTGGGCGTCAGCATGCCGACGGGGATCCACCGTAGTTGTGCTTTGCCCTGCTTCACCCATGCGCGTGTACTCTCATACAGCTTATGGCAAAAGGGACAATTGGGATCAAAGAAGATATAGATTATATGCGGGCTCTTGCCTTCGGTGATCCAAGTGGCCTGATCGATATCCGTCAACATCGATTCGGCCAGTGGTTGCATGTTATCCCCATCACTGGCGGCAGCGGCACGGGTGCTCCATCCGGTTCCGACCATAAGTATAACCAGGGCTACGGTCAGCCCCCTGAACATCTGTCGCATATTGCCTCTTTCTGCTTGTTAACAGGGATCAATGAACAGTCACTACGACCTGGACACCGGCGCAAAGGTTCAATGCGCTGCTGGTCGGAAATAGCGGATAATTTTTGTTACATTTGTACTAGATGCCTAGTTTACTTTGTTTGCTTTGAATCGGGACTGGGCGATCAGCAAGATACTTTTAATGTGAACGGTAGCCGCTAATACCGCAAGGGAAATTGCATAATACGTCAGAATTTGAACCAAAGTAAGTGTAGATGATATAAAATTATCCATAAACTTAAGCTATAACTGTGATTCATTTGCCAACACCTTAAAGGGGGATGTCATCGTGCGCAATCTGCCATGGATAGTTATTTATCTCGTTATGGGACTGCTGGTCTTGGCCGGTTGTAATCGGATCGAAGAATTACCTCCCCTGCCGCATCAAAACCCTCAATGGAGTGAGTACATCAACATGCACTCTGCGGAACAGTTATCCCGCGAAGACAAAATCCGGGTGCGGTTTGTCAACGATATCGTCAACGATGATCAGGTAGGCAAAGACGCGAGTGCGGTCTTGGAGGTAACCCCGGCGGTGGATGGCGAGGTTAGTTATATCGGCAAGCGTGAGATTGAGCTAACGCCGACCAAGCCGCTCAAATCCGGACAGAAATACCGCGTCCGGGTGTACGGGGATCGTCTCAAAGACATACCCAAGGAACTGGGCTTTTACGAATTTGATGTCGCGGTCATTAAACAGCAGCTGGAAGTGCGCATTGATGGGTTGAGCGCGCCCGCCGTGGAACAGGCCGGTATGACCTTGCGCGGTGTGCTGGTCACGGCCGATACCGCCGCCGAGGGGGAGGTGGAGAAAGTACTGCGGGCCGATTACCAAGGTAAGACCTTGGCTCTGCAATGGCAGCACGAGTCTGATAGTAAACACCACAAATTCATGATCAGCGATATCAGCCGCGGGGCGCAGGCCGCGCAATTGCTGCTTACATGGAATGGCCGCGCGATCAACGTGGAGTCCGAGGGTAAATACCCGGTGGATATCCCGGCGTTGGGTGATTTTAAACTGGTGGATGTGCGCGCCTTGCAACAGGATCACAGTTATATCGAACTGGCGTTTTCCGAAGCGCTCGATGCACAACAAAATCTCAAAGGCTTGATCCAGGTGTCCGATCAAAAGGTGACCCTCAAAACCGAGGGCAGTGTGGTGCGGATCTATACCGACAAGGGTTTTAGCGGTGAGGCCACCGTGACTATCGAACCCAGCGTGCGCAGCATCCATAAAATGGAATTAAAAGAACGCCAGGTTCGCCAGGTGACGTTCGCCAGTCAAAAACCCCAAGTGCGGTTCGCCGGTAAGGGTGTGGTCCTCCCGGAAAATCAGTTTTTGTCGATTCCAATCGAAGCCGTTAACGTGAATGCGGTGCAGGTGACGGCCTTCCGAGTGTATGAAAACAATATCGGTCAATTTCTACAGGCCAATAATCTCAGCGGCAACAGTGATATGCAACGTGTCGGGCGGTTCTTGTGGCGTAAGACAATCAAACTGGACAATGTTTTAACCGATCAATGGAACCGTTATGCCCTGGACGCCTCGGAATTATTGCGCAAATATCCCGGGGGCTTATTTCAATTAACTTTGTCGATCAATCGCAGTAATTCTACCTATGTTTGCAGCAAGCAAGATAAAGGGGTTCCCATAAAAAAAGAAGACCCACCGAAAAATAACGAAGATCTGTATAGTTACGAGCCGACTAGCGGGGAAGAAAGCGCCGAGTCAGAAGATGGTTATAACGCCGAGTCCGAAGACTACGACGGTGAAAATACCAGCCGCTATGAAGCGCAATTGCGCGACCGGGATAATCCCTGCAAGGACGCGTATTTCCGTTTTGCCAGCGGGGTGCTCGAGTCGCGCAACTTCATGGCCTCTAATATCGGCCTGATCGCCAAGGCGGGTGATGATGATCAGCTGCATGTCATTGCCACCCGTTTAGATAACGCCGAGCCGCTCGCCGGGGTGGAATTGACGGCGCTGAATTTTCAGAACCAGCCGATCAGCAAAGGTGAAACCGATAACAAGGGCATGGCGATACTCACCTCCAAGAGCCGGCCATTTTATTTGATCGCGAAAAAAGCCAAACAGATCGGCTATCTCAAGGTTAACGCCGGTAACGGTTTGCCGCTCAGTCACTTCGATGCGGGCGGGGAGAAACTCAGCAACGGCATTAAAGGCTATATCTACGGTGAACGCGGCGTATGGCGTCCGGGCGATGATATCTATCTAACCTTCGTGCTGGAAGATAAGGGTGCTACCCTGCCGGCCAATCATCCGGTCACCATGGAGTTGTACAACCCCAAGAATCAGATGTTGCAACGGCTTACCAACAGCAAACCGGTCGGAGATTTTTATACCTTTAAGTTCCGTACCGCGGATAAAGCCATCACCGGTAACTGGACGGCGAAGGCGCTGTTGGGCGGCGCCAGCTTTACCCAGTCGATCAAAATTGAAACCGTCATGCCCAACCGACTTAAGGTCGATCTGGATTTTGGCGGACAGGAGTTGTACGCCGAGGAGATGCCGGTCAAGGTAAAACTCTCCAGCCAATGGTTGCACGGCGCGATCGCGGCGAATTTGCGTACCGATGTGGCCGTGAAACTTAATAGCGTGCGTACCCGTTTTAGTAAATTCGCCGACTATAACTTCGACGACCCGTCACGCAAGTTTCACAGTGATCGGCAAGTGATTTTCGAGGGCCACCTGAATGACAAAGGTATAGCGGAATTTGAAGCGAACTTGCCAAGTGAAAGCGAACCCGCGGGTCTATTACAAGCCGAGTTCAATAGCCGCGTGTTTGAAGAAGGCGGTGCCTTTAGCATCAACAATACGCTATTACCGTATCATCCCTACAGCCACTATGTCGGTATCAAGTTACCCAAGACCGAGGGCTATTACGGTTCGTATTACTTGGATACCGATTACAACGTCGATATCGCCTCGGTCGACGCCAAAGGCGAACCGGTGGCACTGGATGAGGTGCAGATTACCCTGCATCGCATGGATTGGCGCTGGTGGTGGGATCGCTCCGGTGATGAATCCGCGCAATTCACCAGTGCGTTGTACAACACGCCGGTGAGTCAAGCCACGCTCAAGACCAAAGACGGTCACGGCAGTTGGAAATTTAAACTCAGCGGCGAGAATAACTGGGGACGGTATTTTCTGCGTGTCTGCGATACCCAGGGCAAACATTGCAGCGGCCAGGTGTTCTACGCCGATTATCCCTACTGGATGGGACGCAGTCATGCGCAAGACAGCGAAGGCGCCAACATGTTGAGTTTTAGCGCCGACAAGCCGCGCTACAGTGTGGGTGAAACCGCCAAGATCCAATTGCCCAAGACCACCCAGGGCCGCGCGCTGGTGAGTGTTGAAACCGGTTCACGGCTATTATCCAAACGCTGGGTGAATTTAAGCAAGGACAACACCCGTTTTGAAGTCGCCGTGACCGCCGAGATGACGCCCAATGCCTACGTGGCGGTCTCTTTGATCCAACCCCACGCGCAACGCGATAATGATCGGCCGATCCGCATGTACGGCGTGATTCCGTTATTGGTGGATGACCCCACGACCAAGCTCGCGCCTAAACTAAAGGTCGCGGACGAGTGGCGGCCGGACACCGATGTCAACATCGAAGTCAGTGAAAGCCAAGGCCGTGCCATGACCTATACGTTGGCGCTGGTGGATGACGGCTTGCTGGCCTTGACCAATTACAAAACGCCGCAATTGCATGACTATTTTTATAAAAAAGAAGCCCTCGGGGTGACCACCTGGGATCTGTTCGATGATGTCGCGGGGGCCTACGGTGGTGAACTTGAACGTCTGCTGGCGCTGGGGGGTGACGCGGAAGCTGAACAAAACGATAAGGCGCGGGAGAAAAAACGTTTTCCACCGGTGGTGAAATTCCTCGGTGCGTTTGAACTGGCCAAGGGTGAACACAAAAAACACACGGTCAGATTACCGCAATACATCGGTTCGGTACGGGTGATGGTGGTGGCCGGTAAACACGGCGCTTACGGTTCGGCTGATAAATCCGTGCCGGTGCGCCAGCCCTTAAGCATGCTCGCCACCTTGCCACGGGTCATCGGACCCGGTGAAGATATGCTGGTGCCGGTGTCGTTGTTTGCCATGGACAAGGCCATCAAGGAAGCCACGCTGACCATTGAAACCAACGAATTGTTCGAGGTGGTGGGCGAGAAGAGCACGCGTGTGCAATTCAAAGGACAAGAAGAACAGATCGGCTTTCTCAAACTCAAGGTGAAGGAAACCCTCGGTAAGGGTTACGTGAAATTCACCGCCCGCAGCGGTGAACACCAAACCCACGAGGAGGTTTATCTCGAGGTGCGCACGCCGAACACGCCGTCGACACGCTACCTTAGTAAGGCACTGGCACCGGGCGATACCTGGCGTAGCGAGATCATTCCGCATGGATTGGCCGGTACCAACCGTGTCAATCTGGAAGTATCGACCGTACCGCCGATGAACCTCGATGGCCGTCTGCAATATTTGATTCAGTATCCGCACGGCTGTATTGAGCAAACCACCTCGTCGATCTTCCCGCAAATTTATCTGCCCAAACTGATCAAGCTCACCGATCAGCAAAAAGCCCAGATCCAGGATCACGTCGCCATTGCTATCGCCAAGTTACGCGGCTTCCAGTTGTCCGGGGGCGGTTTCACCTATTGGCCGGGGTACGGCGAGTATGATCGCTGGGGTTCGAGTTATGCCGGGCACTTCCTGGTAGAAGCCAGCAAGCAGGGTTACCACGTGCCGCCGGAAATGCTCACGGCCTGGATCAACCATCAGCGCAACCTCGCCAACAATTGGGTGGTGCGTACCGAGTATAACGAGCTGGATCAATCCTATCGTTTATATACCTTGGCGCTGGCGGGCAAGGCCGAGTTGGGCGCGATGAATCGCCTGCGCGAAAGCAAAAACTTAAGTTCTGCCGCGCGTTGGCAGTTGGCCGCGGCCTATCACATGGCGGGTTTGCCCGATGTGGCGAAGGAACTGGTGCGAGGGGATAAATACGAGATCCCCGAGTACAGTTATGAAGGTTGGAGTTACGGTTCGCGTTTGCGCGATAAAGCAATCCTGCTCGACAGCCTGGCGTTACAGGGTAACTGGGATGAAGCCAAGGAATTTGCCGATGATATCGCCAAGCAATTGTCGGCGGATCGTTGGCTGAGTACCCAGGAGGTGTCGTTCAGTCTGATGGCGATGGCGCGTTTTGTCGGTAAAGACGGCGTGAGCGGCGGCATGACCTTCACCCATACGCGCGGCAACAAACCGCAGGAAAAGATTACGCTGGACACGCCGATGTATTCCCAGGCACTGGCAGACTTCCCGCTTAAGGGTGAACAGCTCACGCTCGGCAACCCGTCACAGCGCAATCTATATGTGACGATCAGCGTCAGCGGTGTGCCCAAGTCCGGTACGGAAACCGAGAGCAGCAAGGGCCTGACGCTGACGGTGAATTACACCGATGTCAAAGGTAAGCCGGTGGACATCAGTAAATTGGCGCAGGGCACGGATCTGATCGCACATCTCAAGATCCGCAATCACAACGATCGCTGGCTTACCAACCTGGCGTTGACCCAGGTAGTGCCCTCGGGCTGGCAGATCCATAACGCGCGGTTGGCGGAGAGTGAGGCCAACAAGATCACGCAGGTGAAGAATTTTGATTTCCAAGATATTCGCGATGATCGGATCTACACCTATTTTCGTTTGAATCGCGGCGAGGAAAAAGAATTCCAGGTATTACTCAATGCATCCTACCTGGGTCACTACTATGCACCGGGAATTGCGGTCGAGGCGATGTACGATGCAACGATTCATGCGCGCAGCAAGGGTCAGTGGGTCGACGTGGTTAAACAAGGCAAGCCTTAAATTACTTTGGCGGCAACGTCGCGTTTGGTGGTTGGTAGGGCTATTGTGGGTAGGCGGCGCCTTCTGGCGCTGCCTACCCGCACCGTTGTTTAACGACCCGGTCTCCAGTGTATTGCTGGCGCGCGATGGTGATCTGCTCGCCGCGCACATCGCCGCGGACGGGCAATGGCGTTTTCCAGCCGCGGGCGGCGTACCGGCAAAATTTTCGCAAGCCATCATTGGGTTTGAAGACAAGCGTTTCAACTCGCATCCGGGCTTTGATCCGTTGGCCTTGGCGCGTGCCCTGTATTTGAATCTCAAACAACGGCGCGTGGTGAGCGGCGGTAGCACGCTGACAATGCAAGTGATCCGGCTGGCGCGGCAAAATCCACCGCGCACGCTTGTGGAGAAACTGCGCGAGATCATCCTGGCGCTGCGGTTGGAACTGTCGTTGCCTAAATCCGAGGTGTTGGCGCTGTATGCGGATCACGCGCCGTTCGGCGGCAATGTGGTTGGCCTGCAGGCCGCGGCGTGGCGTTATTTCGGCCGCGGTCCGGAACAATTGAGCTGGGCCGAAGCCGCGACCTTGGCGGTATTGCCGAATAACCCCGCCTTGATCCATCCCGGCCGCGGACGCGATCGTCTGCTGCAAAAACGCAATGCCTTGTTACAACGTTTACACGCCAACGGCCAACTCACGGCGGTGGATTTACGTTTGGCCCTGCTCGAACCCTTGCCGCTGGCGCCACAACCGTTGCCGCGGATTGCCCCGCATTTGTTGGACAGCTTAACAAGTGAATATCCCGAGCAACACCGTTTTCTGACCACGCTGGATCGCCAGCTGCAGGAAAAAGTCGAAACCCAGGCGCAGGCGCATGCCGCCGTCTTGGCATTGCAACAGATCCACAATCTGGCGCTGATGGTGGTCGATAATACCAATTTTGAAGTATTGGCCTATGTCGGTAACAGCGCGTATCAAGCGAATAATGACTATGGCTACGCGGTGGACATCGTGCAGCGGCCGCGCAGTACCGGCAGTATTCTCAAACCATTGTTATTCGCGACGATGATCCAGCGCGGCGAGATCTTACCCACCACCCTGATCCCGGATTTACCCACGCAGTACGCCGGTTACATGCCGGAGAATTTCGATCGCCATTACCGCGGCGCGGTCAGCGCGCAAAGTGCCTTGGCGCGTTCGCTCAATGTACCGGCGGTGCGTATGTTGCGCCAATACGGCGTGGATCGTTTCTATGAATTTCTGCGCAACGCCGGTATGAGCACCTTGCATCGGCGCGCCGAGGGTTACGGCTTATCGTTGATCCTCGGCGGGGCGGAAGGCACGTTATGGGACATGGCCGGTATGTATACCAATCTAGCCTATCTGGCCAAGCAAACCCAACCACAACAACTGTTGTATTACGGCCAACTCAAAATATTGCGCTCGCAGTCGAACCAAACCCAACGGCTTGCGGAGATCGGCGCGGCGGCAGCCTGGACCACCTTGAATGCCTTGGTAGAAGTGTCCCGTCCAGGGCAGGAAAATTATTGGGAAGAGTTCGCCAGTAGCCGCAAGCTGGCGTGGAAGACCGGTACCAGCGTCGGCATGCGCGACGCCTGGGCGATCGGCAGCGATCCGCATTACACCATCGCGGTGTGGGCGGGCAATGCCAGCGGCGAAGGCCGACCGGACATGACCGGGGTGCAAGTGGCTGCGCCGCTGTTGTTTAATGTTTTTAATCAACTCGATCCTACACCGCAGTGGTTTACCAAACCGCTGGAGTTGATGAAACCGGTGCGGATCTGTAAAGCCGACGGTTACCTGGCCGTTGAAGGCTGTGAGACGCAAGAGGTCTGGATCCCCAAGCAAAGCCAGTTCGATCGCAGCTCCACGCATTTCCAAAAAGTGCATTTAGATCGCAGCGGCCGCTGGCAGGTTAGCAGTGATTGCGAACAAGTCAGTCGCATGCAACATAAAGACTGGTTTGTATTACCCGAGGCCGAGGCGTTTTATTATCAACGCAGTCATCCGGAGTATCGGCCCTTACCGCCGTTTCGGCCCGACTGCCGCGCGCAGATGGCGCAACAAGACACGCAGGGGCCGATCGATGTGTTATACCCCCTGCCCAACACGCGTTTGTATATCCCCATCGACCTCGGCGCGCAAAAAAGCAAAACCGTATTTGAGGCGGTGCACGCACGCCCCGATGCGGTTTTATACTGGCACCTCGATGATCACTACCTGGGGAAAACCCAGACCTATCACCAACAGGCGCTCGATATCCAGCCTGGACAACATGTATTAACCTTGGTGGACGATCACGGCAATCGCTTGCAACGGCGTTTCGAGGTACTGGGGAAATAATAACTCGGCCCGTGCCTGGGCGTTTTAACTCCAACGGGCGGGTTAAGCCTCATTTCATGTTATCCAAGGACCCGGGCCGCCGGTTCGATCTGTGATGTACCTGGCAATTAGGCTATGCGCTATGGCTTGACGCTGTGCCTTGGTATGGCTAAGTATGGGGTAGTATGAAACATTCTGGCAAGCTGCTACGGGGCAGGTTGTTTCTCCAGTACATTCACCATCATTTAGGAGTATGAACATGCGTTACATAACAACATGGATATTGGGTGCGGTTCTTGTGTTGAGTGCTTGTGGCGGCGGCGGTAGCAGTGGCAACAGCAGTGGTCCTACGAGCCCTCCGGCGCCACCGGCCAGCGGCACACCCACCGCAACGATCACGAATTCGCCAACCGTTGCAACCAACCTGACTAAAATCAGCACCACCGGTCTCAAGGCCGTGCTCAGCGCCGACAAACTTGGTACCGTGCCGCTAGCCAATTTACTCGGCGGTCCCATGATCACCGCGAAAACCACCGCCGTTGGCGCGACGACGGCGGGCAATTCTGTTTCCTGCGGTGTCAACGGCGGTACCATGAACTTCACCTTCATGGTCAATAACACAACGACGCTGAGCGCGGGCGACAGCGTTACGATCGTCTTTACGGATTGTGCGTTTGTAGCCGGTACCCGCCTCAACGGCTCGATCAACATCACCTTCACGCGTTATATCGACGCGACCAATTACGCCTTCAATCTGACCACCAGCAATTTCACCAGCACCAGCGCAAACCTGACCAATGGTCCTTACAACTACACCGGTTCTTTTGATTTGAATAACAACATCATCACATCGGCCTTCAATGTCGATGGCGTCACAGTAGTGGGGCAACCGGTGGTGAGTGTCAACGGTTCGCAATCCACCACCTCCGGCACGGTCCATATTGATTACGCCAGCGCCGGCTGGATTGAGTGTGTGTATAGCAACTGGGTAGTCGATAATACCACCGGCAAACCGCTCTCTGGCACGATCACCATCACCGCCGCGAACGGCGACAGCGCTGTAATTACGGTGGTTGGCAGCCACTACCAAGTGGCTATCACGATCAACGGGGTACTCACATCGTATCTTGTACCGCTGTAGTAATAATGCCACGGTACGGCCAAGACCGGCGGATTCAGGGCTGAACTGAATCCGCGGGTGGTGGCCAACCGCTGAACGAGTGTGATTAATCAGGATAGGCGTTGGTGAAGATGTCTTTCCACGCCACATAGGTCGCAGCGATCATCACCGGCCACATCACGAAGAACCCAAGACCGATCGTGGGCACCACCACGACCAGGGTAACCAGCATCGCCAGAAGGCTAAAAACAATCATCGGTACGATGTTGCGCCAGCTACCGATAAAACTCATCTTGATCGCTGCAAAGGGGTCAAGATTGTGCAGCATAATCAGCTGCGGGGCGAGCCAGAATGCCATGCCGAGTAATAGCAAAGAAATGAAAACCACCGGGATCAGGGCAAAAAGTGCCGGGCTGGTTATAATGCTACGCGGATCGAATGTCCCCCCGGTTTGCGCGAGTAAACCCGAGGTGCCGATTAAAATCATCACCACGATGGCGATTACAATAAAATACAGGATGATAATTCCCAATTGCATCGCCCCCAGGATGGCCAGCGGGCTACCTCTTTCACGGAAGCCGGCGAACAGGTGGTTCACCTCGTATCGGCCTTCCTGATCCAGGCTCTGGGCGCCGCGCATTAACCCCCCCGTAAAAATGGGTTGCAGGATATTATTGACGATGGAGACGAAGGGGATCATGGCAACGATGATCGTAATGATAAAGAAGATAATCATATTAGCGATCCAGATCCACGGACTCTTGGCAAACAGACGGAAACCCTCTCTGATCCAAAACCAGCCGCGGCCCGCCGGTAGGTGTTTTGGATCGGTAAATTGCCACACCCCGTCGATAGGTTGATTGAAGTCGGCAACGGTCGCCGCAGGTGGTTGATATGGATTGTCGGATTTCATGGTACCCCCCAGGTTATTTGTTAAGTTTACTTATGTGAATCTTAGCATAACCCATCAAATTGTCTTGACGGTAATGGGTCTTTTGCCCGGTGTTATGTTTGGGACATCATCTCAATCGTATAACACAGGTGAGGGTGACTTGTTCAACCGCGCGTCGGAGAATTGGCCGGGTTGGATACGAGCAATGGCGGTGGCTTGATTTTCAAATAACCCATGCGTGTTAAATATCCATCAGGCTCAACTTCACGCTGCATTGAGCGTTGTTTGGTATTTTGTGATAGCTATCCTTTCTGTTGAATTGCCGTGTGGTATGGTTACGCGTCGTTGCTGTGACGGCGTAACTAACATGAAAGGATACTAAACTAATGAAGAACGCACTCGTAGTTTTGGTCAGTGGATTAGCGCTTTCATCGGCCGCGGTACTGGCGGGCCCACAGGCAGGCGCACGTGCCAATGCAGGCGCGCGCGCCGTGACCGCCGCAGCGGCGCATCCTATTGCCGTGCAAACTGGGGCCGCAGCGGTTGCCGCACATCCCGCCGCGCAAGCGCGGATGGATGCTGCCATGGCGGCGAACCCTACAGCAGCGGCAACAATGAATGCCGTGCAAGCCGCCGCCGGTATGCAACCGGCCGCGGCTACACCGTAGGCGCCTGAAAATAAGCCATCTGCAAGCTGACGCAGTCAATTCGTATACGACTGCGTCGGTGTTCGGACGGATAAGGCTAAGCCGCGATGTTCTGGCGTTTCATGGGATGATTCTATCAAGCCCATACAAATGCACAGGCCACTTCCTGATGAATCTTGAAACCACAGCCGATGCAGAACCGCAAAATCGATCAAATTTCTAAAATCAAACCCAACAGCCTAAGCCAAGGGAAATAATCACACGGTATTGATGATTAGCGCGGCAGAGATCGCCAATTTCTTCTTTTGTACCACACAAGCCATTTTCTGGAGGCGGACAGTGACTACACTTGTCCGTGCAACGATTGTAATAACATTCACCCGCCGTGATTTTTGTAAACCCTAGCAAATACTGAATAGTCATTTAAGATTTAGATCTTTCCCGCAGCTATAGACATTCTACGTAGTATTCAAATCACAGGAATACATCGCTTATGCCAACGTCCATCATACGTTATTGATCCTCATTATCGCTTTGTGTCCGTCTAAACAATAAGCTGTGATTATTGCCTTGACCGCATATTTATTGAAAGAGGATATGGAGCGATGCGCTAATGCTGGAATGGATGACCACTTAGCAAAGCCGATAGAGGTGTATAAAATGATCGCATTGATCAATAAATGGGGATAGGCTCCGATTGATTTTCGAAGCGGGTACCGGTATTTAAGTGCCGCTCAGGTAGGTGACGGCCTCTTCGCCGGGATTGGGCAGCCCGGCAACGCGCCACGCATTTAAACAACTGGAAAACAGGTTATGCACCCAGTGCCGCTCTTTGCCATGCAGACGGCACACTTGGATCATCGCCGGTGCTGCGCCAAAACGTGTATAGTGCGCACGCAGTGCGTGGATAATTTGCCAGTGCTCGTTTGTTAATGGACCGACGCCCAGACGTTCGGCCAATACTACCGCAACAGTTTGATTCCAGTGTTGCGGATCCTGAAGCAGGCCATGTTCATCCAGGGGCGGTATAGCGGTAGAATGCAAAGTTGTTGCGAGCATGGTAGCACCTCACACGATTTAGAAATCAAGCGGCGGGACGTGCTCAAGATTCGTCCAGAACTGAAGCTAATTATAGACGTTGTAGAGAGGTGGCTTTCAGACGCGCAAGCCCAACGTCTAAACAAGGCATACCGCCTAAAATTCTTGGATAAAATCTAATGTCATTACCCCGCGTGTTAATGGCAACAGAGCATCGACACAGTGGTGTTAGGGGCATTAGAATAGTTGCGGGTTAGAAACGGCGTTGCCAAGAAGCCACGATGAGAGTGCTAGTTACAACTCGCTTTGAAGTTGCCGCGCTGCTGGGCGCGGTGTTTGCTGGGGTGGTTACATTGCTGACCGGTTGTGAGCCCGCCGGTTCGCAGACCGGCGGGGGTATGCCTGCATCCCCGGTGACGGTCATGACGGTCGAACCCCGCAGCGTGCCCGCGGTGTTTGAATACACCGGTCAAACCGCCGGTTCGCGCGAAGTCGAGGTACGCGCCCAGGTCACTGGAATCCTGTTACAACGCCATTTTCCTGAAGGTGGTCATGTCACCGCAGGGGAGTCGTTGTTTACCCTCGACCCGGCGCCTTATCAAGCGGTCCATACACGCGAAATCGCCGATTTGGCCTCGGCCGAGGCGCGTTTAACCCAGATGAAACGCAATACAGCACGCGTCAAGCCACTTTATGAAGCCAAAATCGCCACCCAGAAGGATTACGACGACACCTTATCCAACGAGGCCATTGCCGAGGCCGACGTGAAGGCGGCGCGCGCGCGGGTGGCGGAAGCCAAGCTGAAACTTGATTATACGCGGGTGGAAGCGCCTATCACCGGTATTGTCGGCCGGGCGCTGCGTTCTGAAGGAAATTACATTTCCGGTCCGGAGATCCTGCTCACCACGATCACCCAGATCGATCCTATCTATGTATTATTCGGCATTTCCGACGCGGAGCGCCGCGGTCTGCACCAGGAAGTGGAGGCCGGGCGCCTGCGGTTGCCAAAAAACGCGGCGTTCAAGGTAAGCGTGAAGTTTGCCGATGGCAGCGGTTACCCGCATTCCGGTAAGCTCAATTTCAGCGATGTGCGTATCTCCGAAACCACCGGCACTAGCGAGACCCGCGCGGCCTTGCCCAATCCCGAGGGCTTGTTGCATCCCGGGCAATTCGTGCGCGTGATCCTCCATGGCGCGCAACGACCGGATGCGATTCTGGTCCCGCAACGCGCGGTGCTGGAAGGCCCCAAGGGCAAGTTTGTTTATACCGTAAGCAATGAGAGCAAAGCGGAAGTGAGTCCGGTGAGCGTCGGTGCCTGGTATAACGACGACTGGATCATCACCGCCGGGCTCAAAGCCGGCGACAAGGTCATCACCGACGGTGTGATGAAGATCGGTCCCGGTGCGCCGGTGCAAGTTGCCAATCCAAGCACGGTTACGCCTGTGGCACCCGCGGGGCCGGGCAGTGGCCCGGCGGCGGGTAATTCTGCTCGCAAGCACTAATTCACGACTCACAATAACGAACCGGGATGCAGGTGTATGTTCTCACGTTATTTTATTGATCGTCCGATTCTGGCCGCCGTGCTGTCGATCTTCATTGTTATCGCCGGTCTGGCCGCGATGCGTAGTTTACCGATCGCCCAATATCCCGAAATTGCCCCGCCGGTGGTCACTGTGCGTGCTGTATACCCCGGCGCGTCCGCCGAGGTGATCGAACAAACCGTGGCTGCGCCGTTGGAGAATCAGATCAACGGCGTTGAGAACATGATCTATATGAACTCCAACTCTGGTTCCAATGGGGTGGTGGAGATCCAAGTCACCTTTGACATTGGCACCAACGTCGATCAGGCCGCGCTCAACGTCAACAACCGGGTGAAACAGGCCGAGCCGCGCTTGCCGGAGGAAGTGCGCCGTCAAGGGGTGGTGGTTGAAAAAGGTTCGTCGTCGTTTCTGCAGGTGCTGGCGTTTTATTCGCCCGACGGACGTTACGATAACCTCTACATCAGCAATTACATCACGCTCAATGTCTTGGATGCCTTAAAGCGTGTGCCGGGCACCACCAACGTACAAATTTTTGGTGCCAAAGATTATGCCATGCGGATCTGGATCAAACCTGACCGGTTGACCCAGTTGCGGCTGACGCCGAATGATTTGATCCGCGTGCTCAATGAACAAAACGCGCAGTTCGCGGCCGGCAAGATCGGCCAATCACCGACCGGCGGGCCGCAGGAGCTTGTTTATACGATCACCACCCAAGGGCGGCTCAGCGAGGTGCGCGAGTTCGAGAACATCATTGTCCGTGCCGATCCTGATGGCTCGATATTACGCTTGAAGGATGTCGCGCGTATCGAACTGGGCTCGAAGGATTACGACTTCATCGGCCGGGTTAACGGCAAGCAAGCAACCCTGGTGGGTATTTTCCTGCAGCCTGGCGCCAACGCACTCGAGGCGGCGCAAAACGTTACCAATACTATTGCGACGCTGGCGCAGCGTTTCCCCGATGGTATCGCACATTCGGTGGTGTACGACACCACGCGCTTCGTGAAGGTGTCGATCCGCGAAGTGGTAAAGACCTTGGCCGAGGCGATGGTGTTGGTGTTCCTGGTGGTATTTCTGTTTCTGCAAAATTGGCGTGCCACGCTGATCCCGTTCGCGGCGGTGCCCGTGTCGCTGATCGGAACCTTCGCGGGGCTGCATCTGCTTGGCTATTCGATCAATACATTGACGCTGTTTGGCATGGTGTTATCCATCGGCATTGTGGTGGACGACGCGATCGTAGTGCTGGAAAACGTTGAGCGCATCATGCACGAGGAACAAGCGGCGGTGCGTGACGCCGCCATCAAGGCGATGCACGAGGTTTCCGGCCCGGTGATTGCGATCGTGCTGGTGCTGTGTTCGGTGTTTGTACCGATCGCCTTCCTGGGTGGCCTGACCGGGGAGTTATATCGACAATTCGCCGTTACGATCGCTGTGGCGGTGGTGATCTCCGGTTGTGTGGCGCTTACATTGACGCCGTCACTGTGTGTGCTGATCCTAAAACACGAGCATAAAGTGCCGGGGCGCTTTTTCAACGGGTTTAACGCTTGGTTTGTGCGTGTGACCGGGCGGTACGCCAGCGGCGTGGCGTGGATGATCCGTCGCGGCAGTATCGGTTTGGGCCTGTTCGCCGGCATGGTTATTATTACCATTGGTTTGTGGCACTTCACGCCAGGCAGTCTGGTGCCAGACGAAGATCAAGGCTATTACATCTCGGCCGTGATTTTACCCGACGGTGCGTCACTGGAGCGTACCGATAAAGTCGTTGGCGAGGTGATCAAGGCGATCAAATCCAATCCCGCCAATGAGAATGCGGTGGCCTTCACCGGGTTTGATTTTCTGGCGGGGTATTTCCGCAATAACGCCGCGACCATCTTTGTTACCCAGACACACTGGGATCAGCGCAGTGTCGGCACCAAGCAACTTGTTGGCGAGCTTTATATGAAAACCGCTCACATCAAGGAAGGCTTGGTACTCGCCTTCCCGCCGCCGCCGATCTTCGGACTCGGCAATGCCGGAGGGTTTGAACTGTACTTGCAGAACCGCGGGGAAGGGGGCGCGGCGCGCATGGCCGAGGTGCTGGGTAAATTCCTGCAACGCGCCAACAGCGATCCACTGTTGGGGGGTGTGCAAACCCTGTGGCGGCCCAACGCGCCGCAACTCTACGTGGACGTGGACCGCGAAAAGGCCAAGACCCTGGGCGTATCCCTCAATGACTTGTACGGTACCCTGGCGGCGACCTTGGGCAATTACTACGTAAACGATTTTAATAAATTCGGGCGTACCTGGCAGGTGATCATGTCGGCCGATCCAATTTACCGCAAGCAACCCGACGCGATCGGTGATATCTACGTGCGTTCCGAGAAAGGCGAGATGATTCCGTTGCGCGCACTTTCCACGGTACGCTACAGTTCCGGTCCGGACGCGCTCGATCGCTTTAACAACCTACCGGCGGTAAAACTGTTTGGCCAGGGCGCGCCGGGTGTGTCGTCGGGGCAGGCGATTGCCGAGGCCGAACGCATCGCGGCCGAGGTCTTGCCCGCCGATTTCAGTTACGATTGGGGCGGCGCCTCGTATCAAGAAAAGAAGTCCGGTGGCACCTCCGCGTTTGCACTGGGGCTGGCGGTGGTCATGGTGTTTCTGATCCTGTCCGCGCAATATAACAAGTGGTCACTGCCACTCACCGTATTATTGGCCTTGCCGTTTGGCACCTTTGGTGCGCTGACTGCGGTATGGCTGCGGGGTTACAGCAACGATGTGTATTTCCAGATCGGATTGGTGACCCTGCTCGGCCTGGCGGCGAAGAACGCCATTCTGATCGTCGAATATGCCCTACTCAAGCATCAGGAGGGGCTATCCGCGGCGGCGGCGGCGCTGGAGGCCGCCCGGTTGCGCTTTCGTCCCATCCTCATGACCTCGCTGGCTTTTATCCTCGGCGTGTTGCCACTCGCGTTTTCAACCGGCGCCGGGGCCGGGGCGCGCCAATCGGTCGGTACCGGTGTCATGGGCGGTATGCTCGCCGCCACCTTCCTGGCGATCTTCTTTGTGCCATTGTTTTTCAAATTAGTCACGGATCGGCATTTGCAAGAGAAACGCACGACGCCTGAGATCAAGCAAGAAATTGAGCACCACAAGCAACTGGGAAAGAAGTCAGTGCAACATCCGCATATTGCGCCGCATAAATAAGGAACAGGTGTATTATTATGCTTAGGGTTAATTTTTGCGGCCCCTATCCCGTGGCGATTACAGATAAAGTTAAATTATCCTAGAGGTCAGCATGGCATCGGTTACACTCAAAGGCAGTTGTTTATGCGGTTCGGTACACTACGAGGTCAGTGGTGAACCGTTGCGGTTTTACCATTGCCATTGCAGCCGTTGCCGTAAGGCCTCGGGGACCGGACACGCGACCAATCTTATGGTCAAGGCCACTGGGTTAAGCTGGAGCAAAGGCGCGGCCTTGTTACGGCACCACAAAGTCCCCGAGGCCGAACGCTTCACCAATCAGTTTTGTTCGCAATGCGGCAGTGCATTACCGCGCCAGGTCCCGGCCACGGACATGGTCGTTATCCCGGCGGGTTCGCTGGATAGCGATATTTCGCTCACACCCCAAGCGCATATTTTTTGGGATTCGCGCGCGAATTGGTCATGCGGTAGTGAGGTGCTACCGACGTTTGCAGAGTATCCAACCTAGAAACCAGACCAACCGGCATATGCCCACGGTAAATAGTCACCGAGAATTTGTGCACCGACCTTAGGTTGTCCTCCGGTAAATGTAGTGGGTACAACGGTGCGGGAAGTGTTGGCCCCGGTATTTTTTTGCTGTACTGTAACGGCGAGCGCCGGATCACTAAAAGACCGCGTGATCTTCGCCCCGCTAGCGCGCGCCAGGGTTGGATTTATTCCCAGCGGAAGGTGAGCGCGCCAATGGCTAGAAACACAATGCTTTGCGCGATCAATATTATAAGATGATAAGAAACATCCTGCAGGCCGGCACCGTCGATCATGATGGAGCGCGCGGCGGCGGTGACGTGGGTGAGGGGGAAGACCTCGGCGATCTTTTGCATGACAGGATTGGTTCCCTCCAACGAAAACCACACACCGGATAAAAACATCATCGGCCAGCTAAATAAATTTAACAACCCACCGGCGGTTTCTTCGCTGCTGACCCGCGCGGCGATCAGTAAACCCAGGCTGATCATGCTGATGGTGCCCAGGGCAAACACCAGGAATAGGCTCAGCTGTGATCCGTGCATGGCGTAATCCACGAACAGATTGGTGGCATAGAAAATAAATATGGTAATGGCCATGATTAAAATCAGCCGCGAGACAATTTGCACACTGAGGTATTCCAACGCGGTGACCGGAGTGGCCTTGAGGCGTTTTAACATACCGTTCTTACGATAACGCACAATAACATAACCCACCCCGAACAAGGCGCTGAACATCATGTTCATCGCCAGGATGCCGGGGATCACCCAATCCAAATAGCGGATCTGCTTGCCGCTGACGACTTGTTTTTGCAGTGGTCCGGCGTTGCTGGATAAAATGATCTTTTCGAGCAAATAACCTTTGGGGGATTCATCGTTAATCCAGTACCGTCGCTGAGGTGCATCGATCAACATGTCCAGCTGATGACGTTGCACCTTGATTTTGGCCGCTTCGATATCGGTAACCTTGATATACTCGATATATTTAATAGCTTGGAGGGTATCGACCAGGCCAGCGGCTTGCGCGGCGTTGACCAGGCCGATTTTATACTGATCGGCGAAGTTGCCGTTGAAGGTAAAGGCAAAACCCGCCACGATCAGCATCGGCATGAGGATATTCCAGCTGACGGCGGAACGGTCGCGTAAGAATTCCTTGTTACGCGCGTTCAGCAGGGCGAAAAATCGTTTTAGGAACATGGCTACCTCTTATGCACGCAACTGTTTACCGGTGAGTTCCAGGAATAAATCATCCAGGTTGCGGGAACGAATTTGTAGGTGGGTGAGCGAAATGTGTCTGGCAAGCAATTCTTTAATGGCGTGATTGACATCTTGGGTGGTGATCTCGACCTGCCCTTTATGTTTGTGTAGCGGGTAGGGGAAGTCACCGCTATCCGCAAAGCTCGCTTCGGGGAGTTGCAAGATAACATCATTAAAATGCGCTTCGAGAAGTTGCTTGGGGGTGCCTTGAGCGATGATCTTGCCATGATCCATGATGGCGATGGCGTCGCACAGGACATAGGCCTCATCCATGTAATGCGTTGTGAGCAGAATAGTTTTGCCTTGGGCCTTTATCGACTCGATCAAATCCCAAAAATTGCGCCGTGCCTGCGGGTCTAGCCCGGTGGTGGGTTCATCCAGAAAGATCATATCGGGGTCGTTTACCAAGGCGATGGCTAATAACAAGCGTTGCCGTTGTCCCCCGGATAACTTGCGGTTATCCTGCTCCACGTATTCAGTTAAAGCGCAACGCTTCATCAGGTCATCGAGGTCGGCATTTTTGGGGTATAAACGCGCGAACATCTGCAATGTCTCGCGTACACTGATGAAATCCTGCAGCGCCGTGGATTGGAACATGATACCGGCTTCGTTGCGAAACCGTTTACCCACCGGTTCACCCTTATACAAGATTTCGCCGGAGGTGGGTGCGTTGATCCCTTCGAGGATTTCCACGGTGGTGGTTTTCCCCGCGCCATTGGGGCCGAGCAATCCAAAACAAGTTCCGGCGGACAACGAAAAACTAACCCCATTCACCGCCTGTACCTGCGGGTAATGTTTGACGAGGTTACGTACTTCAAGCAGGGGTGTTACCACGGGCGGTTGCTCCTGATGATTAGAAAAGGAGTACACGATACATAGGTGATCGGAGCAATTGGAGCTTAGGCATCAAAACAAGGACACCCCGCGTCTTGCGCGGGGTGTTTTATAGCATTCTACTGTGAGAGATTAACCGGCCACCTTTACCTGGCTGGCCTGAGGTCCCTTGGGACCGTTCTCGATAGTAAATTCGACTTTTTGGCCTTCCTGTAAAGTGCGGAAGCCATCGCTCTTGATCGCGCTGAAGTGTACAAACACGTCTTTGCCGCCGTCGGAAGGGGTGATAAAGCCAAAACCTTTTGATTCATTAAACCACTTAACAGTACCAGTACTCATGTAAAACCTCGTATAAATAAATTATTTAACAGTAGTGTATTGCCGGACCACAAAGATAAGAACCAGGCGGAGACCATAGGTAGGGCGTCTGAATTAACCTTAACACAAGCAACGGTGGGGAGTTTACCTGAAATCCTGGGGAAAAGGATAGTGTTTATAACGTAATAGTCGCGGGGGGATCTCCTACAGCGACGCTGAAAAAAACAATGTTTAATGACAGGAGCGACTCCCGGGCCCGTCCTTGTTCTCTTGGCAATAGACTGAAAGAATACTCACAACCTGCGATTTCATAATAAAATTAATAAGTTAGCTGTGACTGTGGATTAATTTCTCCACTCAAACATCAGGATCACTTTGCTTATGTTGGAGGCAATGCTACCTTGGTTAGCAGTTATCGTTGTGGGTTTGCGAGGGTTGATTATCCAATGGATACAGAAGCGAGTATGTTGTGGGCGATTCTTTTTGGTGCAATTGGCAGTGGATTTTTTATCTATGGAACCCGGCAGCGCGCGGCTGTGCCCTTTGCCGTGGGGGTGGCCTTGGGCATTTTTCCCTATTTTGTAACCAATGTGTATCTCATGGTGGTGGTGGGTGTGGGGTTGATCGCCATACCGTATTTTATTCGGTTATAACCTGTTCGAGTGATTGCGGTCATAATAGGTGTCGGCTAGAGTAACTGCAATCCTGCGACGCCAGCCCTCACCGGTTCGGTTCCAAAATTATTACAAAGGTTTATCCATGACGAATTCCGCAAGTACCACCCGCTTTTCCGAGTTGGCATTGAGTGCGCCGGTACTTCAGGCGGTGGAAGAAGTGGGTTATGAAATGCCCACACCGATCCAAGCGCAGAGTATTCCTCCCTTGCTGCAAGGGCGTGATCTGCTGGGGATGGCGCAGACAGGTACCGGCAAGACCGCGGCCTTTGCTTTACCTTTGTTGAGCCGGTTGGATCTCAGCAACAAACAGCCACAAATACTGGTACTTACTCCGACCCGCGAACTCGCGATTCAAGTGGCCGAGGCCATGCAAACCTATGCCCGGCATCTGGACGGATTTCGCATCCTACCGGTATACGGCGGGCAAGGCATGGATGTGCAATTACGCCAACTCAAACGCGGGGTGCAAGTGGTGGTAGGGACCCCCGGGCGGATCCAAGATCATTTACGCCGCGGCACCCTTAAATTGGATAGGCTCACGGCCCTGGTGCTTGATGAGGCCGATGAAATGTTGCGCATGGGTTTTATCGACGATGTCGAACAAATCCTGCAACATACCCCGGCCAACAAACAGGTGGCGTTGTTTTCCGCCACCATGCCTGAGGCGATTAAACGCGTGGCGCGGAATCACTTGCGTGATCCGGTTGAAATTCAGATCCACTCTAAAACCACAACCCTGGCCACCACCCAACAACGTTACTGGCAAGTCACCGGTGTCCATAAACTGGATGCGCTCACCCGTATTCTAGAAGTGGAAGAATTCGACGGCATGATCATTTTTGTGCGCACCAAAAACGTTACGGTCGAATTGGCGGAAAAATTGGAAGCACGGGGTTATTCGGCGGCGGCGCTCAACGGTGATATGAACCAACAAGCGCGTGAGAAAACCGTGGAACGGTTGAAAAAAGGCGCGTTGGATATTTTAGTGGCCACCGATGTGGCGGCACGGGGTTTAGACGTGGAGCGTATCAGCCATGTGTTGAATTATGATATTCCGCATGATACCGAATCCTATGTGCACCGGATTGGACGTACTGGACGTGCCGGTCGAAAAGGCGAGGCGATCTTGTTTATCTCCCCACGGGAACGACGGATGTTATTCGCGATAGAAAAGGCCACCGGCCAGAAGATCACGCCGATGCAATTGCCCAGCCGCGAGGCGGTAACCGATAAGCGGGTTGTGCAGTTTAAGCAACAGATCAGCGATGCGATTGAGTCCCAGGATTTAAGCTTTTTTGAGCAACTGGTTGAAGCTTACCAAGCCGAACACGATACCGGTCCGGGCGAGGTGGCGGCGGCCTTGGCGTACTTGCTACAACGTGAACGCCCTTTGATCCCGGTGGCAGAACCCATCCGTGAAGATAAACCGGTGCGCACCTTGGCCGTCAATCATGATCGTAAACGCGAACGCGCGACCAAGTCGGCGCGCAGCGGCGATGAAGACATGCTTACCTATCGTATCGAGGTGGGCCGTGAACATGGCGCCCAACCCAAGAATATCGTTGGCGCCATTGCCAACGAGGCCGGCATCGACAGTGCGCAAATTGGGCATATCAAACTGCACGACGCGTTTAGCACGGTTGACCTGCCCGAGGGCATGCCCAACGAAGTGTTTCAGCATTTAAGAAAAGTTTGGGTATGCGGGCGGCAACTTAATATCCACCTTGCCAGCGATAGCCGCGAATCGCGGGGAAAAAAATTTACCAAGCCGTTTAAACCCAGCACCGTCAAACCCGCGAAGACGAAAAAACCGCTGCGCTCTAAGCCCGCGCAGCGGCACGAATAAACATGCTAGGCAACGATTTATTACTTGTGTTCTTTGGCCTTGTGTTGCTGGTCTTGTTTTAAATCCTTCTTGTCGGCGTGCATTTCTTTACGATCTTTGCGCAAATGGTGTTGGTCTTTTTTAATATTGCGGCGATCATGCTTTATTTTTTGGTTATCTTTGCGCAACTCGGTTTTATCACGTTCTACCGCAGCGGTGTCACCGGATTTTTCGGCTTGTTGCAGTTGGTGGCGGTCTTGGTTAAGTTGCTGCTTGTCGGAGGCAAGGGTAGCACGGTCTTTGTGTAAATCCGCTTGGTCCTGCTTGATATCCGCCTTGTCATGGTGAACCTCGTGAGCATCTTGGTGACTATCGGTAGCCGCATCGGCGGCGAAACTTGGTGTGGAGGCGGCGATAATAAAAAGTGCAGTAGTGGCTATTACTATTGGTTTTAACATGGAGTATCTCCTAACTTATGGGTTGAGAATTGCAGCTGTTTTTGTTACTGGAGCATAGACCCAACAGTAACGCAGAAAGTTGCTATTCCAGCGAGGTAAGCGTGACCATAAAAAAATGTTTTTAAGGGAACTTTAAAATACCGTAGAGGGTAAATGGGTTTATCACGGCCCGCAGAATTAAAAGGGTTTATAGCAATCAAGAGTGTCCGTGGTTTGCCGGTGTCGCGTCGCCTTAACGGAATCATCAGGTTCGGGTGGGCAGGCTGCTTAGGTGCAACGCGGGGATCAATCCGTTGGTCATAGACGGTGAAAGATCGGCTTTTCGACGAGATCGGGAACGCGGTTATGCGATACGATAAACTATCCGTAACAATTAAGCGAAACTCTAGGGCAAGGCGATTAAAGGTTAAGCACGGCGGGACTCGGAAGAACTAACAAGGATTAAGACAAAATGAATTATGTGATCTTAGCCACGGTTTTCATCCTGGTGATGGCGGCGGCGAATATTTACATCTACCGCCGGTTCCTGAGATTGCTCACCCCGTGGTTCAGCCGTTATGCCTGGCTGATCCCCGTGATTCTGATGTTAGGCGAGGTGTTTTTTCTATTGGAAAACGCCGTTGATCTTCTCCCTCCTTCTGTCGCGTTGTATTACATCACCAGTGCGTTTGTTGGCTTTACCTTCATGTTATTCGTGGTGGCGCTCTTCTATGACCTGACGATGCAGATATCACGCCGGGTACCGCTGGATCGAGATAAACGTAGAACCTTAAAAATATTATTTGATGTCACCATGATTGTTGCCGCCGCAGCGTATCTATTGCGCGGTTTATCGCAGGGGCTTAGACCTCCGGGGATCAATCGAGTGGCGGTGAAAATTAAAGACTTTCCCTTTGCGCGCTACACGATCGTACAGATCAGCGATGTCCATGTCGGGCAGACTATTAAACAGAGATTCGTCGCGGATGTGGTCGCGCGTACTAATCAATTAAAACCCGACCTGGTGGTGATCACCGGTGACTTGGTTGATTTACCGGTTGCCAGAATAAAAGAAGATTTGGCGCCGTTACGAGGATTGAACGCCAAGGTATATTTTATTCTCGGTAACCACGAATATTTTCACGGCGCCGAAGCGGCCTTGGACTATATAGCAACCTTGGGAATACAACCCCTGCTCAACACCTGTGTCAAGATTGGTCCGCCCCAGCGGCAATTTAATCTGGTGGGTATTAATGATCTCAGCGGTGAACGTGCGGGAATATTGCCGCCGGATTTCGCTCGCGCCTTCGCCCAAGTTGATGCCACGCTTGCCACCGTGGTATTAGCCCATCAGCCCAAGTCGATCAACCGTGTTGCGCAGTATCGCTGCGATTTAATGCTCAGCGGACATACCCACGGCGGACAGATTTTCCCGTTTGGATATTTGGTGATGATGCAACAACCGTATCTTGCCGGGTTGCATCAACACCGTCCCGGACAACAAATTTTTGTCAGCCGCGGCACGGGTTATTGGGGGCCGCCGCTGCGGGTGTTGGCGCCCAGTGAAATTACTCAATTAACGCTTACTCCGGCAGGAGAGGGTTAAGTACTCATATAGGAGGTTGTGATGCGTAGCTGGCGGCGGGGTGCGGTGTTACTCCTGGGTTGTCTGGTATTGATGAGTTGTGGGCGTACCCGCCCGCACCTTGTTGGTAGCCTCGAATGGGATCGTATTGAATTAGTCGCCGAGGCGAGTGAACCTATCACCGCAATCTATGTGAAAGAGGGGGATCACGTCACCCAAGGGCAAGCCTTACTGCAACTCGATCCGCGCCGCCTCCAAGCACAGCGGGATGAAGCCAGTGCCGCCCAGGGCGAGGTCAGCGCGCGTTTCGCCGAACTCAAACGCGGCACCCGCGTGGAACGTTTAACCGACGCGCAAGCCCGCTTGCAAGGTGCGCAGGATGTATTGACCACACGCGAGCGCGAGGTTAAACGCTTACAAGAGCTGTACACTAAAAATCTCATCAGCCTGGATGCGGTGGATCAGGCTAAATTGTCACGTGACAGCGCGCGCGCCGAACGGGATCGCGCCCGCGCCACCCTGGATGAATTACAACACGGCAGTACGCGCGAGGAATTACAACAGGCACAACAAGCCGTGGCGCGTAACGCAGCGGCGGCGCGGGTGCTGGAACTCACCCTGGATCGTTTGACAGTACGCGCGCCTAGTGACGGACGGCTAGACTCGTTGCCGTATAAACTCGGCGAACGCCCGCCCGCGGGAAATGTGGTGGCGGTACTCCTGGCCGGCGACAAGCCCTACGCGCGGGTTTACATACCCGAAGCGCAGCGTGTGCATGTCATCCCCGGCACTCAGGCGCAGGTAACGGTGGATGGAATAGCACAGTCGTTCGCAGGAGTGGTGCGCAGTGTCGCCAGCGATGCGAGTTTTACCCCGTATTTCGCCTTAACCGAACATGATCGCGGACACCTGGGTTATCTGGCGGAGGTGGATATCCACGGAGACGTCGGTCAACTACCGGCCGGCGTGCCGCTCAATGTAACCTTAGACACCACGGCTAACAATCCCAAATGAATTCATCGCCGGTGATTGTCGCCCAACAGCTGACCCGTCGTTTCGGGACATTCACCGCGGTTGATCATATCCAATTATCGGTGCCGCGCGCGCAGATCTATGGCTTCCTGGGTCCCAATGGCTCGGGCAAATCGACCACGATTCGGATGTTATGCGGCCTGTTATTACCCAGCGAGGGCGAGGTGCAGGTACTGGGCTTATCGATCCCACGTCAAGCGGAGCAATTAAAACTCAAGATCGGTTACATGACGCAGAAATTTTCCTTGTATGATGATTTGAGTGTTGAGGAAAACCTTGAGTTTATCGCCCAGGTGTATTGCTTAACCAAGCCACAGCAACGGCGCCGGATTGATCAATTGTTGCTGCAGTATCATCTGGCCGAACGACGCAAGCAACGCGCCGCGACCTTGAGCGGTGGGCAACGGCAACGATTGGCCTTGGCGGCGGCGACCTTACACGAACCGGAATTGTTATTCCTCGACGAACCCACCAGCGCGGTGGACCCGCAGAGCCGGCGCGAGTTCTGGGAGACCTTGTTTACCTTGACCACGCAAGGTACCACGATACTGGTCTCAACCCACTATATGGATGAGGCCGAGCGCTGCCATCGCTTGGCGATTTTAGATCGAGGCAAGATCGTCGCGGACGGTAGCCCGCGTGAATTAGAAGAACGTATCGCCGCCAAGGTAGTGGAGATTGAATCTGAACAACCCCAAGCCACACGCCAGCACTTATTGCAACAGCGCGGGGTGCTCAGTGTTACCCAATTGGGGGTAAGGTTACGGATTCTCATTCAGCAACAAATACTTGACCCGGTGCAACATGTGCGCGGGTTATTACCGGTTCAAACTACGTCCGATACGATCACACAGGTTCGTCCCAATCTCGAAGATGTGTTCGTGGCGGCGACCCAAGGACGTTACCGGGAGGGGCAATAAACATGCAGTGCGCCACACGGTTGTTGGCTATTGTCAGAAAGGAAGTGCGTCAATTACGCCGCGATCGATTAACCTTCGGGATGATCGTTGGCATTCCCTTGCTGCAAATTATAATGTTTGGATACGCCATCAACACCGATGTGCGGCATTTACGCGCCGGGGTCGCGGACCTGGCGAATAGCTCTTTATCCCGCGAGTTGGTAACCACGGCCCAAGCCTCACAGGTTATCGATATTACCCAGTATGTAACATCGGCGCAGCAATTAGAGGATTTACTGCGCGACGGCAAGATCGCCCTTGGGATCTATATTCCGCCGGATTTTGATCGACGCGTGCAAAAGCCTGCGCGCGTGGCGGCGCAGATCCTGGTGGATGGATCCGACCCGGTGTTGTACGGTACCGCGCGGCAACTATCCGCGTTACAGCTGCACTTTAGTACCGCGCCCACACCTGCAGCGCAACCGGGGTTGTTTGAGATACACAATCACTACAACCCGGAACGACGTTCCGCGGTTAATATCGTACCGGCCTTGGCGGGGGTGATCTTAACCATGACCATGGTGTTATTCACCGCGGTGGGGATCGTGCGCGAGCGCGAACGCGGCAATTTGGAAATGCTGATCACCACGCCTATCAAAACAGTAGAATTAATGTTAGGCAAGATTATCCCGTATATTCTCATTGGTTTAATCCAGGTCACGTTGATCATGGTGCTGGGCGTATTGCTGTTTCGCGTGCCGTTGAATGGGCGAGTGCTGGATATTTATATCGCGTCGTTAATTTTTATTGGCGCGAACCTGACCTTGGGCCTGGTTATTTCCACTGCCGCCAAGACTCAATTCCAAGCCATGCAGATGACCTTCTTTTTCTTTTTGCCTTCGATATTATTGTCGGGATTCATGTTCCCGTTTGATGGTATGCCCAAACCCGCGCAATATATCGCGGAAGTCTTACCATTAACGCATTTTGTACGACTGATTCGTGGTGTGGTGTTACGCGGTGCTAATGTGTTCAGCCTCAGCGCGGATATCGCCGCGTTGTTATTATTTGCCAGCGTGATGTTAACCGTGGCATTGAAGCGTTTTCATAAGCGATTGGATTAAACCATAGTGCGATGACGCTCAAATTTCGCCAGTAACTCGTACACCGACGGCACCACGAACAACGTTAGCAGGGTGGATACCAATACTCCACCGATGACGGCAATCGCCATCGGCGCGCGCAGTTCTGCGCCCGGGCCGATGGCGAACGCCAGGGGCAGGGCGGCGGCGATGGTGGCGAACGAAGTCATCAAGATCGGCCGCAGGCGGATCGGGCAGGCTTCGAGTAAGGCATCACGAATACTGGCCGTGCCGCGTTCGCGCACTTGATTGGTAAAATCCACCAGCAAGATCGAATTCTTTTTTACAATGCCCATCAGCAAGATCAATCCAATAAAACTGAAGATATTGAGCGAGTGACCAAACATCCACAAGGTTAGAAACGCGCCGGAGGCGCTAAAGGGTAAGGCCATTAACACGGTAACCGGATGAATGAAACTGTTGAACTGCGAGGCGAGTACCATATAGGCCACTACAATCCCGAGCAATAGAACAAACCATAGGCTCGCGAAGGATTCTTGGAATGCCTGCGATCCACCGGTAAAGATCACGCGGTACTCGGGGGGTAATACCTCGCTGGCAATGCTGCGTGCGCTGGCCAGCGCCTGTTGTTGGGATTTCCCCGGGGCAATATTGGCAAATATTTTCACGGCGCGTTCGCGGTCGTTGCGGTTGATTTGCGCCAGGCTGGTGCCTTGTTTGATGGTAACCACGTCGGCGAGCCGTACCAGTTCGCCGCGGTTATTGCGCACGTATAATTTTTGGATCTGCGCGCCGCGATCAAGCTCTTCCTCGCGCAATCGTACCCGTACGTCATAACGGTGGCCGCCGGAGGAATATTGCGCGGCGACAACCCCGCCCACCATGGCGTTGACGGTTTGGGCGATGGCCTGAATGCTGACGCCACGTTCCGCGGCCCGTTGCCGATCGGGGATCACCCGGATCTCGGGTTTACCCAGTAAATAATCATTATCGGTGTCGGTCACCAATCCAGTGGCGTTGAGTTTCGCCATGATAGTCTCGGCGTAGCGGGTAAGTTGATCCCAGTCACGCCCTTGGATGGTGAATTCCACTGGATAACCCCGCGACGCGGTGAAGCCGCGTTGGGATAGATCCTGGATCGAGACCCGCAATTTTAATTTGCGCAGGCCCTGGCGCGTGATGTCCATTAATTCTTGTTGACTCAGTTCGTGTCCCAGCGTGGGGTCGATGCCGCGTTCGCCGCGGGGTTTCATGCTGACAAACAAATTAAATAAATTAGATTGACCGCCAGTACCAAATCCTCCGACCGCGGAAAACACCCGCCGCACCTCGGGTCGCGTCAGAAGCAAGGTTTCCGCTTGGCGACTTAGGCTATCGGTATATTCCAGCGAGGAATCAATTGGCGTCTGGGCCCGTACCACGAAGGTGCTTTGGTCCTGCACCGGCATAAATTCCTTATTGACCCGGGTTAATGCCATAAACGACGCGCCAAAGAAGATCAGCGAACCGGCAATTACTATCCAGGGATGACGCAAGCTATGGGTGAGGATTTGATGGTAACGCCGCGCCAGCCAGCGGAAAGTATTATCCGCGGCACGGCCCACGCGCGAGCTGCGGCTACCGGCCTCGACGAATTGAGAGGCACGCATCGAGGTTAGGGTCAGGGCCTCCAGCAAGGACAGTAATACTGCGGCCGTCATGGTGACGCCAAACTGAAAGAAAAATTTACCGATCACCCCACTCATGAAGGCCACCGGTAAAAAGATCGCGACCACCGCCAGGGTCGCGGCCAAGGCCGCGAAGCTAACCTGTCGCGTGCCGTTGAGCGCGGCTTGGATCCGGTCTTCACCCATTTCCTGGTGGCGCACAATATTTTCTAACACCATGATGGCGTCATCGACGACGATGCCAATGGCCAAACTCAAACCCAATAACGTAAACGTATTTAAGGTAAATCCAAAGAAATATAAAAAGGTAAATGTGCCGATGATCGAGGTCGGGATGGCCAGTAACACATTGAGGGTGGCGGTCCAACTACCTAGAAATAGCCAGCATACCAACGAAGTCACCAGGGCGGACATGACCAGGGCAAATTTAAATTCGTTCACCGAGTCTTCAATAAATTGCGTGGTATCAAAGTTGACATCGATCTTCATGCCGGTGGGTAATTGTTTAGCGACCTGCGCCATGCGCGCTTTTACCAGGTGCGCGACCTCGACCGCATTGGAGCCGCGTTGTTTGCGGATACCGATGCCCACCGCGCGTACTCCGTTGGCGCGCGAAATGCGGTGAACGTCATCCAGACCGTCTTCTATCGTAGCGACTTGATTGAGTAAGATACGCGAATACACCGGTTGCCCGCCGCGTTGATTTACCACGATGTGTCCGAATTCTTGCGGATTGGTGGTTTCACCCAGGGTGCGCACATCGTATTCCTTGCGCGCGGTGGTGATCTGTCCGGCGGGCAATTCCGTGTGTTCGGCGCGAATCGCGTTGATAACATCGCTGACCGCGAGGTCATAATGATTCAGGGCATTACCGTGTACCCAGACCCGTAAGTTAGGGTCGACGTAACCTCCATACAGGATCTCGCCCACACCGCTGACCGAGGAAAACCGATCTTTGAGGGAGTCCTTGACATACCGCATGAGTTCACGCGGCGAATGTCGATCACTGGTGAGCGCCATCCATAGGATGGGTTGGTCTTCGGGATTGGATTTACTTATCACCGGCGGGTCGATATCCGCGGGTAAATTGCGTTGCGCGGCCGATACCTTGGTCTGGACTTCTTGCAAGGCGTCGGCGATGTTACGCGTGAGTTCAAATTCCACGGTAATCGTCGCCGCCCCATAACGGGAGGTGGAGGTAACATTACGCACCCCTTCCACGGTCATCACGGCATCTTCTAGGATATCGACCACATTGGTTTCAACTACTTCAGGTGCGGCCCCGGTATAGGTGAGCGAAATTGTCACCACCGGAAAATCCACGTCCGGTAACTGACTGATACCCATCCGCGATGCCGACAATAGACCAAAGACAATCAAGGCAGCCATCAGCATCCAGGCAAACACCGGGCGGCGAATTGAAATATCCGACAGGGTCATGGCGTAGTGACCGCGGTAAGCGCGCGACGGTTGCTGGCGGCGAGCAGTTGCAAATAATCACTCTTGGCGGTGTAACGGGCGCGATCCAAAGCACGCTGATTTTGTTGATAGCTGCTTAAGGCTTGTAACACATCGAGGGTGGTGACTAATCCGAGGTGGTATTCCTGTACTTGCGCCTGGTAACTTTTTTTGGCCAGACGGGTGGCGTCGTTCAAGGCGCTGAGTTGGTTTAGATCCGCGCTGACACTTTGGTATAACGAACGGATCTCTTGTTCGGCCTGACGCAAGGTTTGACTATGGGCCAAAATCGCCTGGCTGTGTTGCGAGTTGGCTTCGCGCAGTTTGGATTGGATACTGCCACCGGCATACAGGGGGATAGTCAAGGCGAGTTGTACGTCCCATTTGGAATCATTCAGGTAACCTGGGCGTTCAAAATAATAATTGCCATTCAGATCTAAGGAGGGGTAATGCCCGCCACGGGCGATGTTGGTCGCTTCATACGCGGCCAGCAAACGTTTATCGGTAGCCAACACATCCGGACGCAAGGGCAGGTTTGCTAAATATTCCGCTATCGGTTCAAGTTTATCCGGCGGGAGTTCAACGTCGCGCAAGGCCGTGTCTGCGCTCAAGCCGCTTTGAAAGGCCAGCACCTGGCGCGCTACGTGTTGTTGTCCTAGAACTTGTTGCAGCTGTGCCTGTAAGGTACTGATATTCGACTGCACATTGAGTAATTCACTGTTGCGCGAACGCCCAATCCGCACCCGTGCGCGGATATCTTTTTCGCGTTCTTGATTGAGGTGGATCTCTTCACCAAAATTGGCGAGGTCGCTTTCCAACGCCAACAGCGTGTAGAAATTCCGTACCACATCTTTAAATAATAATACCCTGGCTTGACGGTAATCTTGTTTTTGTCCGTCCACCAGGTCTTGGGATTGACGTAACGCGGCGTACTCGCGCATACCACGAAACAGCGGTTGGGTCGCGGTGATCTTGCTGAGTGGTTGGTGGCTGAGGTTGGTGGGTGTTTGCGGGCTACTGGGGGGCAGAGGATCTTGCCAGGTATAGGTGGCGATACCGCTCACCGTGGGGAGTAATGCCGCATTGGCCTGTTGATAGTGTTCCTCGGCCTGTTGGATCAATTCGTATTGGGTAGCGATGGTTTCACTGCGTTGTAGCGCGGCGGTGTAATACTCGTCAAGGGTGATCGCGCTTGCAGCGATACCCGCCGTGGGGTTTAGCAGGCCACACAGTACTAGCATTAGGCCCAATCCAGGCGGCATGTCAAACCGATACTTCAATTCGCGACCTCATTTGCCGCACGGCAACACGCCTAGACTATACCGTTGCGGCTGAGTAACTTCAACGTACGCTGTAATTTCGTCCTTCTAGACAGGCGCGCATGGCACGTTGATATCCCTCGCGTTTACGGTTTAACTCGGTCGCGGCGAGGTTGGTTGGGGGTTGGGTGGGATCATATCCGGTTTGCTTGACACTCCAACGGTGACATTCGTAGCGATCATCGGCCTGTTGTTGTTCTGTTTGGCCGTTTTTAGGATAAATGTAAATTTCGTCGGCCAGAAAGGGCGGTTCCGTCTGGCTTATACCGGCCGGCGGATCTGTCACAACATAACCATTGCGATCCGGTTGCCAGATATAATAGATATCATTGGCGTAGTAATAGGGGGTTCCACCCACCCATAATGTGGTGTAAAAGGGTGGTAAGGACGCCACCACAATTCCCGCGGGGGGTGTTACCACTACAAAGTCTGGACCCGAAGGTTCATACCACACCCCGCCGTAATAATAATAATCCGAATCGTGATAGTGCAGCCGATAATGTCTTTCCGGTAAGCGATCCACGCGATACCCATAGCGTGGATAGTCGTGATCGTGGTGATAACGGCGATCAAAATGAAAATTGTTTGGCGGTTGGACATGTTCTTGGTGCCGGAACCCGCGGTCGTGATCGTCACGGTCGGCATACACCAGTACCGATAACATACTCAACACGATGATCAACGTTAGCTTGGGTTGTATTGTCCTAGGGGGTGTCATGGTTAAATCTCCCATGGTTTATTGCACCGAATAACCCCGCCCTTCCAAACAAGCCGACATGGCGCGGCGATAAGCGCGTGCCTGTTGCTCCAAGCGGGCGTATTGCTGTGCATCGTTAGCATCAAAATGTTGTTGTAACTGTTCAGTTTGTTGCTGTCGCGCCGCATCCGACGCGGCGCCTAATAATCCCCCGGTAATAGCCCCAAACACCATGCCTTGACCATTATCGTGCGGCGAGGACAGTAGCGAACCCACTACGGCACCGCCGATGGCCCCCGCGGCGGTATCGGTTCCTGGCGGCGACACCGGCTTTACTTCAATCCGCTGGTGGGGCGCCAGGCCCGCCTGGCTGGGGTTGAACCCCGACTGTTTGGTCGCCCATAAATAACATTCATAACGATCACGATCTTGTTGTGGTTTGGTTTGCCCATGGGTGGGGTAGAAATAAATCTGCGTGCTGGGGGGCGGAGGACTGGCGCTGGGTTGCGATACCAAGGTGTATGCCGGTGTAGAACAACCGTTTAGCAGCACAACGATCAGACTAAGCAAGGTGAGTACTCTTAGGGGTAAAACCCGTTTTAGTGAATAGTCCATGACCCATGCCCATAAAAATTAATGTTGCCTGGTTTCGACTGCGGGGGAATACGCAAAGTTCAGCAATGGCAGGGGATAAGCGCTAACTCGTGGGCAAATGGATCAGGATACTCAAGCCGCCTTCTGTTTCATTACGCGCCTGCATTTCGCCTCCGTGCAGGCGTACTGCACGTTGTGCGATAGCCAAACCCAGGCCATAACCGCCGCTGGGACGATCGCGTGCCTCACTGACCCGCACAAAGGGTTCAAAGATACGCGTTAACATGGTAGCGGGTATACCCGGTCCGTGATCGCGGATCCGCAGTGTGGCCCAACCCGGGCGCTGTGTTGTTGGTTCAAAGGATAATTCCACCGCCGTGCCTGGGGCTGTATAACGAATCGCATTGCGCACCACGTTTTCGATGGCGCTGTGCAAGAGAATGCTATCGCCGATGATTTTTAGCGGATGGAGCTGGGTTACCACGACATCGCGTTGCATGGCGTGGGCCTCGAACGCGGCGTCATCGGCGATGGTGCGGATCAAATCGGCCATGTCAATGGGTTCCCGGTCTACGGCGAAAATACCGGCTTCTAAGCGCGATAACGACAACAGCTGTCCAACCAGATCATTGAGCCGTTCGGTTTCGCGTTCCATCCGGTCGATATCCGCCGCGTTGGGTCTATCACCGCGTTGTCGGACCAACCCCATGGCGACTTGCAAGCGCGCCAAGGGTGAGCGCAATTCGTGCGAGGCATCGCGCAGCAGTTGCTTGTGCGAATTGATCAACCGTTCTAACTGTTCGGCCATGTGGTCGAAATCCAGCGCCAGTTGCGCGATTTCATCTTTGCGTTTACCCATCGTGGGGGCAACCCGCAAACTTAGATCGCCCGCGGCCAGACGCCGGCTGGCGTGTTGTAAACGCAGAATCGGTAGGCTTAGATACCGCGCCAGTATCAAACATACCAAACCGCTTACCAAGGCCGCGATAATCAACGGCACGCCGATCAGCCGTGGCCGTTTGAGCACTCGTCCCAAGGTGACGCTGAGATAATCCGGCACCAGTCGATAATAATGTCCCTGCACGATAACGATCGGACGGTGGTGCAGAGGGTATTCCTGGTCGTTTTCCCGCTCGTTAATGGTACGCGGATGGGGCAGGTGTGAGACTGTCTGGAAAAGCGATTGGATCCGGGTAGGCACGGATCGGCGCAGTAGGTCATGTCCTCTATTATCCAATAAATAAAATGGGATCGCCTCGCGTTCATCTAATTGGGTTAACCATTGGCGCAAACCCTCTTCACCGGTATCGTTGGCGATGGTTTGGGCCTCATGCAGATACAACATCAAACGTTGCCAGGGACGGGTAGAGACCTCTTCGGAACGGACCGTGTCTAAATAGTGGGAGGTGGCCCATAAGGATAATCCCGAGAACACAATCAGTGCGATCCAGAATGACAAGAAGATTTTTAAGAACAGACTATGCATGTACCGGCACCGTGTATTGATACCCGATCCCGCGCACGGTTTTAATCCGTTCTTGACCGTCGGGCAGGACGCCCAGTTTACGTCGTAGATTACTCACGTGCATATCGAGGCTGCGATCGTAACGGTTTATTTCGCGGCCCAGGGCGCGCTCGCATAATTGTTGTTTGGAAATGACGCGGCCGGCGTCACGCAGCAACAATTCGAGCACGCTATATTCGGTGCTCGTCATGACCACGGGCTGGCCCATGAGCAACACCCGCCGTGCACTGATTTGTAATTCGATATCCCCCACCACCAAGCAATCGCCGTTAGGGGTACTCTGCGCCGCGGGGAGCGAATCACTGCGGCGCAGAATAGCGCGTAAGCGCGCCACCAAAACCCGCGGATTACACGGCTTGGCGAGGTAATCATCCGCGCCCAATTCCAGTCCTACGATGCTATCAACGTCCTCACCGCGCGCGGTGAGCATCAGTACTGGGAGTTGCGCCTGTACCCGCAATTGGCGCAAGACGTCAAAACCATTGAGTTGCGGCATCATCACATCCAGAATCATGACGGCGTAATTGCCATGAATCGCTTTATGCAAGGCGGTCTTACCGTCGTGCGCGGTATCGACGGCAAAACCTTCTTGCGCCAGATACTCGGTTATCATCTGGGTTAATTCAACATCATCATCGGCGAGTAATATTGAGGTCATGGCGAAAGTATATCCTGCCACAGAGTGTTGGCATGGATAAGCCTAACTTTACTGGCTTTACAAATCTTTACACAATTTTACCTCGGCTTTGCCCACCTTGACGTCAATATTGGGTAGGCTAATCACACACCTTGTGAAATCAAGTCGAGCCTTAACCCGACATGACGGCTGCAACCCTGAATCAACCCTGGAGGTAAGGAAACATGAATAAGGCAATGATCGTAGCCCTGCTGGGCGGGGTATCGCTCTACGGTGCAGGGATCGCCCATCCCGAGGACGATGATAACGGTCATACTACCTATGGTTTCCGCGATTGCCATACCCATGAGCAACACGGAGCACCGGGATGGCGTCCCGGCATGTTTGGAATGGATCTTGGCCATCGCTTGAGGCGCATGGCTAAGGTGCTGGAATTAACACCCGATCAGACCTCGCAGATCCGTTTAATTGCAAAACAAAATCGCATCACCCTGCAAGCATTACGCGACAAGGTGCGGGACAACCGTGGTCAGTTTCGTAAGCTCATGCAATCCGATCAACCCGATAATGTTCAGCTAACCTCGCTGGCCGAGGCGCAAGGCAAACTGCATACGCAGGTGTTGTTGGCCATGACCACCACTCGAATGGATATCTTTAAGGTTCTAACCCCGCAACAACAGGATAAATTAAAATCGTTGCGTGATCAGAAACCTACCTCGTACCAAGATGACGATGATGAATCTTCCTCTTAATCATCGGCATCTGTACTGAAGCAGTGGTGCCCGGGGCGACGGGTACCACTGCTATTTTTTAAAGTGTTTAGTTTATTTACTCGGCACGCAGATTGATTGCGCATAATTGAAATCCGCAGCAACACCTGGATTGCAAGCCAACCCAAGGCGGCGTGTCCTGCACACCGTGGGCGATCGTTCAAGCGCTGGGGATTGTTGGGCAGGGGAAATAACCATGATGTATTTGTCGCGTCACGAAATTAACCGGATCGAAATAAAGTTGGTTTGATTTGCGATTGAGTTGCTGCTTAAGTGGGTACGAATTGACGGGTCTTAGAGAATGGTGCCGGTGACCGGAATCGAACCGATGACCTACTGATTACGAACCTGCGTTTAATAATAATGATATCAACTAGCAACTCGTATTTTGTCTAATATTGAGATTATTTTAGGCTCTTTATTATCAATGAGTCGTGGTTACGTTGGACGCGATAGTGGACAAAATAATGATGCAATCAGCCAATATAGTCCACAGGCCGGATCACGACTTCATACTGGATACATTGAGCGATGCAGTACGCGTACAACGGCGACATGGGGGCGTCGTATTGGAAAGAATCTGGTAGCCTTTCGATAGGTTTGAACCGCTCCGATGAGGTAGGGTTACGTCTAGC
>JACQBC010000016.1 GCA_016194635.1 Gammaproteobacteria bacterium | reverse complement strand
TGGTTAGCAGAACAGGGGCTCGTCTCAATCAGAGAACAGTGGATTACGCTTCACTACGCTGGATGAACCGCCGTATGCGGACCCGCATGTACGGTGGTGTGGGGACTGGGGGGTTAGAAACCCCCGGTTACCCGATTAGGCCCATTTTGGTGAAACCACGAGCATGGGTCTGTGACGTTCTTCGTCATAGGAAACCTGAACATTTACCAGCGGCTCCGAGTAGCGCCGGCTTGTTGAGATGTCCGACAATTTAATGAAGTGCTGATTGCAGTCTTCAATGCGGCATTCGTGCATGGAGGTGCGGGGCCTGACGTCATGACCTACCTCTCCCAGGACTTTGTTCAAAACCTTTACGGTGAAAACCGCACCTTTGTTCCGCATAATCTCATGGCACTTATTATTCCTTGAATTTATCAAGGTCTCGTACTGTTCTTTCGACGCTGTCTTGCACTCTGAACCCACGCGCACATAAGCGGCCCCAGAAAAATGAGGTTTCTCGGTGCTGGCCGAAACTACAACCGCCACAAGGTTCTTGCCGTTAACCTCAAACGTATGCGCTTGATATGGTACGGGAGGATAACAGTCTTGCTCAGCGCATTTGCGGACTCGTTCTTGTACGGCATCCGGGTTTGATACACCAAGAAACTCTCCCGAGTCAGATACGCCTATGAATAGAACCGCCTCTTGACCAAGGGGCACACTGTTCGCGAAGGCAACCAATTCCTTTCGAAGTTCCCGATCATTCACATTTTCGGGCTTTCGCTCGATTAGAGCGTCTTCGTGATTCTTGAGTCTGGCAATTAGGTGATGAGTCACATCGAATGGGCATGACGTTTGAGTTCACCTGCCTGCGAAAGCGGGCGAAGCCCGCTGTAGCAGGTCGGGTGCAACGAAGGGTTGGGTACCAAGCTCCGTGTCATGTAGGCTTCCCCGAGGCGTGACTTGAAAAGAATGTGATGACATGCCCTGCGGGCTCTCGAACAGTAAAAACCTCATGATCAATGGCTGGGCGAGCCTCAATCGGCGATGGCGAAAGCCCCAGAGATGTAAATCGCTGGTGGGTTGCATGCAGATCATCAACCATGAGATCGAACGAGGCATCGCCCGCAACGATGTTGTTTTTCCGCATCAGGATCAAGTGCGTGCCGCCGCGCATTTCATAGACGGACACCTCGGGACCGTCGAATATGGGGCGCATACCGATTACGCGCATGAACTGAATAGAGTCGTCCATGCGGTCTGTCTGCAGAACGACATGCGCCACGCAGACTGAAGGTCTTTGATCATTCTGGTTCATCTGCACTCTCTCCTGAAAGGACTTTTTGGTGCCCAACGTAAAGCTAAGCGGCCGAGCGTCAGCGAGGTCCGCTTGAGCGCCGGGTTGGGCGGCTTTATCACTTGAGTACTCCGCGTGTCACCCCGGGGGGCAGTCGCCAGCGATCTGCCGCGAGATCCCGGCCGCGCTGCGAAATCTCCCATTGATGTCCTTCGTGATCCAACACGCGGTAGATTCGACCGCCCCAAAACCCGTCTTCGGGTTCTGAAACTATTTTTGCGCCTTCGGCCTTTGCATGCGTGAAGTGTTTGTCGACGTCTTCGACGTACACTTTCATCATCAGGCCCGGCGTGTCGGTTTTTCGCCGCCAGACCTCATCCGGCGTGGCTATGTTGAACAGACTGTCCCCAACCTCGAACCAGGTCATGCCACCGCCGGGCCAGTTCAGGCGCGCCTCTTCGCGCTCGCGAAACCCGAACACGCGTTGAAGCCACTCGATGGCGCGAGTCAAATCGGTATAGGTGATCGTAGGTACGATGTCCGGTGCATCCCACATTTTATTTCTTGCCATTTCTTCCTCCATGCCGCCTAACGCCGCGTTGTGCGGCCGGCGTAGCCGGTCCGCACAAACGACGTGTTATACGGTGTTGCGCCTAATGCGTGCGTATCGCCGTTACTGAAGATTAACCTGTTTGAGCGGAACAATCTTATCGGTTACCGGATCGGTAATTGAAATAGTCCACAGCCCGGGTGACTTCTTATCTTCAAATGCATGAAGTCCATAAGATTTTCCTGCTTTTAAATCATACTCAACAACTTGATCGCCTTTTTGTACCCAGGAAAAACCAACCCCCTGTTTTTCAATCCTCACACGAAAAGAATGCTTGCCTGGTAACAATGCGTACTCGCAGAAGTTTGGCTTAGCGTGACTAGTTCTGCTGCTGTCGACGGCTAATATGACCAATGAAAAACCGCACTTAATTACCGACACTTCCGAGGCAGGGCGTTCGGAACCCGGATACATTTTGACGAGACCCCCTAGTGCCCCGGCGCAACCCATCAACAAAATGGTCGAAACAGCTAGGGCGTAAGTCAATTTGGTTAGACATCTTATTGATTGAACAGTCATATGTGCCTCCTTGATATTAATGCTGATACAAAATCCTCTGGATGGTCCGCGTCAGCCCCACCAACATGTGAGTGCCGTATAACGAGGCTGTAGAAAAACCCACTTAGCAAAGCGGATTTTTACAGGTCTGTGTTTAAAATTGAGTTCCATGTACTTTGCCTTGTTGTAATTTAGTTTTCAACAGCATTTCGATCAGCCGTATGGTATTTAGGCGGCCAAT
>JACQBC010000015.1 GCA_016194635.1 Gammaproteobacteria bacterium | reverse complement strand
TGGAGATGGTGATGCCTGGGGACAACATCAAGATGGTGGTGACCTTGATCAACCCCATTGCGATGGAAGAGGGCTTACGTTTTGCCATCCGCGAAGGCGGCAAAACCGTCGGCGCCGGCGTGGTCGCGAAAATTGTCGAATGATTTTTAGGCCAGTAGCTCAATTGGCAGAGCGGCGGTCTCCAAAACCGCAGGTTGGGGGTTCGATTCCCTCCTGGCCTGCCAAAATACGGGTAGGTTGTCCTACTGTTTAACCATGGTGCAATGAAGGCGATGTTAGATAAAGTGAAATTGGCAGCGGCACTGGTACTCGCGCTGGCGGGTATGGTGAGTTTTTATTATTTTGATCCACAGCTGGCCCAGTTATACCGCGTTTTGATCTTATTGGCAGCGATGGGGGCCGCCATTGGGATCACGGTCACAACAGCGATGGGCGCGCAACTAGTGAGTTTTGCCCGCAGCGCGTCGATCGAGATGCGCAAATCGGTGTGGCCGAGTCGGCGCGAAACCACTCAAACTACACTGATTGTATTGGTGATGGTGAGTGTCGTTGGAGTGATGATCTTTATCATTGATTCTATTTTACGTTGGGCCGTGAAGGCCCTGATTTAACGGAGACAGTGGGCAATGAGTCTGCGTTGGTATGTCGTGCACGCTTATTCGGGATTCGAGCAACAAGTGAAACGCTCACTGGTTGAACGGGTAAAGCGTTACAGTATGGAAGATAAGTTCGGTGAGGTATTGGTGCCGACGGAAGAAGTGGTGGAGATGCGCGATGGTCAAAAACGCAAGTCCGATCGCAAATTCTTCCCGGGTTATGTCCTGGTGCAAATGGAAATGACCGACGACACTTGGCATTTGGTTAAAAATGTGCCCAAGGTAATGGGTTTTATCGGCGGCACCTCGGATAATCCCGCCCCGATTTCCGATAAAGAGGCGGCCGAGATCTTGAATCGCGTGCAAGAAGGGGCCGAGAAACCCCGGCCCAAGATCTTGTTTGAAGCCGGTGAAGTGGTGCGGATCATCGATGGGCCCTTCAATGATTTTAACGGTGTAGTCGAAGTGGTGGATTATGAAAAGAATCGTCTGCGGGTCGAGGTATCGATCTTCGGCCGTTCCACACCGGTAGATTTGGATTTTAGTCAGGTGGCCAAGGGTTAATTTGTTCACCTGTGTGTAGTTCGGTAATTATAACCGGGGAGCCTTAGCCAGGCGTTTGCACCCGAAGGAGTCACTCTCATGGCCAAGAAAGTCCAAGCGTACGTGAAGTTACAAGTGGCAGCCGGGTCTGCTAACCCCTCTCCACCGGTCGGCCCTGCCCTGGGTCAACACGGTGTCAACATCATGGAATTTTGCAAGGCATTCAACGCCCAAACGCAGAACGTGGAGAAGGGCTTACCGATTCCTGTGATCATCACGGTCTACAGTGATCGCAGTTTTACTTTTATCATGAAAACCCCACCAGCCTCGGTATTGCTGCGCAAGGTATTGAATATTCCCAAAGGCTCCAGCGTACCCAACCGTGACAAGGTGGGTAAGGCCAGCCGCAAACAGCTCGAACAAGTCGCCAAGATGAAAGAGCCTGATTTAACCGCCGCCGATATGGATGCCGCGGTACGTACCATTGCGGGCAGCGCGCGCAGCATGGGCGTGGATGTGGAGGTGTAACATGCCTATGACAAAACGCGAAAAAATCATCCGTGCCAAACTTACTCCAGGAAAACTCTATCCTGTGGACGACGGGTTTACTCTTCTCAAAGCCATGCCGATGGCAAAGTTTAATGAATCCGTTGATGTCGCCGTGAACCTGGGCATCGATGCCCGTAAATCGGATCAAGTCGTGCGTGGTTCCACGGTATTACCCAACGGCACGGGTAAGAGTGTGCGTGTCGCGGTGTTTGCGCAAGGCGCGAATGCGGATAAAGCCAAGGCGGCCGGAGCGGATAAGGTTGGATTTGATGATCTGGCGGCGGAAATTAAGGCCGGCACGATCGATTTTGATCTGGTGATTGCAACCCCCGACGCCATGCGGGTGGTCGGTCAATTGGGTCAAATTTTAGGTCCGCGTGGCTTAATGCCCAACCCCAAGGTGGGGACGGTTACGGCGGATGTTGAAACGGCAATCCGTAATGCCAAGGCCGGTCAGGTGCAATTCCGCACTGACAAAGCCGGTATCGTTCATTGCACCATCGGCAAAATCAGTTTTGATTCCAAGCAGTTGAAAGAAAATCTTGAAGCATTGTTGGCGGATTTACGCAAGGCCAAACCGGCTTCCTCTAAAGGTCAGTTCCTGAAGAAGATCACGATCTCCACGACCATGGGGCCGGGAATCGTGCTTGACCAGGGTAGTCTGACCAGCGGAGCGTAACAAACTTTGTGGCCCTGTTAGCGGGCAGCTACGGGAGAACAGGCGTGTTAAGCCCTTCCTGTCTCCCCGTTAACAGGCCATCAAAGACCGCAGGTCCTGATAATGGGCTGTGGCAGGTTCTAAACAGCCCGTTGGCTTAAACGGTAACCCACCTCGCGGTGGGCATCGGCCTGCGCAGATGGGGAGCCCATGGATTGGCCACCCCGGTAGGGGCGAAGTGGTAATCACTTCGCATGGCAATAACACGGTGGATTTTTACCGTAACCAGAAGTGAGGTGAGTTCGAGTGACACTCAGTCTTGAAGAAAAGCAAGCTATTGTAGCTGAGGTTGCCGAGGTCGCTGCCAAGGCGCATTCCGCGGTTTGTGCGGAATATGCCGGGCTGACATCTAACCAGATGAACGCGTTACGCAAGCAAGCGCGTAATGGCAGTGTGTATTTGCGTGTCGTCAAAAATACACTGGCCCGGCGTGCGGTGAAAGGTACGGAATACGAAGGCATGGCCGAGGTGATTAAAGGCCCGATGATCCTGGCGTTTTCGCAAGAAGACCCTGGAGCTGCCGCACGTGTTTTCAAAACTTTTATCAAGGACCATGAAAAGTTGGTGGTCAAGGCGTTATCTATCGGCGGCAAGTTATTAGGCCCGGCCGATTTGGAACGTTTGGCCAGCTTACCGACCAAGGGGCAAGCCATCAGCATGCTCATGTCGTGTATGCAGGCCCCGATCGCCAAACTTGCCCGGACGCTCAATGAGATTCCCGGCAAGATGGTCCGTACCGTGGCGGCTATCGGCGAACAAAAGCAGGCTGCTGGCTAATGAAAGTAACCCACGAGGGTAGGTTACCCAAGACAACAGATCGAAGCGTAACTGACCCGCGTACCAAGCACATTTAATTTAGGAGATAGGAAAATGGCAGTATCTAAAGATGAGATTTTGAACACCATCGCCAGCATGAGCGTGATGGAAGTGGTTGATTTAGTTAAGGCGATGGAAGAGAAATTCGGTGTTACCGCGGCTGTGGCCATGGCCGCGGCCCCGGCCGCTGGTGGGGCAGCCGCTCCGGCCGCCGAGGTGAAGGACAGCTTTAACGTGGTCCTAAAAGCCGCGGGAGACAAGAAGGTGGAGGTCATCAAGGCCGTGCGTGCTATCACCGGTTTGGGCTTGAAAGAAGCCAAAGACATGGTGGAAGGGGCACCGATCACCGTGAAGGAAGCCGTGGGCAAGGCCGACGCCGAGAAGATGAAGAAAGACCTCGAGGCCGCTGGCGCTCAGATTGAACTGAAGTAATAGTGCGGTCCTGCGAAAATAGTGGTTTGCCCCCTCCCATTTGGGCGGTAAAAGGGCTACACTTGCACTCCCAGGTGACGGCAATATCACTCAAAAAATAGCAGCGGAACTTAGGCGGATGCCCGTGAGGGCACCCGCCTAGTTTCGTTGTTTTTTGCATTTACACACGAATGGGTTGTTTTCACAACCGGTTCAACGGAAATCGACATAGCAAGGGCGGAAAAAGCGTATGGGTTATTCCTACACTGAAAAGAAGCGGATTCGTAAGAATTTTGGCAAACAATTCAACGTGCTTGAAGTGCCATATCTGTTAGCCATGCAGATTGATTCCTACCGGGAATTTCTGCAGGCCGATACGGACCCCGAAAAGCGCGAAACCCGCGGTTTGAACGGGGCATTTAAATCCGTTTTCCCAATCACCAGTTATTCAGGTAACGCGGTGCTGGAATACGTCAGCTATCGCTTAGGCGTTCCTGCTTTTGATGTTAAAGAATGTTTAATGCGCGGGGTAACCTATGCCGCGCCGCTACGCGTCAAAGTGCGGTTGGTCATTTACGACAAAGAAGCCAAGAACCCAACCGTTAAGGACATCCGTGAGCAAGAAGTTTACATGGGTGAAATTCCCCTGATGACGGATACCGGTACCTTTATCGTAAACGGTACTGAACGTGTCATCGTTTCCCAGTTACACCGTTCGCCAGGTGTGTTTTTTGATCATGATCGTGGTAAGACCCATTCGTCCGGTAAATTATTATTCAATGCCCGGGTCATCCCCTACCGCGGTTCGTGGCTGGATTTTGAATTTGATCCGAAAGACTGTGTGTTCTGCCGTATCGATCGCCGCCGCAAATTGCCGGTATCGATTCTGCTACGTGGCTTGGGTTATAGCACCCAAGAGGTGCTGGATATCTTTTTTGAAAAGAACACTTTCCATTTCAGCAAGGAAGGCGTCGTATTAGATCTCATCCCCGAACGGTTGCGCGGTGAAACCGCGACCTTTGATATTAAACTCAAGGGCAAGACGCTGGTGGAAGAAGGCCGGCGGATTACCTCGCGGCATATTCGCGAATTGGAAAAAGCCGGGGTGGAAGAACTGGAAGTACCGTATAGCTATATCGTCGGCAAGATCTTGGCGCACGATGTGGTTGATACCTCCACCGGCGAGATCGCCGTCGCTGCGAATAGCGAGCTGACCGAAGAGTTACTCGAAAAACTCGCCAGCTTGCACATCAAGAAATTCCAGACCATTTTTACCAACGATCTGGACCACGGACCGTATATTTCCAAGACCTTGGAAATCGATCCGACCACGACCCAGCTTGAAGCCCTGGTGGAAATTTACCGGATGATGCGCCCGGGTGAACCCCCTACCAAAGAAGCCGCCGAGAATCTGTTTAATAATCTATTCTTTAATCTCGAGCGTTATGACCTGTCCGATGTCGGCCGTATGAAATTCAATCGCCGTGTCGGCCGCAAAGAAATTACCGGTGAAGGCATCCTATCGAAACAAGACATCATCGATGTCATCAAGGTATTGCTCGACATCCGTAACGGCCGGGGCACGGTGGATGATATCGATCACCTGGGTAATCGCCGTATCCGTTCGGTCGGTGAAATGGCGGAGAACCAATTCCGCGTTGGGTTGGTGCGCGTGGAACGCGCGGTGAAGGAACGCCTGTCGTTGGCGGAAACCGAGAATCTGATGCCGCAAGAATTGATCAACGCCAAGCCGGTTTCGGCGGCGGTGAAGGAATTTTTTGGTTCCAGTCAATTGTCACAGTTCATGGACCAGAACAACCCACTGTCCGAAATTACCCACAAACGGCGTATTTCAGCCTTAGGACCCGGTGGTTTGACCCGTGAACGCGCGGGTTTTGAAGTCCGCGATGTGCACCCAACCCACTACGGCCGGGTTTGTCCGATTGAAACCCCGGAAGGCCCGAACATTGGTCTGATTAACTCGCTGGCCGTGTATGCACGGACCAACCCCTATGGGTTTTTGGAAACGCCGTACCGCAAAGTGGAAAACAGCCGGGTGACTGATCAAATCGTCTTTTTATCAGCGATCGATGAAGGCGAATACGTGATTGCCCAGGCCAATGCCAAGCTCGATGCGAAGAACCGTTTGATCGACGAGTTGGTGCAATGCCGGCATCAAAATGAATTCACCATGTCCGCTCCCGAGCGCGTCGACTTCATGGACGTGTCGCCCAAGCAGATCGTCTCGGTGGCCGCTGCCTTGATTCCGTTCTTGGAACATGATGACGCCAACCGCGCCTTGATGGGCTCGAACATGCAACGTCAAGCGGTACCGACCTTGCGTTCGGAAAAACCGTTGGTGGGCACGGGTATCGAACGCACCGTGGCGATTGACTCCGGTGTTACCGTGGTCGCCAAACGCGGTGGTTCGGTTGATTCGGTCGATGCCGGCCGCATCGTGGTGCGCGTGAATGACGATGAAACCATTGCCGGCGAGTCCGGGGTGGACATCTATAACCTCACCAAATACACCCGCTCCAACCAAAACACCTGTATCAACCAGCGTCCGCTGGTGAATGTCAACGATGTGATCGCGCGCGGCGATGCCCTGGCTGACGGACCTTCGACCGACATGGGTGAATTGGCGCTGGGCCAAAACATGCTGGTCGCGTTCATGCCGTGGAACGGTTACAACTTTGAAGACTCGATTCTGATCTCTGAGCGCGTGGTGCAAGAAGATCGTTTTACCACGATTCATATCGAAGAACTCACTTGTATGGCCCGCGATACCAAGTTGGGGCCGGAAGAAATCACCGGGGATATTCCCAATGTCAGCGAAGCGGCGTTATCTAAATTGGATGAAGCCGGCATTGTTTATATTGGTGCTGAAGTGAAACCGGGTGATATCTTGGTCGGCAAGGTCACCCCCAAGGGTGAAACCCAACTGACACCGGAAGAAAAATTGTTGCGCGCCATCTTCGGTGAAAAAGCCTCGGATGTGAAAGACACCTCGTTACGCGTACCCTCAGGCATGAACGGCATCGTGATCGATGTGCAGGTGTTCACCCGTGATGGTCTGGAAAAAGATACCCGCGCCAAGCAGATTGAAGAAACCGAATTGGCGCGGGTGCGTAAGGACTTGGACGACCAACGCCGCATCATGGAAAATGACGCCTACAACCGCGTTGAACAAATGTTGCTGGGCAAGATCGCCGACGGTGGACCCAATAAACTCAAGGCCGGGACCAAACTGGCGCAAAGTTATCTGGACGAAGTACCGCGCGACAAGTGGTTTGAGATCCGTTTACGCAATGACGAATCCAATGCCCAATTGGAAGTCATCGCCGAGCAGCTCAAACAACTGCGCAAGACCTTCGACGAAAAATTTGACGAGAAGAAACGCAAGATTACCTCCGGTGACGATCTGGCCCCGGGTGTGCTCAAGATGGTTAAGGTATTCCTGGCGGTAAAACGTCGCCTGCAACCCGGCGACAAAATGGCCGGACGGCACGGCAATAAAGGCGTTATCTCGACGATTATTCCGATCGAAGACATGCCCTATACCGCCGATGGTCAGCCGGTGGATGTGGTTTTGAATCCGCTTGGCGTGCCCTCGCGTATGAACGTTGGTCAAGTCTTGGAAACCCATTTGGGTTGGGCCGCCAAGGGCTTGGGCAAGAAGATCGGCGAAATGATCGATGCCCACTCTAAAATCACCGATCTGCGGCGTTTCTTGGATGAGATTTACAACAAAACCCAAGGCATGCAAGAAGATATTAAATCGCTGAGCGATGACGAAATATTAGAACTGTCGCGTAATCTGCGTAGCGGTGTGCCGATGGCCACGCCGGTGTTCGACGGTATCCATGAAGATGAAATCAAACGTCTGTTGGAAATGGCGGGCTTGCCGCGTTCGGGTCAAACCACCCTACGTGACGGGCGCACCGGGGATACCTTCGAGCGTCCGGTCACGGTGGGTTACATGTACATGCTCAAACTCAACCACTTGGTAGACGACAAGATGCACGCGCGTTCCACCGGTCCGTATAGCTTGGTGACCCAACAACCCTTAGGCGGTAAGGCGCAGTTCGGTGGCCAGCGCTTTGGTGAAATGGAAGTGTGGGCGCTGGAAGCCTACGGCGCGGCGTACACCTTGCAGGAAATGTTGACGGTGAAATCCGATGATGTCAACGGTCGTACCAAGATGTACAAGAACATCGTCGATGGCGACCACCGTATCGAAGCGGGGATGCCGGAATCGTTCAACGTGTTGTTGAAAGAAATCCGTTCGCTGGGTATCGATATTGAACTAGAGCAGAGTGAATAATCGTTCAGATGTAGGTCGACCTACAATAACGGTATTGCAGGAGAAACAACGTGAAAGATTTGATCAAGATCCTCAAGCAACAAGGCACGATAGACGATTTCGATGCGATTCGTATTGGTCTGGCATCCCCGCAGAAGATCCGTTCCTGGTCCTATGGTGAAGTTAAGAAGCCCGAGACGATCAACTATCGTACCTTCAAGCCGGAGCGCGACGGTCTGTTCTGCGCCAAGATCTTCGGCCCGGTGAAGGATTACGAGTGTCTATGCGGTAAATACAAGCGCTTGAAGCACCGCGGAGTTATTTGCGAAAAATGCGGTATCGAAGTCACCCTCGCCAAGGTACGGCGTGAACGCATGGGCCATATCGAACTGGCCAGCCCAGTGGCCCACATCTGGTTTCTGAAGTCACTACCCTCCCGTATGGGCTTGTTACTCGACATGACCCTGCGCGACATTGAACGGATTTTATATTTTGAAGCCTTTGTGGTGGTGAATCCGGGAATGACCAATTTGGAACGCGGCCAGTTGCTCAATGACGAGCAATACCTCGAAGCCATTGAACAATACGGCGATGAGTTCGACGCCCGCATGGGCGCCGAGGCGATCCACGAATTACTGCATACCTTAGACCTGCGGGTTGAAGCCGCGCGCATCCGCGAAGAAATCGGTGGCACCAAATCCGAAACCAAGCTGAAGAAATACGGTAAACGCCTGAAGTTGATCGAAGCCTTTCTAGACTCCGGCAATATGCCGGAGTGGATGGTATTAACCGTGTTACCGGTGTTACCACCGGAATTACGCCCGCTGGTGCCGCTCGAAGGTGGCCGGTTTGCGACCTCCGATTTAAATGACTTATACCGTCGGGTGATCAACCGTAATAACCGCCTCAAGCGTCTGTTGGATCTGAACGCACCCGATATCATTGTGCGCAATGAAAAGCGTATGTTGCAAGAAGCCGTCGATGCGCTATTGGATAACGGCCGTCGTGGCCGTGCGATTACCGGTTCCAACCGCCGCCCGCTCAAATCGCTGGCGGATATGATCAAGGGTAAACAGGGCCGGTTCCGTCAGAATCTGTTGGGCAAACGCGTCGACTACTCCGGTCGTTCGGTGATCGTGGTCGGACCCACGCTCAAGCTGCATCAATGTGGCCTGCCGAAGAAAATGGCCCTGGAGTTATTCAAACCGTTTATTTTCTCCAAACTGGAACGCCGCGGCCTGGCTACCACTATCAAGGCCGCCAAGAAAATGGTCGAGCGCGAAGGCCCGGAAGTCTGGGACATATTGGAAGAAGTGATCCGTGAACACCCGGTATTACTCAACCGTGCGCCGACCCTACACCGTTTGGGTATTCAAGCGTTTGAACCGTTATTGGTTGAAGGTAAGGCGATTCAACTACACCCGCTGGTGTGTACCGCGTTTAACGCCGACTTTGACGGTGACCAGATGGCGGTACACGTGCCGTTGTCGCTAGAGGCGCAGCTCGAAGCACGCGCCTTGATGATGTCCTCGAATAATATTTTATCGCCCGCCAACGGTGAACCGATCATCGTGCCGTCGCAAGACGTGGTCTTGGGGCTGTATTTCATGACCCGCGAACGGGTGAATGCCAAGGGTGAAGGCATGCGCTTTGCCGATACTCACGAAGTTCATCGCGCGTATATGAGTGGTAATTTGGATCTGCTCGCGCGCATCAAAGTGCGTATTCGTGAAGTGATCAGCGGAGAAGATGGTAAGCCCAAAGAAGTGTACTCGGTGAAGGACACTACCGCCGGTCGTGCCCTATTGTGGGAGATTGTCCCCGATGGCATGAGCTTTAAATTAGTGGATCAGGATTTGACCAAGAAGGCCATCTCGCGACTGATCAACACCTGTTACCGCCAACTGGGTCTGAAGGCCACGGTGGTGTTCGCCGATCAATTGATGTACACCGGTTTTGCGTACTCCACGCGCGCCGCGGTTTCGTTCGGTTTGGAGGACATGGTGATCCCCGACGAGAAGCCCAAGATCTTGGCCGCTGCCGAAGATGAAGTGAAAGAAATTGAAAACCAATATACCTCGGGTTTAGTCACCAATGGCGAGCGTTATAACAAGGTCGTGGATATTTGGTCGCGTACCAATGATCAAGTCTCCAAGGCCATGATGGATAAACTGGGTGCGCAAGAGATCAAGAACAGCGCTGGTAAAATGGTTAAACAAAAATCCTTCAACTCCATTTTTATGATGGCCGATTCCGGCGCGCGTGGGAGTGCGGCGCAGATCCGTCAGCTCGCCGGTATGCGCGGCTTGATGGCCAAACCGGACGGTTCGATCATCGAAACCCCGATCACGGCGAATTTCCGCGAAGGCTTGTCGGTATTGCAGTATTTTATTTCCACCCACGGTGCCCGCAAAGGTTTGGCCGATACCGCCTTGAAGACCGCTAACTCGGGTTATTTAACCCGCCGCCTGGTCGACGTGGCGCAGGATCTGGTGATCACCGATCAAGACTGCGGCACCTCGCGGGGCTTGATGATGACCTCGTTGATCGAAGGCGGGGATGTAGTGGAACCCTTGTACGAACGCGTCCTAGGGCGGGTTGTATCCGAGGATGTGTTGTCCGCCGATAATAAAGTCTTGATCCCGCGCGGGACTTATTTTGATGAAAAATGGGTCAGCAACTTAGAAAGTTTTGGTATCGACCACATCCGCGTGCGTTCACCGATCACCTGCGAAAACCGTTACGGAGTCTGTATAGAATGTTATGGCCGCGATTTAGCCCGTGGCCACAAGGTCAACGTGGGCGAGGCCGTGGGGGTTATCGCGGCGCAATCCATCGGTGAACCCGGTACACAATTGACGATGCGCACCTTCCACATCGGTGGTGCCGCTTCGCGCTCGGCGGCCGTGAACAATATCCAAACCAAGAGCAAGGGTACGGTGCGGTTGCACAATATGAAGATGGTGCAACACGCCAATGGCCACTTCGTGGCGGTATCGCGCTCGGGCGAGGTAACGATCCTGGATGAACAAGGCCGTGAGCGTGAACGTTATAAAGTACCCTACGGCGCGAGCATTGCCGCGGCGGACGGTGAAATTGCCGAGGCGGGCCGGATCGTGGCCACCTGGGATCCGCATACCCACCCGGTGGTGACCGAAGTAAAAGGTGTGGTGAAGTTTATCGATATCGTCGAAGGCGTGACGGTCCAGTCTGAAGTGGATGAAGTCACCGGTTTATCACGCTTGGTGGTGATCGAGCCCAAGCAACGCACCGCTGCGGCCCGTGAGTTGCGGCCTATGGTGAAGCTGCTCGATACCAACGGCAAGGATACCTTTATTGCCGGTACTGAAATCCCTGCGCACTATTTCCTTCCCGCCGGGGCGATTATCTCGCTGACCGACGGTGCGGGCGTAGGCGTGGGGGATGTCTTGGCACGTATCCCGCAAGAAAGCTCCAAGACCCGCGATATCACCGGGGGCCTACCCCGCGTGGCGGATCTGTTTGAAGCACGCAAGCCCAAAGAATCCGCCATCATGGCCGAAATCTCCGGCACGGTGTCGTTTGGTAAAGAAACCAAGGGTAAACAACGCTTGGTGATTACTCCCAACGACGGCGAGGCGCATGAAGAGCTGATCCCCCGCTGGCGGCATATCACCGTATTCGAAGGTGAGCATGTCGAAAAGGGTGAGGTGATCGTCGAGGGTGATACCAATCCGCATGACTACCTACGTCTATTAGGTGTTGAAGAGTTGGCCAAGTACATCGTGAACGAAGTCCAAGACGTGTATCGTTTGCAAGGGGTAAAGATCAACGATAAACACATCGAGGTTATCGTCCGGCAGATGCTACGCAAGGTGGAGATTACCTCGATTGGCGATTCTAAGTTCCTCAAAGGCGAGCAAACCGATCGCCCACGGGTATTGGAAGTAAACGATCAGCTCAATGCCGGGAATAAGACAGTAGCAACCTATGAACCACAATTAATGGGGATTACCAAGGCATCCCTGGCGACCGAATCGTTTATTTCCGCGGCCTCGTTCCAGGAAACCACCCGCGTACTGACCGAGGCAGCCGTGACCGGCAAGGTCGACGACCTGCGTGGTTTAAAGGAAAATGTCATTGTCGGCCGTCTGATTCCGGCGGGAACCGGTACCGCGTTCCACATGGCCCGCCGCGCCCGCCGCCGCAAGGTGTCGGATAAGGACAAAATGGAGGCCATCTTGCAAGAAGAAGCCGCCAAGGCGGATGGGCTTGCCCCTTCAGCGGAATCCGTCGGTCAAAATGGCTGATTGCCCCAATTAGTACATAAAAGTTCCGGGGGAAGTGTTGACGCCCACCCCCGGATTCCCTACAATTCCGCGCCTCACGACAGGGCGGGCCAAACCCCCGACCTGTCGTTTATTTTCAGGGGTATATAAAGGTTTAAAGGCTTATGGCAACAGTAAATCAGTTGGTACGCAAACCCCGCAGCACCAAGGCGGCAAAAAGTAAGGTTCCGGCATTGCAATCCTCGCCCCAGCGGCGGGGGGTTTGTACCCGGGTCTATACCACGACACCGAAAAAGCCCAATTCGGCATTGCGTAAAGTGGCGCGTGTGCGGCTGACCAACGGTTATGAAGTAACGAGTTATATCGGTGGTGAAGGCCACAATCTGCAAGAACACTCGGTGGTGTTGATCCGCGGTGGCCGTGTCAAGGACCTGCCTGGGGTGCGTTATCACACCGTGCGTGGTTCGTTGGATACCGCCGGTGTGAGTGATCGTAAGCAGGGTCGTTCCAAGTACGGCGCGAAACGGCCTAAGTCATAAGCCAAACAGTAGTTTAAGTAACGCGGCTGGTTATCGCGGTTAGAGGACCAGCCGTCTTCGTGTGTTTATAAATGTAGGAAACAACCATGGCCAGAAGACGCGGAGCAGAAAAACGTACCATCTTACCGGATCCAAAATTTGGATCGGAGATGATCGCGAAATTCGTTAATACCATCATGTTGAGCGGTAAAAAATCCGTCGCAGAAAGTATTGTGTATGGCGCCTTGGATGTGATCACCGCTAAAACCAAGGGGGATTCATTAAAAACCCTGGAAACCGCCCTGGATAATGTCCGCCCGATGGTCGAGGTGAAATCTCGCCGGGTGGGGGGGGCCACCTATCAGGTCCCCGTGGAAGTACGTGCCGACCGCCGTACCGCCTTGGCCATGCGGTGGTTGGTTGAGGCCGCGCGTTCGCGCGGTGAACAAGGTATGCAGGCCCGTTTAGCGGGAGAATTGCTGGATGCGTCCGAGAACCGCGGCAGCGCCATTAAAAAGCGCGAAGACATGCACCGTATGGCCGATGCCAATAAGGCATTTGCCCACTACCGTTGGTAATACCTTTTAATTTAGCGAGATAAAGACCGTGGCACGAACAACACCTATTGAACGTTACCGCAACATCGGCATCATGGCCCACATTGATGCGGGAAAGACCACGGCTACCGAACGTATCCTGTATTATACCGGCGTGTCGCATAAAATTGGTGAAGTGCACGACGGCGCCGCCACCATGGACTGGATGGAGCAGGAACAAGAACGCGGTATCACCATCACCGCCGCCGCCACCACCTGTTTCTGGAAGGGCATGGATCAAACCCGCCCCGAACACCGTTTTAATATTATCGACACCCCCGGCCACGTGGATTTCACCATTGAAGTGGAGCGCTCGCTGCGCGTCCTGGACGGGGCTATTTTCGTATTATGCGCGGTCGGCGGTGTCCAGCCGCAATCTGAAACCGTCTGGCGTCAAGCTAACAAATATGGCGTGCCGCGCTTGGCCTTTGTTAACAAGATGGACCGCGCCGGCGCCAATTTCTTAAAAGTGGTCGGACAGCTCAAATCAAAACTGGGCGCGAACCCTGTACCACTGCAATTGCCGATCGGCCAGGAAGAAAACTTCAAAGGAGTGGTTGACCTGGTTCGAATGAAAGCCATTTACTGGGATGAAGAATCCAAGGGCATGAAGTTCGAACTCAAGGATGTTCCCGCGGACATGCAGGCCGAATGTAATAAATGGCGCGATAATCTCATCGAAGCCGCCGCCGAAGCCAATGAAACCTTAATGGAAAAATATTTAGGTGGCGAGACCTTAACCGTGGCTGAAATCATGAGTGGCCTGCGCGAGCGCAACCTCAAGATGGAAGTGGTTTTGGTCACCTGTGGTTCTGCCTTTAAGAATAAAGGTGTACAAGCCGCACTGGATGCGGTTATCGATTATTTACCTGCGCCGCTGGATCGTCCCGCCATTAAAGGCACGTTGGACGACAAGAACAGTACTGAAGCCGAACGCCATGCCACCGATGACGAGCCATTCGCCGCCTTGGCCTTTAAGATCGCGGCCGATCCCTTCGTTGGAACCTTGACCTTCTTCCGGGTGTATTCCGGTGTATTAAATTCCGGTGATACGGTTTACAACCCGATTAAAGATCGTAAAGAACGCATTGGGCGTATTGTGCAAATGCACGCCAATACACGCGAAGAAATCAAGGAGGTGCGCGCCGGGGATATCGCCGCCGCCGTCGGTTTAAAAGACGTCACCACCGGCGATACCCTCTGTGACCTGAATAAAGTGATCACCTTGGAACGTATGGAGTTCCCCGAACCGGTGATCTCCGTGGCGATTGAACCTAAAACCAAGGCTGACCAGGAAAAAATGGGTATCGCCTTGTCAAAATTGGCGGCTGAGGACCCTTCTTTCCGGGTTAAGTCCGATGAAGAAACCGGTCAGACGATCATTTCCGGGATGGGGGAATTGCACCTGGATATCATCGTTGACCGCATGAAACGTGAATACAAAGTGGAAGCCAACGTCGGTGCACCGCAAGTGGCCTATCGCGAAACCATCCGCAAGACTGTGAAAGAAGTCGAAGGCAAGTTTGTACGGCAGTCGGGGGGGCGTGGTCAATACGGCCATGTCTGGCTCAAGCTAGAACCACAACCTCCTGGAACCGGTTTTGAATTTGTGAACGAAGTGGTCGGTGGTACGGTTCCAAAGGAATACATTCCGGCGGTTGAAAAAGGAGTTACCGAAGCCCTGGATACCGGTGTATTAGCGGGTTTCCCGGTGGTTGATGTTAAGGTAACGCTGTTTGATGGCTCCTACCATGAAGTCGATTCAAATGAAATGGCGTTTAAGATCGCCGGTTCGATGGGATTTAAAGAAGGCTGCCGTATGGCCAGCCCGGTATTGCTCGAACCGATCATGAAGGTTGAAGTAGTAACCCCGGATGAATACATGGGTGACGTGGTCGGTGACTTGAATCGCCGCCGCGGCATGATCAAACAAATGGAAGATACGATTTCCGGCAAGATAGTACTGGCCGACGTACCCTTAAAAGAAATGTTTGGTTATGCCACCACGGTACGTTCCTTGTCCCAGGGACGCGCTACCTATACGATGGAATTCTCGCATTATGCCGAAGCGCCATCGAGCATTGTCGAACAGGTTATCAAGAAGGCATCGTAAATATTCAACTCGCACAACATGAAATAGAGGATAGCAGCCGTGTCGAAAGAAAAATTTGAACGCAAGAAGCCGCATGTAAATGTTGGGACGATTGGTCACGTGGACCACGGGAAGACGACGTTGACGGCGGCGATCACGGTGACGCAGGCGAAGAAATTTGGAGGTGAGGCGAAGGCCTACGACCAGATT
>JACQBC010000012.1 GCA_016194635.1 Gammaproteobacteria bacterium | reverse complement strand
ATGGCCACGGTGGGCGAGGCGGAATTCGTCAACATCTCCCTGGCCGTGATTCAAAAACAACCCGCGCCCCCCTGACCCCATGGCCACCTATTTACCCCCGTTCGAGGATTCCCTGCCGTGGTCGGATACCGACAATGACCGGCGCTTTGTTGGGATTGTGGCTATCACGGTGTTTGCTACGCTTATGGCCTTTGTGTTGCTGCGATTTATACCCTTGCCCGTGCCGGATTCAAAGAAAGCCAATGAGCAAGTGGTGCGGTTGATAAAGTTGCAATTAGAAAAAAAACAATTACCCAAGCCTACACCGCCTCCGAAACCTACTCCGACCCCGGTACCGGACAGTCCGAAACCCAAACCTAAACAACCCCCGAAACCGGTGCCCACTCCCAAACCAAAACCACCCGAGCCGACCAAACAACAAATTGAACAGGCGGCGCGCGAAAAAGCAGCGCATAGTGGTCTGTTGGCGGAAATGAATCAAATTGCGGATCTGCGCAATCTGGATGTTAATCTGCCCAGTGGACCTCTCACCAATTCGGGGAAAAACGCCCGTAGCAACGCTTCGGCCGTGGTGATTACCTCCAAAGCCGCCCAACAAAGCAGCGGCGGTATCAATACCAACAAATTAAGCCGATCTATTGGAGACGTCAATTTATCCAGCCGCACCACCACCGACGTAAAAAGTACGATTAAATCCGGTGCAGGACAGGCCGGTGGTGGCAGTTCCGGGTATAAACGTGGGCAAGAAGAAGTCGAGTTAATGTTTCAACAAAACCGCGCCTCGATCGATAACTTTTATAATCGCGCCTTACGGAGCAATCCCACCCTAAAAGGTAAGTTGGTATTGGAACTCACGATTGCACCCGATGGCCATGTCACCCACGTACGCATACTGTCCAGTGAGTTGAAGGATCCGGAACTTGAACAGAAAATCGTGGCCAAGGTTAAATCCTTTAGATTCGAGCCACGTAAAAACGTGGAAGTGACTACCGTAACCTACCCCATCGACTTTTTACCCTCCTAAATACAACGTTGCGGTATCACTGACGCTAAATAACTGTTCCAAAACAGTGAGCATACTTACCTGCCGGTTTCACTGCGACAAAACCAGGCTCGCAGGTATACGGAGGTACACGAAGCTAGGATAGGATAAACTGTACCAAGAACAAACAGCCGGGAAATATCGAGGACCGGACAGGCAAGATCACTATGAATTATTTGGATTATTGAACGTTTTGGAAAATTAAAATGCAGCCATACTACTTATTGAGTCTGTTGCCGTTTGTGCTGAGCACAGCCGTGATGGGAGCGCCTCCCCCGCCGCCGATTGGCATTGCATTGAAGTTGGAATCCTTCGACAGTGACTGGCGTTATGATAACAACAGTGTTCGTCGTACTCAGATCAACAGTGCGGCCTTAGGTTGGTATGAACAATTAAGCCGAGATTTCAGCGGCAATGTGTATCTTGGCTACCTAGAAGGCACCCAGGTGCAAAATCCTATCACCGCCGCGCAGATCACGTCCGGCAAATGGCTTGGGTTAGAAGTGGATTATCAGGTAGTAACCATGCCCAGTGTCGGGGTTGAACTGGCGATGGCTTACCAATATTCTGTGTCTGAAAGAAAACTCTTGGATCAAGACGCCCAATGGCGTTGGTACCACGGCAGTTTGGGATTAAATGTTCGACTAGGGCCACAACATTCTCACCATATGACCTTGGGTGTTGCCACGCACCGGATAGACGGTGAGGAGGTACTAACCGGCCTAGTCAATCAAGTTGAAAATTTCAAGACAGATCAACGCCTTGGTGGTAAAATTGAATTAAATATAGCGCTTGACCCCACAGGGCGTATCAGTATAGAAATACAATCTGGGTATAAACGGGGTGGGGGTGTCACGTTTGGTCGGTTCTTTTGACTGGAAATGACAATTTTTAGCACCTTAAAATAACGATTTGTGAGCTGGCTCACACCCCAAACATGAACTCTCCGATATTTTTCATACATCGGCTTGGGTGACCGTCGCATTTGACGATGAATACGTAGAGCAAAGCCAACACTTGGCTTTATCATTGGCTGTGGCGTGGAAATGCCACCAAAACCGAAAAATTGGAATTCACTATGGGTGATATCGCACGCGAATACCTCCAAGTCCGGGTTCTCCGCACCTTTGAACCACTGAGTTCCTTGAGTGCCGACAAACTCGAAGAGCTGGCTAACAAATCCGAGGTAGAAGAGTTACCGCCTGGCCGACTCATTTTTCGTCAGGGCGAAAAGGACAAGCGCTGCGTATATTTATTATCCGGAACCCTTGAATTGCAAATCACCGGCAACCCCAACCCGGAGCTGGTCAAAGCCAAGACCATCGAATCGAAATACCCCATCGCGCAAGAGATCCCTCGTCCTAGCACCTGTCGCACCAAAACCAATGCTGTCCTGCTTTATATCGACAGTGATTTGCTTGAATTTGTGATGGACGATAGCCCGTCTGGGATGTACGAAGTCACCGAAATTCGCGTTGACCAAGACCCCGAAAGCGATTGGATGTTGCGCTTTTTACAGTCGCCGGCGTTTTTACGCCTACCCACGGAAAAGATCCAAAACCTGTTGATGAAATTTCAAGAAGTCCCCGTCAGCAAAGGCCAAGTCATCATCAAGCAAGGTGATATAGATCCGTACTACTACATTGTAAAGGAAGGCCAATGTATCGTTTCACGCCGTCCCGCCCCCGCCGCCGAGGAGGTGCGTTTAGCTATCCTAGGACCGGGTGATGGATTTGGTGAAGAAGCCCTGATTACCCACGGCAAACGGAACGCCACCATCACAATGAAAGACGCAGGGGTGTTGATGCGTCTTGGTAAAAATGAATTTAATGAGTTACTGGTCAAACCCCTGATCCAGCATCTGCAGCACCCGGCCATGATCGAAAAGGTGCGTGCCGGTGCCGCGATTATCGATGTGCGTACCAATAAAGAATTTAATGAAAACGGAATTAAGGGCGCACAGAGTATCCCCATCTCCATGTTACGGGTAAAAACCGCCAGTTTAAACCCTACCAGAGACCATATCCTGTATTGCAATGATGGCAATCAAAGTACCGCTGCGGCCTTCTTATTGGCGCAACACAGTATCCCCTGTTATGTGCTAGCAGGCGGCCTTGCCGCGCAATCCAAACCATTTGCTGCCGCGCAGCCACCCCTTCCGGAGATTGCGTTGGATACAGGCCCTATTTCCCAACCCTCCTCGCAATCCATACCTCGACCCGCGTTAAAACCCGCCACGCCCAACCCGCATATTCAAACCGGCGAGTTCGAAATGCACCGTTTCCAGGCCAAAACCCAGGCCGAACGCGCCAATGAAGCGGAAAAGATCCACAAAAACTTTTCTGCGCGTACCCAGCAACTGCGTAGCGAGGCTGATGCCTTACGTAACCAGGCGCACCGGCTGGCGGAAAAAACCTCGGCCGCCGAAACGGAACGCAAGAAAGCCGAAACCGAGATTCGCCACCTACAAGAAGAGGCCAACAAACAACGTGAAGAGATGTTTGCTGCCGCTAAACTCGCTATAGCCAAGGAAAAAGAACGCGCTCAACAAGAAACCCAGCGCATCAAATTAGCGACTGAGCAAGCCCACAAACACGCAGAAGAAGAATTTAATCGCGCCCGGCGCGAAGCAAAAGAACTTGCCGAACGTCAAACCCGTCTAGAGGCGGAAGTTAAACAGGCGGAAGAACAGAAACGCAAAGCGGCTCAAGCGGCTGAAGAAGCGCGCCATATGGCCAAGCTGGAAGCTGAACGGGTGAAACAAGAAGCTGAACTGATCCGGCAACGTGCCTTAGACGAAGCCAAACAGTTACGCGAAAATGTTGAAAAACAACGTGTCCGCATGGCCGCCGAAGAAGCCGCCAAACGTACTACCGCTTTGGACGAAGCGCGCCGTCGTGCTGAGTTGGCGATTCAACAGGCGGCCCAAGCGGCCGAAGAAGCCCGCCGGCAGGCTCAATTAGAAGCAGACGCCATCCGTCAACAAGCGCGGGAAGAGGCGCAGAAATTGCGTCACGCCATTGAACAGGAGGCCAAGAAATCCATTCAGAAACAGCAGGCCGACGAACAACTGCGTTACCAACAATTCCTCGAAGAATCGCGCCAGCGCGCTTACGAAGAAGCCCAACAGCAAGCTGAAATAGACGCCCAAGCGATCCGCCGTCAAGCCATTGAAGACGCGGAACAACTGCGCGCCGAGATCGAAGCCACACGACGTATGATTGAACAGGAAAATCTGCTGGTGATGACCGCCCGTCAGCAAGGTGAAATTGAACGCCAAGCCCACGCCGATGCCTATGCGCAGGCGCAGGCCGCAGAGCAAGCCGCGGCCCGGACGGCGGCTGAGGCCACACGCCGCTTGCAAGAAGAAGCACGTCGCCGCCGTAAGGAAGAAGACTTACGTGCCGCCGAAGAAAACCGCCGGGTGACTGAACTGGCCCGCCGTCAAGCTGCACAAGAAATGTTAGCCCGCCAGGCACGCGAAGAAGAAGCACAGCGCCTCGCATTGGAAGAGGTCCGGCGTAGCGAAGCGAACCAGCGTACCGCCCAACAACAAAAGGCATTGGCTAATGAGAAAGCCCGTCAACGCGCTGAAGTACTCAAGGAGCGGATGTTGGCGCAGGACATTGCCCGCCAACAACCGGATGAATTCTTAATGCAGACCGGGATAGGCATGAAATTATCTTCGGCCAAACTGCATGTGGTCAAAGATAAAACCATCCTGGAAGGGGAAGAAGACATCTTTATATTCAAGGCCCCCTCGCAACGCCCACCCAGCCGTGAAGAAGCCGAGGCCTTGATTAAACAGGCAGAACAACAAATGCAAGAGCAATCGCGTAAAGAGCTGCCTTCGTTTGATATTGACTATGATGATGATTTGGCCAGCCCCAGTTTAAAAACGGCCGAAGACCATGCGGAATTTAGCGAGTCGATTATTACCGACCTGAGCCAATTGACTGCCTATACAAAACCACAGTCGGTTGCAGTGGAGGATGAATTTAACCTTAACCTGCCAATTTCTGAAAAACCCGCACAGACGCAACGCTTACGCCGTAGCCGTCGAAATCTATACGCGCTGGCCGCCAGTGTGGTGGTGATGGTAGCAGTAAGTATCGTTGCGGTTACCCGCCCGACCTATATGGACGCCAACTTGGTGGCTAATATTTCTGAACCCCGGTTGTCTCCACAACAGAATGAACCACGCGGTCTGGCGTCATTACGCGCCTTACCACCTCCCCCGGCGGTGACTTCGCCGGCGGCTCCTCAAAATACAGCGGCAGAAAAAGCCACGGCTGAAACTCGAGTGCGCAATGAGGCGGAGGTGGAATTCCAACGCTTGCTGGAGAAATGGCGCAGTGAACAACAAACCGCTACGGCTAAATCCAGCAATAACACCCCGTGATCTTAAAAACTCAACAGTCCCTGTGATTATTGTCCGGCGGGTAAAATAGCCGTTTGCTTTTGATTTGCCGAGTGTTGCACATATTGAAACACCACCGCCTTCAAGGGACATTCGTTTTCATCCATGACCAGCACCGACCAGCGACCCACCATGGCCGGGTCCAGATCCTTTTGAGAAACCGCGCGCCAGCGCGAACTCTTAATGGGGTAGCTACGCGACTGCACCACCCGCCCTTCAAATTCCCAACGGTGGGTAATCGTGTGTCCTTGGAATTGGTTTAAATCCGTGAAAAAAAACACCTCTCGATAACTATTATCCAGAATCAAAACCTGATCGGCCGGTTCGCGATTTTCGATATGGGTGGTAAACATTGCCCGTCCCACGTTACCTTCAGCACTAGGATCACAGGGGTTTGCCTGCACTCGCCGAACACTGCCTGTCGTAATCGCTATCAACGCCAGGCCCAAAACGGAACCAAACCAGGATTTAGTTTGAATATTTTTCATGTTTCCTGTTAGTTTTACCTTATTTCAACATGGCAAATCAAGCAATTGCGACTCCAAGCCAAACCATCCAAATCACCGTTATAATCACCAAGCCGCTGCCATATACCATACGACGTCGATCACCCTGGCGCAAATACACGCCTAACCGGATTTGATTAGCCGGTTGCGCTTGAGCACGCAACATTTCCCACGCCGCGATAATTGTTTCCGACGGCGGGGTTTGCTGAGTATTAGAAAAACTGTTCAGCTCTTCCAATTGCAACACTTGTTCGGGTTTGCCCTTAGGAAACCGGCTGCCTGGTGTAAATAATACCCGGCTATCGATTGCAATTTTTGGGGTAACGCTGCGCAACTCTCCTAGGGTAATGTGCAATTGGTGCAATGGATTCTTAAACTTAAAACTCTGCAGGCCTATTACCTGTGTCCAATATTCGATCTGTTCCCCCGCAAAGATATTGCCATAGTAAGGTTTAACATTAATCAACAATAAACCCTGTGGCATTAAAATCACATATTCCAAATAAATCTGTCCATCCACACCACCGGGCACGTACACATCACGCAACCAGTCGAGCCCACTGCCGCGGATCGATTTCTGCAAACGCATATAGGCCCGGACTCGTAACAGCGGCTGCCACAACAGCAAAACCCCGGCCAGTAATAATACTGCTGCGATTGACCCAAAAAACAACGGATCAAATTGTAAGGTATCTATAAAACGGACCAGCTCATCCATCGACATTCAAACCGTCAGAATGTTAAAAAAAGTTACAATAGCAAACTTCATACTGAATTGCTGCTATTTTAGTGCTATACAACTAACCCATGAACCCCAAGGAACCACTGATGCAATTACCTGTGCTTACACCGATTAACCAGGCGCAAGATATTGTTAATGCCTACGGCGAGTTGCTAGCCGATCTGGAAGGACTCAGCACCGCCTATCCAGTGTCGATCCTACCGCACAACAAACAGCTGATCCGGCAAGCGATCCAAACCCTGTTGTGGGAAATCGACGATATTTCACCCGATATCCGTACCAGCTTAACCCAGGCTTACGTTTTTCTGGAACAATTTATCCCTGACCTCGAGTACCGGATCTTGAGCAAGGGCCAGGCCGCGGTCCATTCCGGAGATATCAACCACCTTGATTGGGCCTGTGCTGATGAGGCAAACCTGATCATGACAAAAATTAAAGTGGCAATGGAGGAAGCCCTGCAGGATGTCCACCTGTTTCTACATTAAATCGTCAACCGATTAACTGTTCTTGCGCACCATTGCCAAAATGGCGTCGACTTGACCAAAATCAAAAGCGACAATGCGGAGCGAATCGCGTTTGCCTTTCACCTTGATCTTCTGCGCGCTGCTTTGCCACAAGGCCTTAGGTAGGTGCCGATAGGTGGATTCACTCAACACAATATCACGTCCTAATAGCTTGGTGGCGCTTTCCAGACGAAAAGCAATATTCACCGCGTCACCCAGGGCGGTTTGATCCACGCCAATACCCACCGACGCCGCCCCCGTATTAATACCGACACCGATATGTAATTGCTCCGGTACTTCCTCAAAATCTTGGTTAAGATTTTGGGTTACCGTATCAATTGCCTTGGCGGCCTTGAGAGCGTTTAACACCGTGCTGCGTTCGTCTTCGGCGGCTTCCCAGCGCGCAAACACACAGTCACCGATAAATTTATCCACGATACCATTGTTATTAATGATCACATCGCTCACCTCGTTAAACCAGGTGTTCATCATGACTGTCAAGGTACGGATCGGTACCCGTTCGGATAACGAGGTAAAACCACGGATATCCGCGACCAAGATTGTAATACGTTTAATTTCGGGGTTGGCGTCGACAATGGTTTCCAGCAAACAGATATTATCCATTACCGCTACTTCTTGTTTTTCTTGTTCAAACAAAAATTCAAAACCGCCAATTGTGATACGGTCACCGTGTTTGAGTAACTTAGGCGTGGTCACGCGGTGCTGATTGATATAACTGCCGTTAGAACTACCGCCGTCAATAAGATAGTAATCGCTGTTGCCGATACGGCGAATCATCGCATGATTACGCGATACCATGAGATCGACTAATACAATATCGCAACTTTTGTCCCGTCCCACGGTTAACACCGATTTACACGCGACCGTCTGGGTTGCGGTATCGATGGTATAGGTCAAACTGGCAGGCATTGTTGCGTCGGGTTAGTAATCTCGGGCTGGATCCCTACGATTAAGCCCATTGCACCTGTTCATCTAAACTACCGCAATCGGCCGCGTTTTCCACTGGCCGCACCAACTGGACTTGTTGAGCGGCTTTTAGGCCCAAGACGATCACATCGTAATCCTGGTTATCCAATCGGGCCGCGGGACGCTGCCATTGATCCGTCTCGCCATAGTGTTCTTTGACGTAGGCATCGATCGCGGCCTGTGCCGATCGATCATTGGCGAAATCTGCGACGGTTTTAGCGATGTGAAACAACCACGCCTGGGCAAACACATGTCCCCGGCGAGTACGCTCCTGGCGCTCACTAACTTCCAACTGGTTCATATAATGGCGACGCGCCTGCCGTAGTTGCCGGAACAGGACCGTAAAGGTGTACGCGCTGACCTCGGAACTTGCCCCTACCCCAATAAAACGAAATTCCGGGCCGCCTTGTTTGGAGCCAAGATAGGCACGACAATCAAAGGCGGAGGCTACCAACTCTGACAGGGCCACGGCCCAATACGGAGGATTAAAATAACCCGCACTGCTAGCACAGGCTTCGGTGACCTGTTCAACCCGCACCTCGGCCTCGGCTATCCCATATTTACGCATCATGCCTTGTGCTTGCCGTAAGGCAGAGGCGGCCTCGTGGGCATTACCCGACTGGGCCAGGCGTAAACACTTTTGAATCTTATCGATGATTTTTATTTTATCCATCACGATCCTCCGCTTTCCGTCGCTAAACCTTAGCAAATCTTCTAGCCATTAAATACGAAATAAGATTAATAATACTATATAATATATTGAAAATAATAGAATTTTATATTTTCCGGTCTATTCCTAATAGCGTTGGGCATATATCCCGAAGGTGAACTACTGCAATAGGTAAATTTTGCATAGTCTCCCCATTAGAATCCATATGAGGACGGCCATGCCCAATAGTACCACCCTCCCTGGGATTGACCATGCGCGGATCAAGGCCCTGGCTCAGTCTGTCCCTATGTCTACCGCACCCCAGGGAAAACAACGTGGCGATTTGATTGCCAAGGCCAGGGCGCTGCTAAGCCAGCAGGACGCCGTGCTGGTAGCCCACTATTACACCGACGCTGACCTGCAGCAACTGGCGGAAGAAAGCGGAGGTTATGTCTCTGACTCTCTGGACATGGCCCGGTTTGGCCATCAACACCCGGCGAGCACGATTGTCGTCGCCGGGGTGCGTTTCATGGGAGAAACCGCCAAGATCCTCAACCCGGAGAAGCGGGTGTTAATGCCGACCTTAAGGGCTGAATGTTCGCTCGATTTGGCCTGCCCGGCCGGGGATTTTATCCCCTTCTGCGATGCCCACCCGGATCGCAGCGTGGTGGTGTATGCCAATACCAGCGCGGAGGTAAAAGCACGGGCGGATTGGGTTGTGACCTCAAGTATCGCAACCGAAGTAGTTGCCCACCTCCACCGGCGCGGAGAAAAAATCCTCTTTGCCCCCGATAAATATCTAGGGGATTACATCCAACGCAGCACCGGCGCCGACATGTTGCTTTGGCAGGGAAGTTGTGTGGTGCATGAACAGTTCAAGGCCAAGGAGCTGATCCAAATGAAACGCCGCCACCCTGAGGCGGCGGTGCTGGTGCACCCTGAATCCCCGGCGGAGGTAATCGCCCTGGCCGATGTGGTCGGTTCAACCACCGCTCTCATTAAGGCCACACAGTCCCTGCCTAACCCGAGCTTTATCGTGGCCACCGACAACGGAATTTTCTATAAGATGCAACAGGCCGCGCCGCAGAAACGCTTGTTAGAGGCCCCCAATGCAGGTATTGGGGCGACGTGCCATAGCTGTGCCCATTGTCCGTGGATGGCCATGAGTGGCTTGCATAACCTGATCGACACCCTGGAATCGGGTAAAAATGAAATCCTGATACCCGAACCCATCCGGCAACGCGCGATGGTATCGGTACAACGCATGCTGGATTTTGCCGCGCATCGCCCCACTCCCCCGCAATAAGCTTTATGGGTGTAGCGACGACTACACCAGGTTCATCTGTTCCAACCTTACCCCCAGCGAAAAGCACACGGCGCCGCGAACCAACCGTGGGGTATAATTATGCTTATTTGGTTTCACGGCTGAAAGCGGAACGCTGACTGTTATCAATAACAAATCCGGATCGAAAGTCGTGAACAAATTGGCACCTTGGCACAACTTATTTTGACGCCTGCCGCTAATTTAACGTAATCTTAATGCTTGCTTTAGCTGGCGTTAACGCGCCCAAAGCACGTTTTCCCGTACAGTTGAGGTAACCCATGATTCACGGATTTTTTGCCGACTGGCAACGTTTCTTTCCTTTTTTGCAGTGGCGTTCCCGGGTTAATTCACATAGTTTTAAACAAGACCTGATCGCCGGGCTCACCGGAGCGATTGTGGTACTGCCCCAAGGCGTGGCTTTCGCCACCATCGCGGGCATGCCCCCGGAGTACGGTTTGTACGCGGGGATGATCCCCGCGGTTGTCGCCGCTTTATTCGGCTCGTCCTGGCACCTGGTTTCCGGCCCAACCACCGCCGCATCGATATTATTATTTTCAGTGTTATCCACCCATGCCGAACCCCTGAGTACCCACTATGTCCAGTATGCGATCACTCTCACCTTCATGGTCGGAGTCATCGAGCTGGCCTTGGGCGCCGCGCGTTTAGGGACGCTGATTAATTTTATTTCCCATTCGGTGGTCATTGGCTTCACCGCCGGTGCGGCTATTTTGATTGCCACCAGCCAGGTGAAAAACTTCTTTGGTATCGATATTGCGCGCGGCACCTCGTTCATCGATACCTGGTCACGACTGCTGCACCACGTAGGTGATATTAATCCCTATGTGTTCGCCATCAGTATCGCAACCTTACTGATAGGCATCCTCACCAAGCATTTCAGCCGCGCTATCCCCTACATGATCGCCGCCATGGTGGGTGGCAGCTTGGTTTCCTTAGCAATTAATTATTGGTTCGGCACAGCCACCACCGCCATCGCCGTGGTGGGGGCCTTGCCCGCAACCTTACCACCGCTGTCGCACCCGGTGTTCGATCTGGCCACCCTGAAAGAACTCGCCACCGCTTCCCTAGCCGTCGCGTTATTAGCTCTGACCGAAGCCGTATCGATCGCCCGCGCCATGGCGGTACGCTCGGGGCAACATCTCAATGGCAACCAAGAATTCATCGGCCAGGGGCTGTCGAACATCTTAGGAAGTTTTTTCTCGGCCTATGTCGCCACCGGCTCCTTCAACCGCAGTGGCTTGAACTACACCGCCGGGGCGCAAACGCCCCTGGCCTCGGTGATCTCTAGTGTACTTTTAGTGGCCATTGTGTTGCTGATCGCCCCTGTGGCGGCCTATCTGCCCAACGCCGCGATGGCCGGTGTGTTATTTCTGGTGGCCTGGGGCTTGATCGATTTCAAACACATCCGTCAAATTATTCAATCCGGTTATACCGAGTTGAGTATCTTGCTGACCACCTTCTTCGCCACCTTATTCTTGAGCCTGGAGATGGCGATCTTGCTCGGGGTTATTTTATCGCTAGGTTTTTATATGAACCGCGCCTCGCGTCCGAGCATTGCCCGCCGTGTGCCCGATCCGAATCACCCCAAGCGCAAATTTACCGGAAACCCCAACCTACCCGAGTGCCCACAACTTAAGATCGTGCGCATGGACGGTGCGCTATTTTTCGGTGCCGTGGTCAACGTGCAGGAATCCTTGCTGACGATGCACAAGACCAACCCCGGGCAAAAACATTTGGCGGTGGTCGCCACCGGTGTGAATTTTGTGGATTTATCCGGCGCCGAATTCCTATTGCAAGAAGCCCGCCGCCGCCGCGCCTTGGGTGGCGATCTCTGGCTCGTCCGGATCCGCCCGGAGGTTGTCGACGAGATCGATGAAGCGGGTTGTTTAGACGGAATAGGCAAGGATCACATCTTTAGTTCGCGCACCGAGGCACTCGCCGGTATCTATCCGCACTTAGACCCGAAGGTATGTCAGACCTGTAAATACCGTATTTTCCGCGAATGTCAGACGCAAACCACACCCGACGAGCTTCAACAACCCAGTGCCGGGATGGTGACCGCCGTATCCTTGTGATTCGGCATTTGCAGCCACAATCAAGCCGAGGCTACTGGTTAGCCTTACGAATATTAAATCCAGATCGTAATTAAAAAATTGTAGCCGCCCGGTATTGATGGTAGTGGTTTTTTTAGAAACTGTTATTTGGACAGGCAACCCTAACCCGTAAGGCTCTTACTCACGACCTCATAAACATCTTTCGACAACCCCTCTACCGCGGCGATCCGTTCAAGATTATTGCGCAATAAAATTTGACGTTGTGGATCATAACGCCGCCAGCGGCTCATGATCTTGGCCAGGCGCGAAGCGATTTGCGGGTTGAGTTTGTCCAACACAAGAATTTGTTCGGTCAAGAAGGCGTAACCGGCGCCGTCCTGGCGATGAAAGCGCAGCGGGTTACCCGCACAGAAACTTGTTATCAAGGAACGTACCTTATTGGGATTTTTAAGGCTAAACGCCGGATGGGTCATGAGTTCTTTTACACGTTCAAACGTGTTTGCTAAACGTGAACGCGCCTGTAGGCCAAACCATTTATCCACCACCAGTGGGTCGTGTTGGAAACGTTGATAAAAATCCGTTAAGGCGTGTTGCCGTTGGTTTATATCAAATTGACATAAGCCACTCAGAGCCGCTTGACGATCCGTCATATTGGTAGCGAGTTGGTACTGCTTATACGCACGTTCCTGTAGCAATGGTTGCTCCGTTTCCAACAAATATCCTAAACACACGTTCTTCAATGCGCGTTCAGCCATGGTGGCACTATTAAATTCATAGGTGGCTTGACGATGATTACTGAGATAAAGGCGATCAAACTCTGGCTGTAAGTGGCGCGCAAGGTAACGCCGGGTAAATAAGCGCGCCTGAAAGATCGCATCAACATCAACGACCGGCATTTGATCCGCCAGATAACCCTCCGCGGGCAAGGTCAGGATCTGGCTGAGTAACATCTTGTCGATAGACTGATCGCGCAACACCTGCCGCAAGGCATCGGTCAGGGTCACGGGTTCCGGCATGGGTTCGGCGCGTTGATAGGCCGCGATTTGGCGTAACAACTCCTGTTGCGCCAACAGTTGCCCGGCATCCCAGCGATTAAATGCATCGCTGTCATGCGCCAGTAAAAACGCCAGTTCGTCTTCGCCACGGCTAATAGCCAATTTTACCGGCGCGGAAAACCCGCGCAGCAGCGAGGGTACGGGCTTGGCGGGAATATCCTCAAACACAAACTCATGCTTGGCGGCGTTGATTTCCAATACCCGCGTCTTAGTGCCGGCCGAAGCCTCACCCTGCAATCGTAAAGGTAGTTCGTCACCGTTAGGAGCGATTAAGCCTAGCGTTACGGGTATATGAAAGGGGAGTTTTTCCGCTTGATTGGGTGTGCTGGGACAGGACTGCTGCAGCTGCAATCGGTATTGCCGCAGAACGGGATCATAATCGCCCCGCACCTGCAATAAGGGTGTGCCCGCTTGATCATACCAGCGGCGGAATGGGGTAAAGTCTTTGTTATTAGCGGCTTCCATCGCGCGAACGAACTCTTCGGTGGTCACCGCCTGGCCGTCATGGCGCTTAAAATACAGATCGGTACCGCGCCGAAACCCTTCCGCGCCCACCAAATTGCGCAACATGCGCACCACCTCGGCCCCCTTGTTATACACCGTGACGGTATAAAAATTACTGATCTCCATATAACGATCCGGTCGTACCGGATGCGCCATTGGACTACTGTCCTCGGCAAACTGTGCATTGCGCAACACGTTAACATCGTCGATGCGTTTTACACCGCGCGAATTCATGTCGCTGGAAAACTCCTGATCGCGAAACACCGTAAAACCTTCCTTGAGGCTCAGTTGAAACCAGTCGCGACAGGTCACGCGATTGCCCGACCAGTTGTGAAAATACTCGTGCCCGACAATACTTTGAATACTGTAATAATCATCATCGGTGGCGGTTTCAGGCCTGGCCAGCACACAGGCGCTGTTAAAAATATTCAAGCCTTTGTTTTCCATTGCTCCCATGTTGAAATCATTCACCGCGACGATCATAAAAATATCCAGATCGTATTCGCGTCCATAGGTTTTTTCGTCCCAGGCCATCGCTTGCTTAAGACTACGCATGGCGTGCGCGCATTTATGAATATTTTCAACCTCGGTATACAAACGCAGCGTAACCCTGCGGCCAGACATGGTAATAAAGTGATCTTCTACGAATTGCAGATCGCCCGCCACCAAGGCAAACAAATAACACGGCTTTAAACTCGGATCGTCCCAACAGGCATAATGCCGGCCATCCGCTAACTCACCCTGCTCGATCAAATTGCCATTGGATAGTAATATTGGATATTGCGACTTGTCCGCGCGCAGTGTGACCCGATAACGGCTCATCACATCGGGCCGATCAATAAAATAAGTGATGCGTCGAAAACCCTCCGCCTCACATTGTGTACACAACATCTTGCCGGAGTGATACAGCCCCTCCAGCGCCGTGTTCTCATCCGGCTTAATCGTTACCACGGTAGTTAGCGTAAACGTAGCGGGTACATCGGTAATAACCAGTCGCTCCGCATCCATTTGATATCGTGAAGTAGCCAACGATTTTCCGTCAATCGCAACGGACCTCAAAGTCAGATCATTGCCATCCAAGCGAAGCGGCGTATTCAGCGTCGCAATCTCCGGATTACGCCGCAGCATCAAATGACTCGTGACCGTCGTGTTCGACGCGCTCAAATCAAATTCCAAGCTTACCTGATCGATCCAATACGCCGGGGCTTGGTAATCTTTCAAATACACGGTCTTGGGTGTTGGCGGGGTTTGACTTGCCGTTTTGATATCCATTCTTCACCTTCGTTGCTTAAATCATGGGGTTCGACGCTTCGTCTGCGCTTAACAGAACATTCAGTAGGACACTGCCAGTGAGTGGGCCCGCGTAAATACCTCCCTGTAGCTCGGCGGCCGCATCCCTGCGACCGACGGTCTACTCACTGGCAGTGTCCTACTGAATCTTCTTCCACATATAGAGTAATATCCCGGAACGATAATTTACCCGCTTACTCACACGCTACTCTGAATTCTGCCTAAACCTGCCACGGTGCAGCACCCTCGCGCCAAATTTCCGGTTCACGTCATCGGTCAGTGAATCTAAGATCGGTCGCGGGGTACTCTGCGCCGCAAATAAATCACCCTGCACCGCCACCGGTGCATCCGTGGTATAAAACTGGCTCACCCCCATGCCGATCAAACGTATCGCCGTTGCCGTCGACCAATTCGTGCGAAATAAATGGCGTATTGTTTGCCATAACAGGGTTGTTGAATCGGTCGGCTCAGCTAAGGTATGAGCCCGGGTGATGGTTCTAAAATCCGGGTAACGTAATTTCAATTGGAGTGTTTTACCCTTCAGCCCATAACGCCGCAGGCGCGCGGCGACTTGTTCGGTCAACTGGGATAAGCACGCTTCCAATACATTTATATCACGCACGTCCAGCGCGAAGGTGGTTTCATGGGAGATCGACTTGGCCTGGTTTTCACTTTCCACCGCGCGGGTATCGATCCCCTGGGCCAATTGCCACAAATGCATCCCCGATTTGCCAAAGTGGGATTGTAATAACTGCGGCGCGAGTTGCCGTACCTGTGCAATACGGTGTACACCCAAACGCTCAAATTGCGCCACGGTAGTCTTGCCCGCGCCCCACAACCGTCCCACTGGCAAGGGATCTAAAAAAGTTTGCACCTCGTGGGCTTGTACCACCACCAAGGCATCGGGTTTGCGCAGATCCGAGGCAATCTTGGCCACGAATTTATTGGGTGCCACCCCCACCGAGGCAATCAATTGTATTTCGTCACGTATCGCCTGTTTAATCTGGCGCGCAATCCGATCGCCCCCGCCAAACAATCGGGTACTGGCGGTAACATCCAAAAAGGCTTCATCCAAGGATAGGGGTTCAATTTCCGGCGTATAACGCGCGAAAATAGCGCGAATCTGGTGTGAAATCGCCGCGTAATGATCGATCCGCGGCCGCACGATGACGGCCTGAGGACACAGGCGTAACGCCTGGGCCATGGGCATGGCGGAATGTACCCCGAATTTGCGCGCGCTATAACTGGCGGCCGCCACCACCCCGCGACCTTGAGGCGAACCGCCCACAATAATGGGTTTGCCGCGCAAACGAGGCTCGTCACGCTCCTCCACCGCGGCATAAAACGCGTCCATGTCCACGTGCAGGATGACCCGGGCGGACAGGGAAAATGGAGTTGATGAAACCAACGTCACCCGCCCATGATACCGGGCGTTGAGGCTAAATTAAATCCGTGCGGTGGGTTAATTCATCTCACGATAAAATTCGTGGTAGGAAAGCACTTTTTGTACATACCGGCGGGTTTCTCCAAACGGCGGGATCCCTTGGTATTTATGCACCGCCTCTTCCCCCGCGTTGTACGCTGCCAGGGCATGCGCCAGATTGTCTGGGTATTTTTCCAGCAAATAACGCAAGTGTTGCACCCCGGCCTCGATATTGTGTTCCGGATCACGTAGCTCGCGCACATTGCGTACCCCGTAACGGCGCGCGGTTTCAGGCATTAACTGCATGAGTCCGGTTGCCCCCTTGGTGGATTTGGCCCGGGGATTAAAGTAGGACTCGGTATGGATCACGGCCTTCACCAGGGCGGTCTCAACCTCGTGGCGGGCCGCGACCTCTTCAATAAGCCCTTCGTAGGGGGTGGTCAATTTAGGGTCTAGCTCGGCCTTACCGGCCATGCTTTGCCCCACGCCCTGCATGTTGCGCGCGCTTTTGACCAATTTATAACCGACTGTCGGCTGCAGGCGATCAGTAACCACCCGGCTGCCATCGGGCAATTGATACACGAAATATTTGGCGGCCAACACACTGGGCGCGGCTAACCACAGAAACAATACCGAGACGGCTAAACTGATTTGATACGGCGGGCGAGCCATGAACCTCTCCTTACCTACAGACGTATCTTGTATATCGGTCATAGCCTCACCCGGTTTTAATTTTTGTGATGCAGTACCCTAATACCACGTTAAGATCTTAAAAGATATACGCATTCTATTAACCAACTCAAGCCTTTTTCCACAAACCGCGGGTTTGAGCCCACACTTTGGTAACACACCCTGGGTTCGACCCCGTGATAGCGGTCACTGTATAACCATTGAACCTCAGACGACGACACGGCAAAAGGCGGGCCATCCATTAAGGACTGCGGGTAATCCACGGTGATCAATAATTGTGGCGCCGGTACCGGCCCCAGCAAGGAAAATAAGTGGCGCACATAACGCTGGCGCATCGTCTCGGGCAAGGCAATCAAGGCCGCGCGGTCGTAAACCGCCGCGATCTCACCAAGCTGAGATGGGCCGAGATTAAAAACATCACCGCACCAAATTTCAATCCCATCCACGCTATAGTGATCGAAACCCTGCTGCGTATGACGTTGCGGTTCTAAACGCTGCTCGGCGAAAAAACCCTCCACTGCTAAAGGCGAGAGCTCCACCCCGATCACGTGATGACCTTGCTGTGCCAACCACGCTAGGTCGTGGCTCTTACCGCACAACGGTACCAACACCCGACTAGCCGAGGGTAAAGACAATACCGGCCAATACATCCGCAATAAAGGATTAACCGATTCTAAATGAAATCCGATCTGACCATCACGCCAGCGCTGTTGCCAAAAGTTCGGGTCCATGAATACTCCTTGAATAAAGGTTCAAAGCGAGTTTATTACACCTTTTCCCTATCCGGCCTGTACCCGCTAGTTAGAAGGCCCGCTAAGGGATAATATTTCCACCCTTTTGGAAGACTTACTTTTGCCTATTTGCCGTTATACTTCCAAGTATGCGCGACACCCACACGTCTTTTCATATCCAGCCTATGGAATTAGGGGCGATGGAAAATTTTGTGTATCTCATCGTCGATGTCACTACCCAACGTGCCGCCGTGGTTGATCCGGCTTGGGACATCCCCGCCGTGTTACACAAGGCGAATGAATGGGGAGTCACCATTACGGATATATTACTCACCCACAGCCACCACGACCACATCAACGGTGTCGATGAATTATTACACCATACCGATGCGCAATTGCACCTGCTCAAACCCGAAGCGCAGTTTTGGGGAAAACATCTGCAACTGCCCACCTTGCACCACGGCGGCGACAGGATCATGCTTGGCAACACAGCGATAACCATCTTACACACCCCAGGCCATACACCGGGCTCGGCCTGTTATCACCTGGGCAATGATTTACTCACCGGTGATACCATGTTTGTCTATGGCTGCGGACGTTGCGATTTGCGCGGCGGTGATCCCAATCAAATGTTCGATACCTTAAATAAACTACAACGCGACCTGCCCAAATCCACCTGTATCCGGCCCGGGCACAATTATTCAGTTACCCCTACCTCGACCCTGGCGGAAGAGATCAGTGGCAATCCGTTCCTGCATTTTACCGATCGGGATAAATTCGTCGACTACCGGATGCGGGTGCATGATCAGATACGACAGTATCCGATGGCGCCGATCAGCCCGTAGGGTGAATCGCAATGCACGCCAACACTGTGGCGCATCACAATAACGCGATTAATAACCCCGGCCGCTAAATAATGTCGCCATATCGATATTGGGATCGATACGTTGCGCGGTGACCGCAGGCTTCATAAACAACAACCACACGGCTCCGCGATCCGTGCCGCCATCGCTATCCAAAATAGCGCCGGTAGCAATATCCGCGACCCCATCCTGATTCATATCACCAAGGCCGATAAGTGCTGTACCAAACTGATCATTGTCGTGTAAGGCCCCCTGAAAATTACCCTGCGTATTGGAGATGCGCGACGATGAGATCACCGTATGATCGCCGCGCAAGAACACCACCCAGATTGAGCCGCGATTCGGTCCGCCATCACCGTTGTAGGGAGCACCCACGCCTAATTCAGGAATCCCATCGTGATTAAGATCGCCTAGGTTTGTAACCGCCGTGCCAAAGTGATCACCATTGCCGAGTAAACCATCAAACTGTCCCTGGGTTTGTGAAATCTTTTGTGTCGCACTTACCGTGCCGTCACGATTCATTAACAACAGCCACACCGCCCCCCGCTGCATCCCGCCATCATTATCCCCGGGGGCACCCACCGCCAGATCATGCACCCCGTTAGCGTCGAGATCACCCATATCCGCAAGCGCAACGCCGAACTGATCGCCATTGTGCAAATCACCCTTAAAGTTGCCGCTACTGATCGAGATCTTCTGGCTGGACTTAACCGTGCCGTCGCTATTCATAAATAAAATCCACACCGCGCCGCGATCCGTACCCCCATCATCATCCCCAGGCGCGCCCACCGCGAGGTCGGCGACCCCATCACCGTCAAGGTCACCGATCGCCGTCACCGCCGAACCAAACCGATCACCGTCCTTCAACCCCGCGGCGAGGTCAGTGCTGGAAATCTTATGCTGATTTAATACCAGGCCCTGCGCATCCAGATTTAAAATCCATACCGCCCCACGACCAGTACCCCCATCGTTGTCTCCCGGAGCACCGACCGCCAGATCAATGAAACCATCGCGATTGAGATCACCGATGTTTGCCACGGCAGCGCCAAAATGATCGCCGCTCGCCAACCCACCGGTAAAATTTCCGGCGCTTGCGGATATTTTTTGTTTGGAAGCCACCTGCCCATTGGCTTGCATAAACAGAATATACAGCGCGCCCTGATCCGTGCCGTTATCGTCATCGAGCGGCGCGCCGACGGCTATATCGCTCACACCATCCTGGTTGAGATCACCCAGCTTAGCCAGCGCCTGGCCAAATTGATCCCCATTATGCAGCTGGTTGGAAAAATTGCCTGAAGTATCGGAAATTTTCTGCGCCGTGTTGACATCAATCGAGTAATAATTCGAGCAGCCGGCACTCAAGGCCAAGGCCCCAAGCATAGCAAGAAAACTGACCATCCGGATCTGCCGCGCCATACCGCTTCCCGACGAAGATTTTGGTTACTGTAGGATAAACTATAGTACACGAAGACGTTTAGCCGTGAAACAAGCTAGCGCCAAGCCCATGGCCGTGTATCTATTTTACCTTCTCAAAATATTCCGTAGGATTCTTATCTTCCGTCCCAAAGGGACTGTACGTCCCCCAATGCGGAATAAACCTGGCGGGTTTTTGCTTGTCAGGGTTGATTTTTTTCTCGAGTGCGAACAAGGTCTCACCGACTTTATATACATCCACTCCGATTGGGTTAACCACACTGCCATCGCCATAGCTTTTAAAGTGCACCGTCAGTTGATTATTATCCAACGTGGTTGTGCATAAAATCCGATCATATCTCTGGAATCCATCCGCATTCAGTTGACAACTTGCCTTATTTCCTTGATTGTCAATTTTCAGTGTTATATCCACCATAATCTGCGACCCGCCCGCGGTTTGACCGCCAGATGCAAAATATTTATATTCCCCGACCCACGGGTTTTCTGGGTTACCTGCCATACAGGCCGCAGCGAATAAATATACGCTAAATACAAACAGGCGATTAACCGTCATTTTCTTTTCTCCATCATTTAGGGTGTGTATTCTTAACCGATGTATCCGGGTTTTAAACCCTTAGTATATTTTGAACGGATGAATGTGGAAATTTCAGCAATTGTAATCTTGCCGTCATTAACTGAATCAACCCTATTACACTACTTCCGGTTTTGTTCAGCTCTTTTGGGCCAAACATCTCCCAGTTTCAAACGCCGCACACGCCATTAAAATAAAATGTTTGTCTCGCATTATGTCTTTTTATCCGGCAAATCCAACATTTTTAATATTTGGAAAGGGAAGTCGCTTTCTGCAGAATGCTTCCACTGTACGCGATCCTCAGAGTCTTTGATTGCAACATGCACAGATCCAGTGTGTTCTCGAATAAGAATATAGACCCATTCTTCTTCCTGCATCAAATGTAGATTGGGCGCAAAGCTAACAACATAATATCCAGCAACATAGTCGATTGGAGCTTCCAAATAGTCGCCAGACACAAGGGCATCGAATCGATTTTTATTAAGTAGCTGTTGTAGCGTGTTTTTAATTTTAGGTTCGTTAAGGAAAAATTTCTTGGCTTTGTGTGGGTACTGGCCTACCCATTGACACCGAAGTTCGTTTAGCTGACTCGTCGCCGTCGACTGTGCATAATTAACATGACAATAAAACACCAAAAAGATACCGAAAAAAATAGTAGATGTCATTCTCAAGGCACGAGTCGGCCATATATTTCTCTCTCTAAAAACAGAAGTCATTTTCATTTCCTTCATAGATACTACACCGTTAACCCAGATAGCCTTGTTTCAAACCTTTGTGATACATATATCTTATTTTACTTGCCACTTCCGCGACGGTAATTTTTCCGTCTTGGTCTTTATCAAGCCCTTTATTAGGGATGTAACCACCGTTTTTGACGCCTTCCGTAAAAATAACGTCATTGTCTTTTTTTCCGATGCCGATTGGATTTAATATCGCAAAATAGACATCCTCTAAGGTATTGAGTTGTTTATATACCTTTATTCTCTTTTTAAAATATTCTTCAACATAATCTGGTTGTTTTGCAGCGGACATGGCCGCTAATTTTTTCGTGCTCGTTTTCAATTCGTCTTCCGCAGTTGCCTTCATAAACTGTATTAACCCCGTGCCGCTGCTTCCTGCGTTATTTTTCATGTCCGGACTAAACATCTCCCCCGTTTCAAACGCCATACACGTCATTAAGAAATCAGGGTTAATCCCTAAGTTCGCACAAATTTTAATGACCTTGGCCTTACACTCCGGCGAGACTTTCGCGCCCCACGCAATCTGGTTGTGTTGTGACAATATATTGGCTGGTAACACGACGGCCTCGCCCGCGCTGGACTTTTTCTTCTGGGTCTCGGTATTGGCAACAAGTGATTTTATATATTCTACGACAGACTGAATGACCACGAGGTACGGCGAAGTGTACCACAGTTCAGCGGTCATCTTGCCCGGATCAACCCGGCCATCGGGACGGGGCATTTTCACGACCCGCTGTTGAAACTCCTATTTGTTATTCGGTAATAATCACACGCCAACAAAACAATTATTTGGTTTTCACAAATTGATACTTCCCACCTTCTTCCATATCGTCAAAAGGCACATACGATGCCCAATGGGGGATATAAAGTATTTTCTTATCTTTTCCTACTGCTTTTTCGAGTGAAAACAGTACACTACCAACTTTATATAATTCAACACCGTGGTCATTCAGAACCTTACCATTCTCAAAACTTTTAAACTTGAGTTCGATCAAGTTTTGATTCGCATTAGTAGAACAGAATATTGTCTCATCTGTTTGAATACCGACTGCATGAAATACACATGGTGTTTTTGAGTCGGACTTGCTTATAATCAGAGTTATATCCATCATGATGGGTGATCCGCCGCCGGTTTCTCCCCCCAATCCCGCAAAATGATATTCGCCATACTATACACTACTCGGCTCACCGGCCATACAGGAGGCTATCACCAGCCCCATACCAAGAATAACCGAACGCAGGTATGTCATCGTCTCATCCTCCTAAAATATTTTCCCGTTACCCGATATAACCTTGCTTCAAACCTTTGGGATACGTATACCTTCGCACTCTATTTTTTAAATACTTTGTTGACAAATTGAGCTGTTGTATGCCGGACATAACAGCAGGCTTTTCAGTGGTCGTTTTTAGATCATAAGTGACACTCAAAATGTAATTCGTGGTTATCTGGTTATTTGGGTTTCTTAAAATATCCTTTCGCATTACTCATATCATCAAATGGTTCATATGAAACCCAGTGAGGTACGTAACGTGACTCCTTGCCTTTTACGGCAACTTTTTCGAGCGAGAACAACACCTCACCTATTTTGTATTCGATCATTAAAAAAGAGGCTTCCCCATATTTTTTAAATTTTACTTCGAGCTTGTTGTCGCTGGCCGTGACAGTACAAACTATCGTCATATCAGTTTGAAATCCCACCGCGTGGAACAAACAAGCGTCATCGGCTTCGGGCTTGTTTATTGTTAATGTCATCTCCATAGTGATTGGGGACCCACCTGCAGTATGGCCACCCGCCGACTCATAGAAATATTCGCCGTGCCACAAATTAACTGAATCGCTAGCCACGCACGCCATTACTATCGATCCAATACCTAATACGATCAAACGCATCAACTTCATTTGATTATCCTCAGAAGAGTTTTCACCTTTACCCAATGTATCCTTGCTTCAGGCCTTTTTTATACATAAACTTTATACTATTAGTAACTTCTGTAACGGTGATTTGACCATCTCCATCCTTATCTAAACCTTTATTCTTATCGTACTCATCTGTTCCCTCTTTAAATAAAACAAAATCATCTTTTTTTCTAATGCCTGTCGGATTCAAAATTGCGAAATACACATCTTCCAGAGTGTCCAGTTTTTTATATGTCCGTATTGCATCTTTAAAATACTTTTCGACATAGTCAAGCTGCTGCACATCAGACATAGCCGCGAGATCTTTAGTGCTTGTGTGAAAAACTTTTGCTGTTCTTTTCATAAACTGAATTAAACCCGTACCACTACTACCCGCATCATTTTTTATAGATGGACTAAATGTCTCTTTGGTTTCAAACGCCATACACGTCATTAAGAAATCGGGGTTAATCCCTAAATTATCACAAACTTTAATCACCTTGGCCTTAAACTCCGGCGAGACTTTCGCGCCCCACGCAATCTGGTTGTGTTGTGACAATATATTGGCTTGTAACACGACGGCCTCGCCCGCGCTGGACTTTTTCTTCTGGGTCTCGGTATTGGCCACAAGTGATTTTACATAATCCACGATAGACTGAATGACCACGAGGTACGGCGAGGTGTACAACAGTTCAGCGGTCATCTTGCCCGGATCAACCCGGCCATCGGGGTGGGGCATTTTCACGACCCGTTGTTGAAACTCCTTAATAGCCTGGACAGTATGTCCATCCATTATTCTGTTCACCGCCAGCAGCGCGCCGGAGGAGGTTTGATGCCGGTTCAATAGCCGTTGAACGATCACGATGTCACGGGGAGTATTTACCCCGCCTCGACCGACCGAGTACTTGATTTTTTCCATGACTCCCTCTCCCTACCAGTGCGGTTAAACCGATGTTGCTAAAGGCTCGGAATCGCCCAAAACGTCCGTTGTCGTTGGCTATCCCGGCTGACAATGTGTATACGAAACACCCACATGTCGTCAAGGGTCTTCATCAAATGTTGTCCGGCGTAACGGCAAAAATATCTCGCTGACATGCCGCTAGGTTATTTTATGTGGGCCGGATTAAAACGCCCTAACGGATATAAATACTACCTACATCGGGAAATTTATAATATTAGAACACATCGCTCCATGGCGGGCTGATAGCAAACGCGGCATTGATCTGTCCTACGTGCGAATACGCTTGCGGGAAGTTGCCGAGCTGTAAAGCGCGGCCCGGTGCAAAGTGTTCGGAAAACAAACCCAGATCGTTCGCCGCGCGTAGTGTCTCGCCCATCACAGCGACGGCCTCGGCACGGCGATCGATTTTGGTCAGTGCTTGCACCAGCCAGAATGAACAGATGAGAAACGCCGAATCAGGGGTGCCAAAATCGTCTTGTCGCCGGTAGCGATACAAAAACGCGCGACTGTACGCGTCCGTGCCGAGCTTCAGTTGGTCCCAGGTGCGTTCCACGGTGCGACGACACAGCCCTGGATCAGGGTAATGCAGCAACACCAGCTGCAGCAAGGACGCATCAAAGGTGTCATCCTCGGGGCCATTATGCAAGGCGTCGTCGCGCACCGCGCGCGCCAAGGCATGTTCCGCGCGTTGTTTCGCCTCGATTAGGTCGACATCGAAATGTTTGAGATAACCCAACTCCTTGATACGCCGCAGCCGTTCCACTCCGGCCCAGCCCATCAGATTGGAAAAGGAATGCTCACGCCAGCCGTCGCGAATTTCCCACAGCCCCGCGTCGGGCTGACCGATGTTACGGACACATAGGCGTCCTAAATACTCCAGCAATTCCTCGTGTTCGCGCGTGCGCAGATGCTGGAACCGTTCGTCGCGATAAACAATTCCAAGCGTCAGGATCATTTCGCCATAGACGTCGTTTTGCACATGTTCAGCGGCCTGATTAAAACCGCGTACCGGGGTATTAGCGCGAAAACCCGTCCAGTTGGCATATTCCATTTCCGGCAAGGGTAGCGACTGATCCAGCGCGTACACCGGACGTAGCCGTTCACGCGAGTGTTCGTGGCGCAGCGCAATGCCGAGCATAAACTTGATAAATCCCTCCATCTCCTCAAAGTGGCTAAGATTGTTAAATGCCGACACGACGAAATACGCGTCACGCAACCAGCAGTAGCGATAATCCCAGTTGCGGCGCGCGCCATCTTGTTCTGGAAGGCTGGTGGTGAGCGCGGCGAGGATCGCGCCGGTGTCTTCGTAACAGTGTAGCTTCAACGTCAGCGCCGAACGAATGGTCTCACGCTGGTACAAACTTGGGATGGAACAATGTTTGACCCAGCGCTGCCAGTAATCCACGGTCTGATCCAGAAAACGGCGCGTGACCGCGGTCAGTTCATCCTCGATGGCGCAGCTCCAAGTCAGGGCGAAACACAGCGGCTCATTCAACGCAAACAGCAATTCGTCGCATAGATACGTCAACGGCATGTTCGTCGTCAGACGAACGTGTTCAGCGCCAATTTCAAAACGCACGTGGCTGTTGCCGCGCACCGGATGTACAGGTTGTTTGTCCCAGCCATTCACAACCCGGCAAGCGACCTTGATAGTAGGTAAACCATTGAGCGGTTCCACCAGCCTGAACAACGCGATGGGGCGGTACATGCGTCCGTGTTGCTCGAAACGCGGGCAGAAATCGGTAATCCGGTAAGCACCGCCATCGACACAATCGATGCGCGTGATCAATACGTTGGTATTTGGCAGATAGTTTTGGGTGACCGTGCCCGCCCGGGCTGGCGCAATGCTGAAATGACCGCCGTCGGCATCCAGCAACCGTCCGAACACTGGAGCGCTGTCAGGGCGAGGCATACACATCCACTCGACACTGCCCCTGCCGTTAACCAGGGCCGCCGTTTGACAATTGCCAATCAGGCCGTAATCATACATGGTGTGTTGCTGTACTCCATGGGGTAAACATCGGTAATAAACCCTAACGAATTTATAGTAGAACACGACACTGACATGTGCACCAAACTATAACGGAGATCTGACAATGAAATATTCGCTGCGTTTCATTATTCCGTTGGCGGTCGCATTAACCTTGATCGCCTATGCGGTGATTCCACTGGTGGACCGGCTCACCCTCAAGTGGTTCAACCGTGATCTCGACATTCGCGGGCGGCTGGTTGCGACCACGCTTGAAGATTCGCTCGCCGCGTTGATCCGCTTACATTCCAGACCCAAGATTGTAGCCCTGTTCAATCGTATTACACAGGGCGAGCGTTTGTTCGCGGTGGGTTTCTGTGACCCGGCCGGGAAGCTGATATACAAGACGGTAAACTACCCAGCGCTTGCGCGCTGCAAACCCGCGAACACCCCCAGTTACGTGCTTGAGCTCCCCGAAGGCGCGTTGCATATCGCCGCCTATGAAATCAAGGACCAGGCCGGCGTCCTTGGCCAGCTGGTGCTGGTACACAGCATGAACTTCATGCTACACCGCAGCGAGGACTCGCGACGTTACATTTTTTATCTTTTCGCCGGGCTGGGCGTGATTGTCTCACTTATCACTGTGATCATCGCACAGGTCAGCTGGCGCGGCTGGGTTTCGGGCCTGCGTGCGCTGAGCAAAGGAGAAGGTCTGATTCGTCCGATTGCACATTTCACCTCCCCGCCGGAACTAAAACCTATCGTTAAGGATTTGCGCGCCTTGATCCGTGATATAGAAACTGACCGCAAAGCGCGCGATGAGGATCGCATCGCCTGGGCGCCGAACGCGCTGAAGGAAATCCTGCGCCGCGAGCTCTCCGGCGAAGAGGTACTGGTAATTTCCAACCGCGAGCCTTATATCCACACGCGCCACGAACAACATATCGACGTGCAACTCCCCGCAAGCGGCGTGGTGACCGCGCTGGAACCGATCATGCGTGCTTGCTCCGGCACCTGGATCGCGCACGGCGGCGGTAACGCTGATCGCGACGTCGTAGACAAACATGGTCGGATTCAGGTACCTCCCGAACAACCGGCATACACACTGCGCCGCGTCTGGTTAAGCAAACAAGAAGAAGACGGCTATTATTACGGTTTCTCGAACGAAGGACTGTGGCCGCTATGCCATATCGCGCATGTTCGTCCAATCTTCCGTTCCAATGATTGGCACCAGTATGTCGCGGTCAATCGCAAGTTCGCCGAGGCGGTTGCAGCCGAGGCGAAAACCGACGACCCGGTGGTACTGGTGCAGGACTATCACTTCGCGCTGGTACCCAAGATGATCCGCGAACGCCTACCGCAAGCAACCATCATCACCTTCTGGCATATTCCTTGGCCAAACCGAGAGGCGTTCGGCATATGCCCGTGGCGCGAAGAACTGCTCGATGGCCTGCTGGGCAGCAGCATCATCGGCTTCCACACACGCTTTCATTGCAATAACTTCGTGGACACGGTGGACCGCTTGCTCGAATGCCGTGTGGATCACGATGCCTCCACCATTTCCTATCAGGGCAAATTAACGGCGGTAAACCACTACCCGATTTCGATTGAATGGCCCAGCCGTTGGGCACAACAGCAAAAACCCGTCGTGGAGTGTCGCGCTGAGATCCGAACCCTGAACGGGCTCTCACCCGGCCACCGTATCGGGCTTGGGGTGGACCGTCTGGACTACACCAAGGGAATTCTGGAACGGCTGCACGCCGTGGAACGGCTGTTGGAAACGGAATCACGCTGGGTGGGAAAATTCAGTTTCATTCAAATTGGAGCACCCACGCGCTCGTCGATCGAGCACTACCAGCATTTTGAAACCCAGGTACGCGCCCTCGCGCAACACATCAACCACCGTTTCGGCCGCGACGACTATCAACCGGTGATCCTCAAAATCGAACACCACGGTCCCGCCAGTGTATACGCCTATTACCGCGCGGCGGATTTCTGCTGCGTCTCCAGTCTGCACGACGGCATGAATCTGGTCGCCAAGGAATTTGTCGCCGCACGCGACGACGAATCCGGTGTATTGATCCTCAGCCAGTTCACAGGCGCGGCGCGCGAACTGCCGGAGGCGTTGATTATTAACCCGTACAACGTGGAGCAATGCGCCGCGGCGATGAATCTCGCCTTGGATATGGGTGAGATGGAGCAGCGCGACCGCATGCGTGGCATGCGCGGATTGATCTCCGAGTTCAACATCTACCGTTGGGCGGGACGCATGTTAATCGACGCGGCACGGATGCGTCAGCACAATCGGTTGAAGCAACGCCTGCGCGAAGGCAGTGACGCCTCATGAAGCAGCTGTTATCGGCCAAAGGATTGCATGCCTTGGATGCCATCTGCCGCGTTACAACACTGTTCGCGTTCGACTTCGACGGCACGCTTGCCCCCATCGTGTCCAATCATGCGGCGGCGGCGATACCCGCACCGACCCTGCGCCTGCTGCGGCAACTCAGCGCCCTGGTACCGGTGGTCATCGTGTCGGGCCGGCGTCTGAAGGATTTACGCGTGCGGCTTAGGCTACGGTCAGTGTATGTGATCGGCAATCATGGAATTGAACATCCCACCGCAACGCGCCATAGCTTGCGTGCAGCGCGCCACTTGTGCGCGGCTTGGCTGCCCGTCCTGAGCGCGAAGCTTGGCGCGGAGCTAGCCGCGCGCCAGGTTGATATCGAAGACAAGCGCTATTCGCTCACAATTCACTTCCGACGGGCGGGGGCGCGCCGCGCTTTACTGCATACCGTCCGCAGGTTGACACCCGCGCCGCGCATCGTTGCTGGAAAATGGGTGATCAACTTGCTGCCGCCCGGGGCCCCGGATAAGGGCAGTGCTTTGCAACTGTTGTTGCGCGACACCCAAATACAACACATGATCTTCGTTGGCGACGACGTGACCGATGAGGATGTGTTCGCACTGCGCGAGCGGCGGATCGTCAGCGTCCGTATTGGAAAAAAGGCGTCATCGCGCGCACGGTACTATCTACGTATGCAGGCGGAGATCAACCCGCTGCTTGAATATCTGCTGGCGCGCTTGCGCGCCAGTACCGCCGCTCAAAAAAGAAAATAGCCATGGAATACACATATTCTTTATACCTCTGCGATCACATACGCCTGCCACGACTCCTGATTTTCTTCTTTGCTGGCCTTAAAAAATTCTCCAGTACCTTCTAGGTATTCACTATCATCTTCGCGCTCCACAAACCGTTCCCAATACACATGCACCTTGGAAAAACCCGCTTCGAGCAATAACTCGTGTAACTCCGGAATGCTCCATAAGCGCCAATCGTAGGTGAACGCTTTTTCGATACGCGAGCCGTCGGGGAATTCATAGTGGATGTGGCACAACAGATCGTGATTAATGGGGTTGAACTCCGCGTGTTCCCACACGTAGGTAAAATCGTGGTCTTCCATTTCGGTTTCTTCTTCCAAAATATCTTGGCAATCCGTCCCGCCGAAGATATCCAAGAAAAATAAACCGTCGGGTTTAATCCCGGCGCGCGCTTGTTTAAAATATTCACGCATCGCGTCGCGGGTTTTAAATACCCAGTAACTAAAATTAAACGCGCAGGTGATATCCACTTTGGGATCAGTGACGGCGCGCACATCGGCATGGATTAATTGCACGCGTTTGGCCACATCCTCGCCCGCGGGGTGGAGGTTGTGCTCTCTGCCCCATTGCAAGGTGTCGGCACAAATATCCACCGCCACCGCGGTGCGGTGCGGATTGCTCTGACACCAGGCGGTTGACAATAACGCCGTGCCGCAAAAATCCTCCTTGAGCACTAACGGAAACTTACCGCGCAGTTCTTGAAAGGTGGTGGTGAAGAACTCCACCTCGATCTCGGGCATTTGCACCGATTGTTGGTACAGCACCTGTTTATCTGAACTCTCCGCCATGCTGGGGCGTGGGGCTTTACCGGTTTTATTCTTTCCAAACAGACTCATGGGTATTCCTCAGTTAGGCAATGATGGCGCGTTTAACCCCGCGTTGCTAGGTCTCAATTTTCGTGGCGAACCGTGTTATGATGGCGGCCATTGTAATGCAACTACATTATTTTCAATTTATCATGGCAGATCAGATAACACGTCGTTCCACGGTCAGTGTTCGTGTCGGTAACGTCACGCTGGGCGGTAGTGCGCCGGTAGCGGTGCAATCGATGACCAATACCGACACCGCCAACGCCCAGGCCACCGCCGCGCAGATCATACAACTATCCCAGGCCGGTTCGGAACTGGTGCGGATCACAGTGAATTCCGCCGAGGCCGCCGCCGCTGTACCGCAGGTACGCGATATACTGCGACAAAAAAATTGCCAAGTGCCCATCATCGGCGATTTTCATTTCAATGGCCACAAATTATTGAGCGATCACCCGGCCTGCGCCGAAGCCCTGGACAAATATCGCATTAATCCTGGCAATGTTGGCAAGGGTAAAAAACGCGATGAACAATTCGCGGTGATGATCGAAACCGCCGCCAAATACCGTAAACCGGTGCGCATTGGGGTGAATTGGGGCAGCCTGGATCAAGCCGTGTTGGCCCGTTTAATGGACGATAACGCCAAGCGCCTTCAGCCACACGACGCCACAGCCGTGATGTACCAAGCCATGGTCACCTCGGCGTTGGAGTCGGCGCGACAAGCCGAGGCATGGGGGCTTGGCCATGATCAGATCATCTTGTCGTGCAAAATGAGTGGGGTGCAAGATTTAATCGCGGTGTACCAGCAACTTGCCACACGCTGCGACTATCCACTGCATTTAGGACTCACCGAGGCCGGCATGGGCAGCAAAGGCATCGTCGCCTCCAGCACCGCCTTGGCGGTGTTGTTACAACAAGGCATCGGTGACACCATCCGAATCTCACTGACCCCCGAGCCTAACGGCGATCGCACTCAAGAGGTGATCGTCGCGCAGGAAATTTTGCAGTCGATGGGTTTACGGGCCTTCACACCTCAAGTGATCGCCTGCCCAGGTTGCGGCCGCACTTCCAGCACCTATTTCCAACAACTCGCACAAGATATCCAAAGTTATTTACGCCATCATATGCCGCAATGGCGCTCACAATACAAAGGTGTCGAGGACATGACCGTCGCGGTTATGGGCTGTGTGGTGAACGGCCCAGGTGAGAGCAAACACGCCAATATCGGCATCAGCTTGCCGGGCACCGGCGAAAAACCGGTGGCCCCGGTTTATGTCGATGGTGAGAAGACGGTGACACTGAAGGGTGATCACATTGCGCAGGAGTTTCAAGTGATCATCGAGGATTATATTAAGGCGCATTACGGCTGACGCTGGTTGTTGCCGGGCGCACCGCGCTGGATGACGCGCTGTAAATAATCCCTGTATGCTCGACGGCCGCATCCCTGCGGCCGACGGTCATCCCGCGCGGTGCGCCCGGCAACAACCAACACTATATTATTGAAGTTAGCCTAGTGTTGATTTTGCGTCAGCCCCTCTTACCCATTGATAGACGCTCATCCCAATCAGTATTAATGCCGCCCCCGGCCAGACGCTGTTATCGATCACTTCATTATTCAACACATGACCGACAAATAACGCCAAGATAGGACTAATCAGGTTCAGTAACGCCACGCTACTGGTGGACATATGTTTGAGCAAATAAAAATACATCACAAAACCAACCACGGTGGCGATACTGCCAAGGTACAGAATCGACAGTAAGGCGCGTAATGGCAATAACGTTGGGCTATGCCCATCCAACAGCCACCAGCTTAACAAAAACAACGGCGTGGTGAGTACCAAGCTGCCGGTGGTAATGGTCAACGCGGGCAAATGCGTGTTAACACGTTTGAGCGCAACAGCACTCATGGATTGTACAATCACGCCCATAAACACCGCGATCGATCCCTGCACGCCCATCGTACCCAGGGTATGGCCGCGGCCAAAGATGATAAATAATCCGATTAACCCCAATACGGAACCGGCGACTTTCGGTAAGGTGAGACTGTCTTCCCCCAAGACTCGCGCCGCCAACACTCCAGTGATCACTGGAGTTAAACCGAACATGACCGAAATTAATCCGGAGGGAATGTATTGTGATCCCCAATACACCGTCATCATGGTACCGTAAATTCCAAATGCCGCCGCCGCATATGCTTGCCAAGCCTGGCGGTGCCACGGTAAGGGGGCACGTCGCCAATGCAACACCCACAGTAACATCAGCAGTCCAATCGCCATGCGACCAAACAGTCCAAAGGCATAACCCGGACCTTCGCTACTCCATTTAATCGCTAGAGGTGTCGTCGACCAGATGAGCGCGACCATCCAGAAACGGTTTGTTACATTTGAACGTTGTTGCATACTACTGTCCTTGATGATCGAACCAGGGTTTATTACCTTGTTGCTACGGTATGGTCATTAGAATCCCCCCCTAAAACAAAAAGGCCGCAGGGTTTGGTTTCGCTGCGGCCTTTGAGATAGTGTAGGAATGATAACTTGACTACATATTGCCTCTCACGGCGCGCGGCACGCCCGCCACCAGCCCGCGGGGGCGGCGAATAAAATCCACCGGTTTATGCATCAAGGTTCTCATTAGGATTGAGTCTGCCTAGGCGACAGTTTACTGTCAAGCATTTGTTCCGCAGAAGTCGCACAATCATGGCATTGGGTTTTGCGGGCAATAAAAATATTGCCAGGCCACCCCGGTGTGTTGCAGCAACTGGGTTAACATGGCCTCGGTGGGGATCGCCTCGCTAGGGTAAATATTTAATACAGTAATAAATTGCCTGGCGTAACCGGCGGTGTGGCGCCAATCGAGTTGCGTTAGGGGACTCGTTCGCTGACAGTGTGGACACAGCCATTGCAGCGACTGCTGCAGCGCGCGTTCCGGGGGCCACTGTTCGCGCCACTGTTCGAGCCGTTTACGGCAGTGGGGACAACGCGGTTGACCACGCTGATGGTCGACACGCCAACACGGCGTCGCTAAACACGGGCCGATCTCCCAATGGATAAACGCCTGATCTTGCCCCGGTTCAAATTGCACCGCCGGGGCGCACCCCAGGAAGCTGACCGATTGTAAAAAACTCGGCCCAATCCGGTAGCGATCCGGCAAACGGCTATGGCAGGCTTCTGCGACCAAGCCTAAGGTTGTCAAGAGCGTAACCAACTGTAGATTAGAATCAGGACACCAATGTGGGTCGAGCGGGTAGAAACTTAGCTGCCAGCTTGTTGATTGGTCCGGATGCACGCCATCCCCAGGGGTCAATAGTGTTAGAATAACGGCATCCTACCACCCCCAGCCTGAGGTCGACTATGGCCAACCACGAGATGACTAAAGAAGAGCATATCCTGCGGATGATGAAAAAAGTCCTCACTGATGTCGCCAAAGACACCTACGTCCGCCCGGGACTAAAACATCCCCTGTCGGAAAATACCGTGCTGGGGATCCGCGATTGCCTGGCGTTAATTTCCGCCCGCGAAAAGGAACTGGTCGAAGCCTCGGGCCGCTCCATGAATATGCGTCCGCATTTTATTGATGAGCCGCAACATACCGTGGTAGTGCCACTCACTGATCTGAAAGGGCGCAAATCCGACCCCGATAAAAATCACTAAGATCGTCCCAAAGTATTTACAAGCGGCATCGATATACTATCTTTAAGGTTTTGACCCTACCTCTATGGACGATACCGAACGCGACATACTCCGCCAGCGCCTTGAGTCATTGAAGGTGGAACACCGTGACCTGGACGATATTATTACCCGGCTATCGCACGACCCGATGGTTGACCAATTACAGTTGATCCGGCTGAAGAAACGTAAATTAGTGCTCAAAGACATGATTGCTAAAATCTCCAGCCAACTTATACCCGATTTGGAAGCCTAGGGAACTTGTATCGCGCATGAGCGATGAACGCCGCACTGATCAACGCTTAGGCATCCGCCTAGAAGTCGAAGTAGAAACCGAAACTGATCGGGCCTCGCTGCATACGCGTGACATCAGCAGCACCGGTGTATTCCTGGTCGGTGACCCGCCCAGATTACCAACCGTGGGCAGTATCTTGATAATACGTGTCAAACAGAGCCTGGGGGACGGCGAGGCCCCGGTGGTTCGCGCCGAGGTAGTACGGGTTGATAATGAAGGCATCGCATTAAAATTCCTCGATCTCTAAGCTGTCATGCAAACCAACCCGCCTGTTGTCATCCCCGATGCCGTGTTATTAGTGACGCCCACCTGCCCGCATTGTCCGGCCCTAGTGGAAATACTTAGCAGATTAACCAAACAGGGGGCTATTGGACGGCTAGAGATCATTAACGTGGTGGTACATCCCCAGGCCGCCCAAGCCTATGGAATACGTTCCGTCCCCTGGTTCCGCATCGCCGCGCTGGATTTTTACGGGGTCTATTCCGCCGCGGAAGTGGAGCGCTGGGTGGGCTTGGCGAGCAGCGATCCGGGGATCCGCCAATACTTAAGCGAACAACTCGCAGCCGGGCACCTAACCCTGGTGGAAACCAAAATCCATGCCCACCCAGCATGGCTACCCCTCCTCGTGAATTTAATGGGGGATATGCAAGCTCCACTGCAAGCCCGTATCGGTGTGGGTGCGCTGCTGGAATCGTTGCGCGGCCAAGCCCTGTTACAACAAGCCCTTTCACCCCTGATTGAACTTACCCATCACGCTGATCATCGGGTGCGCAGTGACGCCTGTTATTACCTGGGCCTTACCCAGGCGGAAGCCGCGCGCGGCGCCTTGCAAGCAGCGCTGCAGGATAGGTCGGTGGACGTCCGCGATAACGCGGCCGAGGCTCTGGCCGGTTTCCCGGCCCCCAACCCTTAATTTAGGCTGGCTTGCAGCACCTCGGACAGTTTAAGGGTATCGATGGGGTACGCCAGGGTTGCGTACAACGGGTACTGACTGCGAAGCTTATCCAACTGGTGAACGAAATCGGCTTCGTAAAATACCACCACCTGTACTCCCTCCATACGTTGTACCGTAGAAAGCAAGGACTCCAGGCTACTGGTACGATCGCGAAAATCCGATTGAAAATTAAATTCGGCGACGATCACCTGTGGAACCCAATGTTTGAGGGTACGGATGGCATTACGCACCGATTTTTCCTGGATAACCTCAAACCCCAGGGACTGGTATAGAGTAGTAAAATTGGGATAACCGCCCAGTTCTATAATGGATAGTAGCTTTTTGGCCGCGTGCATACTTTATAATACCCACCTCATAAGTATTCGCCATCCGTCTGATTGAGGTAACCCATGCCGTATTATGTCTATCGCATTAACCACGGCCCAACCGCGCTGTTCAAAAACTTGGAGTTGTTGCAGGAATATGCCGGCTACAAAGAGGCACAGCAATTCGCCAAGGATACACGCACCCAGGTTGACGCCGACCCCAAGATTACCATTAAGGTGATGTTCGCCAATAATCCGTTAGAAGCCGAAGAAAAGCTCATGGAAGTGCGAGAACAACCGATTATACGGGAATGGGAAAAATAGCGCCGCCCATGTGCGATTAAGGATTCACTTTCCAATCGTAGGTACAGTCAAGGTGGGTACGGATCCGCACCAAACCTGCCAGACCTTCCTCGACGATAACCTGTAAGGGACTTTGATCCTGAAAACGCACGTTGCGCTGTTTCATCCACAACGCCCCCATCGGCGGATTGTGCGGGTAAGTGGTGCGCAGGGCATCGTAAATGCCCACGATGTGATCGACCCGTTCATAGACCGCAGCCTCGTCTGGAAACGGGGTGTCTTCACGGTAACGACGCAAGGCCCGCACCGGAATACCCTTGGGTAAATCAAGTAACGACATCTGCGCCTGACCGTTGAGCCCCCAGCTGTCCAAGATCGACATGATCATGCGTGTCAAGGTGACACACTCGTCATGCTCCATGTTTTTGAATGCCTTCGCGCTCACAGCGGCTGCCTGTGTGATAGAACTGCTGACAGTGTATCGGGTAAAATGCTGAAAACAAACTGGAGAGACCTAACCCAATGGGGATAGACAAGCGAAAAATTACCCTTCCACACCCCTTAAAACCCGGGCAAATTACCTGTATCGATATCGCGGGACAGCAAATTCTACTGGCCAACGTCGCGGGTACGATGCACGCCACCGATGCACTCTGTACCCATGAAGACTGGCCGTTGTGTAACGGCGCATTAAAACAAGACACGATTGAATGTCCGTTACACGGCAGTCGCTTTAGTCTTAGCACGGGCATACCGTTGGATGAACCCGCGACCGTGCCGTTGAGGGTGTATGCACTGGAAGAATTAAACGGGGAACTTTATATTATTTTAAATTGAACCGTTGGCCTAAATCTATCATCACGATCAACGATAATCTGCCACTGCTTGCACGTTAAAACTTTATCAATGGCAGGCTGTAATCAAAACTGATCATCTGTTGTTCGGCGAGCGCCGCATAAACCACTTGTAAGAATTTCAAATTTTGGTCGATGGCACGGGCGAATTGGTAGACGACGGTAACCACTTCATGCAAAAATTCCTTATCTTCGGCCAAGGGATCGCCGGTTTCAATCCGCGGGTGGTTGGCGACAAAATTCCGCATCGCGCGGTGCGCGGTTAGTAAAAACTTAAGCACCGCCACCCGAACCGTCAACATATGCACGTAACTGAAGGGATCCGGCATATTAATAAACCATTCGCGTTGCAAACAATTGTGTAGGTAACGGCCAAGGTATACTTCTAATAACACGCCCCAATGCGTGTTCAATACTTGCCAGTCCTGCTGATAACACTCCCATAGACATACCGCCGGTATGTTATCCGCGAATACCTCCGCCGTACCCGTGGCGCGCAGACGCTGTGCGTAGTCTACGAATATATCGGTGATCATGGTTTCGATGCCGCCCCCCTGGGACTGTTGCAAGTGTAATTGCAGTATCGATTGAATCACCACCATGGCCACCGGTTCCACACCGCTGTAGTGGTTATAAAAATCGTCCAGGGCGTCCAGAGTCTTGGGGTCACGAATGCGATCGATCTCGGTTTGGATTAAAGCGGGATCACAGCGGGCACCTTGGTGGTAATCCGCGGCTAGGCGGGAGCTGAAATTGGCCAGAAAGAACAACCGGGTTTCAAACCCATAATCATCGCGTGATATAAGTCCCAGTAACACTTGGCGTATATCATCAAACCCACGCGTATAGTTGTCCAGCTCGTTAAGCTCACGGGCACGCGGTATGTCATCGCAGCGCGGTAAGTGTGTCGGCGAGGTTTCCACCCATGCATTGGAGTACTGCATCGATAAACAACGTCGCACCACTTCTGGACAGGACAATGCCCCCGTCATTTCCACAACCTGCTGGTGTTGCGAAAATACCCGCGGAAAAAAACTACAGGAATTATTCAACGCCGCAATACCCAGTTCGCGGTGGATAAGACACCATTTTTCCGCGTCTAGAAACGGGCAGTAGCCCGTTTCTCCAAAACTAATTAACGCAAAATTCGCGGTCTTGTTAGCCGTGGGCGGGGTTAATTTAAGTTGCGGAATTATTTTTTGCCGCAGTACGGGGCGGTCTTGAATTTGCGCCATGAGGATATCGTAATGGGCTTTGTCATAATGCACGTCCCAACGCTGACAACAGGTGTCTTGGCAGTCCGGGCCAAGGCAGTAAAAGTCGCGTAGATAATGCGGGGTAACCCACTGCAAGGGCATTGAAGCCAAACTCAGGTATTGTTGGTGTTAGTCGTGTTTTGAGTGAACGGAGGTGCTACACCCGCCGGTGAATTGGCAAAACGCACCAACAGCATGCCACAAAAACGCGCTGCGCGATAAATTTCCACTCGGTATAAACGCGCCTGCTTGTCGACGGAATATTGTGGCAATAAATCCCGCCGCCGCAAGGTGACATGGCCGTCATCGTTGTTAGCGGCTCGCTGGTAGCCAATCACGTTAACCCGATAACCCGGGCTGGCCTCAACCCGGAAGGAATCCTGTACCTCGATCACGCTACCCAGTTTTGAGGTGATGGGCTGACCGTCTTTAACGATATTCACTTCATTTAAACTGTCATCGTATTCGGTAAAATACGTGCGCAACTGGGTGACATAACGATTGCCATACCGCACGTCCAAGTTTTTTTCCTTATCAATTACCGCGATCAGGGGGTTACTCGGTTGGATATCCAACGGCACGTCTTTTTTAAGCGGTACAAAACTCAATAATTTTCGTGCATTGGCCATATCAAAAAAAATCCGTCGACCAAACAAGGCCAACTGTACATTGTTATCGATACGTTGGCGAATACTCTGTGGCGTCAAATCAAAATCGCGGCTAAAACCAATCCCCAGTTGCCGCATAAAACCTTCCACCAGTAACAAATGGAACCGCACCCGCTCGTGGGTAAGAAACTCCTTGCTGGCTTCGATTCCAAACGCCGATTTGCCATTACGCACCGCGAAATACGACAGGGTTTTTTCCATTTCTTGGTTGCCAAGCCGGGTCTGGGTATTTCTTAAATGGTAATGGTGGTCGCTTGGGGTGATCTGCTGGTTTGCCTGTGTAATCGAGGTAGTGGCAATCTCTTGCAGATTGCCATAAGCAATATTATCCACGCTGGCTTGATCAATTATAACGCTCTGTCCCCAGTGATCAGGGTTGGCGTTACGATCACGGTAGGTAGGCACATAGAACCCGCCGCCATCATGCAAATTTAGTATCATGTCCACCTGCGGGTCGAGGATAATGGATTTTATTTTTTGGATGGGGCCATATTCAGGATCAGCCTGCTTGAGACTAAGAAATTTGCGGTTCATATCGCCATACACACCGCGTGAACGTTGGATAATACTCTCAAAATTAAGATTTGGGACCACCCAGACTTGGCCGCGGGTAATGTGATAGTTGGTCACCAGCAGCGCGGCCGCGTTGAATCCACCGGGTTCATCACCCTGAATACCGCCGATCACCAAGAGGGTCGGGCCGGGTTGTTCACCGCGGTTCTTGTGGAGGGTAAACTCCAATTTCTGCGCCACAACAGGCAGCAGCCACACTCCCAGCAGTAACATCACCACGCCGCGGTTCCAACCATTAGGTTGATCGCGTTTCTCTTGCAAAGTCACCATTCTTCACTCACACTGATGTTGATTAATAGGAAACTTGACCTTATCCGCTTCAATTCTAGTACATGAATGTGCGCGAGTTTCAAGTCCAGCTGAGGAAGATGGGCGACGACTACCACTTGGTTTCGCCCGTCCCCGCCCCCTACGCCGATCTGTATTTCGTCGGTGTGTTTGAGCAGAAAACCGTCATTTGGAAAGCACGCATCGGAACCCTCGACTATTATTCGCACCACCTGCCACACGGTGTAGAGGAAAAAATGCGATTGCGCGCGTTCATCGACATAGGCCACGCCGATGGCGAACTCCGCCCGTTGAGCGTCGGATTAAACGTCCCCATCATTGATGCGGCCACGATACAAAAAACTATTATCATGGTTCGGCAGTATAAACGGTTACAGTTAGGCCGGTATGAATACGGTGAAGTTTACTCTCACGCACCTAGAATCAACCCAGATTAATCCTATGGCACGACTGGTTAGTATTTCACGAGCAGCTAAATTGGTAGGCGTCCCACGCGGCACCCTGCAACAGCGTATTCAGCAGGGCGAAATCGCCAGCTTTGAGGGCAAATTATCGCTAACTGAATTAGCGCGCGCCTACCCGAATGCGCAGTTTGAAGACAATAGCATGCTGGAGCGGATCGAGCAGATCATCGAAACCGCGGCGCGTAACGCCAGGGTACGTTCGGTCAAGACCTCGCCGGATTTGGAAACCCTCGCCGCCCGGGTTAACATTCTCAGCGACGAATTGGCCTGGGCCAAACTGGAAATCAGCAATTACCTTAATATCTTCGATAAGCTTAAATCACGCCTATTGCGTTTGGCTCAAACCCATTCTCAAGTCGAGGCCGAGATCATTGAGTTGCGTCTCTGGTTACTTAATCAATTACACCCTGCCGAACCCCTACCCCCACCGGTTGATCATGGTATGCCATTACTCGCCGTCGATACCCTACTGAGTATCATTACCGCGCAAGTCCGTTTGGAACCCAGCGGCCATGAATTTCTGATTGAAGGCAATAATAGTATTCTGGAATCCGGATTAAGCGCCGGCTTGGCGCTGAACTACGGCTGCAGCAACGGCAATTGTGGTAAGTGCAAGGCGCGGGTGATTTCCGGTCAAGTCCGTAAGATTCGTCCGCACGACTATCTGTTATCGGAAGCGGAAAAATTGCATGGAACGATCCTTACCTGTTCCTACACCGCGGTTACCGATATCGTGCTTGACGCGGAGGAGGCCGGCACGGTAGGCGATATTCCGCACCAATCCATTACGGCGCGGGTGCGAAAACTCGTACCGATCAACGCCGACGTGCATGTGTTGCACGTTAAAACGCCTCGCACCCAACGGCTACGTTTTCTTGCCGGACAGAAGGTCAATCTTTCGATACCCGACCTGGGCGATCAACCGTTTCATATCGCCAGTTGTCCGTGTGATGATATGCATTTACAGTTCCATATTCAGCGCGACGATGACGACCCCTTGGTGCAACACCTGTTTGACGCGCTCAATCCCAACGACACGTTGCAAATCGAAGGGCCGCACGGCAATTTTGTCTTACACGAGGACAGCACCACGCCTATTATGTTTATCGCCTTCGGCACTGGATTTGCCCCGATTAAAGGTTTGATCGAACACGCCGTGACCCTGGACGCCGCTCAGTCATTACACCTGTATTGGGTGGCGAGTCATAAAGATAAAATCTATCTAGAGAACCAATGCCGCGCTTGGAGCGACGCCTTGGAGACATTTCACTACACCCCCATGATCAGCCACGGGGATAGTAATAAAGCGGCCAGCGATTTAGTAACACAGTTGATGCAGGATTATCCCAGTCTTTCTAATATGCACTACTACATCGCCGGTGATTCACGGGTCATCAACTGCGCACAAGAAGCCTTGGTGAAACACGGCGCCGAACGCAACTGGATTTTTACTGAAGCGATGTAGTCCGGGTCCACAGCGTTATTCGGACTCTTTCTCACCTCCGCCTTGCTGGATCCATTTTTGCAGTATTGCAATGATCTTCTCGGCTTGGTCATCGCTGGAAATATTAAATTTTGATTGCATTTTATATTCGCCACTGCGCTTTTGGTAACGGCGAATCGAATATTTCACCGCGCCAAAATCATCTTTGGCCTTATCGAAATCCTGATATTTATACATGATCGTCGACCAGGTGCCTTTGGTAAGGATTTCTTTGTCCAGTTCTTTAACGACTTGTTTGCCTTCTTCAAAATAATTCACGGTCAATTCATCAACGGTAGCTGCCATAGGACCTCTAGGTTCTCATTTCAATAATGTCCGTGTACTATACCCGATTGTCCGTCAGGTTTAAAATACGTTCTGATATATATGCCGCAACCCGCCCAACCCATATACCCTGTATTACTCAGTAGCCGGCATAAACGGGCGATCATTATTTCCTTATTATTGGCCGCGACATTATACCTGGTGATAGTGATCAGCGCGGGCTATCAGCAGATAATCCAGGCCATCCAGCGCATGAACCCATTGATCTGGTCGATTTTATTATTAAGCTCCTTGCTAAATTATGTTGTGCGTTTTATTCGTTGGCAGTTCTTCTTGCGCCAATTTGGCTACCAACTCCCCGGCTTGCAACATTTTGTGTATTACCTGGCGGGATTTGCTCTCACCACCACCCCGGGTAAAGCCGGCGAGGTAATTCGTTCGGTGTTATTACACCCGCGGGGCGTGCGTTTTCCACATAGTATCGCGGCGTTCTTCACCGAACGCTTGTTAGATATTATTGTCGTTGCATTGCTTGCCTTAGGGACATTCAGTCTCTTTGAAAATTACACATTCATAGTGGCCAGTGTCTGCGCTGTACTGGTGGTAGGACTGACGTTATTACGTTGTCGACGTTGCCACGCTTGGTGCCGCGCATGGCAACACCGTCTCCACCACACCCGGCTGCGGCGCTGGCTTGGAGTAGTGGTGGATTTATTGGGTAAATCACGGCGTTTGTTGGCTTGGAAAATCTTTTATGTCGGGATGGGTTTCGGTTTGCTTGCTTGGAGCCTGCAGGGTCTGGCCTTCAGTTTCTTACTGCAACATTTCGCGGTAACAGTCTCCCTATGGGCCGCGTTGGGGATTTATGCCACCAGTTTATTGATCGGAGCGATCTCATTTTTGCCTGGAGGTGTTGGCAGTACCGAAGTAACAATGTATCTGCTTCTCAAATCCACGGGGGTGGATGACATCACGGCCATCACCTTGCCGCTCATCAGCCGTCTAAGCACCCTGTGGTTTGCGGTAAGCCTTGGTATGCTTTCCACGGCGTATTTAACTCGACAAAACTAATCCTCGAACCCTGCCTGCATAAAAAACCCCGCCGCGGCGGGGTTGAGTGAAGTTGTTTCTCCCTAGTTCAATACGACATTAATGGCTTGTAAGCCTTTGGGGCCCTGCTCTACTTCATACGCTACGTTCTGGCCTTCATTGAGCGTTCGGAATCCTTCTGATTGGATTGCCGAATAATGCACAAATACATCAGCCCCTCCATCCTGCGGTGCGATAAAGCCGTAGCCCTTGGCGTTATTGAACCATTTCACTTTGCCTGTGGCCATAATAAGTACCTCTAAGACAATGATTACCCAGTGCTCCCCGGAACAGGTAAACCCCCAGTAGGAAAAACGCTCTTCCGGGTTAGAGGCAAGTATACCCATAGGATTTACCTATTCCTACCGGTTTGCGGTGCCCCGCAGGGTATAACACTGTTTCAGAATATGCTGACATAGTGCATTACTGGCCCGATTCATTGACTGAAAAAAGACTGCCCGTCCTTGATACCACCTTCTCCCGAGGGAGAGGTGGCAGGAACGGTAAGGTTGATAACCGTGGTTGAGATCGACTAGGCGCTGTAGATTTAAAACATGACAGATTACTACAGGTGCTGTGTAGGCAGGGTTTCAGTGGGGAAGATTTTCGATGAGGAACTGACGGTAATTACCCGCGCTCACGATCTGTGTACCGTCACAATTGAATTGAATACGTACAATCGATTGGACCATATTAATCGTGACATTGCGCATATAATAAGTAGGCATGTCCCGCAAGGTTTTTAAAGTGGTTACGACCGTACGGATCTCCTCCGGTTGCATTGGAATCCAGGCATGGCTGCGCCGCAGCATGATATTTTTCCAATATTCCGGAATACGTTGATAATAAGGATGCGCGCGCAAGCCTACATAAGTATCGCGGATCAATTTTATTTTGTCATCGTAACTAATCGCGGGGAATTGCCGCCGTAAATACTCGCCGTCGGCCATTTTATCCGCCGCGTGGACCTCTTCCCGCATCGGGTCAAATACCGAACGCACGCGGATCTCACCGTTGTTAAAACCAATGAATAACTGGTAGGCGCTACGCTTAAGCAATAACTCTTCAAAGTTGGGTAACAAGGCGTCGATGTATTCATCCACGCTGGAGCTGTAGCGTTTACGTTCGCAGGTGGTTTCACGCATGGAAGGATCACCGCGGATCCCAACCTGCAAGCTATCGGAATTAACACCCACAACACTCACCAGGCTTTCTTTCAAGACGAGTTCTTCTATTTCCATATCGTTCTTCTCCATAATAAAAAGGTTACACCCTCTCCCAGCTAAATAAATGTTACCAGAAAATTGTTACGTTACTGTTGATGCCGACGCAACCTTGATATTTCAAGGGGTACGAGGTGTGCGCCGTTTCGCGCTTTGTGGATTTTTAATTTTTGGCAGCGCGGGAACTTTAGGTAATCCTGTGTGTTGGGTTAAAAATGGCCGGGCTTTGTTACCCTGCCTGGGACCTTGTGACCGGGCTACAGTTCCTTGCGGTTGCCACAACGGTATTAAATGGCGTTTGCCATTACCAATTAAATCGGCGCGTCCCATGTCCTTTAAGGCTTGACGCAGCAAGGGCCAATTCTCCGGATCATGATAGCGCAAAAATGCCTTGTGTAAACGACGTTGCCGCAGCCCCTTGGGTACATCCACGTTATCACTGCTGTGTTTGACTTTTTTAAGCGGGTTCTTGCCGGAATGATACATGGCCGTGGCCAAGGCCATCGGTGAGGGTAAAAAAGTTTGGACTTGATCGGCGCGAAATCCGTGTTGCTTCAACCACACGGCCAAGTGCAACATATCTTCATCGCGGCTGCCGGGGTGCGCGGCGATGAAATACGGTATCAAGTATTGCTCTTTACCCGCTTCTTTGGAATATTTATCGAATAATTCTTTAAACCGATCATAGGCACCGATCCCCGGCTTCATCATTTTTGATAACGGCGCGGCTTCGGTATGTTCAGGAGCAATCTTTAAATAACCGCCGACATGATGGGTGACTAATTCTTTAACGTATTCAGGAGAACGATTCGCCAAGTCGTAACGTAATCCCGAGGCGATTAAGATTTTTTTAACCCCTGGCAAGGCGCGTGCGCGACGATATAGCTCAATCAAATGCTCATGATTGGTATTCAGATTGGAACAAATCTCTGGAAACACACAAGATAGGCGCCGGCACGAGGATTCGATTTCTTGATCCTTGCAGGCCAGGCGATACATATTGGCGGTGGGACCACCTAGGTCTGAGATCACCCCGGTAAAACCCGGTACGGTATCACGGATGGTTTCGATCTCGCGCAGGATCGATGCCTGCGAACGGCTCTGAATAATACGACCCTCGTGTTCGGTGATCGAACAAAAGGTGCACCCACCAAAACAACCGCGCATGATATTCACCGAAAAACGGATCATCTCATAGGCTGGGATTTGATTCGTACCGTAGTGTGGGTGTGCAACGCGGGTATAGGGCAATTCAAAAACCTTGTCCAATTCCTTGGTGGTCAAAGGTAATGGCGGTGGATTGATCCACACATCGCGATCACCGTGGCCTTGAATGATCACCCGGGCATTGCCGGGATTGGTTTCCAAATGAAACACCCGCGAGGCATGGGCATACAGTACCGGGTCTTGTTTAACCGCGTCATATTCCGGTAACCGGATCGCGGTCTTGCTGCGATCGTGTTTGAGCACCCGCCGTTGGAACGGCACGAACGTGCCCAGGGTATTGTCTGGCTGACAGGCCACGCTTTGATCCACATAAGGATCAAGCGGGGCTGTTACGGCACCGGGTGTATCGATCTGGGTCGAATCGATCACAGCCCAATCCGCCGGGAGTCCGGATGCCACAATGGCGGTGCCGCGAATATCGGTAAGGGTGTTGATCGCTTCACCCTTGGCCAGGCGATGGGCGATTTCGGTGATCTGCCGCTCGGCATTGCCGTATACCAGCAGATCGGCCTTGCTATCCAGTAATACCGAACGGCGGACCTTGTCTTGCCAATAATCGTAATGCGCAATCCGCCGCAGACTGGCTTCAATACCTCCGATGATGATCGGTACCTGGTGATACGTCTCACGACAACGTTGGGCATACACGGTGACGGAGCGATCCGGGCGTTTGCCCGCGGTGCCTGCCGGTGTATAGGCATCGTTACTACGGATTTTTCGATCCGAGGTGTAACGATTTACCATCGAATCCATATTGCCGGCGGTTACCCCAAAAAATAAATTGGGTTTACCCAGGCGTTGGAAATCTTCTGTTGAACGCCAATCCGGTTGGGCGATAATACCGACGCGGAATCCTTGCGCTTCCAACACACGCCCGATCACGGCCATCCCAAAACTAGGATGATCCACATAGGCATCCCCGGTCACAATGATAATGTCACAGCTGTCCCAGCCCAACGTATCCATTTCAGCCCGCGACATCGGCAATACCGGTGCGGGCAGTAGCCGTGCAGCCCAATAGGCCTTATAGGAAAAGATATCGCGGGCGGTGTGTTGCATGGGTAAAGGTGGACGTATCAGTGGGATGTGCTTAGGGACATTATATCAGAGACGCCCGCCATTGTTCGCACGGGATAATTCACCTGCACGGGATAACTACAGTATAATCCTACCCATCCACGGGCTAGGGGTAGGCTTTAAATGACAAATAGTGTCGTGATCCAGCTTGAAGAATTTGACTCCCGGGTCATTACCGCATCCCACAGTCGGCCGATCCTCGTGGATTTCTGGGCCGATTGGTGCGGTCCGTGCCGGGTTTTATCCCCTATCTTGGAACAGCTGATCCGCGAGTACGCGGGGGTTATTGGCCTGGCAAAATTGGAGGTCGACGCGGGTGATAATATGAAACTCGCCGGCCGTTACCAGGTACGCGGGTTTCCCACGGTAATTTTATTTATCAACGGCAACGAGGCGGATCGTTTTAGTGGGGCGCAATCCAAAGTGGCGATCATGGCCATGATCGCCAAGCACCTCGGTCCGAAACATTAGCCGCGCAAGCCCCAATAGGTCAATACGGCCGGCAGCACTAACCATAGCAACCCTTTTAGCAAAAAAAACCCAACCCCATATAGCCCAATCCGCTTGAGCCAGGGACAGACGAGCGACCAGCGCCTTTGCAGGAAGTGCGTGTTGCGTACCAGCATAACCTTAAGATCCGACGACGTGATAACCCGGTTATCGTCCGAGGTGGGAAAAAGTTAATGTAGCAGAAGCTAAACTACGCGGATCCTTCAATTACAATGAATTATTTAAGGTTACCGTTGATCGCAATAAAATAGGGCCCCCAATACGCTAACAAGACCAAGGCGAGGATACTTTGGGTCATCACGATACGGCGATAACGCAACCGTTCACTGCCGATCTTATCGGACATCAGTACCAGTCCCATCAAGGCATCCAAGGCATGCAGCATAAATTGAATCGGGGCCAGCACCGGAACCAATAAATAGAACAATATGTTCCAGCCGCTATAGGAGGGGTCAATCATAGGGGTGGGGCGCAGTAACAGGCTGAACACCGCCCCGCCGATCAACAATACCCGCAATATCCCAAACTCGGCAACCACCGATCGAACTGACAACAGTTTCATACAACTCCTAATTCAACATGATTTTCTGATCAAAGGTGTTTAGGTAATTTTCCAACTCCTGCAACCCCAGCGGATGACTGACATAATACCCTTGCGCATAATCACAACGCCATTTTTTCAACCACATCCAGGTCTGATCATTTTCCACCCCCTCGGCCACCACATCAAGCCCCAGGTTGTGGGCCAATTCGATAATCGAGTGTACGATGGTCGAGTCGCTTTCGTCGTGGAGCATATTAATAACAAAAGATTTGTCGATCTTCAATGTATCCACCGGCATTTGTTTCAGGTAGACCAAAGAAGAAAATCCCGTACCAAAGTCATCAATAACGATTTTCACGCCCATCTTATCGATCTCGACCAGTATCTGGTAGGCACGATCGGGTTCAGCCATCATGACGCGTTCGGTGATTTCCAACAGCAGAAACTCAGCGGGGAATTGCGCTTGTTCCAGGATCAAACGGATCGAATCCGCCAATTTTCCATCTTGCACATCCCACACCGATAGATTAATCGACACACTGATTTTATGCCCTAGCTCATGTAAGTGTTTGCAATCACGCACCGCTTTCTCCAACAACCAGGGGGACAGGCGTTTTATTAAACCGGTCTGTTCCGCGGTCGGGATAAAATCATCCGGCATAACCCTGCCATGCACGGGATGCCGCCAGCGCACTAACGCTTCGACTCCGGTGACGCGGCCGTCGGCCAATGACAGTTTGGGTTGATATTCCAGATACAATTCGTCGTTCTCGATCGCGGACCGCAAATCCGACAAAACTGAGAGTTGCGAAACACTGTGCTGGTCGCGGCTGATATCATACAGGGCCAGGCCGGTATTACTGCGTTTCGCCATGTACATGGCCACATCTGAATGTTGCAACAACATATCGGCGCTATCGCCGTGATGCGGGTATACCGCAACCCCCAGGCTCACCCCCACATAGAGAGAATGTTCGTACACCTCGTACACCTTTTCCAAAGTATCATGGATCGAGGTGGCGATCCGCAACGCGTTGGCGTCGTTAACGTTGGTCAGTAATATCGCGAATTCATCGCCCCCCAAGCGCGCCACGGTATCGGAATCGCGCAATACCCCGCGCAACCGGGAACCTACTTGTTGTAACAGGGCATCACCGATTTGGTGACCGAGGGTGTCATTGATTTCTTTAAAGCGGTCTAGATCGAGCATGATCAGCGCCAAATGGCGTTCGCGTTTGCGGGCGTTTTCAATTGCTTGTTGTAAACGATCCATCAGCAAGGCGCGGTTGGGTAAGGATGTCAACGAATCGTGCATGGCAATATGTTCCAGCGCCATCTGCCGGCTATGCACTTGATGGCGTAACTCGCGGAAGGCATCGGTGAGATCACGGATCTCCTCGGCCTGCACCCGCAAGGGTAATTCTACAGTACGTCCATGGGCCTCGTCTTTTAAACTGCGCGCAACCTCGGCGATCGGGCGAATAAAATTAAATTCAACTACGATCAGACTGGCCACTGCTATGAATAATACAAACGCCGCCATCCCCCATAACGAATGGATAACCCTGTCACCAATATCATTTTGTTCCACCAAGTTTAAGTTGGCCGATTGTTTGATCTCGTTTTCAAGTTGGTCGAGTTTTTCATACACCTTATCCATCGACGGGTGAATAATATCTTGCATGAGCGATAAATCACCGCGCCAATGGTTATCGGCGTTAATTTTCAACACCTCCTTGTAACCCGACATCCAATTCGATGCCGCGTTATTCAACTGTTCGACCGAGGTAAGAATCTCGATATCGCTATAATTGCGCTGTGTCAAGCGGGTGATTTTTTTCAGGTCGTTTTGACTAGTTGCATATAACATCTCAACATCGTGGATCTGCCCAGGCAATGTCTCATTGTACAAAGATCCAATCCGGTTTATTAGATAGAGCCGATAAGAAGAAATCATCCTATGCCAGACATCCCGCAATTCATATAACTGACCTAATAGTTGCTGGTCGTACTTTTTATTTATGGTTAAATTATTTTTCTTTAGTAACTGAATAATGGTGTTTGCTCCGCCTAAGAAATTCAGATGGTCATCTAACATGTGACCGTTGGCCAGGCGCATCGATGGGTACATGAGATTGGCGTCTTGCCGCACCGTCATCACGGTTTCGCCCGCCGCGGCTAGATTTGACAATAAGGGTTTTAATACATGCAATATGCTGAGCATTTCGCCCTGACCCGCCCATTGAATCTCTAACAATTGATCAAGCAAATGCTGCGCATGGGCGAGCCGATCGCGAAAGGTGTTGCGGGTTGGTTCGCTGGGCGCGAGCAGGTACAAATTCAAAGCATCATCGGCCACGATGATCGCACGCCGCAAGCGGTGGATTAAATCCGCGACCGTAATCCGCTCTTCGATATTAGTGGTGCTGATTTTACTACTGCGTGACACGGTATTACCGGCAATCCAAGTGTACGCAATCACCACCGTCCCCAAGAGGATGGCCAGGAAGAGAAATTGCTTGCGTAAACTGTGGAAGATCGGAAATCCCTGCAACCGATCTTTCCAACTTGAATGGTTAGTCATTGCTTTCCACGGGTTGCGGCTACTAAGAAAGGATAGCGTATAAAAACTGGGGGTTCAGCACAGATTTTTAGGGGGGATTGGATAGATATTACTCAATACGCCGTACGGTATCCACGCGTGCCACCCCGGCGTTAATATGAAACCGTACATCGTAATCGAATAACCGGAAGGCATAGTGCCGTTCCTGCTTAAGCTCAATATAAGCGGGTCGCGGGTCGTGTTGAATCAACTGGGTGATTAATACTGCGAGATCCTGGGACTGTTCCACTCCAAACACCTCGCAGGCCTGTCGCGCCGGTGGAGAAAACTCTACGCCCATGCAAGGCGGAGGTAGATTTTCTGTATACCCGCCCCGCGCCTGGGGGTGACTATCGGCATAGGCTAGATAAGGTTTGATATCGAGGATCGGTGTCCCATCGATTAAATCACACCCGCGGATCAGCAAGCGGATAGCCCCAGCCTCGGTGATTACCTGCTGTAATTCCACTACCGACATACCAATGGGATTAGGCCGATAGGGGGCACGGGAAGCAAATACGCCGACGCGGTTATTTCCACCCAAACGCGGCGGGCGCACCGTTGGCTGCCAGCCTTGACGCTGGGCCTGGTGAAACACGCTGATTAACCATAGGTGAGAGAAACCCTCGATCTGTTTAAATGCCTCCGGGCGTGCAAACGCTGGCAAGATATCAATACTGGCGATTAACGCCGGCGCCAGCCCAGCCTGGCGGGGAACAGCGAATTTTTCCTTGCAGGGTGAGCGAATAATACCGATACAATCAAATTGAAACCGAGTTTCTGACATTGAGGATCCTTTACACAGGGTTTAATACGATCTGTCGCAGCTCGTTGTCGTGTAATACGATGGGGTTGGTTTTCATGCTATTGCCCCGGGCGTTCGCCACAAGGTATCAAGCTGCTCCTGGGTACCCGTACTCCCTAACCGCGGCAAACGCAGTTGTTGTGTCAGGCGGTGAGAATTCCAGCAGCGCCTGCCAAGCGTTTTCGCGCGCGACGGTGGCGTTCCCATAATACCTCACTCAGGCGGGCATATTTATCCAAGGCCGGGCTTTCCGGTTCACGTTGTAACTAGCTCTCCAGGTTGGATTGGATGGCACTGCTCAATAGGCTGCCACAGATAACCCTATGAAGTATGGGGAAAAACAGCCCTAACAGTGCCGCCAAGCCATGGACGCAACCCACTCCGGCCTGGGCGAGGGTGATGCCCGAGAGCAAGGCTGCATAGGCCATCTTTTCCTGGGCTGTAACACAACCTTAGCCTCCCGGGTGATCAGGGTGATAACCCGTCCCGTACGGCACGCAATCCGCTAATAACCAGGGAATCGGTAAACACATTCGCGCGGGTGGAGACAGAGGATTCGATAATTGGGTTAAGGCATCCTTGCCATTGGTGGCGATCAGCGTTGCAGGGCGGGAGGGAGGACTGTGTTTTTGATCGCCTCGCTGCCCGTCCCCATCGTGGTGGGTACCGCGATAAACGGCACAGCAGGGCCAAGGCGAGGGAGTTGCGATCCTCAGGCCCCCTAATACTCCACCGCAAAATTTGCACCCAACATCTTTATAAGAATAACCGCGCGCACAGATTAATGTGACGCAGTACCGCTTCATACCTAACCAACATATCATTCCTGGTGCGACAAACTTACTGAATTTGCATTTTGTAACAAATATCCTGTTCCAATAGAATGGAATAGTTGTTATGGTGCATATAGTTTGGTCAATCCTGAAAAACATACTATTAACAGGAGTGTTAACTTGATCAGTAACTGAATACTAGGAAGTGAGTATGTACTAAACTGGAATAGACCAATAGACTTTGTGCAGTTACGGGGATAGGTGATGGAGAAATTATCATTACGTGACTTGTTCAACCGTAACCGCCGCAGTGGCGGTGCGGAGCGGCGTACTAAACAGCGTCTGCCTAAGAACAAAGTCATTAAAATTTTGGTGGTTGATGACTCGCTGACCGTGGTTCACAACCTGCGTACCATGTTGGAACAGGATGGTTACTACGTTCTTGAAGCCAATGACGGCATGACCGGCATTGAGCTGGCGAGACGCCAGCGTCCTGATCTTATTTTGATGGATGTGATCATGCCGGGTTTGAATGGTTTCCAAGCCACCCGTAAAATCCGCAAAGATCAAATCACTCAGGCTATTCCCATTATTATTATTAGTGGCACTGAACAACCTACCGAACAATTTTGGCTGACCAAATTAGGCGCCAATGACTTTATAGGCAAACCTATCGTTCGGGGGGAATTGTTTGTCAAAGTTGAAAACCAATTGTACCCGCAACGGGTGGTCGCATAAGCCCTGTAATCTCAAAGCTTGTGAGGTAGGGCCAGGTAGTCCCGGGTATTCATTTCAATCAAACGACTGACGGTGCGGTCAAACGCCCCTTTGAGCTGCCGGCCGAAATACAGACCTTGCGGCGGGGCCTGCGCGGTGGCCAGCAGTTTCACATGATGATCATACAGCGCATCAATTAAATGCATAAAACGCTTGGCCGCACTTTCCTGCGCTTCACCCATCTTCGGGATCGCTGAAATGAGCACCGTGTGATAATGGCAGGCGATCTCTAAATAGTCCTGCGCGGCCCGTGGGGTATTACAAATTTCCTCAAAGTCAAACCACACCACATCGTCGGACTCGGCACGGGCATGTACCGCACGGCCATTAATATCGAGGGTACAGTTGTGTTGCACTTGCGCGGGGGCAAGCTCGTTTAACCGCGCCGCCAATAGATCGTACATCGCCCCGTCGATCGCCACCATATAGGTCTGGCCTTTTTCCAAATGCGCCAGACGATAATCAACCCCCTGTTGCAAATCGATCTCGATGGTATGGTTTTTTAATAGCTGAATCGCCGCCATAAAACGTTCCCGCTGTAGTCCGTTCAGATACAGATTATCTATAGCCGTATTAGAGGTAGCCACCAAGGTCATACCGTTATCCAGCATGGCTTGTAATAAACCGGCGAGCAACATCGCGTCCGCCACGTCGCTGACATGAAATTCATCCAAACATAACACCTGGATCTTGGCGGCGATCTGCCGCCCAATGATGGGCAAGGGATTAGGTGATTTTGGCAGGTGTTTCAGTTGGGCGTGGATATCGAGCATGAAACGGTGGTAATGGACTCGCTGCTTACGGGTGGCTTGTAGGCCATCATAAAAACAATCCATTAAATAGGTTTTGCCCCGGCCGACGCTGCCCCACAGATACAAACCCTTGATGGGTACCGGCTTACGCCACCAACGCGACAACACCCCGGTGGATGGCACCGCAGACATTTCTAATTGCTGATATAGGTTATTTAATTGCTCAACCGCGGCCGCCTGGATGGCATCGGCAGCAAAATCCGGCCGCTTGAGATCCGTGGAGTAGCGTTGCTTGGGTGTCATAACGCAACCGCTCATCAATTCTGTTATTCGTGCATAACGGCAAACGGTTGTGATACTTCTTTAAACAACCCGGCATGCCTCGTTAAAACTCAGCCGCGGAAGCCGTGGGTGTAATTTAGTGGTATCACCATAGCCTATGGCACAGATGAAATTTACTAGCACCTTGGTGCCGGTAAAAAATTGTTGATTGACCAGTGCCGCGTCGAAGCCGCTCATCGGTCCAGCATCCAAACCGAGGGATCGTACCGCCATAATAAAGTACGCCCCCTGTAAAGAGCTGTTACGAAAAGCATTGTCGCGAATTTTTTCGGGACTGCCGACAAACCAACTGCGCGCATCGGTATGCGGAAACAGCATTGGAAGTTTGTCGTAGAACTCCATATCCATGCCGATGATCGCCACCACCGGCGCCGTCATGGATTTCTCGACGTTGCCCGGGGCCAAACACGGTTTAAGCTTTTCCTTGGCCGGCGCGCTTTTCACAAAGACCAACCTCGCCGGACAAGAATTGGCGCTGGTCGGTCCTAGTTTCATCAGATCGTAGATCTGTTGCAATTGCCGGTCTGTCAGCGCTTTGTCTTGCCAGCCGTTATGGCTACGCGCGCTGCGAAACAAGATATCCAGTGATTTTTCATCGAGATTGTCAGTGCTCATGAATAATTTCCTTGCTGATTAACGTGCTGATGGGTTAGTAATTTTGGGGGCGAAATACCCGCAATAATGTCCCCTGGGTTAATACCTTGTGCCAATCACCGGGAAACTCGAATTGCATCAAATTCGCGGTTGCCAGGAGTTCGCCGTGACTATTACGCGGCAAGGATAGGCTGGAAAGTTGGTTAGCCAACTGCTCCAGCCCGGGATTATGTCCGATTAACATCACCTGGTATTGATTAGGCGCTAAGGTGGTCAGCCAGCGCAATAAATACGAAATCTCGGCCAAATATAACTTGGCATCGTAGTGCACCACCACCGTATCCCAGGTAGTGATACGACAGAGGGTTTCCCAGGTTTGGCGGGTGCGAATCGCGCTGGAACAATACACCGCGTCGGGATGCAAGCCCTGTGCGAGGCACCAGCCTCCCAGCGCTTCGGCTTCTTCCATCCCGAGGATATTTAACACCCGTTGCTGGTCGTTGGGCCCAACGGATTCCGCCTTGGCGTGGCGAACAATGATTAACTGACGCTGCATCATGATACTAATGAATTAATGTAAATGGGTCGGACGTTGACGCAACGACTCTACTATAGACTCGATTAACGGCCGTTCTTGTGCTTGTGACACCAACTCCAAGAACCGCGACAAATCCGCCAGCGCCCCGCGGGTGTAATCGATATGTTGATAAATCATACCTCGATCACGTAATTCATCGGGCGAGTCGGGTAACAGCGACAATATCATCGCGATCACTTGTAATGATTCCGCCACCGCGGTTTTTTCTATATATATTTTTTTGAGATTACGCAGCAGACGCACCACGATCTGCAGTTCGGTGGCTGGTTTTAAATACGCGGATAGATCGATAACACTTGGTGGTGTATCCTTGTGAGTCGCTAATAACAGGGTTTTAAGTTCGGGGCTTTGCAACACCCGCCCCTGATTAAACACATCGATATACCAATGCCGATCCGCCGCACGTATGCCCACCAAAAAATGTCCTGGAAAACCTATTCCATAAGCATCCATTTGCATAGCGCGCGCCAATTCTAAATATAAAATGGCCAGGGTAATCGGAATGCCCAGTTTTCGATCCATCACCGCGTTCAGAAAACTGTTTTGAATATCAAAATAATCGCTATTATTTCCCGCATAACCCTGTTCGATATAAAAGTACTGATTCAAGGCGGCGATACGGCTAGCCACCGTCGCGTGCGGCACGATACGCGTAGCGACATCCGCCACCATGGCATCCAGTCTAAGCAAGTAATCCGCAATCACAAGCGGTGGATCGTACTGATTGGCGGCACATAAAGCCGCCTCGGCAACACGCCAATCCGTCCTTGGACGGCTGAGTAACGCAGTCCAAGCCGGGGTAAATTCCACTGTGGTGGTAATAGGTTGATTTATCATCTTGCCCCATCATACACAAGTTTGCATTTTAATTGAACGACAAAACTATTGAATCTCATGTACCCACACTCTACTATGGGCTACCACTAAGCCGGTACCGCTTATGATTCCATTACGCGACGATAATCCCACCACACTTCCACCTCTGGTCACCGCGCTCATTATCGTTGCCTGTGCGCTGGCGTTCTTCTGGCAACTGAGCCTAGGAACACGGCAAGAATCCGCCATCTATGCGCTGGGGGCAATTCCTGCGGTATTGTTTGGTTATGAGCAACTACCCGCACAACTCGTGTTGGTACCCGGTTGGATGACCGCATTCACCTCGATGTTCATGCACGGTGGATGGATGCACCTGATCGGCAATATGTTGTACTTATGGATCTTTGGTAACAATATCGAAGACGCCATGGGCCATGTGCGGTTCATTATTTTTTATCTACTCTGCGGGATTGCTGCGTTACTTGCCAACGCCTTACTCAATACGCACTCCACCATTCCGATGATCGGGGCCAGCGGAGCTATTTCCGGGGTGTTAGGCGCGTATGCGCTGCTGTTTCCGCGCGCCCACGTGCAAGTATTTGTGCCGATCGGTTTTATGAGTCAGGCGGTATGGCTACCGGCGATTTTAGTATTGGGCATATGGTTCGTATTACAAATCGTGAATAGCATCGCAACCGTGGGACATGGCGGCGGCGGTGTCGCCTGGGCCGCGCATATCGGCGGATTCGTCGCTGGTATCGTGCTGATACCCATTTTTAAAAAATCCAACCTTGCGCTGTTTAACTCGGGCAACCACTCGCAATGACCGATAAAAAATCGTTTTCCCACAGGTGCGTTTGTGCCGCGCCTAAACATTAAATTCTTATGGATAATCATCACCAGCGTGATCCTGGTGATGTTGTTATATTATGTGGTTAACCCCTTCCATAACATTAATCACCTGGATAAGTTACGTTATCTGAGCGTGTCCGCCGGCCGGATGATGGATCGGCATATGCATTTCTACGAAGGTTATACCCAAGTCCCGGCCCTTGAACGTAGCTTGTATGAATTCTTGTTTGGCCCAAAACACCAAGTCGAACAGGATGCCATCGATAGTTTCCGCGAGGTGTTACAACATTTAGGCAAGGCGGACGATGATACCCGTCATGTCGAGCAATTAAACATTAAGGCACGGTTATGTATTACCATCGCCGAAAAACGCAGCCGCGCCGAGCTCATTGAGGCACTCAAATTATTTAATAACGACCCCGAAGAAGAGGTGGTCGCCGCGGCGCTGCGTTTTGCTTATCTCGATAAAGACGCAGGTGAATTCTCTGCCGAGATCTATACCGGAGTGAATTTATTACCCCTGGGCTGGGCAGCGAACCGCTTGCGGTATCAAATCGCCTTGAAAACTGGCCATGACCGGCAAGCACGAACGATATTGGAGCAACTCGAAGCCAATGGTGCTAAGTACCGCCGCTTCGTCCTGCAAATGGTTATCATTGTGGGGCTAATCATTACTCTGGGATTATTCCTCGTGTTCAGGCTACGCATCTTGCACGAAGGCATTCCCTGGCACCACGGCGTGCTCGACGGCCCCTGGCCATTTATTGATGGCCTGGCCGTGACGATCAGCGCAGCGCTGTGCGGATTGATCATCACGTTATTGCTGCATGTGATCCCCCATAATCCGTTTTTCACCCCGAACCTTATCACCAGTTGGTCAACCCTGTTCGCTTCGCTGCCAATGATAGTGCTGATTTACCGTTATCTGCTCAAGCCCCACGGTTGGAATTATCGCCGCGCCTTCGGTTTGCGTCGGCCGGAAGCGGGCTGGTTGGCCTTGTTTACCACCACTGGCGCGCTGATGGCTTTAGATTGGTTAGGCCAGGTGGTCATCGGCTGGGGCACCTGGCAACTGGGGGTAGGCAACCATTGGAGTGAAGGGATGCAAGAACGTTTGGTATTTGGTCCCACCCAAACGGTCTTACTGAGTACGATAAACATCGTAGTCTGGGCCGCCGTGTTTGAAGAAATTGGTTTTCGCGGCTTGGTGTATACGACGCTGCGCCAGCGTCTAACACCCACCACGGCAATCGTCATCAGCGCATTGTTATTCTCTGCATTGCATTTATATTCGGTGGCGGGGTTTCTTTCGGTGTTCTGGAGCGGTCTGATCCTGGCCTATGCCTATGAACGGTATCACAGCCTCTTGCCGGGGATATTAATCCATGCCGCGGGCAATCTATTGAGTTTAGGCCCGGTATTGCTATTTTACCGTTGACCAGGCTGCGGCATAATAGTGGCGGATAGTATTCATTTCAGTAGAGGTTGTTATGGCGCGGTTAAAGATTTACTCAACGGGCACTTGCCCGATCTGTGAGAACACCAAGAGTTTATTGAAGAAATGGCATATTCCGTATGATGAAGCGCGGGTGGATGTAGATCGCGCGCAATTAAAAGAAATGGCTGAAGTCACCCATGGCGCGCGCACCGTGCCGCAAATTGTGATTGACGGTAAATGGATCGGCGGCTTTTCCGATCTAACGGAATTGCATATGGATGGGAAACTCGACGAGTTGATCCAAGCTTAGATTAACCCTGGTGTGTCGTGGTGCTGTTGGTGATGACTGGGTTATTCGGTGCAGATGACCGTGGGCGGCGGGAACGATGCACAGGGAGCAATTGTCGAAGCAGGTATTTACGGCAAGTCACACCCACCGGGCGAACCTAGTGACCACCAACATCATAGCCGCACGTAGTGATCTAACAACAACGCCACGAACATCAGCATCAAATACAGGATCGAATAACCGAAAGTACGCATGGCGATGCCGTCGTTTTCGCCCCGTTGCATGCGGATAGCGTAATATAAAAATACCGTATCCAAAACGACGGTGGAGACGAGATAGATCAGGCCGCACATCGCGGTCAGATAAGGCAGTAATGACACAATAACAAGAATAATCGTGTAAAGCAGCACGTGCAGGCGGGTAAAGGCGACACCGTGGGTCACGGGCAACATCGGAATGTCCACCTTGGCGTATTCGTCACGGCGATGGATTGCCAGCGCCCAGAAATGCGGTGGGGTCCAGGCAAAAATAATTAAAAAGAGTAATAAGCTGTTGGGATCGATGGTGCCGGTGACGGCGGACCAACCTAAGACCGGCGGTGCCGCCCCCGCCGCTCCACCGATCACTATATTTTGCGGGGTGGCATGTTTGAGAAATACGGTATAAATAACCGCGTAACCAATCAAGGAGGCAAAGGTCAATACGGCGGTTAAGGTATTCACTAGCAGGATCAATAGTAACATCGCAATCACACCGATGACCATGGCGAACACAAGGGCTTGACGATGACTCAAGTTACCCTTGGGCAAGGGCCGCTTGCGGGTACGTCGCATGATCGAGTCCGCCTGTTGATCCACCACTTGGTTGATCGCCGCCGCCGAGGCCGCCGCTAATGCGATACCCAGGGTCCCGAAAATGAACGGTTGCCAGGGTACCATACCGGGTACGGCCAGAAACATGCCGACAATCGCGGTGAATACAATCAAGGCCACCACCCGCGGCTTACACAATTCATAATAATCGCGCCAATGCCGCAGACCATTGGGGATCAAGGAGGATATTCGCACTGTACTTTGGATACCATGGCTCATGCAGCTACCTCGATGTATATCAGTTACAGTTACGGTAATTTTACCAGTAATTCCAGATCCTTAATCAGCCCCTTGGGCCTAAATCCGGTTTTATAACGCATCATGACACGTTGCAATGGATCGACCAAGTACAGTACAGGCTGCGCGCCCTGCCCGTTATCCATCGGACCACGCAATTGCTCGATAAGTTTTTGGCGTTCACTATCCGGCCCCGTAACGATCAACATGTCGGGGTGTTGTTCAAACAGACTCGTTAGGTTGGATGGTAACTGGGCCGCATCCATAAGATAAACATAACCTACCCTATCGACATTAGCACCTTGGGCCAGCCGCGCCTGGCGAATAGTGTAAAGTGTCTGGCCACATTCGGCAGTGCAGCTTACACCACCTATGAATAGGATGTTCCATTTCCCCCGCAACGACGCGCGGGTGAACGGTTTGCCGGTGTTATCGACCAAGTTGAATTCTGGCAATTCGCGCGCCGGGGTGATTAACTCACCGTGGTTTTTTGTTTTGTTGGGTAGCCACTGCGGGGCTATTTTGAATAAAGCCGCAAGCGCGATCGGTAACACAAACACCCCCACGACCAAGAGCAATACCCGGCGGTTGTGTTTTGTTACGGGCGAAATATTATCGTTATGCATGGGTTTTTCCTCTATCGCTACGCCGCAAATTTAATTTAATCCATAAGAATACAACTATTACCGCAAAGCTAAACCATTGTAAGGCGTAGGCGTAGTTCCTGTCCGGCGAATCGCTGAGCATGGGCCAGTCGCGTACAAATCCATCGGTATCGGAGGGAGCTTGCAGAATAATATAGGGTTTTAACGCTAGGCCGGTTTCCGCTGTAATGCTCGGGATATCCAACCACCGAACCAACGCCGGCCAACCTGGATTACTACGATTTAAACCCAGTTTACTCACCCCTGCCGTAGGCAACTGTAATCGGCCGTGGATAGTAAGCCGGATGGGTGGTGTCGCAATAACGGGTAAATGTTGCCGCGACATACCTAACGGTACCCAGCCGCGATTCACCATGACATAGGTATTGGTATTCGCGATCTGCAACGGGGTAACCACCTGATAGCCAACCATCCCTTGATGAATTTTATTGTCGATAAACAACGTATGGCTGGCATCAAAATTTCCGGTGACACTGACTTGACGGTATTGCATAGAATTCATATCCAGTGCGGCGCCGTTGATTTCGATGGCGGGAAGCATGCTGCGCTGCTGTTCCGCAAGCACAACACCTTGTTTGTAATCACCGCGCCAATTCTGCCAAAAACCTAACCCCACAAACAACACACTAAGTAGCAGCGTGGCCAGCGAGGGCACCCAACCGGGTCTAAACTCAAATACACCAAACTGCATGCCTGTACACCACTTTGTATAAGCTGTTTATTTCTAACCGTTGCCGTATACTGCAGATCACACTATTACACTATAACGAGGTCCATCATGAAAATTGTCGTGCTGGGTTTTTTACTACTCATCTTAGTTAGCTTAGGCACCGCCCTGTATACCCTTATCAAAGATCGTGGTCAGAGTAACCGCACCGTGCGGGCCCTTACCCTGCGGATCAGCCTATCGATTGGCCTGATTGTAGTACTCATCATCAGTTACAAAGCTGGATTGATTACACCCAACCGCGGATTCTAAATTCTCGAAATAAAAAAGGCGCCGATGTTCAGATCGGCACCTTTTCCTTAGGTTTTATTTTCCTGACTACAACCAGTAGACGAAAATAAATAACCCTAACCATACCACGTCCACAAAATGCCAGTACCACGCCACGGCCTCAAACGCGAAATGCCGCTCGGGTGTAAAGTGTCCCTTGATCGAACGCAAGGTAATAATCAGCAACATGGTTGCGCCAATGGTCACGTGCAACCCGTGGAAGCCGGTTAACATAAAAAATGTCGTGCCGTAGATTCCGCTGCTGAGCTTGAGGTTTAGCGCATGATAAGCATGACCGTATTCGCTGGCTTGCAATCCAACGAACAGGTAACCCAGCACCACGGTGGCACACAGCCATAGGATCAGTCCCGTACGGTTTTTTTGTTTTAACGCCCAATGCGCAAAGGTTACCGTCAACCCCGAGGTTAATAAAATAAGGGTGTTATAAAACGGTACCCCCCATGCTTCAATAACACCCGAGGCCTTGCTAAAGGTTAAATCCGCATCCGGTTTCACGGCCATTTCCGGGGTCTGCAATAACGGCCAATTTTGCTGGAAACCCTTCCATAACAACTCATTGGTTCCCGGATCGCCTCCGGCCAACCAGGGTACCGACAACTGCCGCGCATAGAACAATGCACCGAAGAAAGCAGCGAAGAACATGACCTCGGAGAAAATAAACCACATCATGCCCATGCGGAAGGACATGTCCACCTGCATGTTGTATTTACCCGCTTCGCTTTCGCGTACCACCGTGCTGAACCACCCGAACATCATAAACGCGAGAATCGCCAGGCCGATATACATCATTAACATATTGCCCATGGGATCACCGGCTTTACCTGGTAAGGCGCTGGCAAAACCGAAGGTCGTGGTGAATAATCCCACCGAACCGATCAGCGGCCAGTAGCTGGGTTGTGGTAAGTAATATTTTTGTTCTGCCATGTTTACCTCGCTTTTTAAATTAAAATCTTAAACCCGTAAGTAAAACCCGCCCGCTAACCGTGGACCAAGGACTTAACAGCCGCCGCCACGGAATCCGACTTACCTTGCTGTGTATCAAAAAATGTATAGGATTGGGTAAGTTTGTCGATACCCTGCGGTAATTTACGGTCAACCACAAAGATCAACGGCATTTCCTTGGCCTCACCCGGTTTAAATATTTGGTTGTTAAAACAAAAACATTCCACCTTGGTGAAATACTTGATTGCCACACTCGGCTGCATGCTAGGAATCGCCCGCGCCACGACGGTTTTATCGCTGAGGTTTCTGGCGTAAAACCGCACTTGTTTCACCTCGCCCGGATGGACGTTGATTTCCCTTTGTAATGGACGAAATTCCCACGGCAGGTCTTTGTTCTCATTGGCTAGAAACTGTACCGTGATAGTACGGTTTTTATCCACCCCATCACGTAAAGTCCGCACAACTTCTTCTCGCACCTGGTAGGTACCGTTTTCCACCTCGATATTACGTCCATTAAAACCAAACGCCTGACAAAACACGTTGTACAACGGCACCAGGGCAAAACCAAAACCAAACATTAGCACTGCCACCAGGGATAAACCCAATACCGTGCGTCGATGTATATGTTTAGTCATGGTGTTCACCAACGCACAAACGGTAGCAGGAAGAACGCTAACGCAACCAACCCAATTACCCAAGCGGTAATCAAGTTGGCGCGTTTTATTTTAGCGTCGCGTTGCATATACCTAATGCTTTTATTTAATCAGCGGTGGATTTTCAAAGGTATGGTACGGCGCGGGGGATGGAACCGTCCATTCCAACCCTTCCGCACCTTCCCACACCTGGGACGTAGCCTTGGCTCCGCCGCGAATGGTGCTGATCACGATGTACAAAAACAAGAGCTGTGATGCGCCAAACACGAAGCCGCCGATGGAGGATACAAAGTTCCAGTCCGCGAACATCGGGTTATAGTCAGGCACGCGCCTTGGCATACCTTGCAGGCCGATAAAGTGTTGCGGGAAGAACAACACATTGACGGAGATGGCAGATATCCAGAAATGCAGCTTCGACAATTTTTCGTTGTACATATTACCGGTCCACTTGGGTAACCAGTAATACACCCCGCCGATGACACCAAACAACGCGCCGGTCACTAAGACATAGTGAAAATGCGCCACCACGAAATAGGTGTCTTGGTATTGGAAGTCGGACGTCGCCACGCCCAGCATCAAACCGGTGAAACCGCCAATCGTGAACAGCACCACGAAGGCAATTGCCCATAACATCGGGGTTTCAAAGGTCATCGCGCCTTTCCACATGGTGGCGGTCCAGTTGAAGACCTTCACCGCGGTAGGTACGGCGATCATCACGGTCGCGTAGGTGAAATACAACTCACCGGCCACCGGCATGCCGACCGTGAACATATGATGGGCCCAAACGATGAACGATAAGAACGCGATGGCGGCGGTAGCGTATACCATCGAGGCATAACCAAATAATTTCTTACGCGCAAACGTGGGGATGATCTGCGATACGATCCCAAACGACGGCAGAATCATGATATACACCTCGGGGTGACCGAAGAACCAGAACACGTGCTGGAACAGCACCGGGTCACCGCCACCGGCGGCGTTGAAGAAACTGGTGCCGAAGTATTTATCGGTCAGCATCATGGTTACCGCGCCGGCCAACACCGGCATTACCGCGATCAACAGGAAGGCGGTGATCAACCAGGTCCATACGAACAGCGGCATCTTCATTAGCGTCATACCGGGGGCGCGCATATTTAAGATCGTGGCGATGATATTGATCGAACCCATGATCGACGAGATACCCAACAAGTGAATCGCAAAGACGAAAAACGCCAGCTTGTTGTATTGCCCGGAAAGCGGTTCGTAGAAGGTCCAGCCGAAGGCCGGGCCTTGACCCGACATGAAGTTCCCGCCCATGAACATGGGCATTAACAGCATAAGTGCGGCGAAGGGTAGTATCCAGAAACTCCAGTTATTCATCCGCGGCAGGGCCATGTCGGGCGCGCCGATCATCATCGGTATACACCAGTTGGCTAAACCCACGGTCGAGGGCATGATGGCACCGAACACCATCACCAAGCCGTGCAGCGTGGTCATCATATTAAAGAAGTTAGGATCAACTAACTGCATGCCGGGATACATCAACTCGGCGCGGATCACCATGGCAAACGAGCCGCCGATGAGTAGCATGGTAAAGGAGAACCACAGGTATAAGGTGCCGATATCCTTGTGGTTGGTCGTAAACAACCAACGCTTGATACCCGTTGGATGATCGTGATGCTGATGATTGTCGCTCATAGTCTACGTCCTCCGCACTTAATGTGCTGCTTTAATTTGAGAAGGTTGTGCCATATCGCCATCGTTATTACCCCAGGAATTACGTTCATAGGTAATAGCCGCGGCAATATCCGCGTCGCTTAACATCGTGCCAAAAGGCGCCATTGCCGTACCGGGTTTGCCTTTGACTACGATATGGATGTGATTTTCGATCGGGCCTTTAACGATCTTGCTGCCCTTTAACGCGGGGAACATGGGGGGCAGGCCTTCACCGCTGGGTTGATGGCAGGCGGCGCAATTCTTGGCATACACCTCGGCACCGTGTTGGATCAATTCGTCTTTGGTCCAGACCTTATTGGAATCGGCCGCGGCGGCTAAGGCAGCGCCTTTTTGGGTTTTAACCCAATCTTTGTATTTATCTTCGGACACCACCTTCACCACGATGGGCATGAAGCCGTGCTCTCTACCACACAACTCGGCGCATTGACCGCGGAAGATGGCCTCACCGTCTTTCTGTACCTTGTCCCAGTCGGCCTTTTCGACCGTGAACTGGCTTTCATTGATATAACCGGGAATCGCATCGCGCTTGACACCTAAGGCAGGGACCCACCACGAATGGATTACGTCTTTGCCAGTGGTAAGAATACGCACTTTCTTCCCGACCGGCACCACCAAGGGATTATCCACATTCAACAGATAATGGTCAATTTTGGTTACGTCCACGCCTGAATGCGGTTTACGCGCGGCATCACTGTCTTTATCGAGTTGGCTCATGAAGCGAACCCCCGCGCCGTCGCCCACCTTATCACTGATATATTCGTATTCCCACTTCCACTGCCAGCCGGTCGCCTTGATGTCAATGTCGGAATTCGACACATCTTCATAAGCCAGCAACGAGGTGGTGGTAGGCACGGCAATCGCCACTAAGATGGCAAACGGAATAATCGTCCAAATCACTTCTACCGTGGTACTCTCGTGAAAACTCGCCGGGGTAACACCTTTGGATTTACGGTGATAAATAATTGAATAGATAATGACGCCAAATACAGCCACCCCAACAACAACACAAATCCACAACACCATCATATGCAGGTCATACATTGTATGACTGTTGGCGGTCACACCACGGGTCATGTTCAGCCCGTAATTCGCCTTTGCCAGTGCTGGCCCAATCAGCAAGGCCACCGCAAACAGGCTGCGGAGTATTTTCATTGTCTTTATTACTGACATACTCACCTCATTAAGTTTGGAATTTTATAAAAAGAAAATCTGGACTGACATGAATTCGCACCTGGGCCACACCTCGAGCCGCAGTATTGTACTCCCACTTCGCAGAATTTTTATATTCATTGTTGCATCGCTGCGTTATCCACCGTTGCGCCTGATTGGCGCGCGGCATGCTATAGCAAAGCCCCTACAACTATCAATAAAAAAGTAAGATATAGGTCTATAACTTAGCGATATATCAGTTAATAATAATATACTAAAATAGATTTTCAATTTCACCGTACCAACGCGCAATAATAAAAACATATAAAATCATGGTGAATGCACCAACTATTTGTTTTTAATATTAATTACTGAGTGTTTTAATACGATATTAAGGTGTTGGTAAACCTATCCAGATCGAGTTTTGAGGCTGAGCCATCCTCACGATTCATGTGCTGTACTGTCCCTATACACGGTGATGGTAAGTGTCGGCGCAAATAACTGACCGTGGCTTCAGTTTCGCTATACTGCGGGTCGAGCTGATTGGCCACCCAGGCATGCAAACGGCAACCCGCCTGATTAATCGCCCGAGCGGTTAATAACGCATGGTTCATACAGCCCAACCGCAAACCAACCACCAAAATCACGGGTAAATGTAATACCCGCGCCAAATCCGCCAGCGTGGTATTTTCACTCAAGGGGGTTAACCACCCCCCCACCCCTTCCACCAACACCAAGTCCGAAATAGACCGTGCCTGTTCTACGGTTTTAACAATCACGGCCGTATCGATCACACGCTGCTCCCGTGCCGCCGCCATCTGTGGCGCTACCGCCGGGGCGAAACAAAAAGGATTGATCACGGCGTATGGCAATTCAACATTGCTTGCGGCTTGCAGTTGCAACGCGTCGTCGTTACACAATTGCTCATTGCGCCACTGCGCCCCAGTCGCCACGGGTTTTAACCCCGCGACACGCTGACCGCGAGCGCCTAATTGGCGTAACAACTGCACCGTGACATGGGTTTTGCCAATACCAGTGTCTGTCCCGGTGATAAAAAAACTTGTCATGGCTTCCGCCCCTTCCAGGCATGTCCGTAAATCACTTCGTAGGTCGCCGGCAATACCCCGTCTTTGCGAAATTTTTCATAGTTGGATTGCAATTGCTGCAACTGTCGGCGTCCGGTTAATCCGCGCGGCCGTTTGGCGGTAACATTATGCGCGCCCAATTGTTTGATATCGCGCATCAGACGTATGACTTCGGGATAATTCACCGTTAAGCTCTCCACATCCATCACCGGCTCGGCAAATCGAGCACGCAGCAGCAGATCACCGATGTCGTGCATATCAAAAAATCCATTGACGTGGCTATAACCGTTCACTTGCCGCCAACTCTCGCGCAATTCACGCAAGGTATCGGGGCCGAAAGTGGTAAACAGGAGCATACCGCCCGGAGCCAATACCCGTTCAAATTCGGCGAACACGCCTGGCAGATCATTACACCACTGCAAGGTTAAATTGGAAAAAATCATATCAACACTGGCGCTGGCCAGCGGTAAAGATTCGGCGTCCGCCACAATATACTGTAATTTTGATCCAAGCCGCGACAACCAAGAAAGTTCGGCCTTGGCAACCTGTAACATCGCCTGGGCCAAATCGAGCGCGACAATACCTGCCTTGGAATAACGCTGCAGTAATTTTCGCGCGCAATACCCCGTCCCCGCGCCCACATCCACAATACGACGAGGCATAAATCGCATCAGGTTTAATCGTTCCAATAAACGATCGGCGATTTCACGTTGTAAAAACGCCGCCTCGTCGTAATGTAACGCGGCTTTTTCAAACGAACGTCGCACCAAGGTTTTATCGATGAGTAATATTTTATTCATGCAAAAATGCTTCTATCCACCCCAAACACAAGGCTTGATGGGTTACAAACGGTAAGTGGCCACTGCCATGCACAATAACCGCCTTGGCGTTCGGCAATAACTCCGCCAACACTCTCGCGGCGGGGCTGGGTACCAAGGGGTCACGATCACCGTTAATAATTAAGGTTGGTAGCGTAATCGTGGCCGCGACCCCGTGCAGATCGGTGTTCTCTAATAACACCAAGCCTTGCAGCAAGGCGCCAACCACCGGCGCCGGTGCATATTCCAGCAGCGATTTAATCTTCCGCAGGTAGTCACGCGACCGCGGTAAATTTTTTAGCTGCAAACCCAAGAATCGCGTCAAGGCACGCGGATAATCTTGCGACAACTCCGCCGCCACCTGCCGCAGCACGGTTTTATCGATACCGTAGGACCACTCGGTCGTATTTGTAAAACACGGCGTGGCGGCGAATAACAACAATTTACTGATCCGCGCGGAGCAACGTTGCACCATCGCCAACGCTAGCAAGGCTCCCATCGACCAGCCGCATAACACACACGGCACTTGTGGGAGATACCCCAGCAGATATTCAGCGTACGCCTGTATATCCTCAGCTTGTTGATACGCAGGACTCTTGCCATGCCCCGGCAGATCGATTAACCAACATTGGTAGCGTGTACCTAACGCCTCCGCCAGGGAGTAAAACAAACAGCGCTGCATTCCCCAACCGTGTAGAAACACTATGATAGTACTGCCAACACCACGTCGTTCTATAAATAACGTTGACGGGTCAGGTAGCAAGGCTGGTTGAAGCATTGAATCCATAAATAATTGTATTCTCCGTCTCACAATCGACTTCGTAATGTTGAGCCGATCAATCTAAATATTTAACCCCAACATGCTCAATTCCCCCACCAACCGTTCGATATGTTCGCTCTCGTGATGGGCGCATAACGTAACTCGCAACCGCGCCGAGCCTTCGGGTACGGTGGGAGGACGGATCGCGCTGAGTAATATCCCGCGCTCACGCAAGGCCGCGCTCACCGCCATGACACGGGCCACATCCCCTAACACAATGGGTTGAATCGGCGTATTGGACGGCAACAGGGGTAACTCCGCGGCAATCGCGATACGGCGAAACAAGGCGATATTGGTCTGTAATTTTTCGCGCCGCCAAGATTCTTGAATAACCAGCCGCAGACTCGTACGCGTAGCCTCAGCCACGGCGGGTGGCAACGCCGTGGTATAAATATAACTGCGAGCGCGTTGAATTAACGTTTCAATCAAGACCTCGCTGCCCGCCACAAACGCGCCAAACGTACCAAACGCCTTACCCAGGGTGCCCACCAAGATGGGTACCTGTTGATGACTTAATTGACATACTTCCACGACGCCGCGTCCCGTCTGACCAACCACTCCCAGCCCATGCGCATCGTCGATCATCAGCCAGGCTTGGTGTTGCGTGCAAACCCGCGCCAACGCACTCAGATTCGCCAGATCACCGTCCATACTAAACACCCCATCGCTCGCAACCAGTTTAGTTCGCGCGTGGCTGTGCTGGAGTTTGGCATCTAACGCCGCGCTATCGTTATGTGGGTAACGTTGCAAGCGCGCTTGTGATAATAATCCACCGTCCAATAACGAGGCATGGTTAAGTCGATCAGCCCATACCTGATCACCTTTTTCTAATAAGGCGCTCATCACGCCTAGATTGGCCATGTAGCCGGTGGAGAATAATAAGGCGCGCGGCCGCTGCACAAATGCCGCCAGTTCTTCTTCCAGGGCGTGATGGGCACGGGAGTGACCATTGATCAAATGTGAGGCGCCACTGCCCACACCGTAGCGATTTGCGCCCTGTTGCAAGGCGTCGACCACTTCGGGATGCGCCGCCAACCCCAAGTAATCGTTGCTGCAAAAATTTAAATACGAGTTGCCCTCGATGCAAATTTCGATACCCTGCGGACCATCAACCAGCAGACGTGATCGGTAACGCTGCTGCTGTTTTAGTCCAGCAAGATACGCTTCCAATTGATCCGCGCGCATGGCGTATTACTGCGGCTGAATTCCGAGCTTGGTGAACAAGGCCTGGTCATGCTGTGTGTCAGGATTGGGGGTGGTTAGGAGTTTTTCACCATAAAATATAGAATTGGCGCCAGCAAGAAAACACAAGGCTTGCACGGCATCGCTCATCGCTTCGCGACCGGCGGATAAACGCAGGTACGATTTAGGCATAAGGATCCGCGCCACCGCAAGGGTGCGCACGAATTCAAACGCATCAAAATCTTCCGCCATCGCCAAGGGTGTGCCTTCGACGCGGACCAATTGATTGATCGGGACACTCTCTGGATGCGGTCGTTGGTTCACTAATGTGTGTAATAGACCGACCCTATCTTGGCGCGATTCACCCATCCCCAAAATACCGCCGCAACACACATGGATTCCGGCCGCACGCACATGGGCAAGCGTGGCGAGCCGATCCTGGTAGGTGCGAGTACTGATGATGGTTGGATAATATTCCGGAGAAGTATCCAAATTATGATTGTAATAATCCAGACCCGAATCTTTCAGCCGTTGCGCTTGTTGACGGGTTAACATGCCCAAGGTCAAACAAGTTTCTAAGCCTTCGGCCTTGACGGCTTGCACCATGGCGATTACCTGATCGAGATCTTTATCTTTGGGACTTCGCCAGGCCGCGCCCATGCAGAACCGAGAGGATCCATTTTGTTTAGCGCGCCGCGCGGAGTCGATTACTTGATCAAGCGGTAATAGAGCTTCTGTTTGTAAGCCAGTATCAAAATGCACGCTTTGCGGACAATAGGCGCAGTCCTCCGGACAACGGCCGGTCTTGATGCTCAACAATGTACTCACCTGCACCCGATTAGGATCAAAATAGGTTCGATGTACTTGTTGTGCCTGAAACAACAGATCGGCGAAGGGTAATTCAAAAAATGCCTGAATCTCGTCACGTCGCCAGTTATAACGGAACTCCATCACTTGCATGGGTACAGCAGCTGTCATACGCTTGGTTCCTCGGTCGTAAAATTGGTGTCGTGCCAGTTTTCTTGTTGGATCCGCCACAGATCCCACAGTGTCCAGGGCAGGAGTATCGCCACCACCACCCCCCAGGTGATCAGCCAGGTTTTAAACCCGGTGCTAAAAAACGTCCCCACCACCAAGGTGAGCCCAAGCAACCCGTAAAAACGGTATGCCGCTTGTTGGGTGTAATGGCCTACACGGGGATTGGGATGATGTCGATTCATGGCATACACCACGATCGAAGCTCCAAACCATAAGATACCCAAGGGGATTGGCAGCAGTATCGCGCTGAGGTTGCCATAGTTGAATAGCCGCGCGGCCGCGCGGGAGGATCTTGCGGGAATAACCCGCGGTACGGGTGGGTGGTCGGACATATGGTAGGATGGCTAGGGTTGAGGGACGGTCCACTAGCATAGCTGTCAACAGAAAGGGAATTCAATGGTTAACCGATGGTTATTTTCTATTCTATCGCGATTTCTACCCGCCTGCTGCCCATTCTGTGATACAGCGCTTGAACCACGACGACGGCTCTGCGCGATCTGTCAAGCCGCGTTACCAAAAATTATCCATCCCTGTATACAGTGCGGCTTACCCCTGCCCACAGACTCCCCAACATTACAGCGTTGCGGCCATTGCCTCACATCACCCCCGGCGTTCGACCGGTTGTTGGCCGCGCACCGTTACGACGCGCCGTTGTCGGCCCTGATCGGTGGTTATAAATTTCATCGGCAGTTACACCACGCGCGTTTGTTCGCCGATTTAATTCGCGAGGTTACCCAGAGAGAACATCCCCTGCCGGAAATACTTCTTCCCGTACCCCTGCATCCGCAACGCCAGCGATACCGTGGTTACAACCAGGCACTGGAAATTACCCGCATGGTAGGCAAACAACTCGCCATACCGATAGATCACCTATCACTACGACGTCACCGCGCAACCGCGGCACAATCCGACCTCGATGCCGCCGCCCGTCCTGGCAATGTACGCGGCGCGTTCAGCTTGAAAAAAAACCTCGATTATCAGCACCTCGCCATCGTGGATGACGTGGTCACCACCGGCAACACCGCCAATGAAATCGCCAAACTGCTAAAACGCGCCGGTGCGCGGCGGGTGGACGTGTGGTGTGTGGCGCGGGTAATTTGCTGACGTATATTTTACCTTGGAAGCGCCTAAATGCTAGGCAGCGTAAATCGCCTAAGCTATCCTTTATCCATACCAAAACAATATCCCCCGCCATAAGAGGTAATGACCAACAGCATGAATTCCCCGCGAACCACCCAAAAATTGTCCGTGCTTTTGTTTGATTACATGTTGCTTGTACTGCCACTTTTATATGTTTACGGAATACGTGATCCATCCTCCATGCCACGCTATTTTCTGATCGGTGTATTCGCGTGTTGTGGATTGATCAGTTGGGCGTGGCTGCAAAAACAATCACCCACCCCAATTGTATGGCACCGCGGATTGGGATTAATCATCTTGTTTATCGCCTACGCGTCAATATCCGTTTCTTGGAGCGGCGACCCGCATAACTCGTTAATCGAAATTACACAACTCGTCGCCATGGGTCTGTTGGCATTTCTCGCGGCTCAGTATTTGGATAACAACTCGTTACTAAATACGATTAAATTTATTATCCTTGGCGCAACAGCGGCCGCCTTGCTTGGAATCCTGCAGTACTTTTTTTTCAACCCGCTTGGTTTTATGCAGCTCGCGGCGCCGGCCTCGACATTCACGAATAAGAATTTCGCCGCCTTGTATTTTGATCTGGTTTTGCCCTTAACGTTGATATATGTTGTCATACAAGACACAACCAAAAAACAATGGTTATATGGACTCTTTTACTGCATCTGCCTGACGTTCGTTATTTGCACTCATACCCGGGGCTCGTGGTTGGGTTTATCCGCCGCGCTACTGCTTGCCATTATTCTAGTAACTTTGGACAAACCCCTGCGTGACATAATGCGTTCTAGGCTGGCGACAGCGCTTAAACCGATCATTATTTTTAGTCTCTTAGCGGGACTGATCCCGCAACTTGGAACCGGGGTGATGGAAGGTGACAAACCGCTTGAGCGTTTGGGATCGGCAAATATTCGTATTAATGCCTATTTTAACGCACTCAATCTCATCAAAGACAAACCTATTTTAGGAACGGGGTTTGGTGATTTCCGGCAGGCGTTTCGTCCTTATATGTTTTCCTGGCCCGGCCACGAAATCAATGAGGCTACAGAAGATCTCACCCTGGAACGATTGCACAATGATCTTATGCAGATATTCGTCGAGCTTGGACTGCCCGGGGGTATTTTATTTTGCATAATAGCTATTACCGCGCTTCGATCAGCCTATCGGCTATTAAAAAATGAATCGGACCCTAGCGCCAAACTTATGCAACTAGGTATTCTGCTCGCATTGGTGGCCAGCCTGGCGCACGCGGCGGTGGATTTTCCTCTACGCAAGCCTTCGTCAGCCGTGTTGTTCTGGGTATTGATGGGAATTATCTTGGGTCTACACGCGCGCAGTAACAACTTCAACTCCAAACCATTATCCTCGACCATGTATTCTATATTAATGGTATTTTCTAGTGTGTTTTTGGTATTTAATATTTATTTCTATTCAACGTATTTTGTAGGAAGTAGAAACTTACTGATCGCTGAAAACAGTTTAAGCAAAAAAGATTGCCCCGCGGCCATGGCGGCAATTGATAAAGATATGGGGAGTTTTGGTTTTGACTTTGCCTCTAAAACGCTGCAGATCATTATTTATAGTTTCTGCCCCGCGGAGTTTAATCGTACATTCTTTGTAATAGAAAAAGCCCTCGCCTATGATCCAACTAACGCGCGGGCATTATTAACCCACGGCTATCTCATGTTGCAATTAAAGGATTTTTCATCCAGTGAACGGGATTTTAAAGCGGTAACACACATCATCCCCAATCGCGCCAGTGGATTCGCGGGACTTGCCCGTGTGGCGTATGATAAGCGAGAGTATGCCTCCGCCAAGATCTACATCAACCAAGCCCTATCTAAAGAACCCGCTAACAAGGATCTGATCAAACTGCAACAACTGATTTTATCGCCCTAAGACGGCTTTGTATTACACCCTGTTTCTGCCCTGCAACTTACGGGCGGTAGTTGCACACGCTGTGCTTGGAGTCGTGCCACTGGGGTACATTTAAACCAGCGCGATAACTAGCCACAACACGCATTGGGTACAAAATCCACATTGCGCATCGTACAAAACCTTCAAGCTATTCATTCGTGCTTTGCTGCTTGCTGTTGTTTAGACTACCTGCTCTATAGCGACATTGTTGTCCGTATAAACAGAAAATTATCGGCAAAAAATTTTACTTTTTACCTAAGAATCTCGTCACCTTTGCGCCAAGTTTCAGCAACTTGATTAAGGTGGGTTTGGGTACCCCACGCATCTGTTCATACCATGACGACAGGATTTCCATCATCTCTAATACGTCGGTGATACGTTGTTTAATCGCATCGGGGGTGGATTTATCCTGTTCACCTTCCAATACACAGTTGCGTAACATGGTCAGGGTAGGGTCGATCTCGCGGCGTTTGCGTTCCTCGATAATCACTGTGGACATTTCCCAGAGGTCTTGCAGCGATTCAAAGTGATCGCGCCGATCCCCCATCACGTGTACTACTTTGACTAGGTTCCAACCTTGCAATTCCTTGAGACTGGTGCTGACATTGGAGCGCGCCACCCCTAGGGTCTCGGAGATCTCTTCGGCATGCAGCGGTTGCGGTGCTAGGTATAACAAGGCATGGATTTGCGCTACGGTACGATTAACCCCCCAGCGGGTGCCCATTTCCCCCCAGTGCAACACGTATTTCTGCATGATCGGAGTAAGTTTCATAATGAATTCTGTTATTTCTGTTATAACAGAATATAGTGATTAAAACAGTGGCTGTCAAGCATGGGCCTATTGTTTATGTTTAGGGTAGGCAGGTCAAAATTTTGGGAGTTCAGCCCGGCCGATTATCCACGGACGGTATCGCAACAACGATTAAAACCGCCAATATAGATCCATAAACGGACCTTTATTCTCAAAACGACCACGATTATCGGTGCCGGTGTCAAGATTGAGTTGTTGCAGCTGCCAGCCGCCTTGCATACCAAAACCGCTATCGAAGGAATAGATAAGTTTGGCGCGATAATCGTAAGCCCGCCATTGGTCATAATCCATATGACGACCGATCACACCGGCGCGCAATCCATTTAAGGGTAAATCGAACCAGGCACTCGCGTATACCATCGGCATGGCTGCGCTAATACTTTGTGAACTATCCGTGCTGCTGCGGACATCGCCTTCGATAAAGCGAAGATTGATACCGATGCCTAGGTTCACATTATCATTACGCCAAGGATAACTTAATGTGGCATTGTATTGATTGATCCGTGCCGTGCTGGCATGTTGCCGATCCAATAACACGGCGGGGACAGCGTCGACTGCGCCGCCTTGTTGTTGAAATTGGAATACCGGGTGCCATAGATAGTCTTGTGCGTTATCCTTGCCAGCGCCCAGCGCCAGGCCGAAACTGCACCACAATCCTAAGACCAGCGTACTACGTGTCATCCGAACTATCTCGTGGGTTAGCAAATTAAACAACAAACAGGATCATAGGAAAAACCACGTTGTTGGTGAGTATCCTTTAAGGAATAGCGCCTACACCAGGCGCTGCGAACCCACCGCATACCTCCTCCACGGGCTTTTCCCGCGCAAAGAAGCTGTTGTAGGCGCACCTATGTCACAACCGTGATTTTGCACAGTGTAGACAAATTTGCGCGTCTGTCAGCCCAATCGATCACAGATTCTACGTGAATATGCACCCAACACCGATCAGGTCTTACCGATCAGTCCCGAATAACTTATGACAATCCCCACAAAGACGCTGAGTCCTAACCAATGATTATTTATAAAAGCGGCAAGACAGCCTTGCGGTTCGCGTCGACGGATTAAGAATTGCTGGTAGAGGGCAAACAGCCCGGCCACTCCGACCGCAGTGTCATAAGGCCAGCCTAACTCGGCTTGCCGCCCCACTAAAAATAAACCAAGAAATAACAACACCTGTAATACCAGCAGGATAACGCGGTCCGCCTCGCCGAATAAAATTGCCGTCGACTTGACTCCAATTTTTAGGTCATCTTCCCGATCCGCCATCGCATACATGGTGTCATAAATCACCGCCCAGACCACGGTGACCACATAGATCAACCAGGCCAATTTATTCAACGCCCCGGTTTGTGCCGCATAGGCCATGGGTACCGCCAAAGCGAAGGCCATGCCCAGCACCACTTGCGGCAAATGGGTGTAACGCTTGGCAAACGGGTAGAGCACCGCCAGGCTCAACGCCCCCACCGATAAATACACGGTTAAGCGATTGGTCAATAACACCAACCCAAAGGCACACAGACACAACACCACGAACAATATTAACGCCTCCCGCGGCGCTACCTTGCCGGTACCCATGGGGCGTTCGCGGGTGCGCGCCACGTGCGGATCGATATTCCGATCGGCGTAATCATTGATCACACAGCCTGCCGAGCGCATCAATACCACGCCCGCGATAAAAATCGCCAAAACACCCCAGGAAGGTTTTCCCGCGCTGGCAATCCACAACGCCCATAAGGTCGGCCATAACAATAAAAAGATCCCAATCGGGCGGTGTAAACGCGTCAGATAATAATATTGACGTAAGCGTTCTTTTAGCGCGGGGGTTAATAATGACCGTATCATGGCGTAAGTTTACACCGGGCGATGCTGGGTAGGAAAATTTCATTCACCAACAGTGGTTTGTGATCAAGATAAAACACCGAGCGTCGGCCCCACATCAAAGTGCTACCGTCGCCGGTGAAATGTGTTGCCGCCGCGAAGAGTTGATGCTGAGGATTCAAGCAGCATACCTCAATAGGATCACGGCGCATCCACGGATCGGCGAATAACACCGCGCCTAATGGACGCGAACCTAAATGCGCCAGCGGCTTCTGCCTTCCCGATAACGTGCGACGTGGGATCACCGTGCGCGCGAATACCCACGGGGTGTCATTACAATAGAGATACACCTCCCGTACCCAGGCCAGGGCATGGCGCGGCATCGTCAGACGTCGGGCTTCTTCCACACTGGCACGCCGCCAAGCCTGCGCCACCACCTCGACCCGAAACTTGCCACGGCAGGCGGCGATAGCCCGTGCAGTGAGTGATCCGGGATCAAATAACCAGCAACGGATCGATTCAGGAATAGCGCTGGCAAGTATTTGCTGTTGGGCACGCCACACCGGTAAATTTGTTTTCATAAACTCATAATCGTTTAAACCGATATTCCGCAACAGCCCTACACGGTAGGTCGGCCTTTAAGCCGACAGAGGGACTCGCCAGGCAATGGCCTGGGGTGAGAGTGAAGTTAATGAAACCAGGTCACACGTCCGCAAACCGCGTCCCCGCGCCGATCCAGCGTTGTACTAATCCCTCCGCCAGTTGCGGTGATTCGCGCAGCAATTTATCCGCCCAGCGATTCACCGCGGGTAATAAGGCTTGATGTTGCCTGAGATCGGCCACGCGTAATTGCATCATCCCGGTTTGTTTGATCCCCAACATCTCGCCGGGTCCGCGAATTTCCAAGTCACGGCGCGCGATCTCAAATCCATCGTTGGTCTCGCGCATCGCTTTAATCCTGGCGCGCGCCAGGGTAGACAGGTTGCCATGATACAACAAGACACAGACACTGTCGTGGCTGCCGCGACCGACACGACCGCGCAGTTGATGTAACTGCGCCAGACCAAAACGTTCGGCATTCTCGATGATCATCAAACTCGCGTTGGGGACATCCACGCCCACTTCAACCACGGTGGTGGCTACCAATAAATCGATTGCATGGGATTTAAACTGTTGCATCACGCGTTCTTTTATCTCATTACTCAATCGCCCATGTAACAAGCCCACCCGAACCTGCGGCAGGGCCTCGGTCAATTGCCCGGCGGTATCTTCAGCGGCCTGACACTGTAAAACCTCGGACTCCTCGATCAAACTGCACACCCAATAGATTTGCCGCCCCTGACGGCACGCCTGGGCCACCCGTTGTACCACTTGCGCGCGTCGCGCATCGGGGATCGCCACCGTCTCGACCGGTTTGCGTCCCGGCGGTAACTCATCGATGACGGAAACATCTAAATCAGCGTAAATGGTCATCGCCAGAGTCCGTGGTATCGGTGTGGCTGTCATGATCAATTGATGGGGATGCAGCTGATCCCGCACCCCTTTCTCACGCAAGGCCAATCGTTGATGCACGCCAAACCGGTGTTGCTCATCAATGATAACAAGCGCCAATGTAGCAAACTCCACATCGTCCTGAAACAAGGCATGGGTCCCTACCACCAGTTGCACTTGCCCCTGTGCAATCTCAGCGCAGGTCTGTTGACGCGCCTTGCCCTTAAGTTTACCTGACAACCAAGCAATGGAAATCGACAGTGGCGCCAACCAACGCAGCACATTTTGATAATGCTGTTCCGCCAAAAGCTCGGTAGGAGCCATCATCGCCACTTGATAACCGGCCTCGATGGCCTGTAAGGCCGCCAACACCGCCACAATGGTTTTACCCGAGCCCACATCGCCTTGCACCAGACGTTGCATTGGTTCGGCGCGGGCGAGGTCAACACGGATCTCCTGCCACACCCGCTGCTGTGCCGCGGTAAGCACAAAGGGTAATTGCGCGAGTAATTGCCCGCTGTAATCACCCGCGACGTTTAACCCCCTGGCCTGATCACGATGAGCACGCAGCCGCCGTTGGCGTAAACTCACCGCCTGCGCCAATAATTCTTCAAACGCCAAACGTAGCTGCATGGGATGACGACGGGTCTCAAGCAATTCATGCGATACATCCGGCGGCGGCCGGTGTAAATACACCAGAGCCGAAACCAAATCCACAAATTGCATTTCTTGCAACACCGCTTGAGGTAAGCATTCTTGTAACTGTAACCTACCCTCGTTCAACCACTGCAACGCCTGTTGAGTAAGCTGGCGCATCGACAATTGGTGCAGTTGCTCGGTGGTGGGATACACCGGGGTAAGATGCTCATCGACCTGGGGGATTTGCGCCGGTTCGGTGATGACCCGGTACTCGGGGTGGATCATTTCAATCGACTTCTGCCCACGGCGAATTTCGCCAAAACAGCGCACACTCACCCCGCGCGCCAATAACTGTTGTTGCTGCGCATTAAAGTGGAAGAAGCGTAGCAGCAACATACCGCTACCATCACTCACATGCACCAGCAACATCCGCCGTTTACCAAATTTGATTTGGTTAAGTTCTACGTTTCCCTGTATCACGGCGTGATCACCGGGGCGTAAGGTGCCGATCGGCACCAGGCGGGTACGATCTTCGTAACGAAACGGTAAATGGAATAATAAATCTTCCACCGAATGAAGATTCAGATTCGCCAGGCGTTCCGCCAAGCGCGGGCCGACGCCTTTGAGTTTAGTAATTGGGGTAGGAAACACACGCGCGGCCACCCCCTGGACGACATCGTTCATTACCTATTCGATCACCATAATGGCATCCATCTCCAGCAGCGAGCCGCGCGGCAATGACGCTACGCCTACGGCGGCGCGGGCTGGATACGGTTCTTTAAAATATTCAGCCATAATCTGATTCACCTTGGCGAAGTTAGCCAGGTCAATGAGAAAGACATTGAGTTTTACCACCTGCTGCAAGTCTCCTCCCGCCGCCTGCGCCACGGCCCGCAGGTTATCGAACACTCGGCGGATATGTACCTCGATCTCACCCTTGACCAATTCCATGCTCGTCGGGTCAAGTGGGATTTGTCCCGAGAGGTAGACGGTTTTATCCACCTTCACCGCTTGTGAATACGTACCAATCGCCTTAGGGGCGTTATTTGAATGAATGATTTGTCGTGTCATCGTGGTTCCCTATATGTATCCGCTATAAAAATAAATATCAGTGGTATGGGAGCATGTTACCTTTAGCCGGTCACCGCCAGGGCGTGACTCGCCGTGAATACATCCCTGTAGGCTCGGCGGCGACATCCCTGTCGCCGACGGTCACGCCCTGGCGGTGACCGGCTAAAGGTAACGATCACGTCAATAATATTTAATATATCCCAAACCAACTCCTTGTATAACCCTCAACTACAGGTTGATTGTAAGTTACTAAATAACTGTTACCGGTTTCCAATTCTGTTTATTTAATCACGTTGCATGCAATGAATGGCAGGCCGAGTTTCTACCCGTCAGGGTGCTTCTGCCGACAACTCAGCATGCGAATATCCAGCCTATGATACTTTGGTACATTGCCACCACACTGATTCATCAGCGCATGTTAATCAATAAATAATAAGGATGCAGTTGCGCATTTCTTTTAGAATCTAAACAGCGTAACCGATTACCTTTGGACGGCCCCCCGCGGCTGGCGTGACCGTCGCCGCAAGGATGCGGCCGCCGAGCCTACAGGGACGTATTTACGGCGAGTCACGCCAGCCGCGGGGGCCGTCCAAAGGTAATTAGCACTTCGGTTTAATCACCGCCATAACCTCATCGGCTAGCCCGATAAATCCGCATAACTTTATCGATGTGACGTAACCGCCGCAAGATACCCGCCAGGTGTTTGCGATGCTTCACCGACACTGTAAACCGCATTTCCGATTGTGACCCATCGCGTTCATCGATACTGACATTCTCGATATTGGATTCCATATCGGCAATCGCCGCCGCCACAGTCGCCAACACACCACGTTGGTTTTGCACCAACAGACGCAGCTCGACCGGAAAATCGGCCTCGACGTGGCGTTCCCACTCCACGTCGATCCACTTCTCGGGCCGAGTGCGAAATTCAGCGACATTTTTACAACCCTGGGTATGGATAACAATACCCCGCCCGGCGCTGACAAAACCCAAGATGGGATCACCGGGGATCGGACGGCAACACTTGGCGAAGGTCACCACCGCGCCTTCGGTGCCTTTGATTGCCAGTGGACGCGGATGTGAATTCGTGTCGTCGTGACTGACACGCTCTTCTTCACCTTGCATCAGCGCGCGGGCGATAACGATCGAAATATGATTACCCAAACCAATTTCTTCGAGCAGCGTATCTAAAGCCGTTACTTTAAATTCTTGTATGACGTGTTCAATTCGTTTGACATCGAGTTTATCAAGGTTGGTCTCGTACACTTCCAGACTTTTATTCAACAAATGACGGCCCAGCCGTACCGCATCGTCGTGTTTCAGATTTTTTAAATAATTGCGGATATTGGAGCGGGCCTTGACGGTTTGCACGAAGTTGAGCCAGGCCGGATTGGGCCGCGCTCCGGGGGAGGTAATAATCTCCACGGTTTGGCCGTTATATAATTCGCTGCGCAACGGAGTTAAGCGCCGATCGATCTTGACCGCCACGCAACGATTGCCTACATCGGTATGTACCGCGTAGGCAAAATCAATCGCGGTGGCACCGCTGGGCAACACCATGATTTCACCCTTGGGGGTGAACACATACACCTCGTCGGGGAACAAATCGATTTTGACATTTTCCAGAAACTCCACCGAATTACCAGCGTGTTGCTGAATCTCCAACACATTGTGCAACCATTGGCGCGCGCGGGCCTGGGCGCTACTGCCAGCGTCGCTGCCGCTTTTATACAACCAATGCGCGGCGATCCCGCCTTCGGCGACCTTGTGCATATCTTCGGTGCGAATTTGTACCTCAATAGGAACCCCATAAGGACTGAACAGCACAGTGTGTAAGGATTGGTAACCGTTGGCCTTGGGGATCGCAATATAATCTTTAAATTTTCCCGGTACGGGTTTATAAAGATTATGCACGACACCCAGCACGCGATAACACATGTCGACGCTATCGACGATGATACGAAACGCATAGACATCGGTGACTTCACTAAACGGTAATTGTTTATCACCCATTTTCTTATAAATACTGTAGAGGTGTTTCTCCCGTCCAATCACCTGACCGGTGAGATCTTCCTGGTGTAAACGTTCGGTGATCGACAACTCGATCTTTTTGACGATCTCCTTACGATTACCGCGCACTTTACGAATATGATCGGCCAGTACCCGCGAACGCAAGGGATATAAGGCCGCGAAACCTAAATCTTCGAGTTCCAAACGGACTTGATTCATTCCCAGGCGATTGGCAATCGGTGCGTAGATTTCCAAGGTTTCGCGCGCAATCCGCCGGCGTTTTTCGGGTGACATGGCGTTGAGGGTACGCATATTGTGGAGCCGGTCGGCGAGTTTGATCAGGATCACGCGGATATCACGCGTCATCGCCAACATCATCTTGCGGAAGTTTTCCGCCTGCGCCTCTTGGCGGCTTTCAAATTCGATATGGGTTAGTTTACTGACACCATCGACCAATTCGGCCACTTCGGTACCGAATAATTTAACCAATTGGTCTTTTGCGGTGGGTGTATCTTCGATGACGTCGTGCAATAAGGCGGCGATGATGCTGAGGTGATCCATGCGCATATCGGCCAAGATGCGCGCCACCGCCACCGGATGGTAGATATACGGTTCACCGCTTAGACGGTGCTGACCGTCATGCACTTCGGCCCCAAATAAATAAGCCCGATAGATCTCAGCGATCTTATCGGGCTCAAGATATTGTTCGAGCACTTCGCACAGATGGCTGATGCGAAACTCGGCAGGGTCGCTCGCCCCCAGTGCTGTTACTGGTGTGGCAATCGTCGATCCCCTTTAAATTGCATCCTCATCGGGTGCGGGTGCTTCAATTTCCGCGCCCGCTTCAACTTGTACCCCGGCTACATCTTCAATGTCTTCTTGCAGAATATCCGGGTGTACTACCCGTTCTTGTGGTGGCAAGGGCGGTTCGTCTGGTAATTCTAAAATAGCCACGTCGACCAATCCCTCGGCGATTTCACGTAGCGCCAATACCGTGGGCTTGTCATTCTCCCAAGGCAACATCGATTCCTTACCATAGGCTAGTTGACGCGAACGTTTGCTGGCCAATAATACCAGCTCGAAACGGTTGCGGACGTGCTTTAAACAATCTTCAATGGTCACGCGGGCCATAGTGTGTACTCCAGAAACAATGACATTTAACGATATTACCGGGCTAGATAACACTTTCCCCCACCCCGCCATCGGTAAAGTACCCGAAGGGCATAAAACCGAATCTATCCCCGTGTGACAGGCATCAACCTTGCCCCTGCGTAAAACGAGGATAGTTATTTAGGGGGCGGGATTATACCCGTCTGGGGTTCAATCCGCCAGCAAACCCGGCAACACCCCCGCCAGGGCACTTTTCTGCGCTGCCAAGCGTAGCCGCTGATTGGTGATAATGCAGCACAGTTGCGCCAGCGCCAGACTGAATTCATCGTTGACCACCACATAATCATACTCGTCAAAGTGGCGGATTTCATCGACCGCAGCGCGCATCCGCCGCGCAATCACCTCCGCGCTGTCGGTCTTGCGATCCGTCAGACGCTGCAGCAGCGCCTGACGAGAGGGAGGTAGAATAAATACCCCAAGGGCTTGCGGTTGCCAGTGGCGGATCTGGCGCGCACCCTGCCAATCAATTTCCAAAATGACATCTATACCGGCGGCCAGTTGTTGTTCCAGCGCGGCTTTGGACGTGCCGTAATAATTATCGAACACCTTGGCGTGTTCGACGAAGGCTTGCGCCGTCACCATTTTTTCAAAGTCAGGCACGCTGACAAAATGATAATTCACCCCGTCCTGCTCCCCTGGCCGCATCGGCCGTGTCGTGTGGGAAACCGACACGGCAAGGTGTGGCAGTTGTTCGAGTAGTGCCTTCACCAAGGAGGTCTTACCCGCACCGGAGGGAGCGGAGAAGATATATAAGGTACCGGTGGATAAGGTCATTGCGATTATTCTAATCTATGTTTGCTTAGAATCCCACAAAGACAAAGCCCAATGCAGCGACGAGGGGATCACGCGGGTGGCGATGGAGGAAGTCGGCCACCGCGGTGCGGGTGACTCGCTATTCAATATTCTGTACCTGCTCGCGCATTTGTTCGATTAACACTTTGAGGTCAACCGCCGCGTTGCTGGTACGCACATCCGCGGATTTTGAGCCGAGGGTATTGGCTTCACGGTTGAACTCTTGCATTAAAAAATCCAGCCGGCGTCCCACTGGCTCTTTACTGTTGAGCACATGCCTGACTTCGCTGATATGGGTATTGAGACGATCCAATTCTTCATCCACGTCCATCTTTTGCACCAACAACACCAGCTCTTGATCGATACGCTCCGAGTTGACTTCCAAGCTTAGATCCCGGATCCGCGCCTGCAATTTTTCACGCAACAGCGTACGAATTTCAGGTAAGACCGCACGCACATTGGCGACCACCTGGGTAATAGCGTGCAACCGTTGTAACAGCAATTGTTGGAGTTTATCGCCTTCGCGCTCGCGCATCGCGATCATCTCGTGCAGCGCCTTTTGCAACAGCCGCATCAAAGTCTGCTGCAATACCTCCGGTTCTACCGTTGGGGTTTGTAATACCTCCGGCCAACGCAATACTTCCAAGGCATTCACCGGCGAGTGTTCATGCAACACGCGGTTAATGGAATCACAGGCTCTCGCCAACTGCTCGACCAGCGGTTGATTGATTTGAAACCCCAGGATTCCACTGGCCGCCGACTGAAAACGCACATTGCAATCGACCTTGCCGCGCTGCAAGTGTTGTTGCAGTTGTTCACGCAGGCGCGCCTCATGGCAACGCAGCTCCTCGGGCAAGCGAAAACCCAATTCTAAATAACGATGATTGACCGAACGTAATTCCAGGCTCAACGTCCCCCAGCTATGGGAGGATTCTTGGCGGGCATACCCCGTCATACTACGTATCATGTATTTTCCTTCTATAATGAATGGCTTGTTGTTCACACTTTAACTAAGCTTTTGGATCGATCGACTGCCTGCCCGCAACCAGATGTGCTAACCTTGTCGAACCACGGTTACCCTGTTGTTGTGATGAATACACCGTCAGAACTCGCCCTCGCGGCGGGCACCAAAGTAGATGAATATACCCTTGAGCAGGTACTGGGTGGGGGTGGCTTTAGCATCGTTTACCTGGGCCGTTCGCGCGCCAACCAGCAGGTGGTAATTAAAGAATACCTGCCCAGCAGTCTGGCCACGCGCGCCCCGGATCAGACGGTTGTGTGTCGCGATAGCCAAAACAATGAACGTTTTACCCACGGTCGACGACTGTTCTTCCAAGAGGCCAATACCCTCACTACCCTCAAACACCCCAATATCGTCAATGTGATCAATTTCTTTCGTGCCAACGACACGGTCTACATGGTCATGGAGTATGAAGAAGGGGTCAACCTGCAAACCTATATCAAGAAACACAAGGGTAGTTTAAGTGAACCGTTTATTAAAGCGGTTTTTTTACCACTCTTAGACGGTGTAAAACTGATCCACAGCCAGGGTCTATTACATTTGGATATTAAACCCAGCAACATCCACCTGCGCGCCGGCGCTAATCCACTGTTACTGGATTTTGGCGCGGTACATGAAATCATGCAAACCCGCCAGTTTCAACCCAATCAAGTGGTCACCCCCGGGTTTTCGCCTATAGAACAACTCGACCCAGGGGGGTATGTCGGCCCCTGGACGGATTTATACGCCATGGGCGCTACCATGCGTGCCTCGATCGAAGGCAATGCCCCGCCACCCTCGCCCAAGCGACGCGAAAAAGACCTGCTAAAATCCGCTGCCAGTGCTTTTAAAAAACGTTATTCCTCGCACTTATTGGGTGCCATCGATTGGGCCATGGAGGTTGACCCCTTGCTACGGCCGCAGAACGTCGACCAGTTGCTCGAGGCTATCAATGGTAATTCACCGCGCCAAGACAAAAAGCGCTTGTTTAATTTTTAGTTATGCAATACGTCATCGGCCGCACCTCACGTTTAGGCAACCGCTCGGTCAACCAAGATCGGGTGTCGGTGTTGGAACGCGAAAACACGGTACTGCTGGTGGTCGGTGATGGACTGGGCGGTAAAAGCGGCGGCGAACTCGCGGCGCAAACGCTGATAACCACCATGGCCAATGGTTTCAAAACCAGCCGCTTGCCGATTCCTGATCCCAAGGCATTGCTCACCGGGTTATTACACAAAGCGCATTTTAATGTCATCGAAGCGGGACGACTGCAAACACCCCCGGTAAATCCTGGTACCACCGCGGTGGTATGTTTAATCCAAGAAGGTGTCGCCACCTGGGCGCACGTCGGTGACAGCCGCTTGTATTTATTTCGTGGGGGTGTGCCTATCTACCGCACCCGCGACCACTCGGTGGTGGAAAGCATGTATGAAAAAGGTCAAATCAGCATGCACAAGCGCGGCACCCACCCAATGAAAAATTATATGACCCGTTGCATCGGGTTTACCGATACGGTCCCAGAAGTAAGCGTAAGCAACGACATTCATCTGCTCCCCGGCGATATAATGTTGTTATGTACCGACGGGTTGTGGGAACCCTTGGATGACATGCTGTTAGGCAGCATGCTGATCGAGGGCAAACTCAGTGATGCCTTAAACAAGACCGCCGAGTGCGCCGAACAAAAAAGTTATCCCAACTCGGATAATATCTCGGCCGCCGCGCTGCAGATTTTATCTTTACAATTAGTCGCCAAGGCAATCAACGAACCGATCGAAAAACAGGTCGCGCGCGCCGACCCGGTGCAAAACGCCATCGATATCATCGAAGAAACGATTAAGTTATACGAAAATGAAATGAAGTAAGCGCCGGTAGTACACCGCACAATACGCTATACTTTCGTCCCCCATTTTAATCCAGGATAAAATCTTATGCGCCCAAGCGGACGTGCCCCGAATCAAATTCGTCCGGTTACCCTTACCCGCCGTTACACCAAACACGCTGAAGGTTCGGTATTGGTGGAATTCGGGGAGACCAAGGTCATCTGCACCGCCAGCGCGGACAGCGGTGTGCCGGGCTTTCTTAAAGGCAGTGGTAAAGGATGGATCACCGCTGAATACGGTATGTTGCCCCGTTCCACCGGCTCGCGCATGAGCCGCGAAGCCAGCAAGGGCAAACAAGCAGGCCGCACCATGGAGATCCAACGTTTAATCGGCCGGTCGCTGCGTGCTGCGGTTGACCTTAGCGCCTTGGGTGAGAATACCATCGTTATTGATTGTGACGTCATCCAAGCCGATGGGGGCACGCGCACCGCCGCGATTACCGGTGGTTTTGTCGCCTTAGCCGATGCCATTGCCTATCTGCAAACCACCACCGGCGTAACCTCCAATCCGATAAAACATCATATTGCCTCTATCTCAGTGGGTGTGTATAACGGCGTTGCCGTAGCGGATTTGGATTATGCCGAAGATTCCAGCTGCGATACCGATATGAATATTGTAATGAACGATGCCGGTCAGTTCATTGAAGTACAAGGTACCGCGGAAGCGGGGGCCTTCAGCGAACAACAGTTACAACAGATGTTATCGCTGGCCAAAGACAGCATCGCGCAATTGATCGCGCAACAACGTAGCGCATTACAGCAACCCTAACCCATGAAAAAAATTGTACTGGCCAGCAACAATCCGGGGAAAGTCCGCGAGTTCAGCCAACTCCTGGCGAATGCCGGCATTGAAATCGTATCGCAAGCAAGTATGAATGTGCCGGAAGTGGAAGAAACCGGGCTTAGCTTTGTCGAGAACGCGATTCTCAAGGCGCGTCATGCCGCCTTGGCTACGGGACTGGCGGCGATCGCGGATGACTCGGGGATTGAAGTCGACGCCTTACAGGGCGCCCCCGGCATCTACTCCGCGCGGTACGCGGGCAAAGGGGCCAGCGATGCGGCGAACCTCGACAAACTATTGGCCGATGTAAAAGCCAGCGGGTCCCGCAACCGTGCCGCCAGGTTCCAATGCCTGTTGGTCTATATGCGCCATGCGAATGATCCCACCCCGCTGATTTGTCAGGGCACCTGGCAAGGCACCCTGATTGATCGCCCGCGTGGCGCGAACGGATTTGGTTACGATCCCATCTTTTATGTCGCCACCGAGGGTTGTACCTCCGCCGAGTTATCCCCCGAACGTAAAAACGCCATGAGCCATCGCGGCCAAGCCTTAATGTGTTTGTTGCAAAAATTAAAACAGATCGCATAATCATTCATACCTATGCCCGCGTCGCCCAATATCCTTGCATTTTTATTCAAATGCCTATTACTGGCCCTGGTGCTCTACGCCAGCCCCAGCCAGGCGGTGGAAACCAAAACCATCTTCAGTCAATACAAAGATCGGCTGCTACAAATCCGTATTATCGACACCACCACCAATTCACAATCAACCATCGGAAGCGGTTTTTTTGTCGACAGCTTTGGGACTATCGTGACTAATTACCACGTCATTTCCAAACACATCTTCGCGCCGCAACAATACCGCATCGAATACGTCATGAACGACGCTAGCGTACACCCCGCGGTTTTAATCAATATCGATGTCATCCATGATCTGGCGGTACTCGACGGTAAACGGATTGCCTCACCGCATTTAGAATTAATGGGTAATGAAATCAGCAAGGGTGAACGCATTTATACCTTGGGCAATCCACTCGACTTAGGCATGACGATTGTAGAGAGCACCTACAATGGGCTGACCGATGACACCATGCACGAGCGAATTTTGCTTTCCGGCGCGCTCAACCCCGGCATGAGCGGCGGCCCCTCGTTGACCGACGATGGCCTGGTGGTGGGGATTAACGTCGCGGCTACCGGCAATAACATCGGGTTTCTAGTCCCGGTGCACTATTTAAAAAAACTTTTAACTACCCGCGTCGACCCCGATATCAAAAACTTACTTGAACTGGTACGAGCACAGTTATTGGCCAACCAAAATGACTATATTCACAACCTACTGGCCAAACCGTTAGCGACAAAACTACTGGGTGATTACACCGTGCCGGACAAGATCGCACCCTATTTGAATTGTTGGGGCGACAGTGAACAGGAAAATAAACCGTATCGCGGCTCGACCAATTTTTGTGCGATAAAAAACGATATTTTTCTGAATAATCATTTTTCCACCGGCGAAATACGCTACAGCCATCATCACCTCAGCGGCGAAAACATGAATAGCCTACGTTTTTATTCCGTCATGCAACAATATTTTTCTAATCCCAGCTTGAGCCTTAGTGGCGACAAGGAAGATGTAGGTGAATTCAATTGCCAGAGTGATTTTGTGACCCATAAAAGCATGCACATGAAGGTGGCGTTTTGTTTGCGCGAATACCAGGATTTTCCCGGAATTTACGATATGGTACTCACCGCCGCCACCTTAACTGAACCCAAACAGGGAATAGTCACCACCCTGGTGTTGGGCGGTGTCAGCTATGACAACGCTGTTGCCTTCGGCAAGGCCTATCTAGGAACCCTGGCATGGAACCGCCCATAATCCTTGAAATACTGGATCGCTTCGGTAAGATCCGCGAACGTCATCGGCTCACCCAATTCCCATTGCGGCTGGGGCGAGGTTATGACAATGACATTATCATCGACGACCCGTATATCTCGCCCACGCACCTTGAGCTCATCCTCGACGGTAATCAACATTTAATTCTCAACGATAACGCCAGCGATAACGGCGTGTATAACATCCACCCGTTACAGCGCTTGGATTCGGTCATGTTACACGAGAATCAGCGGGTTCGTATTGGGCATACCGATCTACGCTTTCGCTCCTGCGCCTTTCCTGTCAAAAAAACCGTGCTGGACCTGACCAAACCACGTGGCACCGTGGGCAAGGCGTTCACTATGTTGTTATTACCAATAGCCTGGGCATTGATAAGTGGTTTATTGCTGTGGAATAATTATCTGGACACGGTGAGCGACGCAAGTTTTGGCCAGGTATTGTCTAAAACCCTGCCCTGGCTGATTTTCTTGCCATTGTGGGCCTTTGCCTGGTCCATTGTCAGCAAGATCGTCACGCACCGGTTTTATTATTTATACCATGCCGTCTGGGTAAGTGTGCTTGCCATCGCTATCATCTTATTTGATACGCTGATGCAATATATCGAATTCATGAGCGCGATTGATTTTCTCGCCGACCGGGTCACCTTGTTCACCGACGTGATCTTTATCGCGGTTTTGTTTTATGGTCATCTGCACTACAGCACGACCTATAACAAACGCACCGCGGCGATTATCGGTACTAGTACGGGACTGGTCTTGACCTTAGTGATTCAATTATCGAGTTATTTAGCCCAGCCGGATTTTAATAACCAACCCCAATACTCCGGCGTGCTTAAACCCCCAGCGTTTGTGATCCGCCACGGTAAGGACATCGACACTTTTTTTGCCGACAGTGTATCGCTGCGAGGAAATGCAAATGACACTGATGACAACAACAGCGACAATTAATACAACAACCTTGCTTGCACCGCCCCTGGCGTTGTATGTGCATTTTCCCTGGTGCGCGCGCAAATGCCCGTACTGTGATTTTAATTCCCACGAACTCAAAAATACCTTGCCCGAGCGCGATTACATCGGCGCACTGGTGCGTGAATTGGACCAACACTTGCCCTTAATCTGGGGCCGTCCGATCCGCAGTATCTTCATGGGCGGTGGCACCCCGAGCTTATTCTCGGCCGCGGCCCTAGACCAGTTGTTTGGGCAATTGCGCGCGCGTTTAACCATCTTGCCGAGCGCCGAGATCACCCTCGAAGCCAACCCCGGCACGTTTGAACAGCAGCGTTTTGGTGAGTATCGCGCCTTAGGAATTAACCGCCTGTCCATTGGGATTCAAAGTTTCGACCCCGCGCAACTGCAACAATTGGGTCGGATTCATGACCACCACCAAGCCATCCACGCGGTAGCGACCGCGCGCCAAGCCGGTTTTGATAATTTCAATTTAGATTTAATGTATGGACTTCCCGGACAAGACCCCAATGCCGCGCTGGCCGATATTACACAGGCGATCGATTTGGACCCGCCGCATATATCGCATTATCAACTCAGCATCGAACCCAATACCGCCTTTGCCCATCGACCTCCGCGGTTACCGGCCGATGTCACCGTCAGTGAGATCGAAACCGCCTGTCGCACGCAATTACAACAGGCAGGCTATACTCACTATGAAATCTCGGCGTTTGCCCGCCCAGGACGGCAGTGCGCGCACAACCTTAATTACTGGCAGTTTGGTGATTATTTGGGGTTGGGTGCCGGAGCGCATAGCAAATTAACCCAGGCCGCGCAGCAACAGATCAGCCGGCAGTGGAATGTCAAACATCCGCGTGAATACCAACAACTCGCGGGAACAGCCCAGGCCACAGCGGGACAGCAAACCCTATCCTGGTCGGATTGTGTACTTGAATTTATGATGAATAACCTGCGTCTGCATGACGGTTTTAGCCCAACGCTGTTTACCGAACGCACCGGGTTACCCCTGCAGCTGCTGCAAGCGCAACTGCAACAAGCCCAGTCGCGCGGCTTATTGTGCGTCGACGCGGATCGGATCTACCCCACGGCGAGGGGACGAAATTTTCTCAACGACCTATTAACGATCTTTACCTAACCAAATCGTGATGAGCAACAACAACGAACCCTACACCCCCATCGATTGTGACCTGCATAGTCAATATGAATTGGCAATCATGCACCGCACCCAGTTGCGGGTGGTCTGGCGTGACCCGCAAGGACAAGATCACGTCTGCAACTTATTACCCATTGACCTTAGGACCGAACGTGGTGAAGAATTCCTAATTGGCCGTGACCACACCGGGCAAACCATCCGCCTGCGCTTGGATCGTATCCACACGGCACGGCCTATCATCACAGGACCATAAGATGCGGAAATTAATTTCAATTTTATTGATTGGTTTAATCGCAACCGCCTGCACCACCCCGCCACCCCCGCCGGAGTCAGAAACACAACCCAGTTTCACGGTTATCGATCAAGGTGTACGCAGCGGCTTGACTATCCCCAAGCACCTGGTGATTAACACCAACCAAGACTGGCAAGAACTCTGGAACGTACACCAATCGTTTCGGCGTCGCACCCCACCCGCTCCACCGATCGATTTCACCAAAGAAATGATCATTGCGGTGTTTGCCGGTGAACGGCCGACCGGTGGACACAGTGTAAAGGTACAATCCCTGCAAATAACACCCAGCTGGCTGTTGGTGAATTTACATATGGATACCCCCCCGCAAGATACGATTACGACGATGCAACTGACTCAGCCCTATGTAATCATTAAAACCGCCAAAACCCCCTTGAGGGTGGAATTCGTTTGGGACAAGGATAAATCATAATCCGCCCATTACCTGAGACCCGCGCATGCGCATTGGAATTGATTTAGGCGGCACCAAGATTGAAGTCATCGCCCTGGACAATAAGGGCGTAGAGCGTTATCGACAACGCACGCCTACCCCCGCGCATGACTACCATGCGATCCTAGACGCGATTCAAACCTTGGTGACGAATACCGAACACTACTGTGGTACACAGGGGAGTGTCGGTGTGGGTATTCCCGGCATGATCTCGCCCGCCACGGGACTGGTAAAAAACGCCAATACAACCTGTCTCATCGGTCACCCCCTGCAACAGGATCTGGGCGAATTACTGCGGCGCCCGGTGCGGGTGAGCAACGACGCCAATTGTTTTACCGTCTCGGAAGCCAGCGATGGCGCCGGCCAAGACGCCGACGTGGTATTTGGGGTTATTGTCGGTACCGGCACGGGCGGGGGTATCGCGGTTCATAAACAGGTGATTAGCGGCGTGAACGCCATCAGCGGAGAATGGGGACACAACCCACTGCCCTGGCCACGCGCCGACGAACTGCCCGGGCCACGTTGTTATTGCGGTAAACACGCTTGTATCGAAACCTTTTTATCCGGACCGGGATTTAGCCGCGACCATCAGTTGCACCAAGGTCATGGTGACACCCCCATTGCGATACTGACGCGGGCGCAGCAGGGGGATGTGATTGCCGAGGCCTCGTTGCAGCGTTACGAAGACCGCATGGCGCGTGCCTTGGCAACCATCATCAACGTGCTGGATCCCGAGGTGATTGTCTTGGGTGGGGGCATGTCCAATATCCAACGTTTGTACGATAACGTCCCACAACGCTGGGGGCAGTATGTATTTTCGGATCAGGTTGCCACCCAATTACGCCCGCCGGTCCATGGAGATTCCAGCGGGGTACGCGGCGCCGCCTGGTTATGGCCGGTAAACGCCAGCGACTAAGCACTGCCCACGGAGTCCTTGCTGCAGGTAAGGTATAACCGTCTATTTTTTGTAGAGTTACTATAAAGCTTGGTGATCCGCCGGCCGATACGCCAAGGGTATGCAACGCGCCGCTGAACATGAAAAAACCGTGAGTATTCACCCACAGGCCATTGAACGTTTCCTGTCGTTTTGCACGCAACGCAAGATACCCAAAAAGGGCTTGATCCTGCGCGCGGGCGGACCGACCGACCGGCTCTATTACCTGGTGCAGGGCTCGGCCTCGGTGATCGACAGCGATGAGGATGGCAATGAAATTATCTTGGCGTATTTAAACGCTGGCGATTTTATCGGTGAGATCGGCCTGTTTTACAAGCTCAAGGCGCATACCGCGAATATCCGCGCGCGCACCGCCTGCGTGCTGGCGGAGATTGAATACCAAAATTTACATCAATTGTTTAACGGCGAACTACGCGAAGAGCATTCCCACATCTTACAAGCGGTGGGGCTGCAACTATCACAACGCTTATTGCAAACCAGCCGCCGTGTCACCCGCATGGCCTTCATGGATGTCGCCGGCCGGATCGCGCGCACCCTGCTGGAGTTGTGCGCCGAACCCGACGCCAGCCCGCATCAACGTGGGGTAGTGTTACGTGTATCACGCCAAGAGATCGCCCGCATCGTCGGTTGTAAACGCGAAACGGTGGGGCGCGTGTTTAAACATATGGAAGAAGAACAATTACTCGCAACCAATGGCATGGAAGTCATTGTGTTAAATTCAATGTTACACAAAGACCTACCCAATTAATTTTTTTCAAAGATCAGATCACGCACCACGTGCCCTTGCCGCACGCCGCGTAATTCATATTTTGTCAGCGGCCGGTACCTGGGCCGCGCGCTGTATTGCTCCGGCCCGGCCCGATTCACCAAGCGCGGCTGGGATGCAATCACCTTGAGCATTTGACTGGCATAGTCCTGCCAGTCCGTCGCCAAGTGCAATATTCCCCCGCGGCATAACTTGTTCACCACTAGCTCAATAAAAACCGGCTGAATCAGCCGCCGCTTGTGGTGCCGTTGCTTCGGCCAGGGATCGGGAAAAAAAATCCACACCGCTTCAAAACTCTCAGCCGGGATCATCTGCTGCAACACCGTATGGATATCGGCGCAGATCACCCGCAGATTTGTCAACCCCAAGCGCCGCGCATTTACAAAAACATTCGCGATACCCGGAGAGTGCACTTCCACACCAAGAAAATCGTGATCAGGTTGTTGCCGCGCCATTTCATACAAGGCCGCGCCGTTGCCAAAACCAATTTCTAATATTCGCGGTGCCTGGCGTGCAAACACCTTATCTAAATCGAGTTGACCACCCGTACAGGGAATGGTGTAGTGCGGCGCGAGCTCAATGAGCGCGGCGCGGTAGGCCGCGGAGATCCGGCCCTGACGCCGCACAAACGTGCGTATACCCTGTTGTGGTCTGACAATAGTCGTCATGTAAGGATGCGGTGATTGACAATCGGTAAACGACGTTTCAAGATGAGTTATGCCTAGAATAACACAATTAACTAATCAACTGAGCACAACCCTGATCCATTGGAATACAGCGGAGAGTTGGTGGCAATTTGGCGGTATCGGTGTCGCAATCATCGTCGCGTTTAGCATCACCCGCTTTCTTGGACAGGTGTTAACCAAGCGTCGGCTTGGCCCACACGATGGGATGCGGCCGTTGCTGACACCCGCGGTGCAACGCGTGGTGTTTCCGGCTCTGGCCTTGGTATTGGTAAGCGCGTTTTATAGCCTGTTTCACCTGTTGGATGAATCGGTGCAGTGGCTGCGTATCGCCAGCATACTGCTCAGCACGTTTGCGGGGGTACGGATATTATTTTTTTGGCTGGGTAAACAATTTGCCCCTACCCCCACGTTCAAGACCTGGCAACGCATCATCAGTATTCTTATCTGGTTAGCGGTGCTGTTGTATCTCACCGATCTACTGAGCACCCTGCTCGCCTTCCTCGATAGCCTCGCGCTGAGCGTTGGCGACAGCCGTATCTCGCTGTTATCCGCGATTAATTTTGTCATCTTGGTGGCCATCTTGTTTTCCCTGGCCATCTGGTTATCCACTCATATGGAACGGCGCTTATACAACAGTGACCACATCTCGGTGGGTTGGCGCGTGGGTCTGGCGAAAATTACCCGTGTGGTATTAATCACCTTGGCGGTGATGATCGCATTGGACGCGGCCGGTATCAGCCTCACCGCCTTCGCGGTGTTCGGCGGGGCCATCGGTGTGGGCCTAGGCTTTGGTCTACAACGTATTGCCAGCAATTTTATCAGCGGTTTCCTGGTGTTGTTTGACCGCTCGATCCGCCCCGGTGACCTGATTAAGATCGGCGACCGTCTAGGACAAGTACTGGAATTACACGCCCGTTATATCGTCGTGAAAGATTTCGACGGGGTCTCAACCCTGATCCCCAATGAGAATCTAATCACCAATGATGTTGTCAACTGGAGTTATGGCGAACATAAGATACGGTTAAAGATCCCCGTGGAAATCAGTTATGACGATGATCCAGAGCGGGTATTGCAAATGCTTAAAAAGATCGCCGACGATCACCCGCGGGTGTTGGCGGATCCCCCCGTGGATGCGCAGCTGGTGCAGTTTGGCGACAACGGTCTGAAACTAGAATTGTATGTGTGGATCGATGACCCTGAAAACGGCATGGCCAATGTTCGCTCGCAAATCAATATCCGCATCTGGAACGAATTTAAATCCAACAATATTCATTTTCCCTATCCGCAACACGATGTCAATATAAAAGGATTGCCAGGACGCATGGAAATACCGCCACCGTGATACACCCTGCCTCTGGGCCTGTTGTTGGGAATAAACCATTAAGCGTTTCCAAAGGGTGGCGCGGTATGCTTGATCATCCTTACCGAACAGTTATGTAACCTCTCTCATGGAGCTTAATTGCACCACCGGTTTGACTTCCGCTAAAATGCTCGCGAGTGAGCTTGGCTGTGCTCGCGATGGGCGCTTGAAGCGTAAGCTTATGCCACTGAATTTACGAGGCCTCTGAATCATGACGAAACAGATTGCAATCGCTGGATTGTGTTGTGGCTTGTTGACGGTAACGGCCAGTGGCGCGGATCTGGACATCGGCAAAACACTGGCCCTCAAAGGCAACACGCGCGGCGCCACCGCCTGCCAAACCTGCCATGCCGCGGACGGATCGGGCAATGCCGCCGCGGGTTTCCCACGGCTATCCGGTATCAACGCCGAATACCTTGCCAAACAACTGTATGATTTCCAACACGGCCGCCGTACCGACCCTGTGATGCAACCGATTGCCAAGGCCCTGTCGGATACCGAGATCACCGACGTCGTGGCCTACTTCGCCGCGCAAACCTCCGTGACCGCGCCAATCAATAAGGATACTGTGTTGATCGCGCGCGGAGCACGCCTTGCACTTAACGGTCTTTGGGACCATGACATCCCCTCTTGTGTAAGCTGTCATGGACCCGCGGGTCAGGGCGTTGGCAGGCATTTTCCGGCGCTCGCCGGTCAACACGCGGTTTATATCACCAAACAGATGGAGGCGTGGCGTAGCGGTACGCGCCGCAATGATCCTCTAGATTTGATGAAAGGTATCGCCCAGCGCATGCCCGCGGACGATATCGCCGCTGTGTCGGCTTATTTCGCGAGCCTTGCGCCCGTTAAATAAACGTATTCAAGTGAAAGATATCTGATCGCGTTCCCCTCCACTTTCAGCGGGGCTAGGGTGAGGGTAATAAAGAGAAGGAGTTGCGTTATGACCACTGCTGTTTTTCAACCTCGTCCGACCCTGGCGCTGTTAGTGTGGGCGTTGTTGCTTATTCCAGGCGGGGTATACGCGCAAGAAAAAATCCCGTTCTCGCCCCCCAGTGAGGACAGCTTGCCTGCCAACAAGTTTGGTGACATGGTGCGGCTGGGTAAGGAGATGTTCGTACACACGGATAAATTACTCAGCAAGTATGTTGGTAATGGCTTGACCTGCGCTAACTGCCACTTGGACGCCGGGCGTCACGCCAATTCCGCGCCGCTGTGGGCGGCCTATACGATCTACCCCGCTTATCGCAAAAAAACCGGCGAGGTAAATACCTTTGAGCAACGCTTGCAGGGTTGTTTCAAGTACAGCATGAATGGTCAGGCGCCACCGGCCGGCAGCCCCGAGTTAACCGCATTAACAACATATGCTTTTTGGCTTGCCACGGGCGCACCCGTCGGGGTGTCATTACCGGGCCAAGGTTATCCTATACTCGCCAAACCCGCCCAACCGCCGAGCATCGAGCGCGGGGCAACGTTATACGCCGCCAACTGCGCGCTCTGTCACGCAGAAAACGGCGGCGGGACCATGCTAGACGGTAGCTACGTGTTCCCGCCGCTGTGGGGCAAGGACTCGTTCAACTGGGGAGCGGGCATGCATCGCATCGACATCGCGGCTGGATTTATCAAGGCCAACATGCCCTTGAGCAAACCAAACAGCCTAAGCGATCAACAGGCCTGGGATCTGGCGGCCTTTGTTGACAGCCACGAACGTCCGCAAGATCCGCGTTTTCAAGGCGATGTGGCCGCGACTAAGAAAACCTTTCACAACAACGAACAGTGCTTCTACGGCGACAAGGTGGATGGGCATGTCCTAGGTTCGCCTTAGCATCACCTGCCGTAATCGCACCTCAGCCCAGCGCTGGGAAGACAGAGTCGGTTGAGTGGATGACAAAAGATCAAACGCAGAGATTCAGTGAATATTTTGTATCGGGAACGCAATACTCTTTAAAACTACGCTTGCTAATAAAATGTCCCGTCGATCGGCGATGAGGCACTGGCGTATTGTTTACGCGGCATGCGCCCGGCCAAATAAGCCTCGCGGCCGGCCTCGATCGCCTTCTTCATAGCACTGGCCATGAGCACGGGATTTTTAGCCGCGGCAATCGCGGTATTCATCAACACCCCAGCACAACCTAATTCCATCGCAATGGCAGCATCGGAGGCCGTGCCCACCCCGGCATCGACCAACACCGGCACCTTTAATGCCTCGACAATAAAACCGATGTTGTAGGGATTACGTATGCCCAATCCCGAGCCGATCGGCGCGGCTAACGGCATCACCGCCACACAACCCATCGCTTCGAGTTCCTTAGCGATGATCAGATCGTCGGAGGTATACACCATCACCTTGAACTGATCCCTGATCAAGATTTCGGCCGCCTGGAGGGTTTCCCTCACATTGGGAAATAATGTTTTGGGATCACCGAGCACCTCGAGTTTTACCAGGTCGTGGCCATCGAGTAATTCACGCGCCAGATTACAGGTGCGGATCGCATCGTCGGCGTTGTAACAACCGGCGGTATTGGGCAATAAGGTATAGTGATCGGGCGGCAGGATGTCGAGCAAATTCGGTTCGTTGGGATGTTGCCCAAGGTTGCTGCGCCGTACCGCCACGGTGACGATTTGGGCGCCACTTGCCTGGGTTGCCAAGCGAGTTTCTTGCATATCTTTATATTTGCCGGTACCGACTAATAATCGCGAGTGGTAACTCACACCGGCGATGATCAAGGGGTCGGAGATTGCGCTGTCTAGCATAAAGCTCTCGTTAGGTTAACCGCCGCCCACCGCATGCACAATTTCTACCCGATCACCCGCTTGGAGTGGGCGCTGAGCATAGGCACTGCGCGGGACAATGGTCTGGTTGATCTCCATAGCGACACGCCGCCCATGCAATCCCAAGTCAGTAATGAGTTGTGCGGCGGTGTAGCCCGGCGGGATAACGTGTGTTTGACCATTCACAACAATGTCCATAGCGGTATAGCCTATCGGGCCTGACTTGCATACGTCAATCGGCTTTGCCATTATGTTTGAGTCAGAGGGGAAAATTTCATGATTGGTTCTATCCATATTTCGCTCCAGCGTGCGGGCACGCTGGATGGCTTGTTTCGCGAGCGCGTGCATCAAACCCCCCAGTGGGAAGCCTATACGAGCTACGACTGCGCCCAGCAAACCTGGACAACCCTCTGCTGGCAGCACATGGCCGAACAGGTAGGACGCTGGCAAGCCGCACTGGCCCCCACGGGCCTGCAACAGGGTGATAGGTTCGGCATATTACTACGCAACTGCCCCGAATGGGTGGCGGCCGAACAAGCCGCACTCGGGCTGGGTCTTGTGGTGGTTCCTCTGTATTTAGAGGATCGGCCTGACAATATCCGCTACATAGTGCAAGACGCCGGGATCAAAGCATTGGTTGTCCCCAACGCCGCCTGTTGGGAAAACATTCATGCGGCCCACCCACAGCCACTCACGGATTTACACTTGGTGGTATTAGCGGAGGGAGAAACAGCCCCTCCTGCCCCGTGGCAACACACCCGCGTGCAATGTTTAAAGCACTGGTTACCCTTGCAAGCGATAGCCTTATCCCCCCGCGAGGGAGATCCCCACAGCCTGGCCACCATCGTCTACACCTCGGGGACCACGGGTAAACCCAAAGGGGTGATGCTCAGCCATCATAATATTCTCAGCATTGCCGAGGAGTCCGGCAAAATCCTGGAGCTGCAACCCCGCTGGCGATTATTGTCGTTTCTACCCCTGTCCCACACCTTTGAACGCACCGGTGGTTACTATATTCCGATGATGTTTGGTTTGCAGGTGATCTATAGCCGTTCAATATCGTTGCTGGGCGAGGATCTACAAGCCATCCAACCCCAGGTCTTGATCGCCGTACCCCGCATCTTTGAACGATTTTACGAAAAAATTCACGATTACCTGCGCACCGCCCATTGGATAACACGCGGGTTATACAGGTTAACCGTTCATGTGGGATGGCAAGAATTTTTAGCCCAACAAGGCCGCGCCAAACCCAAACCTTACCGCTGGTTGTGGCCCTGGTTGAAACGCCGGGTGGCGGATAAAATTACCGCGCGGCTGGGCGGCAAGTTAGCGGTTGCCGTCAGCGGCGGCGCACCCCTGCCCTTTCCCGTCGCGCGTATGTTTATTGGCTTAGGGCTGAACCTATTACAAGGGTACGGCCTCACTGAATCCAGCCCCGTCATCACCGCCAATCGCCGTACCAACAATGACCCCAGCAGCGTGGGCCTACCGCTCGACGGTGTTGAGGTGCGGCTCGGCGATAATGATGAATTACAAGCGCGCAGCCCCGGTATCATGCTCGGTTATTGGAATAACCCCACCGCCACCCACGCGGCGTTAACCGAGGACGGCTGGCTGCGCACCGGCGATAAGGCGCGTATCCACCATGGCCGGATTTATATCACCGGCCGTATCAAGGATATCTTGGTGTTATCCAATGGCGAAAAAATCCCTCCGGCCGATATGGAAGCGGCGATTACCTTCGATCCGCTGTTCGCGCAAGCCCTAATCATTGGTGAAGCCCGCTCCTACCTCGCTGCGCTGGTGGTCCTCAATGCTGAACCCTGGTATCCCTTCGCGCAGTCCCAAGGGGTCAATCCTCGGGACCCCCGCGCCTTGCAGGCTCCTCAAATCCACCTAGCCCTGTTGGACCGTATTGCCAACGCACTACGAGAATTTCCAGGGTATGCAAAGGTACGCCGGGTTACCCCACTGCTTGAACCCTGGACGGTGGAAAATGGCTTGCTTACCCCCACCCTCAAAACCAAGCGCCAATTGATCGTGCAGCGCTGGTCGGAACAGGTGGAGGGGATGTACTCTTAAAATGTATATTCCGCCACCGTAGGCGCGACGGGGTGGTGATACGGGTTGGGTATGACCGTCGGCCGCAGGGACGATGCACAGGGAAGCGCAAGTGTCGCAAGAGGCAGGATGCCGGGAGCGACTGCGGCCGCCGAGCTATAAGGATGTATTCATGCGTGTCATACTAAACGCGCACCACCACCCCGTCGCGCCGTCAACCGGGAAGTAATCGCTGGTAGAATGCTGGGGATTCCATAATAATGTCGCGGTGTTACCACAACGCGGGTGTAGTTCAATGGTAGAACTTCGGCTTCCCAAGCCGATAGCGTGGGTTCGATTCCCATCACCCGCTCCAATCACACCATGCCCGCCATGAAAAAGTTCTTTAAACGGTTTTTATATGTCATGTTAGCGCTGGTCTTGCTGGTTATCAGCGCGATTCTTGCCTTGCCGTATCTTATTAATCCTAACGACTACAAAACCGACATTGCGGCCTGGGTTAAACACCATACAGGTCGCGATCTAGAGATTGACGGTACCATCCGCTTGTCCGTCTTCCCTTGGCTAGGCGTGGATATCGGCCAGCTGCGATTGCACAATCCCGCCACGCTGAATAACCCTACCTTTATACAAATCGAACACGCCAAGGCGCGGTTGCGTTTAGTGTCGTTATTTTCCAATGAACTGCATATCGGTGAGTTGGCGTTACAAGGGTTGCAACTGAATTTACAGGTGCAACCGGATGGCAGTAATAATTGGTCGGATTTGCTCAACCACGCATCTGCTACGCCGACCCCGGCGCCGTCCTCGACCAATCCTAACCAAAAGCACAAGCAATTTCGCATCGAGTCCATCGCGATCAACAACGCCGCGTTGCACTGGGAGGATCTATCCGCTCATTCACACTGGGATATCACCGGTATTAACCTACGCGCCGGTCCGTTGCGTCAAAACAGCACCCCGTTGCAGGTGTCGCTGGCATTTGCCAGTCAACAACCGGCACTACAGGGTCAATTGCAACTTACTACTAATCTAACGGCGCAATGGGAACAACTACATATCGTACTAGCAGAACTGCAGCTACAGTTGGATGCGCAAGGCCCCGCCCTGCCCAGCAGCGCCATGCAAGTGCGATTGGATATACCCACCGCAACCTTTGATCAGGCCCAACAACGCGTGGCACTGCCGAGTTTCACCTTGTCCCTGGATAAAACCACCCGTGCGCAAGGCCAATTCACCCTGCAATCGTTTGATCATCCCAAACTGAACGCCGCGCTTACGATACCCAAGCTCGACATCAACCCCTGGCTGGCTACGCACAGCGACGGCGAAATAACCGCCGCCGCAACTTCTAAACCAGCCCCTACGGTTACGACAGCGCATATTAGTTTACCCGCGCAACTCAATCTACACGCTAATATTTCTATTGGCGAACTCTGGTGGCGGCAAATGCGCGTCACTAAACTGCAGCTGCCGTTAACCATCGTGCAATCACGGATCCAAGTCCAGCCAACCATGGCACTGTACGACGGTGAATTACGCGGCGAATGGTCGCTCAACACCCAGACACAACCGCCGCGTTGGCATTTACACAATGAGTTGCGCGGCGTATCGACAGGACCCTTGTTACAAGCACTGAGCGGTAAACCCTGGGTAAATGGTAGCGCCGAAGCCGTGGCCGATATCACCACTGAAGGACTTAGCCCCGACGCATTGTTGAGCCATCTCAACGGCGAGGCGCAGCTCCGCTTGGATAAAACGCAAATTCCCAATTTCGATCTGCGTGCTTGGTTACTCAGTCAAGTTTATGCGCAGTTAAAACAGCCGCCCCCGACGGCGGACAACAAGGACCGCACGGTATTCGACAGCGCTCGCGCCACGCTCCATTGCACCAATGGGGTACTGCATAACCGTGATCTGCTGGTTACAACCGCCACCGATCAACTCCGTGGCAACGGTGAGATTAATCTGCTCAAACAATCGATAGACTACAGCTTGTTCTTTACCCGCACCGCCCCGTGGGAAATCACCCTCGGTGACGCCAGCCTCAACCTCCAAAATGAGCCCATCCCGATCCCGCTGCGCGGTTCCTGGCAAAATATCGCCAAACCGCTGCCGGACATCCTCGCGGTTATTAAACGCCTGCAGCAACAGGCATTACAAAAAAAAGCCACCGCAGTCAAAGACAAGGTTAAGCAGGAAACCAAGAAATTACTCGAGAAACTACTGCCCCGATGAAATGGCTCAGCTGCATCGGCGTCTTATGGTGCTTCTACACCAGCGACAGTTACGCCGCGGAAGTATTACAGTACAATGTCGAACTCAAGCAAGCTCATTATTTACTGACCCTGGAAATGCGGATCGCCGGCAAACGCGATCAAGTCTACGCGATCTTAATGGACTTTGATCACACCACTCAATTGAATGATCACATCAAACTCAGCAAATTATTATTCAGCAAAAACAATCTGCACACCGTGCGCATGGAGGCCGAGGGTTGCGTGTTATTTTTTTGCAAACGGGTAGGCCAGACCCAACTGGTCACCGAATGGGGCAACGGCAAGATCACCACCTTGACCGATCCCGACGACAGCGACCTGGCGTACGGCCAAACCGAGTGGCAACTCACGGCCGAAGACGACCACACCCGTATCCACTATTACGCCGATTATATGCCCAACTTCTGGGTACCCCCGGTGATCGGTCCGCCGATTTTAAAATCCCGGCTGTTGGATGAGGCCAAAAAAACTTTTATCGGCGTCGAACGCCGCATCAAGGCAAGCCATGCCCCTATCACACCCACACCCCACTGATTTCAGCACGGCGATTTTAACCTGGTACGACCAGCACGGCCGGCACGATCTGCCCTGGCAATCGCCCCGCACAGCGTACCGGGTGTGGGTGTCGGAGATCATGCTGCAACAGACCCAGGTCAACACCGTGATCCCGTACTTTCAACGCTTTGTACAACGCTTTGAGACCGTCGCCACGCTCGCCGCCGCCCCCTTAGACGAGGTATTACATCTCTGGAGTGGTCTGGGATATTACGCGCGGGCACGCAATTTACATAAGGCCGCACAAACAATCATGACACAGCACCACGGCGCGTTTCCCGCTGATATTACGGCGCTGATGGAATTGCCAGGCATAGGTCGATCCACCGCTGCCGCGATCCTGGCGCAAAGCTTTGAACAACGGCAAGCGATCCTCGACGGCAATGTCAAACGTGTGCTGTGCCGCTATCACGCCGTTGAAGGCTGGCCCGGACAACCCCCGGTCGAAGCGCGTTTATGGCGTTGGGCAGAGCAGTACACGCCCGCTCAACGCCTGGCCGATTACACCCAGGCCATCATGGATTTAGGCGCTACCCTCTGTACCCGTTCGGCGCCCCGCTGTGGAGACTGTCCATTAGCGTCTCACTGCCAGGCCCGTGCACTTGGTCATCCCACCGCCTTTCCGCACCCCAAACCGCGCAAGACCCTGCCGCGTAAATCCACCCGGATGTTATTGCTCAGCCCGGACAACCGGCACGTGTTGCTGCAGCAGCGTCCACCGGCGGGTATTTGGGGAGGTTTATGGAGCCTGCCCGAATGCCCCACCGATAGCGATCCCGTGGCGTGGTGCCATCACCACTGGCAAATGCGGGTTCAATACACGGCTACCCTACCCACCTTAAAACACAGTTTTAGTCACTACCATCTCGACATCGAGCCCATCGCCGCGCAGGTTATCAACCCTGCCGAAGGTGTCATGGATAATGCCCAGTTCATTTGGTATAACACTTGCCAGCCGGACGCCCGTGGACTGCCTGCGCCGGTACAAACCCTGCTCGACCAATGGCAACACCAGGTCGCCACCCCCACCCTTCACCCCGCGAGGTAATCCATGGCACGTATGGTTCAATGCACAAAATTAGGTAAACAGGCCGAGGGCCTTGACCGCGCGCCCTACCCCGGCCCCCTCGGGCAGCGGATCTATGACAACATCAGCAAGGACGCCTGGCAACAATGGCTAAAACAGCAAACCATGTTGATCAATGAAAATCGCCTTAGCCCCATCGACCCCAAACACCGGGCGTTATTGGAAAGCGAAATGGAAAAATTCCTGTTCGGCGGGGCCGCGTCCACCCCCCCGCCCGGTTATGTTCCGCCAACCAAATAAGCATTTGAATTCAAAGGCCGCTTGACTCGCGCCGCCCCAGTGGGTTTAATACGCGGCCCACAGCATAAAGGCCAAGTAGCTCAGTCGGTAGAGCAGGGGACTGAAAATCCCCGTGTCGGTGGTTCGATTCCGCCCTTGGCCACCACTCCGAAATTTTCAACCGATCTCTCCGTACCCGAATGGGTGCGAACACCTGCGGCAGTGTGCGGGTTCCTGTGGACTTCGTGCCGCGCACTCGCGTTGTGAATTTTCCAAATTTTATTCTCTGCAGGGGATTTTTCTCCATTTCTATCGCGTGAAAAATTTGAAAGTCACGGTTACTGAAATTTCAGGTCGTTGTAGATCAAATAGTTACCGCGTGTACGATCAAGTGATTGGAAAGCGTCATTGCGATAGCAGAGCATTTTACTAACTTTTCAGTGCGTAAGTGGTTAGGGCGATGCGGGTGCGGGTTGGTTCAAACGAATGCGGATTGTTTCGTGCTATCGCAACATTTCCAAGTAATGTTTATTCATAAAAATTCAGTTCAATATCAACGATAACAAACCAATGGAGTCATTCCGGGACAGCAAGAACCATCTCAAATACCGCCTTTTCAAGGTGGCTTTAAAACCCTGACACATTCCTAATTCTGTAACAAAGAGTGATTATCATCGAACGGTGCGCGTGGTTTGTCCATTGGGTAACCGGTTGCGTTCTTGACGGTGTCATTTAATGTAAACAATAGGCAGGGAATCATGCAACGTCTTCAGGCATGGCGGGGTGTTTTGACGGGGCTTTTTATTGGATGGTTGGCCGGGTGCGGTGGCGGCAACAGCGGTAGTGCGGGTGGCGGTAATACTCCTGCGCCCGTTCCTTCCAAATTAGTGGGTGGGTCGATTCAAGGTAACGCGCTGTCCGTGCAGGGTACGGTCAGCACTTTTCCGGGGTCAGGCCCTGCAGCCGACGGCACGGGTACCACGGCCCATTTTTATCATCCCACCGGCATCGCCACCGACGGAACGAATCTCTATGTGGCGGACACGTATAACAACAGTATACGACGGATGGTGGTTGCCACGGGCATGGTCACGACCCTGGCGGGAGGAACTGCGGGCAACGCCGAGGGCATGGGCACGGCCGCCCGTTTTAATCATCCCAGCGGTATCATCTCCGACGGTACAAACCTGTACGTGACGGACAGTGACAACAACTGTATTCGTCAAATTGTAATTACGACAGGTAAGGTCACGACGCTGGCGGGGGGAACCCAGGGCTATGCCGATGGCACAGGCAGTGCTGCCCGTTTTGATCATCCCAGCGGTATCACCTCCGACGGTACAAACCTGTACGTCGCGGATACGTATAACACTCGTATTCGCCAGATCGTGATCGCCTCGGGTGTCGTTACGACACTGGCGGGGAGTACCCAAGGCTACGCCGAGGGCACGGGCACCGCCGCGCAGTTCTATCGTCCTACCGGCATCACGCTTGTTGGAACGAGTCTTTATGTAACAGACAGTGACATCAATAATATTCGCCAAATCGTGATCGCCTCCGGCGTGGTGACAACGCTGGCTAACACGAACAACCCTACCGGTATTACCACTGACGGTATTAACCTATACGTGACGGATAGCAATCACAACGGCATTCGTCAAATCGTGATCGCCACAAAAACGGTGACACCCCTGGCAGGTTCGAACATTGGAAGTTACGGTACCGCCAATGGTACGGGCGGTGCGGCGCAATTCAATACACCCTCGGGCATTACCACCGACGGCACGAATCTCTATGTCGCGGATTCCAATAACAATCTGATTCGCCACATAGTCATTTCTACCGCCACAGTAACCACCAGCGCGGGAACCGCGTCGAGCTATGGCACCGCCGATGGCACGGGTAATGCCGCGCAATTTGAGTCCCCCAATGGCCTGACCACCGATGGCGCAAACCTATATATGACTGACAATCACCGGATACGGCAGATCGGCATCGCAAGCGGGTCGGTCACCACCCTCGCGGGCTCGCCTACCGGCGGTTACGCCGATGGCACGGGCGGTGCCGCGCAATTTTACTATCCCAACGGTATCACTACCGATGGGATAAATCTTTTTGTAGCAGATAGCGGCAACCATCGCATTCGCCAGTCACGACACTGGCGGGGGGGATCCAAGGCACCGCCGATGGCACAGGCAGTGCCGCACAGTTTTCCTATCCCACCGGTATCACCACGGATGGAACGGATCTTTATGTGGTCGATAGAGGCAACGACCGCATTCGCAAAATTGTGATTGCCACGGCGTCAGTGACGACGTTGGCGGGAGGAGTTTATGGCGCTGCCGATGGCACAAGCAGTGCGGCGCAATTTCTGTTGCCGAATGACATCACCACCGATGGAACGAATTTGTACGTTTCGGATAGTGGTAACATCAATATTCGCCAAATTGTGATTGCCACGGGCGTGGTCACGACGCTGGCGGGTGGAGCTTCTGGGATAGCGGATGGTACGGGCAGTGCGGCGCAGTTTGGCTATCCTTATGGCATTACCACCAATGGAAAGAATCTCTATATGACTGATAGTGGCAACTACACTATTCGTAAAATACAGTGAGCCTGCCTCATCATCGTGAAACGGAGTGACGCGACAATCGAGTTACCCACGCGGTGAACTTTTCCTGTTTTTTTGACGTAAGCCTTTCACGGATTTATCCGTAGGCGGTGAGGGAGTTTTTCGGTAACAATGTTCACACTGATGGCAGCGGCAATACTCAGTGCGAGTCGCCCTCCACCATTTAAAGCCGTCATTACGCCTACCTGCCAAGGGGGGACAGTGTACGAACCTAAATTGGCGTAGATGAAATCCAGCAATGCGCCGACCAGCACCATCGGAATATCCAATATTTCAACCACCATCAACACTGGCAACATCATTATTAAACCATGCCAGCGAATTCGCCACTGCAACAAGATCCAAGGCAGTGCTATTCCAATAATAATAAAAAGCCACGACCCACTCGAATCACACGTTGCCGGTGGCCCCCCCATCGGCTGGAGCAAGACTTCAACGCCGACGCGCCGAATCAGAAGTGGGTGAGCGATATCACCTATGTCTGGACCGACGAGGGTTGGTTGTACCTGGCTGTGGTCTTGGATTTATATTCGCGCCTGGTTGTCGGTTATGCCTTGAGCCATCGGATTGATCGCGCCTTGGTGATCGCGGCGTTACGGAGGGCCTTGTTCCGGCGAAAATTCCCACGGGAGGTTATCGTCCACAGTGACCGCGGGAGCCAGTACTGCTCGGCGGATTGTCAAGTGTTACTGACAAAACACGGGCTTGTTTGTAGCATGCGCAAGCGCGGTGATTGCTATGATAACGCAGCCATGGAGAGTGGGAACCACAGTTATAAGGTCGACACC